>NZ_JAPJEA010000003.1:326-233328 GCF_030737935.1 Alishewanella sp. SMS8
TAAATCAGCCAGCTAATGCTGGTTTTTTTGTGCCTGCAAATAAGTGAGCGGTAGTTCAGTCGGTTGCTGTTATAAAAATCTAGCCGGCCTGTCACGCCGGGGGGCGCGGGTTCGAGTCCCGTCCGCTCCGCCATTTTCATGTAAATCAGCCAGCTAATGCTGGTTTTTTTGTGCCTGCAAATAAGTGAGCGGTAGTTCAGTCGGTTGCTGTTATAAAAGCAAGCTTCGGGGTCATATACCAAGACCCCTAACGTTTTCGCCGTGGGCGAGATACTTTCTTTTGTTTCGCCAAAAGAAAGTATCCAAAGAAAATGCGACCCCACTTCCGCTCGAAAGCCCGACTGCTCATGCGTTGTCCAAGGCGAAAACGTAACTCGCGCGGCACTACCGTCGCCGCACTCAAACACCCGTTTTCTTAAAACCTTGGCCAACGATGATCAGTCGGCTCGCTCTAAGGGGACTAAAATCCAGAGTAAGCTTTGGGGCAGATATTAAGACTCTATTGATCAGTTAATAGCGAAGTAAACGTTGGCTTAAGACGTCTTTTTCAGGGATGAAAAAGAGGAGCGTACACGGATTTATTTACAGCGTGCTCCAGTCGAAGCTTTACGGAGCGTTTAACCTTTTCGCCGTGGGCGAGATACTTTCTTTTGCGTCGCCAAAAGAAAGTATCCAAAGAAAATGCGACCCCACTTCCGCTCGAAAGCCCGGCTACTCATGCGTTGTCCAAGGCAAAAACGTAACTCGCGCTATGCTTCGTCGCCGCACTCAAACACCCGTTTTCTTAAAACCTTGGCCAACGATGATCAGTCGGCTCGCTCTAAGGGGACTAAAATCCAGAGCAAGCTCCAAGCTTCGGGGGCAGATACCAAGACTCTGTTGATGAGTTAATAGCGAAGTAAGCTTTGGCAGGATACGTCTTTTTCAGGGATGAAAAAGAGGAGCGTGCACAGCTGTGTTGAAATTGAGCCTTGTCGCAATGACAGTGCGGTGTTCGGTTTTGCAGGGGGGTTATGTAGAATGTTGCCAGATAACCGGCTCTTGCGCGTTATGGGCGGCTTGGAGAAGCTCTAACAGTGGAAAGGCGCGAGTTGATGCGCTAGGTAAGGGTTCTTCTTGAAGTTCAGCGGGTAATTCAGCTAATTCATGCTGCATGTCATCTTGCTGTTGTTGGACTTCATCAGCAAGGCGGCTACGTTGTTGCAACAGCGCGATGGCTGTTGCCACGTCTTCAGCAGGGATAATACCGGTAGATTTCTTAATAGTCTGCGCTGAGTCGGCCATATAGGTTTGCGTGTTACAGTTCATCATTTGCAACATCTGTTCACCGGACTGTTGTAAATAAGATAGCGCACTCCAACTGGGGGTTGTGAAAGTAATCATGTTTAAATCCTCTATTTTAATCTGTGGAGTGGTCGTGCTATCGGCCAGTGCTGACTGTATTGTGATTAACGCAAGATGGAGCGCATAGGGTAAGATTTGCATTTAAGTATGGTTCAGATAAGCATAGATAGCGAATTAACGCGGTGTAACGTATTGTTATCAGCGAATACCTATCCGTCGTAAGTGACGCACGAGCTGAACTGAACGGCTGATTTGCTATTTAGCTATCACAAACGACTAGGTTTGTTTTTTCTCCTGCTGGGACAATTTGTGACTGGCTTTTTGTTGATACATGGCTACGTCTGCTTGGTTTAGCAATGACTCAAGATCCTGTGCGTCGCTGGGGAAAAAGGCGGTGCCGAGGCTTAGCTCAAATGCAACTGACTGACCATTGGCGAAAAAAGTCGCGCGTTTAAAGCTGGTCATAATTTTTTGCAGGATAGACTGAATATCGTGCTGCTTGCTAATGCGTGGCATAATCACTAAAAATTCATCGCCTGATAAGCGGCAAGCAACATCAGAACTGCGTAAATTAATTTGGAGTAGCCTGGCAACTTCTTGTAAAAACTGATCGCCAATCGCATGCCCAAAGCGATCATTGATCAGTTTGAATTTATCTAAGTCTAAGCTAATGATACAAAATTCAGCTCGGGAGTTAATGAGCGTCTCTAACCATTTCATCGCGAAACGCCTGTTGGGTAATAAGGTTAAAGGATCTTGCAGTGAGTTAATTCGTGCTAAATGGTAACTATAAAATAAGCTAATAAAAACCAGCAGTAATAACAAACTAAAACCGTACCCAATCACACGAATATATGACGACGCTAATGCAGGGCCGTTGTAAGATGTTCCGGGTAATTCGGCAATCGCTATCAACCAGCTGCCGTTGATCAACCGGATCGTTTCGCTGCTAAAAGCCTCTGCAAACACGCTTTCATCACCGAAAAACACCTCGCCATTCGCACCTAAACCATCTTTACCACGGATTGCCAGTCGAGATTGTGCAGCAAGTTCATTCACACCGGCTAACTTGAACAGTTTGTCTAGTTCGATGACCGCGCTACAGGTCCCCCAATACCGCTGATTGAACGGTGGATCGGTGAAGATAGGCATCCGCGCAATAATGGCTTGGTTGCCTTGGATTAATGTTAGCGGCCCGGCAATAAAAACCTCTTGTCGCTGCTTAGCTAATTCGACAGTGTGTAATTGTTCAGGTGACTGGCGGTAATCAAAGCCTATAACACTTTCATTACCTGTTAAGGGATAGACAAAACGGATCACGTTATCGGGAGCTAAAGCGATATTGCGTAAACTACTGGACTTTAAATATAAGGCTTCAGCCATACGCGTCAATTGTTCGTTATCAGATTGCGGATTAACCGAAATCAGCGTGGCTAAACTATCGGCTAAAAAAATATTGGAATTTAATTCAGACTCAATATTGGCTCGAACCGAGGATAACTGCTGACTCAGGCGTTCATGCTGATGAATTTGCATCAGTTCTGCGTAATTACGATGATAATACTCGACTAGCATTACCACACTGGCCATAAACGCGGCTAATGCGAAAAATAATAGCGATTTTTTATGACCATTCGCCTTGCCAAACACTTGTTTCATATAGGCAATTTTAAGATATCAAACAGCGACATACAAATCCTAGCTAGCGGCGTGATCAATAGCTGGCCTTACGCGCAAAACGCCCGAGTTGTTGCTCTGTCGTGGCAGTACCCTCTAACAAATTTTTAGCGGCATCGTCAATTGAAGCCATTTGTTGATAAGCTTGATTGGTGATCTGCTGGATCGCACTTAAATGTTCATGGGTTTGTTGATATTTTTCTTCAAGGTTAGATACGCTGCTGGTGATGGTTTTCATACCACCCTGAGCCGTTAGCAACTCTTGCTGTAATAAAGCAAATTCTTGATTCGTTTCATTAATTTGATTTTGAGCATCTTTTGCTTGTTGATTTAAGCTAGTGGATTCTTCTTTTGTTTCTTTTACCAAGCGCTCCATATCATTCAAAAAACCTGAAATTTGCTTCGTTGCTTCATTCACTTTGGCTGCCAGTGTTCGCACTTCGTCGGCAACAACGGCAAAACCACGACCGGCATCGCCCGCTCGAGCTGCTTCGATGGCGGCGTTTAAAGCCAGTAAATTGGTTTGATCCGAGAACCCTTCAACCATAACTAAAATCTGTCGGACATTTTCTGAGTTTTTTTGTAAACCGTTAATAGTGGCAGCAAAAGAGTCAAGCAATCGAGCAATCGCCGCAAGTTGTTGATTAAGTTGCTGCATCTGTGTGCTGGCAACTTGAGCTTTACTTACTGCAAGTTGTGTTATCTCGCCCATTTGATCGCTGCTTTGGACGATGTTCGTTAAATAGTTGATAACTTGTTCACTTTCTCGGCGAATTAAAGTATTACGTTGCTCAGTTTCTTGTAAGTTTTTGCGAGTACTTTTTACTGCGATAGATACCTGCTCATTGATCTGATGCGTATTGCGCGCTTGTTGATGCACATTGCCAAGTACGTCACTAAGTTGGCTAACGAATTGGTTAAATTCGTCAGATAATGTTCGGAACTCATCAAAGGTGAAGGCGGGTAAACGTTGGCTAAGATCAGCCCCAGAGCGATTACTGTCGTGTAAATTTTTGACTAAAGCCTGCACCGGGCGAACAATTAAATGCCACATATAGAAGATAGTAAAACTATAAGCAGCGCTGCCAACAACGAGCAACAACCACCAAAGTTGTTTGTTATCAGTGGTAGGGTAAGCAAGATACATCGCCAGCGCAAAGAACAGGGTAATAAACAGTACATTACCCACTATCTTTCGGGTTAAGGTAAAAAAGAATCGCTGCTCGATCAGATGGTAAAGTGTCATAACCCGCTCCAGTAAAGATGCTGGTTTAGCCCAGCATGGGTATTTTTAACAGTGCAGAACGTGCAAGGCAAAGGCGGTAGGTTTGCACTGTTATCAATATAAAACAATAAACTAGTTTATGGTATGTGCCAATCTTTAAGCATACCACTGACCTTATCTCTTACCCCTGCTAGTCAGATAACCGGAAGTATCAGTCTTTTGCCCTACTGTACCTTTGTGAATGCTGCAGCATACCAATCATGCATAGCATTTAAGCGGTAATATCATGCTAAGGAATTAAGGCTTTAGCAAAAAACGCGCTTAAGACCATTGCGCCGTAAAACGTTGTGCAATTTGCATAGCTAATGATTTAGGGTATGAAATATTATTTAATAATAAGGAAGTTTACTCTTTTCATGTTGTGTCGCGGGGTATTTATTTACAGGTTTTTTGCGCTAGATCTTAACCATGAGCAAAAAAATCGTGGTTAAGATCGGCGTTAAAGAGGAGATAGATTTAGTTAAATTTAATTTTTCGAGTGAGCCACCATCCGAACACCATGCTGAGCACAAAACCGATGGTACCGGTGCTACCTGAGGTTAGAGCGGCAATAGCAGGGCCAGGGCAATAACCTAATAAGCCCCAACCGACACCGAAAATTAAAGCCCCTAACAATAATTGGCGATCTACTTTGGTGCTCTTTGGAAGATAAAAAGCCTTTTCTAGAAAAGGGGCTGCTCGTTTTTGGCTAAAGTAAAAACCAGTAGAATAAACCACTAAAGCCGCGCCCATGACTAACGCTAAGCTTGGGTCCCAGTTATCAAGTACATTCAGAAAACCAATTACTTTTGCGGGATCGATCATCATTGAAATAGTGATACCCGCAGATAACAATAAGCCGGATAAAAATGCCACTAATGCTTTCATATTTTCTCCTGCTTAAAATAAGCTTGCAACCAGCACGCCTGCTGCCATAAAGACTAAGGTAGCACTAATCGAGCGTGGAGATAGTCTACCGATACCACAAACACCATGACCTGAGGTACAGCCGCTGCCCCAGCCTGTGCCTAAACCCACCAATAAACCGGCAATTAAGGTTTTAGTGTTTAAGTCAGGCGTAGTAAAGGTGAGATCTTGCATAAAAAAGCTTACCAGTAGTGGTGCAACTAAAAGGCCAGCCACAAACGCAAATCGCCAGCCTCGTCCATCACGTTCAAAAATAAGCTGGCTGGCTATGCCAGAGATTCCTGCAATACGTCCTAACATGGTCATCATTAGCAATGCACCAAAGCCAATTAAACTGCCGCCAATTAGCGCAGATATCGGGGTGAAATTCTCCATTACGACTCCTTATTGCGTGACGGGTAAGCCTGCTTCTTGCCAGGCTGCCATGCCACCCGCGACCGAATAGACATCAGTAAAGCCCATGTTCTGTAACGATTCCGCGGCTAAAGCCGAGCGAGCACCTGAACGGCAAATCAAATACAACGGCTCCTGTGCTAATTGCGCTAAGGCTAACTCTGCGGCACAACCTGACGCCGCGACGGCGGGGTGGTTAGCCAATTGCATTTCTAATACACCGCGTGGGTAGTTAACGACACTGCTGATGTGTGCTTGAGCAAATTCGGCAGGCTCACGTACATCAATAATACGCGTTGATGGCTGTTTTTCTAGCTGCGCCGCGAGTTGCTGAATATCGACTTCTTTGATACGTTCTTTTGCTTCGGCCACTAATTGTTGTGCTGTTTTCATTATAAATCCTCCAAAAAACAGTTTATAAAACAGATTGATAAATCACGACACCCGCCATGATCGCCAAGAATACGGCAAAGCCCTTTTGTAAGATCGCTTTCGGTAATCTGCGATTGAGCCAACCGCCAACATAACTTCCCAAAATACCGGCCACAACCATGATAGTGATGGCGTGCCAATCAAATACCAAGCCTTGTGCATGAAACACACTGTAGTATTTTGCAAAACCGACAAACGATTTTAACGCAATGATCATTAAGCTGGTTGCTACGCCGATATGAAGGGGTAACCCGGCCAATAATACTAATGCGGGAACGATTAAGAAGCCCCCTCCAACCCCCACAAAACCAGTAATAGCACCGACAACTAAGCCATCGGCAATGACTTTAATATGATGAAACGTTTTGGGTTGATCAATCATCGTGACTTTGCTGCGCCACATCATTATTGCCGCAACCACCATTAAGGACGCGAAGACTAATAACTGCCAGCGGCTATCTACTAAGGTGCCTAGCCAAGCGCCACCATAAGTTCCTAACATTCCGGGTACACCAAACCATAAAACATGGCGCCAACTGATTAAACGGCGAAACATATTGTGGATTGAACCAAACAAGCTGATCAGCGCTACTATTAATAACGAAGACGCGATGGCCAATGATGCGGGCATGCCAACCAAATACAACAACACCGGTACGGTCAGGATCGAACCACCTGACCCGAATAACCCCAAGCTAAGCCCGATGATTAAAGCACCTATTAATACCAACATGGCCACTCCTATATTCTTTTATGGAATATGCATATAACGGAATTGCATTCTATGGGCTTTTTCGTTAAGCTGCAATCAAAATTTAGCATTAACTAAAGTAAGGGCTGAAAAAATGAGTAACCTAGATAATCTGCATATTGAAATGTTCTTTGATAATGATAGCGCAACTTGCAGTTATGTGGTTGTTGATAAAGCAACGGCTAAAGCGGCAGTGATTGATCCAGTACTTGATTACGATGCCGCCGCAGGGCAGGTTAGCACAGAGGCCGCAGATAAGATTTTAGCGTACTTAGCTGAGCAAGGCTGGCAATTACAGTGGATTTTAGAAACCCACGCTCATGCTGATCATCTTTCTGCCGCGCATTACCTAAAGCAAAAGACAGCAGCACCAATTGCGATTGGTGAGGGGATCCGGAAGGTTCAGCAAACGTTTAAAATGGTTTTCAATATCGCTGATGCAGAATTAATTGGCACGGGTGATTATTTTGATAAATTATTTGCGGATGGTGAAACGTTTAACATCGGCTCGGTTACCGCGACGGTGATTAATACACCTGGTCATACTAACGACAGTGTCAGTTATTTAATTGCTGGCAATGTGTTTGTAGGTGATTCACTGTTTATGCCTGATGGCGGTACGGCACGTTGCGATTTTCCGGGTGGTGATGCCCATATCTTGTTCCGTTCTATCCAGCGTTTATATCAGTTGCCAGCAGAAACGGTTGTTTATGTTTGTCATGATTATCAACCGAATGGTCGTGAATTACGTTTTAAAACGACGGTGGCCGAACAAAAACAGCAAAATATTCATGTGAAAGCTGACACCGTTGAAGCAGATTTTGTGCAAAAACGTGAAACACGTGATAAAACCTTAGCTGTACCGCGACTGATTTATCCTTCGGTACAAGTGAATATTCGCGCTGGGCAACTGCCTCAAGCAGAAAGTAATGGTATGAGTTACGTTAAAATACCTTTAAAACAAGTATAACAACCACGTGATGATGCGAGCTTAGAGTATTTTACACCCTAAGCTCGCCAAGCGATAATAAAACAGCAGCCCGCAATCAGTCGAAACTGCTGTTGTAGGTGCTATTTGAGCAAAGCCGTAAATTGACTGACTAATTGGTCTAAATCTAATAGCTGCTTTTCACCTGTGCGGCGATTTTTGTATTCAGCCTGACGGTTATCGAGGTTACGCTCGCCAATCACAATGCTGTGAGGCACACCAATCAATTCCATATCTGCGAACATCACACCCGGGCGCTCTTTACGATCATCAAAGAGTACGTCAATACCCGCAGCTTTAAGTTGTTGATACAACAGCTCAGTGGCTTCAGCTACACGCACTGACTTGTGCATATTCATTGGAATCAACACCACTTGGAAGGGCGCTATTGCGTCAGGCCAAATAATACCGTATTCGTCGTGGTTCTGTTCAATCGCGGCGGCAACAATGCGTGACACACCCACACCATAACAGCCCATGGTCATAATTTGGTGTTTACCTTCTTCATTCAATACACCGGCTTTAAGCGCTTGAGAGTATTTATCACCCAATTGGAAGATATGACCGACTTCAATACCACGCTTAATCACTAAGTGACCAAAACCACAAGGGCTGGGGTCGCCTTCAACGATATTACGAAGGTCGGCAACCTGGTAATCAGTGATATCGCGATCCCAATTGACGCCGGTTAAATGGTAACCGTCTTTATTGGCACCAACAATAAAATCAGCAAGGTGTGCGGCGCTGCGGTCAACAATCACCGGGATGGTTAAACCCACAGGACCGACTGAGCCAGGTGCTGCGTTTACCAGTTGACGAATTTGCTGTTCGTTAGCAAATTGCAGTGGTACGGCAACTTGCGGTAATTTCTCCGCTTTAACTTCGTTAAGCTCATGGTCGCCGCGAACCACTAATGCAACTAGGGATGCTGGTGCATCATCTTTGGCAACGCCAACAACGAATAAGGTTTTCGCAATTTGCTGTTCGCTGATGTTTAATAATTCTGCTACAGCAGCAACAGTACCGACATTTGGCGTGGCAACTTCTTGCATGCTTTGCGTTGCTGCTGGGCGTTCGCCCGCCGGCGCTATTGCTTCGGCCATTTCGATATTCGCGGCATAATCGCTGGTATCAGAGAAGGCAATGGCATCTTCGCCGGAAGAGGCTAGCACATGAAACTCGTGCGAAACACTACCGCCAATCGCGCCGGTGTCGGCAAGCACAGGCCGATAATCTAAGCCAAGACGATTAAAGATATTGCAGTAAGCGCGATACATGGCATCGTAGGTTTGTTGTAATGAGTCTTGGCTTAAATGAAATGAATACGCATCTTTCATTAAAAACTCACGCGCGCGCATCACACCAAAACGAGGCCGACGCTCATCGCGGAATTTGTTTTGAATTTGATATAAGCTCAGTGGCAGCTGTTTATAGCTGGTGATTTCGCGACGTACCAGATCAGTAATCACTTCTTCATGTGTAGGGCCTAATACGAAATCGCGCAGATGACGGTCTTGAAAACGCAATAACTCGGCGTCCATTTTCTCCCAGCGCCCCGATTCCTGCCACAGTTCAGCCGGTTGTACCATGGGCATCAGTACTTCAATGGCACCGGCGTTGTTCATTTCTTCACGAACAATTTGCTCTACCTTACGCAACACTCTGACACCAGTAGGTAAATAAGTGTATAAACCAGAAGATAAACGGCGGATCATACCAGCGCGAAGCATTAATTTGTGACTAATAACTTCGGCATCTGCTGGCGTTTCTTTCATCGTAGATAATAAATACTGACTGGTGCGCATGAGGCTCTCTGTAAAAAAGACTTAAAACATTACCATCATTCTAACAACGGATCTACTCGGGCAGAAGTTTAATCTGATGTTTAATGAGCTTATTTGTGACTTCTTGCTCTAAAAGCATGCCGCCAAGGCTGTATAAACCATCAGGTAACTCGATTAGACCTCTTAAATCCATTATCGCCGTTGTATTTTCAGCGGCTAACCAGCGTTGTTGTTTTGGAGAATATAACCAAACAGCAGCACTGGGGGTGGCAACGAGATTTTGATAATCACGACCATTCAGTTGATATGGCACATTACTACCGCCGATAAACACGGCCATTTCTTCGCCGTTGACGTTAACGGTGGCTGCGGCTAAACGGTAGCGAGCATGGCCAGTGGGGTGGGGAATGCTTTGCCAGGCGATGCTATTGGCATTGTTACCCAGCTTTCCAGCCCAACATTCAGCCACCGGTTGTTGCTGTGGGCTGCTGTGATGATAATCCAAGGTTACGCCATCACAGACAATTAATTGATCTGCGGCAACAGCCGCTGCTAAACCAAAGGCGGGTTTACCCGGAAATGGTGTTGCTTGCGACCAGCGCTGGGTGAAATTATCAAATAACTGCACCACATTAACGGCACCGTATTCACTAAAACCACTGATGAGATAAATGTAACGATTTTGATAAGCCACGGCGGCCGCATGATCGACCGGTACTGGCATATCATTTAAACGCGTATAGCGACGGGTGATGGGATCGAGCCGGTAGCTATCAGCTGCTGTCGTGGTTTTACCATCGCTTTGTACAAAAGCGCCGCCCAGAATGAAAAAATTATTGTTTAAGGCCACGGCACTGGCCCCACTGCGGCCTTGAAGCCGTTGTTGATTGGGTAAGATAGGTAGGGTTGTCCAGTTATATTCGCCAAGCGTATGTAACCACACTTTATCATGGATCTGTGCGCTGGTTTTTGCTGGGCCTATGCCGCTTGCAGAAAGCAGATAGGTTTTCCCTCGAACTGTGGTGGCTGCTACGGCATTATTACTGACAGGCTCAGGCAGCTCGGGCAGGGCGAAGCAAATAAAACTGGTGGCCAATAAGCTAAGGTAGCTGCATGATTTCAGTAACATGGTTGTGTTCTCCGTCGACGGTCCATTTAATATTAAATTCGTATAGGGTCATGCCATAATGTTGAATGTCAGCCCGTTGTTTTTTATAGGGTGGCCGTGGATCCTGTTTTAAAACCTTTTCAATAAAAGTGCGTAAATGCGGATAGTGCTTTTGTTGCTGGCAAAATTGTTCAGCATTTTCAGACATTGATACGGTCATCATGGTCTCTGGTGCGGCATCGGCAAAGCCACCATTTGCATCAGGTAGCGCATCAGAATAGGGCAGATAAGGTTTAATGTCCAAAATCGGCGTGCCATCTAATAAATCTAAGCCGCTGATCAAAATCTGTAATTTACCGTTTTTTCGAGTAACCCCATCTAGTTTTACGACCGATAAGCCAATTGGATTAGGTCGAAAGGTGGCGCGTGTGGCAAATACGCCTTTTCGGGTGTTGCCACCTAACCGAGGGGGACGGACTAACGGCGACCAACCCTTGTCTGCCGTTTCATGAAAAACAAAAACTAACCATAGGTGACTAAAGGCTTCGATACCTCGCACGATCCCTTCATCGGCATAGTCAGCTTCTAATTCAATACTGCCACAGGCTTCTGCGATTAAACCTGGTTGTCTTGGTATGGCAAACTTTTGTTTATAGGGTGATTTAATATAGCCGATGCTATTAAATTGATACTGAGCCATCTTCAGAAATATCTTGGTTAATAAGCAGAAAAACAATCAGCTATTATGCAAGCCCCCCGTTAAAACAACAAGTAAACTTGCCCTTTACTATCGGATGTCTAAATGGCTTTGACGCTAGACGTTTAAGTTGTCACAATACGTAGGTCTTTTTATTATTGAATTAGTGTCATTATGGAACAGCGTATTTTATTAACTGAGTGTCCCGATTCAAAAGGGCTGATCGCGCAGATCACCAATATTTGTTACAAGCACCAACTGAATATTATTCGTAATACTGAATTTGTTGATCCGGTAACCGGTCAATTTTTTATGCGTACCGAATTAGACGGCATTTTTAACGAGCACACCTTATTACAAGATTTGGATCGGGCTTTACCGCTAGGCAGTAGCCGCAGTTTGTTGTGCCGGCAGGCGAAAAAAGTCGTCGTGTTGGTCACAAAAGAAGCGCATTGTCTGGGTGATATTTTGATGAAAGTATATGATGGCTCGCTATCATTAAATATCGCGGCGGTTGTTGGTAATCATCCTGAATTAGCCGCATTGGCGCAGCGTTTTGATTTACCGTATCATTTTATTAGCCATCAAGGGCTGAGCCGAGCTGAGCATGAAGCCGCGTTGTTACAGGTGATCACACCTTATCAGCCTGACTATCTTATTCTCGCCAAGTTTATGCGGATTTTAACACCCCGCTTTGTCGCGCAGTATCCGAATCGTATCGTGAATATCCATCATAGTTTTTTACCGGCTTTTATTGGCGCTAAGCCCTATCAACAAGCCTTTGAGCGTGGAGTGAAAATCATCGGAGCAACCGCGCATTTTGTGAATGAGCAACTCGACGAAGGGCCAATTATTCAGCAAAAAGTAGCTGCGGTAGATCACAGCTACAGCGCTTTTGATATGGAAAAAGCCGGCCGTGATGTGGAAAAGGCGGCATTAAGTGAGGCGCTACAATTTATTACAGAGGATAGGGTGTTTGTGCACGGTAATAAAACCGTGATTTTATAGGGCGCATGTCTGCGCCCCCACGGTGTTTAGTCTGCTAAACTGGGATCGTCATGTAAATCGAGCGCATAGATCTCATCAATTTGATCAATACTTGAGTGACTGACTCGTAAGTCTTTCACTCGACCGTTACGCAAACTATATACCCAACCATGCACGGTTAAAGCCTGATCGCGCTCCCATGCCTCTTGCACAAAGGTGGTGTGACACAGGTTACGCACCTGCTCCATCACATTAAGCTCAATCAGTCGATTGACACGTTGGTCTTCGTCCTCGATTAAATCTAGTTCGTTACGATGCATGGCATAGACATCTTTAACATTACGCAGCCAGTTATCGACGAAGCCAACACGCTGTTTCATCATGGCTGCCCGCACGCCGCCACACCCGTAATGGCCCACTACTAAAATATGTTTTACTTTTAATACTTCGATAGCGTATTGCAACACAGAAAGGCAATTCATATCCGAATGCACCACTAAGTTGGCAACATTGCGGTGTACAAACAATTCACCTGGCATCAAACCGACAATTTCATTCGCCGGTACACGACTATCCGAGCAACCAATCCACAAATATTCAGGGGCTTGTTGCTCTGATAATTGTTTAAAAAAGCCAGGTTGCTCGCGTTCAATCCGATCCGCCCATTGTCGATTGTTGATAAATAACTCTTTGAAATTTGACATTAAACAATCCAACTGAAGGCGTGATGCGCCACAATAACGATTTTTTTGCTGCTGACAAGCCCGACCAGCCGGCAATACGAGTGAGAACATGGTGATCCTACCTAACTGTTAGGGGCGTTGTCACGGAAATTAAAAAGGTTATTTATACGTTAAAGTAACAAAATGATAAGACTAACAGTTAAAACTTTTTTACTATTACATTATCTAGCTAGTTTTAATTATTTAAGATGACTTTTATTAACGCTAGCTGAATAATTATTTGGATTAATTTATTCAATACGCAAGAAATACTTTAATTATTTTACTTTATTCGATATTCTAGAGCTGTAATATTACTTGGGAGTATTAAAATGTCGTTATTACTTGATAAGCGTGAATTAAAGAAAGCCGCAAAAGAATTAACGCTGGCTAAATTAAATGATGTGCTAGACACATTAAATTCAGTATTGGTTGAACGCCAATCTGAAATTGACGCCATCAGTGAAATTGAACGTTTTGCCCGCGAAAAAGGATTTACGTTGGAACAGCTTGGCTATAAGCAAGTACAAGATGTGATGCCAGAAGAGAGCGTCAGTGTAGCCAAAGAATCAAAACGTCCGGTTAAACCAAAGTTTAAAACGTTAAACAAAGCCAGCCAGTATTTCTATGTTGAAGATGGCCAATTACAATTACTGCGTACTCACACCATGAAAAAAGGGTTACAAGCACGGGGTATTGAAGTTGTGCCGGTGAATAAAGTCGATAAAAAGTTCGCTAAAGATATTGAACGTTTATTAGATGAAGCGACAGAGCAAGCTACCGCCAACTTTAATAGCAAAGTGGTCGTTTGGAATGCTTGGGCTGCTGAAAACGGTGCTGAGATATTAGAGCCACGTTAATACGGCAACGATAAGACATAAAATAACCGGCATTGCCGGTTTTTTTATGTCTGTTTATTTAATCTGTGCATCTAACGATTGGCCATTAATACCGATACTATCGTCAGACATTAAATACAGATACAACCACATTAAATCTTCTGGTGTTTTTAACGTTGCCGCATCTTCACCCGGGTATGCACGCGCTCGCATACTGGTTCGGGTAGCACCAGGGTTAATACAATTACAACGTACGGTAGTGTCTTCATACTCGCTGGCAATAATTTGCATTAAACCTTCGGTAGCAAACTTTGATACCGCGTATGGCCCCCAAAACGCTCGACCTTGCCGACCCACGCCAGAAGAGGTAAACACGATAGACCCTTGCTGACTTAACTTTAAAACAGGCAGTAACGCCTGTGTCATCAACATGGCGCCTGTAACATTGACTTGCATAATGTCTTGCCAGCTGGCTAAGTTAATATGCTCAAAAGGCGACAACACGCCTAAAATTCCTGCATTGTGTAATACGCCATCGAGTTTACCGAACTCTGCTTTAATGGTAGCGGCCATGTCGTGATAATTTTTTGCGGTCGCGCCTTTTAAATCTAACGGGATGATGGCTGGTTCAGGATATCCCGCATTCACAATTTCATCGTATACGGCGGTTAGTTTATGGGTGGTTTTACCTAATAAAATAACTGTCGCCCCAAAACGGGCGTAGGTTAAAGCGGCAGTTTTGCCAATGCCATCACCGGCGCCAGTAACTAAAATAACTTTATTAAGCAGTGCGCCAGCGGGCGCAGAGTAGTGTTTTGGTGCTTGCATTAACGGAGCCCCTGACTGAAAAAAACGGCAACAGGATACTTGGAAAAACCCGCTTTTGCACTCTTCTTGATGAAACTTCAGTTTATCTGTCTTTTTGCTCTAGCGATTTGCTAAAGTTTGAGTTAACTTTAACTGGTCGTAGCTGTTCGTTAGGGCAGTCACTCTAATTCAGAATAAGTGAAGCAAACTTATGCTTTGCAATAAAAAATACCAGTGATGGACAGGGGAGATAAAATGAAGAGATTGGCAATAAGCATTGCAGTAATCACCGCTTTAGGTTTAGTTGGCTGTGGTGATTCAATAGAAGATATCAAACAAGATGTAGCGGTTGAAGGTACGGTAACACCGAGTGCACGGGTTATATTTGACCCCACAGCAGGCAACGTTTCTGTACCAAACGATTTACTTTTTCAGGGTACTACTGATGGTACGCTTACGCTTGATAGCGGTGCTACCCCTGATTACACCAATCCACAAGTTGCATTGGGTGCTTTAGATGGTTGGTCTACGCAAAATCCGTTTACCATTGCCTTAAGCTTTCCCGCTGGTGTGACGTTAAATATGGACTCGGCGGCAGCACCTGGCTCTGTGCGTGTTTTTAAAGCCGTAATGGGTGATCCTGCGTCTCCTGAGACCGATTGTCGCGCTGTACCCCGTGGTGCCGCCTGTAAAATTGTTGCTGAATTACAATACGGTGTGGATTTCGTTTCTGCCGGTAGTGGCAACAGTGTTGCTGTAGTGCCATTAAAACCACTTGAATCTGCCACGACTTATCTTTTAGCGTTAACTAACGGTTTAAAAGACAGCACCGGTGCAGCCGTAAAACCTTCAACCACTTATGAATTAGTGAAACAAGACCTGAGCACTTTACCACTGGCCACGGATTCTCAGCGTGCCTTACAAGGTGTTATCAACAGCTTTGAAAACGTGATGGTGCGTGATCAAGGGCTACCCAAAACCAGCATTATTTATTCTGCGGCCATTACCACGCAATCAACAGGGGTTGTGTTAGCTAATTTAAAGCAATTAATGGCATCGCCAACACCAACAGGTTATGCACCTACCGGCTTGGCTATGCAAAACACCGGTTTGACGGTTTCGCAACTTAACCCTGCTTTTGCCAGTCAGCCGGCTTTTACTATTACCCGTTTGTACCAAGGTAGTTTAACGCTGCCGTACTTTTTAGGTAAACCTTCTGAAGCGAATATGACCGCGCCGTTAAATACGCGTTGGACTGCACGTTGTGACAGTGGTGCTATTATTGCAGCCTTACCTGCTAGTATGAAACCCGAAACGCCTGTTTCTGAAAATGACGGTTTTTGTCAGGCGGTAACTTCAGGTGCGCTACGCGATCTGGGTGTGGATAGTGCTCGTCATTTAACTAAGTTTAACGTGATCCCTGCTATCCGCAGTTATGAAACCGTTGGTGTGCAGATGACCGTGCCTGATGGAAATGTTATTTCAATGCCTGAAGCCGGTTGGCCATTGGTGATATTGCAACATGGTATTACTTCTAAAAAAGAAGATATGCTAGCTGTTACAGGTGCCTTAGCTTCGCAAGGTTTCGCCACTATTGCCATTGATCACCCGTTGCACGGCAGCCGTGGTTTTACTCAAGCAACTGAAACCGGCAACTTAACGTTTAATGCCTCTACTAACTCTGCAACCGATTATATGAATCTGAGCAATCTGTTGGTGACTCGGGATAATTTACGTCAAAGTATTGCGGATATGTTGGCGCTGCGTTTTGCGATAAATAACCTTACCGGTGTGACCATTGATAAAAGCCGCGTACAGTTTTTAGGGCATTCGTTAGGGGGCATTACAGGTACCAGCATGGTGGCGTTAGCGAATAGCACCACCGGAAATGCTGCTTTAGATGCCGCGTTTAAAGTTGAAAGCTCGGTATTAGCAATGCCAGGTGGTGGTATTGCTAACTTCTTATTAGACTCGCCACAATTTGGCCCACTGATTAAAGCCAGTGTGATGTTAGGCGCGGGTGGCCAATTAACCAGTGAGTTTGTCACTTATGTGGCTACCAATACTGATTGCGGTGCACCAACTGCGGCAACCGCTGCAACTTGGCCGACTTGTGCGGCGCCGGTGGTTAATCAGTACCTTGCTAGCTTAAGCCAAACAGGCAATACAGCACAGCAAGCGCGCATTACTGCCACCTTAAGTCAGTTTGCCTTTGCTGCGCAAACCGTGACCGACAGTGGTGATCCAAACAACTACGCAAAAGCCTTAGTCAGCAGCGGTACACCTACTTTTATGATTGAAGTAGTGGGTAATGGTGCGGATAGATTGCCAGATCAAGTGATCCCGAATGGCTTCTTTAATCCATTAACGGCGTTAGCCAATGGCCGTATGGCATTAGCCGGTACAGAACCACTGGCACGCTTATTAAGTGCCGGCTCAGTACCCGCTCAAGCGCCAGGTGTTGCGTTAACAGGCAATGCGATTACCCGTTTTAACGCGGGTGCGCACAGTTCAATTTTAAGCCCTGCAAGTAGCGCAGCTGCTACCGGTGAAATGCAATATCAAGCCGTGACGTTCTTTTTAAGTCGTGGTACACAAATTGGTATTCAAGATACTTCGGTGATTGCAAACTAAGCTTTGCTTAGCGTTTAACCACAGCCCGGTTGCACTTGCACCGGGCTGTTGCTTTTAGGGTATGATGCACCTTTATTATTCATTGTAAGGAGACAGGCTTTGGCATTTTTATATGAATACGGCATTTTTTTGGCGAAGGTTGCTACCTTGGTGGTGGCATTAGCGATTGTGGTGGCCATTATGGCAGGCGCTGCGATGAAAACGCGTCAACGTAAAGGTCAATTGTCTATTACGGATCTCAGTGAAGAGTATCAGCACAATCAGCAACTGTTACAACAGCAACTGATGGATAAAAAAGCCTTCAAGAAATGGCAAAAAGCCCAATCAGCTGTAAAGAAACAACAGCAGCCAACACTCTTTGTCATTGATTTTAATGGCAGTATGGATGCGAAAGAAACCGACGCGTTACGCGAAGAAATTAGCGCCATTTTGGCAGTAGCCACGTCAAAAGACGAAGTTTTGTTAAAGCTCGAAAGTGGCGGTGGTGTGGTGCATGGTTATGGTTTAGCCGCCTCGCAATTAGCTAGGCTAAAACAACAAAAGATCCCACTCACTATAGCCGTGGATAAGGTAGCCGCCAGCGGTGGCTATATGATGGCCTGCGTTGCCGATAAACTATTGGCGGCACCTTTTGCGATTATTGGCTCTATTGGTGTTATTGCACAAATACCTAATTTCAATAAATTATTAAAGAAAAACGATGTTGATTTTGAACAGTTCACCGCGGGTGAATTCAAACGCACTGTAACCTTGTTTGGTGAAAACACCGCAAAAGGCCGTGAAAAATTTCAGCAAGAATTAGAAGAAACCCATGTGCTGTTTAAAGACTTTGTCAGCCAACAGCGGCCAGTGTTGGATATCGACAGAGTGGCTACGGGTGAACATTGGTTTGGCTATCAAGCCCTTGCTTTAGCATTGGTAGATCAATTGCAAACCAGTGATGATTACTTGTGTAGTATGTTTGCCGAGCGAAAAGTACTACAGGTGAAGTTTCAATTGAAAAAAGGCTTGGCAGATAAACTGGGTGCAGGTGGCGCTAGCTTTGCTAGTGGTATCTGGCAAAATCTGCAACAACGCCGTTGGTGGTAACACATGGACGCAGCATTTTGGCAGGCGTGTTGGCAACAAAATAAACTCGGCTTTCAATTAGCTCAACCGCATCCGCTGTTGCAGCGTTGGTTGCCGCAGATCTTGGCCGAGCAGCCAAGGCTGACTGAAATCGTGGTACCGTTGTGTGGTAAAAGCCCTGATTTGCTATTTTGTCAGGCTTTGCGGCCGGTTCTGGGTATTGAGTTATCGGACATCGCTTGTCATGCTTTTTTTGCTGAAAATCAGCTGGCGCATACTGTTACAACAGCACATCCATTAGCCGAGCAGGGCTTTATTCGTTTTCAAGCTGAGGCGTTACAACTGTTACAAGGTGATTTCTTTCAATTGCCTGATAGTCGCGTCAACGCCAATAACCTTATCTACGATCGCGCGGCATTGATTGCGCTGCCCTTGGAAATGCGACAACGTTATGTTGAAAAATTAGATAACTGGTTAGAGCAGGGCACAGCATTGCTGCTGATCAGCCTAGAATACCCCGAGGATGAGAAAACGGGGCCACCTTTTAGTGTCACTAGCGCTGAGATAGAGCAGCATTTTGCAAAGCGACACATCCAATTGCTAGAACAAGTGGATATTACCGGGCAAGGCTTTGCACGGCGTCGTTTTGAAACATCACGTTTATGTGAAAAAGTGTATTTAGTTCAGGCATAAAGTAGGCTAAAAACGCTACCCGCAACATCGGTGGGTAGCGCTGATACAAATCGTTAATCTCTTAAATGATGGAAATCGATGGTTTCTTCTTTCTCACCGGCGTTTGGATTATTATAAATAGCCGCATTAAACTCTCCTTCGCTTTTAGCGACAATACAGGACACCATCGCATCACCAGTCACGTTTACTGCGGTGCGAGTCATATCCAGTAAGCGATCCACACCAATAATAAGCGCAATACCTTCAACCGGTAAGCCTACTTGCTGTAGCACCATCGCCAGCATGATTAATCCCACCCCCGGAACACCAGCCGTGCCGATTGAAGCCAAGGTTGCAGTTAAAATGACCATCAAGAAATCGCCAAGACTTAAATCGACGCCAAACACCTGAGCGATAAAGACAGTGGCAACACCCTGCATAATGGCAGTACCGTCCATATTAATTGTAGCGCCCAGTGGAACTGTGAATGAACTGATGCTGTTATTGACACCGAGCTTTTTATTGACCGTTTCCATGGTCACTGGCAGCGTGGCATTACTGCTTGAAGTACTAAAGCCAAATAACGCGGCATCGCGCATTTTCTTTAAAAAGATAATCGGGTTTAAACCCGTTAGTGACTTTAACAGCAAGGCATAAACCACAAACCCATGAAACAGTAATACAAAAAGCACTACGCCAAAGTATTTGACTAAGCTGCCGATAGTTTCTAAACCCAGCGTGGTAAAAAGTTTCGCCATCAGGAAAAACACACCATAGGGGGCTAAGTTCATTAGTAAAGTGACCAACTTCATAATCACTTCATTAAAATCATTAAACTGCGCGGCAATCCGCTCCCCCGGCTTGCCTGACAAGGCCACGGCTAGGCCAAATAACACGGCAAAAACGATAATTTGCAGCATATTGCCTGAAGCCATTGACTCTATTGGGTTACTTGGGAAGATATTGATAAAGACCTGCGCTAACGTTGGGGCAGAGCTAACATCAAAGGTTTGATCGCTTTGCATTTCCACACCCAAACCTGGGCCAGTTAACAAGGCTGCGCCGATCGCTAAGCTAATGGCGATAGCGGTGGTGATCATATATAAGCCGATGGCTTTACCACCTAAACGCCCAAGTTTAGAGGTGTCAGATAACGAGCAGGTCCCACAAACTAAAGACACAAATACCAACGGCACCACCAGCATTTTTAAGCTGGCAATAAATATTTCGCCGCCAACATGAAAAATACCGTCAACAAAAAAAGCTTTTAAGGGTATATCTAGACCAAGCAAAGCCAAATTGCGCTCTTCGGCACCACCCAGTAAAAATTGAAAGAAGAAACCGACTGCAAGACCCGCTAACATACCAATCACAATACGTAAGGTAAGACTGAGTTTTTTATTATTTGACGTCATATATAGTGGTTTTTGTGTTGTAATAAAACACTAAGACTACCAGTTTGTGCCAGCTTTGGTCACTAGAGATAGAAATTTTTTTTAAATTAACCCTGCCAGCTGGATAATTAATGGTTTAAGATGCAAAATTAACAAAACTATAAAAGAAGTGCTAGGGAGAGTTTCATGTTAAACATCCGGCTGTTATGGATACTTTTTGTATGTTTGAGCTTGTCAGCTTGTGGTGGTGGTGGCACGCTCGAAAGTGGTGGTGGTAGTTCAGGTTCTGGTGGAACCGGTACTACTGACACTTATACTTTGGCATTAACGTTGACTGATGCTTCAGGGCAAGAAGTCCGTCAAGTTTCCACTGCTGCGCCTGGTAAGCTTAGGGCAACGCTGAAAAAAAATAATCAGCCCCTAGCCAATCAATTAGTTCGATTTACATTAGACGGTAACGTTGGTCAGTTATCCCCAACTGAGGGAACGGCCAGAACCAACGAAAACGGTATAGCCGAAATTCAATTGCAAGCCGGTGAAACGGCAGGCTCTTCTCAAGTAACCGCTTCTTATCAGGCTTCTGACTCTCAAACGGTTTCTTCTGCCCCTTATGTTTTCGATGCTGTAGTAACAGGTGGCTTGTCAGCCGAGCTTTCTGTGACGTTGTTAAAGCATGATGGCACTATCGCACGTTCGGTATCGCATTTTTCACCGGGCATTGCTGAAGCGCGTTTGCTGATCGATGGTCAGCCAGGTGCATTCCAACTTATTCAGTTTGAACTCGGTTCATTGGGTGTACTGAACCCTAGTAATGGTTCAGCTATGACGGATGTTAATGGTATTGCGCGCATAGACGTAATTGCCGGTACAGAAGCTGGCGCAAGTACATTAACGGCAACATTTGCTCCAACAACAACGCAAACCGTGAGTGCTAGCCCGTTTGTGTTTACTACAGCCGGTGATACACCTGTGCAAGGTGATGAAACCGCTTTTAGTATTAATCTTGCAATGACGAATCAAGCAGGTAATACAATTAACCAGATCTCTAACGCACAGCCCGGTATTGTTGTTGCCACCGTAAGGGATAGCTTAGGCCAACCGGTCGTTAATAAAGTCGTTTCTTTTGTCTCTTCTTTAGGCCGCATTCAACCCGGCTTTGGTACAGCATTAACCAATGAACTTGGTCAGGCCACGGTGACTCTTACTGCAGGCACGATTAGTGGCGCTGGTTCAATCGAAGCAAGGTACCAGGCAAAAACTCAAGATCTTGGTTTTACAAGCGCGGGTGATGAAGTTATTAGCCCTTATATATTGTCTTTGAATCTCAAAGACGCAGCAAATAATGATATTCGCACAGTTTCTAGAACCCAACCAGGTAAGATCCAGGCAACACTTACTCGTAATGGTGAACCTGTTGTTGATGAATTAGTTCGGTTTTCATTAGATTCATTTATTGGTCAGCTATCACCTGCCAGTGGTACAGCAAGAACGAATGCAAATGGTGTTGCCGAACTTAGTCTCCTAGCTGGTCAGGTGGCCGGTAGCGGTCAGATTAGAGCTGTAGTGACAATTGATGGTGTCAATGTTCAGGCTTTGTTTTTTGTGTTTGATTCTCTGGGTGATGATACGGTAGTGAGTGCACTGACATTAAGCTTGCTGGATGCAGCAGGTGTAGCAGTTCGGGATCTAGCGTATGCCACTCCGCGTAAGTTAGAAGCGTTAGTGACCGAAAATGGTACGCCAGTGGCGTTTCGGTTAGTCACCTTTAGCGTAGATGGTGCGGGTGAGATTAATCCTGAGACAGGTCGCGCAATGACAGACGCGAATGGTATTGCTCGGGTAGATTTATTAGCCGGTTTTGTTGCCAGTGCGGGGGAAGCGCAAGCGCGTTACACGAACAGCGAAGGCGCCGAGATTGTCTCTGATACCTTTACCTTTACCTCAGCAGGTGACACGCCGCTACCGGGTGACTCACCTGACTTTACTGTTGAATTACGGCTTGTCTCCAGTGTGTCAGGCACTGACACCAGTGAAATCAGTGCGGCTAACGGTGGTCAAGTTATCGCAACCGTTCGCGATAAAGATGCTAACCCGGTTGTTAATAAAGTTGTAAGCTTTAGTTCTTCTTTAGGCAGTTTACGTCCGTCTACGGGTACCGCGTTAACTAATGCGCTCGGTGAGGCCAGAATTAGTTTGGTTGCGGGTACAGCAGAAGGTGCCGGTACAGTAACGGCACAATATGAAGCGGTAACATCGTCGATTGGTTTCTATACTCGTGGTGATGAGGTTGATCCTAATCAAGTAAATGCCACCGTAAACTTCAGGCTATTAACAAGCTGCCCAAGTGATTTCAGAACAAACCGTGACCCTAACAATTGTATTGAGACCACCAGCATTTCTGCAGAGCAGCCAGGTATCTTGTACATTGAAGTGCTGCGTGAAGGTGCGAGTACGCCATTAGCGCAAACTTTAGTGTCAGCGACTACTACTCTTGGTTCTATCAGTCCGAGAACGGGCACAGCAATTACGGATGCAAACGGTATTGCCCTGTTAGATTTAGTGGCGGGTAGAGATGTGGGCGCGGGTGAAGTTTCTGTGACCGCACTTGCGACAACACGTACTAAAGCCTTTGAAATTGGTGCGGTTGATGTCGATATTGTGGTGTCATCAAGCTTAGCGGTAGGTGATACCTTAGCGGCGGGTTCAACAACCTTAATTTCTGTTGATATTTCAAGAAACGGCCAACCCTATATTCCGCCATTGGGAGTTGAATTTACCTCTGGTTGTGTGCAAGCCGGTTTAGCAGTGATGGATCAAGCAGTGACTAGCATTGGTGGTGTTGCCCGTTCAACCTACCGAGCTTCTGGTTGTGTTGGTGGTGATTTAATTACTGCCACGGTTATCACTGGCGGTAATACCGTGAGTGGTACTGTGGTTGTTGATGTGTCTGAAGCCGCCATAGGTTCGCTAGAGTTCTTAGATGTTTCTGCACCTATTATTGCTCTTAAAGGCACTGGCGGTGCAAATCGTACAGAAACCTCTATCGTGCGTTTCCGTTTGATTGATGAAAACGGTAGCCCAGTGGCTGGTCGTCAAGTTGACTTCACTCTTGCCACGGCTTTAGGTGGGTTAGAATTAGCTCAAACTAATGGTTTCACTAATGGCGAAGGTATTGTGCAGACTGTGGTACGTTCGGGTATTGTACCTACACCAACCCGAGTTATAGCAAGAAGTGAGCAAACGGTTACGAGTGGAACTGTGGTTGTCACTGCGCCTTCTGATGTGTTGACGGTCAGCACAGGGTTGGCAGATCAAAATAGCTTCTCAATCGCACGATCTGCATTCAACGTGCACGCGTTAGATTTTGATGGTAATGAAGTAGATTTAACCGTCTCATTAGCGGATCACTTTAATAATCCAGTGCCTGATGGTACGGCAGTTAACTTTATCGCTGAGGGCGGTTCAGTGGAGTCAAGCTGTACAACAACTGATGGCCGTTGTTCTGTGAAGTGGCGCAGTCAAAATCCAAGACCATTTACCACAGGTTTTGCCAACACTATTGCCGCCAAGTGTGACGGTGGTAAGCCATGTCCGTTGGGTATTGTCAGAAATGACACTGTGACTTTTGATCAACCATTAGGTGGCAGAGCGACGATATTGGCTTATTCAATTGGTGAAGAATCATTTGCTGACTTAAATGGTAACGGTCGCTTTGATACGGGTGAATATGTTGCAGCCTATGATTTAACCGAAGCCTATATTGATAACAACGAAGATGGTCAATTCCGTGGCGGAAGCTGTGACGATACGGCAAACCCTTGTTCACCAGCAACGCCTGAAGGGGATCAATTTGAAGAGTTTATTGACTACAATAATGACACCTTATTCAACGCGGCGAATGGTCGATACAATGGTCTATTGTGTCGTCAGGAAGATGCGGATGCAGGCTTATGTACTCGTCAGTTAGTCAATGTGTTCCAAAACCAAGAAATTGTGATGTCTGGAGCAGAAGCGTTCTTCCGTTTAACGACGTATGCAGCTGATTGTTCTGCAATTACTGGTGTTACTGCCACTCCTGTTCGGGTGAATAGTAATCCGTTAAGTCCAGAAGTTTTAGAGGTTCAATCTGATCCAGCAAGTCGGAAATTATGTGAAGTTTCAGCAATCGATCTATCTTCAGGAGCTGCGCCTTCAGTTTCTCTAAGATTGTTTATTTCTGATATTTACAATAATCCAATGCCTTTAGGTACAACAGTGGCGGTAAGTGCAGATAATGGTGTGTTCGTTGGTGCTGATTCATATACCTTCCCGAACACTACCAGCAGAGTGCCTGTTAGCATTTCTTTTGGTTTAACTAGAGAACCTGCTACAGGTAATGAAAAGCTCGATGGTTTCATAACCATTAATGTCACATCACCTTCTGGTTTAGTCAGTTCGCTTTCAGTGCCTGTTCGTGATGACAGATAAAAGAGCGTGAAACGAAAAAGGAGCCTTAACGGCTCCTTTTTTATTTGTTATTTTAAATGGTTAAAAATTTAACTAAGCTAATCACTAATCACTAATCACTAATCACTAATCACTAATCACTAATCACTAATCACTAAACGCTTATCGCTGAAAACTATACACCGAACCCAACTTAAGTAATTGCGTCAGTTCATCTAAGGCAGTGCGCGATTCGATGATGAGTTGTGGATCGGCTAGTTCAGCTTCTGATAACCGATCACGGTAATGTTTATCAACCCAGTTATTAAGGTTAGCAAATAAGGTATCGTTCATCATCACCGCAGGGTTAACGGCTTGACGTTCTTGCTCGTTCAAAACCACTCTTAAACGCAAGCAAGCAGGGCCACCACCATTTTGCATGCTTTGCTTCACATCAAAATAATGTACGTTTTTAATCGGGGTATTTTGCTGGCACAAGTCAGTAAGGTAACGATATACACCAGCATGCTCTTGGCATTCTGTTGGCGCGATAATCACCATTTCTCCTGACGGCAGATTAATCAATTGGGTGTTGAATAAATAAGTACGGATGGCATCTGCCACCGAGACGTGTTGATTTTTGACTTCGATAAAATGGAGCTGGGCTTCACCAGGAAACTTTTGTTTGATCTCTTGTAAGCTGGCGGCTGTATTCAAAAAAGCTTGCTCATGGAAAAAAAGCACGTTTCGGTTACCCACGGCGATAACATCATTATGAAATACGCCCTGATCAATCACCTCAGGGTTTTGTTGCATAAAGACGGTGTTAGCCTCGGTTAGCCCGTGTAAACGTGCTACAGCTTGACTGGCTTCGATTGTTTGCCTAGCTGGATAGCGCTGTGGTGCCGGTTTACTCTGATTAAAGGCATAACGGCCATATACAAAGAGTTCAAGACCGCTTTGCCCATAGTCACTGCACAGACGCGTATGGTTAGCGGCACCTTCATCGCCAAAGTGCTCATTGTCAGGTAAATGCAGATGATGCGCGAAGTGCCTACTGTCACTGAACATCGCTTGCAGGATCCGACCTGTAGTCGTTGGCTCCAGTGAGCGGTGAAATTTGTTAGTTAAGTTTGCTGGAGTAAAATGAATTTTTTTATCTGGCGTATCGCCGCTGGGTGAAACGGTTGCTGCGTTGGCGGTCCACATACTGGATGCAGAGCACACTGCGCGGTAAATTTCGGGGGCTTTTGCTGCGGCGTCTTGCATAACTTGTGCATCACTGCCACTAAAACCTAAGCGGCGTAGCATACCCAAATCGGGACGTTCTTGCGGTGCAAGCACCCCTTGAACCATGCCAAGGTCATGTAATGCCTTCATTTTTTGTAAGCCCTGTTTAGCAGCTTGTTTCGGGCTAGAATGATTTTTGGCATTGTTTAAAGACGCCACATTGCCGACTGATAAACCGGCATAATTGTGGGTAGGGCCCACGAGCCCATCGAAATTTGCTTCATAAGCTTGCATAGTTTTTCTTATCCTTTGTTAGTTGCGGTGCTGTTTTTGTTATTTTTACGACCGCGAGATGTTATGCTTCATTTTTTGCTGAGTGACAGGCCTTATCGCAGAATAATTGTGGCCTATTTGCATAATAATCAGTTTAGACACTTGTCACAACAGCGGTTTGCGGATATACGTTTAAAAAAGGGCACCACAAGATGGTGCTGTAATAGGGGATCTCTGGGTTTAAAATGGCGAAATCACTGGTAATAGTCGAATCACCGGCAAAAGCAAAAACCATTAATAAGTATCTGGGCAATGACTTTATCGTCAAGTCTAGCGTGGGTCATATTCGGGATCTACCTACGAGCAGTAGCAAAGATAAAGCTAAGGCTACCGATAAAACGCTTAGTAAAGACGAAAAGGCCTACCAAGCCTTGGTTGATCGAATGGGTATTGATCCCGAGCATGGCTGGAAAGCACGGTACGAAATTCTGCCTGGCAAAGAAAAGGTTGTGAAAGAGCTTAAAACGCTGGCTGATAAAGCCGATATCGTTTACCTCGCAACGGACTTAGACCGTGAGGGAGAGGCCATTGCATGGCATCTTCGTGAAATTATCGGTGGCGAAGAAAGTAAGTTTAAACGCGTGGTGTTTAATGAAATAACAAAAAATGCTATTACTCAAGCTTTTGAGCAGCCTGGTCGGCTTAATGTTGACCAAGTTGATGCCCAACAAGCTCGACGTTTTCTTGATCGCGTTGTTGGCTTTATGGTTTCACCGCTGTTATGGAAAAAGGTCGCCCGTGGTTTATCTGCTGGCCGTGTGCAGTCAGTGGCTGTGCGCTTGGTGGTTGAACGCGAGCGTGAAATCAAAGCCTTTGTTCCTGAAGAGTATTGGAGCATTGACGCTGACACCATGACGGCTTCTAAACATGCCTTACAATTAGCGGTCAGCAAATATCAGGGCAAAACGTTCTCGGCGGTAAACAAAGCGCAAGCTGATCAAGCCCTGTCGCTATTAAATAAAGCCCAGTATCAGGTTTTAGATCGAGAAGATAAGCCCAGTAGTAGCAAACCTCAAGCACCGTTCATTACCTCTACATTGCAGCAGGCGGCCAGTACGCGGCTGGGTTATGGTGTGAAAAAAACCATGATGTTAGCGCAGCGGCTATACGAAGGCGGGCATATTACCTATATGCGTACCGATTCGACCAATTTAAGCACAGAAGCTGTGGCAAATTGTCGTGATTATATCGAGCAAAAATTTGGTAAAGCTTACCTACCTGCCGGACCTATCAGTTATGGCAGTAAAGCGAATGCTCAAGAAGCGCACGAAGCTGTTCGTCCTTCTGAAGTTACGGTGCTGGCGTCTGATCTTACTGATATGGAAGCCGATGCCAGAAAATTATATGAGCTGATCTGGCGGCAATTTGTTGCCTGCCAAATGCCTGCAGCACAATACGATGTAACCAACATTACCGTTGCAGCGGGAGAATTTGAATTAAAAGCCAAAGGTCGCGTGCTACGTTTTGATGGTTGGACTAAAGTTCAGCCAGCGATGAAACGCAAAGGCGATGAAGATAATGAGTTACCGGATGTGCGCACCGGTGAACAACTTACTTTAAAAGAACTGCACGGTGCGCAGCACTTTACCAAGCCGCCAGCGCGTTTTAGCGAAGCCAGTTTAGTTAAAGAGTTAGAAAAACGCGGTATTGGCCGGCCATCGACGTATGCTGCGATTATTTCGACCATTCAAGATCGTGGCTATGTTCGGGTGGAGAATAAACGCTTTTATGCTGAAAAAATGGGGGAAATCGTTACCGATCGTTTAGTTGAAAACTTTGATGATCTGATGAATTACGATTTTACTGCCAACATGGAAGTGAAACTCGATGATATTGCCAAAGGGCAGTTAAGTTGGCGTAAAACGCTTGACCAGTTTTATCAGGGCTTTACCAGTAAACTGAAAACCGCTGAGCTTGACCCGGAAGAGGGCGGGATGCGGGTTAATCAGTTCGTGTTAACCGATATTGAATGCCCTACCTGTGGTCGTAAGATGGGTATTCGTACTGCATCTACAGGAGTGTTCTTAGGTTGTTCAGGCTATAATTTGCCACCAAAAGAGCGCTGCACCACCACGATGAATTTAGTCTCGGGTGAGGAAGCGGTTAATGTTACTGACGATGAACTTGAAACAGAAGTGCTTCGCCAGAAGAAACGTTGTAGCAAATGCGGCACAGCTATGGACAGCTACTTGATTGATGAGCAACGTAAATTGCATGTCTGTGGTAATAACCCTGAGTGTGATGGTTATCAGGTTGAGGCCGGGCAGTTTAAACTGAAAGGCTACGAAGGGCCTGAAATTGAATGTGATAAATGTGGCGCGCAAATGCAGCTGAAGTCGGGTCGTTTTGGTAAATATTTCGGTTGTACCAATGCAGACTGTAAAAACACCCGTAAATTGTTACGCAGCGGTGAAGCGGCGCCACCAAAAGAAGATCCTGTTCATTTAACTGAATTAAAGTGCGAAAAATCGGATACGTACTTTGTGTTGCGCGATGGTGCGGCCGGTTTATTTTTAGCCGCGGCAACCTTTCCTAAATCTCGCGAAACCCGAGCGCCGCTAGTGAGTGAGCTTAAAACATTCCGTGAGCGTATTTCACCGAAGTTTTATTATTTGGCTGATGCGCCTGCTAAAGATAAAGCTGGTAACCCTGCTATTGTTCGCTGGAGTCGAAAGACTAAACAACAATATGTAATGACAGAACATGAAGGCAAAGCCACAGGTTGGGCGGCATGGTATGAAAACGGTCGCTGGGTGGTCACAGAGAAATAAGCTTTAGATGCTTAGCGTGATAACATAGGCACTAAAACGTTCAATGGATAAGCACAAATGGTAAGGCCTTGGCCTTACCATTTCTTTTTGGGAGCAAAGAGCTCATCGAGATCTTTGTTATCTTTATCATTACGATCTGCGACGTCTTTGGCATTACCGGTTTTTAATGCTGCGGTTATTTCAGCTAACTGCTGCTGAACTTCGGCTTGACGCTGGCTAATATAGTCATTTTGTTGATTGGATGCTGAGAGTAGTTTTAATGCTTTTTCATAGTATTGCCGAGAAGAGCCAATCATATTATTGGTGAGAGCACTCTTACCGCGCTTAATTTGTGTTTCGACAGTGATACGTAATTGAAACAGATCAAGACGTGCATCCTCGTCTACCACCATTTGAGTTTCCACTTTACCTCGAGCGTGCTCTGCTCTGAGCATGGTTCTTAGCTTTTTAATAGCTTTGAACATCGCGATACATTGCTGATCATCATCAGGTAGGCTGATATTGTCTGCAACAGCGCCCGTATTATTTTTCAATTCTTCGATACGGTTTTCAGTATCTTCTAAGCGCTGGCGTAATTCCCGCTGCTCGGGTTCGAGCTGTTTCATGGCTTTTAACAAATAGCTGACCCTGCGCATCAGCATTAAGGAAATACCGTTAGACATCGGCACATTCGTAGAATTAAACAAAATTTCTTCTGTTTCTTCTAGTGCGTGACGCAATTTAGTGAATTCAGCACGTTTTAATTTTTGAATTTTTTCTTTATGCTGCTGCACCACATTCACTGTAATGGCGATAATCACCAGTGCTAAGATTAGCGTGATGATTAGGGAAAATACCATCGATACCTCTGCCTTATAGTTTTCGGTGTATTAAGCCGCTGTTTTGCTTGCGTAGCCATAAGTCTACGCGTCATTATTCCGTTCGGCTTGACAAAATCTAGCTTAGACTAGCAAAAATCGCACCATAAGCCAGCTATTTTTAGCCAGCAAACGCAGCTATTTGCTAAAACAAAATGTTATAGATAGTGCTATTATACAAAATTATTGGAATATTTGGGCTATCCAGATTGTTGACCGTTACCGGGTAAGGAAGTCAATTAATGAAATTGCAGCAACTGCGTTATATTGTCGAAGTGATGAATCATAACCTTAATGTTTCTTCTACGGCAGAAAGTTTATTTACCTCACAGCCCGGTATCAGTAAACAAGTACGGATGCTAGAAGATGAGTTAGGCATTCAAGTATTTGGACGTAGTGGTAAACACTTGACGCACGTTACACCTGCGGGTCGCGAAGTGATCGAAATAGCCCAGCAAATATTGGCTAAAGTCGACAATATTAAAGCCATCGCTAAAGAGCACACCTTACCCGATCAAGGTAAACTCAATATTGCGACGACACATACGCAGGCCCGCTATGCGTTACCTCCGGTGATTGGTAATTTTATGCAGAAGTTTCCCAAGGTCTCGCTACATATGCACCAAGGTACACCTCAGCAAATTTCTGAAGCCGCTTCACGCGGTGATGCCGACTTTGCCATTGCCACTGAAGCGCTGCACTTATACCACGATCTGGTGATGCTGCCTTGTTATCATTGGAATCGCAGTATTATTGTTGGAAAAGATCATCCCCTTGCGCAACTGGACCACAAAGTACAAATTGAAGATGTAGCCCGTTTTCCTATCGTCACTTATGTTTTTGGTTTTACCGGGCGCTCAGAGCTCGATCGCGCTTTTGCCGCGAAAAATTTAGAGCCGCATATTGTCTTTACCGCTACCGATGCCGATGTCATTAAAACATACGTGCGTTTGGGTCTGGGCGTTGGCGTGATCGCTTCAATGGCGATTGATCCGAACTTAGACAAAGATTTAGTCGTGATCGAAGCAGGGCATTTATTTGAAGCGTCTACTACCAAAATTGGTTTTCGAAAAGGCGCATTTTTACGCACCTATATGTATGAATTTATTGAGCGTTTTGCGCCACACTTAACCCGTGATGTAGTGGAAAAAGCCAGTGCTTTGCGTACTCAAGAAGATATTGACCGGATGTTTAGTAAGTTTGTGCTACCGATCCGCTAGTTGAAATTCTTGCTGCAAGATGGCCTGAGTAAAGTGACTCTTCAGATAAAAACCCCGCGGTAAAGTTTGGATCGGTTCGCCATGCGCACCGATCGCTTTTGTTAGCGCTTTGCTATCGGCTGCCTTAGGCCTTAATTGCAAAGCCTTACCGTGAGCCCCTCGAATATTAGCGATACCGCCTAGGCTAATTAATTCCATTAACTCTTCCCAATCCTGTTGCAAAATAGCAGCCTGTTCAGCATTGGGTTGCCATAAAAAACCTTGGCCTATAATTCGCTGATGCAGGGGAAGTTGTCGCTCAGCCAGGATGGGCAACCATAATACTCGCTGTAATTTCTGACAAACCCAAGAGTCCGCCCAATGTTGGCCAATGTTACCCGTTAATGGCGCCACACAAACATAGGTACTCTCCAGTGGTTTGCCGCTGTGATCAATGGGCAGTGTTTTTAATTCAATGCCTAACTCTGGAAAATCAGGCAAAGCCTGTGAACCTGCGCTCGCGCCTAAGGCTAATTCCATGAGTTGACCGACCCAGCCTTTATCTTTACGGAGATCTTTGGGGACAGGTTGCGATAATTCTGCTGCTAATTGCCCCAGCGTTAAACCGGCAATACGTTGGCAGTTAGTCAGTAGTTCGGCAGTAGATTGTGGTTTTGCAGACATGTTGCGCTATTTTGAACATTACTGCTTTTACCCTAGCATTATTTGAGGCTTTTGGCTGTTTAAAAAGGCAGCAAACCGACTTATGCACAAAAGCATTTGGTATTTCAAAAGCGCCAAATATAATTAATTGCATGAAATATATAGAGAAAATGGCAAGGTTTTGTTTGAAGTTATTTTCGTGTTTCGAGTTATTAAGTGGCTAACTGGGGCTTAGTCACAGCTTTATGCACAGCATCTGTGAAAAAGCTCACATTCGCGCACTGCTTGTTGCGTTATCTGTGGATAACTTATGGGGTGTGATTGAAAAATACCGTTTGCCGCCAAGACGACTTTGTGAAAGAATCCTCTACATAGCAGATTTAACATCGCTTGAGGTTTGTGTGATCGATGCCGAGGGTTTCCGACCCAATGTCGGCATAGTGATTTGTAACACCCATGGACAGGTGTTTTGGGCGAAAAGATATGGTCAACATTCCTGGCAATATCCACAGGGTGGCATTGATGACGGTGAAACACCGGAAGAAGCCATGTTTCGCGAATTGCATGAAGAAGTTGGGCTTCGGCCTGAAGATGTGGAAATTATTGCGACAACCAAACACTGGTTACGCTATAAGTTGCCGAAACGGCTGATCCGCAAAGACAGCAATCCTGTGTGTATTGGACAGAAACAAAAGTGGTTTTTACTGCGTTTGATCTGTCGGGAAGAGGATGTCAATCTGGCGAAAACCAGTCATCCGGAGTTTGATAGTTGGCGATGGGTCAGTTATTGGTATCCGGTACGGCAGGTGGTTTCCTTTAAACGGGAAGTGTATCGCAAGGTTATGAAAGAATTCGCTCCGGTCGCTTTGCCGTTTGTTCGCCGGGACAGTATAAAACGAAAAACTTGAAATAAAACCTGCACGTGAAATGAGGTTACTATGCTAGGCCAGCTGCGGCGAATTGTTCAGGATGTGGCACAAGAGCCGATACTAAACAAAGCTATGGCTGGCTTGGTTAGCAGCGTTAAGCATGCCTTGGAAACCGAGTGTTGCTCGGTTTATTTGGCAGATTATAAGCAACAACATTTTATGTTGATGGCCACTGACGGCTTAAATCAAGATGCTGTGGGTAAAGTGGCTATTGGTTTTTCCGAAGGTCTGATTGGCTGGGTGGGGCAGCGTGAAGAGCCCATTAATCTAGCACAAGCTCATTTACACCCTCGCTTTAAAGTCACTCCTGAAGTCAGTGAAGACAGTTTTTCGGCTTTTTTAGGTTGTCCCATTATCCATCATCGTAAAGTGCTGGGTGTATTAACCATTCAGCAAGCGGCTGAACGGGTATTTAGCGAAGATGAAGAATCCTTTCTGGTAACACTGGGCGTGCAGCTTGCCTCGGTGTTAGCTAATGCTGAAATGCGTGATGCGGCGACACGAATTACCCCTTTTAGCCAGCAAGGCTCACAGTTTCATGGTTTACCTGGTTCTCCCGGGATGGCCATTGGCGAAGCCTATGTTGCGCAGCCGGCCAGTGACTTTGCTGCTATTTCGTTAAAGCGCGCCGAAGATCCAGAAAAAGAATTAGCCTTGTTTTATCGGGCCGTTAAAATCACCAAAGCCGAATTTAATCGTTTAGCAGAGCGCATGTCGAGCCATTTACCGGCCGATGCATTAGCTATTTTTGATGTATATCATCAGCTTCTTGACGCTGCCAGCCTGGGGCGCGAAATCGAAATTCAAATTACCGATGGTTGGTGTGCCAAAAGTGCTTTAAAACGCGTGGTAGAGCGTTTTGCCCGGCAGTTTGATGACATGGATGACCCTTACCTGAGAGAGCGCGGTTTAGATATTCGTGATCTGGGGCAACGGGTGCTCAATAATTTATTGGATACCGAACAACGCCGCGCTAAATTACCCGATAAAGTGGTATTGGTGGCTGATGAAGTTACGGCGACTATGCTGGCCGAAATTCCACGTGAGCAATTAGTTGCTGTGGTTTCACTGCGAGGCTCCGTAAACTCGCATGCTGCTATTATGGCTCGCGCTTTAGGGATCCCAGCCGTGATGGGGGTGAGTGAGTTACCGTTGTTGCACTGGCATGCGCAGCGCGTGATTGTAGATGGCTACCAAGGTCATATTTTGTTATCACCCTCTGAAGCACTCTGCCATGAATATCAGCGGCTTATCACTGAAGACGTTGCGCTAAATGCACGTTATATGGAAGAAATTAGTTTACCATCGGCTTCAAAATGTGGTGAGCAATTTAAGTTTATGGTGAACTCGGGGTTAGCCGTTGAGTTAGAAAATGTCCACGCCCAATACACGGATGGCGTAGGGCTTTATCGCACAGAATTTCCGTTTATCATTCGTGACCAATTTCCGACAGAACAAGACCAAGTCGATTTATATGCGCAAGTGCTAGGCAGTTATCCCGGTAAAACCGTCGTTATGCGCACGCTCGATGTCGGTGGGGATAAAGCACTGCCTTATTTTAGTATTATTGAAGAGAACCCCTTTTTGGGGTGGCGCGGTATCCGATTAACCCTAGACCATCCAGAGATTTTCTTGGTGCAAATTCGCGCCATGATCCGCGCTAATATCGACCATGATAATTTGCATATTTTACTACCGATGATTTGCGATTTGCACGAGGTGGATGAAGCCATTCGTTTGGTGAAGCAAGCTTGTTTTGAGTTAAGTGATGAGTTAGAAATCACTTTACCGCTGCCAAAAATTGGCGTGATGATTGAAGTGCCCTCAACCTTGTATTTGTTGCCAGAGCTTGCGGCAAAAGTTGATTTTTGCTCGGTGGGTACTAACGATTTAACCCAATATTTGTTAGCTGTTGATCGCAACAATGCACGAGTAGCGAATTTGTATGATGCCTTGCATCCGTCGGTACTACGTGCGTTATACCGTTTAGGGCAAGATGCTCAGGCGCTCCACTTTCCTATTAGTATTTGTGGTGAGTTGGGTGGCGAGCCCGCCGGGGTGTTGTTACTGGCTGCGATGGGCTTTCGGCGCTTTAGTATGAACAGCAGTAATTTAGCGCGCATAAAATGGTTGTTACGGCGGGTTGAGTTGGCCGAATTACAGCAACTACTCACAGAGGTGCTGCAGTGCCATTCACCCAAACAAATACGAGCAGAAGTGCAACGCTTTTTAGAGCAAAAACAGTTGTTAACTAAGCTTAGAGCCTAAATATCCCAGCCTGATAATCTAATTTCATTGTAAAGTCACTGCCACTGCAGTCGTCAGTAATTAAGGAAGTTTATGACAAGTTCGGCAATACCCTTTCCTAATCTCGATCCGGTTTTACTCGATCTAGGGCTGGTAAAAATTCATTGGTACGGCATGATGTATTTGTTAGCCTTTGGTTTAGCCTATTGGCTGGCGAATCGTGCTGCAGCTAAACCGGGTTCAGGTTGGAACAGCGAACAGGTTAGTGATCTGTTGTTTTACGGTTTTGTGGGGGTGCTGTTAGGCGGTCGTGTTGGCTATATTTTATTTTATAATTTTGCCACTGTGCTCAACGATCCCTTGTATTTATTTCGGATCTGGGAAGGCGGCATGTCATTCCATGGCGGTTTAATCGGTGTACTCACTGCGATGGCCTTGTTTGCACGTAAGTATCAAAAAGCTTACCTAGCGCTGGGCGATTTTGTGGCGCCATTGGTACCACTGGGCTTAGCGGCTGGGCGAATTGGTAACTTTATCAATGGCGAATTGTGGGGCCGTACTACTGATGTGCCTTGGGCGATGGTTTTTCCGGGCGCGGGTGCGTTGGGCCGACACCCATCGCAGCTTTACCAAGTGGCGTTAGAGGGCCTATTACTATTTATTGTTATTCTAATTGTGCGACGCTTGCGTCCACCGGTTGGTGTGGTCGGTGGGGTCTTTTTGTTAGGTTATGGTTTGGCACGTTTTACCGTTGAATTCTTCCGTGAGCCTGATGCACATCTGGGCTTATTATCACTTGGCATGACCATGGGGCAATGGCTTTGCTTACCCATGATGTTAGCCGGCATCGGGATTATGGTGTTTTCGTTCAAGCAAGGCAGAGCGTCAGGAGTGAGTAGCCAATGAAGCAGTATTTAAAACTTTGTCAGCGCATTATTGATGAAGGGGTTTGGGTTGATAACCAACGCACGGGTACTCGCTGCTTAACGGTGATCAATGCTGATCTTGAATACAATGTCGCTGCGAATGAGTTTCCGTTATTAACCACGCGTAAAAGTTACTATAAAGCCGCCATCGCCGAATTATTAGGTTATCTTCGTGGTTATGACAATGCTGCGCAGTTTCGCGAACTGGGCTGTAACACCTGGAATGCGAATGCCAACGAAAATGCAGCGTGGTTAAATAATCCCGCCCGCAAAGGGGTTGATGATTTAGGCCGTGTTTATGGCGTGCAAGGGCGTGGCTGGCAGAAGCCTGATGGCTCGCGCTTAGATCAGTTACAAAAACTCGTTCACAACTTATCGCAAGGGATTGATGATCGTGGCGAAATTTTGACTTTTTATAACCCAGGTGAGTTTGAATTAGGCTGCTTACGGCCATGTATGCACACGCATACCTTCAGTTTACTTGGTGATACTTTATCACTGACTTCTTACCAGCGCAGCTGTGATGTGCCTCTGGGTCTGAACTTTAATCAAGTACAATGCTTTGTGTTATTGGCTTTAATCGCGCAAATTACCGGGCATAAGCCTGGCAAGGTTTATCATAAAATCGTTAATGCGCATATTTACGAAAATCAGTTACCATTATTAAAACAGCAGCTACTCCGTGAGCCGTTCCCGCTGCCGAAATTACACCTTAACCCCAATATCAAAACACTCGCCGATATTGAGCAATGGGTCACTCCTGATGACTTTACCTTAGAAGGTTATCAATCGCATCCAGCCATTAAATACCCGTTCAGTGTTTAATTGCTAAACCTTGCTGCGGCTTTGGCGATAGTAGGCAAACAGCATAACGCTGTGCATTGACAGCGTTATGCATAATGCCGAGCAGTTGAGTATTTAGCATAACGCGATTTGCTTAACTAACTTAACTTGGCGTAATGCTGAGTTATTTTTTAGTCAAAGTCTGTAGGGTGCGGCAATAACATCTCGTCGTCTTAAATCACACCTAGCGATAGTCGCAATTTCACACTTATTGTCAACAAGCTCTGGTATTTCGTTTAAAACACCTTAGCGTCAAGATCCCAGCTAAAATTCTGGCGTGGTTTTTGCTTTAAAACAGTATTCGACCAGGATGAGGTGATCATGAAATATCTTCTTGCCAGCGCAATATTGTTGCTGCTTTGTGGCTGCGCGCAAAAAGCAGAGCCTGAACCCACTGTCAAAATGCCATTACGGCAAGTTTCTGCCGTTGGTTTGAGTGCACGGCCACTAGATTTTTACACGCATCGTTTAGCACAAACACTGTTTGCGTCGATCAGTAGTGAGCACTTTCGTAGCCCGTTGGCGGTCAGCAGTTTTCTACCGACACGACAACTGAGCCTGGCGCAATTAAGTGAGCAAGAAATTGATTTAGCGAATCAACTTGCTGAAAGTATGCTTAGCGAAGCGGTGCAACGAGGTTTTGTCGCTGTAGATCTGCGCTTACGCCAAGAATTGTTATTGCAAACCGATCATGAGCAAGCGCTATCTCGGCAGATATCGGCGTTACGCCAACAGCATGGTGCCAGAGCATTATTAACCGGCACCTATACCGTGCAAGAAGATGGTTTAGTGGTTAATGTACGTTTGATTGAGCTGGATAATCAACAAGTGATCGCCGCTGCCACCGATTTTGTGCCACACAATGTGATGTGGAGCCCAGATAAAATACAAAAACGCGGTAATTATTTATTCCGTAGTGATCGGATCGGAGAGAAACCATGAGAGCTTTTGTTATCAGTTTAGTTGTCCTTAGCTTAACCGCTTGCGTGCAACAGCCTAGCCAGCAGCCGAAAATTGTGCCAGAGAATGCGGTGACGATGCGGGGAGAACTGGCTCGAGAGCAGCGCATTGCCAACCAACAAGCCTTTGAACCGCAATCGGTCACACAACACTATCGGCAAACCCCCGTGGTAACGCTGGATAATTATGCGCGTAATTTAGTACAAGAGTTGATGACTAATCACCATAATGCCGATGAGAATGCGATGGTGGCGGTAACCGATTTGGCGTTTATTGATACCGATTTACAGCAAGGTTCTGTGTTTACCAATCATCTTAGCGAAGCGATTATTTACGATTTGCATTTGTTTGGTGTGCCGGTATTAGATTATAAAGTCACAGATTATATTCGAGTTACCCCGCAAGGAGACTTCGTACTCAGCCGTGATTTTAACGAGCTTTCTGCAGAGTTACCGATTAAATATGTTGTTACCGGCACTGCCACGCTGCATCAAGCTGGCATTATGCTCAATGCGCGTTTAATTCAAATTGATAGCAAAAGAGTGATCTCTGCGGCGCGAACCTTTGTGCCTGCAGCAGTCTATAATGCCATTTTGCAGCAGCATGGCGATGCCACATTAAAATTAAAGCAGGGTTAACCCCTTTGGCGCTAAAGAAAGACTTGCATGGGTCGATAAAGAACTGACATGCTATGTCAGTTTTTAGGAGAACGCCATGATAAAGAAGAACCTGCTGCTGCTCAGTTGGGCAGCGCTGTTGCTGGGCTGCCAAACGCATCATCAAAGTCAGCAAGCTTACATACCTTGCGATACCAGTGGTCATTGTAATTCTGAGGTGCGTGCGCCATCTCATGGTGCAGCGCAAAGCAATACGATTCGACCTGAGCCGTCAGCTAAAGCAATGAATACTGATCGGCAGCAAGGCTGGTCAGTACCTTATCAATATGTCACCAGTTTACAATCGAATAAGCAGCTCAACGACTATGTAGCGCAAATGGCAATGCAGCTGGTTGAGAACTTTCATTATTTCCCAACAGAATCTCGCATCGCGGTCGCCTCTTTTGTCGATTTAGATGGTGAGTTAAATCGGACTAATATCGTTGGCAATCAGTTAGCAGAAGGCTTTATTCACCAACTGCAGCAATTTGGTTTACAAGTAGTCGATTTTAAAACCACGCGCGATATCCAAATTACCCGCAATGGCGATTTTGTATTTAGCCGTGATCACGCAAAACTCGATATGATGCAGCAAATTGATTTTGTCTTATCGGGTACGATGATCTTCACACCACGCGGTATCATGGTGAACGCCCGCATCATCAATTTTCACAGCAAGGTCGTAGCCGCCAGTTCGCAATTGCTCGTTCCACACTTTGTCATCAGCTCGCTTTATCCGGGCATTACCCGTTAAACACTGCCAGCCTCGAGGGCTGGCGATGTTATCACTCTGTTTTCTCTATCGACAAACTGGCATCTGCGTCTTGCTGCGGTGTGGCTAAGGCGGCTTGGTCCGCAGTCAGCGGCATGGCACGTGATTGCTGGTTAATCTGATATAAACGCTCAGTATTGGTTAGATCTTGCGAGTTTGTAATGCTAGCAATGGTTTCGCGATCGGCTAAGAAACTGCGGATATCCGCTAAGATCTCCTGCATTTCTTCAGGGTTATCCTGCATTTCTAAAATATGCCGAGGATTTTCAACATTTTTAGCGCCGCTATCGGCAAAGGTGCTGGTCATAATACGTGAGCTAATGAACCAAGGCGTAAGTGATGAGCGCATCATATAGCTTTCAGAAGAGGTGGAGTCACAGATCCCTTTACCAGTGGTTAACTTACTCTCGGTATAGGTGCCTTCTGATACTATTACAATTACGGACATGGCCCCATAATTGTAACCGTCAAATTCCCCTGTTTATCATAAAAATGCCATTTACATAGTTCTTGAGACTGAGATAAAGGATCCGGTCGTGGAAAATTAGGGTTTCCACCAGTAGGGACATCAGCAATGCCAATGCTAGATCCACCGCCAGCTCCAGTTGGTGCATAAGCTTCGCTTGAATGGAGATTATCTTGAAGTGCAATTATCGCACAAGCACTCAATGACAGACTAAACGTGCTATCCTCAAGCAGGTCTTGAAGTGATAAATTTGACGTTACTCTTGTAAATTCTTTTTCCACTTCTACTGAAATCAAATCTAAAGAGTCATTCCATGATAGCTTAAATGCTGCTCTGGCTGGGTAATAAGTTTGATCACTAGGCCGTAAATGATGGCCTGGTTCGAAAACATATTTGCTAACCAGCTTGGATTTTTTCTCGTAATCCCAACCTACAGACAGTCCTCCACCGCCGGCTCTATTGGCTTGAAATCCAAATTGATTAAATCGGATATCTTCAAAGTCTTTTTTATAATATGTAGTACTTCTTTGTCTTAATTGGTTGTTAACAGCATGACTCAATTGGGTTTTGAATATTGGGTTCAAAGTCATTCGGATAACTGTGGCAGCGGTGTCCGATTCACAATTTTCAGCGCTAGTGGTTGTGGTGTTAAAAGTACTTGCTGAAAATGCACTTAGAGGCGTAAAAGCCAACTGCAAGTTTTCTTCCTCTGACATTGCTATCGCTTGTAGAGTTTGTTCTTGAATTTCCAATACATCAAAAAAATCTTGTGATATCTCATGTTCTAAATTTGTTAAGGTTGTTGGGTTTGAATTGAGAATCAAATCCCAGTTTGAACTACCTTGGTTGCTGTGAGACATTTGAAATGGATAGGTCGTATTTGTAGCTAAATCAAAGATAATAAATTTTTGGGGCGAGCTATAACAAGCATGTTCATCAATGCTTATCACATCATTATTGCCAGTTGGCACACAATTAACCAATGGAGCACCGCGTGTTCGAGCAATATTTTCAGCTTGCTGTAATGAGCAATTGTCGCAGGCATAACCTTTTATAAATGTTGTTGCAGATGCTGTGCTAAGTTGGGCAAATACAAGTATGCAAAATGTCGAAATAAAGCTTATTTTTTTCATTATAAATCCTTTTAAGTATAAAAATTAAACCTACATAAAAATGTGAGATGTGTAAAGTATTGCCATTAATTATTAATTATTAATTATTTGGTTTTTTTGGTTTATGTCTAGGATTATTTTGTGAAAATAAGTAGCGTTTTGAGTGGTTGAAATGGACGTTCAGAAGGGGTGAAACCATTTTTGATGCAGATATCGTGGCTAAAGTAGCTTAATGTTTAAAAGCTTACTGTATGTTCTTATGATGTTATGAAAACTAAAACTAAAACTAAAACTAAAACTAAAACTAAAACTAAAGCTAAAACTAAAGCTAAAACTAAAGCTAAAACCATCATATAGCAAAAAAAGCTTATCTTTTGGCTTCGCTGAACGTGTTTCGGTGTAGCTCAAAGGCTTTGTTTTATTGCGATTTTATCCCCTTTGATAACACAGCTTGATAACACAGAACGGAGGTGTTATCACCTGTGTTATCAAAAAACCCGAATGTTCGCGTATTAACATGAACAAACGTGAACAATAAAATGGTTTGCAGGCCTTGATATTTGCGGGTTTCGTGAACATTTGCGAGCCTTGATAAACACTCTTTTGGCTGCCCCAGCAGGAATCGAACAGCCGCATTTATAGCGGCTTTCATGCTTGCTTTTTAGAAGTGTAGTATCATCTGTAGTATCATTGTTGTGTGTTGGATCTATCGCACTGATCGTTATTAGCGGCCTTTTTAGCGCGGATCCAGCTTTCAATTTCTTCACGATCCCACGCTACAGCACGAGCCCCTAAGTTAATTGGGGCAGGCGCTTCATTGCGGTTTACCATGCTATACCATGTTGTTTTGCCAACAGGTACCATTTTTAACACTTCGGGTAATCTGATTAACTGCATGCTTGCCTCACTTGCGCGTGTACTGTGGACGTTGACCGGTGTTTGAGCGTGGCCCCGGTGCGGCCGGCGGTGGCTGATACGCTTGGTGCTGATGCTGGTATTCATTGTTCGGCGGCTCTTGGTAACCCTGCTGCGGCTGTTGGTAGCCTTGGTTCTGTGCAGGGGCTTGCTGTGGTGCACCGTCTAGCATCTGCAGTTCGTCACACACTATTTCTGTGGTGTAACGATCAATGCCGTCTTTATCTTGCCACTTGCGCGTTTTAAGCTTGCCTTCGATGTAAACCTTGCTGCCTTTGCGCAGGTAGTCGCCCGCTATTTCAGCCAGGCGCTGGTAAATTACAACTTTATGCCATTCTGTTGCTTCTTTGCGTTCGTTGGTGGCTTTGTCTGTCCAGCTTTCGCTTGTGGCAATGCTTAGGTTGCAAACAGCGTTGCCATTTTGTGAGTAACGCACTTCTGGATCCTGACCTAAGTTACCGATCAGAATGGCCTTATTAATTCCTTTGCTCATTTATTTAACCTTTTAAACTTATCACTTAACTGATTTAAGCCGCGCCCAGTCGAGTTCTTTTATTTGCTCGATGGTGCTGGCCACGGTATTTAATGTGTTTAATGCTCTGGTAAAGTTGCTGAGCTGCACACCGTTTATTGCTGCTGCGGTTGTGTCGGCCAGCCCCGTTACCAAATAATCTTTTAATGCTGCTTTTACATCTTCGCTGCTGATGCGGGTAAGGCTTATCAGCAGCTGATAACGATCTAAACTTTCGCTGCCTTGGGTGATGTATTTCATAGATTTTGATCCGGTTGGCGTAGATAGCCGAGGTCGTAAACTTGCTCAAGAATATTTTTGATTACGCACCTGTTGTAGCCTAAAACAAACTTGCTCATAACTTCATCAACAAGCATCTTTTTATCCGCTTCGGCTTTACGCTTATTTTGCTTTTCCCGTATTTCTCTTCTGATGATTTGCACCTTTTCTGCTAAATCAAGTTCTTGGCCGTCAACTAATATGCCAGCAGCTTTGTAGCGCTCGTCTACTATTTTGAATGCTGATGATCTCAGCCAAACCCATGAAGAAATGGTATCCGCACCCATAATATTCCAAATGCCAGAATCATCTTTAAACTCGACCACAACATCATCCGGTAAATTAGGCTTCATGCCGTTCGTGGAGTATTCAACGCCCCACCTGTAATGCGTTTCTTCTTGCTTGCTCATATCACTCACCACCCTTAGCAGCTTGTCTTAAAACATCATTTAAAGCAGAGTAAAGGCTGTGCAGATCTGCATTTTGATCGCAAGTGAAATCAGGCTCATTTATTTCAGCCAAATTAAAGTAGTGATCAACAAGCGGCTTTGCTGCACTGCTCAACTGCTCAACCTGCGCCTTTAGCTGCTGCACTTCTTCAAACGCCGCCTTTGCAGCCTGTTCGCTGGTTTGAAATGATATCCGCCATGCTTCATAGTTCATGCCACGCGCTCCTTTGCTAACTGCTGCAGCGCGCCCATTGACGCCTGCAGAGCTTGGTAAACACCGCTTACGTATTTTGCTTGGTGTTCGGCATCAGCCAGCGCGTGGTGATGGGTGCCGACACGTTCAATGGTTTGTTTTGGGTTGATGTTTAAAAGCTTTATGCCAAGATCAACAATGGTACGAACGCAGCGTTCGTTGCTGTAGCGCCAAGGGGTTTTAATGCCACAGGCTTTGTATGCGTTGTCGAGTATGGCGCAATCAAAACTTGGGCCATTGCCCCAAATTTCTACTTGCTGATCTTCTGGTGTGTTTTCGACTAAGAAGCCGGCGAAGTCATAAAGCACTTGCTTAAGATCATCGGCATCGGGGCAGGTGAGCACGGCACGGGCTTCTTCGCTTTGCTCGCTCCACCATTTTAGTGTGCTGGCATCAATGTCTAGGCCGTATGCTAAGCAGCTGCTACGGGTAATTGTGTAGTAAAACGAACTGCCAATTGCGCCGGTTTCAATGTCAAAAAATACTGCGCCCAGGCTGATTACTGCGGCGGTTTTTCTGGTGCTTAGTGTTTCAATGTCGATCATTACGTTGTTCATGCTGCTTGCTCCCGTAAAATTTGGCATCGCTTCATGGTGATATCTGCCAGTGTTCGTGCGGCTTCTTTTAGTTCAGCAGGGGCTTTGCCCAGGCCAAATTTATTCATTACTGCTAACTGCGCACGGGTAACTAACATTAAGTTGTCGATATGCCAGTTCAGCGGGTTGTTATCTTTAAAGGTGACGCACTCATTTTTTTGTACTGGCGGGTTGTGTTTTTCCCACTCTAAAACGTGCTGCATGCGCCATGTTCTTGGCTCAGCAACCTTAACCATGACAAATCCGCCTTTGCTGCAAATGCGCTCGGAACCAATTGGCTTGTGGCAGGCTGGTAGCTGGCCTTTTTTAAACTGGCTTTTTTGTGCATTGCCGCCTGGCTTCCAACCTTTTACACCTTTGTTATGTGTTATATGGCCTTTTTCAAACTGCCCATTGCGGCCAGATTTAAGTTCGTGGTTGCGAGTAAAGCACCTGATCTGCTTAGTGCTTTTATTGGCATTAAATTGCTTGTTAAATTCAGCAGTAAGGCGCTCAATGGTCCACTTTTTATAGCCTGCTGCGATAAATGCCGCTTGCTCTTTTGTTACTACGCGCAGGCGGCCACGTAACAATGAGCCTGTTTTTCTGCCACAACGTATTTTGTGATTACTAAGCACGGTTTTTATATTTGATACGGTTTTGCAGGTACCAAATTGCGCGTTAAAAGCCTTAGTAAGATCTGGTTTGCCCATTTTGGGGTAGTTAACTCGCAAAAAATCAAGCATGGCTGTGGTGTAAATAAATCGGCTCATGTTTTTTGCACCTCTAACAGTTCATGCGGTTTGTGCATGTTGCCGCTGTCGTATTGGCGCTGCGCGTCCAGTACCAAGCGCGCATTGCTGATCACTTCTTTTGCAACTGAGGTAATGGCATGGCTGCGATCAATTTCTTTGGCCAGTTCTTCACCTTTTAACGTTTCATTGCCTAACCGCTCAAGCTGCGCGAACAGGTGATTGTTAAGATCCGATAATTTGTTTTTCATGCTGCCATGCCCTCGCGTTCTAACTGTTTAATGCGGCGGGTTACTGCATCTGTAACGCTGCTGCCTAAGTTTTTGAGCTTTAACGCCACTTGGCATTGCTCATAGCTCAGCGTTTTAACGCGCTCGATTTTATCTTTTGCTGTTTGCACATAGGTGGCCTTGCCGCTGTAAAACCCAGCAAAAAACGGGTTGGCTTCACCCTCTGGTTCGGCTTCGGTATCGGGTTGCATTAAAGCGTTTAATGCTGCTAGCGCGGCTGGCCAGTTTGAGTGCTCGCCGTGCGGTTTACCTTGGTGCCAAACAATGAGCACGGGCTCATAAAAGTAACCCTTTTTAAAATCGCCAGACGTTTTAATGCCAATGCCATCAATTTTGCCAGGGTGGAAATTGCCTTTGCCCCAAATTGAATGGCCGCTGCGCCACATGTGTGTTTCTTCGCACTCTTCACCAATTACCCTTATGTTCTGAGGTATTTGCAGCTGCTCAAAGAACACGCTGGCATCATCAGATTTAACTTGGCCAGTTTTACTGGTGATAATGACGGGTGCGGGTTCGGCTTTTTGTTCTGGTAACGGTTCGGCTTCTTGCTCTGGTACCGGTTCGGCTTCTGCTGCCATAGCTTCATCAAAATGCACAAACAAGTCGTTTTGTTCTTCGGTTAACTCGACGACATTGGTGTCGTCGACTTGGGCCACTGCAGTAACCTCTTCACCGCCTTTGGTTACCATGCCGGGTTCATCCAGCGCCAAAATGGCGGTGCGGATCTGGCTGGTGGTGTAGCTGTCGTGCTTGCCAAACATGCCGTCGAGTTGCAGCATTAACGCTAAGTGATCACCATCAAAAGCCAGTTTGCCGCTGGCGATTTGTTCAGCCAGTTGCTCGCTGGTGAACTCAACTGTTATCAGCTCAATCGCTTTGCGTTCAGCAATAATGGGTTCTGCTGGTGCGTCGCAAGTTGTCGCGGTTGGTTCAGGTTCAACCATTTCGTGCTGCTGCTCGGATTGGTTAATAAGTTCACGACCAGCGGCCAGCATTTCATCACGATCGATATGGCTGTACTGCACTTTAGTACGGCCAAACGGGTGCCAGATAATAAACATGCTGCCTTTGTTATTGCCTGCGGCTGGCTTGTTAGTTGATGGATCAACAAAGGCTAAACGGCCGCCAATCATCAAGCGCACTTCTTGGCAGGTTTGAATGGCGTCTTTATACCAACCCACGCTTTGATCCATCATTACCAGCATTACCGTGCCAACACCTTGCGCGGCCATTTCAGCCGAGCGTTTAACGAATGGGCCAATGTTGCTGTAGGGTGGGTTCATCCACACGTAATCGCCAACATCGATACACATAGTGAACCAGTTCTGCTTTAAGCAGTTCAGTTCTTCGGTGATGTAGTAATGGCAAAGCGCGTTTTCGACTGATGCGCAAACGTCTGATTTAAAGTTAAATTCAGCGTTCATTACAGCAAACACCTCTTTGGGGGTGCGGTAGGCGTCGCGGTTCATGCTGCAATTTCCTTTTTATCTAACCAGCCCTTGGGCAAGCCGCCACCGGCAATGATGTATTGATCCATGCGGCGGGCGATATCCATTACTACACCGTTGTTGCTGGTCCAATGGCCGCCAGGTAAGATCCAGCCCATGGGGTTATTAAACGGCTGCTCTGATTCTTTGAACTTGCGCGATTTTTTAATAACCGCATAGCCATAAACGTAATCTTCGCCATTTCGCGGTGCTGTCGCCCGATTGGTCATGCTGGGCTTTGGCGGCTTTGCATCACGAGCGATAGGGGCAGCCATGCGGCAGCCTTGGTTGTTTGAACGGTATTCTTTAAACATGGCGCATACCCTGATTTAAACGAATTACCGCCAGATCCATTTGCAGTTCGTCTAAGCAGCGGCGCAGCTCTGTGCTGTTTGGCGATAACAACATGCTGCAATAGTTAAGAGCGCGTTGTTTGGCGTCGATGTTATCAACAACATGCTGATCGGCATTGGCCTGTTCGCGTTCAAACTCTGCGGCCATGGCATCCATGTCGAATGTTTTGCTGGTAAATTCGTTAGCCTGGGCAAAGTGGGCAGGCTCGGGTTCTTGTTGAAGATCAAACCCATCAATGGCCAATTCTAATAAATCACCAGTGATGCTTTTTGATGGTACATCTATAAGGTGCAGTTTGTTCTGCGTGGTTTTGTACATGCCATTGCTTTGCCGCCAAATTAGCTTTTGCTCTAACATGCTTGCCAACAGCTGCTGCATGAACGTGTCGGTAACACCGATAAAACGCTTCATGGCTTTAATGCTTTTGCCTTCGGTTTGGCAAAACGCCATCAGCTTTTTGGTGTGGGTGCATAGTTCGCCTGGTGAGGCCATTTTTAATGCTGCAGTCATGGTTAGTGCTCCGCTGCTGGTTTGTTGATAGATTCGATCATATTGATGGCTGCCACGGTTAAGCTGAATTTGCCCTCGTAGCATTTCAGCAGGTTTAGCTGCTTTAGCTTGCTGGCCAGTGCGGCGCCTTTGCGGTTGTTATCGGTGCAAAACTGATCAAAGAACTTGGCTGGCTCTGAGTGGTAGGCCCGTAAACTGCCATGCTGATCAATGGCTTTAAATGACAGCGTTAAAATTGCCCGGCGCTCTTCAAAGCTTAACGACTGATAACGGCTAACCAGCTGCCAGCCTTGCGCATGGTTTTTAATGTCCATAGGTATGGCTGATGCGGCTTTTAACTGCTGTGCTTGGGTGTAGGTAGCTGTGATCATGGCAGGGTTACTCCCATTGCTTGGCGTTCTAGCTTTAACAGGCGGTTTTGATTGATGCGGCGCAGAGTGCGCAGCTTAGTTGGCGATTGCTCTGCCAGGCTAAACGCAAACTGCAGGGTGCTGGCGGCATCGCTTAAATAGTCGCGTGCCATTTCAGTGGCGCAGGTAGCCGCAACGGCGTGTTTGCTGGCCAGCGCTTTGCTGATGAAGTTGGCACTGGCGGCCATTTCACGGGCATGTTGTTGCATGCTAACGATCAACATAGTTTTCATTAGCGCCCCCAAACCACTGCGGCCACAAATAACGCAATAACAACTGCGCTAATAGCCCAAATGGTACGTTGCAGCTTTGATGGCTTGCTTTGATGGTTAAGGATGTAATCGCCAAGTGTTTTCATGGTGGTTTACCTACGTTTTGCTGATAGGTAAAGAGTAGGTAAACCTACTTATTAAGTCAATACTGTTTGGAAGGAAAACCTACATTTATTTTTTAGGCAATAAAAAACCCGCCGAAGCGGGTTGTATTACGGCTAAAATTCATATTGAGGGCTTGGTGTAGCACTTGGATAAATCAGAAATTGAATGAGCTAAAGCAGATAAAGAAACTGCATTCTTAGGTTTATCAAAAAGTGAGTCAGAGGTTTTTCTTAGCTCAATCCATGCAGTATCGGGTATAGGATACGATTTTGAATTCAGGAGATTCAGATTATCAACAATTTTCCTAGCGTGGCTCATCCTAGATACCATTAGCTGTCTTCTGATTTCCGTATAACTTTGTAAATCTATATCGGAGGTATGAATTTTTTCTAAATAAGTAATTGCTTCCTCAAACATCTTTGCAAGCGAATTTTCCAAATCCGAAATATAGGAATTTGCGAGATCTAATCTCGTTTTTTTTCTAAAAAAATACCATCTTGTTATAAATCCGGCAATAAAACCAAATATAACACCGCCGCTAGCAGACAGAATTGGGTTTAAAGATGCTAAATAATCAAACACCAGATTGAACTCTGGCAGAAATCTCTGATTCGACATAGCTTTGTATTTCTTTCTTAAGTTCTGGCTGTTCTGTGCATTTTAAGTTTGCAACAATTTTTATAATTGTTTGATGGTTCAAACCTTTTCTTACCAATCCACCAAATGCCTCTTCTAGAAAAGACGATCCGTAACCAAATACTCCATCGAGATCAATAACGAGAGATTCGCCTTGTTCTTTAATTCTTGGTACTAGAATGTCGTCTCGAAATTCTTCACCACTAAATTTACCAAGGCTTCTATATCTCGGCCCGGGGAATTTAGCAAAGTCTGCTACTTTTAAAACTTTCATGATTTCCTCTTGAGCCAAGTTTTATAATGGCACTGACCAACCAACAATAGTGCCGTTAATACTTAAACTATTATTATAACCTAAACCAAGATTGGATTTAGATTTATTGTCCTTAGCTTTGACGTATTTCCAAAATCCTGTATTTGAATAAATATGAAGTTTTGCATTAGGGCTTTTATCAATAAAAGACTTTATATCTTCGCCACCCTTTCCTCTATATGCTAACTCTGTCCTACTTTCTCTAATGAAAGTAGACAATGCTATTTGCAAAACATCACCAGTTAACATACTGTTAGGCCTGTTAATACTGAAAGCTTGTGCAAATTTTTGGAAAGCAAGTTTCAGGATATTTTCATTTTGAGTATATGGTAGCGTCTTTGGAATTCCGTGGCCTAAATCACAAATATAGACTATTAACTCATTATTCAATACCGCCGTGAACAACCACCATCTTTTATCTGAAAAATTGTTAGGAATTAGATCTGAATAGGCATGCTCTGTAGCATTTGCCATTGCTTCTATACCAGCTCGGAATAAGTCAGCTCCTACTATTCCATGTTCGGTTAACTTTTCAATTGCCTTCCCCAAAACTTCGCTGTCTACAACTGTTGATGTTTCAACGTGCCAACATTCTACATGTGCTAAATTTCGACTTTTTACTGATTTTACATTTAACAACTTATAGAAGCCAATTTGACAAAGCACATTATGAACTACTGATATAGAAGCATGATATTCGACATGAGGTATCGAAGGAGGCTTAGTGACGCTAAATTTTACGTTTGGGAATTTTTTTACAAGCACATCGGTTGTTGCTAAAATGTATATTCCGCCTGAAGCAGTAATCATTCTGGTATCTCTGAAGCATATTTTTACAGTTGCTTTAGTGGAGAACGCAGTTAAGCAGGCTCTTTCAATGTTGAGAATAAACTCAACCATACTTTTGTGACTTCTGGGTTTTGATAAATCAATTTTAGAAGGTGCGACAACAAGTATTTCTTGAGGTGGCCGCCTCCTCGAATGTTTAGGATTCTTTCTTGAACCTTGATATATTGGGCCGCCATTCTTCTCGTAACGTCTTCTGGCAGTTGAAATTCTTCGTGTAGCTCTATCAAGAGCAATTTTTTGTATTATCCCTTTACTTTTACACAATCTACTACCTCATCTTAAAACAGAGTACCAAAACACTCGCCCAAGCACTTTAACTTCACTGGCCTGTTCGGTTCCGCAATCTTCATCGGGGTATTCGTCGCGGTTAAAGCTACGTAAACGAATGCCGCCACCTGGTAAACGGTAAAGCACCTTAACGCGCAGCATGCCGCCGTGATCAATAGCGTACATATCGCCGTCTTTTATTTTGGTGTTTGCGGTGTCAATGCCCACAGTGGCTTGATCTGGTAATACCGGTTCCATGCTGTTACCCGATACCACAACACATGCCGCCATATCGGGTTGTATGTTGAAGCGTCTTAATGTTGATTTGGCGAAGCGCAGTTTAAAGCCGCTGCTCTCGCGCTGCACCATAGAGCCATTTCCTGCTGACAATTCCACTTCCTTGTAAAACGGTATTTCAACTTCATCTGACGATAATGGGGTTTTGCTGTCCCAGGTATCAAAGCTGCCAAGTGTGTAGTTAGCCGCATCATCTTGCGTGCTTTCGTATTTGGTTTCTGTGTCGCCAGAGATTAACCATTCTGGCGTTACTTTCAATAATTCAGCTAACGCTAAAAGGTTAGCGCCTTTTGGTGATGTTCCGTTCTTGCCAATGGTTTCCCAGTTGCTCACTGAAACGCGATTAATACCGCAGTGCTCAGCAACTTTATCCTGAGTAAGTTTTAGCTCTTTACGTCGCTGACGGATGCGACTTGCAAATGAATCGTTCATGTAGGAAAGCCTACAGCGGGCAAGGCGTTTTGTCATTGAAGTTTTTATTGACAAACCTACGTAGTTTAACCTACGCTGGTAGGTGTTATTAATTGCTAACTCCATGCTTGAGGCCTCCATGAAGAAAGTTGATGTCATCAAACACTTTGGCGGTGTAGTTGAAACAGCCAAGGCGCTTGGGATTAAAAGCCAGTCTGTATCAGGTTGGCCGGATGAGGTTCCAGAGCTGCGCGCTTTTCAGATTGAGAAAATCACCAGCGGAAAGTTAAAAGCTGATTTTATTCCGCAAAGCTCAGCCACCGATTTAAGTACAGTTTCAGGATAAAACAACCTATGAACAATAACACGTTAAAGCCTTCGGGCATTCCACACTGCCCACAAGATGCCGCTTACTTACTTGGCAAGCGACATAACGCTAGCGACTTAGCCCGAAAAATGGGCATGAGCGTTAACGTGCTGGGCAACAAGCTAAACCCCGACCAAGAGTTTCACAAACTTACACTGGGTGAAGCAGTGGCCATTACCGAACTGGCCAATGACGATGCCATTTTAGAAAGCTGGGCAAATTGCCGTGGCTATGTACTGGTTAAAGTACCAGGGCAAGTTAGCTGCGACGAAGAACTTAGCGATCAGTTAATGAAACTGAGTGAAGAAATGGGTAATGCCTTGGGTGAAATTCGCCATGCCAGAGAGGATGGCATTATTGACCCAGAGGAATACGAGTTTATCAAAGCCAAGATCATGGCAACGGTTGCCGAAGCCTTAGCCCTGAAAGAAGTGGTAAAAGGCCAAGTGCGAGATTTGCCGCGCCACCCAACCACCACAATTCGCAAGGGGGCTTAAATGGGCAGTTTTGAGATCTCATTTATCGTTTATTTGTGGGTGCTGTTGTTAACACTTTTATGGGCACGCAATGGCGCCCCAGAAAGCAACCGCTTAGCTCTGTTAATCGTCGCTGCAATTGTTGCGGTGATTTTTTACGTGCCTTTAATCGCCATTTGGGCATTACAGCTTTTTAATTTGTTGAATTGATGCAAGGCCACCCCAGCCGGCGGTGGGGGTAATAACACCGGCAGTTAATACACTGGATACCAACCTCCGCCGGTGTGCATTAACAGACAGCTAGGAAAGACTAGCGCAGTTTAAACCCTGACCCAAGGACGGGCGTTTTAATCAGTTTATTGGGTTGGTGTTTGTACTCTGTAAAAGCTGTTCGCAATCACGTTAAGAGGCGCGCGAATAGCCAAACACCAACACCAATGAGCTGAATGCATAGAACAAGCCTAAGACCGTTTTCGGGGGCCACTGTTAGACCGGAGTTCAGCACCGGCCAGCTCATTACTCTGAATGAAACTTAGCACGGAGTAGGCCATTGGCAGTGCGTAGTTACCCTTGGCGAAGGTTTAATTCATAAGTTAGCCGTGGATAAACAGGAAAGCAGCGCAGGAAAGTTACGAACCCGGTTAAGGCCTGCGCCCTTGGGTTCAGCGTCAACTGCAGGACGATAAAACCGCAGTGGTGATCACGGAATTATGAGGCGGCCCCGTGATTATCGATCCCGCCTAGTGCCCAAATGCTGTTTACAGCACTACAAGCACCACGCCAGCTGGAAGGTTGGCACCAATAAAAAAGCCCACTGTTCAGAGTGGGCCAGTCATCAACTTAAGGACCTAAGCCAATGACAGCAACAAATGTAATAGATTTTAACGCCAAACGCAATGAGGCACCGCCCGTGATAGCAGATATTGAAAACGGCTACTGCAAACTGGCTAACGAACTGTTGGAAGCGATTTGCCAACAGGACATTAGCGGCAGTCAGTTTCAGCTGTTACTGGCCATTGTGCGTTGTACGTATGGCTATAACAAAAAGGTGGATAGGGTAACCAACACCTATTTGGCAGAGCTCACCAGTTTGGGTTTAAGCGCGGTTAAATCTGGCCTGCAAAAGCTAGAAGCACGGCAAATCATCAGTGTGCAAAAAGTCGGCATTATGAAGCTGGTTGCCATTAATAAAACCATTAGCGAATGGCAAGATTCTGGCACTAAAAAAACCGCTTACACTCGCCAAAAGGCCGCAATTGCACCCACTGAAATAAGCCGCAATTGCGACCACAAGAAGCCGCAATTGCAACACCAAGAAGCCGCAATTGTGGCCACTAAAAGCCGCAATTGCGGCCACACCAAAGACAACTTAAATACAACTTACCAAAGACAACTAACAAAAGACACTGGCGCAGTGGCGCCTAAACATTTGGATTACAGCAGCTGGCCTGCTAAGCCGAATGATCAAACGTTGAAAGATTGGTTGGCTTATCGTAAATCGCTAAAAGCCCCCGTTAACCAGACGATTATTAACCGCCTTGCCAAACAGCTTAGCTTGGCAGTAAGCGCAGGCATGAGCGTGGACGATTGTTTGTCCGAAAGCATGACACGAGGCTGGAAGGGCTTCGAATACGCTTGGCTGCAAAACTCTAGAACAACGCAAAGCACCACACGCCAACGCAAGCCACACAGTTTTGAACATCAGCACTACGAGCCGGGGGTTTTATGAGTTTTGTTAAGTCGATACCAGCAACACCAGAGTTAAACGCCTGCTCAATGCATGGTGAATACCAAACCCGCTATGTGCAACTGGGTGATCGTTTCATGGCTAATTCAGTTTGCCCTAAGTGTGCGGCCATATCCGCTGCCGCTAACGAAGCAGCAGATCAGGCCGAGCAAAAGCGCCAAGCGGCTGAGTTCCTCCGCCGCCAAAGGCTTGATGCTGGCGTGTCGCTGCGCAATTGTGCGGTTAAGTTTGCTGATTATTTCCCTGCCGACAAAGAGCAAGCCGCAAACCTTAAGGCAGTGCAAGACTTTACCAAAAACATTGCAGAGGGTGGACGTGGCAATGTGGTGATGTGTGGCGGCGTTGGCACGGGTAAAACCATGCTGGCCTGTGCTTCGGTAAACACGCTACTGGCCAAAGGTAAGCGCTGCAAAATAATTAAATTAATTGACCTGATCCGTGAGCTTAAAGACACCTGGCGCAAAGGGGCTGAAATCAACGAGATCAAACTTATTAAGTTTTATTCGAACATCGATTTGCTGGTGCTTGACGAAGTGGGGCTGCAGTTCGATAGCGACACGGAAAAGCTGTTTATTTTTGATGTGATCGACGGCCGTTATCAAAACATGCTGCCAACGATGCTGATCAGCAACTTAGACATTACCGGTGTTAAGCAAGCCATTGGCGAACGGGTGGTTGACCGCCTGCGCGAAGATGGTGGCACGGTGTTGGCGTTTCGTGGCGCAAGCCAACGCAAGTCGTTTGATAGCGCTGGCGTGGTGGTGTCGTAATGGCGAATAAAGATTTTTACATAGCAAAAATGAATGCTGCACTAAACGAATTGGCTTGGGCTAAAAAAGGACTGCATTCAGATCCGGCAGATGGCGACAAAGCCTCGTTTACGGTGGCAGATCAACTGCTAGATGAATTGTTAGACGTTGAATGTGCAATGCGTAGAAGTATTAGCTTTGCTGAATTGAATGATTTGAATAGGGATATAGGTATTTAATGCGTTCGCTGGCCGTTGCTATTAACGATACTGCTATTAAAACCCACGCTGCTGATGTAACCGTTGGCGAGTTAGCGGATCTGCGCAGTAGTTTGCAGTTACGTTTTCATAAAAGCCGCACCAAAGGCACCTGGTGCTTGGTTCGTTACGAGCAGGGCATTAAGAAACGTTACCGCATTGGCTACTGGCCAGCGCTTAAAACCAAAGATGCGCAAGCCATGGTGCCAGATTTATTGCAGCGTATTGGCAAAGGGGAGCAGCTACAAAGCACGGAATTTAGCACCGTGGGCCAGTTACTTAACTGGTATTTGCAGCGCATAGAGCAGGAAACAGTAAAAAGCCAAAGCCGCCGTAAAGGGGTGGTAAGTGCCATAAAACAGCACCTATTGCCGCGAATGGAAAAAATCTTACTGTGCGATGTAAAAAAAATCACTATCGACGAGCGGCTAATGCTACCGCTGCAAAACGCCAGCCTTAAACCCTCAACCATTCGCCAATACTTTGCTGTGCTTAAACGGGTATTCGCCAGTGCGAATGAACTGGGGCTGCTTACAGTGAACCCAATGGCAGGCATGAAGTTTAGCGACCACGTGCAAAAGCGCATCTTACCTAAGTTTGGCAAGTTGCAGGTGCAAGACATTGGCCGTGTGGGTTTTATGATTATGGACCTGCCCGATCACATTAAACACTTGCTGCTGTTTATGCTGCTATTCGCCACTCGCATTGGTGAAACCCGCCAATTACGCTGGAACCACATTTGCTTTGATAGCGAACAAATTGTTATCCCGGATAGCATAACCAAAACGGGTGTGGTGCATGTGTTGCCATTAACCCGCTTGGCCAGCAGCTTATTACGTGATTTTAAGCAGCAAGCCAACGGCCCTTATTTATTTGGTGGTAACGAACCTATCAGTGCCAGTGAAGCCGACAAGCAAATTCGATCAGTATCAAGACGCCAATTCAGTGCCCACGACTTACGCAAAGCCGCCCGTTCAGCATGGGCAGAGTTGGGTATTGATTACTGGGTGGCAGAGCGTTTGCTGAACCATAAGCCAAAGGGTTTAGATTTGGTTTATATCGGTGGTGCTGATTCGTTAAAGGTAAAACGTGAAGCATTAGAGCGTTATCACGAGTGGTTATTTGTGCAATTGGAAGCAGGCCAAAAGCAGGCCATGAAAGCGGCATAAAAAAGGCTGGCCGCTTTGTGTGGTGCGGCATATAGGCAAGTTTGGCGTTTTACAATATGGAACACGCCAAAGGTGAAAATAGGGCAAAACTGAGCATGGCGACACAGAAAAAAGTGGCAAATTTACGAACAAGACGTAAGGAACAGGCAGCATTAATCCATGGCATTTGTTGTTGCTTAGTGGGTATAGCCTCCATTTTGATGATTGTTTTTATAGCGAGCTAAACCATGAACAACGAGCAAAACAAAAAGCTAATAGCATCAAGCGAATCGCTTAAAGGTGCGTTTGATTGGGAGCTTACCCAAGCGCTGATCCATTTGAATAACGCCAAGAGCTTAACTGATAGCCGCCGGGCGCATTTGTTGTTATCAGCAGCGCAGATCGTTAAAGGGGTTAAGGAGGCGTGATCATGGCGGCAATACCCAAGCTTGTTTTTGAAAAGGCACTTCTCGAATTAACGCCAAACAATATGCGTTACGTTTTATGGTGCGGCGGTTTTGGATACCTTCCTTGGTGGGCTGCTGATCACTTAAATATTAACCATGCTGATGGTAACCGTATTAATGGTGCGGAACTTCGAGCAGCCACAATGTTGGAGTTTTGATCATGGGTGTGCATGTGAATATCAGTTTGGATAAATTCCCAATGCAGGGTGCTTACCTGGGCAAATCAGTGTCGGTGTGTTTTGGTTACGACTGTGCGCATACCATTGCGGGTGTATGTGTACGCGATGATGCCGAAGCGCCACATTTAACCATCTTTAAATTAGCAGACGGGCGGCATGTGCTCGCCACTGAATGTCAGTACAGGGTTATTAGCTAATGGTTACGATTGGCATTGATCCAGATTTAACCGCCAGCGGCTTTGCTGTGGTGAACGGGCGCACTATTGAAAAGCTAGAGCGTGTGCCGTTCTCTGGTGTGTTGGCTTGGCTTGATGCCAATGGTGGCCCAGCTGCACTGAACATTAAGATTGAAGATCCAAACTTGATTGCGCCCACGTTCCCACGTTCGCTACCTAAGGCGATGAATAAGCAGGCCGTGAATAACCGCATCAGCCAGAACGTTGGCCAAGTGAAAGCGGTGGCCACTCTGCTAATTGAAACTATGACTGCAGCCGGTTACCAGGTGAAACCGTGCCGGCCATTAGCGGGTGGGCATAAGTCGCGCTGTAAAAAAGATGCGGCTTACTTTAATCAGTTAACGGGTTGGACTGGCCGAAGTAATGAAGATTGCCGCGATGCGGCGTTAATTGCGTTATATGGGGGCTAAATGGAATTGGTTTGGCTGTTTATAGCAACGTTTTCAAACATTTTCTTGCTGGGGCTGCAAAGCCAATTTGTAAGAGATCAACGCATAGCCATGTGCTTTGCTGTTAGTTGGGGCATTAGTGCGGCGCAGTTTACGTTTACTCGAGTAATAGCGGGAACGGATAACCCGGCAACGGCTTTTATGGTTAGCGGTTGGGCAGGGGCCATTGGTATTTGCAGCAGCATTTACTTTTATAAGTGGTTTCATCCGCGATACCAAAGCTGGCAGGCTGGCAAGGGTTGGTGCAAATGATAAGACGCGATCCGGATTGGATGCACGGCGGCCACATACTAAAGGCCAACCGCAAGCGGATCGGCTTAACGCAAGAACAAGTGGTTGCGATGATGGACATTAACTTGCGTACTTATCAAAACTGGGAAAACCAAAAGTCAGAACCTGCTTTCGGAATGGTGATGGCATTGTGTGAATGTGTTTTTAAAATTGAATTGCTAGATGCCATTACGGTGGCCCAGGAGATACAAATTGACTGTTAAAGAACTGCATAAACTCATGATCGACTGGGGCAAGTTTTGGGCATCTAAAGAAGGGCTGCAAGGTTATGCCAGGGCATCAGTAACAGAACGCTGCTGCCAAGTGTTACGAACGGGCATTTGGGCCAGCTCGGATAAGCACTTGTTCAGCCATCACGCTGATCAAATGTATGTGCCCGATTGGATTGCTAAGCTGGATAGCTGCATGGCCGAGTTACCACCTGCGCAACGGCGAGTGATTAACCGCCGCTATATAAAAGCAGTGCGATTAAACAACACTGAGCGAATTGCATTGTGGCATGCTCAGACGGCTATATTGTCGGTTTATTAACTTGATAAACCAATAAAAAGCCAATTAATTGCATTATTTATTAAAATAAATTGAAAATACGCAAATTTCTTCGTGTTTTATTGGTTTGAAACAGGCTATTTTTAACTAAGCTTGCAAGAGCTCTCAGTACACAGCGCTTAAAAAACCTCGGACCTCACCGGGGTTTTTCTTTTTCTGGAAACCCAAAATGAAATCCATCACGGCACGTTTATCGGCGCTGGGGTTTGCTGCTGTCTTAGCGGGCGCTGGCGGTTACATTGCATTGCACGAGGGCGAGGTGCTGGGTTCATACATTGACCCTGCCGGTATTCTTACTGCGTGCTATGGCAGTACGGGTTCGCATGTTCAGCATGGGCAAACATTCACCCAAGACGAATGCTTATATATGTTAGCTGATGATCTGCACGAGCATAACCAGCAGCTAATGGCTGCAGTGAAGGTGCCGCTGTCTGAGGGCGAGCATGTGGCGTATCTATCATTTCACTATAACGTTGGCACCGGTTCGTTTCGTTCGTCCACGTTATTAAAGCTGCTCAATGATGGCAATAGAGTATCAGCATGCCACCAGTTGCACAGGTGGGTATATGCAAACGGTAAGAAGTTGCGCGGCCTAGTGAATAGAAGGGCTGATGAATTTCAAATGTGTATTCGTGATCTGCAGGTTTAAATTAAATGTTCAGAAGCATTAAAAACTATTTGATTTTAGTTTTGCTTTTAGTCTCGATGGGTTTGGGTTTCGCTAACAAATCAAATAAGACTAATGCCGAATCTAAAATCAAATCGCTTTCAACTGAACTGGCCGCTCAAACTGATTTGAATTCGAGATTGCTTTCAAACTTAAAGCAGTTGCAATCGGAATCGGATCGACTTTTAAAAGAGCGGCAAACCATTTCTGAATTGAATGTGAAATACAAATCGAATCTGGATCGGATCCAAAATCAATTGGCATCTGAATTGGATTCAATTCAAACGCTGAGGCAAACCGAAAATGAAACTGTTCGGAACTGGATTGATACTGATGTGCCTGCTGATGTTATCGGCATGCTCAAGTACGCCAGAAGCGAAAGTGATCACAGTAACGGTAACCAAGCCGGTGCTGCCGCCTCTCGACTACCTGCAGCGATGCCAGGTAAGTGAGCGTTATGCTATCAACACTAACCTGGACCTGCTCAACTACATTAAGCGGCTCGAAGCAATCATTGATAGTTGCGATGCTAACAACATCAGACTGATTGACTGGGCTGAGCGCATGAGCACTTTCAAGAATGATGACATCTAACATGAGCCCGACAATGGACAGAACAGTAACAGGCATTAGCTACGGAGTAAGTGGCACAACAGCACTCGGTGGCATGCTATCACTTAATGACATAGCACTGCTCATTGGTATTGTATTCACGCTGCTTACATTCTTTATCTCGTGGTTCTTTCATCGCCGCCGGCATCGGTTGGAGTTGGAGCAGCACGAGTGGCGACGCCAGCAGCACCTGTTGAAGATGGAGCTACTTAAACAAAGCGAGCTCGCCACCTCTGGCAAACTTGTCAACCAGTTGGCAGGGGACCCTGACGATTCAGACCCGCACCGAGGGGGCGAAGAAGCGCGGTAAAACAATTTTTTTCGGCGTTTTAATGTGATCCACCACAGCATTAAGGATCCTCAATATCCATACGGGTTAGCGGGTTGCGCGACCTGCGCATTTGCTAGCATCAAACCAACTAACAAGATGATCGCCATGGCATGGGTACATTACACAGTATTGATGATGCCTACGCCTGGTCAATTAGTAGAATAGCCGAGGCGTTTGGCTTAGACCGACGCACCGTTTCTGCGCGAATAAAAGATTCACGCGCCGAGCCAGCGGGCCTGCGCAAAGGCCACCCCACGTATTTATTGCGTGACATTGGCCCAGCACTGTTTGGCGAAACGCGAACAGCGGTACCGGGTGACGAACTCGACCCCGCGAACATGCTGCCCAAAGATCGCAAAGACTGGTACCAGTCAGAACGCGAACGGCTCAAGCTCGAAACCGAATTAAAAGAATTAGTACCCGCTGCAGAAGTTGCTCGTGGCTATGCCGACCTGGTGAAAGCTGTGGTGAACCCGCTCGACAGCCTTATTGATGAACTCGAATCGAAAGTGGGTTTATCCGGTGACGCGCTTGAACGAGTGCAGCGCATCATTGATGGCCTACGCGAAGAAATGTATTTAAACGCCATTCGTGGCGGGGCTGATATCGAGCCGGACGACAGCGACGATGATGAATAGCGGCGATGCTCAGCGCATAAAACGCGACATAGCGAGTTTATTAAAACCGCCAATTCGCATGTCAGTTACCGAAGCAGTGCAAGAGCATGTGCGTGTTAAGTTGCCCTCTGGCAACTGGGGCCCGTGGGATATCGAAACTACGCCGTATATGCGCGAACCGCTGGATATGCTCAGCAGTCGCAAGCATCGCGGCCTAATATTCGTTGGCCCAGCACGAACCGGCAAAAGCCAAGCGCTGATCGACGGCTTTATTGGCTACGATGTGAAATGCGACCCCAGCGACATGCTGGTTGTGCAAATCACCAAAGAAAAAGCAGCAGAGTTTAGCAAGAAGCGGATCGGGCCCATGCTCGAAAACTCCCCAGGCTTACAACCGCTGCTTAGCCCTCGCGGCCATGATAACAACCTACACGACAAAGTATTTCGGGCGGGCAACTATCTCAAGATAGCTTGGCCAGCCAAATCAATATTTGCCAGCAGTGAATGGCGGCGCGTTGCCATCACCGATTACGACCGCACCGCCACCATGCTCGATGTAGAGGGCGAGGGCAGCGGCTTCGACTTAGCACTTAAGCGCACCCAGTCATACCGCAGCCGCGGCATGGCACTGGCTGAAAGCAGCCCCGGTTACGAAGTGCTGGATCCTGACTGGCTACCCAGCCCAGGTGAACCGCATGCGTTCCCGCCTACGATGGGCATCGGCGCATTGTATAACTTAGGTGATCGGCGTGTGCTGTATTGGCCATGCCCCAGTTGCGGTGAATTTTTCCCGGCTAACTGGTCACAACTGCGCTGGGATACCAGCGAACCCGACATTCGCAAAGCTAGCCGAACGGTAACATGCGTGTGCCCACATTGCGGCGATAGCGAAATAACACAGCTATCGAAACACAGCATGATGATGCAAAGCCGCTGGGTACCCGAACGCTGCAGCATATCGGCCGCTGGCATTATCACCGGCACGCCCATCGACACCGATTTTGTCAGCTACTGGATGCAAGGCCCCGCGGCCAGTTTTCAAAGCTGGGAGCAGTTAGTTTACAACTACCTGTCAGCGGTGCGAGATTTTGAAACCACAGGCAGCCAAGAAAAGCTAAAAGCCACAGTCAACACTGACCAAGGCCGAGCGTACAGCTACCAAAAATCAGATCGCAAACGCAACGCCGACAGACTAGCCGAACGCGCCGAAGTCAGCACCAAGCGCCATGTGCCAAATGGAGTGTTGTTTTTGGTGGCTTGTGTCGATGTGCAAGCCGGTAAAGACCGCCGTTTTGTCGTACAAGTGCATGGAAACAGCGAACACGAACGCTGGCTAATTGACCGTTACAACGTGCGGCTATCTGCCAGGGTAAAAGATGAAAACGCCACCGAACCCAACGAGCGTTATCATCAAATCGACCCAGCAGGTTACCCCGAGGACTGGCAGCAGCTCAGTAAACTAATACTGGATCGCGGTTATCCGCTAGATGATAACAGCGGCCGTGAAATGCACGTACATCTAATGGTGTGCGATCACGGTGGTGAAGATGGCGTATCAGATAACGCCTATGGCTATTACCGCAAACTGCGCACCGAAGGCCGCCACCACAAACTGATGCTGGTGAAAGGCGGCAGCAAAGCGCAGCCTGAAATGGTTAAGATCAGTTACCCCGACAACACCAAACGGGCCGATCGCAAAGCCAACGCTAAGGGCGATGTGCCGCTGCACATACTGGCCACAAACAAATTAAAAGACAATGTAAGCAACAAGCTAGAGCGCGAAAGCGCTGGGGCGGGTTATATCCATTTCCCTGACTGGCTGGGCAATTGGTTTTATGAAGAACTGACAGCCGAAGGCCGCGACAATCAGGGCAACTGGGAGCGCGCCAACAAAAAGCGGCCAAACGAAGCATGGGATCTGCTCTGCTATAACGAGGCCGCGCAGTATCAGCTACAAACACACAAACCCAAATTCTGGTTATCCCCGCCGCGCTGGGCGCAGCAGTGGGAAACAAACACAAACGTCTATCATCCCGACGCGCAAAACCGTGCCCCAGCAGCCAAACTGGCCGCTGCAGCACCGCGACAGCGCAGGGTAAGGTTTAGGTCATAAATGTACAGCGATCAGCAGCTGCAAGAATTAAAAAAAGCCTACGCCAGCGGATTAACCAAGATCCGTTTGTCTAGTGGTGACGAGCTCAGCTACCGCTCACTGGAAGAAATGGAGCGCGTGATCCGCAACATAGAGCAGCAATTAAACCCAGCCCCAAAGCCACGGCGCATGGGCTATGTGATGCGCGTTAACAAGGGGCTGTAATGAGCTATCGTAAATCTGTAATTGTCGGGTTAAATGGCCAGCCACTTATGATGGGCAATAGCGCCTATCAAGGGGCCAGTTATGGCCGCCGCATGGGTGGCGTTTACGCACCAGGCACCGGCATTAACACCTTGCTCAATTACGCCCTAAGCACATTACGTAATCGCAGCCGCGCAGGCCATCGCAACATGCCATTACTGCGCAGCGGCATTGAAAAGAAAGTAACCAACGAAATCGGCATAGGCATTACGCCCCGCGCTAAATGTGCCGATCAGGAATTACGCAAAGCCATAAACAAGCTATGGGATGAAAGCTGCTTTCAGTTTGACCCAGAGGGCAATCTTGATGTGTACGGTATGCAGGCACAAATCAGCCGTGCCCGCCGCTTATCCGGCGAATGCTTTATTCGTGCCCGTTACCGCAGTGCTAACAGTAACCTGTTAGTTCCGATCCAGTTTCAAGTGCTCGAAGCCGATTTTGTGCCACTGGAATACAACGACACACTGGGCAATGGCAACCGCATCATAGCGGGTATCGAGTTTAACCGCAGCGGCCAGCGTGTGGCCTACCACATGTACCGCGAACACCCAGGCGAAATGTACAACTATCAGGCATCACTGGCTAATCTTGTGCGCGTTCCGGCCAGCGAAGTGGCCCACCACTTTAACCCGTTACACCCTGGGCAAATTCGTGGTGAACCCGACAGTGCCGCCAGTTTAGTAAAAGCACAAACGTTTGACAGTTACGACGATGCCGAACTGGTACGCAAACAAACCCGAGCACCCTATACCGGTGCCATCTATCGCGAAAACATATCCGAAGAAGATTATTTGTTTGACCCGATCACCGGCGAGCCATTAGACGACAACAGCGTAATGAAAGCAGGCCAAGTAGAAGCAGGCACCATGCTAGAGCTTTTACCCGGTGAACGAATCGACTTATTCAAAGGCGACGACACCGGCCAAGGCTATGGCGACTTTATGCGCTGGCAATCACTAATGCAGGCCGCTGGCATGGATATGCCTTATGAACTCTTAACCGGCGACTGGGAAAAGGTTAACGATCGCCTAGTGCGCGCCGTGTTAAACGAATTTCGCCGCCGCATTCAAATGGACCAGTGGCATTTAATGATCCCGCAAGTTATGCGATGGATGCGTTGGCACTGGCTTAACCGCGCCGTGTTAGCTGGCCGCATTAATATGCCAGGCTACGCCACCAAAATGAACGAATACCACCAACACACCTGGTGCCCGCATGGCTGGCCATACATTAACCCGAATATCGACGTTGAAGCGAAGATCAACGCCATCGATGCCGACTTAGTGGCACATGAGGACGTGGTAGCAGAAAGCGGCGACGACCTCACCGACATTCAAGAACGCAACAAAGTGGCCCGCAATAATCGCGGCGACCGCAGCCAGCAGCAACGGCAAAAGGATAACAACGATGAGTAAATTGCAATTACTAGCGGCCAGCATGATTAATCAGCCGCTGCTGATGGAGATCAGCCACGCCAAAAGCTTTATTGCCGATCTGCGTCAACGAATTATCAGTGGCGACAACGAACCCCAACTGCACGAAAAAGCCAAACAGGTTGCCGACAGCAGCCGTTATCACCCAGTAACGGGCGCTTATCGCTTTTACGAAATTAGCAATGGCGTGGCCGAGCTTAGTGTTCGTGGCGCACTAGCCCACAAACAAGGCTGGTACAGCTGGATGATGGGTTACAACGTGATCAGCTATGCCATCGAGCAAGCCATTAGCGATCCAGACGTAAAAGGCATTTATTTAGATATGCACACCCCGGGCGGCAGCGTTATGGGTGCCTTTGATTGTGCCGACCTTATTCACCGTGCCAGCAAAATTAAACCCGTGTGGGCCATTGCCAACGACATGAACTGCAGCGCTGGCCAGTTACTGGCCTCTGCCGCCAGCCGTCGCTTAGTAACCCAAACCGGCATTGTTGGCAGCATTGGCGTAGTAGTCGCGCACACCAGTTACGAACAATATTTAAAAGACGCCGGCTTAGAAATCACCCTATTACACGCAGGTGATCGCAAAGTCGATGGCAACCCCTACCAAAACTTACCCAAAGACGTTGCCGACCGTTGGCAAGCAGACTTAAACGACACCCGCAATAAATTTGCCAACAAAGTGGCAGGCTACACAGGCATGCCACTGCAAAGCATTCTCGACACCGAAGCAGCCACCTACGAGGGGCAAAAAGCGGTAGATATTGGATTAGCCGACGAGTTAGTTCACAGCGCCGATGGCGTTGCCATGCTCGCCGAACATTGCAAAACATTCACTCGCACCCTAACTACAGGAACAACCACCATGTCAGTAGCTCAACCAGCAGCAGCAGCTGCAACCCAAAGCGCTGCCCCGGCAGCCACTGCACCAAACCCTGCGGCCACTTCCGAAGCGGCCACGCAAGAATCAGCCGTTACCACGCCAGAAGTTGCCGCAATTGCCGCAACTGCCAGTGCCGATATGGTAATTGAGCTGTGCGAACAGGCCAACATGAGCGATCAAATTGGCCGCTTAGTAAAAGCCAAGCTAACCGAAGAAGGTGTAAAAGCCCGCTTAACGGCGCTAAGCGGCGTGCGAGATACCTTAGCCGCCGCCAATCTAAGCCACATGTTTGCAGACGTAGCCGCCAAGCTCGACGATCCAGCGGCCATGCTGCAAGTCGCGTTAACTGCTGCCACCGCACACGGTGAAGATCGCGAAGTCAACAGCAGCAAGCAAGTGGTTACCGAAGCCGCAGTAAAACAACCGAATGCCAAAACCGCCTACGCTGATCCAGCACGGCTATAAGCAACTCACTTTTTTAAACCTGCCCATTGGGGCGTTACTAACATGCCCGCAGGGGCGAAGAGGACAACATTATGTCACAAGTTACAACAGAACTGCCCCGCGCCGGGCAGTACATCAAATCAGAAGTCGGTTCAATCAGCCGCGATACCATCTTATTCACTGGCGGTAAGTTTTTACCAGGTGAAGCATTTGGCATTGTAGCGTCTAAAGCCGTTAAGCTCGACTTTGCCGCAAACAGCGGCGCAGAACTGGCTAAAGGCATTACCTACGCTTACGTTGATGCCACAGCAGCAGACGTAAAAGGCGTTTACAGCTCACGTTTAACCGAAGTCAACATGAACGGTTTAATCTGGCCTGCTACCGCAACTGCGGGCCAAGTGCTCGGTGCAGTGGCTGAGCTAGCCAAAAATCATATTGTCGTTCGCGGCTAACGTTTAACCCTACCAACTGAACAACCCGCTCTAGCGGGTTTTTTTATTGCAAAAATCCGCTAATTAAGGAAACACAGTATGAACTTACAACAGTTTATGGCCGACCCACACTTTCAGGTATCAAGCCTGACAGCCGGCATTAACGAAGCGCAATCTGCGCCAACACTGCTGGCCAGCTTAGGCCTGTTTGCCGAATCAGGCATTAACACCACCACGTTTCAACTGGAATACGACGGCGAAGTATTAACGCTGGTTATGCCAGGCGAACGTGGCGAATCAGTGCAAGGCCAGCGCAAAGCCAACCGCAATAAAATCACGTTAAGCACCGTTCACTTACCCGTACCGATTAACATTAAAGCCGACGAGATCACCAATACTCGCGCCTTTGGTACGCAAAGCGAAGTAGAAGCGGTGCAAACCGTGGTTAACAAGCACTTATTGCATGCCCGTAACCGCTTAGTCGCTACCCGCGAATTAATGCGCGCAGGTGCTGTAACAGGCAAGGTGTTAGACGGTAACGGCGATCTGCTGGTCGACCTAGATGCCGCCTTTGGCATCACCAACACAGCGGTTGAGTACAACCCCGCCAGCAAAAACGCCAAAGCGTTATTAACAGCAGGTAAAACCGCTGCTCGCAAAAAACTTGGCCAAGGCATGGTGCAGCGTTGGTTATTAATGTGTGGCCCTGAGTTCTTCGACGCATTCAGCCAAGCAGACGACGTAACCAAAGCGCTGGCCAACAAAAACGGCAACAGCAACGACTTAGTAGACGACATGACAGATGGCTTAAACTTCCATAATGTCACCGTGTTTGCGTATGACGCTGCTGTAAACAACGAAGATGGCGAAGAAGTGCCCTTTATCGAACCCGATATGGCGTACTTAATCCCCATGTCACCGGGTTTATTCATGGGCCACAACGCCCCAGCCGATTACGTAGAAACTGTGGGCACACTGGGCTTACCATTCTACGCCAAAACCGAGCTGGCCGACTTGGGCAAAGGCATTCGTGGTGAAGCACAAAGTAACCCGTTTTACTTCTGCACACGCCCAGCTGCCATTCGCCGTTTCAAGTTACCGGCGTAAGGTTAGCCCATGTCGCGCTTTAGCGCAGCCGCCGCCCTGGTAAAAGGGGCGGTGCTTAACCAGTTTGGCGAGCAAATGGAACTGTTCGCCGCTGATCGCGTGACCAAGCTTCGAAACTTTGTTGGCGTATTTCAAGAGCGAACTAAAGAACCAAACGATTTAGAGGGGGTAAGCGTCGATCTAAAGCTTTTAAAAATGGATCGCGATTTGCAACCGATCATTCGTTCAGGTTTGTTTGTTAAATATGCTGGCAAGTTTTACCGCCTAGACCAGCCAGCTGATTTAAGCAAATTCAGCCGCGCTGGTATTAACAATGACCATTTTATTAACTGGTACGTGATATGAACAGCATCGACGATGCCGCGCTATTTCTGCAAGACCTGTCAGCCGACAGCGAACGCGCCTTAGCCGACACCCTCAATGCTGCCGCCGCCCGGTTGCGGCAAGATGCCATTAACGCCATCAGTGGCCGCTACAACTTAGATCGCAGCTACGTAGCGCAAAACATGACAGTGCGCACCCGCGCCAACCCGAAAAACCTAGAATCGATCATCAGTGCCCGTATGCGCGGCACCATGCTGTCGCGGTTCGGTGCCACCCAGCAATACAAAGCAGGCAAAACCGTACCGCAGCGCACCGCAGGCGTTAGCGTAAACGTAGTGCGAACCAACCCCACTAAAACCATCGAACAAGCGTTTTTAATCCGCTTAAAACGTGGCGACAATGACGGCGGCAACTTAGGCGTGGCCATTCGTAACAGCAAAAACCGCAACGACTACCGCATTTTATACGGCATGTCAGTGCACCAGGCGTTTAACTGGTACCGCGACGAACTCGAACCCAGCAACGACGATCTGTTTGACGACTTTATCAGCAGGCTAACCCTATGAGCGACAAAGCCCAGCAAATTCAGCAAGCCGTAAACGCCAAACTGGTGGCCGCGTTCCCAACCGCCACCGTTAAAAGCGGCTGGGCCAGCAGCTACCTGCGCAGTGTTGAGCAATGGCCGCTGATCACCGTAGCGCCCATCGTTACCAACGGCAGCTACTCAGGCAAAGCCGTTAAAGACGATATGCAATTGCACATTCAAATTGTTGAAAACGACGGTGGCGAGCCCGAAACCCTGCCCACCCGTTTACTAAACCATCTAACCAGCTGCCGCAGTGCGCTTTTTAGCCAGCAACTGGATGATCGCCATAACAATTGGCACGGCCTGTTAAACGGCCAACCCACCGAAGGCGCCGAAACGCGCTTTATTGAGCCGTCGGCGGGGCAACCCTATGCGGCACTATCCATTATTTTAACCATCAGCTATAGCCAAACTATGGAGTAACAACCATGTCACAACCAATACAGGTGTCGTTTATCGGCTCCGGCGTTATTTATTACAAAGGCCGCGATATCGGCAACTGCTCCGCAGCTGATATCACATACGATGTAGACAAACAAACTCTTCCAAATTACCGCGGCGGTGGCGGTAATGCCGACGTATACGAGCGCATCAGCGCAGTAAACTTGGCACTGGGCATTACCAGCTTAAACGCAGCAAACTTAGCGTTATTAAATAACGCCTCAGTAACCACGCTAACTGGCCAAGACGTAACAGACGAAGCCATTACGGTAAGCGAGCTTGATCGCCTACTGCGGGTAGATCACATGATCGACACTGCCCAAGCGGTAACCGTAAAAGACGCGCTAGACGCCGCCGTGCCAGCATTGCACAGCGTTAACGGCACGCCAAACTACACGGTAACGTCAGCCGGTATCATCGTACCAACAGGCAGCGAAATCGAAGCGCTAGACGAAATAAAAGTAACGTACAAAGTGCCAGCGGGTTACCTGCTGCAAGCGTTGCTCACATTTGGCGAAGAAGGCGATGTTGTTATTGATGGCCTAAACGACATCAACGGCAAACGCCACGTTATCGATTGTTGGCGCTGGAAACCAAGCCCAACCGGTATTAGCGCAATCACCACCGAGTTCGCCACCGCCACGGTAACCGGCGAACTGTTATCAGACGAAAACAAACCGGCTGGTACCAGTAAGTTTTTCCGCATCACCGCCGCCAGCTAACCCTGGGCCGTTCCCGGCACGTAAAACTGCCGGGCTTTTTCACGTTTACCGCGCATTAATAATTGGCTATATTTAAGGTACATTATTGATGTTAAGGGAAACGACATGCTAACAATAAATGCCTTACTGCTACTCACGGCCAGCTCAACATTTTATAAATGCGATCTTAATGGCCTAGTTGTGTATAGCCAGCAACCTTGCCCAGCAAATGCAGTAGAGCAATTAGTGCAAGCACCCGCGCAACAACCTAAAGCGGCTGATACCAACGTTGAAACGTTATGCCTAAATTATTTAAGGCAAAACGAAAACTGGAAAGATCGCGACTCTTTAAAGGTAGAGGGTGCCCGAACCACATGGGTAAATGATTACAGCGGCGCCAGGCGTGTGTTGATTTTAGAGATCAACGCTAAAAACTCTTACGGTGCCTATTCAGGTGCTAAACCGTTCAGTTGCTACTTAAACCACAACGGATCCGGTTTAAGTGAAATTCAGCACAAAATAAACGCACCAAAAAAACGCTAGTCAGCAAACGTACTAACCAAATTCACAAACCCGCTTCGGCGGGTTTTTTTATGCCTGCAATTTAAGGGTTTATATGTCAGTTAAACAAAAGTTTATTGATCTGGTACTGCGCGGTAAGGACTTATTCAGCCCTACCGCCAGCGCCGCCAGTGATGAACTAAAAAAACTGCAGGCAGAAAGCAAAACCACTTCTGAGGAAATGCGCAAGCTAGAGCAAGCGCAAGCTCAGGTGGCCAAAGCCCAAGGCTTAGAGTTATTTGCCAAGCAGGCCGAACTGGCGTTAGCGGGTGCCCGTGAAGAAGTCACGCGCCTAGCCCGTGAAATGGACGCCAGCGACCGCCCAACCAAAGAGCAAAGCGAAGCCCTTAAACTGGCCACGCGCTCAGCCAGCCAACTGCAAACCGAATACAACAAGCTGCAATCACAACTTAGCCGTAGCAAAACAGAACTGCAGCAATCGGGCGTTAACACCGCCAACCTCGCCAGCGAACAAGATCGGCTGCAGCGCGAAGTAAAAGAATCGGCTAACGCGTTAAACGAAAAACGCACCAAGCTGCGCGAACTGCGCAGCGACATGGACACCACCGAAAAAAGCACCGGCAAATTCGGTGAGGGCCTGCGCGGATTAACCACCCGTTTAGCCGCATTCGCTGCCGCCTATGTGGGTATTAACCAGCTACGCAGCGCCTTAACCGCCATCTTTACCACTGGCGATAAGTTTGAAAAGCTGGACATTCAGCTAACCGGCATCATGGGATCCATACAAGCAGGCGAACAAGCCAGCGCATGGATCAAAGACTTCGCCAAAAACACCCCGCTGCAACTCGACCAAGTAACCGAAACCTTTGTTCGCCTGAAAAACTTTGGGCTTGATCCGATGGATGGCGCAATGCAGGCCATCATCGATCAGTCTGAAAAGCTTGGTGGCGGCTATGAACGGGTGCAGGGCATATCGTTAGCACTTGGCCAAGCCTGGGCAAAACAAAAGCTGCAAGGCGAAGAAATACTGCAACTTATCGAACGCGGCGTGCCCGTGTGGCAACTGCTCGAAAACGTTACAGGTAAAAATACCGCCGAACTGCAACGGCTTAGTAGTGCAGGCGAACTGGGCCGCGACACCATCAAGCAGTTAATTGATGAAATCGGCCGTAGCGCCGAGGGCTCAGCCGCCAAAGGCATGAGCACCCTTAGCGGCTTAGTATCAAACGCCAGAGACAACTTCGACCAGTTCTTTAATTTGGTGGCCACCTCTGGCGCACTCGACTGGCTGAAAAACCAACTCGACAGCCTGAACAAAACCATGGCCGAAATGGCCGCCAGTGGCGAGTTACAAGAGCTGGCCAAAAACATCAGCGACGGCATTGTTGCTACTGCCGAAGCCGTTAAAAGCTTAGTTACCACCATTTACGAATGGCGCGGTGCCATTACCGCAGTGGGTGCCGTGTGGGCCACGCTAAAAGTGGGCAGCTTTTTAGCCGACTTATCCAAAGGCACGTTAGACGCGATCCGCAACCTGACTGTCTTGGTTACCACCAAAAAAGGCGTAGAGATCGCTAATGGTAAACTGGCCAGCAGCTTTGGCCCCTTAATTGGCGCGATACGTGGCGGCATTGGTGCTGTAAGCGATTGGATGAAAGGCCTAAGCGGTGTGGGTGGCTTGCTGGCAAAAGGCGGTATTTTTGCCGGTATTGCCTATGGCGTGTACGAAATTGGCCGCTTAGCCAAGGCCTGGCTAGATTTACGCGAAGCCGAACGCGCGTTAAACGAAAGCCGGGGCGAGGCCAGCATTACCAATTCCATGGTAAATGAAGAGCTGGCCGCCATTAATGATCAGCTCAACAGCAACTACACCAGTTTAAAAGAAGTGATTGCCGCCGAAGAAGCGGGGCAAATAGTACGTGAGCAATCCACCGGCATTTGGCGGCGCAATACCGAAGAGATCGGCCGCAACACAGATTATTTGTTAGGGCATGGCTATGCGCTTACCGATAGCATTACCGCCATCGAAGAAGCCTATAAAAGCCTTGGCTTACAATCCACCAAAAGTTTAGAAGAGGCCGCCGAAGCATCACGCAAAGCCTATGAGGTGATCGCATCAGGCCAAGAGCCTATCGAGCAGCAACGCGCAGCCTTTTTAAAATATGCCGACGCCGCCAACAAAGCCGCCCAAGCCACTGGCGAATCGATATCCGACAGCATTAAAGCTACGGCTGCCAATTTAGGCTTAACCGACAGCCTGGATAAACTCACCGGCGCCAACAGCAAAAGCCAAGTGGCCGCCACAGAGCAAAGCAAAGCCATGTCGGGTGCATCGGCAGAGCTGGCAAAAACCAAATCTGCTATCGATGATTACCGTAAAACGCTCGACAGCACCACCGCCAGCAGTGAAGAAAAAGCCTTAGCCGCTCAGCAACTGGCTGATGCCGAAGCCAGCTTAACCGAGCAAACCCGCCGCTTAAACGAAATCAAAGAAGTTGAAGCTGCCACCTATACCAAGCTGCAAGCCAAACTGGCCGAATACACCCAGCAAATGCAAGCGCTGGACGAGCTATACAAAGCCGATGGCATCAGCGCCCAAGAATACATTGCCCAGCGTGAACGCTATGCCGAAGTGGTGGGCATTATTCAGCGCATGCTGGCAGGTTTGGGCGATGGTGAGCAAAAAGTTAAAGAAGATACAGACAGCGCCAATTTATCTTTAGCTGAGCAACAGCAGCGATTAGACGATTTAGCAGAAAGCTCTGGCACCGCTACCCGTTACATCAGCCTACTGGCGAATGCCCAGCAAGCCCTTAAAACCGAGTTTAACCTAACCGACCAAACCACCGAAGATTTAAACAAACGGCTAAACGAGCTAAACGGCTTTATTGTACAAAACAACCGTGTAACCAACATTTGGTGGCGCGAACTGGCGCAGGCCAGCAACGAAGCGTTTGAACGTGAAAAGCTGATCATTCGCGAAACCATGGCCATGCGCGGCTACATACAGCAGCTGGGCAGTGCCTCGCTTAGCATGGCAGAGCTGGCCCAAGTTACCAAAGCGGTGGATCGTGGCTTTACATCGCTTGGTGATAACGACATGGCGGTACTGCGCCAAGCCATCACCGACGCCGAAAACCGCTTGTTGTCGTTCCGTGATGAACTAGAGGGCACCGTAAGCAGTTTACAAGACGAGCTCGACCGCCTAAACGACAACCAAGCCGCCATCGAAAAACGCGCATACGAGCAGCAAACCGCTGAACTGCGCGCCAAACTGGCCGCTGCCCAAGCCTCTGGCGATGCTGCCTCCATTGCCGCCGCCAAAGAAGCGCTAAAACTGGCCGATCAAATCTACAAAACTAAACAAGCGCAGTATGCCGAAGAGCTCAAAGCCAACAGCAAAACCACCAACACCAGCAGCCCAAGCAGCGCAGCCAATAACGTAACCCCGCTAGTGCGGCAAACCACGCCCACCAGCAACACCGTTTTGCCAACCACCACGGCCAGCAGCACCCGTACGGTGCGCCTGGTGTTAGAGCTACAAGGCCAAAGCTACAACGCAGACATGAGCATTAGCGCAGCAGATCAATTATTAGCGCAAATAGAACGCGCCCGGAGTACCTCGTTATGATGATCGACGGCATCGTGCTCGATGACGACTTTGTGCGCACCGATGGCTACTGGCCAGCGCACCGCAGCAACAGCCAATTTGCCAGCAATGGCGCGTTATTGGTGGAACTGGCCACCATGCAAGCGGGCGAACCGATTACGCTAAACAGCGGCGATCACTGGATCCGCAAAAGCAAAGTGGATGAACTCTTAGCGCACATTCGCCAAGGGCTAGACAGCTTTACCATAACGCTGCCCGACGGCAGCAGCCACAGCGCCATGTGGGATTACAGCAACCAACCGCTGGCCGCCGAGCCACTAAACCGCGAAACGTACCCCAACGCCAACAGCTGGTTGGTAAATGTGCAACTGAAATTCATTAAATTATAAAGGGCGCCCGATGCTACGCACCGACTTAAAGATTTTTAAAAGCCAGCGCATGACGCAAAACGCCAACGCCGGCGGCCAGCGCACCGCCAACGAAGTGCTAAACGGCCAACTGAACGAAGTGTTTGGTAACATCAGTGCCATAGACCAAGCCCAAAGCGCGGTAGACATTGTTAAGGTTTACCCGGCAGTAAGCACTGCCAACACCCAGTTGCTGCAAGACGGACACATACTGATCAACGAACCGCCTACGGATCCATTGGTTGATGTAATTATGGTGGAAGCGCCCGCGATCAATGATGCCATTGTGCGCACCGGTATTATTGAAAGCATTGAATCGGGCGTAACAGCAGGCCAATTACTGCGCAGCGGCTTAACCGGCATGCTAGCAGGGCAAAACACGATCAGCAGTGCTGATTTATTAGATATCGTTAGCGCCGGCGAACCCCGCAACGTGCTGTTAACCTTGGGCCAAGTTATTACTATTTCAGTGGAATACACTGGTACAGAAAGCGCAGATTACCCGCGCTTTACCCATTACGCCAAAGTGGTAGGCGGCACGGCAACCAGAGCCAGCTGGGGAAGTACAAGCCAAGGCGACATAGTTATTGATCCGCCGTTACCATTTGACACACCAGGCCCAAACGTAACAATTAACAACCAATCAAAATTAACAAAACTCAGAAAAACCAACGTCACAGCAGGGGTGAAATACCACGGCGTTACCCGCTTAACCGCGAACGCAAACCAAACCAGCTTGCTTACGGTGGCAAAAACGCAAGGCCAATTACTACCAAAGTTAACAGCGGTAGTTGAACAAACCAATAACCGCCCTTTTATGACCGCAGCGGGATTAGAACTTAAAGTGGCAGAGTTTAGCGCCGTGGGCAGGGTGTATAACTTAGAAATTACCGATTTAATTGTTTTGTTTAGCGCATCACGTATCGCGTCCATTAACTACACCAATACCAGTGGCAGCCAAAGTTCATTTAGTGTTGAGGCATCACAGTATCAAGCTGGCGTAATGTCATTTACTTTACCGTCTGAACCCTTAGCCAACACCACACTATTTGTGTATTACTACAGTTCAGATCGTTATGAACTTTATCAAAGCAGCGCCGCTTGGCCAGCAAACCGCGCACTTATAGTGAGCACTATGGTGGGCACAGTCACCTTTACTAGCAACAGCTTGTTGCGTTCTTTTTATACCGTTGATGGTATGGCTGAAAATCAGCTATTTGTTACCGGCAACTCAGGCCGCGAATTAGTGGCAGAAGTAGACATATTTACTGGCGTTATCACGTATTTTAATGGCTATTCTAACGCGACTTATTCAGCCGTATTAAGTAATACCCAAGCCACTGCAGAAAGCGTAAGCACCGCTGAATTTGCTTTAGAGTACGACAGCATACAGGCTGATTCGCTTTACATCACCGCCGAGCTAACAGCTGGTGGGCTAATCAGTGCCAGCGCCGATGCGCAAGGGGTGATCAGCGGCGTGGGGGTATCGGGTACCATTATTAACGGCGTGGTAAACTTGGCCTTTAATAACCCGGTTACCGCAGGCAGCATTACCTACAGCGTGAACGAGATCACGCAATTAACACCGCCAGCCAGTTTGTACGGCATTAACCAATTACGCATTAGCAATGGCGGCAGCGTGCCTATGTTTAATGTGTTTGGCGTGGTGTCTATTGCCAACAACGACTACCAAACCGCCGATTTACCCAACGGCACGGTACTGCAAAAACGGCCCAATGCGTTTATTGATATCGTAGACAGCACCGGCGCAAGTTTATGGCATCCGCTTGATGCGCACTACAGCTACGACAAAACCAGCGGTGAATTAACGATAATTGATAGCACCGCTTTCAGCGCCCCGTTTGAAATTACCGACACAATTACCGAACTGGCGTTAGTGTCACAGGTAAATAGCAACAGCCTAGTGCTAACCGCGCCCCTGCAAAACAGCTACCCAACCGGCAGCATAGTGAGCAGTGTGCAAGTATTAGGCAATATGCAAGCCGCCGCCAGCGTACTGTATGACATGACCACATGGAACAACGTGTGGAGCGATATCATCAATGGCAGCCCAGCCAATGGCAACTACAACGAGCTGAACTACCCCATTGAAGTAGAAAACCAAAGCGCCATAAACGAGCGCTGGGTAATAGTGTTTACCAGTGCCACCGCGTTTCGGTGTATTGGCGAGGGCGTAGGGCAAATTGCTACCGGCGACACGCTAAACGACTTTGCCCCCATTAACCCCAACACCCAACAGCCGTATTTTATTATTCGCAACCAAGGCTGGGGCGGGGGCTGGAACGCAGGCGAGTGCGTGCGCTTTAACACCGAAGCCGCCGCCAAACCGCTAGTGCTGCTGCGCTCAGTGGGCGCTGGCCACAGCCAAATAGAACAAGACAGTATTCGTTTACACTTCCGCGGCAACGCAGATTAATGGAGTAACAACATGGCTTCTTATCCAGTAACAGTTTACCGCTGGGATGATCCGGGCGCGCCGCAAATCGGCAATGGCCGAGCGAGTGACATAATCGACATTTGGCAAAAATGCTTAGTTGAGGGTTACGGCACCAAAAGCCCATTGGGCTGGACCCGACCATTTTATGACAGCGCAACCCAAAGAGCCTGCTTTAGAAATAATACAGCAGCGGGCGGTAGTGGTGGTTATGCAATTTTATATAGCAACACAGGCAACAATGCAGATTATAACCTAATGCGCTTAAGTCATGCTAAAAGCATGAGCGATATCGATACGGCCATTGGTCAAGGCTTTACTAAAGCGTTTCAGGTAATAAACGGCATCGAAAATTTGCGAAGAACAAAATGGGTATTAATTGGCACTGCCTGTGCTTTTTATTTCTTGATATCTTATGATAACTTCCAAATGGATGGTGCAACAAACTCACCCTTGCCATCGATGTTTGTGGGTGATTTTTTCTCAAGAGTACCTAACGATGCGGGTAGATTTATTGCAGAGTGCAACCCGCAAAGTGCATCAAGTTCATCTAGCTCTGGGCAGTCATTAAATGCAATAAATGCCTTATGGAATAGGATAGGCGTCAACAACAAGTCGCTTAGAGTTCAATCTGCTGATAATACGGAAAATACTAAAGATTACACTATAGCTTTACATTCTTACGCTTACGGTGAAACTTTTACAGTTACACAAGAAAGTGGCTTACCACAAATTTTAACCCCAATAAGTATATGCGAAAACGGTTTAACTGGCACAGGTATATCACCTAGTCAAACGCAATTGAATGACACCGCCTCACCATACTACAGAGGGCAATTCCCGGGTTTTTTTATTGCATTAAATCCGTACCGAAACGACAGAGAATTTCCCACAATAATAAATTTAGGCAATGAAGATTACTGGCTTTTAAGAACGTGGTGGGGTGCGCCCTGTGTTTTAATTAACATGGAGGTGTGGAATGATCCTTTCCTTTAAAATAGATAAATCAACATACTTTGCAGGAATGATCGAACTCGACTTCGACCCACTATCTGAGCGCTATGCAGTCATTGATCGCAAAAGCCTTAGCTTGCTGTGGAACGGCTTAACCCCAGCCACCAACCCAGCCAAGATCATCGTGCCGTTTGAATACACCAACAGCAACAATTTAGCGGTGATCATCTTTGACGAAACCGCAAACGGCTACAACATGGTGGGCAACGACAAAGTACAAGCCCAGCTGGTTGACGCCAGAACGGTAACACTAAACCCATGAGCCAAGTGCAGCTGCGTTTTGAATACCTAAACAGCGGCACCGTTAGCCCATTAGTGCTGCGCTTTGAGGGCGAACCACCGCCACCGCCGCCACCGAGCTTTGCGCCAAACCTCACACTGGCCATTGCTGCGCGATATTACCGCCCCGCAATGCAACAACAGGTGCAGCGCGCAAACTGGGGCGTGGCTAACGACATCACCGCCGCCGTAGCCATACGCTACAGCGCAGCCGAACCACTTATTGCCAGCCATCAGCACCGCTGGCAAAAAACGCCGGTAATGATTACCCGCGCAAGTAGCAGCTGGCAAATAGTGCCGCAACGCACGCAGCAACTTAGCCTAGCGTGGCAGCAACTGCCACTGCAGCAACAAAGCACCGCCAACGGTTGGCGCATAGCAACGCTAAAACAGCAACAACACACCGCCAACTGGGGTGTGGCCGCACTGCAACAACAGCAGCTACAAACAGCGTATGTTTACCCAGGCATCACCGCCCAGCGCTTTGATCTGCTCTGGCGCACCGATGGCGAAGTAACCCGCTATTACCGGTTACCGTATGGGCCACGGCCGCCCAGCTACATTTGCACGCAAAACTACGTACCGCCAAGCGGAAAAATTACGCTGCGCTTTGTGGATCCTGCACAGCCAGCCAGCGGTAGCCTAACGCTACGCTTTAGTAATGCCAACAACCCAATCGTGTGTGTGCTAGACACCGGCGGCGGCCTAATACCCAACGCCCCCGACTTACCCACCGTCGACACCACAAAACCCATACGGCCACCGCGGCGCAGGAGTTACATTATGCGGCCAGAGCTTCGCTGCTATCGCCTAAGCGATAACTTAGAAATAAACATTATCAGCGCCACCTGGTCGCTCAGCCGCAGCAACTGGGCAGCCACCATTAACCTGGCTTGCGGCAGCCGCATCGACCGCGATCGCCTGTTAAGCGGCGGGCCACAAAAATTTAAACTGCTGATCAACGGTTACGAATTTTACGGCATCGCCGAAGAGGGCAGCATGAGCCATTCATTTGGCCAAAGCAGCTGGGGCATTAGCGCCCGCAGCAGCATAGCCGAACTTGCCAGCCCCAACGTGGCCGCCAGCAGCTACAGCAACGCCACCGCCAAAACGGTTGCGGCACTGATCAGCGACGAACTGGCCGGCACCGATTGGCTAGTAGATTTTGACATGACCGACTACACCGTGCCCGCCAACGTGTTTAGCTATCAAAACAAAACACCAATGGAAGCCATAGCGCAAATAGTAGCAGGCATGGGCGGCATGATTTACCCCGACGGTGCCACCAACACCTTGCACATAAAACCGCAGTGGCCAGTAGTGCCGTGGGCCATGACACTAGAAGTGCCCGACATTGCGATCCACGACGGTGTAATCTTAAACTACAGCTGCAGCCCGGCATCATCACCGTTTTACAACGCCGTGTTTGTGCGGGGCGAGCAGCAAGGCGTAGAGTGCAAAGTTCGCCGCACCGGCAGCGCTGGCGATATCATCGCGCCCGATGTAGTCGACGCCATCATTACCGATCAGCAAGCCGCCCGCCAACGTGGTACCGCCATACTGGCCGATTGTGGCGCCAAAGAGCAATACAGCATTACGCTGCCCATCATGGCCGAGCTACCGCCCTGCTTGCCGGGCATGTTACTGGGTGTAACCTGGCAAACCGACATCTACAAAGGGTTGGTCGACAGCATCAGCATTAATGCCAGCCGCAACAACGACGGCGGCATGACAGTACGCCAAACCATAAACCTGTTACGCAGCTACGAGCAACTGCCATGATTAACCACATGAGTAATCGCCATGAGTAACCAGTATCAGCGGCTGCGCGGCCTAACCCAAGCCCAGCCGCGCACCATCGGCACCGTAACCAGCCACAACGCCGACGGCACAAGCAGTGTGCAACTGCTATCAGGTGCCTTTGTTACCGTGCTGGGGCAATCGGTAGCCGTAAGCAGCCGCGCCTATATAGAGGGCGGCCGCGTTATCGGCCAAGCCGCCAGTTTGCCGTTTTTTAATATCGACATTTAACGCCACGCTCACCAGCAACGCGCCCAAACCACAAGCCCCTTCATAGGGGCTTTTTTATTGCCAAAAAAAGGATCGCACTATGTTTAACTTAGCTGGCCACGCGGCCACTTTAAATGCTGCAACTCAAATGTCATTGCACAGCACAAACCCAGGCACAGGTGCAAGCCCTGCTGCTGGCGAATTGTCTGATGCACCTTATGCCCGTAAAGCCTGTACCTTTGCCGCCCCAGTTTTGAATGGTGAAATAGCCGAATCAGAATTAAGCGCCGATGTTACGTTTGATCTAAACCTAACTATTGATCAAGACGTGTTCTTCGTTGGCTTGTGGGCTGGCTCAACTTACCTTGGCTATATCGTGCCGAACAATACTGGCACATTCAGTGGCAGCAACATCACTACGCGCCGCTTTGTAGTACAAGCCGAAACAACAATGCTAACCCGCACCAACGTTTAACAAAGCAGCACCAAACAGCGCCCGGCAATAGCCGGTTTTTTTGTGCCTAATTTTCATCGAGGCCGCTATGCAAACATTACCAGTAATTTTCGGGCGCAGTTACAAGCCAATCAGCTTAGCCATACAAATTCGCACGTTCTGCCGTTGGTCGCACGTAGGGGCCATCATGCCAGACGGCCGCATCATCGAAGCCGTAGGCGGGCAGGGCGTAGTAATAACCGAACGCCGCGACTTTGAAAAACGCTACCGCGAAACTATGGTGAGGCACGTTATGTGCCAAAACACCGAACTCGCTTACGCCTTGCTGAATTTGCAAATAGGCAAACGCTACGACAACGACGCATTTTGGGGCGTGGCCCTTGGCACGGGCTGGGATGATCTGTGCGCGTACCAATGCGCCGAACTTATCGGCTCAGTGCTAGGCCACTTTGATACTGCACTGCTCGCAACGCTAGTGCCCAAAGACATACTAAAGGTGAAACATGCAGTTAAATGAATTCTTACCCACCGTACCCGAGTTAACGCTATTAGCAAAGCGCGATGCGGCAAGGCTGCACACAGTAACAGTAGGCAACATGATAGAAGCAACCACCTTTAACGGCTGGTTATCGGCTTTTAAATTGCTGCCAATAGTAAAGCGAATTGCAGAAAACGAACCAGATCACCCAGCTCATAGTGATTGCCTAGCCGTATGGGTAGGGCTGCTGGGTAATCACCCGTTTAACTTTAAACTCGATAGTCAGACAGGCCAAGGGCAGATCCGCTCACTTGATCGCATGATAGAAACTGACTTAAAAGAACATGCCGCAGCACTCACAATGCTAAAACAAACGGCACTGTATTACGCCAACACCGTTACCTATCCGCTGGCTGGCACTACCTTATACGATGTGTTAACGGCAGAAAATGCCTGCCCAACAGCAACGGTTAGCAAAGTGGGTGGCTATTTAGCGTTTACTCTTAATAATTTTGTTGAAGATCACAGCGCAAGACTTTGGGGCGTAAACCCGCGAACCAATCGCTTAACCGTTTTGGGGAATATCAGGCTATCTGATGCAGGCGCTTATGAATTCAAACTGCCAACGCATTACCTAGATTTTACTGATTACGCGATTGATGATGCTTATGGAGTAATCTAATGGCTATAAGCAAGGTTGGTTTAGGTTGGGCGGTTGGTGAACGTAACTTTGACACTTTGCCAGCGTTCATCGCTGCGATGGGTTCGACAGGCAGCTTTGAGACTGCAAACTGCAAAGGCAATTTAGGCAGCTCAACGGCACTTATACAAACTGGAGCTTTTGGCAACGGACTGCTGATAACAAGTGACATTAAATATACTGGTAATAACCATCTTGCTTTAGCATTTTTTGATGGCCCGCTGTACTTTACTAACACAAATCCAAATATAACCATCGAGCATATCGCGCATTATTGCAGTGTAAATAGCTACTGCTTGCGCTTCATTCGCGCTGGCCATACTGTAAGAGATTGTTACTACAAAAAATTAGTAACAACTGGTGGCAACATGGTTGATGTGTCAAACGGCATAGCAACAAGGTTAGTTATTGATGCAAACAACTTAGCTACAGGCACATTAAGGAATACCGGCTCTGCATCTATATCAAAAGTAACTGGATTTAATTCTTCAAACCGAGGCATCACAGTTCCGCCTCAAGGAAGCTCAGGCACAGTAAGCGATACTTTTTCTTTAGGCTCGAATTTTACAGGTTATTTTTGGACTGGTGCAGCCGCATCAAATACAAATCTAATAAATTCTGCATCTGAAAGCGCAGGTGATTATTCAGGTAATTACACTGGTTACGGTACAAGCGAATTTGTGGATTTTGCTGGCGGTGATTACCGCATAAAATCAACGTCTGATTTGTTTGGCTTAGGTGTTGGGGCGTTTTTTGAAGAGGCTGCAAGCGGCGAGCAAGTAATAACATCAGGCGGCACGTTAACAGGTAATGCGTCTGCTTCTGCCGTATCTGCATTAATCAATGATCAACAACTCAACACTAGTGCAACCGCTGCCGCTGTAGCGGCTGCGCTGGGTGTAAGCAGCATTGAACAAACTCAACGCATCAGCACCGCAGCAACAGCCAATGCAACTGCCGCCGCTTTAGCGGCCAGTGCCTTTGTTAACGCGCAAACCATTACTGGCGCTGGTGTTACTGCTGCCACTGCCAGTAGCGTATGCGTAAGCACTGCAACGCATGTTCAGCAAATTACAGTCAGTGGAATTTCAACCGCGCAAGCAAGTACAGTTGCAAGCTCAACACTGGTTAACACCGCAGGCACCGAGCAAGTAGTAAGCACGGGTGCCAGGTTAAACGCGGCGGCAAACACCGTTGCAGCCACTAGCCTGGTAAATGATCAGCTTATTACCGCCAGCGCGACTAGCACTGCCTTAGCAGCGGGAGTTGCCACCAGCACCATTATTAACCAAGGCGGCACTGAACAGGTAATATCATCAGGCGGGGTAGTGCAAGCCGCGGCAGCGGCAACTGTTAGCAGCACGCAAAGCCAAGAACAGCAGGTTGTAAGCAGCTGCACAGCCACGGCCAGCAGTAGCGCTTTTGCGGCTAGCCAATTAACTAACGATCAAATCGTGGTTACTGGCGCACGGGCCAGCGCCGTTGCCGATGCTATCGCTACCAGCAGCATACTTAACTTGGCCAGCGGCGAGCAAATCATAAGCTCGGGCGGCACACTCACTGCCCGCGCCACCGCGTTATGCGGCACAGCCATCATCAACCAGCAACAGATCAGCGGCAGTGGCTCATTGCTGGGTTATGCGTATGCGTTCGCCAGCAGCCGCATCATTAACGGCAATATTATTAAGTTAAATCCCTGCGCCATCACGGCAGTGCATTTGCAGCCTATGATCAGCGCGACACATTTAAAACCCAACATCACAGCCACTAAGTGCAACTAAAAGGTGCAGCATGGAACTATCAGCATACCGCGGCAAAGACAACATTGAAAAAGTGGCATTCAATCAAGACGAACAGCCGCTTAATTTTGATACCGCAGGCGTAACAGCGATCAAGCTGTTAGTAAAAGACGAGCAGATCGCCGCAGAAATAACAGGCGATGATCGCAACGTGGTGGCCATTAAAACCGGTGCGCTAACATTACGCCCCGGCACTTACGATGGTTTTATTGTCGCAATAAGCCCCGAAGATCCGAACGGCGTGGTAATAGCAGGCCCAGGGCAAACGGTAGAACTCACCGTTCGGGTGGTGTTATAAAAATATGGGGCAAATTTGGGGCAATAATAAGGCCGCTACTGTCCGTTTTAGGCCAAGCACCCAACTCAAAGCCCCAGCCAGCAAAGGCCCTGCGCGGCCAGCAAAACACAGGTAGAGGGTTCGAATCCCTCTTTCAATCTGCTTTTTAAATTTTTTTACGATCTTTTTTATGAATAATTCTGATTAATTTTGATGAAAAAATCTTTTTTGGAAATTCAAAATAATAAACCAACATGGAAATTAGTTTGCCTTGTCATTAATGGATTTTTTATCTGTTAAAACAATGAATTAATCTAATGCGGTATTCTTATAATCATATAATTTTCAAAAGCTTTCAATTAATATGTATTTTATTGTTATTACAATAGCATTCAAAGAAAAAAATCTGAATTTCCAATATGGATTTTATTGTTATATCAATAAGATATGCTTAATCAGAAAACTTGATTAAAGGGTTTTTTAGAGAATTTATCTGCGTTTTATTTTGAGTGTTTATATGTTTTCATTATGTGGCAGGGCATAAGCTCTGTATAAATCGCCTGGCAGATCTGGACCATCTGCCAAGCGGCAACCACTAGCGAAATAATGGGGGCTTCATGAGCATAGCAAATATAGGATTAGATGAACAAGATCTCGTCATTGCAAAATTAAAACAGTTAGAAGCGTTAGCATTTACAATGGCTGTTCATAAAACGTTTACAGAGATCTGCCCAAAATACTCTTCAGAGGTATTTAGTTTGTTCTGGGATCTGCTAGTAGAGATTATACAGGCGCTGGGCATTAATAAAGATTAGCTAAATAACTTTAGCGAGGTTTCGGCCTCGCTTGCGTTTGGCTCATCATGTATCTTTATTTAGTAAGCTGTAATGCTCGAGAATTTTTTCTGCTTTAATCTCGTTAGAAATGTAGTCGTTGTTAGGGAATGGCAGCTCAGTACTTAAATCGTACTCACAAAAATACATTAATTGATAAATAACATCGTATGCCAAGTTTAAGTGTTTAAATGGCTTGTGTTTTTCGTAGGCTATAGCCCATTCTCTGTTTTTAATGTGGCTAAGGAACTCATCTGGGCTATTAATTATATAGCCTGAATTTACCCTAAAACGAAGTTCGTAAGATAGTTTGAAAGAGTCAATAAATATCCCCTCAATTTGCCTATCATTTAGCTCTCTAGCTAGTCGCTCAGAAATTTTTGTTAATCTGTTTACTTGGAACTTTAACCAATTAATATTAGTGTTTATATCAAAATTGCTATTGGTGTTGTTTTCAAAAAGCGTTTTGTAAAGTTTGTACTTATCAAAAAATGTAATATCTAATTCAGCTTCGATTTCCTTAAGGAGTTTAATAAACTCTTCACGATGCTTTAAAGCATTAGAAAATGTATTTTGCCTTTTGGATTCCTGAATAGCGGCTAATGTCTGCTCTGAGCGATGAATAGCAGCAACCAAAGCAGTTGCGGGTATGGCTATACTGGCAAGTGATAATGGCAACTTAAAATATTCTAAAAAAGTATTTAGACCATACTTTGATAAATCAAAATTTAGATCATTAGAATAATATATCCATACACCAAGGCCAAATCCAGATAGTATTGGTAATGCTAGCGCAAGCCAAAATTGCCAAAGCTGCATAAGGGTTTTATTTTCACGCATCCAAAACTCCCTTTATTAAAAATCCTTAAAGTGCGCTTTCAAAAACCTTAAATGCCGCACTGATCCCTTGCTCAACAATGGCCGGCCCAAACTTTATTAGTGCTTTTTTGAATTTTTTAACACCCGTCGGTTTGCAGAGCTCAATATAAAATTGACCACCAACAGGTGATAGTAATAGCTGCCTGATGTTTAGTGTTATGCCTTCATCACTTAATATATAACCCCAGTTATCACCATGCATTGAGTAATAATCAATAATCAAACCACTGCGCCAAAGCTCATCCATGTGGTACTTGAATTTGTTTATATCCACATCAGATATATCTTTTAACTTTGCTTCGCAAACTTGCTCCATAAGTTTGTCACTTGCAATTCCGTCATATTTTGTTTCATCAATAGTACCAAGAATCTTTTTTAAGTAATCAGCATCGATCATATTCAATCCCTAAACTGCTTTTAAACCCCGTTTACCCACCATCAGCATCTTACCTGTTGCGGCCTGCTCGATTTGCTCACTCCACCACTGCATTAACACCCTGCGCCTATCCAAATACGTGGCGCGGTTGTAAGCTGCCCGCACTTGGTTTTTTTCTTGGTGTGCTAATGCAGCCTCAATCACATCATGATCAAAGCCCTGTTCGTTTAGCGTGGTACTGGCCAATGCCCGTAAGCCGTGCGATACCAATATGCCTTTATAACCCATGCGCTGCAATGCGCGGTTAGCGGTTTCTGAATGCGTGGCTTTACCGGGGTTTCTATCGCTGGGAAATATATATTCAGAACGGCCGCTAATGGGCTGCATAAAATCGAGCAGCGCCAAAGTTTGATCGGTAAGCGGCACTTTGTGTTCGCGCTTTTGCTTCATGCGTTCAGCAGGTATGCACCACAGCATTTCGCTGCGATCTATTTCATCCCAGCGCGCGCCCGCTGCTTCGCTTGGTCTTACCATTGTGTGCAACTGCCACTCTATTAAACAGCGCGTTTGCATGCGTATTTGCGCAAAGCTAAGTGCTTTCATTAGCTCGGGCAATTGCTCGGGCTTTATGGTGGGCATGTTAGTGGCTTTGGCGGCAACGAACGCCGCTTTAATACCGGCCAACGGGTTATGCTGCAAAATGCCGGTGTTAACGCACCAGGTCATTAGCTCATTTAAGCGCTGGCAAATACGAGAAAGGGTTTCGGCTTTGTCTGCCGCTTCTAACGGTTTTAGTACATCGATAACAAAAGGGGCGGTTAACTCAGTTACGGGCCAGTTGCCCAGCTCGGGGAAAACATGCGAAACAAACGAATTACGAATGTTCTGCGCGTGGCGCTGACTTACCTTAGTAAACTTTACGTTGAACCATTTTTCGGCAATGTCTTTTAGCGTGTTGCTCATTTCACGCTGGCGCTTTTCGTTTTGCAGATCCAGCCAATTTTGCGGATCAATGTGCTTCGCTAACAGCTCCCGAAATTCAGTGCGCATCTTGCGCGCTTGATACAAAGATGTTTCAGGGTAGGTACCCAACTTGATCGTGTTCGGTTTTTTAAGGTGTGGGCGTTTGTAACGAAACAGCCAAGACTTACCGCCAGCAGGGGTAATGCGCAGCTCTAAACCATCGCCATCATACAGCGAAAAAACCTTGTCTTTTGGCTTCGCTGAGCGTGTTTCTGTATCGCTCAAAGGCCTTGTTTTTATTGCCATTTCACCCCCGAATGATACTACAGATTTTTTGCTAATTTGGCTGTAGTATCATCTGTAGTATCAAAACTGTTTGTTCTTACCGATTTATAATGAACTAAAACGAACGCTAAGATCAAGTAAAAGCCTTATTTTATTGGGGTTTAGCGAGCTTTGACGAGGTTTGTCGATCTTCCGTGAACGCTTAAATGGCTGCCCCAGCAGGAATCGAACCTGCAACTGCCCCTTAGGAGGGGGCCGTTATATCCATTTAACTATGAGGCAACAGGGCGCAGAGTCTAGCAGAATAAGACCTTGAAGTGAATATTACCTTGCGACCGCTTACGCTGTTGTTTCATAACTCAGAAAGCGGCCTTGATAAAGGCTATCGGCTTTGAAAGCTAACAATATCACCCGGTTGAATATGATTTAACAATTGTTGGCTCGGCGAGGCGGCCCATGCGCCTTCTGGGGTAATATCGGTAATCGTGAGTTGCACGGGGCTATCAAGTAAACGCCGCAGTTCGGCTTGCTGCGGATCGCGCTGAACTTGAATTAAATTAACCTGATCACCCACTTTTAAACCATGGCTGCTGCCTAAGCCGATCTGAATATGCTGTTGTTTTACTTGGCGGATTTGTGCAAGCAACGGCTGGCATTGGGTTTGTTCTTGAATATCTTGCGCCACGGTACGAAGCACTTGATCAATTTTTTGGCCATAGGGCATGCGCCAAAATGCCACACTGTGGCTACTGGGTGTGGTGTTATCTTGATCTGGCCAAAAACTACTGGTGCGGTATTCTTGTTGGTAACGCACTCGTCGCTCATAGGTATCAAACAACGCCACTTCCAAAGTAAAGAAGCGTTCGCGTTGGCTACTTTGCCAAAATTTACTGGTTTTAGCGCCAAGTGATAAATCTTGAATGGTAGCGAATAAAATAAATTGTTGGCCTTCGGCAAAAAACTGATCGGCAACATTGGCGGTTAATTGAGATTGCGCTATGGGTTCGTCACTTACTTGTAATGCTAAGCCTGGGCCAAAGTCACGCAAGTGGCGCGACAGCTGTCGTGTACTGTGTTCACCTAGTTCAAACAATTGGCCGTAAATGGCGTCTTGCCGCGCATCTAAATGCACTTGGGTAACCAATAATGGGTTTCGAAAATTAGCCGAACAGCTTTTGGCCATCGGCAAGATATGGGCTTTTAGCGTAATAAACACCTGTTGTTGGCTGTGCGTTTCTGACAGTAGCTGTACTTGTCGCAGCTCCGCGCTAGTGCTAAGTGTAACCGAGTGATGTTGCAAGATCCCTTGCACTACCTGTTGTTGGCTTTCTAATTTGGCACCGGCAAATAAAGTTGCCCGCTCTAGGGCATCTTCAATGGCTGCTCTACGCGCGCTGTCTAGATCGCCACGTTCAATACTGGCTTGCCCGGTGGCTTCATACCAGTTGGCGAAAAGCGAACTGCTTTGGCTTAAAGCGGCAAGCCCGAACAAGAGGGTGGATAGAATGCGTATTCTCATAGTCTGCCATCGTCTGAATGTATTGATTTGATGTAAACGCCTATCGGGTAGTTTGCTTAGTACCGGCGTTACAACGTATCTATTGCTACTGTACAAGCAAATAATGTGCCGAACTGGATATTTGTAATGACTGGCGTGAATTTTGCTTAAGTTTTGATATCAGAAAAGCGTTGGCTTAGGCAGCGCCCGCTGCCGTGACAGGATGGATTATTATGATTAAGAGCTTAAGCGTAGTTGTGATCCTTACAACATTAACATCAGCTTGTGGCCAATTGGCTGATAGACATATTGAATATCAACAAGAAACGCCACTGGCTTTCCCGGTGATCACGGCGCTGGGTGCTGCGCCAATATCAGCACAACCGGGTGCGAGTGACAGCCAGCGTATGTTAATGGCGATGCGTGCTTCCAAATTAGAAGCTTATCGAGAATTAGCTGAGCGGGTTTATGGTCAAAGAATTGACAGCAAAAACACCTTAAGTGCCATGGTCGCGCAAAACGATGTGCTAGAAGCGTCAGTGCAAGGTGTGATCCGCGGTGCGCGGGTAGTGAAAACCTATGCGGTTGAAGATACCTATATTACCGAGCTATCGCTGGATTTTGCCGAAGTATATGCAACCTTGCAGCATACCGAGCCGAAGCAAAGTATTCGCAGTGTGCGTTATTTGTGGTGATGGCTAGGCCTATTAAGCGCGGATAATTGCTTAATACGTAAGGTTGGATCAGGCTTTTACGCCACTGCCTTTACTATCCACAGCTGGTTTACCTTTGTTGGTGTAGGTTAAGCCGGTCTTACCATTCGCCGATAAAATCTCATGCTTTAATCGACCTAGCGTTAACTGGCTGTGTTCTAAAACCTGCTGGTTAACGGCAGTTTGTTGTTTGCACTGCGCCAATAAATCATCCAAAACAGCAATACGCTCATCAAACCAAGATTGTTTGCGTTGCTCAGCCAGGTCTTCAGATTGGCTAAGTGCCTTATCGGTTTGTTCAATTTGTAGCAATAAGGTATTTTTTTGTTCGATGATGTTGTTTAAACGCGGTACATCACGTTCAGTAACCGCTTTAAGTTCATGTTCTAGCAACAACAAAAGCGCAGATAAATGCGCTTGTTGTTGGTTCAGGCAGGTGAGGGTGGCGCTTTGTGCTGTATTCATTAGCGGTCGAATAAATCGCCCTCAAATTGCATGATACGCTTAGCTAACTGCTCAACGTTAATTTTGTATTTGCCTTCAGCAATAGCCTGTTTAATCTTATCGACTTTCTCTTGATCGATACCGCTACTGTTACTGGCCTTTTCTTGCAATTTAGAAAATTGCTGAGCTTGCGGTGTAATAGAAACCGAATCTTGCTTTTGCATTGCCTGACTACCGGCATTTTGCTGCACAGTAGTTTGTTGGCGCTGCACCAGTTGATCGTTTTTATCTGTTTTAACCTGCGGAGTATTTTGCAAGTTATTAATATTAATCGCCATAATAGAACCTCTTCACCTAAACTTTAGTCCTTATGCTTAGGTTAACGGCCGCTACAAAGAAAACTTTAGGTTTATTTTCTAAAATTTCACTTGAACTTGATTAACCCCAACAACCTCTGCTTGAATACTGCGCCCAGATTGCTGGTTTCTCACGGTAACTATAGCACCTAGGGTACCGTCTTGCTGAACCACGCCAGTGGCAGTAACAGATAAACCGCTGTTATTAATTTCTATTGTAACAATATCACCCCGGCATACAAGACAAAGATCTTGAAGGTTGATAATTTGACCAACACTCAGACTGCGTTTATTTTTACTACCAATAATCTCAGCCGGTTGCTGCACAATATTACCCCGAACTAAGCGTCGCTCCCGGCGCTCAATTTCGAGCATATCGGCCGTGATAACCGTTCCTGGAGAAATATTTTGCCGCATCACCACTAAATCAAGATACTCGGTGATCTTAGCTGATATAAACAACTGCCAAGCGACAGGGCTGTCACAGCTTAATTGCACGGTGGTTTGGCGTGGATTGTAGTTTGCCGGTAAACTAAATTGCAGGGCATTAGCACATTCTTTATCACCAATCCGAGTATCCAAAGGGGTCACGCTTATCTCAGTATCTGTTGACAGTTCGCTGGCTAAGGTGTCTTTTAACCAATTTTCTGTCAGGGTCGTTAATTGTTCAGGGTTATAGCTTGCTGAGGTATTTTGCTCGGCAAAAGCCGAAGCATTAAGCGTTAAACTTAAGCACAGTAAGGTAATTAAAGCAGTAATATGACGAAAATTTTCATACTTTTTCATAGGGTTTGTCTATGCTTAACTAACAAAGGGCTATAACATACCTGAATCATGTATTGACGCCGATTTTCTGACAGTTGAACTAGTCATGCAAATATCACGCCTAAAGGCTGAAGTAAGGAAACCCAGATGTCCAGTATTCTAGATTCCGTCAACCAGCGCACCCAACTTGTGGGTCAGAATCGATTAGAGTTGCTGCTGTTTAAGCTTGCTGGACGCCAGCGTTATGGTATTAACGTGTTTAAAGTGCGTGAGGTATTGCAATGTCCGCGTTTAACCAGCATGCCCAAACGCAACAAGTTTGTGCGTGGTATTGCGCACATTCGTGGCCAAACCATATCGGTCATTGATTTAAGTTTGGCTATCGGCGGGCGAGAAATTCAAGATCTTTCCACTGCGTTCATTATTATTTCTGAGTATAACCGCTCGGTGCAGGGCTTTTTAGTCAGTTCAGTTGAGCGCATAGTTAATACCAACTGGGAAACCATCATGCCTCCGCCAAAAGGCACTGGTGGTAAGCAAAGCTATTTAACGGCTGTTACCGAACTGGATAAAGAATTAATTGAGATCTTGGATGTTGAAAAAATTCTCGAAGAGATTTCACCCTCACCGACAATGATCCACGATGAAACGGTGTCGAAAAGCATTGCAACTGATTTAGGCGATCGAGTTATTTTAATTGCTGATGATTCTACTGTGGCCCGTAATCAGGTGAAACGGGCGCTAGAGCCTTTGGGTGTAAAAATGCACTTGGTCAAAAATGGCCGCGAAGCGCTGACCTATCTACAACAATTAAGTGAACAATGCCAACATTCGATCACAGAAAAAGTGGGTTTACTGATCTCTGATATCGAAATGCCGGATATGGATGGCTATACCCTAACAGCGGCGGTGAAAGCTGATGTGAAACTGCGACAGTTACATGTGATTTTACATACCTCGTTAAGTGGCGTGTTTAATCAGCAAATGGTACAAAAAGTGGGGGCTGAGGATTTTATTGCAAAGTTTAATCCCGACGAGTTAGCACAAGCAGTGCAAAAATGGCTCCACGTTGAATAATTGGTAAGGGTTATGCGTGCAGAATAAGCAGTTACAAGAATCGGAATATCGGCAATTTCGGGATTTTCTCGAGCAACAGTGCGGTATCGTGCTGGGTGACAATAAGCAATATTTGGTTAAAAGCCGTTTAACCCCCTTAATGCAACGTTTTAGCCATGGCAGTTTATCTGAACTGGTTGCCAAAACCATGAGTCCGTTTGAACGGCAGTTACGCTCAGCCGTGATTGACGCTATGACCACCAATGAAACCTTATGGTTTCGTGACAACTACCCATACGAGCTACTAAAGAATCAATTATTGCCGGAGCTGGAAAAAACTTGCCGCAGCGTCAAAATTTGGTCAGCGGCTAGCTCATCGGGTCAAGAGCCATATTCTATTTCAATGACCGCGCTAGAGTTTCAGCAAAGTCGGCCAAATGCCTTTCCTGGTGGGGTGAATATTTTAGGTACTGATATATCCAATACAATGCTGGAGCATTGCGCCAGAGCCGAGTACGACGGCTTAGCTTTAGCGCGTGGTTTATCACCTGAGCGACGCACGCGGTTTTTTGAAGATACCTCTAATGGCATGATGCGCGTTAAAGATAACGTGCGTAAAAAAGTGACTTTTCGGCATCTTAACCTGCTAGACAGTTATACTCTGCTAGGGAAATTCGACATCATATTCTGTCGCAACGTATTGATTTACTTTTCTCCTGAAGTGAAAGCGAAAATAATCAAACAGTTTGCTCAGTCATTAAATAGTAAAGGTTACTTAATCCTCGGGGCCTCAGAGTCATTGTCAACCATGAATGAAGACTTTGACATGCTGCGTTGTAATCCGGGTATTATTTACCGCAAGAAATCTTAACTCTGCATCTTGGCCTGCTTTTTGCTTCCTCAAACTAAGGTTACAACATGAGGTGGCAAAAAAATGGCAATCAGTTTAGACAAAGCCTTTGGCATGCACGAACAAGCGTTGCTGGTTCGAGATCGTCGTGCGCAAGTGCTGTCAGAAAACGTCGCTAACGCTGACACTCCTGGCTATAAAGCTAAAGACATCGATTTTCAGCAAGCGCTGGTGAACGCCCAATCTCGGCAAAGCCGTTCCATGCAGCGGACGCATGATGGGCATTTCGCCATTTCTACTGCAACCCGGCACGAAGTGAAGTTTCGTAATCCAGAACAAACTGATACCGGTGATGGTAACAGCGTGGACATGAACCGCGAACGTAATGCCATGATGCAAAATGCCATCGAATACCAAACCAGCCTACAATTTTTGAATAGTCGGATCAGTGGCTTGAAAAAAGCCCTTACAGGCACAGGACAGTAATTATGAGCTTATTTAAAGTGTTTGATATTGCTGGCTCTGGCATGACCGCCCAGTCAGTAAGAATGAATACCACAGCCAGTAACATTGCCAATGCGAACAGCGTAAGCAGTAGTATCGATCAGGTTTACCGTGGTCGTCACCCGGTGTTTGCCACCGAGTTTGCGCAAGCGCAGCGGCAACAAGATGCCGGCTCTGGCGTTAAAGTGCTGGGAATTGTCGAGTCTGACGCACCCCCGAATGTGGAATATGCGCCCAATCATCCGTTGGCGGATGAAAATGGCTATGTTTACAAGCCTAATGTCAACATTATGGAAGAAATGGCGAATATGATTTCAGCGTCTCGAGCCTATGAAACCAATGTACAAACCGCAGATGCCGCAAAACAAATGTTAATGCGCACCTTACGGTTAGGTCAGGGTTAAGGAGTAACGCATGACAACCATTAATACAAATTCTGCGCTAGAAGGGATGTACTGGGATACTGAGAAAAAAGTTGCCGATAAAAACAATGGCGCTTTAACGCAGTCAGATTTTTTTGCTTTGTTAACTCAGCAGTTAGCTTATCAAGACCCGACCAAGCCGGTAGAAAATGATCAAATGATCGCACAGATGACTAACTTTACCATGGCCGATGGTATCACCAAGCTTAATGATAATTTCAGTAGCTTGGCGCAAAGCATGTCGTCCAATCAAGCCTTGCAAGCCTCATCACTAGTAGGGCGTAGCGTGCTGACACAATCTGAACAATTGGTTTTCACCGGTGAGTCGCTCTCGCGTGGCCAAATAAACCTTGAACAACCAGCTGATAACATGAAAGTGATTATCACTAAACCCAACGGTGAGTTAGTTTCTACATTTAATGTTGATCAACCGCAATTGGGTAAAAATGAGTTTGCTTGGGATGGTACGAACCAAGCGGGTGAAACCGTTGCCGCTGGGCTTTATAACATCAGTGTTGAAGTTAGCGCCAGAGGCAAAACGGAAAATGCCCCAGTACAAGTGTATACCCCTGTATCCAGTGTCAGTATGGGCAACAACGGTAACGGCATTACACTGAATTTATTAGGCATCGGGGCAGTGAAATTGGCCGATGTGTTAGAAGTTTCTTATGGTTAATACGACCGCTTAAGGTGAGGTAACATATGAGTTTTAATATTGCATTAAGCGGTATCGCCGCTGCACAAAAAGATTTAGATACCACAGCAAATAACATCGCTAACGTTAATACTACAGGTTTTAAAGAGTCTCGAGCTGAATTTGCCGATGTTTATGCATCTTCGGTATTTCAAGCCGGTAGAACTAAAGTGGGTGATGGGGTCAGAACATCATCAGTTGCACAGCAGTTTCAACAAGGGTCGTTATTGTTCACTAATAACTCATTAGATTTAGCGGTGACGGGAGACGGTTTTTTTGTGACTTCCTCTGAAGTGGGCTCTCGAGATTATGCTTACACCCGGTCCGGTGCGTTTAAGCTAGATGCAAATAACTTTTTAGTGAACAACAATGGTGCCTTTTTGCAAGGTTACCCTGTGGATTCCGATTCAGGTACAACTAGCTCTGTCAGTTTAAGTACAACTGGGCCAATTCAGATCCCCACTACTGCAGGTGCGCCCAGTGCCACACGTGATGTGTTTGTTAGTATGAACTTAGACGCACGTTCATTGCCACCAACCATTACAACGTTTGAGCCAACTGACCGAGCCAGTTATAACAGCACCACCTCAACAACGATTTATGATAGCTTAGGTCAGGCACATATACTCAGTGTGTATTTTGTAAGAACAGACCCTTTGGCGAGTAATACTTGGGATGTGTATACCACATTCAATGGAACTCTTGTTCCCTCGGCTACCTCACAATTAGTTTTTAAGTCAGATGGAACACCAGGTGAAAATCCAGGTGACTTTGAAGATATTACCATTTCGCCTCTTGATTTAAATGGCTTGTTAAATAATGGTGCTAATTTTGGAACCGTGGGTGATTTTGGTATCCGTTTTCGCGATGAAGCAGGTACCCGAACGCCAACTCAATATGCATCAGCTTTTGAAGTGGGCTCACTAAGTCAGAATGGTACTACAGTCGGTCGTTTAACTGGGCTGGATATTGATGTTGGCGGCAGGATTATGGCGTCTTACTCTAACGGCGATCAACAATTTTTATCGCAAGTATCGATGGTGCGTTTTGCCAATCCGCAAGGCTTAAGCCAAGCGGGAGCAACGTCTTGGAAAGCCAGTTTAGCGTCTGGCGAGCCGTTAGCTGGTGAACCTAACACCGGTACCTTTGGTAGTATTCAAAGCTCCGCGTTAGAGCAGTCAAACGTAAACCTTACAACGGAGCTAGTTGATCTAATCAGCGCGCAGCGTAACTTCCAGGCCAATTCTCGGGCGTTGGAAGTTAACAGTACGCTTCAACAAACCATCTTACAGATCCGGTAAACGCTTTGTCATTCAAATCAAGCCACCTACGGGTGGCTTTTTTTTAATCAAAAAATCCTGTTTTATCAAGCTGGCACTCTTATTGCTTAAATATATTAAGTTGATGAAAAGTTTCGTTAAGTAAAAACAGCAAGTCCCTGCGAGGTTTACTATGGATCGTCTGTTATATATCGCCATGAGCGGTGCCAAAGAGAACATGAATGGCATCAGCGTACGAGCAAATAACTTGGCAAATGCCGGCACAGTGGGTTTTAAAGCCGATTTTGAACAGGCCCGTGCCATGCAAGCCTTCGGTGAGGGGTTGCCTACTCGAGTGTTTTCGTTAACAGAGAGTCCAGGTCAAAACTTTGACAGTGGCGCGATGATTATTACTGAACGCGAATTAGACGTTGCTATTCAAGGTAACGGTTGGTTTGCTGTGCAAGATAAAGAGGGTAATGAAGCCTACACCCGAGCGGGCAATTTACAGATTAGTGCCAGTGGCATGCTAATGACCGCCAGCGGTTTACCGGTGATGGGGGATGCGGGGCCGCTGCAACTCCCTGTGCCGTTAGCGAAGATGGAAATCGGCGCTGACGGCACCGTGATTGCGAGAGCGCAGGGTGCCCCGGCGAATGCGCTAGAAGAAGTAGGGCGTATTAAGCTAGTACAACCGGAATATGCCGATATTGTGAAAGGTAACGATGGCTTGTTTCGACGTAAAGATGGTCAGGATGCCGAGGCTAGTGCGAATGTCAATTTGCTTAGCGGTGCCTATGAGGGCAGTAATGTCAATGCGGTTGGCGAAATGACCACGATGATCAGCTTACAGCGCCAGTTTGAATTACAAGTGAAAATGATGAAGCAAGCTGAGCAAATGGATCAACAGCAAAATCAATTGCTGCGAATTGTAGGTTAAGGCTTTTTTCTTTTTACCGTTTTACTTCAGCCAGCAGCAGCTTGCTTGGCACTTAGTTAATAGGGCGTAAGCCCAGGAGGTACAAATGCATCCAGCATTGTGGATCAGCAAAACAGGGTTAGACGCGAAACAGCGTGATATCTCGGTTATTTCTAATAACTTGGCGAACGCCAGTACTGTAGGCTTTAAAAAGAGCCGTGCCGTATTTGAAGATTTGCTGTATCAAAACATTAATCAGCCAGGCGGGCGTTCTTCACAAAATTCTGAATTACCTAACGGTTTAATGATAGGTGCCGGTACCAAGGTAGTTGCGACGCAAAAAAGCTTTACTCAAGGCAATATGATCACTACAGAGAACAGTTTGGATCTGATGATCCAAGGCCATGGTTTTTTTGAAGTGTTAATGCCTGATGGCACTATTTCTTATAGTCGTAATGGCCAATTCACGGTTGATGGTGACGGTAATGTTGTGACCTCTGGTGCCGGGTATCAGGTGCAGCCCAATATTGTGGTGCCGCCAGATGCCACTAATATCATGGTGTCTCAAGATGGCGAGATCTCCGCTCGTTTAGCCGGGCAGGTTGAGAATGCGGTATTAGGTCAGTTAACTGTCACTAACTTTATTAATCCGGCCGGTTTAGAGCCGATTGGCCAAAACTTATTCAGCCAAACGCCAGCCAGCGGCGATCCGGTGCAAGGCATTCCAGGATTAGAAGGACTGGGGATTATTGTGCAGGGAGCGCTAGAAACCTCTAATGTCAATGTCACAGAAGAGTTGGTTAGCTTAATTGAAAGTCAACGCGTGTATGAAATGAACTCTAAAGTCATTTCTACCGTGGATCAGATGCTTGGTTTTGTTATTCAACAGTTATAAGGCAGGTACAGCTCATGCGTAATGTCCTATTGATACTGATGGTCAGCAGTTTAACCGCCTGTTCTTCTATGCAAGAAGCGCAGCCAAACGATCCGTATTTTGCTCCCTTGCCGCCAGAGTCGGCGCCGCGGCCAGTGGTAAAAAACGGTTCGTTGTTTATGCAAAGCCATTCTAATAGCTTGTATTCCGATAACAAAGCACGGCATGAAGGTGACATTATTACGGTTGTGCTTCGTGAGAAAACCCAAGCGTCGAAAAAAGCCAAAACAGAAACGGCTAAAGACAGCAACATTGCTTTTGACCCGATTAATTTTGCCGGAAGCAATGTGTCGGTTGGCGGTAATGTGTTGCAGTTTGGCGCGGGCAGTAGCCAAGACTTTAAAGGCGACGCCAAAGCCGATCAGAGCAATAGCTTAGTCGGCGATATCTCGGTCAATGTGTTGCAGGTCATGTCGAACGGTAACTTAGTGATCCGCGGTGAAAAATGGCTGACATTAAATACCGGTAAAGAATATATCCGTTTAACTGGTGTTATTCGGCCACAAGATGTCGATGTGAATAACACGGTAGAGTCGACCAAGATTGCCAATGCACGTATCGAATACAGCGGCACGGGTGCACATCATGGCGGGCAATCACCAGGCTGGTTAACCCAGTTTTTTAATGGTCCATTCTGGCCATTCTAGGAGCAGTATATGCGGTTTCTGATCATGCTCGGCTTATTATCTACGCTAGTTTGTAGCAATCTTGTTCAGGCTGCGCGTATTAAAGATGTCACCGATATTGAAGGGGTGCGTAGTAACCAATTGGTTGGTTATGGGTTGGTGGTCGGCTTACCCGGTACTGGCGAGCAAAGCCCTTTTACCGAACAAAGCTTCCGCACCATGCTGGCTAATTTTGGGATTAACCTACCAGCGGGTTCGCGCACACAAATAAAAAATGTGGCAGCAGTGGCCATTCATGCCGAGTTACCGGCGTTTGCCAAGCCCGGGCAAACTATTGATATTACGGTATCATCCGTAGGTAGCGCGAAAAGTTTGCGTGGCGGTACTTTATTACAAACCTTTTTAACCGGCTTAGATGGCAATGTTTACGCAGTAGCGCAGGGCAGTTTAATTGTCAGTGGCTTAGGTGCTGAAGGTTTAGATGGTTCGCGTATTTTAGTGAACACACCCACCGTGGGCCGCATTCCAAACGGTGCTGTAGTAGAGCGTGAAGTAGAGTCTCCTTTTGCTAAAGGCGATTTTATTACGTTTAACTTAAAGCGCCCAGACTTTACTACTGCAAAAAGATTGGCTGAAGTGATTAATGGTTTTATGGGCCCAGAAACTGCCTTTTCATTAGATGCCTCTTCGGTACAGGTTAGAGCGCCGCGAGATATTAGCCAGCGCGTAAGTTACTTGTCGGTATTAGAAAACTTGACCTTTCAACCTGCAGATCAATCTGCCAAAATTATTATCAATTCTCGCACTGGCACCATCGTCATTGGTAAAGATGTGCGTTTGTTTCCTGCTGCTGTCACTCATGGTGGCTTAACGGTTACCATCGCTGAAAACCCACAGGTGGTTCAACCTAATGCGTTAGCCGGTGGTGAAACGGCCGTGGTACAAAACAGCATTATTGATGTGAACCCAGAAAACTCCAGAATGTTTAAATTTGACCCTGGTGTCACACTTGATGATTTGGTGCGCACAGTGAATGCAGTTGGCGCGGCGCCAGGTGATTTAATGGCCATTTTAGAAGCATTAAAAGAGGCTGGCGCCATTCATGGTGAGTTGGTGGTGATCTAAATGGATACGGGTAAACTGCAACATTCTTATCATGATTTAAGCAGCCTGCAGCAAATTCGCAGTGCGGCTAAAGATGATAGCAAAGGTGCGCTGCGCCAAGCGGCTGAGCAGTTTGAAGGGATCTTTTTTAATATGCTGCTAAAAAGTATGCGCCAAGCGAATAAGGCGTTTGAAGCAGAAGGCTTAATGAATAGCCAAACTACAGAGTTTTATCGTGATATGCATGATAACCAGATGGCATCTGATTTAGCGCAAAAAGGTGCCTTGGGTTTAGCCGATTTGTTAGTACAGCAGTTAGACCCACAAGCCGTCAGCCAGCATAAACACTCAGCTTCCGCGTTGCGTTTACCTGGTGATACGCGTGCTGATGAGTTAAATATGCCACAAGTGCAACTGTTTAAAGATGCACCGGAACTGGGGTTATTAAAAGCCCAATCTATGCAGCAGTTAGCGCAAGTGGAAATGGCTCAGCCGGGGCGGCGCGAATTATCACAACTGAGCCCATTATTAGACAAACTGCAACAACAGCGTGCACAAAAGCAAGAACAAGCTCAAGCCGCGGCAATTGCTGGTAGTAGCAATACCAGCAATGTTGAGCCACAAGCCGTAATAGGCGCGTCAGCGTTTCGAAATGATTCACCGGTGGAGTTTATTCGTAGCTTACTGCCCGCAGCACGCAAAGCTGCCGGTGCTTTAGGGTTAGATCCGTTAGCGCTAATTGCCCAAGCCGCACTTGAAACAGGTTGGGGTAAACGCGTTATTAAAACCGCCAGTGGTGACAATAGTTATAATTTATTTGGTATTAAAGCCAGTCGTAATTGGCAAGGTGAGACCGCCGTTGTTGATACGCTGGAATACCGACAAGGTGTGGCACGAAAAGAGCAAGCCAAGTTCCGGGCGTATGATTCTGCCGAACATAGCTTACAAGATTATGCGGGTTTTATTGCTAATAGCCTGCGCTATCAGCAAGCGGTGGCTGCAGCGCCTGAACCCGCAGCCTACTTTAGTGAATTACAAGCAGCAGGGTATGCCACCGATCCTAATTATGCCCAAAAAATTATGGCGGTATTTAAAAGTACAGCCTTTGAGCAAGTCAGAGCAGAATTAAATAACGCTCAAGATTTTCAAACAACAGCCGAAGAATAGCCTATACCCGTGATCGGGTGCGTGGAGCGATGAATGAGCTTACTTAACATTGGTAGAACAGCGGTATTATCCAGCAACACCTTGCTAAATACCACCGGTAACAATATTGCCAATATCAATACGCCTGGCTATGTGCGGCAACGCACGGAATTTGTGTCGCAGCAATTTGGCTTAGGTGTTGGCCAAGGCACGACTGAAAGGTTAGTAAGTGAGTTTAGTCAGAAACAACTACGACGGGACACGACCAGTGCCGCTTATAGCTCACAGTATTTATCGGAAGCGAGTCGAGTTGATGCGTTGTTTTCCAATGCCGCCAACAGTATATCAACGGGCATGAATAATTTGTTTCAACAAATTCAAACAGCTAACAATGACCCCACCCAGTTATCAAATCGACAGTTAGTGTTGGGTACCAGTCAATCGCTTATTGATCAGTTTAGCAATATGTCCACGCTTCTTTCAGATCAAGAACAATTCTTAAATCAGCAACTAGATGTGTATGTAAAAGACGTAAATGACTTTGTGAGTCAGATTGCGGCTTATAATGTTGAAATTGTCAATTATGGTTCTAGTGCCGGTAGACCGGTTCCTCTAGATTTACTCGATAAGCGTGACGCGGCTATATTAAAGTTAGCCGAATTTGTCGATATCCAAACAGTGGATGCTAAATCAGGTGAAAAACTGGTGTTTATGGGTACGGGGCAGTCGCTCGTGGTTGAACGTGGTCAGTTTAATTTACTTTCCATGCGAGGTGACCCCGATCCTAATGATCGTGAAATCTTGCTCACCTTACGTGAAAATGCTGATGCAAAAGTGGCACTGAGTGCCCAAGGTATTGGCGGTAAAATGGGCGCATTGACGGATTATCGGTTGCAGGTTTTAAACCCAACGCAACAGCAACTTGGGCAATTAGGGTTAACACTGGCCGACAGTATGAACCAGCAGAATAAATTGGGTTTAACTCTTAACGGCACAATTGGCCAGAATTTATTTACTTTACCAAGCTCAAAAGGTTTAGCGTTTAAAAGCAATAGCGCTAACAGTAGTGTTATTGTAGAAATTGAACCCGGCAAAGCCAACCAACTGCCCCCGAATAATTTCCTTGTGAAGATAGTTGACGCTACTACCGCCACTGTAACGGCGTTAGATGAGATGGGACAGCCTTATCTAGACAGCAATGGCCAACCTGATCTAACGAAAGTGAAAACTTTAACCAGTGCTACGGGTTTTCCCTCAGTAACCCCCTTTACCGCAGATGATGCTAATGGTGATTTATTTGGTTTAAAGTTAACTATTAGTGGTGTTGCAGGTGATGAATTTATCTTAAAACCATTAAGTTCTGCGGCGCGTGAACTCCAAATGGCAACATCAAGGGCTGAAGATGTAGCACTTTCTGGACCAATACGTGGCGAGTACCTTATCAGTAACTTAGGAAATGGTCGAGTTGAAGGCGTGACGGTTTTCAATACCAATCCAGCAGACTCTGCTTTTTTGAGCAATGGCCTTCGGGATGGGCCTTATACTGTAACGTATCAAGGGTTTAATAGTGTTGCTGGTGAGCATATATTTGAGATTGCAGATAATACAAGTGTTATTGGTGAAAGCCGGTTTACTACAAATAATTTCAACAATATGTTTGAGAACAGTACTTCAGTACCAAATCTAAAAGAGCAACTAGGGTTTGACTTTAGTCTTACGGGCATTCCCAAACCCGGTGATATCTTTACTTTAGATTTTAATACCAACGGGTACAATGATAACCGTAATGGTTTAGCCATGTCAGCTTTACAAAATGAATCTTTGGTGCGGCGCAGCCCTGATCAACAGAGTAGTGCGGTGAATTTGTACAGTTTTAACCAAAGTTATGGGATCATGGTGGGCAACATTGGTGAACGTACACGCCAAGCACGCACTGCCGATGAAGCCAATACTGCTATTTTAGAGCAAACAACCCTTTGGTATGAGTCATTATCCGGTGTAAATTTAGATGAAGAAGCAGCCGATTTAATTCGTTTTCAGCAAAGTTATGCGGCAGCAGCTAAAATTATAGCCACTTCGCAAGAAATTTTTGACACTCTGTTACAGTCAGTGAGGTAAGTCATGCGTTTAACTTTTAATATGCAGTTTACACAAAGCCTGAATGGCATTCTAAACGCACAGCAACGTATGTCAAAAGCAGAAACGCAGTTGAGCAAACAAACACGTATTCTGTCTCCCGCCGACGACCCAGCAGGCGCGGCTAAGGTGTTAAGCCTGGATCAAAGTAAAGCGCAGATTGAACAATTTCAAACCAACAGTATTTTGTTGAAAAACAACTTAGCACTGCAAGAAACGGTGCTTACCAGCATGAGAGAATCTTACGATCGTGTTTCTACGCTGGCGCAAGCCAGTGGTAATGGAACCTACACAATTGAACAACGTAAAGCCATCGCGTTTGAATTAAAAAATATTCAAACCGAGTTATTTGATTTAATGAACACGCGTAGTTCAGAGGGCAGTTTTATTTTTGCTGGCTATCAAGATAAGACGGCTGCTTATGAATTCACGTCTGATGGTAAATATCAATTCAAGGGAGATGATGGTACGCGTAATTTGCAAGTTTCACAGTCAATCACCTTGCCAAGTAATGATAGTGGTAAAGCTATATTTGATAGCGTATTTGAACGTTTTAAACCACAAGTCACTAGTGCCCCAACTGGAGCATCTATAGATGTTGTAGATCAAACTGCGTTTGATAGTTTTTATTTAAGTAATTTTGATAATCTTACCGCAGCAAACAATCAGTATCAGCTGGATATTGATGCCACGGGTAACTATCAATTTTTACGTAATGGCAGCCCATTAAGCCCGGCTGTTACTGGTGCATATACCCCAGGTTCAGCTATTGTATTTAATGGTGCGAAATTTACATTTGATACGGCAACAACCCTACCAGCCCAAGTAGATTTTGAACTTTCTAGTCCTCAACAAACTAATATTCTAAATACACTACAAAAGTATATAGAGATTTTAAGTAATCCAATAGCAACGGATGCGGAACTCAATACTGGACTCGCTGACATTCTGCAGCAAACCACGGTTACCGCGAATAACGTTGATAGTGTTTTAGCTAATCTAGGTGGCCGATTAAATGTGGTCGACAGTGTGTTTAATACCAACGAGGATTTATTAATTAATAACCAGCAGTATAAGGCAGATATCTCTGAAGTGGATCTTGCCGCAGCGCTTACTGAAATTAAACGCCAAGAAGTGGCGTTACAAGCGGCATCACAGACTTTTTCTAAAGTTAATGCCACAACGTTATTTGATTATATTCGCTAAAAACCAGAGCAGGCAGCAATGCCTGCTCTAAAGTCATTGATTAATATTGATTTAAAATCCTCAAAAAAATTCTAAAGTTTCCTCGCACTGCGCCGATACATATTTAACACGGCAAGAAACAGGCAATACGCAGTTCAAATTGCCTTAAACAGTTAAAAAGCGAGGAATACATCATGGCTTTATTCGTAAACACCAATACTTCATCACTGAACGCACAGCGTCAGATGCAATCTTCAGGCAACGCTTTAGATACTGCATTTAAACGTTTATCTTCAGGTTTCCGGATTAACAGCGCAGCGGATGATGCGGCTGGCTTACAGATTTCTAACCGTTTAACTAGTCAGATTAATGGCTTGGATCAAGCATCACGAAATGCTAATGATGGTATCTCATTAGCCCAGGTTGCTGAAGGCGCAATGGATGAAATTACAAATTCACTGCAACGCATTAGAACTTTAGCGATTCAATCGCAAAACGGTATCAATGCAACAGCTGACCGCGGTGCTTTACAAAAAGAAATTTCAGCACTGAAAGTTGAAATTAGTCGGATTGCTGCCACAACTCGGTTCGGTGATCAATTACTACTCGATGGTACAGGAAATAAAGCATTCAACTTTTTAGTTGGCGCTAAAGGAACCACAAACGAATATATTTCTGTAAGTTTGTCTAGAACGAGTGGTTGGGGTTCAGTTGGTTTAGGTGTGAATACCGCCACGGTTGCTACATCAGCTAATGCGGGATCGGCAATTGCTGCAGTAGATTTAGCAATAGCGGCTGTGGATGGAAAACGCGCTGACTTAGGTGCTGTGCAAAACCGGTTTCAAGCAACAATTCGTAACTTAACGAATGTTTCTGAAAACGTGTCAGGTGCTCGTGCTCGGATCCGTGATACGGATTTCGCGAAAGAAACGGCAGAATTAACTCGGGCACAGATTTTACAGCAAACTAGCCAAACGGTTTTAGCTCAGGCCAATCAGCGGCCACAGGGTGCACTTAGTTTACTACAAGGTTAATAGCGTAACGCGCTGAAGCATCGAGATTATTGCAGTAATCTTGCTTCTTGCCGGAAAGCTTCAGTGGAGTGACTCGCTTATTATAAAGCCGCCATATGGCGGCTTTATCCTTTCTAAACACCGCAGTATTATTCTTATAAATAATTTAAAAAAAACCTAAAGTAAATTTAAAGCCCGCCGATACAAAGTTAAGCCAAGTTGCAGCTTGGCTCAGCTAAACGGATTATCCGTACTTTAAACTACAGTCAAAGGCGATATATGCCGATGACTAAGGAGTGACTCATGGCTTTATTTGTCAATACTAACACCTCATCGCTGAATGCTCAGCGTCAGTTGATGAACTCAGGCGGCGCCTTGGATACCGCGTTTAAGCGTTTATCTTCTGGTTTCCGGATTAACAGTGCTTCTGATGATGCGGCTGGTTTGCAGATTTCTAACCGATTGACCAGCCAGATTAATGGTTTGGATCAAGGTGCTCGAAATGCCAACGATGGTATCTCTTTAGCACAAGTTGCTGAAGGTGCGATGGAAGAGATTACTACTTCATTGCAACGGATGCGTACACTGGCTGTTCAATCTCAAAATGGTATTAATGCCACTGCCGATAGAGCTGCACTGCAAAAAGAAGTGTCAGCACTAAAAGTAGAAATCAGCCGTATTGCCAGTACTACACGTTTTGGTGACCGTATTTTGTTAAGCGGCGGCGGTTCGTTTAACTTTTTAGTTGGTGCTAAAGGCACTACTAATGAATACATTTCGGTAAGTTTAAACCGGACAGGTGGTTGGGGTGCGGCAGGGTTATCGATTGCTGCGACCACGGTTGCAAACTCTGCTAACGCGGGTAGTGCAATCATTGCCATTGATAAAGCGATAGCTGCAGTAGATGGCAAACGAGCAGACTTAGGTGCGGTTCAAAACCGTTTCCAAGCAACAATTCGTAACTTAACTAACGTTTCTGAAAACGTGTCAGGTGCGCGTGCACGGATCCGTGATACCGATTTCGCCAAAGAAACAGCGGAATTGACTCGGGCTCAGATTCTGCAGCAAACAAGCCAAACCGTGCTTGCTCAGGCGAATCAGCGTCCACAAGCCGCGTTGTCGTTATTAGGATAATAACGTCTTAAGTGCTCAGATGAAGGCAAGCGCCTTCATCTAGCCTTATCAGTTGAGGTGATATTATGAATACAGTCACAAATGCTGCAGTATCCATTACTAACAAAACCGATTTTAGTAGTAAAGCTGCTAATGCCGAGCAGCTTAGGCCTTTGGCTAAGCAAGAAACTGCTGTAGAAGCTAAAGTTAATGCAGTTCTCCCAAGTGCTGCAGAGGTTGAAAATGCACTTAGTATTGTGAACAAAGCAGCAATATTTGAACAGCGTTCATTGAGTTTTATGGTGGATGAAGCTTCAGGTAGATCTATAATCAAGGTTATGGACAGAAGTAATGACCAGCTAATCAGACAAATTCCTTCTGAGGAGTTGATAAAGGTTGCTCAGGACATAAAAAAACTTCAGGAAGAAATGGGACAGTCATTGGGTGTATTGGTTGATAAGCAGGTATAGTATCATCAGAGTGAAAACGTTAAAGCATAGGGGGCGTTTATGTCATCAATAAACTTTTTGGGTGCAGCTTCAGGTTTACCGCTTGACGAATTAGTGTCAAGTTTCGTAAACGCCGAGCGCCAAACCAAGTTTTCACGAATTGAAAAAACAACTTCTACGCTTAACGCTTCACTTTCTGGTGTTGGTCAGCTCAAATCCGCTTTATCGGGTTTCTTGGATGCGGCAAAAAAACTTACAAGTGACAGTTTAAAAGCCAGAACAGTTAGTATTACTCAGCCAGAAGCGGACAAAACGTTTATTGAGGCAACGGCAAAAAACACCGCTGCTGCTTCAAGCTTCGAAATTAAAGTGAATCAGTTAGCCAAAGGGAGTCGTTTGGAAACGACTGACGGTTCTTTTGCCGATGCCAGTGCGGTTATATCTAATACGGCGGGTAATCTTACTTTAACGGCAGACGGCAAATCTTTTACTGTAGAAGTGACAGCTGGAATGACTTTAAACGAACTTCGTTTAAAAATTAATGATTCAGCGGAGAATTTTGGTGTTAACGCTAATATTTTGAATGTTGGCGGTACTACCGGCGCAAAACTCGTATTAAATTCTAATATTACAGGAACAAATAATGACCTGGTTATTAGTAATGACAACGCTGAGCTTGATGCCTTATCTACTATACCCAGTGGTGCTGTGGCGGGGCTGAATTTAACCTCTGCCGCTAGAGATGCACAAATCGAGGTAGATGGTACCGTTTTTAATAGTAGCAGCAATGTATTTACAGATGTTGTGCAGGATATTTCCTTAACAGTCAAAAATGTTACGCCAACCGGCAATAATGCAAAGCTTGATATTGCTACCGATAAGACGGCAGCTGAAACAAATATTAATAGCTTTATTAGCAGTTTCAATGCACTTGTTGCCCAAGTCAGTGATTTGACACGTAATCGTATTTTAGGTGCCGATGGCTCTATTACGCTTGAAAGCGGTGCCCTTGCGGGAGACTCCTTACCCAGAAACGTATTAAACCAGCTGCGTGGTATTTTAGGTTCGACTGTTCCTGATAGTTCTCAGGGTTTAAATAGCTTATATGCCTTGGGTATTACTCTTAATAAAGATGGTAATTTAGAAATTTCGACCAGTACTGAATTTAATACCGAGACGGGGAAAAATCGGTTTGATAATGCGCTAGACCAAAAATATGATGAAATAGCAAAGCTATTTGGCGGTGAAGCAGGTTTAGTGAGTCAACTTGACTCCTTGTTAAGTGAATACACCAAAACGGGTGGTATTTTATCTAATCGTCAGGATACTTTGCAGTCACAATTAAAAGAAAATACTAAAGCTTCTGAAGCCGCCAGCCGATACATAGCTAGTTATGAAGATTCACTTAGGAAACGTTACGCTGCACTAGACTCTCTTTTAGGTCAAATGCAACGCCAGCAGGCGAGTGTGACTGCTGCATTGTCTAGCCTTCCTAAGTTTTCATCGAATAGTTCGAGCTAAGGAGTCACTATGAGTTATGGTATTAAAGCTTACAGGTCAGTTGGTGTAAAAGATGATTTAGCTGTGGCTGATCCGCATCGTGTAATTCAATTATTGATGCAAGGTGCTTTAGAAAATATGGCAAAAGCCAAAGGGGCTATTGAGCGAAAGGATTTTGCAGGTAAAGCACAAACGCTTGCCAAGGCAATTGCGATTATTAGTTCTCTTCAAGGTTCACTTGATATGGATGCGGGTGGAGAGTTATCAGATAATTTGTTTTCATTGTATGATTTCATGCTAAATCATTTAACGATTGCTAGTAGAGACCTTGATATTGAGAAAATTGACGATGTCATTTCTTTAATGGTGACGATTAAATCAGCTTGGGATCAAATTTCAGTGGCTGACCGCGAAAAGGGCTATAGTTTGCAAGCACAGCGAGACCAACAAATGGTTGTAGGGATCTGATGTTAAGTCAGCTGCCGCCAGTCAATATTGATCTCATTGTCTCAGAGATAGAAGCATTATTGTCAGCTGAACATTTTGACCCGCAAGAAATCAGTTGTTTGCTCTCAAATTTAGACAGCACTATTGCAGACTTAGCTGTTGCAGCTAAGTCTGACCCTTTGGCGGTAGAGCAGTTACAGACGTTAAATCATTGGTTTGATAAAACAAGACAACATATTCTGTCAGAACACACCAAAGTTGTTACAAATTTGAAAGAACTTCACACAGGTCGAAAAGCCAGCCATAATTACCGCCAGAATACCTAACTGAGTTTTTTGCATGTTAAATTTGATGAGCGATTTTCTTGATGAAGATGCCGATCTTCAATTTATTAATGATCAACAAGCAGCAATTAAACTTAATCGTGAACTGCAAAAAAACTTACTGTTTTTTAAACACTTCAATAATGACATTCATAGTAAAATTAATGCATATTCTGCTCAACGATATTGTGTTTTTTCAACTAAAAATCAGCAGCTTAATATTGTTGAAATTGCCAGCGGTCGTGTTTTATATAGTCAAAATCCAGAAGCAGAGATTAACGATGAGGTGGCCAGTTTTTGTCAAACGGCTCCAATTGTTAGTTTAACCTCTTCGTTGCAGCCCCAGTCTCATTCAGCTGTGTCTGAAAATGCAGTTATCTTAAGTTTTGGTATTGGTTTGGGTTTGCATCTTTTACCATTAATTAAGCAAGTAAGACCCAGTGTTTTAGTCATTTATGAAGCCGACATGGACTTGTTTATCACTTCATTGCACACCACTGATTGGGCAATGATTTTTGAGACTGCCGCAGCTTTAAATACGCAGATTTCACTTCAACTAGGTAACAGCGGTGCGACGATAACCGCTGATTTACAAGAGTTGCAGCAGTTACTTCCTAATCTCGATAAATGCTACTTATATCGACATTTAGCACATCCCGTTTCAGATGAAATATTTAATTATTTGATTGCTTTTAGTGGTCAACCAGAGAAATTGTTACGTCAAAGACCACAATTCCTTGGTTATGTTGATGATCACGTTTATATCTCGGAGCGTTTCTCGGGAATTCTGGCTAATCAACAATATAAAGATGCTCCTAAAACTGCTCTATTCGAAAAGAATTTAGTCGCCTTAAAGCAATATTATCCGATTTTATATCATGTGTTTGTTGATTATATACCCAAAGATTGGCGGGTAGTTGACATAAAGGGGCAGTTTAATCTCTGGTGTGATACTCGAAAAGGGTTATTTTATGACGATGTGACTGAGCAATCAGCACATATGGTTGAACGTTTTTTGCATAGTCCATTAGACAACCAAGTCATTCTTAATCAAGGCGGCTTGGAAAAAATGAGTAACTACGTTCATTTCAAAGCGGTTAAAAAGTTACAGCCCGTATTTAAAAATTTAAAACCTCGTGTATTTGATGAGAATACGGATGTTGATAATTTAATCGTTTTGGGTGTTGGGTTAGGGCTGCATATTGATATATTGCTATCTAAACGTGAAGTCAAAAATCTGTTTGTATTTGAACCGAATCTTGATTTTTTCTATGCAAGTTTATTCGTGACAGATTGGGCTACACTTTTTACAAAAATTGCAGAGTCTAAACAGCGGATTTATTTTAATATTGGTGGCTCTGGTGAAGAATATTTCCAAGATATCATGGGCCAATACTATCAAACCGGCGCTTACGGTATTGCCAAGAGTCAAATTTTTCCAGCGTTTCTCACTCCAGGTATGCGAAATGCTTTGGAGAAACTTTACTCCCAATTGAAGATTATAGTGGCGATGGGGGAGACCTTTGATCATGTGCGCTTTAGTTTGGCTCATACTTTTCATAGTATGAAAAGTGGTCATTATTTTTTAAAGCAGCAACGACAAAAATTAGGTATGGAAAACTTACAAGATATCCCCATATTTATTGTAGGAAACGGGCCAAGCCTTGACGAAAGTTATACTTACATAAAGGAACATCGTGAAAACATTATTGTTGTAAGCTGTGGTACTGCTTTACGTTCATTATATCGATTAGGAATTACCCCTGATTATCATGCTGAAATTGAACAGAATAGAGCCACTTTTAATTGGATCAGCCAAGTAGAGGATCCTCAGTGGCTTAAGAAAATTGCGCTGTTGTCAGTTAATGGGATTCATCCAGAGACAGCGGGTTTATTTAAGGCTGTGTATTTGGCGTATAAAGACGGTGAGTCTTCAACCAATTTTTTCAGATCATATTTAGAGCCGCAAGGTATACATATTAGCGCTTTAAGTCATGCTTACCCTACAGTGTCGAACTTTTCCGTAGATTTTTTTACCAGCTTGGGTTTTAAACATCTCTATCTTTTTGGCATCGATTTAGGGTATTTGAGCGTTGAGCAACATCACTCTAAACACTCAGCTTATTATCATAATGATGGTGCTGGCGTGATGGATGCAGATAAAATTTTTAATGCAGGTATACAAATTAAAGGTAATTTTAGAGATTGTGTGCAAACAAAAGCTGAATTTGATTTTTCTCGCAGCATTTTAGAAATGACGATTGCTAACTTAAATAAAAATACGGCTATTTATAATTGCAGTGATGGTGCTTATATCCAAGGAGCAATGCCATTAAGACCCCAAAATATATTAGTGTCGATAGAACAGTCAGCAGCTTTAAAGAACTTCGAAGAACTATTTACATCGTGTTTTTACTCGGCTGAATTACAATCTCACACTGCAGTATTTGCTGATTTGATGCAGCATAGCGGTTTGTCAGGCGTGGTTGATGAAATGCTTATGTTTTTGGTTGATGTAGACAATTACCAGGACGCGAAAAAGCTGATTGATACTCAATGGCAAACTTTTATTGAAGCTTATTATTCTGATAACAAACTGGGTTTTTATTTACTTTGTGGTAGTGTTATCTATATGTTGAGTGTTATGACTCGCATCTTGCCAGTTAGCAATGAACCGCTTGAACAGCTCGAAGAACTTAAAGTGTTTAATAACGTGTTAGAAATCTGGCGAGAGTACTTACGGCAAGCCAATCTTGACTTTACTAACGCGCCATTCAAACACTGTGCAGTGGATGTAAGTTTCTTGTTTAATAAAGAGTCATCTATTTCTGAAAATACAAAGGGTTGAGTTTTATCGAAATGCATAATTTTTAGGTTAATAACCCTACAAACTCAAGCGAAATAAACAATGTTGCAGATAAGTGCGCCAAAACTGGCAAAGAGCTAAGTTAGTTTGTGTTTCAGCTTGGCATCGATAAAACCTGCTACTGACCATTTCAAAATAACGTAGCGAACCATCAAAGAGTGTATAACTGTGATCCAATTTACTCGCTATTGTTGAATTGAGAATTTGGCGTTGCAGTGAGGCAATATATATAGGCGCCGCATTTATATTTTCATCTAAACAACTCAGAAGCTGTTTCACACAATATTGTCCCTTTTCCTTAAATTGTTGAGTCAGTTCTTCAAATTTAATCGTAAGATTAGCCTCTACGAATAATGTCAAAAAATCTTGTTTGAAAGCATTTGTGGTTGACAATGTGCAAGTAATGTTAGGTATGCGAAGTGGGATGCTTGAAGTGATTGCTGCTCCGTCATTACAATTAAACACCTGCTGAGCAGGTGATAATGCAATACGTTCTCCCATTAATTTTCTCGCCATATCAAAGCTGGAAATAGTTAAACATTCTCCTCCAAAATTTGCGTTAATAACGTAAGCAGAACCATGTGTTTGTTCATAATCATATAGTTGAGAACCGTCTTGCTGAAAATAAACAGAATCTCGTGCATGATGAGAATTTTGATTTTTAAAACCGAAATCGACGCCTATTAAATAGAGTTTTTGAACGCCTATACTTAAAAACAAATCAACAGCAAAGTTGGTTACGGTATAGTAAGAATAGTTTAATTGCAGCAAGCTAAAATTAGTGAAATTCGATGTAAACTCCTGATGTACATCTGTGTTTTCAACCGATACTAAGAGATTTTTTTGAAAAACCGCCAGTATTGCTGGGTGTATATCAGCTGGACCGATTAAGGTCAGATGTTTAAGATACGAAGCGGGTAGTTTATTTAGATAAAATAGCGTGTCAGCACCACGCTCTAATTCCATGTGATAATCGGGTGTAAGGCCATTACGATGTAGGGTTATTAATGCCGTACCACAGCTAATCAAAATAAGATTTTTTCGATGCTTTACCACATAATCAATATGTAGGTCTAAACTGGGACCATTACCGACGATGAATATAGGGGCTTGTTCTGAAACTTGTTTATTTGTTAGGTAAGTGGCGTTGGATATATTTTGGTAATAATGGTTTAAACTGGCAAACTGTTTTTCAAAATAATGGCTTTTACCATTACAAGACTGCACTATTTCTAATAACAGGTGATAAGCAGAGAATAGCGTTTTTTCATAATATGGTTGATCGATAAAGATATCTGTTAGCTGGAGTTGTCCACTTTGATACTGAGCTGTAATGCGTTGCTCAACCTCTGCAGTCTGCTGGCAAAAATACAAGTCTCCTTTAAATTGGTACCAGGCTACAGTAAAAAGTGACGCGTAAAGAAAGTCTGTATCTGGCTCTAGAACCAAAAGATACTCTGAATTTTCTAGTGCTTTGCCACAGGCTTCATAGTCAGCACTACCCAGTAAAATCCGCTCAGTAACAAAATGAGCATTCTGCTCAGACGCAGTTTGTATGGTCAATTGTAATTGTTTAACGTTTTTAAATAACGTTGCAAACGCAGTGTTAAGTAATTTTTCCGGTAAGCTAAAGTCAAACACAACCGGATCTTGTGTTAATGAGGACTGTTTTATTGTGCCTCGATGCGCTTTGTTTGCACTGACTGAGAAGACTTTTTCACATTTATCTTGCATTGCATAATGCTGCTGCCATATTACAAGTTGCCAGTTTTGCCATTGATATGAGTGCAATTTTTGATAAAGCGAAGATTGATTTTTGGCAAGCCATGCAAGGTTTTTTCTAAAACATTCTTGTTCATTATGGCTTAATGATAGTGAAATGGTCCTAGGGTTAACCTGAGAGATGGCACTGGCTAAAAACTGTGGTGTTAGCGCACAATTCTTAGAATTGTCACTGTGTTCTTGCTGATATAACTCTGAAGCTAAATGTGGGTAATGCAAATGTTCAAAATAATACACAGGTCCTGCATCAGGGTAAGCTTGTTTCAGCTCATCTAAATCAGCTTTAACGCTTTTTGCTGATGTTCCCAGTTGCACAAAAAGTTGAATACCCTGTGCTTGGCAAAATGTTAATAATTCAAACCAGGGAGCACTCTGTAACGATAACACTAAAATATCAGGTTCTGGTTCGTAGAAAATGACAAATCTTGGCAGCGTTTTTTGCAACAATGGCAGCAGGTGATAGCCTAATCCAATACCAATAATCACTAACACTAAGTTGGAATGAGGCAGTAATTTGCTGTCTAAAAATCGTGCTACGGCACTGGCTGCTTCAGCTTCAGGGTTTTGCCCGTAAAGCATTGCGCCAGCTGTTTTTAAGCACAAGTTCAGAGTCTTGTTCCCGTTTACAACTATTTCATATCGTTGGGGTTTTTGCTTTATTATCTCAGCTAACGATGGAATTTGCCGAGTGATTGCCCGTATGTTTTTTGTGCTTCGCTGAACTATCGCTACAGCTGCGGCGGCTTCGGCTTCTGCTTGGCATTCAGTGTCTAAGTCGACATGATAGTTAATTGATTCAAACATACTGCTCTGCTTATTGTTGTATCATGACGCTAGGTATTTGAGACTCTTCAGCACGACTTAAGCTACCTGGTGTTATGGCCAGTTCAAAATTGAGTAAATGACCGCCAGCTTTAAATGTATCGTCCAACTCACTTAACGAAAAAAATATCCTTGTTAGATGTTGTTGTTTGTAGCGGCGGTTTAATAATAAAGGCACTGCAGCACATAATGCGGGGTTCCAACTTAGTGTAATGGCTCGATGTTGGTCACCAATACTTATTTGACCCGTTGTTGCACCGAAGCTTGCGCTTGAAGAGACCAAGGTAGAAACATTATGAGTATGGTCGCATTCATCTGCCAATGAGAAATGCTCTGGCAAAGCCCCACCTTGCCAAACCTCAAGTGTTGCCGGCTGCTCTAGCTCTGTCATATTGATGGTCATAATCCCCAGACGAATAATAGCGTCATTACGAACAGGGGGATCCAGTTGATAGCTAACACGAAGTTCTTCGGTGGTTTTACTAATTTTGATAATCTTGGTTAAATTAAAATGAGCCAAGTCTAATTTTGCTGTGATGACATGAAAATTTAACTCATCAGTTAACTCAGGATTGACCCATTCTAAATCAGTTATTCTGCGCCGAAGTCCGGGCATTTCAATAATTAAACCACCTGAGTAAAAATCTGCCGCTAGTGCAATCGTATCAAAATAGCCTTGATGTTTGGTTACCAGTAATGGTTTGAATTGCCAGCTTTTGAATGCCAAGCTGTCAATACTCATACCGCGACGAAGGTTAAGTGTTAATTTAATTTGAGACGTCGCTAAGTGCCAATAAATTGCTTCATCATCAATCTTGAGCTCAAGCTTATTTTCAGTATCTGATGCTAAAGTTTGAACTGTTGATGGAGAGGTTACACGGTCAATCGTGGACAGTTTTTGTAAGCAAGATAGCCAACGCTCTTGGGTAATATGTGTGCGAAAATCACTTGCCCACAATTCGCATAGGGTTTGCCATTGATGTGAGCTAGTGTTATGGCTTAGCTGTTGGTATTGAGCGTGGCATTGTGTATTTAACCATATATTGTCTCTGCCAGCAGCAGCCCAGCGATTAACATTATATTTTGCCTGTTTTTTAACTGGTATAGGCTGATTTAATGAAGAGAGCCTCATGGCATTTTCTGGTTGCAGCTTACTGAGTTTCAACGCGTCTGTTGGGCTAATAAATTCAATTCCAGTTTGTTCTTGTAATTGTTTTAGGATACGTTGCAGTCTAGTCCACTCCCCTTCAGGGTGGGTTTTACCTTCAGTACTGAATCTGCCTGGACGATAATTGAATACTTCAGCATCATTTGCGTAAATAGCTAACGGCAATTCTTCACTTGCCATTCTTTGCTGCACAAAGTTCAGATATTGAACTATCGGAATATCGCCATGAACAGCTCTTTGCAAACGCTGAAATAAGACCGAGTCTGACCAGAGCACAGGGAGTTTAGTTGTGGTTACTCCACAGGCATGCGTCGGCATGTCATGATGTTCATATTTTAGGGCAAGACGAATGTTATCTCTATCCATAATCAGACCGTGATAGCCTACTTGTTGATAGAGCTCAACAAGACTACTTGCAAACGCCATTTCATTCACTAGCACGAGAGAGGGACGATAGTTTAAAAGCGTTTGATAAAGCGCTAAAGCGAGTTTTTGATTCCACAGATTAACTTGAAAAGGAACTAGCGGGCCAATTAATTGGCTCCAACCGCTACCAATCAATTCACAGCGCTGCTGTGCTAACAACGTTTTAAATTTATTAACCCATACCGGATCCAGATGATTGATTTGTTGTAATGTCCATCCTGTCAATTCTATACCAATGGGGATGTTGCTTTGTTCAATGAGTTCAAGTATTGGCCAGTAACATTGTTGAATCACTTCCGGTCGAGCTGATTCTGCTATTGAGGAAAACGCTAAATTGAGATGAAATAAAAGATAACCACGCTTCATTTCGCCTCCAATAACGTTGAGACGCAGTGACGTAATTTATCACCGTTTGCGCCAGCAAGACGTTTTTGGGCGTTTATCGCTAAACACTGACTCAGAGTTTTTGAACTAATGAGGCGTTGTAGTTGTGTAGTCGCATCAATTTCATTTTTCGCGACTAAGGCTAGCTGCTGTTTACTTATCTCATTAAGCTCTTGTTCGTCCTTGTTTCCGTATGGTGAGAAGACCACGCAGGGAACACCGTAATAGAGCAGTTCATAAAAACTGATGCCATACAGTGTGACTGCAAATGTGACAGTGTTCATGAGTTTGGCAAGGTTAGGCAAGTTACGATGAATATGTATCTCTCGCTGAGTATTTTCGGGTTTTGTAGGTGCGGTTGCAAAAGGTCCTTGCACCCAGTGAAAAGTTAAATTTTCAGGTAACAGTCGATCAAGCGTGATTAACCATTCTTTTCCTAAGTTGGTGGTATCCGCACCGCCTGTTAAAATCAATAATGAATAGGTTTTTTCAACAAGGGTTTCAGCCGATACTTTTAATAAAAATGCATCCCAACCGAATTGACATTTTTCTTGTTGCCAAGCAGATAAAGTGGGATTCACTTGAAAAGAAGGGGTGTATAACATAGTTAAAAGCTCTATATATTCAGCTAGTGCATCAATTGCTATGGTTTTGACTAGCTGAACATGCAGTGCTTTTAACAAAGTTGCGAATGTATCTGGTGTACTGTGATAATGAAAATCAAATATAACTAAACGACAGTTTAAACGAGTAACTTGTTTTAATATTGTTTCAGAAATATTCTGCTCAAAATCGATTTGCTGAACCGTTAAATAGTCTGGGAATGCTTGAGGGATATGCTGATCACTTTGTAATAATAAGTGCATTTCATACCCCAGCGGTTTTAAATGTTGCGCAGCAACACTAATACGGCTTAGATGCCCCAAGCCTATTTTACTGCCAGCATGGCAAGCTAATAAAATAGTATGATTTTCAAGCTTATGCATGTTTAGCTGGTTTTAAAGTTTGTCTTGTCGATACGAGAGGGCGTAAACCATCAGACGGATCGGCTCGCCAAGCACGATCAGCGAGTTCTGATGCTACTGGCTTTTTATCGCCATCACCGTCAGCTTGCATCGCTTTTTTATAATCAGAAATGACTTGTCCGATTTGCTCCGGTAACCAGCAATGGCCGGTTGCAAACTCTTCTCCTAAGCCGTCGAGATCAAGATGAAATTCAATGGTCTGAACATCATAGTGATGAATGGCTCGCTGCAGCACTCCTGGCTCCACAGTGTGATCTGACCAGCCTACTTGGCAACCAGTTGCTTGTTTTAGCGTATTTATTGCAGCTAAGTTAGCTTGACTATAGGGTGTAGGATAAGCTGATGTGCAATGTAATAGGGTTAAATCAGAACATTTGTTAGCTTTTAGTACAGAAACCGCATGATTTATTTCATCTATCGTTGCCATACCAGTAGATAAAATCACAGGTTTACCCGTTAACGCGGTAGCAATCAGAAGGTCGTCCCATAAAAGTTCGTAAGAGGCAATTTTATAAAAATCCACATAAGGCTGCAGTTCTTTTACGGCGTCCAGGTAAAATGGCGTGCAACAAAATGCAATTTCTCTTTTACGACAGTGATTTGCTAACTCAGGCAGAAATTCTACAGGTAATTCCCATGCTTCTCTTTCTAGTAAGCTTGGTTTAAAAGCGAGTGCTTCAGTTGAGAAAAGTTCACGCAGTTTAAACAATTGAAACTTCACTGCACTACAACCAATGTCAGCAGCGGCATCAATAAATTTAAAACAACGCGCTAAATCTCGGGCGTGATTGCTCGATACTTCGGCAATAAACTGAACCATAATGGCTGCTCCTTTTAGGTGTCCTGTGCGATATCAAAATGAATAGTATTTGCCACCTCAGCGACGATTGCTTTTGCTTCATCGGCATTAGCCGCTAAGGTGATGACCCAGCAAAAGCGACAACCGTTATCAATAAAATCGGTTATATAATCACCTGCTGAACGAGTCAAAATTATCTCAGCAACACCTGGTATAGATCGCGCTTTTTCCAATCCATGAATAGCCTTTATTCTGCCTTTAGGGGGAAATAGACCGCTACAAACTGCTGTTTTATGCACACTATCCTGAAGCAGTTTTTCATCTAAAGGCCGGTTTAAGGCAAGTTCCATCACGGCTTTAATAGGATTTTTACCACTACTCAAGGGAGTGGTGTACTGGGAATGAAAGCCTCCACTTAAGCGAGCGGTCATTTCTAAGATCATTGGCCCTTGCGCTGTTAAAATCATATCTGCTTTAGCAGGCCCAAAAGTGATTCCAAGCGAGCGTGCTGCGGCATCAACAACGTCATATATCTGCTTTTGTCGAGTCTCATCTAGTACTGACGGATCAACATGTGCTGTCTCGATATGATAGGGATGAAAACCAAATTCACGATCAGCCATGCCGACATGATAATGTTTATTATTCCATATGATAGTTTCAACACTTTGCTCAGTGCCAATAACATATTGTTCAATAATTGCCGTACCTGTTTTAGATGCTTGTTTGGCATTATGCAGGGCCATCGCTAGTTGGCTTACAGAATCAATTTTCATACTGCCACGTGAGGCAGCATTATCAACGGCTTTTACAATCGCGGGGAAACCGATCTTTTCAAGGATCTTTAGTGCTTCTTCTTCACTGGATACTTCTGCACCATAGGGTGTGGGAATACCATCTTCAATCCAACGCTGCTTCATTAATACTTTATTGTTAGAACGTTGCGCAACATCCACTGATATGCCGGGCAAACCGAGTGCGCTGGTTACTGCCGCGACGGTAACGGCAATGTCTGAGCCAGCAAATACCGCTTTTAAGTTTAAACGTTGTTGATTATCTTGAGCAAATTTGACGTGCCCAGCAATGTCTTTTGAATCAATTACCACGGCCTCGTCACAAAATGCAAAGCCTTCTGCTTGAGGGTTACGATCGGTTGCTACTACATACAGCCCAAGCGATTTTGCCGTTTTTATGGCCGGAATTTGCATAATGCCGGCGCTAATGATGAGAATGGCTTCTTTATTTTGCATATTCATAATGGTTACTCTGCTAGCTGCTTGGGTTTTATTAACCACATGGCCAAGGTATCCCCTGAGCCAGTAGATTTGGCAAATCGGTCCATGGCCCCTTTGTTGGGTTGCGAAACAGTACCACTATCATTACCGCTACCAAATCGCGTAAAGCGTTGCAAGGCGAATCCGGCTTGATTTGCTAATTGCACTAGGGTATCAAATGGAAATAGGTGGAGATGTTCAATGGGCATCAAGTAACGCCAATCACTTCCAAATGCTGTTGATAATTCTCCTGTAACGGGAGTTTCTATCAATAGCCAACCGCCTGGAAGAAGAAGTTCATATGCTTTATGCAAATATGCGATGGGGTCCATAACATGTTCAATTAAATGCCACATTGAAATAACATGATATTGTTGTTGATGATCCAAAAATTCTTGATTCTGGCAATTTAGCCCTTTGCTTTTCGCAATATTTATACATTCAGCACTAGCATCTAACCCCATAACATTGGTTGCGCCGGCATCTTGCATCATCTGCAAAAATTGTCCAGTCGCACAGCCAACATCTAAAACTTTCTTATTGTTGAAATCGGTTAATGTTATGCCGAGATCAGCAAAGGTGAAGTTTTTATCGCGACAAAAAACCGAGTAGCCATCATCACTTAAATAGATGGAGCCCGCTGATTTTAGGCTTTGATAATGAGTATAAAACGCGCTTATTTGTTCATTAGATGGATAAGGGTGATGCCGCAGTACCTTACATCGCACACATTTTGCGTAAGAGATGTCTTGTTTAATGATGAGATCACTAATATCGGTAGCACCGCAAATTGCACAAGCATTAGTTTGAATGACTGCATTGCTCATGGCCAAGTTCCTTAATTAAATTTCGGGTAGTTTAATAACGATTGCTTGGCCTGTTGCTAAAACCAAAGGTACCTCTGCTTTATCAGAAAAAAACAGATCTACTGCTTTTCTTGCGCCTGGGCAACTGGGGAAACCGTAATCATCGAAAACCATTATTCCTCCAGAAACTAGACGCGGATAAATAAACGAGCAACAGTCAAAAACTGACTGGTAAATATCCACATCAATATGTGCGAATGCTATCCTACATTGTTGATGCCCGGTAAAAGTATCCGGTATAAAACCTTGATTGAATTTAATATTTGAAAAAGCACTTAATCTGTCTTGAACCGATGTTAAGCTAGTATCTGCAAAATCGCCTTGCCGATGATGATCGTATTCTGGATGTGTTTTAGGCATACCAATAAAAGTATCGAAAAGTTGGAGTGTATTTTTCGCTGCAGCCACGTGAGCTAACAAATAAGCTGTTCCACCTTTATATACACCACACTCCCAAAATTCGCCTTTTAATTTGGTGGCCTGTTGCGCCAGAGAATGTAGAGTCCAAAGGCGATCTGATGAAACGAGAGTAAAAGAGTCGATTTGTTGTTTCAAACGTGAAAAATCACTGTCCTCGGCTAGCCAAGGTGAATAATTAGGTTGATAGAGTAAAGCATCAGGTAAAAACCGGGTTTGCTTAGTGATTTCAGGCGTTACTTTTTTTTGCATACAAAACAACCTCTCTACCAATACCAAGTTTTGACAACGCGGAATATAACTCCGAAAGTAATTCGTGTTGTCCATTGTTCAACATATTTTTTTCAAAAGTCATGCGTTTGGTGTGACAAGCGCGGCCAACATCATCATTGCCAATGTAGTTATCACCCATTGTTAAGAATAGATCGATTGGAAAGGTAGCTTCTTGATGGACAACGTCAAAACCACAGTGATTTAATAACCTGCTTAATGATGTAAAATTAAAATAATTTAAATGATGTGGAGGTGCTACCCACCATTTGGCATAGTCCAAATGCTGGTTTAAAAGTGTTTGAAAAGGGTTAAAGTCATTGGGTACGATGATGCAAAGCAGGCCATCTTTGTTCAGTTGCTGATGAACTAAGGTCAAAAATGCGGCGGGATCTGGGATGTGCTCTAGCACTAAACTCATGTTGATTGCATCAACTTTGCCAAAAGTATCTGCCGTAGCAGGTGAAAAGAAGCCATTGAAAACGTCTAATCCAAGTTGTTTGCTAAAAGTTGCTGCTTGAACAGAAGGTTCAATACCAAAGACTTGCCAATTAAGCTCTTTGCCTTTTAATAAAAAATATCCAGGCCCTGAACCAATATCTAATATCGTTCGCTGTGAAGAAGACAAATGTTGAGACAAGATCCGATAGCGTTGTTCATAAACAAGATTCCACCATGGAAGGTCTTGTTGATATCGACTTAAATAAAGTGGTTTTTCCTGATCATAGTAATCATGCTGATAGACATCGATTAGCTCCTCAGGTGAAGGCAATGGCACAACATGCTTAAAACCACAATCGGTGCAATCAATAACATCAAAACCGTTATGGTTACAAACGAGAGTGCCGTGATGGCTTTTCCAATGTATGATTTTTGGTTCGGAAGTCATAGCAGTCTTTCTCCCGAGGCGGCATCCCTTTTTAGTGCTTTAAAAAGCCATTCGGCTCTATCCCAATCTTCTTCTGTATCGATATCTTGCACTTGCATTCTGGGCAGTTTATAGGCTAAAGCGTCTGAAGAAAAAGCAGATATTTGCTGTTGTACTGCAGTAAAACTTGACCAATAAAACTGACCAGCATCATGAAATGCCGGTTCTAGATCTTGAGAACGACTTGAATAATACTCAGGTTGAAACATGGTTACAGAGTCATCAGCAAGAATTTTGACAGCGCGCTGAATGGGAAAAGCATATGAAGTGACACTAAAAATAATTTGTTTGCTACTTCGCTTTAGTAGTTGCAAACTTTTGGCTAAATCGGCTGCTTGTACAAAGGGGGCGGTGGCATATAACGTGCAAATATAAGTAGGATGCCCTAAGTGCTTTGCTACCCATTCTGTTGCATGTTTAACAACAGCGCCAGTACCCGTAAAATCATCAGCTAAGGTGTCAGGTCTAACGAAGGGAACTTCTGCACCATACTGTTTTGCTATAGCGGCAATTTCGGCATCATCGGTGGAAACGATAATATGTTGGAAAACACCCGAGCTCTTCGCTGCTTCAATAGACCACGCTATCATAGGCTTACCACAAAAATGTTTAATGTTTTTTCGTGGTATGCGTTTACTGCCTCCGCGTGCGGGGATAATAGCGATATTCATATGGCTTTCCAAATCTAAACAAATAGGATAATAATTATTTATGCAACCTGCGTTGATGCATAAATAAGCTCTTGTATTATGTAAAACTGCTGCTCAGTTGTTAATTCGGGAAACAATGGCAAGGTAATCGCTTGTTGATAATAGTGTTCGGCTTGTTCGCAATAACCTCTTTGAAAGCCCATTTTTTTATAAAACGGCTGGAGATAAATCGGAATATAGTGCACATGGCCGACAATACCTTTATTGCGTAAATGTTCCACACAGGCTTTATGTTTATCGGGAGTTATTCCTGATAGTTTAACGATATACAGATGGTAACTGCTATAACACGCAGCCTGCACTTGCAAAGGGATAATACTGGGGTGTGCATGCAGTAGTTGATTATATTGCAAAGCTAATGTGTTACGTGCAGTGATAAATTGCGTTAATTTTTTAAATTGGCTTAGACCTAAAGCGGCTTGGATATCGGTCATCCGATAGTTAAACCCTAACAGCAGTTGTTGATAATACCAGGGGCCGTGACTTTCTTCCGTGAACTCTTCACTTTCTGAAGTAATCCCATGACTGCGCAACATTTGCATTTTACGCGCTAAATCGCTCTGATTCGTCAGCGCCATGCCACCTTCACCAGAAGTAATAATTTTTACCGGGTGAAAACTAAAAATACAGATGTCAGAATACTGACAACTGCCCACTGGTCTATCTTGATATTGAGCGCCAATAGCATGCGATGCATCTTCGATAACCTTAAAACCGTATTTCGAAGCCAATATTGCGATTTTTTCCATTTCACAGGATTGACCTGCAAAATGCACCGGGATCACCAGTTTGGGTAGCATGTTGCTTTTATTCGCTTCAACAAGCTTTTCTTCTAACGCGTGAATGCTCATGTTGGCGGTATTAGGGTCGATATCGACAAAGTCGACAGTTGCACCACAATACAATGCACAATTTGCTGAGGCGACAAAGGAAATGGGGGAAGTCCAGACACGATCACCAGGTCCAACGCCAAGAGCTAAACAAGCAATATGCAAAGCTGAAGTAGCGCTGTTTACGGCTACTGCGTGATTCGCCCCACAATATTCACTGATAGCTTGCTCAAAAGCGGGAACTTGTGGCCCTTGAGTTAGCCAGGTTGAGTGTAATACTGTTGTGACTGCCGCGATATCTTCGGCATCGAGTTGCTGCTTACCATAAGGGATCATAGAGCCGCTTCCAAATTAAATTGTGCAATTTGGGCAACGGATAAAAAATCTGGGTTAGTGTCAGAAACATACTCAAAGCCATCTTCAACGGGTTGGCCTTGTTCGTTAAGCCCGTTAGAAGTAAAGTCATTACTGCGATTAAAAAACTTAATTGCAGGCGCAATCACAAAATGGTCTGAAAACTCGTAAGTGTGATAGGACATGTCACCCGGACACATCATTTCATGTAACTTTTCACCAGGGCGAATGCCGACAATTTTAATGGGTAAATCAGGGGCCATAGCTTTGGCTAAATCAGTAATGCGGATAGAGGGTATTTTGGGTACGAAGATCTCACCGCCAAGCATCCGTTCAAAGTTCTTCAATACAAAATCTACGCCTTGCTGCAAACTAATCCAAAAGCGTGTCATATCTTGATGGGTGACCGGCAGATGGTCGCTGCCGTTATCAATCAGTTGTTGAAAGAAAGGAACAACTGAACCACGAGAGCCTACAACATTACCGTAGCGCACAACAGAGAAACGGGGGCGACTTCCTCCCACCATATTATTTGCGGCGACGAATAATTTGTCAGAAGCGAGTTTGGTGGCACCATATAAATTAACTGGGTTAGCGGCTTTATCAGTGGAGAGTGCAATGACTTTTTCAACATTACAGTCGATTGCAGCATTAATCACATTTTCTGCACCATTGATATTAGTTCTGATACATTCAGTAGGGTTATATTCTGCTGCGGGAACTTGCTTCAGTGCAGCGGCATGTATAACGTAATCTACACCATGCATCGCTCTAACTAAACGGTCACCATCCCTGACATCACCAATAAAATAACGCATGCAGCTTTGGTTAAATCTTTGCTGCATCTCATATTGTTTCAGTTCATCGCGTGAATAAATGATGATTTTTTTTGGTTTAAAGCGGTCAATAAGCGTTTGGGTATATTTATGCCCGAAAGAGCCGGTACCGCCAGTGATTAGGATCGTTTTACCATCAAACATTGTCTGCCCACCCATTTTTCTCGTTATTTACGGTAAAGCATAAGACATGCCATTTGTAATTACTCTAAAGCAAAAATATAAAAAGTCTTGTAAAAACAGCAGGTCAGTTAAATTAGTTTAACCCGTTTCTGAGCAGATGCAAGTTAATCGCTGCAGTTGTATTTTAAGTAGGGCCTTAAGATGTTTCTGCAAGTATTTTGACAGTGTCACTCATTTGAGTTAACACCACTTTAGGGCTAAACTTAATTAAGATTTGATAACGAGGCATGCTGATGAAAATTACAACGCCAAGCAATAACATCTTAAATAATGTGTTGCAGCAACAACAGAAATTAGCCCAGCAAGAAGCCAGTGGTAAGCGTATTACCAGCGCTGCCGATGATGCGGCGGGGTTGCAAATCAGTAATCGGTTGAACAGCGCGATAAACGGTCAGCAGCAAGGGCAGCGAAATATTGCCGATGGTGTTGCTTTTGCGCGGGTTTATGAGCAAGCGGTGCAAGGAGTTAGCGATAACGTGAATGAAATTGAGCGGTTGGCAATTGCAGCCGGTAATGGCATTTACAGCGATGCTGACAAACAAGCGCTACAAAGCGAAGCGAACGGTTATTTGGCTAATATCCAACAAGGTTTAACCACGGAGTTTGCCGGTAAGAAACTTTTTGAAGATACGGCGCTTAGCTTTAATGCTGGCAATAGCAATCTACAATTACAAACCCAAGACTTAGGCGCAGCGCTGAACAGTCAAAACTTGTTCAGTATTGATTTAACTCAGCCACAAACGCTGACAACCGTGCGCGCTGTGGCAGAGCAGTTAAATGCGTTGCAAACTGAGGTCGGGGCTAGCATTAATGCCTTTGATAGTGCTTCTCGTGCGGTATCAGGTCAGCAAGTTGCCACCTCTGAAGCGCGTTCACGTATTGCTGATCTTGATTATGCCAAAGCTAGCAGTGAGCGGGCGGCGAATAATATTTTATCGCAAAGCTCGGTGAATGTGGCCATGCAAGCGCGCGTGAGTTCAGAGCAGGCGCTGTCGCTGTTAAGTTAAACAGGATGATGCTTCATTTTACTAAACGCTAATTTTTTGACGCCCTGTCAAAAAATTAGCGTTTTACCTTGCAAGGCTGCACACAGCTTGTACAATAAAGTCAATTATACTTATAAATTGTGCGCTTATGTCTGATAACCCTCATCTTTATCTGGTTGATTTACAACTAAATCGCTGTGAGCGTTTGTCTACCGTCTGCAGTTTTATTGGTGAAGCTCATCAGCTTGTTAGCCCTGATGATTTAGCCAATACCTTACAACATCATCCGGCTTCGGTGGTTGTGTTAGGGGCGACCGATCAATTAGATGCCAGTGCGATTATTCGGCAATTTCCGGCAAGTGCGTTTTTAGTTATTGGTGACAGCCAAAGTTATTTATTAGAGCAAGCCAACGTGATTGGCGTGTTAAGTGAGCCTTTTTCCTACAATAGCTTAACGCAGCTTTTGCGCGATGCGCAGCAATACCATCGTTTATTACCTACTCACAAACAGCAAGATAATCAAGTACGCTTCGATGGTATGGTCGGGCAAACACCGGCCATGCAAAAAATTCGTTTTTTGATCCAGCAAGTAGCCAAAACAGAAGCAAACGTTTTGGTGCTTGGGCCTTCAGGTACCGGTAAAGAAGTGGTCGCTCGGAATATTCATTTATTATCGAACCGCGCCAATGGGCCCTTTGTGCCAATTAATTGCGGGGCAATTCCGGCTGAATTGTTAGAAAGTGAGTTATTTGGTCATGAAAAAGGCGCCTTTACTGGGGCTATTTCTACCCGCAAAGGCCGTTTTGAGTTAGCACAAGGCGGCACCTTATTTTTAGATGAAATTGGTGATATGCCACAGCCCATGCAAGTGAAATTGCTGCGGGTGTTGCAAGAGCGAATTTTTGAGCGCGTAGGCGGCAGCCAAACCCTGAAAGCCGATGTGCGAATTATTGCGGCAACCCATCGCGATTTAGAAGTGATGATTACAGACGGCGGTTTTCGGGAAGATTTATATTACCGTTTAAATGTGTTTCCTATCGATACGCCTGCGCTGTGCGATCGTGCAGACGATTTACCGATTTTAATTACTGAATTACTTAACCGCCAATATGCCGCACATCAAGCAAAAGTGAAGTTTACTGAACGCGCACTCGACAGTTTAAAGTTACACAGTTGGCCAGGTAATGTGCGCGAGTTGGCTAATTTGCTCGAACGTATGGTGATTATGTATCCGGATCAGATCGTCGATGTGGCTGAGCTACCGAAAAAATATCAGCACCTAGATGTTGAATCTTATCAGCCGGTGTATCCAGAAGCGTTACAAGAGCGTGATCTGTTAAATGCGTTATTTCAAAGCGATGACAGCAGCGACAGTGAGGAGGCCGCCGGTTTTGAGACAATCGCTACATTTACCTCTGTTATCACTCAAGATACCTTGCCGGAAGAAGGCTTAGATTTAAAAGAGTTTCTCGCTGAATTAGAAATTCGTTTTATTTCCCAAGCACTAGAGCGCCACGATTTTGTAGTGGCACGGGCAGCCGATATTTTAGGTTTGCGCCGCACCACCTTGGTTGAAAAAATGCGTAAATATAATCTAGGTAAAGAAGAGTAACTCTGCAGCACTTTGAGCCTGCTGTCAGATTGTTGACGCATAAAGCTGTTTAAACTCAATGATTTAATCATGGCACATTCTCTGCATTGCTCCTGTTAAGATCCGCCAACTGCTTCGCCGTTGGCCCTTAGCAGCAGGAGCCACTCTATGTCAGTATTAACCGCAACCAGCCACTTGAATGAAGTATCAAGTGCGACTGTGCATCCTTTGATCGCGCCCGTAAAAAGCAGTGCGCGCTCGCAAGAGCAGCGGTTAAAACACATTCTGCAATGCTTACCCTCTGGCGTAGTGTTGCTTGATGGTTGGGGACGCGTGATTGAAGTGAATCATGTCGCGGTAGAGATGCTTGGCGAGCCTTTGCTCGGTGAATCATGGCTTAATGTGATTAACCGCTGCTTTCGACCTCGCAGTGATGATGGCCTAGAAGTGTCATTAACGGATGGCCGGCGCGTAAAACTGCAAATCAGTGCTTTAACGCCAGACTCTGGGCAGCTTATTGTGTTGACTGATCTCACCGAAACGCGTGAGCTGCAAAATCGCTTAAGTCATCTGCAGCGTTTATCCACACTGGGTAAAATGATGGCGACGCTCGCGCATCAAATTCGCACCCCTTTATCTTCTGCCATGCTGTATGCAGAGAATTTACGTAGCCCAAAATTGCCTAATCAATCGCGTGAACAATTCCAAGATAAGTTACTGGCGCGCTTGCACGATTTAGAGCAGCAGGTGAACGATATGCTGTTATTTGCGCGCTCAGGTACGGCACAAGCTGTTGCGAGTATGACATTGCAGCAATTATGCGATGAACTCGTACTGCGCAGTGAAGCATTACTTAACCATCATCATGCCGTGTTTAAAATTAGCCTGACGACACCGCAAGCCAGTTTATTAGGTAATAAAAACAGCCTGGTTGAAGCCTTATTAAACTTACTGCAGAACAGTTTACAAGCTGCAGGCGATAACGCGCAATTGTGCTTAGCGCAGCAAATTGGCAAGGCGGGGCAGTTAACCTGGCAATTTAGTGATAATGGCCCGGGTATTCCCCCAGCCGTGCAAGCGCAGATGTTTGAGCCGTTTTATAGCAATAAAGCCGGTGGCAGTGGTTTAGGTTTAGCGGTGGTGCAAGCGGTGGTGCATAGCCATCAGGGTAGTATTCATTATGTTGATTTAGCAGCAAGGCCAGAGGGAGCGTTAAGTGGCGCCTGTTTTGAGATCAGCTTACCTATTCATCATAGTGCCTCAGCTGCTAAGACTAAGGAGTAATGCCATGTCAGATCTGAAAATATTAATTGTGGAAGATGATGCCGGTTTACGCGAAGCCTTAATCGATACACTGAGTTTGGCCAACTATCAGGTGCTCAGTGCCGCCAGTGCCGAAGAAGCCTTGCTGCTATTAAAAAAACAAAGTGTGCAGCTGGTGATCAGTGACGTGCAAATGGGCTCGGTATCCGGTTTAACCTTGTTAAAAACCTTACGCGAACAATATCCGCAATTACCCGTACTGATGATGACGGCCTATGCCACTGTGCAAGATGCGGTTGAGGCTATTCGTTTAGGGGCGATTGATTATTTATCGAAACCGTTTTCACCTGAGGTGCTGGTCAGTACGGTAGCGCGTTATGTGGTCGCTGAGCCAACAGACAGCTTTACGCCGATTGCCGCGGCCGAGCAGAGCAAAGCCTTGTTACAATTGGCCGAGCGGGTGGCGCATTCTGAAGCCAGTGTGATGATCTTAGGCCCCAGTGGCTCGGGAAAAGAAGTGCTGGCACGGTATATTCATCAACAATCAGCCCGTGCAGCTGAGCCTTTTATCGCCATTAATTGCGCAGCGATCCCTGATAATATGTTGGAATCTACCCTATTTGGTTACGAAAAGGGTGCGTTTACCGGCGCGGTGGCGGCGTGTCCGGGTAAATTTGAACAAGCACAAGGCGGTACCATCCTGCTGGATGAAATTACTGAAATGCCGATGAATTTGCAGGTTAAACTCTTACGAGTGCTACAAGAGCGCGAAGTAGAGCGGTTGGGCAGTCGTAAGACTATTAAGTTGGATGTGCGCATTTTAGCCACCAGTAATCGAGAGCTTGCTCAAGCGGTAGCCGATGGCCTGTTTCGTGAAGATTTGTATTATCGTTTAAATGTCTTTCCGTTAAGTTGGCCTGCATTAGCCCAGCGCCCGGAAGATATTGTGCCATTGGCGGAGCATTTATTGCGCCGGCATTGCCATAAACAACAACGGCCAACCTGCCAGTTGAGTAAAGCGGCTAAGCAGCGTTTAACCCAGCACAGCTGGCCAGGGAATGTGCGCGAGCTCGATAATGTGATCCAGCGTGCTTTAATTTTACAAGGCGGTATTGAGATTGCGGCGGCTGATATTTTATTAGAAGTGCCGGGTTCACTTGGGCAAAGTGCCGTGCCACGCGTGCAAGGTCTTAGTGCGACCATGGCAGATAGCACTGATTTTAAAACTGAAATTCATGAGCAAGAGCATAAGCTTATTCTCGCCACGCTACAGGCTTGTGCTTTTAAACGCAAAGACGTAGCAGAAAAACTCGGTATCAGTGATCGCACTTTGCGTTACAAATTAGCGCGGATGCGCGAGTCAGGTATTGATATTCCGGCTTAAGCTAGCCTCATACGTCATTTCACTACAAAGCCTTACGCTGCTTGGCAACGAATGCCGATGCTGCGTAAGGCTATCTTGTTATAACCCCTGTTTTCCCTGTGTTTGGCGAGTTGGCACAACTTCTGCTTAGTCTGTTATATCCTCGTAAATAACAAAATTTTGACAGGCAGCATTATGGAAATTAAAGGTCAGGCGTTATATGCCCAAATGCAAAGCATGGCAACCCAAGCACGTGCTTTGCCCTTCGAAGCCGATCCAAGCATGGCGGTGCAGCCGACAAACAGCAGCCAGTCAGATTTTTCTACCTTGTTTAAAAACGCGCTAGGCAGTGTTAATGAATTACAGCAACAAGCTGGTGCAATGCGAAATGCCGTTGAATTGGGCGATCCAAAGGTGTCATTGGCGCAAGCCATGATTGCATCACAAAAATCCTCTTTGGCTTTCGAAGCGACCGTGCAAGTTCGTAATAAAGTGGTCGAAGCCTATAAAGAAATTATGTCGATGCCGGTCTAATTAGACAGACAGCGCAAGCAGGAGAAGTATGGTGGCAGATAATCAATCGACAGAACTGGCGTTAACCAACACCGATTTTAGTAATGACAATCAAGCGCAAAACAAGGCGGGCTTTTTAAGTTCCCTGGGTGGAAGTGGTGATTTGCTAAGACAGGTGACGTTGATCGTGGCGTTAACCATTTGTTTGGGTATTGCCATCTTGATTATCCTGTGGGCTAAAACCCCTGAAATGCGGCCACTAGGCACTTACAACACGCAGGAGCTTATCCAAACGCTCGATCATTTAGACGCGCAAAAAGTGAAATACAAATTAGAAGGTAACGTTATTTTAGTGCCTGAAGATTCTTTACAAGATGTGCGCTTAGGTTTGTCTCGTGCAGGTTTAAACCAAGAACCGTCATTGGGTACCGAGTTTTTATTACAAGACAGCGGTTTTGGGGTGAGTCAACGTTTAGAAATGGAACGGCTAAAACACAGCCGTGAGCAACAGCTAGCGAGAACTATTGAAGAGCTTCAAAGTATTGCCAGAGCTCGGGTACTACTGGCTATTCCTAAAGAAAACGTGTTTGCTCGACAACAATCCTTACCCTCCGCCACGGTCTTAGTCACTGCACGTGGCGGCCGAGTGATCCGCGATAGTGAAGTTGATGCGATTGTCGATTTAGTTGCCTCAGCCGTACAAAGTTTAGAGCCAAGTCGTGTCACCGTTACCGATCAAAATGGCCGTTTACTAAATAGCGGTTCTCAAAGTGGCAGTTCAGCCCGCAATCGTCGTGAATTAGAAATGCAACGTAGTCGTGAAGATGAGTATCGTCAGAAAGTTGATTCCATCTTATTACCGGTACTGGGCATGGGAAATTATACTGCGCAAGTTGATTTAATGATGGACTTTACCGCTGTTGAGCAAACCCAAAAACGCTATAACCCAGATTTACCAGCAATTCGTAGCGAAATGGTGATAGAAGAAAACAGCGTTGGCGGCGGCAGTGGCGGTATTCCTGGCGCATTGTCCAATCAACCGCCTATGCCTTCGGCAATTCCTGAACAAGCTACTGGGGGCAGTTCACAAGCGGTGATCCCGGGGCGCAATAGTCGTGAGTCTACCCGTAACTTTGAGCTTGATACTACAATTAGCCATACCACTCAGCAAAGTGGTGTTATACGTCGCTTAAGTGTGTCGGTTGCGGTCGATTATAAACAAGGCGTCCCTCAAGACGACGGCACCCTTGGCCCCGCCACTCCGATGGCGCAAGCAGAATTAGAGAATATTCGCCGTTTATTACAAGGTGGCGTTGGCTTTGATGTTCAGCGCGGTGATACTATTGAAGTGATTTCGGTACCTTTCGTTCGTGAACAAGTCGAAGCATTAACTGATGTGCCGATTTATGAACAAGATTGGTTCTTGCAAGTCGTTAAGTTGGTGATGGGTGGTTTGGTTATCATTGTGCTGCTACTCTTTATTGTACTGCCAATGCTGAAGAAACTCATGAACCCAACTGAAACCGTTGATACTTATGATGAACAAGCTATGACAAATGGTTTAGATCTGGGTAATGATGACGATATAGCTGTGGCACAATTTGATGAGAAGTCAGTCGGATTTGCCCCAGATGGCACCCTGATGTTACCCGATTTACATGGTGACGAAGATTTATTAAGAGCGGTGCGTGCCTTAGTGGCAAACGAACCAGAGCTGTCCTCATTGGTAGTTAAGAATTGGTTATCTGAAGATGAATGAGAAAAAAGAAGTTAAAATCTTTGATGTCAATAAGTTAGATGGTGTAGAAAAGGCCGCTATCTTATTACTGAGTTTGTCAGAAGAAGACGCCGCGCAAATTCTTAAGCATTTAGAGCCGAAGCAGGTTCAGAGGGTTGGTATGGCGATGGCGCAAACTACTGATTTGAACCAAGCTAAGATTTCAGCGGTACATCGGCGTTTTATCGAACAGATTCAGAATTTCAGCACCATTGGTTTCCAAAGCGAAGAGTTTATCAAGCGAGCATTAACGGCGGCGTTAGGTGAAGAGAAAGCAGCAAACCTGATTGACCAAATTGTTCTTGGTGGAGGGGCCCGCGGCCTCGACTCGTTAAAATGGATGGATTCAAAGCAGGTTGCCAATATTATTCGCAACGAGCACCCGCAAATTCAAACTATCGTTTTATCTTATTTAGAGCCGGAGCAATCGGCCGAAATCTTATCGCAGTTTTCAGAAAAAGTGCGATTAGACTTAACCATGCGCATTGCAAATCTTGAAGAAGTTCAACCCGCTGCGTTGCAAGAGTTGAATGAGATTATGGAGAAACAATTTGCCGGTCAAGCAGGTGCACAAACCGCGAAAATGGGCGGCTTAAAAGCAGCGGCCGATATCTTGAACTACCTAGATACCAACTTAGAAGGTCAGCTGATGGATTCTATCCGTGAGCATGACGAAGAAATGGCGCAACAAATTCAAGATCTGATGTTTGTGTTTGAAAACCTGATTGACGTTGATGATCGTGGTATCCAAGCCATTCTGCGTGAAGTACAACAAGATGTATTAATGAGAGCCTTAAAAGGCACCGATGAGAATCTGAAAGAGAAAATCTTGAAGAACATGTCGAAACGTGCCGCTGAATTATTACAAGACGATCTAGAAGCGATGGGCCCAGTTCGGGTAAGTGAAGTTGAAACCGCGCAAAAAGAGATTTTATCGGTGGCACGACGCTTGTCTGATGCCGGTGAAATTATGTTAGGCGGCGGCGGTGGCGAAGAATTCGTTTAAGCGCGAGGGCTAGATGAGTAAAGATGCGTTTCGATATAAAAAACCTTTTTCGCCTGACGAAGAGGTTTCCGATCTGCTGCAAACTTGGGATACCCCCGATATGACGGCAGATACCGAAATGCTGCCAGGGCATACTAATGCACTGAATTTAAGACGCCCAAGCCCAACAACTACCTCTGACCCAGCCGAGGAAGAAGAAAGCTTTAAACCGCTCACTGCGGCCGACATGGAGCAACTGCGCCAATCGGCTTATGATGAAGGCTTTGCCGAGGGTAAAGACGAAGGCTTTAGTAAAGGGTACAACGAAGGCCGTGAACAAGGGCAACAAGATGGCTTAACGCAAGGTTTGGCTGAAGGCAAAAAACAAGGCCTAGCGGCGGCGCAGCCCGATATCGATGAAAAATTGGCGCAACTAACGGCGTTAATCGAACAATTACAGCAACCGCTGGCCGATTTAAATCAGCAAGTTGAGCAGGCATTAACCGAGTTAGCTTTAGCAATGGCCAAAGTAGTGATCGGCGTTGAAGTCAAAACCAATCCTCAGGTGATTCTGCAAGCCTTGCAAGAAGCCACTGCGGCCTTACCGATGCAAGCGGGTCAACTGCTGATTAAACTGCATCCAGATGATTTAGCCATTATCCGCGAACATTATTCTGCAGATGATTTACAGCAACGCCAATGGCAATTACGTGCTGAGCCATTGGTAGAACAAGGCGGTTGCTTGGTAGAAGCCGAAAAATCCAGTGTCGACAGAAGTTTGACGCAACGTCTACAAAGCAGCTTGGAACACTTCCTGCATCAGTCCTCTCCAGAGTAAACCGCTTTTTATCTGACAATGCTGCTTATGCAGCACAACACAGGGGTTTTATGACTGAACCTGTCAGCTTGCTTAACCGTGTTAAGCAGCAACATCAGTATATACATCAGAGCCGGCCGATGGTTTCTGGCCGCTTAGTGCGTGTAGTTGGCTTAACGCTGGAAGCCGTGGGCTGCAGCGCGGCTATTGGCCAAGCCTGTTTAGTCGACAGTGCTCGCGGCCAAATTATGGCGGAAGTGGTGGGTTTTGCCCAAGAGCGCGTGTTTTTAATGCCGCAAGATGATATTGACGGCGTGGTGCCGGGCGCTCGGGTCACGCCGCTGTTGCAGCACAAAGGTGTGCCGCTCAGCATGGCATTGCTGGGGCGGGTAATTGATGGTGTAGGCCAACCGCTGGATGGCAAAGGGCCAATTACAGCAACACACTATGCTACAGGTAAAGGTAAACCGATAAATCCGCTACATCGGCGGCCAATTAAACAGCCGCTAGATGTCGGGATCCGCTCTATTAACGCCATTTTAACCGTTGGTAAGGGGCAGCGTATGGGCTTATTTGCCGGCTCTGGCGTTGGTAAAAGTGTGCTGCTGGGCATGATGACGCGCGGCACGGCTGCGGATGTCATTGTGGTGGGCTTAGTAGGTGAGCGGGGACGCGAAGTAAAGGAATTTATCGATGAAATTTTAGGTGACGAGGGTAAGAAACGCTCTGTCGTAGTTGCCGCACCGGCCGATGTGTCACCGTTAATGCGTTTAAAAGGCTGTGAAACGGCGGTGCAAGTTGCCGAGTATTTTCGTGATCAAGGCCTTGATGTATTACTGCTGATTGACTCTATTACACGTTATGCCCAAGCGCAGCGCGAAATTGCCCTGGCCGTTGGTGAGCCACCCGCCACGAAGGGCTATCCACCCTCGGTGTTCGCCAAATTACCGGCGCTGGTTGAACGTGCAGGTAATGGCTCGGGCAATCAAGGCTCAATAACCGCTTTTTATACCGTGCTATCAGAGGGTGATGATTTACAAGATCCGATCGCCGATGCGTCACGTGCGATTTTAGATGGCCACATTGTGCTGTCGCGCAGTCTTGCCGATGCCGGGCACTTCCCGGCAATTGATATTGAAAAATCGATCAGTCGAGTCATGCCCGCGGTAACCAGCGAGCAACACCAGTTGATGGCGCGCAGTATTAAGCAGTTATATGCCAGTTATCAGCAAAGCAAAGATTTAATTGCCATAGGCGCTTATGTACGAGGCAGTGATCCGCAGTTAGATTTGGCCATCAACATGTTGCCGCGCATCAATACCTTTTTACAGCAAGGCATGAAAGAAATTGTGCAATATGATGAGTGTCTGACGCTGCTTAGTCAGTTGGCTCCCCAACCGAAGCGAGCTAACTAATGGCCAATGAACGTTTAACGTTGTTAATTAAAGTACAAAAAGAGCGTGAGGAAACCTTGCAGGCGCAATTTGTACGAGCACAGCAAGCGTTTGTGCAGGCTGAGCAAAAATATCAAGGCTTAGCCGATTATCGCACTGAATATATTCAGCAAAGCTTGCAGCAAGGCAGTGCCGGCCTCGGTGGTCGCCAATATAATCAGTATGTAAGTTTTATCAGTAAGTTAGATCAGGCATTAACTCAGCAAGGTCGGGTAGTACAGCAAAATCGTAACGCGGCAGAGCAGCGGCGGCAAACTTGGTTAAAAATGCAAACCAAGCGTAAAGCTTTAGAGATCTTGGTAGAACAAGCTCGACAAAAAGAATTTCAACTAGCAGAAAAACAACAACAAAAACTGGCCGATGAATACGCGGCGCAACGTTTTTATCAACGTACTAAACAGACAGAGCAGTACTAAACCATTACAAATAGTTAAAAGTGGCGCGGTTTTTGTATGGTATTTGCATATAAATAGGCTTACACAGCAGCTTAGATGCAGGCGGAGTAACAGATGACTCAAGGCTTACAGTTTTCCCTAATGTTTAACGGCTTAGACAGCACGCCCTCTGGCGAGCAGGCTGCACCTGGGCAATTTAATGACCCGGCTAGTACGCAGCAAGCCGGCGTGTTTCAACAATTGCTGCAAGATAAGCAACAAAAGAGTACTGCAGGGCAAAATGTTGCCGCTAATTCGCGCCAAGCTGACAAAGCTCAAGCGACTTCTGTAGAAAGCAGCGAGTCCACAAAGCCTAGCATTACTAAGCCTGCTGTAACGACAGCCGATAATCGTGCAGTTGTTGCTGAGCCGAAAATGGTAACCGATCCCATGCTATTGGATAGCGTTGACGCATTAAGCGAACTCGCCCCTGATTTAGATATTGCCGAGCAGTGGTTGGGGTTAATTAAACAATCTACGGATACCAGTACACAGTTGCGTTACCGAGCGCAGGTGGCCGCTGAGTTTTTTCAAATTCAACCCAAACCAGATTTTCAAACGGTCGGGCCTGTACCCTTACCCGAAGATAGCCTTTTTAGCGAAGTAGATGCGCAGTTTTTTAGTTTAGACATGCCTGCTGGCGATGTTGAATTAAACACTTTTACTGCGGCACAATTGGCCGCGAGTATGCTACCCAAAGAGGCACTAACTGCTGAACAGCAAGCGTCAAATGCAGCAGCAACCGATGTAATAGACACCAATGCAGCCGTATTAGCTAAGCTCTCGTCAAGCGACGAGCAAAAGGCCACAGCGCTTGGTCATGATAGCGCGAAATCGGCATTGAGTAATGCCTCAGCGGCAGCAACTACCGTGAGTGATGAAGCGCTTACTCAAGCTCAGCAGGATGAGCAAGCGCAAGCTGCGGCATTGTTAGCCTTAAAGCAAAAAACCAGTGCCACACAATTTACGCTAAATGACAGCCCAGTAACTGATCGCCTGACACCGATTATCCCGATAACGGATGATGCGGCGCTGACCGAGGTTATTGACTCAAACTTAGGTGATGTTGCGCCAGAGAAAGCGGCCGATAAAGCCGCAGCGCTGGCGTCGTTAGAGCCTTTAGCAGTAAAGGCAGAGACCAAATCGGTGCTGGATGAGCAAACGGTTAAAGTGTTAACGGCAAAACAACAAAATGAACAAAGTTTACAAACCGCTGAGCTTAGCTCAGTTGACCTTAAGCTAGAAAACTCGCGCATTATGTTGCCAGAGCAAGCGGTTACTATTAAGTCAGGCATTACATTACCCGAGCAAGCGGTTGCTATTAAGTCAGCGGCCAGTAATCAATCTGAAACCGGCGCTTTAAATAAGATGGCTAGTCAGAGCAACCCGGTCAACACCATAGCGAGTCAATCCGTCAGTTCACTGGCTGCTGCAGCTCAGCAAAATGACAGTAACGCCGACATTTTGACCGCTGAAGCGGAGCAAACCGAGCAGGCGTTAGCCGATTTAGAGGCACAAATGGCCGCCAGTAACAGCCTAAATAGCAAAAACAGTCAGGTAGAGACGCCGCAGACGATCGTCTCAGCAGTAAATTCTACCGCGATACCTTCAAGCGATCAGAGCGCAGCAACCGCGGCTATGCAAAGTGCGCCGATACAACCTGTTTCGCTAAATACTGTGACGGAAGAACAAGCTGAGCCTATTATTGTCACTGCGCCGACAGCCGAGCTGACTAAAGTGCCTACAGCCAGTGTCGAGACCGCCGCAAACACCAAGTTAAACACCCTTGAGAATGTGGCCAAAAATGCCACCAACAGCGAGCAACAACATGAGCAATCGGGCCAGCAACGCCAAGATGCTCGTCAGTTTGCCGCGGTAAACCTAGAAGTGAGTTTGGCGCAGCAAGCGAATAACGTGCCAGTCGCCAGTAGCAGCTCACCGACAGCAAGTGAATTAGCTAATAATATGCTGCGCGCTGAGGGTTTCGCTGGCGCTTTAGAACAACAAACGCGCGCTCATCAAAGCAAAGCCCCTGTAGCAACCTTACCCACCAGTATGCAGCAGTTACAATTACAGCAAGATGCGGCCGGCCAGTTACGGGAACGCGTGCAAATTATGGTAAGGCAAAATATTCAGGTGGCGGATATTCGTTTAGATCCCGCCGAATTGGGGCAAATGCAAATTCGCGTTAACTTACAGCAAGAACAAGCTTCGGTGCAGTTTATAGTGCAACAAGCCCATGCTAAAGAGCTATTAGAGCAACAAATGCCGAGATTACGTGAATTATTGCAACAACAGGGCATTCAATTAGGCGAAGGTCAGGTGCAACAGCAATCGCGACAAGACCGGCAATCTGCTGATTCTGGCTCGCAGCAAGGCCAGGGCCAAGGTTCGGCGCTGTTTGATGATATTGATGGTCCAGTGCAAGAGCGCAGTGTCGAGGTGCAACATAGTGAGCGTATCGTCGATTACTATGCCTAAGCAGACTGAGATGGTTTAGCCGTTTGGCGGCTGAAAGTAAGTCGATTTCACAGTTATCACGGCTTTTCGTTTACAACAGCCGTGACAGGTGAGCATAATACCAGTAATTTAGTCAGTTTTTTGACGGCAAAGGGAGCCATACAGAATGGCAGATAATGAGTTAGAGATTGTTGATCAGGGAGCCAAAAAGAAAAAGCTTATGATGCTGATTGCGCTCGTGGTGGTATTAGCGGGTGCCGGTGGCGGTTATTTTTTCTTTATGGGTTCAGATACACCCGCTGCCAGTACTGAAGTGACTGAAGAAGGTGGTGGAACTGCTGCCGACGGTACATCGGTGGTGCAGGGCACGGCGCTTTATGTGCAATTGCCGCGGCCATTTGTATTTAATGTAGCCGGTTTATCGCGAGATCGCTTAGTGCAAATCCGGGTGCAATTGATGGTGCGAGGCGAAGCAAATCAAGCGCTGGCGCTGAAGAATATTCCGTTAATTGAAAGCGCCTTATTAGCCACCTTTAGTGCTGCGAATGCTGACGAGTTAATTTCAGCTACAGGCAAAGAAGAATTAAAGAACAAAGCGTTAATTGATTTACAAAACGCCATGCTGGATGTGGTGGGTTCTGTGGTGATAGCCGAAGTGCTATTTACCGGTTTTGTTATGCAATAAGAGTGAGCAACCGTGTCCGATTTATTGTCCCAAGATGAAATTGATGCGCTATTACATGGTGTCGATGACGTAGAAGAAGAAGATATCGAAGGGATTGAAGCCACAGAAGGGCGTCAATCTATTCAATTCGACTTCTCTTCGCAGGATCGTATCGTCCGTGGTCGGATGCCTACGCTTGAGATGGTAAACGAGCGTTTTGCTCGGCACATGCGCATTAGCTTGTTTAATATGATGCGCCGCACTGCCGAAGTATCGATTAACGGCGTGCAAATGATTAAATTCGGCGAATATGTGCACACACTATTTGTGCCAACCAGTTTAAACATGGTGCGTTTCCGTCCTTTAAAAGGTACGGGCCTGATTACCATGGAAGCAAGGCTAGTATTTATCTTGGTAGATAACTTCTTTGGTGGTGATGGCCGCTATCATGCCAAAATTGAAGGGCGTGAATTTACGCCTACCGAGCGTCGTATCATTCAGATGTTATTAAAACTCATTTTCGAAGATTATAAAGAAGCCTGGGCGCCAGTAATGGATGTGTCGTTTGAATATCTGGACTCGGAAGTGAACCCCGCCATGGCGAATATCGTCAGCCCCACTGAAGTCGTGGTGGTCAGCTCATTTCATATTGAATTAGATGGCGGCGGCGGTGATTTCCACGTTGCTCTGCCTTATTCAATGCTAGAACCGATACGCGAGTTGTTAGATGCCGGTGTGCAAAGCGATAAAGAAGACACCGATTTACGCTGGTCTAGAGCCTTGCGTGATGAAATTATGGACGTCAAAGTCGATCTCAGCACCAAAATGCTGGAAGTTGACTTAACGCTGCGGCAAATCATGGAATTAAAAGCGGGCGATATTATTCCGGTCGAAATGCCAGAGCATATTACCGTGCTGGTAGAAGATTTACCGACGTATCGTGCGAAGTTGGGGCGTTCTCGCGATAATGTCGCCTTGAAGATTTCCGAGAAGATTAAGCGACCTGAATCGGTTAAGTCTGAGCTACAAGTGTTCACCAAAGGTGGCCGTCGCTTAGACAATGATGCAGATATTTCAGAATTAGAGGCCGATTTATATATCGGTGAGCGGGAAAGAAGGTAACAACGATGGCTGAAGATCAAGACACAATGGACGAATGGGCAGCAGCGATGGCTGAGGCTGAAGGTGGTGATGCAAAAAAGGTCGATCTTGAAGAATTAAAAGACGATAAGGGCAATTCGCTAGATAAGCGTAAGCTCGATACTATTTTAGATATTCCCGTGACTATTTCGATGGAAGTAGGCCGCGCTAAAATCAGTATTCGTAATTTGCTGCAACTGAACCAAGGTTCGGTGGTGGAGCTCGAACGGATCGCCGGTGAGCCTTTAGATGTATTAGTCAATGGTACCCTGATTGCGCATGGTGAAGTCGTGGTGGTTAACGACAAATTTGGTATCCGATTAACGGATGTGATTAGCCAAATTGAGCGGATTAAGAAGTTACGTTAATGCGCAATAGTAGCTTATTTTTCGCCTTAACCTGTTGCCTGTGGCTGCCGCTGCAGGCATTAGCTACTGCGCTGCCTGAAACAGACTCGCTGCAGCAGAGCACTGCCGCTGCGGTTGAGCCTGCGGTCAATAAGCCAGAGCTAGCTGAGCCGGTACCCGCTGAAGTAGTCACGGACGAGTCTAACCCCTTAGTAAAAGACACCAGCGCGCCATTAGCAGCACCAGCGGCTGACAATAACACAGCAAGCGATCGTACAGCTCGGCTGAAAGCGGCCGAGAATAATAGTGCAGCAACACCCAGCTCGATGACCTTGATGAAAATCGTCATTTCTCTGGCGCTGGTGGTTGTTTTAGTGATTGGTTTGGGGTGGTTGTTTAAAAAACTGTCGTTACGCCTGCCAGGTACTAAACATATTAAAGTCATTTCATCTCTGCCATTAGGGCAGCGTGAACGTATCTTAGTTATTGAAATGCAAGGCAAACAACGTGTTGTTGGCGTGACGCCACATAACATTAATTTGCTGTTTGAATTAGAAAATCCGCTTCCCGAAGAAAAGTTGGCATCAGACTTTCATACACAGTTGCAATCATTCCTGAAAAAATAGATTTTTCCATGTTGCGATTGTTGTTTCTGTTGTTGTTAGCTCTGCTAAGTCCTGATCTGTTGGCCGATAATGGCAGTTTATCGGCACTGACTGTGACGACCAATTCTGATGGTTCACAATCTTACAGTGTCACGCTGCAAGTACTGGCCATCATGACCGCGCTCAGCTTTGTGCCGGCGATGGTGATCATGATGACCAGTTTTACTCGGATCATCGTGGTGCTGGCCATCCTGCGCCAAGCTATCGGTTTACAGCAAACTCCGTCTAACCAAGTACTTATTGGCATCACGCTGTTTTTAACGTTTTTTATCATGGCGCCGGTGTTTAAAAACATCAATGAGCAAGCCATCCAACCTTACCTTGCTGAAACCCTGGATCCGATGCAGGCACTTGATGCGGCCATTGTGCCTTTAAAAGCCTTTATGCTGCATCAAACGCGGGTTAAAGACTTGGATACCTTTGCGCAGATTGCGGGCTTAGATGTGGCTGTACAGCCGCAAGATTATCCGATGACTATTGTTATCCCGGCTTTTGTCACCAGCGAATTAAAAACGGCGTTTCAAATAGGCTTTATGTTGTTTATCCCGTTCTTGATTATCGACCTTGTGGTAGCCAGCGTCTTGATGGCCATGGGTATGATGATGTTGTCACCTATGATTATTTCCTTACCCTTTAAGTTAATGATGTTTGTGCTGGTCGATGGCTGGATTTTAGTGATGGGCACCTTGGCCACCAGTTATGGAGTCGGCACATGAGTCCAGAGATCTTTGTTGATGTGTTGCGTGATTCATTATTTATCGTGATCTTACTGGTCAGCGCCATTATTTTGCCATCATTGTTTGTCGGTTTAATTGTGGCAATCTTTCAAGCGGCGACCTCGATTAACGAACAAACGTTAAGCTTTTTACCGCGTTTAATTGTCACTTTATTAGCGCTGATGTTCGGCGGGCATTGGTTGGTTCGGGTGATCATGGAATATACCGTCGACTTATATCAAAGCATTCCAACGGTAGTTGGCTAATGGAAATTTTGATGGCAACGCTGTTACAGGCTATTGCTGATTTTCTGCTGCCGCTGTGTCGAGTGACCGGTATGTTGATGATTATGGCTGGCTTGGGCGTGCGCACTATCCCTACGCGGATCAAAACCGGTTTAGTGGTGATGATCACGCTAGTGATGATGCCAATGTTGCCAAAGACGGTTTACCCAGAGTTGATTTCTTTTGCCATGGTTTTAGAAGTGCTGTTGCAAATTACCATTGGCTTTGCCCTTGGTTTTATTTCGTTGATGTTTATTAATACCTTTGTGTTGGCAGGGCAATTACTGGCAGCGCAAACCGGTTTAGCCTTCGCATCAATGGCCGATCCGGCGAGCGGCATGACGGTTCCGGCTATCGGTCAGTTTTATCTGATTTTAGCCACCTTGTTGTTTTTTGTGTTCGATGGTCATTTGATTATGATCCAGATGCTAGTGTTTAGTTTCGATTCTCTGCCGATTAACGGTCAATGGTGGGATGTGACGCACTACTGGACCATAGTTGAGTTTGGCGGTTGGATGTTTGCCACTTCGCTAGCAATTGCCTTAGCACCGATTGTCGCTATGTTGATGGTCAATTTATCGTTTGGCATCATGACCCGAGCTGCACCGCAGTTGAATATCTTCTCGATTGGTTTCCCTGTAACCATGCTGTCAGGCTTGCTGATTTTATGGTTAACACTCGATACCTTTTTATTCCATTACGATAAACAGTGGCAGCATGTAATTGATTACAGCTGTCGACTGATTAGTTGCTAGGAGGCTGGCATGGCAGAAGATTCCGGCGCAGAAAAAACCGAACAGCCCACGCCCAAGAAGCTGCAAGACGCAGCAGAAAAGGGCCAGATAGCCCGCTCAAAAGACCTTGGCACGGCTTTTGTGCTTATTGGCAGCGCCGCAGCTTTATTGGTGTTTGGCAAGATGTTAGCCATGGCCGTGCTGACGATTGGTCAGCGCATGTTACGGTTGGATGAAAAAGATATTTTTGAGACAAATTCCATGTTCACTGCCTGGGGGGATGCGGGTGGCGAGCTTATTATGCCCTTAATCGGCATATTTTCTCTGATCCTTATTGCCGCATTTTTAGGTAATACCCTCTTAGGTGGCTTTAACTTTAGCTGGCAAGCCGCAGGCCCTAAAGCCAGTAAAATGGACCCGATGAAAGGTTTAGTGCGCATGTTCGGTCTACAAGCTTTGGTCGAGCTGGGTAAAAGCTTTTTAAAAGTGGCAGTAGTGGTGGGTGTGGCCTTTTTTCTGTTAAAGCTGTTTTTTATGGATATCATGGCGCTGTCGTTAATGAGCGAACCGAATAATATTGAATCAGCGTTATATTTCTTAGGATGGTTGTTTTTAGGGCTTTGTGCTAGTACTTCGTTAATTGCTATCGTCGATGCCCCTTATCAAAAGTGGAATCATGTGCGGCAGTTAAAAATGTCGCTACAAGAAATTAAAGACGAGCATAAAAACTCGGAGGGTAGCCCAGAGATCAAGGCGCGGATACGTCGCACGCAAATGCAGATGTCAATGAAACGGATGATGCAGCAAGTCCCCACAGCGGATGTGATCGTCACGAACCCAACGCATTATGCGGTGGCGTTAAAGTATGATCAAGGCAAGTTCCGCGCACCGGTGGTGGTGGCCAAGGGCGTCGATGATATCGCCATGCATATTCGAAAAATTGCCAATGGCCATAAAATCCCGGTGATTGAATCACCGGCGCTAGCCCGTTCGATTTATTACACGACTAAACTTGATCATCCGATCCCCGAACAATTATTCGCGGCCGTGGCGCAAGTGCTCGCTTATGTTTTCCAATTACGCCTGTATCGTAAAGGCAAGGGCAGTCGGCCGAAAAATCTCGCGAAAGAGCTACCCATCCCTGATGAATTTAAACACTAGCCACGAATGAGCGCCGCGTGCCGATAAAGTGTCGGCACGGTTTTATCGCTCATTTAGCTGCTTTTCAATAACCTCACCTGATACTGGAACGTTTATTGCTTTAGCCTGTTGTTCCGTCATTAAATTGTCAGGTTATCCATGCAGTTGAGCCAGCTTTACAGTAAATTTGATCGATCCCAACTTCAACACCTTAAGGGTGTCGGTACGCCAGTCTTAATTTTGGCGGCATTGGCTATGGTGGTATTACCGTTGCCACCTTTTATGCTGGATGTCTTATTCTCTTTTAATATCGCGCTGGCGCTGGTGGTGTTGCTGGTCACCATCTATACCAAACGGCCGTTAGATTTCGGTATTTTTCCCAGTGTGATCTTGATTGCGACCATCCTACGTTTGGCACTTAATGTGGCCAGTACCCGTGTCGTGTTGCTGGAAGGTCATAATGGCGGCGATGCGGCCGGTAAAGTCATTGAAGCCTTCGGCTCGGTCGTGATCGGTGGTAACTATGCCGTGGGTATCGTGGTCTTCCTGATCCTAATTATCATCAACTTTGTGGTGGTGACTAAAGGTGCCGGTCGTATCGCAGAAGTGTCTGCACGTTTTACCTTAGATGCGATGCCTGGTAAGCAAATGGCTATTGATGCCGATTTAAATGCCGGTTTAATTACCCAAGAAGAGGCCAAGGCACGCCGCGAAGATGTGACTAACGAAGCCGACTTTTATGGCTCGATGGACGGTGCCAGTAAATTCGTAAAAGGCGATGCTATCGCCGGTATCGTTATTTTGGTGATCAACCTGATTGGTGGCTTGTTTATCGGCATGATGCAGCACGATCTGAGTTTTGGCGATGCGATGGAAATTTATACTTTGCTGACCATTGGTGATGGCTTGGTTGCGCAGATCCCGGGTTTATTATTATCGATTGGTACTGCCATTATCGTCACCCGCCAAAACAAAGAAGGCGATCTGGGCAAGCAAATGACCAGTCAGTTGGGTGATAACACCCATGTGTTGTTTGTCGCCGCTGGCGTGATGACATTAATGGGCGTTGTGCCCGGCATGCCACACTTTTCATTCTTATCCCTAGCAGCGTTATTGGGCGGCGTAGCTTGGTATATCAAAAAACTGGCCAACGAAAAAGCGACAGCCTTGCAACCGCGCACAGCTACGGCTGGCCAACCTAAGCCTGAATCACAAACTGTGAAAGAGATCGGTTGGGACGATGTGCATGGCGTTGATACCATTGGTTTAGAAGTGGGTTATCGTTTGATCCCGCTTGTGGATAAAGCCCAGGGCGGCGAGTTGTTAAATCGGATTAAAGGCGTACGTAAAAAGTTATCACAAGAGTTGGGCTTTTTGGTACCGCCAGTCCATATTCGCGACAACCTTGATTTAGAGCCGAACAGCTACCGGGTGGCCCTGATGGGCGTAACCAATGGTGAGGGGGAATTACGCCACGATAATGAGTTAGCCATTAACCCTGGCCAAGTGTTTGGTACGGTAAAAGGTATTGCCACCAAAGATCCGGCATTTGGCTTGGATGCGGTGTGGATCAGTAAAGATCAGCGTGAACATGCTCAAACACTAGGTTATACCGTGGTCGATGCGGCCACCGTTGTTGCCACGCATCTTAGCCAAATTTTAACGAATCATGCCGCCAGTTTATTAGGCCATGAGGAAGTTCAAAATTTGTTAGATATGCTGGCCAAGCACTCACCTAAGCTAGTGGAAGGCTTAGTCCCTGAAACACTGCCACTGACAACCGTAGTAAAAGTGCTGCAAAACTTATTACACGAGGGTGTGCCAATTCGTGATATGCGCACAATTGTACAAACTTTGGTGGAATATGGCGCGAAAAGTCAGGATGTTGATGTGTTAACTGCGGCTTGTCGTATTGCTTTACGTCGGCTTATTGTGCAAGAGGTGGTGGGCAGTAAACCTGAGATCCCGGTGATTACTTTTGCGCCTGAGCTTGAACAAATGTTGCATCAATCCATGCAGGCTGCGGGTAACGATGGCGCAGGTATTGAACCCGGGTTAGCCGATCGCATTCAGCAGTCATTACAAGAAGCGCATCAAAACCAAGAGTTGACCGGTGAAAGTGCCATTATGCTGACGTCAGGAATTTTACGCTCAGTCATGGCACGATTCGTGAAATACACTATCCCAGGACTACGAGTGTTGTCATATCAAGAGATCCCCGATGACAAACAAATTCGAATCGTTAGTGTAATCGGTCAGCAGAATTAGGAGTAACTCATGAAAATTAAACGCTTTGTTGCCAAAGATATGCGCAGCGCCCTGGCAGAAGTCAAAGAGTTCCTCGGCGCCGATGCAATTATTTTATCTAATAAAAAAGTCGCTGGTGGTGTTGAAATTGTTGCGGCGATTGATGCAGAAGCCCCAGCAGCAACACCTCGCCAAGCCACGCCATCACAGGCTTCTAATACTGCAGAAACGGTAGCAATTGCCAGTGCACGCGCCGAGCCTCGCTTTAGTGTCAGTGTTGATGACGAGCCAGAAGCGGATCCAGCAGATTCATTACGCGCCTTACTCGCCAGACAAATGATTAAGCAACAAGGTCGGGAGCCGCAAGCCCCCGCAGCGGCACTAACCAAGCAAAAGGTTGCTGAGCCCGCGTTACAAAAAGCCCCACAATTTGAACGTCAAAATTCTGGCAATACTCAAGCTCAGTCAGCACAATGGCAAGAAATTAGTCAAGCCCAGCAAGCCCAAGCACAATTAATGCAGCAACAGTTCGCCCAAATGCAAACTGAGATGCTGTCGATGCGCCAATTACTGCAGCATCAAGTCTCGGGTTTAATGTGGCAAGATTTAGCTCGGCGCGAGCCCGTGCGGGCACTTGTGATTGAAAATCTGCAACAAATGGGCTTGTCTGAGCAAATCGCTGATCAGTTAGCCTGTTTCATGCCCGATGATTTAAATGCCGCTGCTGCATGGGATACTGCGCTAGAATTACTCTCAGGGCAGTTAAATACCACTAACGATGATATTTTGCGTCGAGGTGGGGTTATTGCCTTAGTTGGCCCAACAGGAGTAGGGAAAACCACCACCGTAGCCAAACTTGCCGCGGGTTTTGCCAAACGACACGGTGTTGATCAAGTGGCTTTAATTACCACAGATTGTTTTCGGATCGGTGCTTTTGAACAACTGGCGACATTTGGCCGCATTATCGGTTGTCCCGTTAAACAGGCGAAAGATAGCGAAGAGCTGGCGATATTGTTGAATCAGCTACAACAGCGTAAACTGGTCTTAATTGATACTGCCGGCATGAGTCAACGCGATGTGCGTTTAGCCGAGAAACTTGCGTCATTGGTCCATAATTCTCGTGTTAAAATAAAAAGTTATCTGGTATTGTCAGCCACAGCTCAGGCGCGCGTGATGCAAGAAAGTGTGCAACAATTTAAACGCATTGGCTTATCAGGTTGTATTTTCACCAAATTGGATGAATGTTTAAGTTTAGGTGAAGTGATCAATGTGGCATTACAAAATGCCTTGCCAGTCAGTTACCTAACACATGGCCAACGTGTGCCAGAAGATATTCGGATTGCTGACGCGGCCGATTTAGTAAAAGAAGCGGAGCAGTTACGTCAACAACACAGTGATAACCGCCATCAATGGTATCAAGACGACACAACGCAGGTAGCAGCTGCCTATGCCTAAAGATGTATTAGCCGATGATCAAGCCAGTGGCCTTAGAAAAATGAAGAAACAGATGGTAAAAGTGATTTCTATAACCGGCGGTAAAGGTGGCGTGGGTAAAACCAACGTTACATTAAATCTGGCTATGGCGCTGGCCCAGCTGGGGAAAAAGGTTTTAGTACTTGATGCCGATCTCGGTTTAGCCAATTGCGACGTGATGTTGGGCTTGCGCGTCGATAAAAATTTATCCCATGTCCTTGCTGGATCGGCTACTTTAGACGATATTTTAGTAGAGGGGCCTTACGGTATTAAAATTGTGCCTGCCACCTCCGGTAGTCAAAATATGACGGAGCTTTCTCCGGTAGAACATGCTAGTTTAATTCGTGCCTTCAGTGAATTACACACACCTATTGATGTGTTACTAGTTGATACCGCCGCGGGTATCTCCGATATGGTGCTTAGTTTCTCTCGTGCCTCGCAAGATGTCTTAATGGTCGTATGTGATGAACCCTCTTCCATTACCGATGCTTATGCTTTAATGAAGATTTTAAGTCGCGACCATGGCGTCGATAAATTTAAAATTGTAGCGAATATGGTGCGCAGCCTAAAAGAAGGCCAAGAATTATTTGCTAAACTGACTCGTGTCACTGATCGATTTCTTGATGTCAGTTTAGAACTAGTGGCCACCGTGCCACAGGATGAAAACGTGCGCAAAGCTGCGCGCAAACAGAAAGCTTTTATTGAAGCCTTCCCAACAACACCGGCGAGTATGGCAATTAAAACCTTAGCGCTTAAAGCCGTGAAATGGCCGTTGCCAGGCAGTGCATCTGGGCATCTGGAGTTTTTTCTGGAGCAGTTAGTACAGCCACAGTCTGATTAGGGGGTTCTGTGAACAGTAAGCTTGCCGCTTATGGTGGCGTAGACCACATGCAACAGTTAGTGGAGCGACAAGCTCCGCTGGTCAAACGTATTGCCTATCACTTATTGGCCCGTTTGCCGGCCAGTGTGCAAGTCGATGACTTAATTCAATCTGGGATGATCGGTTTAATTGAAGCTGCGAAAAATTTCGATGGTAGCAAAGGCGCGAGTTTTGAAACCTTTGCAGGCATTCGTATTCGCGGCGCCATGCTAGACGAAATTCGTCGCGGCGATTGGACACCGCGTTCAGTGCATCGTAATTCGCGTTTAATTGCCGATACCATCGCCGAACTAGAAGCTGAGTTGGGCCGTGACGTTAAAGATTATGAAGTTGCAGAAAAACTTGCTATATCATTAGATGAATATCATCATATGATTAGTGATGTTAGCTCGGGTCGAATTATTGGTATTGAAGACCTTGGTATTTCTGAAGACGTGTTGGTGACTGCTGATGATAGCGATACCGATCAGTTATATCAGCATCAAGCTAACAGCGCCTTTAACGATGCACTTGCCAAAACCATCAGCAGTTTACCAGAGCGAGAAGCGTTAGTGCTGTCGCTTTATTATAATGAAGAACTAAACTTAAAAGAGATCGGGGCGGTGCTGGATGTTAGCGAGTCTCGTATCAGTCAGATTCATAGTCAGGCATTGGTGCGTTTAAAAGGCCGAATGCAGGCTTGGTTGTAATGCATCCATATTATCTGGATGACTTTCTCTTCGGAGGGGACTTTGAATAAAAATATGAAAATCCTTGTGGTAGATGACTTTTCTACTATGAGACGCATCATCAAAAATCTGTTGCGCGATCTAGGCTTTACAAATATTTCAGAAGCAGATGATGGCAGCACGGCTTTACCAATGTTACAAGGCGGAGATTTTGACTTCGTGGTCACAGATTGGAATATGCCGGGTATGCAAGGTATCGATTTGCTAAGAGCAATTCGAGCCGATGCTAAGCTGAAGCACATTCCGGTGATGATGGTAACGGCTGAAGCTAAAAAAGAACAAATCATCGCGGCAGCTCAAGCTGGCGTTAATGGTTACATCGTCAAACCTTTTACTGCTGCAACCTTACAGGAAAAGCTGGCGAAAGTATTTGAGCGGATCGGTTAAACCGTTTCTTGCCAAGGAGTAAAGCCATGCCTGTGACTAAGGTCCCATTAATTACGCTTGAACAAGCAAAAGAACTCGTTCAGCTACTGGAGATTGGTGAGCAAGAAGTTGCTAATCAACTGGTGCAACAGCTAGGTACGCCTGGCTCGTCTGAGCTATTTGCTGAGGTCGGTAAAATTACCCGACAACTGCACGATTCCTTAAAAAACTTCCGAATTGATCCTGCTCTTAGCAATATATTGCAAGAAGATATTCCTGATGCGAAAAAGCGCTTAAACCATGTTATTGATATGACAGAGCAAGCCGCTAACCGTACCATGGATGCCGTAGAATCTTGTTTACCGATTGCGGATGAGATCACTAAACAACTTGGGCAATTAATGCCGCAATGGCAAAAGTTGATGCAGCGCGATTTGCCCTTAGCTGAATTTAAAGCGCTTTGTCATAATATTGATGGTTTTTTACAAAAAACTTCGAGCGAATCATTACGTCTAAACAGCTTGTTAACTGACGTTTTGATGGCGCAAGATTTTCAAGATCTTACTGGGCAGATTCTTCGCCGTGTGATTGAACTAGTACGAGAAGTCGAAGAAAGCCTTATCGGTCTTGTTACTGCTTTTGGTAAATCCAGTTCGCAATTTCTGGAACAACAACCCGCAAAAAGTAAAACTAAAACGTTGGTTGCTGCCGAAGGCCCGATTATTGATGCCGCTGAGCGTGCAGATGTAGTAAATGGTCAGGACGATGTCGACGACTTACTGTCTAGCTTAGGGTTTTAACTGAGGTGTCTGCAGATGAGCTTTGATATGGACGAAGATATTCTTCAGGATTTTCTGGTAGAAGCCGGTGAAATTTTGGAGTTGCTGCAAGAACAGTTAGTTGAGTTAGAGAATAACCCAGATGACGCGCCGCTACTTAATGCCATTTTCCGTGGTTTTCACACGGTGAAGGGTGGGGCGGGGTTTTTATCGCTAACCGAATTAGTTGACGTTTGCCATGGCGCGGAAAACGTATTTGATATTTTACGAACAGGCAAACGCTCGGTTACGCCAGAATTAATGGACGTGATCTTGCAAGCGCTCGATTCGGTCAACAGCATGTTTACCGAAGTCAAAGCTCGGCAACCGTTAACGCCAGCGGCGGCTGATTTACTAGCGGCACTCCATCACTACAGTGAACCTGCCGCTGCAGATCCGGTCGCTGAAGCGCCAGTAGTGCCAGCGCCGCCAGCCGCAACGGCTCAAGCGGCTGCAGAAATTGAAGATGCGGGTGATATCGACAGTATTTCTGAAGCAGAATTCGAGCGTATGCTTGATGAGCTGCATGGCAGCGGTGCCCCCGGTCGTGATAGTGCGCCTACTGCGACAACGAGTGCTGATCTTGGCGCTGATATGTCTGATGACATTACCGATGACGAATTTGAAAACCTGTTAGACCAGTTACATGGTAAAGGCAGTTTTAACAGCGACACTCCAGCTAAAGTTCCTGCAGAAGCTGAACCCGTCAAGCCAAAAGCTGCTGCGCCAAAAGATGACGAAATTACTGACGACGAGTTTGAAGCCTTATTAGATCAATTGCATGGCAAAGGCAAAGCGCCAGTGACACCCCCGGCGGCTAAAGCTACGGAGCGTCCAGTTCCACCTGCACCGGTAACAACACCGCAAACGCCTGCCGCAACAGCTGCACCAGTTGTGGCAACGCCAGCGGATAAAGGCGCACCGCCGGCTGTAGCTGCCGCTGCCGCTGAAACAACGGTACGAGTCGATACTAAACGCCTAGATCAAATCATGAATATGGTTGGTGAGTTAGTGTTGGTGCGCAATCGTTTGGTAAGCTTATCCAGCTCAACGCAAAACGAAGAAATGACTAAGGCGATTGCCAACCTTGACGTGGTCACTGCGGATATTCAAGGCGCGGTGATGAAAACGCGCATGCAGCCCATTAAGAAGGTATTTGGTCGTTTCCCTCGTGTGGTGCGTGATTTAGCACGTTCTTTGAAAAAAGATATCGATCTAATTCTTGAAGGTGAAGAAACCGATTTAGATAAAAACTTAGTGGAAGCCTTAGCCGATCCGTTAGTGCATTTGGTGCGCAACTCTGTTGACCACGGCATTGAAATGCCTGATGTCCGTGCAGCTGCAGGTAAGGCACGGACCGGTATTGTGAAATTAGCGGCTACCCAAGCTGGTGACCATATTCTGTTGACCATTCAAGATGATGGTGCCGGTATGGATCCAGAAAAACTCAAAGGTATAGCCATTAAACGCGGTGTTATTGATACCGATGCGGCCGCCAGAATGTCGGATACCGATGCCTTTAATTTGATTTTTGCACCTGGCTTTTCAACTAAAGAGCAGATTTCAGATATATCTGGTCGCGGTGTCGGCATGGATGTGGTGAAAACCAAGATCACTCAACTGAACGGTACCGTGCATATTAGTTCGAAATTGGGTGAAGGCACTACGCTAGAAATCAAGGTGCCGTTAACCTTAGCTATTTTGCCAACCTTAATGGTGGTAGTAGGTAAACAAACCTTCGCTTTACCTTTAGCCGGTGTCAATGAAATCTTTCATCTAGATCTAGCAAAAACTAATATTGTTGATGGCCAGTTAACCATCGTGGTGCGCAACAGAGCCATACCCTTGTTTTACCTCGAACATTGGTTGGTCAAAGGCTCTGATAAAAAGCTGCGCCGCGAACAAGGTCATGTTGTGATCGTGCAAATCGGCCAGCAGCAGGTAGGTTTTGTGGTTGATCAACTGATTGGCCAAGAAGAAGTGGTGATCAAAGCGCTTGATGCTTTATTACAAGGTACACCTGGCATGGCTGGTGCTACCATAACTTCTGATGGTGGTATCGCCTTGATTTTAGACGTGCCAAACCTGCTTAAGCATTATGCTAAAAAGTCAAAAATAAAATTCGAGCGCTTTAAAACGCTACGTGGTTAAGTGAGTATTGCATGACTATTAGGGTATTAATCGTTGATGACTCAAGTTTTTTCCGCCGCCGCTTAACCGAAATGTTATCGGCTGATGCCGAGTTAGAGGTGATTGATACTGCCAATAATGGGCAGGAAGCCATAGCGAAAGCATTAGCGTTAAAACCGGATGTGATCACCATGGATATCGAGATGCCCGTATTAGACGGTATCTCTGCGGTTCGCGAAATACTGAAAACTCAGCGTATCCCTATTTTAATGTTTTCTTCGCTAACACATGAAGGCGCGAAAGCGACCTTAGACGCGCTAGAAGCAGGGGCTGTCGATTTCTTACCGAAAAAATTTGAAGATATTGCCCGCGATAAGCAAGAAGCTATCGATGTGTTACGCGATCGCGTTAAAGCGGTTGCAAGACGTCGCCCCCTAGGTCGCAGTACATTCGCACACTCTCCGTTAGCAAAAACTGCTATGCCAACGACGCGCACCGCCGATGTAACAACGCGGCCATTAGCTGATGCCAGTCGCAGCCTCGGGGCTCGCAGTGCCATGCCACGGCCTACGTTAACCCCACGCAGCTCTGCCGTGACCCAAAGCAGTGGTAAAGAATATAAACTGGTTGCCATTGGTACCTCTACCGGTGGTCCCGTTGCTTTACAACGTATTTTAACGGCGTTACCCGCTAACTTCCCGTTACCGATTATCCTAATTCAGCATATGCCTGCGGCTTTTACCGGCGCTTTTGCGCAGCGATTAAACTCGTTGGCCAAAATTGAAATTAAAGAAGCCGAAGACAATGAACTGTTGCGCCCAGGTGTGGCTTATTTAGCGCCCGGCGGCAAACAAATGTTGGTGGATGGCAATGAAAGCCAAGCGCGTTTAAAAATCAAAGATGATGATTCCCCGCGAATTAATTTTAAACCCAGTGTGGATGTCACCTTTGCTACTGCCGCAAGGGTGTTTCAGCAAAAAGTGCTGGCGATTGTATTAACCGGTATGGGGTCTGATGGTCGCGAAGGTGCACGTATGCTGAAACAGCAGGGCGCAACCATTTGGGCGCAAGATGAAGCCAGTTGTGTTGTCTATGGGATGCCGCAAGCGATTGCAGCAGCAGGATTAATGGATGCGGAAGTGCCTTTAGCTGATGTGGCTGCAAGAATATTGACGGAACTAAAGCATGGATAAGTTGGCGTTTATTGGCTTTATACTGGCGGTAGTAGCGGTTGCTGGCGGCTTTGTTTTAGAAGGCGGTACACTCAGTACCTTAATGCATTTACCGGCGTTTATTATTGTATTTGGTGGCACGCTGGGTGCAGTAATGTTGCAAACCCCATTTCAACAATTTCGCTTGGGCTTATCTATGCTGCCATGGGCTTTTTTACCCCGGGCGCTACCTGTACAACAAACCATGAACCGGATTGTTGAGTGGGGAAATTCAGCGCGCGCTAATGGCTTTTTGTCATTGGAATCGGCAGCACTAGAAGAATCCGATCCGTTTTTACATCGTGGTTTAAACTTATTAGTTGATGGTGCAGAAGCCGACACCTTACAAATCACCTTAGATGCTGAATTAAGTTTGACTCGCGAACGTTTACTACGTGGCGCGCGTATTTTTGAAGCGATGGGTGGTTACAGCCCGACTATCGGTATTATTGGCGCGGTATTGGGGCTTATTCAAGCAATGAGTCATATCAGTGATCCTGATAGGCTCGGTTTGGGCATCGCCACTGCTTTTGTAGCCACCATTTATGGCGTTGGTTTCGCGAACCTTGTATTTATTCCTTTAGGGAACAAATTAAAAAACTTAGTTCAGCAACAAAGTCTTTATCACGAGTTGATTATTGAAGGCTTAGTGTCTATTGCCCAAGGGCAAAATCCGCGGACTATTGAGCGGAAACTTGCCGCCTATCGACCAGGTTAATGTATGTATCGACATCGAGGTTCTCAGCAACAAACTGAACGCGAAGATCTTGATCGTTGGCTGGTGTCCTATGCTGACTACATGACTTTAATGTTTGCCTTATTTGTTGTGCTTTATGCGTTATCTTTAGTCAAAAATGAAGAGTTTAGTGTACTCACCGATTCTATTACCAAAGTGTTTGACAAAACGGTCAAAGACCAAACCGCCGCCACCGGTGAAACCTTATTACCGTTAAGCAATAAACAAAGTGATTTTCCATTGTACGGCACTTCCCTTGAACCGGCGCAAGGGCCGGAACTGGTTGCCGACTCAGCGACCTTATCTGATGTCAGAAAACGCTTTTTAGGCAGCGCCTTACAATCCATAGAGCAAGAGTTGACACAGGCGCTAAGTAATTTAATTGAACAAGGAGTCGCTAAACTTCGGCAAGATGAAGATTGGTTGGTGATCGAGCTAAACAGCGGGTTATTATTTGCGTCAGGCAGCGCCACTGCAACAGAGTCAGCCCGTACTTTGTTAAAAGAAATTGGCAAAATCATTAATCCAATCAATAACTTTTTAAGAGTCAGAGGCTATACTGATAATATTCCTATCCGTAATGAAGTGTTTTCATCTAATTGGGAATTATCCGTTGCACGTGCCACTTCAGTGCTACGCTTATTAGAAGAGTCTGGTACGCCATCGCATCGTATGGCAATTGAAGGCTTCGGTCAGTATTATCCCAGTGCCGATAACAGTACCGCCAGCGGTCGGGCTGAAAATCGTAAAGTGGTGATTGCCATTTCTCGTTATGGTTATCGGCCCGAGCAGCTAAGCCCAGAAGCAGATGCCGCTTTAGAGCAGCAACTGCGTCAAGTCACTCAAGAAGATGGTTCTATTCAAGTTATTGCTTTACCTGGGGGCGGGATACGTATTACAACGCGTCAGGAAAACCCTGACGCCGTGCCGCAAGGACAGGATCCTAAATAGTGGTTATTTGGACAGTCGCAAATCAAAAAGGTGGAGTAGGTAAAACCACCACCACAGTGACGCTTGGTGGCTTGTTGGCCGAGCGCGGTCATCGTGTGCTGTTAGTCGATACCGATCCCCATGCTTCTTTAACCTATTATTTTGGTATTGATGCCGAAGAGCTAGAAGTGAGTGTGTTTGATATTTTTATGCGCGGTAAACAGATTACCCGTGAAGAAATATTACAATCGCTGTGCCCGACTCAGGCTGAAGGTTTAGATATTCTGCCCGCATCCATGTCGTTAGCGACCCTTGACCGTGCCATGGGCAGTAAAGGCGGCATGGGCTTACTACTGAAAAAAGCCTTACAGTTAATTGCCGCCGATTACGACTATGTATTGATTGATTGCCCCCCGGTGATGGGGGTTTTAATGGTCAATGCGCTGGCGGCATGTCAGCGCGTGTTAATACCGGTGCAAACCGAGTTTTTGGCACTAAAAGGTTTAGAGCGTATGATTGCGACCATGGCGTTAATGCGTGGCTCTAAACAAGCTTTATCTTATACTATAATTGCTACTATGTACGACAAACGTACCCGAGCCTCGCTAGAAGCTTATAAAGCGTTAAAAGAGACGTATCAGGATCAGGTGTGGTCTTCTGTGGTTCCTATTGATACGAAGTTTCGCGATGCGTCGTTAGCACAAACGCCCCCGCATATGTTTGCCAGCAATGCTCGTGGTGTATTTGCTTACAATACGTTGCTGACTTATTTGCTGCAATTAACGCCGGAGGCTTAATGTGAGCCAGTTAATTGCCAGTCAAAAAGTGATTCAAGGCTATTTAGATTCGTTATTAACCGAAGACGATGATCGCGCTGAGGTCGCCGTTAGTGCTGTTGCGGAAAAACAACGTGCTGAATTAAACACATTATTAGCGCAAGCTGTTACTGCGAAGCCCGTGGCTGCGACAGCCGCCGCGGTTAATGTAAAAACGCCGGTTGAACCCGTTTTAGCACCGGCCAAACTGGCCGTGCAGCACACTGAGGTTGCCAGTAACAGAGCGATCCCCATAGCACAGCGTTTAGCGGCTAATACCGTCGCTGCCTCCGATACAACGGCGAAAGCGTATCGAAAAGAACGGTTTCAAGTATTATTTTTTAATGTGGCCGGTTTAAAAATTGCAGTGCCATTGACTGAACTTGGTGGTATTCATGAGCTTAGAACCATTACCAGTTTATTTGGCAAGCCGAATTGGTTTCGCGGCGTGATGTTGTATCGTGAACAAAAAATCAATGTGGTCGACACCGCGCGCTGGGTCATGCCAGAAAAATATAACGAAGCTCTGGAACAAGAGTTAAACTATAATTATCTCATTATGTTAGGGTCAAGTAATTGGGGGCTGTGTTGCGAAAGCCTAATTGATACCATGACCTTAGAACCTGAAGAAGTGAAGTGGCGTGAACACCAAGGCAAGCGCCCGTGGATCGCCGGATTGATCAAAGAACATATGTGTGTCTTACTTGAAGTTGACGAGCTAATCGCCTTGCTAAACCAAGGCCTCGATATCAACGCCCGCAGAAATAGAGCACGAGGAGCTGTAGATGAGTAATAAAGTTTCCCAATCGGCAGATAAAAAACAGGTTGTCGACGAAGTGTTGCAATGGGTAACCTTCCGTTTGCAGGAAGAAACTTATGGCATCAATGTGATGCAGGTCCAAGAGGTGCTGCGTTACAGTGAGATCGCACCTGTACCTGGCTCACCAGAGTATGTACTGGGCATCATTAATTTACGCGGAAATGTTGTTACCGTTATTGATACGCGGGCTCGATTTGGTTTACCTCCAGCCGAGGTCACCGATAATACTCGTGTGGTGATTATCGAAGCAGAAAAGCAAGTAATTGGTATTTTGGTCGACAGTGTCGCCGAAGTGGTTTACTTAAAACAGTCTGAGGTGGATAGTGCACCGAATGTCGGTACCGATGAAAGTGCACGTTTTATTCAAGGTGTGTCTAACCGCGATGGTGAGTTACTCATTTTGGTTGACTTGAATAAAATGCTAAATGATGAAGAATGGGATGAGATTAACAGCCTTTGATGAACATACCTGTTTGGTTAGTCTGGCCGTTGTTAGGCCTAGGCATAGTCAGTGTGCTGCTTCTGGCCTTATGGCTGCGTAAGCGTTTGGCACAAGTTGAGCGTAAAGTCAGTCTACTGAGTGCTCAGCTTGAGAGCAGCCAGCAACACGCGGCCACAGCGCAGGCTGAGCTAGAAGAGCTGCGCTCAGGCGTGATTGGTGTTGGCCAGCGCGTACTCAATTTACAAGAGTCGCAACAGCGCTTAAAAAACCAATTAGCTGAGTTACACGAACAGCATCAAGTGATTGCACTAAGCGATCCAGAGAGTAAAATTTATAGCCGAGCCATGAAGATGGTGGAGCTGGGCGCTGATCTCGAAGAAATTATCCGTGAATGTGAATTACCACGCGCTGAAGCTGAATTGTTGGTCAATTTGCATCAACAAAAACAAGGTTAAGCAAAGCAGAGGTCGCTATGAGTGATCAGCCAGAGCAAAGCGCTACCGCGCTAAAATATGACGGCGCCGGCGCGCCCATTATTATTGCAAAAGGGCATGGCCAGTTAGCAGCTGATATTATTGCCCTAGCGCGTGAGCACGGTGTATTGATACATGAAGATGCCGAGTTATCTCGGCTGTTAAGCCAATTACAATTAGGCGATCAGATCCCTAAGGCCTTGTATCTGATTATCGCCGAGTTAATTGCTTTCTCCTATGTACTGCAAGGCAAGTTTCCTGAAAACTGGCATAACATTCATCAGCGTATTGACCTAAAAGCCTAACCCTCATGTTCTTGTTGTAGCCAAAGGGCTATTCAGCCGTTTCTGGCTTTTGCCATACTAGCGCTTTAAAGTGCTGACGACACATCGAAACATAACTTTCATTACCGCCAATTTGTACTTGCGAGCCCGCTGTCGCTGCCTGGCCATGTTCATCTAACCGCACCACAAAATTCGCTTTACGACCACAATGACAAATAGTTTTTAATTCAATCAATTTGTCCGCCCAAGCTAAAAGTGCCTGGCTTCCAGCAAAGGTTTCACCCAAAAAATCTGTACGTAAGCCAAAGGCCAACACCGGCACATTTAGCTCATCTACTACGTCTGTCAGCTGCCGCACCTGTGTTTTTGATAAAAACTGTGCTTCATCAATCAACACACAATCTAAACGACCTGCGGCTTTTTGTTGTTGCAGTGTAGTGAAAAAGTCGAATTGGTGATCAAAAATGTGCGCATCCATGGCCAAACCAATGCGCGAACTGACTTTACCTAAACCAAAGCGATTATCTAAAGCAGCGGTGAAAATGGCCACCGTCATGCCGCGTTCTTGATAGTTATAGGCACTTTGCAGTAAAGAAGTGGATTTGCCGGCATTCATTGCCGAATAATAAAAATACAATTGAGCCATTACGGTACCCTAAAAATGCTGACGGCGCAGTATACCAACTTACTATAGAAAATCAGCTAGCTGCGCTTCAAGCCTAGCAGGATTTAACTGCCTGCTGCGGCTTAAATTAACCGGCAGCAGGGCGTTGGTATGGTGTTAATGATCTGCAGTTTTCACCCTTTCTTGCGGTTTTTCAGCGCGCTTAACGGCGCTGTCATCTGCTTTTTTATTATTTTGTGTTGGTTTAGCGGGTTGCACTATTGGAAAGAATAAATTTAACGGATTTTGTTTTATTTGCTCGAACACACTTTTCAGTAACAACGAAAACTTACCAATTTGCGTGCCGCGTGCGCGCAGTGCCACGGTTAGGGCGAGAGTAAAGCTCACCCACAAATTAACAAAACCAATTAATAACACCATCACTAGATAAAACAAAAAGCCGAAGAGGCCCAAATCGCCATCGACTGTGCTGTAGCCTAAATTGGCTGAAGCAAAAGCGACATGCCGAATATCCAACGGTAAATCAAGCAAGTAGCCTAAGTAGCTGGTCATGCCTAATAACACACCAAAAAAGAAATTACCGGCCAAGGCACCATAGTTTTCATGCCAATATTCGGCAAAAGCTTTACGTGCACGTTGCGGTAAGAGCCTTTTCAGTAAGGGGTGTTGGTATAGCCGTAAATTTAATTCAAGATAATTGGCGCGGTTTTCAAAAAAACCGGCAATAATGCCCGAGCAGAATAACCAAACCCCCGCAATAGCCGCAAAAAACAGTGAGCCATGCCAAGGTGAGATGGCATCTAACTGATAAGACACCGCAGCGGCATCTAAAATGGAGCGATCTTGCCAATACCAAAAGCTCAAGGCAATAATTGAAGCGGTTATCACGGCAATACTGACGTTACCCCATACTGCAGCCCACTGCGACCGATTTACGTCAATCAGTAAGGTTGCCAGTTTTTTATGGGCTGCCCGGCCGTTTTCACCTTTTTCAACTTCAGCGGCAAAACTGGCCGCAGTCATGGCTGGCTGCTTGGTGGCGACAGTCAGGCCTAACATATGAATGAGCACAAAACCTAAGCCATAATTTAAACTGGCCAGCGCAGCGTTAGAGAAGGGGGATAACCCCAGCGCTTGGATATGAATTTTAATCAGTGCCATCACGGCAATAATCACGCCTGCACCTGCGGCTGAGGCCACTAAACCAAAAAATTGGCTTTTATCGCGGGTGATGTAATGTTCACCATGACTGCTTTTGTTCACGCTGATGCTTTTCGATAACAGCTGAGTACTGCTGCGCCATAGCGCACGCACGCTTTTTTTCTCGCGGCTGGTATACAGTAACTGCTCGGTTAACTCTAAAGTATGCCGGTGCAGCTCGGCGCGATCCTGACCGGTAATCAATATCACTAATTGTTCTATCCGGCTTAGCGTTTGCTCTAAGCGTTCTAACAGATGAGACACGGCCACCGTGCTGCCTGCTGCTGCCGCACGGCGTCTTAAGCGGTCTATTTGCTCATAGCATTGCTCAACCATCACGATGTAATGTGCACAGTCGTAGAGCGGTAATTCGACATCCGGTTGTTTTTGCCGATAATGGCCCACTAACATATTCAGTTCACGATGCAGCGCAATAAATGCAGAATCAATGTTGTTGAGCCGCTTATCTAATCGCATCAGATCCGGCTCCATCTCTTCTGCAGCGATCCAAACACTGAGCATTTCCAGTGCACACAAGGCATCTTCATGCATGTGCTCTTCAAATGCCGTTAGTTTTTCTTTGCTGACTACGCTTAGAAAAAAGCTGCTGAACTCGGTAAACAAGCCTGGGCCATCAACATGCTCTTCATCATCAATAACAATTTTTTTAAAAACCTCGGCCAGCACGTCTTTTAATTCGTTCAGATCACGCGGTGCTGGGTTCACTTTTTCATAGAGGCGGCTAGATAGTTCACGAAAAAAACCGCGACGTGAAAATACGCCAAGGCTGACTAATGCCGGGTAGATATGCACACTGCACAGCCAACTGAACAAGTTGTTGGCAATCATTTCACTTTCAGCGAGATTTTGTTGCAGTGTTTCTAATAATTTTTTAGCGCGCTTTTTACGCTCAAAGCTAAAGCGTGACTCGTTTACCCAGCCCACTAAGTGTTTTAGCAGGGGTAATCCTTCTTTTTCAGCGGCTAAAGCGCGAACGAGCATCAGCGCATTTAATTTATCCATTAACACCTCATACCCTATACAAGCCTTTACTGCGTCGTTTTCATCAGCTGTTTGCTCTGCATAGCCACAGCATTTGCCAGTGCAGGCTTATGATACCGCAGTGTCTACTAGCTTGCGTAGTTTAAATTTACATTAGCTTTTAGACCTTTAATGGTTGTTTTACCTTAAAACAGGCATACTACCCAACAACAATATCGTTGATTTAAGGAAATAAAAGATGGAAAAGTGGTTATTATTGACCGTTTTTGCGCAAGTCGTGCTAACAAGCGTGGTCATGGTGCTGATGGGGCGGCGACGTTTCAAAGCGGCTCGTAACAAACAAATTAACATGGCCGCTTTTCAAACCATGGATTTACGTGGCGCGGATCAACAAGTCATAGCGACCGGCCGTAATTTCGATAATCAATTTCAGATGCCCATGCTGTATCTATTTAGTGTGTTATTTATATTGCAGTTTGGTTTGGCCGATTTGGCCTTTTTGTTGCTCGGTACGGCCTTTGTGCTGCTACGTATCGCACATACCGTGGTGCATATTGGTAGCAATACCTTGCGTCCACGTTTTCGGTTATTTGTCTTAGGTTGTGTGGTGCTGTGGGTGATTTGGGGCCGTTTGCTGCTATTGGCATTATAGTTTGTGCATTTGTTAATAAAATACACCGGCTTGTATTTAGGCCTGAAAATAAAGGGTTAGTGCCTTAACCAACCAAAACAAAAATAGCAGGTAACGCAGAACTAACCCTAGAGTACACTGGGGTTTAGCTGCTATGATTAACCAAGACTAACCCTTGATTTGCCCTGAAGCGGTAGATCAGTAGTAGATGAGGTTATTTTGCTAAAAGCGTTATGCGGTTTGTTATGTTTAGGTGCTAGCTTTACAGTTTTTGCCGAGCCTTCGCCAGAACTATTAAAAGAGTTTGACCAGTTCTTTCAAGAACAAGTGCAGCAACAGCAAGTGCCTGGTGCAGCCTATGCTATTGTTTATAAAAACAAGATTATTCGCGCTAAAGGCTTTGGTGTACGTGAAGTGGGTAGCAAGCTACCTGTTGACGCTTTTACCGTATTTCGGATTGCTTCTGTTTCTAAAACCTTCGCCGGTGGTTTAGCCAGTATTCTGGCATCGCAAGGTCATTTTAAATGGGATGATCCGGTCAATCGCTATTTACCTGATTTTTCGTTTAAAACGCGTTCGTTTAATAATAAATTAAAAGTAGAACATTTACTGTCGCAAAGCACTGGGGTGATTGCCAATGCTTATGACAACCTGATTGAGGCTAATTTTCAGCCTGAACGTATTTTACCGCAATTTCAAAAGTTAGATCCGCTGTGTACACCCGGCCAGTGTTATGGCTATCAAAATGTCTTGTTCAGTTTAATTGAACCTATTATGCAGCAGTCGACCTCGCAAGATTATGCCAGTTTGTTACGGCAAAATATTTTTGAGCCGCTGCATATGCCAACGGCATCGGTGGGCTATCAGGGGTTTTTAGATACTGAAAATCGCGCCATTCCGCATGTGAAAGCTAAAGGTAAATGGTATCCACGTACCGTTAGCGAAAGTTACTATCGTTTTGCACCGGCCGCAGGGGTCAATGCCAGTGCTATTGATTTAGGCTATTGGTTAATTGCGCAATTAGGTTATAACCCCGAGGTGCTAAATAGCGAACAACTGCAATATATGACGAACAAGCGTGTTCGCACGGTTCGCGATCTGCGCCGTCGTCAGTGGCGTGAACATATTACCGATGCCCATTATGCCCTGGGCTGGCGCGTCTATCAGTTTGGTCAAGAGCAACTGGTGTATCACGGTGGTTGGGTACAAGGCTTTCGTGCCGAATTAGCGTATTCTAAAGATCGTGAGTTGGGCTTAGTGATTTTATTAAATGCGGAATCGAATGTGGTTGCAGAATTAAGCACGCATTTTTGGTCTACCATGTTTACGGCAATGCAAAAAGAAGACAAAGCCAGTTTACTGGCAGGTTGCAAACTATCCGAGAAAAACAGCACAAAAAAAGCGTCTAGCTGTTAAGCCTTGGCAACTTTCTGATATAAATCTAAATAAAAATCACATTGAATTACTGGCGCTTGCGCCAGTAATTCTGCTTTGACTGCAGCACTGAACTTCCAGCCTAATGGCACCATTGTGATCAACTGCATTAGATCGGTTGCCGTTAACTGCATTAGCTGAAAACTCAACCGTTCTCTTGTAACATGCTGAAAATCTGTTATTTCAGTAACGGCATCACTGTGCAAACGTACTTCGCTATAAATCGCTTTTTTGAGTTGCAGTAAATGCTCAGGGGCGGGGGTAACGGTAAGTAAGTGACCACCCACTTTGAGCACACGGCTCAGCTCACTGGCTAAAGAGGGCGCATAAATACGCACTATGGCATCAAAATAACCTGCGGCAAAAGGTAAACTGTAAGCACTAGCGACCGCAAAGTGAACCTGTGGATATTGCTTGGCGGCAGAGCGAATGGCACATTTTGAAATATCGATGCCATGCTGTTCTTCGAGAGTTAATTGTTGCTGTAATAGGTTGCTGTAATAGCCTTCGCCGCACCCTAGATCCAACAAAGTAGTGACCTGCAGCGGTTGTAACATGTTGCCAACTTGCTCGGCCATTGGCCGATACCAATCGGCTTGCAAGAAAGCGCGGCGGGCTTGCATCATTTCTTTATTATCACCCGGATCTTGCGAGTTTTTTTGCTGTACTGGCAACAGGTTAACGTAGCCTTCTTTGGCCTGATCAAAACTATGTCGATTGACACACTGATACTGTTTATTATTTAAAACTAAAGCTTGTTGACACAGTGGGCACAGGTACATAGTTAAACCAAGATAGCAAAAACGCTATTGTAGCAGCAGGCAAGCTTTCGCCGCAAAGCCTTGGTATACTGCGACAAATTATGTGGGGGATTTATGCAAGAATTGGAAATGTGGTCTTTAGATGAATTATGTGACCATGCCTTTGATATATTTGAAGAATTAGCAGCCGATAACCTATCAGCTGAAGATTATCAGTTTTATCAGCAGCATTATGAAGCACGCGGCTATGTCGATTTGGTGGTACCAAGCAGTGATTGGATTGACACCGTCAATCAAGAACTTGAACCCGAACTGCACTACGAAGCACAAATTGGTGTAACGGGCGAGAACGGCAGTGCCGACTTGGTATTAGCCCGTATTTTGTTAAGTCGCGAAAAGCATGAAACCCTGTGCCATGCGTTGTGGCGTGGGCAATAAAACGAATGATTCGGTAAGGGTGTTTTAGCTAAAAGGTTTAGTATTGGAGTCTCTATGTTATTGCAGGTACAACAGAGTCAGGTTTTGCTGATTGATATCCAAAGCAAATTGGCTCCAGCTATTGCTGATCACGCGCAGCTGAGTCAGGCTGCCGCTTGGGTATTACAAATTGCCCGCTTATGTGACGTGCCGGTAATGGCGACAGAACATTATCCAGCTGGCTTAGGTCATACTATCCCCTCATTGCTCGAGTTACTTCCTAGTGGCGCGGTGCATGAAAAAATTCATTTTAGTGCTATGCGTGAACCCGAGATTGTTGCGGCTGTTGCCGCACAGCAACGGCCGCAAGTCGTGGTGCTTGGCACTGAAGCCCATGTTTGTGTGTTGCAAACGGTGCTGGACTTACTTGCCGCAGGTTATCAAGTGTATTTGGTTAGCGAAGCGGTCGGCTCGCGTACGCCTGAAAACAAACAGTTGGCGCTTAGTCGCATGCAACAAGCCGGTGCAGTAGTGATCAGTAAGGAAATGTTAGCCTTTGAATGGCTAGAGCGCGCCGGAACAGAGTTGTTCCGGCAAATTAGCAAAGGGTGGATCAAATAAGCGTTTGGTCGTTTTGAGGCAAAACCTTATTGACCGAGCAGCTGTTCTAGCAAAAGCGCCAATCGCACCGCAGCTTGTTGTAAACGTTGCTCTAAATTAGCTTGATACTGTTCTAAATAGCTGTCGTCAATTAACATGCCTGGCCGATAATGCTGATAAATATCAAAGGTTAACCGTGCAGATTCATTTGCCCAATCTAACACACTGCCTTGTTGCCATAGCGCGGTGTTTTCTGGGTTAATTTGCAAAAATAACCATTCTTGTCTCTGGTAATCTTCGTCATAACCTAGCTTGTGTAGCATGCTGCTATCCCAAATGCCGTGTAAATTAGCCGGCGTTTCTGGGTTATAAAAATACACAGCAGTGCGATTGCCGCCAAGATCATCGGCATAACTGACATGCAGTGGTTGATGTAAGTCGCCAATATAATGCGCTAAAAATAACAAGGCTTGCCAGTCAGTCGCATCTGCGGTTAAACGCTGCTGCATATCGGCGATAGCCGATAAAATACAGCCTTGTTCTGGGCAGTGTTCATGCTTAATTTCTTGCTCTGGGCGCGGCATATTCACATAGTGATGCGGCGCACTCCAACGATATTCCTCTTCACTGCGCACTTCATCTGGCCACGCACAAGCATTGGCGAATTCGGTATGAGGTGAGGCGGCAACTAAGCTCGCCACGTGCTGTTGGGTTTGTACCGACAGTAATTGTAAGCTCATATTACAGATCAGCGCATGCCCCGTGCGACCAAAACCAAAGCTATTGAAGCTTATTAACAGAGCACATAACACTAAAAAACTGCGCATATTTATTCTCCAACCAGTTGAGTAATACTAAAGCGGCTGGCCGCTTCACCGATCTGTTGTTGCACTTCGTTTAACGCCCCTTGCATGTCCTCGGCTAAGGTGTAAGGCGGGTTAATCACCAACATACCACTGCCCGTCATGCCATGCCCATGGCTATCGGCATGTAAATTAAACTCAATACGTAACTGATTTTTAATGCCAGTAGCAACAAGGCTATTTATAAAGGCTTCAACCGCGATGCGTTCAATCACCGGATACCAAATGGCATAGGTCGCTTGCGGAAAGCGTTTATAGGCTTCTTGTAAGCCTGTAACCAAGTCTTGATACTCGGTTTTTAACTCATAAGGCGGGTCTATTAACACTAAACCGCGCTTGACCAAGGGCGGCAGCATCGCTTTAAAGCCGGCATAAGCATCGGTATTTTCAATACGCGTATAACGGCGGCGCACAAATTGGCTTTTTAGCACCGGAAAGTCGGTAGGATGCAGTTCAGTGGCTTGAATATGGTCGTCATTACGCAGCATTAACGCGGCAATTTTCGGCGAGCCCGGATAAAAAGCCAGTTCGCCATCGGGGTTAAGTTGGTTAATTAGCGCGATATAGCGTTTTAATAAGGAGCTTTGCGCTTCGTATTGCCAAAGTTTAGCAATACCGCCTTGGTATTCAGCGGTTTTTAGCGCGTGTTCGCTTTGCAAACTATACAGGCCCGCGCCGGCATGCGTATCGTGATAACACAGCGGTTTATCTTTTTTTAGCAGGTAGTCTAAGATGGCTACCTCGGTAAGATGTTTTACCACATCGGCGTGATTACCCGCATGGTAGCTGTGACGATAACTGAGCATAAAGAAGAGCCTTGCTTTGCCATTTAAGGCGCCAAGGATACTGCGTTAACTTAAAAAAACAAGTGTTAAAACCATGGCACTAATAGCAATCGCTTTGCAGCAGACCCACGCGGACTCGGTGCAAGAAAAAACCAAGTATTGTCGGCGCCTAACTGCTAAAATCTGCGGCATACAGCAAGCGATAGCAAAATGCTAAAGAAACGGGAATGGGTATGTCACAACAACGGCCAAAAGGCGGCAAAGCAGCGGATCCGTTGCAAAAGCCTTGGATGAAAAACGCGAAATCAGCAGCAAATAAAGCAAAACGTCCGGTAGCCGCATTAAAACCGCAAACCGCTAAGCCGTTGAAAACCGTGTTGGATAACGAAGGTAAAATTTACGGTGAGAATGCCTGTCGGGTCATGTTTCAACAACGGCCAGAGTCAGTAATCCGTTTGTATTTATCGGCGCAGCTGGCACCAAAGTTTGCCGATATGATGAAGTATTTAGCAGCAGCGAAAAAAGCCTACCATATTGTTGATGATGCCGAGCTTGAAAAAGTAGCCGGCAGTGGCCATCACGGTGGCATAGTGCTGCTGGTAAAACGTAAACCGCAGCAAAAACTTGCCGACTATTTACAACAAAAAGGGCGCAAGCAAGATTGTTTGCTGGCGTTAGATGGCGTGGGTAATCCGCATAATTTAGGCGCTATTACGCGCAGCTGTGCTCATTTTGGCGTGGGCGGCATTATTATGAAGCAGCCTGAGTTATTACAATCGGGCGCGGCGCTACGCACCGCTGAAGGCGGCGGTGAATTTGTCGATGGTTTAAGTTGCGACAATCTGCCACTGGCACTGAAGCTCTGTAAAGAGGCAGGTTATACGCTTATTACAACCTCTAGCCATGGCGGCAGCTCGTTATATAACACGCCATTACCGGCCAAAGTGGTGATTGTGTTTGGTGAAGAAATGTTTGGTGTATCGCAACATGTTGCGAAAAACGCCGATATCGCGCTGCAAATACCCGGCACCGGTAAAGTGGAATCGCTTAATGTGAGTGTGGCCGCGAGCTTAATTCTGGGTGAGTGGTATCGACAACAAAGTTAGGGCGCGTTGTAGTATGGGTAACAGCGAGATTATTAGCGTCACTGTTACCCATCGTTAAGGGGTATTTGCCAGTGAGCTTAGTGCTTTGGGTAAGGTTGAGCCAACATAACTAAAGCGCGGGATCAGTTCGCCAGCAATATCAACGTTTTCACTAAACATGGTGGCGGGGCGAGCCCACAGGCCAAAATCGCCGTATAGCGCACGATAGATCACTAGCCATTCGGCGGTTTCGCTATGCATAGCCAAGTCAACAACTTGGTAATAACGCCCTTTGTAGTGTTGATAATAGCCTTGTGGCAAGTCAGGCTTAGTGTTGTTGTTCATGCCAGCCCTCAAAAATGATCTGTGCCGATAGGCTGTCTACTTTATCTTTACTCAGATTACGGTAACCGCCTTCTGCAAATAGTCTACTGCGCGCATCTGCGGTGGATAAACGCTCATCATGTAGCGCGACGGCTAAACCAAAGCGGCCATGGAGGCGGTTGGCGAATTTACGTGTTCGCACGGTAAAGTCTTGCTCAGTACCGTCCATATTAAGCGGTAAACCGACTAACAATAACTGCGGCTGCCAGTCTTTTATTAAGCGCTCAATCTGCTCCCATTCCGGAATGCCATCACGCGCTTTTAAAGCAGGAAGTAAGGTAGCACTGCCGGTTAATTCTGAACCGACAGCGACCCCGATACTTTTGGTGCCATAATCAAAACATAAAATGGTGCGATGTTGCATTAAGCGTGGCCAGCCTCGTTGGTTAATTGCCAAGGTTTAATGCCAATGGCCGCGGCTGCGGATTGCCATTTTTCAGCATGGATCAAATCAAAAATGATATGATTATCGGCAGGAACTACTAGCCAGCTATTGTCTGCAATTTCTTGCTCTAACTGGCCGGCGGTCCAACCGGCATAGCCCAGCGCCAAAATAAACTTCTCTGGCGCAGCGGCGGTGGTTAAATCCATCAAAATATCTTTTGAGGTCGTGACCATTAAACCGTTTTCCAACGGCATACTGCTATGATAGCCCGGTTTAGCGGTATGCAATACAAAGCCACGATCACTCTGAACCGGCCCGCCAGCACAAACTTGGCTACTGGCCACCGGGCTGTCGGCATCAAAGGTTATTTCGAGTTGTTTTAATAAATCAGCCACGCTGACCGGGAGAGGGTGATTGATAACAATACCCATAGCGCCTTCATCATTGTGCTCACAAACATAGGTTACACTGCGTTTGAACATTGGATCGTCCAAAGCAGGCATTGCAATGAGAAAATGGTTCTGAAATCCTTGCATACAACCTCCGCGATATCATTACGGCGTTAAGCGTGCTGCCAGGCGCTTTTCAATGGCGTCAAACAACATGCCGGTAATACTGATCGGAAAAGCGGCTTCGATTTCCCGAATACAGGTTGGACTGGTAACATTGATTTCAGTTAATTTATCGCCGATAACATCTAGACCGACGAAGATTAACCCTTTGGCTTTTAGTGTTGGACCGATGGCTTTAGCGATTTGCCAATCGGTTTCAGACAAGGCTCGAGCTTCACCTCGACCACCCGCGGCCAGATTGCCGCGTGTTTCCCCTGAAGCAGGGATCCTTGCTAAGCAGTATGGCACAGGTTCACCATCGATCACCAATATTCGTTTATCACCTTGGGTAATTTCTGGAATAAAACGTTGTGCCATAGCGTAACGACTGCCATGTTCAGTCAGCGTTTCAATGATGACACTGATATTCGGATCGCCCGGTTGTAAGCGGAAGATCGATGCGCCGCCCATACCATCTAACGGCTTCAAAATAATATCCTGCTCAGTTTTATAGAAGGCTTTTAAACGTGAAGGATCACGGCTGACTAAGGTTTTAGGCGTAAACTGACTAAACCAGCTGGTGTAGAGTTTTTCATTGGCATCACGCAGGCTTTGCGGCTTGTTAACGATTAAAGTCCCCAAGTCTTCTGCTCGCTCTAGCATGTAAGTGGCATAAATATATTCGGTATCAAACGGTGGATCTTTACGCATCAGGATCACATCAAGTTCGCTCAGAGCGATATCCTGTTCTGTGCCAAATTGATACCAGCTATGTTGATCTTGTTGTACCCGCAGCGTAACCGTGCGGGCACGCGCTTGGCCTTGTAATAAATACAAGTCGGCCATTTCCATATAATGAATTTCATAACCACGATTTTGCGCCTGTAGCAGCATGGCAAAGCTGGAATCTTTATTGATGTTGATTTGGCTGATGGGGTCCATCACGATACCCAGTTTTATCGTCATAACATTTAACCTTAGGCAAGATCGCCAAATTGCAATTGCAAGGCACTAATGGCGGTTAGTGCAGCCGTTTCTGTTCGTAAAATGCGCGGTCCAAGCTGAATACCCGTAAACTGGGCTTGGGCCGTCGCGATGACTTCGGCATCCGTAAAGCCGCCTTCCGGGCCAATAACCAGCCGAATTGTTTGCGCTGGACATAATGTTTTAATGGTGGCGCTGGCGCGCGGATCCAAGGTGAGTTTTAATTCTTTTGTTTGTTGGGCCAGCCATTGCGCTAAAGAAATGGCCTGATGCACCCTTGGCACAACACTGCGACCACTTTGCTCACAGGCACTTATGGCAATTTTTTGCCATTGCTCGTTACGTTTAGCCAAACGTTCGCCATCCAGTTTTACGCCACAACGTTCGGTAAATAGGGGGGTAATTTCAGTCACACCTAACTCTACGGCTTTTTGAATAGCGAAGTCCATGCGATCGCCGCGGGAAATACCCTGACCTAAGTGAATAGATAGCGGCGACTCAACCGGGTTAGCCTGTTGTGCCACAACCTGTAACTGCACCTGTTTTTTGCTGACATCTACAATGTTGCTGTCGTAATTAAAGCCATCGCCATTAAAGAGTTGTATGGCTTGGCCCGTTTGCATGCGTAACACGCGAGATACGTGATTTGCTGCGTCATCATCAAGCCACAATGTTTGATTAACACTCAACGTTTGAGGTGTATAAATACGAGGTATACGCATGCCGGCGGTTCCGATGCTAAAAGCGTTAATGTTAGCAGCCTGAGCTGCGGGTTCAAAATAAAAAACCGCTGCGAACAGCGGTTTTGCAAAGTAGGAATGAAACAACTTAGCGCACAGGCACATATTCGTAAGTTGATCCAAAGCCCAGTGGCAGATCTAATGCCCAGAACCCAAGCAAGAAAGCCGTCCACAATATAAGCATCACTACCGAGAACGGCAGCATCAGTGCAACTAAGGTACCAATACCACTGTTTTTAACATACTTTTGGCAGAACACTACAATCAGCGGGAAGTACGGTAACAGTGGGGTGATGATATTCGTTGATGAATCACCTACCCGATAAGCTGCTTGCGTTAAGTCAGGCGAAATGCCTAACTCCATCAGCATAGGCACCATAATAGCGCCAATCAGTGCCCATTTAGCCGACGCTGAACCGACCACTAAATTGACGAAGCCAGATAAGAATACAATACCCACCAGCGTCATACTCAAAGGCAAGCCCATAGCCTTTAAAGCATTAGCGCCTTTTACGGCGAGTAACACACCTAGATTAGATTGGTTAAAAGCGTATAAAAATAGTGCACAGAAAAATGCCATCACAATGTAATAGCCCATACCGCTCATAGCATGGCTCATGCCCTTGACCACATCGCGGTGATTTTTAACCGAGCCAGACACATAACCATATACAATACCTGGCACTAAAAAGAACACAAAGATAATGGTCACAATCGATTTCATTAGTGGTGCGGCGGCAGTAAGCAATGGGTTTACACCGGCTAATACCTCTTCTGGTTTAGCTGCCCAAGGTGTTTGTTCTGGTACCACGATACTTAAGGCAAGTAAGGCGATAACCGCTAACATCGATAAGCCTGCTGCTCGTAAACCACGAGACTCATTAGGCGATAAGGCTTCCATGGTCACCATTTGTGACGTATCACCATCAACTTTAGTACTTTTCAACCGAGGTTCAATCACTTTATCCGTCAGCACCCAACCAATCACAATAATTAAAAAGGTTGACGCAGTGGTAAAGAAATAGTTATTCAGCGGGTTGATGGTGACGCTGGGGTCAAGAATTTGTGCTGAGGTTTGTGTTAATCCGGCGAGTAACGGATCTAGGCTCGATGGCACAAAGAAAGTAGCTGAGAAGCCGCCGGATACACCCGCAAAGGCGGCAGCAATACCGGCTAAAGGATGACGGCCTGCAGCATAAAATATCACTGCGCCAAGCGGCACCACGAGCACATAGCCTGCATCAACCGCAACGTGACTGAGTACACCTACCGCAACAAGTACTGGGGTCAGTAGCATTTTCGGGGTAACGGATAAAATTGAGCGTAGGCCAGCATTAATAAAACCGGTATATTCGGCAACGCCCAAACCTAGCATCGCAACCAGTACCACACCCAGCGGCGGGAAGGTGACAAAAGTATTGACTATATTGGAGGTGAAGTTCGTTAACGCTTCACCCGAAAGCAAGTTGACTATGGCGATTTGTTGACCAGAGCGAGGGTCCAGCTCATCAAAGCTCACCCCCGACAGTAACCACGAGGTTACCCAAACAATCACCATTAACAATGCAAATAATACGGCAGGATCGGGCAATTTATTACCCACCACCTCAATCGTATTGAGCGCACGATTCATCCAGCCATTGTTATTGGCTGCGGTTTGTTCAGACATAACATATCCTTTTTTTATTTTTTATTGTGTACTCACTGTTACAGTGAATGACCCTGGAAGGTACAACTAACCAATAATCATACACAAAACTTGGCGTCAGGTAAGCGGCAAATCAGCTGAACGGTCATTTAAAAAAGAAAAAAGGAGAGCTCAGCTCTCCTTTTTTTAGTTTTTATACAACAATTGCTTATTTTGCGTACTGACGCAGTAACTCGGCTTTATCGGTTTGTTCCCACGGGAACTCGTTGCGGCCGAAGTGACCATAAGCGGCCGTAGGCAGATAAATCGGTCTTTCCAGTTGCAACATTTCAATTAAACCATGTGGGCGAAGATCGAAATGTTCACGCACCAGTTTGATTAACTCATCTTCACTCAGTTTACTGGTGCCGAAGGTTTCTAAGCTGATGGAAGTTGGTTCAGCTACGCCGATGGCATAAGACACTTGTAATTCAAGACGTTCGGCTAAGCCGGCAGCCACTAAGTTTTTCGCGACATAACGTGCAGCATAAGCCGCTGAGCGGTCAACTTTTGATGGGTCTTTACCTGAGAAAGCACCACCACCGTGACGTGCCATACCACCGTAAGAGTCAACGATGATTTTACGACCGGTTAAACCACAGTCGCCCATCGGACCGCCGATGACGAAACGGCCAGTAGGGTTAATAAAATATTTGGTTTTGCTGGTTAGCCATTCTGCAGGTAATACTGGCTTAATAATGGTTTCCATAACGGCTTCACGCAAATCAGCGGTGCTGATGGTGTCACAATGCTGTGTCGACAAGACTACTGCATCAATACCGATGGGCTTACCGTCTTCATAAATAAAGCTTAACTGCGATTTCGCATCGGGACGTAACCACGGTAAGGTACCGTCTTTACGTACTTGCGCCTGACGCTGTACTAAACGGTGCGAATAAGTAATAGGAGCAGGCATCAAAACGTCGGTTTCGTTGCTTGCATAGCCAAACATTAAACCTTGGTCACCTGCGCCTTGCTCGCTTGGATCGGCACGGTCAACACCTTGGTTGATGTCAGGAGATTGTTTACCAATTGCGTTTAACACTGCGCAAGAGTCAGCATCAAAGCCCATGTCTGAATGGGTATAACCAATTTCACGCACGGTTTTGCGAACGATCTCTTCGATATCAACCCAAGCTGAAGTAGTGATTTCACCACCCACAAGCACCATACCGGTTTTAACGAAGGTTTCACACGCAACACGTGCTTTACTGTCTTGTTCTAATATTGCATCCAGCACTGCGTCTGAAATCTGATCGGCAATTTTATCCGGATGTCCTTCAGAAACTGACTCAGACGTGAAAATATGTTGTGCCATTAGTTGTTTTCCACCACGTTGGTTAATGCGGAATGCGCCAAAGCGCCTGTCTAAAATTACGCCTATTTGCAAAAGCTTGTACCGGCAAGCAATGCCAGTGCAGGTTGCAAAGTGATGGGCGCCAAAAAAATAGCCGCTAATTTTAGTGAAAATTGCGGGTAATTACCAGTAATATTTGACGCCCAGACGTCTTTCTTTCCGTCAATTACGCCAGGCGCTGTTTTTAGATCAGATGCCAAGGAAATAAAGGCATCTAGCAAGATTAACATTTGCCATCTGCCGGCAGCTGAGTGAAAATAGTGGTAATTTAAGCAGCAAGCTAGGCGCTTAACTTGCCTTGCGCCCAATTTTCAGGAGTAAACATGCCATCTCGTAAACAACTTGCTAATGCTATCCGTGCACTCAGCATGGATGCGGTACAACAAGCTAAATCGGGCCACCCAGGTGCACCCATGGGCATGGCAGATATTGCCGAAGTACTCTGGCGAGATTACTTGAAGCATAACCCAACCAATCCAAATTGGGCTGATCGTGATCGCTTTGTGTTATCAAACGGCCATGGCTCAATGCTGATTTATTCTTTACTACATCTTAGTGGTTATCAGTTAAGCATTGACGATCTAAAACAATTTCGTCAATTACACTCTAAAACCCCAGGGCACCCAGAATACGGTTATGCCCCCGGTGTAGAAACCACTACGGGTCCATTAGGGCAGGGTATTACCAACGCCGTAGGTATGGCTTTAGCAGAAAAAGCCTTAGCCGCACAATTCAATCAGCCAGGTTTTGATATCGTTGATCACTTTACTTACGTGTTCTTAGGCGATGGCTGCCTAATGGAAGGCATTTCGCATGAGGCTTGTTCTTTAGCGGGTACTTTAGGCTTAGGTAAGCTGATAGCCTTTTGGGATGATAACGGTATCTCTATCGATGGCCACGTTGAAGGCTGGTTTACTGATAATACTCCAGCACGCTTTGAGGCCTATGGCTGGCACGTTGTGCCGAATGTCGATGGGCATGATCCTGAAGCAGTAAAAGCGGCCATTGAGCAAGCGCGTGCGGTTACCGATAAGCCTACCTTGATTTGTTGTAAAACGGTGATTGGTTATGGTTCGCCAAATAAAGGTGGTAGTCATGATTGTCATGGTGCACCGCTGGGCGATGCCGAAATTGCCGCTGCTCGCGCCTTTTTACAATGGCCACATGCGCCTTTTGATATTCCTGCTGATATTTATGCAGATTGGGATGCGAAAACCACAGGCCAACAAGCAGAAGCTAAGTGGCAACAGCTTTTTGCTAGCTATCAAGCCGCTCACCCCGCTTTAGCTGCGGAGTTTTTACGTCGTAGTAGCGGTGCATTACCGGCAAATTGGGCTGAGCAAAGCCAGGCCTATATCGCCAAGCTACAAGCTAACCCTGCAACGATTGCCACGCGCAAAGCATCGCAAAATGCACTAAATAATTTTGGCCCCTTATTGCCTGAGTTTATGGGCGGTTCGGCTGATTTAGCCGGTTCTAACCTGACTATTTGGTCGGGCAGTAAGCCCCTGACTGCCAAGGATGCCAGCGGTAATTATGTTTATTACGGCGTGCGTGAGTTTGGTATGTCAGCCATGATGAATGGTATTGCCTTGCATGGCGGCTTTGTACCTTATGGTGCGACTTTCTTAATGTTTATGGAATATGCACGCAATGCCGTGCGCATGGCCGCATTAATGAAGCAACGGGTTATTTTTGTTTATACGCACGACTCGATTGGTTTAGGTGAAGATGGTCCAACACACCAACCGGTAGAGCAACTGGCTAGCTTACGTGTTACCCCTAATTTAATGAATTGGCGTCCTTGTGACCAAGTTGAATCAGCGGTGGCTTGGCAACAAGCTATTGAGCGAACTGAAGGACCAAGCAGCTTGATTTTTACGCGTCAAAATCTGGTGCAGCAAACCCGTAATGCTGAGCAATTAGACGCGATTAAACGCGGTGGTTATGTGCTATTAGATAGCGCTGATACACCTGAACTGATTTTTATTGCTACAGGTTCAGAAGTTGAACTGGCCATGCAAGCAGCAAAACAATTACAAGCTGACGGAAAAGCGGTACGTGTTGTTTCCATGCCATCTACTGATGTGTTTGAGCAACAAGATGCTACATATCGTGAAGCCGTTTTGCCAAAAGCCGTGACTAAACGTGTTGCGGTAGAAGCGGGCATTACAGATACATGGTATAAGTATGTGGGTTTGAACGGTGCCATCATTGGTATGAACTCTTTTGGTGAGTCAGCACCGGCAGAGCAATTATTTGCTCACTTTGGTATTACTACCGAAAAAGTACTTGAGGCTGCTCAGCAATTACTGAGCTAAGTTAAGCTTTTATAACGGCTCATGTTGAGCCTGTGCTGTTCATCTCAACGCTAATGGGGCCAACAAGGCCTCGTTACGCCAGCAAGGATGCATGAGGTAAAGTGGTGATGAATTGCATCATCACTCTGCTTCATTTCATATTAGCACGGCGCGTTAGGTGCACAGTATTACCCGCAGATAAGGTTCTTGCAGTTACGTTTATGGCAATAAAACTGGCAATAAACGGCTTTGGCCGTATTGGACGCAATATCTTACGTGCTATTTATGAAAATGGCTGGCAAAAGCAATTTCAAGTCGTCGCGATTAATGAATTGGCCGACGCAGCTGGTGTCGCACATTTATTAAAGTATGACAGCTCGCATGGTCGATTTGGTTATGCTGTGCAATCGTTTCCTGGGGGGATAACGGTGGCTGGCGATAATATTGCCCTGTTTGCAGAGGCCGATCCGCTGGAATTACCTTGGCGCGAATTAGCAGTAGATGTGGTACTGGAATGCACCGGCATTTTTTCTACGAGAGAGCACGCACAGTGGCATCTCGATGCCGGTGCCAAGCAAGTGTTATTTTCACATCCCGCGGCAGCGGACATTGATGCCACTATTATTTACGGTATTAATCAGCATTTACTCGAACCGAGCATGCAAGTTATTTCAGCCGGTTCTTGCACTACCAATTGTATTGTGCCGGTGATTCAGGTGCTCGATCAGCATTTTGGTGTGGAAAGCGGTACCATCACAACGATTCATGCCTCGATGAATGATCAACAAGTAATCGATGCTTATCATCCCGATCTACGCCGCACGAGAGCGGCCAGTCAATCGATTATACCGGTGGATACCAAATTAGCCTTGGGTATCGAACGCATCATGCCACACTTGGCCGGCCGTTTTGAAGCCATTGCAGTGCGGGTGCCTACGTTAAATGTCACGGCAATGGATTTAAGCGTTACCTTAGATCACGATGTCAGTATTCATGATATTAACCGGGTGTTACGCGAAGCCAGCCAACAAGCATTGCGCGGTATCCTAGATTATACTGAAGAGCCTTTAGTTTCTGTCGATTTTAATCATGATCCGCATTCCTGTATTGTTGATGGCTCGCAAACGCGGGTTAGTCATAAACGATTAGTTAAGTGTCTAGTTTGGTGCGATAACGAGTGGGGTTTTGCCAATCGTATGTTGGATACCGCCAGAGCTATGGCAGGGTAAGCTTTTTGCAATGGAGAATAAAATGTCAGTAATTCGCATGTCCGAACTGGATCTTAGCGGTAAAAGAGTGTTAATCCGCGAAGATTTAAATGTTCCTGTTAGTGAAGGGGTTGTTACCTCTGATGCGCGCTTAAGAGCGGCAATGCCTACCATCGAGTTAGCGTTAAGCAAGGGCGCCAAAGTGATGGTGATGTCGCATTTAGGTCGACCTGAAGAAGGCGTCTTTGACAGCGCATCATCAATGCAACCTGTGGCTGATTATTTAGCAAAAGCTCTTACTGTTCCTGTGCGGTTAGTAGCCGATTATCTCGAGGGGGTCGAGGTTAACGCTGGTGAAGTGGTGGTTTTTGAAAACGTGCGCTTTAACAAAGGCGAAGGCAAAAACAATGACGAGTTGGCAAAAAAGTTAGCGGCATTATGTGATGTGTTTGTGATGGACGCTTTCGGTACTGCGCACCGCGCACAAGCGTCTACTCACGGTGTGGCTAAGTACGCACCTGTTGCCTGTGCGGGCCCTTTGCTCACCGCTGAATTAGATGCCTTAGCCGCAGCATTGAAGAATCCGAAACGGCCATTAGTAGCTATTGTTGGTGGTTCTAAAGTGTCAACTAAACTCACGGTGCTTGAATCTTTATCCAATATTGTGGACCAACTGATTGTCGGTGGTGGTATTGCCAATACCTTTATTGCAGCAAATGGCCATAATGTCGGTAAATCGTTATGTGAAAATGATTTAATCCCAGAAGCGCAGCGCTTGATGGCGCAAGCAAAAGCGCGCGGTGGCAACATTCCTGTACCCACAGATGTCGTGGTGGGTAGCGCCTTTAGTGCTGACACAGTAGCGGTTTTAAAACCGGTTGCTACAGTTAACCACGATGACATGATCTTTGATATCGGACCAGACAGCATTGCAGAACTTACCGCTATACTAAAACAAGCTGGCACGATAGTCTGGAATGGTCCTGTTGGGGTATTCGAATTTGCGCAGTTTGGCGCAGGTACTGAAGCTTTAGCTCGCGCTATTGCAGAAAGCTCAGCGTTTTCTATTGCAGGTGGAGGTGATACCTTAGCTGCAATTGATAAATATGGTGTAGCGGCAGATATTTCTTATATTTCAACCGGTGGTGGTGCCTTTTTAGAGTTTTTAGAAGGTAAAACTTTACCCGCGGTCGCCATTTTAGAAGAACGTGCAAAAAAATAACAAAATAACAAAACTAAAATCTTACTACTGTACCTAACACAAAAAGAGAGGAACTCATGGCACTGATATCATTACGGCAAATGCTGGATCACGCCGCCGAATTTGGTTACGGCATCCCAGCATTTAACGTGAATAATCTGGAGCAAATGCGCGCTATTATGCTGGCAGCTGAGAAAACCGATAGTCCGGTTATCGTGCAAGCATCAGCAGGCGCGCGGAAATACGCTGGCGCACCTTTCTTGCGTCACTTAATTTTAGCTGCGGTGGAAGAGTTTCCACATGTGCCGGTTGTGATGCATCAAGACCACGGTACCTCTTTAGGTATTTGTCAACGCTCAATTCAGTTAGGCTTTTCATCTGTCATGATGGATGGTTCGCTAGCGGAGGACGGTAAAACGCCGACTGACTATGCTTACAATGTGAATATAACGCGCAAAGTTGTTGAAATAGCGCATGCTTGTGGTGTATCAGTAGAGGGCGAGTTAGGTTGTTTGGGCTCGCTTGAAACTGGCGACGCGGGTGAAGAGGATGGCATTGGTGCCGTGGGTAAACTAACGCACGATCAAATGCTTACTGATCCGGAAGAAGCCGCACAGTTTGTTCGCGAAACACATGTTGATGCCTTAGCCATTGCTTGTGGTACTTCTCATGGGGCCTATAAGTTTAGTCGGCCACCAACAGACGACATTCTGGCGATTGACCGGATTAAAGCGATCCACCAACGTATTCCAAATACCCACCTTGTTATGCATGGCTCTTCTTCAGTGCCGCAAGACTGGTTGGAGATTATTAATGAATATGGCGGTGCTATTCCTGAAACCTATGGCGTTCCGGTTGAACAGATCCAACAGGGAATCAAATTTGGTGTGCGCAAAATTAACATCGATACTGATTTGCGCTTAGCTTCTACAGGTGCTATTCGTCGTTATATGGCAAAGCATCCTGCAGAATTCGATCCTCGAAAGTATTTACAAGAGTCCGTGAAGGCGATGTCTGATATCTGTATTGCACGTTATGAGGCATTCGGCTGTGCTGGCCAAGGTAGTAAAATTAAGCCATTATCTTTAGATGCTATGGTAGATTTGTATACGGCGGGCAAATTAGTGCCGCATATAAAATAAGCAGAGTTATTAATAAGAGTTAAAAAAAATTAATAATGAGTTTATCGGTACTCAGAAAATGGTGTTAAACCATACAAAACCCGCATAAATACAGGTGTTTCAGGGGCGTCTGTCAGTTGACATCTTACTTTTTACCTGTAATGATGCGGTTGGTTTACCCTCTAAAACGAGGGTCTGCTGTCGTTTTAAACGGCGACCCTTACAACATCAGGTTACGTTAATCAGCAATCATTGGTTGGGAACTATGTTTAATAAAAAAACTCATATGAGTCTTGTGGCCTCTGCGTTGGCAGGCAGCTTCGCGCTGGCTGGTTCAGCTGCAGCAACAGACTTAAAAGATCTTCATCAAGCAAATAATCAAATTCAACGTGCTGCTGTTCAGTCACAAGAGAAAATCAACACAATTTATGAGCAAGCTCAAGAATTGTTAGGTGAGTACCGTGTAGTTGTTGACCAAACAGACAACTTAAAAGTATACAACGATTTCTTAGCTACCTTAGTTGCTGACCAACAACGTCAAATCAACTCTGTGCAACGCCAGATTGATGGCCTTGAGAGAACTAACCAAGGTACAGTACCGCTCATGTTCCGCATGATCGATTCTTTAGAGCAATTCATCAAAGCCGATATTCCACTGCGTACTGAACGTCGTTTAGAGCGTATTGAGCGGTTACGTGAATTGATGGCTCGCTCAGACGTACAGCGTTCAGAGCAATTCCGTCAAATCTTAGAAGCCTATGAAATTGAAATGGGTTACGGTAGCGAGTTAGCCGCTTTCCAAGGCACGTTAACCACTGGCGGTAGCGAAATTACAGTTGATTACGTTCACTTAGGCCGTTTATCTTTAATGGCAATCGCTTTAGATGGCAGCGCTGGTTGGGTGTTCAATAAGAGCACTGGCGAGTGGGTTTCATTAGACGCTTCCTATTTACCTTCAGTAGGTAACTTTATCAAGATGGCTCGTCGTGAAGCCACGCTTGAAATGGATCGTGTACCACTTTTCGCAGCGGAGTAAGAATAGATGAAAATGGCAATTAAAAGTTTAGTTGTTGCTGCGGCAGTTACACTTTCTGCGTCAGTAGCTTTCAACGCGGTAGCTAATACCGAAAAGTTAGACCAATTACTGCAACAAATTCAACAGCAACGCACCGTTGAAGGTCGCGTTAACCAAGAGCGTGAGCGTGCATTCTTAGCTGAGCGCGCTGATAAGCAAGCATTATTAAATGCGGCGAAAAAAGCCTTAGCTGATCAAGAAGCTCGTGGTAAACGTTTACAGCAAGAATATGCTCAAAACGACATCCTTATCGCCCAAAAGCAACAAGAGTTACAAAGTGCTTTAGGTACAATGGGTGAGGTATTCGGTGTGGTTCGTCAAACAGCCAACAAAACACTCGGTACCATTAGCAGCTCAATCATCAGCGCTCAGTATCCTGGCCGTGATGTACCATTACGTGAAATCGCTGCAGCAACTGAACTTCCAACGTTAGATCAAATGGAAGACCTGTGGGTTGCTATGTTAACTGAAATGACTGAATCAGCTAAAATTTCAAAGTTTGACGCTGAAGTGGTTGAGTTAGCCGGTGGTACTTCTACTCAACGTGTAACTCGTTTGGGTGCTTTCCACTTAACCACAGCGACTGATTATTTGATCCGTAACGTTGATACTGACCAAATACAGCCACTGGGTCGTGCTCCACAGTCTAAAATCCAAAGCTCAGTTGCTACGTTTAACAGCGCAGGTGCTGGTGAATTAGCGGGTATGTATGTGGATCCAACAAAAGGTAACTCACTGTTACGTTTAAATCAGCAACGCGCAACATTGATGGAATACTACCATCAGGGTGGCACGGTTGGTTATTTGATCACCGTATTATTAGCTATCGGTTTACTGATTGCCTTAGAGCGTATCCTAGTATTAGCTGCTGTTGGCGGCAAAATGCGCGCACAGCTGAAAAATCTGGGTACACCATCAGAGAAAAACCCACTGGGTCGTATTCTGAAAGTTTATCATGACAACAAATCTGCTGATGTTGAAAACTTAGAGCTTAAGTTAGACGAAGCTATCCTGCGTGAAACTCCAGCGGTTGACCGTGGTATCGGCTTAATCAAACTGTTTGCTGCAGTAGCACCGTTAATGGGTCTATTAGGTACAGTAATCGGTATGATTTTAACGTTCCAACAAATCACGTTATACGGTACAGGTGACCCGAAACTGATGGCAGGTTCAATCTCTTTAGCATTGGTAACAACTGCGCTAGGTCTGATTTGTGCTTTACCATTACTGTTCGTTCACAGCATCGTTCAGTCACGTGCTAAATCAATTCTACAAGTTCTAGATGAGCAAAGCGCGGGTATTGTTGCTGCTCACGCGGAGAAGGAGAAAGCCTAATGAATCTCCAGCTAGTAGGGCTGTGGGAATCAGTACAGGATTTTATCCATACGGGAGGCAACGTCCTGTACGTTGTCGCCATAGTGCTCTTCATTATGTGGGTATTGATGATAGAGCGTTACTGGTATGTCACTTCAATATTTCCTAAGATGAAACGGGAAATTATTGCTAAGTGGGATGCTCGGGAAGATACAACTTCCTGGTATGCGCATAAAGTCCGTGATTGCTGGATTTCTGAAGCGACGGATCAACTCGATCAAAGAATGTTACTGATTAAGACACTGGTTGCAATGTGCCCATTAGTGGGTCTGCTTGGAACGGTAACGGGTATGATTGCGGTGTTCGATATTATGGCCACCCAAGGTACCGGTAACCCTCGCACAATGGCGGCGGGTATCTCCATGGCAACTATCCCGACAATGGCGGGTATGGTTGCGGCTTTGTCAGGTGTATTTTTCAGTTCGCGGCTGGAAGTGAAAGTCAAACGAGAGAAAGCTGATCTCGTAGACAGCTTACCGCATCATTAAGAGAGAATTTTTATGGCACGTAAACGTATACGCGAAGACGAAGAAGCCGCAATCGACATTACGCCGATGATGGATATCGTTTTCATTATGTTGATCTTCTTTATCGTTACGACTTCTTTCGTGAAAGAAGCAGGTATTGATGTCAACAAACCTGAAGCGGCCCAGGCCACTAAAAGGCCTAGTGCGACAATCTTTATTGCTATCCGTGCTAACGGTGAAGTTTGGATGGACAAGCGTCCGGTTGATGTTGAGCGGGTTTCTGCAAACATCGAGCGGTTAAGAGCTGAGTCACCTACTGATACCATTATCATTCAGGCAGACAAAGAATCGAAACACGGTGTAGTAATGGAAGTTATGGACCAGATTAAAGCAGCTGATCCGTCGCTTGTTATTACTGTTGCTGGGGAGAATAACTAATTATGGTACGTTTCCTAACATCGTTAATTATCGGTGCCGTGGTAACGTTCCTGTTGTTTCTGATTATGGCGCTGCTCATTGAGGGCAGCGGCGAGCGGCGTCCTCCTGAGCAGGAGCGTATTATTATAGAAATTAATACGACACCGCCGGATTCAGATACACAGACGCGGACTCCACCACCACCGCCACCACCGCCACCACCGGCTCAGCCGCCTAAACAGCAGCAGCCGGAGCCAGAAATGAGCAATACTGCCGGTGCCGTGTCGTTCAATATGCCAGGTCTTGATCTGGGTGCAAACACGGGGTTAGGTGATCCAGGCTCTTTATTACGTGACGGTGATGCAACGCCTATCGTACGTATTGAACCACGGTATCCTGTGCAAGCAGCGCGTGACGGCTTACAAGGCTGGGTACGTTTAAGCTTTACTATCATGGAAGACGGCAGTGTGGATGAGGTTGAAGTGATTGAAGCCGAACCACGTCGTGTATTCGACCGTGAAGCTATCCGTGCTCTGCGTCGTTGGAAATACAGCCCGAAAGTTGTTGATGGCAAGCCAATGCGCCAGCCTGGTCAACAAGTACAGCTAGATTTCAGCTTAGACATGCAACAGGGAGATTAAAGAAATGAGAAAATTATCTTTATTAACCTCAGCTCTGATCGTTGCCGCCAGTTTTAGTTTTTCTGTGCCAGCAATGGCACAGGTTAACATTACTGATGCTGACAGAGCGCGCATTGAAGAACGCAAAAACCGTAAAACGCAGTTACCTGGTGAACGGGTAGGTCGCGGTGTAACTAAAGCGTTTGAGCTATACAGCGAAGAGAAAATTGACGAAGCCTTGCAAGTATTGCAAGAAATTCGTGGTGGTAATGATTTTGATAATGCGTTTTTAGCACGTTTTATCGGTTCTTTATATGCCACTAAAGATACCAAGCAAGCGATCAAGTATCTTGAGCAAGCCGTTAAGTCTGACTTATTAAGTTTTGCGGATCATTCTGCATCGTTAAAGTTGGTTGCAGATTTGCAGTCAATGGAGAACATGCATAAAGATGCCATTAGAAACTATGAAGCTTGGATGAAGTTTACCGGTGAGCAAGACCCAGATGTTTATCTGCGTATTGCTAACGCTTACTACCAACTAGGTGATTACAAAAACGTTCTTACTCCGATTGATAATGCTATTCGTTATGCCAAAGAGCCTAACAAACAGTATTACATGCTGAAAATGGGCGCCTTGTATGAGTCTAAAAACTACCCTAAGACGGTAGAAACGGTAGAAACCATGGTGCAATTGTTTCCTGAAGAACGCCAATATTGGGTTTACTTAGGTAACTTTTATACCTTAGTTGAAGATTACCAAAAGTCGTTAAGTGCTCTGCAAATCGCTTACAACAATGGTTATTTGCAATCAGAGTCTGAGCTGAAAACGCTGGGACAAATGTATGCAAATAACAACATTCCGCATAAAGCGGCAGCGATTTACGAAAAATACATGAAAAGCGGTAAGATCAAAAAAGATCGTACCATGTTAAATGCTATTGCATCTAACTTCCAAGCTGCTCGTGAATTTGCTAAAGCTGCTGAGTACTATGGTGAATTAGCTAAAATGACCAATGAAGCTGATGCGTATCGTCGCCAAGGTATGGCTTACTTAGCCATCCAAAAGTACAACGATGCCATTAAAGCATTTGATGCCTCTTTAGCCATTGATTCACGTGATGCCGGTAAGATCCATATGAGCCTGATGGAAGCTTACTTCTATCAAGGTAAATATCGCGAAGCGAATGCTGCATTGCAAGCGGCCAAGCGGGATCCAGCAACTGAGCGTCAAACACGTAGTTGGCAGAGTTATATCAATGAAAAAGCGCGTGTAAAAAACATCAGCTTATAATTGATACGCTTACTAAAAAACCCGCTATATAGCGGGTTTTTTTATCAAATCGTTTAAGCAATTTTGTATTACAGGTGATGATGAACTATTTGGCACATATGGCTCTAGCGCAGCCTACAGCGCCATCGTTAGTGGGGAATTTGTTGGGTGACTTCTCTAAAGGCGTATGCCTTGTTTCACTTGCCCCCTCAATTAAAGCCGGCCTTGCTAATCATCGTGCAGTAGATGCTTTTACTGATGCAGATAGTGCTATTTGTTTGGCTAAGCGGCAATTTTCATCAACAAGGAGGCGCTTTGCTGGGGTGGCTTTAGATGTATTATTTGACCACTTTTTAACAGTGCATTGGTCTCGCTTTTATGCAGAACCTTTTAGTCGCGCTAAGTTAGCGCTTTACCAGCAACTAGCCCATGCGGAGCCTATAATGCCAGCGCAGATGTTGTGGACTATGCAAAAAGTACGACAGCAAGATTGGTTTGAAAGTTACCAGCAATTACCTCGAGTCGGCATGGCGTTAGATAGGATTGCTCAGCGAATTCGTTTTGCTAATCAATTCGATGGCATTATTACTGAAATTACCCCGCGCTATACTGAGCTTGAACAGGTATTTTTAGACTTTTATCCTAGGTTACAACAGCATGTGCGACAACAGGCTTTAGAGCCGATTATCATGCCCACACAGCGTTAGCTAGTGCCCTGCAAGCCTATCAAGCCTGTAAATGGTTATTTCTTTGAAGCGGTATGGCTTTAGCCCTCGGTATTTTTTTGTTGTTCAACCCGTTTGCTGGCTTCCGCGGCTCTTCGTTCTTCTAAATGTTTTAAGTGTTGTGCTTTGTGTTCGCGGGCTTGTTGATAAGCATCGCTAAAAGCGGCCGCCAATATGCCCGTAGGCATGGCGACTAAACCAATACCAATTAACGCAGTAATACCGGCACAGAACTTACCCAGTGGCGACAGGGGGGTGACATCGCCATAACCCACAGTGGTGAGTGTGGCAATAGACCACCACATGGTACGCGGTATACTGCCAAAGTCTTCTGGGTTACTTTTCCCTTCCACCAAATATAACAATATCGACGTGAATAACAGTAATAAAAGGGCTATTAGAAAGCTGATGCCCAATTCGGTTTGTCGTTTACGAATGGATTGCAGCAGTAAAGTGAGGGAGTAATTAAAGCGTGTCAGCCGGGATAAACGCAAAATACGGAAAACGCGCATCAAACGAATCACCAATAGCGGTAAATCTTCGGACAATGGCATAAAAGTTAACAGCACTAAGATATCCAGCAAAGTCCAGCCAGAGATAATAAAGCGCCAACGGCTAATGCCCTGTTCACCGTGCCCATAGGGTGCAATATAGATACGTAAGGCTAACTCAGTAGCAAATATGATTAATAATATCTGATTAATTAAAACAAAGTATTCAGGGTAAGCCTCTGTTAATAAGGGTTCTGTTTCTAAAATGGCGAAAATTGTGGAAAGTACAATGACAACGCATATAAATAAATTGAATGGGGATAGCCCTTCTTGACGCCATGACGAAGGATCTATCTGTTTTGCCAGCCAGTTTCTTTTATTCATCACTGCATTTACGATAGCTAATATGAGCTCAGCCTAACAGCAGTTATTGGGGGACTCAAGCGGCATCTGTGCTTTGCTGTTGAATGGCTTGTTGCAGTTTAAATATTAATGGCCGATAGACCAGTTCGGCAAGCATAGCAGCATATAACCACGCCAAAGTAAGCACGCTTAACCCAGAGAATAATAGGCTTGAGTTGCGCTCAACACTGTAATGAAACACACTAACCAAACCAAACAAACTACAAAGCAGTGCAGCGTTGTAACAGAGTCGGTATTGCAGTCGATAAATACTTCTAAGTTGTTGTAACTGCGATGTACCATATAATTGTTGACTAAAAAGCAAGCGTAACCCGCTAATTGAACGTTTTAAACCAGCAAAACCCAAGGTTATTATAGTAACACTTGGCAGAAACAGTGCTAAAAATAGCAATGAAATGATATCAATATACAGTGTGTATCTGCCGTTAGAGGCTAGCATGATTAACGCTAGCGTTATTGCCAACAACATTAAGCAAGCAATAGCCTTACAGCTAATACTAACAAAAGACCAGTGTGCAATCGGTAACCCTTGTTCGTTGCGAAGCGCCATTGGGCTAACATTTAATGTGGCAGAGAGTGCTAACAGACTTTCTGCGGATCCACCGCCATCTCGCTCAAGCCGCTGAATAGTGCGCAGACTTAATCCACTTTGTTTCGCCAATAAATCCTGTGATAAGCCATGTTGTAGGCGGAGTGCTTTGAGTTTTTCTGCAATAATATCCATGGATCTTTTTCCTTAAATTGACCACTAAAGTAAACGTGTTTTGCTGTTTATTAGCAAGCGAAGCAGGGCGTAATTTTGATGTCAACTTCCCGACAAAGGTGTGACAACTGCCGTTCTGGGTATTTTTAATGCAGTCTGAGGGATTGATGCCCTGCGCATGACTTGGCGTTGTTCAAGGATTCAGGTAGGCTGATAAGCTTATCAGGTTATAACACGTTGTTTGTTGAATGGGGATCCTATGACCGAAACAGTTTATGCCATTGGCACACCAGGACAGCCTTGGACCGGAGCAGAGAAACAGCAATGGCTTAACTTACAAAAAGTGCAACGCAGTTATCAGCAGGATGTGTTAGCGTTATTAGCCACGCTCGATGCGCATTTCGAGAGAGAACAATATGGTGCGGTCGATTATCAAGCGCAAGGTTTTGCTTGTTACCCGCTGTATATTTTAAAGAGTCGTGATTGGCGAAACGATAAACCCTTAGCGTTAATTACCGGTGGCGTACATGGTTATGAAACCAGTGGTGTGCATGGCGCTTTGCGATTTGCGGCGCAGCATGCTGCAGCGTATTTAGCTGATTTTAATCTGCTAATTGCACCTTGTATCAGCCCTTGGGCTTATGAAACGATTAATCGCTGGAGCCCTTTGGCGGTGGATCCAAATCGCTCGTTTAGCGGTGATAGTGCAAGTGACGAAGCACGTTATTTACGTGAGTATATACAGCGACTGTGTATCACCCCTTTGTTACACATTGATTTACATGAAACCACCGACAGTGATAATACGGAGTTTCGCCCAGCAAAAGCTGCGCGCGATGGCACCGTCAATACCAATTGGAACATTCCGGATGGTTTTTACCTCGTTGGCGATGCAGAACGACCCGAGCCGGCTTTTCAGCAAGCAATTATTAATGAAGTCGCCAAGGTAACGCATATCGCGCCGCCGGACGAAAACGGTGAGTTAATTGGTGATCCTATGGTACAACCGGGGGTGATCAATTATCCAAAGAAAGCCTTGGGTTTATGCGGTCGTGTTACAGAGGCCCCATATGTGACCACCACTGAAGTGTATCCAGACAGCCCCAGTGCCACGCCTGAACAATGCGTTATGGCACAAGTTACCGCGATTTGTGCTGCTTTAAACTTTGTTAGGCAAGCGAGCTAGTATGGATGTCAGGATCCGTCTGCTGCAAGCGGATGATCTTGCTAAGGTGGTTGCCTTGCAAGATCACTGCTATAGCGACGATTTATATGAACCGCCAGCGTTACTCGGTGCGCGTTTAAAGGTGGCGGCAGAAAGTTGCTGGTTGGCCGAAAATACAGCGGGTGAGTTACTTGGCTATTTATTCAGTTATCCTGCGGTAACTCAGCATGTGACTGTTTTAGCCAGTCAGTTTGAGTGTGCAGCGGCAGCGGATCTATTGTACCTGCATGATCTGGCCGTTAGTGAGGCGGCACGGGGTAAAGGTATTGCCGCCATACTGTTAAAACAAGCTGAGCAGCATGCGACTGCTTTATCGCTGCCATGTTTAGCCTTAGTTGCTGTTCAAAAATCGCAGCGTTTTTGGCATAAACAGGGTTTTATTGCGCACAGGCTCATAGCCGAAAAAGCACAATGCGCTTTGCATAGTTACGGCTTAGATGCAGTGTATATGCAGAAGCCTTTAACCAGTGGCTAATTTTTTAGTGATGCGTATATCAAGCTGCTCCCTGCTGTTGTAACGGCTAAACACTGGCCTGTTGGCTTTTAGTTTCTGGGACTTTAGCCTTATTGCCTGTTTGTAACATCTACAGTAGCGCCGCAACGAGTCACTAAAATGCAGAGTAATCTGCTATAGTCGGCTTATTTGAATAAATTCAGAGACAAACATGCAGTATTCAACATTAGGTAGCAGCGATCTTAGTGTATCTCGAGTTTGCTTAGGCACCATGACTTGGGGCCAGCAAAATACCCAGGCAGATGCCAATGCGCAGTTAGCATTGGCGTTAGAGGCTGGTGTAAACTTTATTGATACTGCTGAGCTTTACGCTATTCCGCCACGTCCTGAAACTTATGGTGCCACAGAGCAAATTTTGGGTAATTGGTTAAGCCGCCATGCTGCGCAGCGCGATAAGTTGATTATTGCCAGCAAAATTGCCGGTAATGGTATTAGTCATATTCGTAACGGTAGCCCGATCAGCCCGCAAAGTATCATCGCAGCCGTTGAAGGCTCACTTAGCCGTTTAAATACCGACTATATCGATTTATATCAATTGCATTGGCCGAATCGCACATCTCCACATTTTGGTAAGCATGCGGTTAACCGCATCAATTTTGCTACGGTCAATGTGCAGCAGCAACAAGATGAGATCTTAGCGATTTTGCAGACACTGGCCGATTTAGTGCAGGCCGGTAAAATCCGTTATTGTGGCTTGTCAAATGAAACCCCATGGGGGATCAGCCAATATTTGCAGTTAAGTAAGCAGCATAACTTGCCTCGAATGGTCTCAGTGCAAAACGAATTTGGCCCGCTGCACACCAAAGACTGGCCTTATTTGTTAGAGCAATGTCAGCATGAGCAATTGGCATACCTGCCTTGGTCGCCTTTGGCGGGTGGGGCATTGTCGGGTAAATATCTCGGCGGGGCGCGACCTGCCGGCAGTCGCTGGTCTATCGCTCAGCGTAATGGCTTATTTCGAGATACCGCACAATCTAATGCCGCGATCGCTGACTTTGTTGCACTGGCGGCGAATTTTCGCATCAGTCCAACGCAGCTAGCATTAAGCTGGACCAATCAAGTTGTCGGCGTTACCTCCACGATAATCGGCGCCACTAACACTCAACAATTACAGGAAAATATTGCGGCTTTTGCCATACCGCTAAAACCTGCAGTACTTGATGCCATGAACGATTGGTTACAACGGCATCCACAGACCTTTTAAATTTCCCTTCTGCTTTCACCATCAGCACTGAGCCTATGCTCGGAGCTGATGGTGGATCATTTCTTTATCTCAGTATGCGTAAAGTCGGTAACGACGGGTCCGTTTCAAAATGTGTTATGTGGCAGTTTGATGAACTTTGCGTTTTAGGCTTGCAGTTTCAATAAACACATATAATATAATTCGCATATTCGTTTTTTCATATGTGAATAATTGTGACATTACCCACTCTACTGTTTATTTGCACCGAGAACTCCGCGCGTTCTATTTTAGCGGAAGGCTTAGCTCGGCATAAATATGCGGATCGTTTTACAGCATACAGTGCGGGTAGTGCACCTGCTGTTGCCGATCCTCGCGCTTTAAGTACTTTAGCCGCTCAGGGTATCAGTACCGAGGGTTTGTACGCCAAACCCCTCAGTAAATATCGGCATATCAATTTTGATTATGCGATTGTGCTATGCAATAAAACAACGGCAGAGTGCGCCAACGAAATCACCGCTAAGCATTTATTGGCTTGGGATTTTAGCGATCCAAAGCAAAGTTCTGATTCTCATGCTTTTGAAACCACACTTCATCAATTAGCCGAGCGCTTAAGTATGTTTGTGCTGCTATACGATCGACAGCATCAGCACAAACCCTTAACCCCACTGAGTTTTTTTAAATTACTGGCCGATGAAACCCGGCTCAATGCGTTGTTATTAATTATGGCCGAGCAAGAATTATGTGTTTGCGAGCTCACGACCGCCTTACAAGATACCCAGCCCAAAATTTCACGCCACTTGGCCATGCTGAGAAAAGCCGCGGTGCTGCTCGACCGTCGTCAGGGGCAGTGGGTGTATTACCGTTTAAATCCAACCTTAGCGCCGTGGGCGCAAGCTTGCCTTAAGCAGACGGCGGTCGCGCAGCAACCCTTTCTCGCGCCGTTACAAGCGAATCTTGCGGCTATGGGCGATCGTCCAACGCGTGACAGTCAATGTTGTAGTGAATAACGATGCACTTTACAAAGTCAACACAGAGTTTTAAGTGCTTGGCATTGTGGCTGGCAAAAGTTTAAAAACGGCCGCAACAGTCGAAACTGAATAATGTTAATGAAAAACAGGACAGCATAATGACAATTAAAGTAGGAATTAATGGTTTTGGCCGCATCGGCCGTTTAGCACTGCGCGCAGCCTTTGACTGGCCTGAGTTTGAATTTGTGCAAATTAACGATCCGGCGGCCGATGCGGCCACCTTTGCGCACTTAGTTAACTTTGATTCGGTACATGGCCGTTGGCAACATGAGGCCACGGCCAATGAAGATGCCATGATAATCAAAGGGCAGCACATCAAGGTAACCGCCAATAAAGCCATTGCTGACACGGATTGGTCGGGCTGTGATGTGGTAATCGACGCCTCGGGTAAAATGAAAAGCAAGGCGCTGCTGCAAGCCTATTTAGATCAAGGGGTAAAACGGGTCGTGGTTAGCGCGCCTGTTAAAGAAGCCGGTGTGTTAAATGTGGTGATGGGGGTTAATCAGCAGTTGTTTGATCCCTCAATTCATCAGATTGTCACGGCGGCAAGTTGTACAACTAACTGTTTAGCGCCAGTGGTAAAAGTGATCCACGAAAAATTAGGCATTAAACACGGTGCCATTACCACTATTCATGATTTAACCAATACCCAATCTATTTTAGATACGCCGCATAAAGACTTACGCCGCGCGCGGGCTTGTGGCAGCAGTTTAATACCCACGACTACCGGCTCGGCCACGGCGATTACCGAAATTTTCCCTGAGCTAAAAGGCCGTTTAAACGGGCATGCCGTGCGTGTGCCACTGGCCAATGCATCACTGACAGACTGTGTATTTGAAGTAGAGCGTGCCACCACAGCAGAAGAAGTGAATGCGCTACTTAAAGCGGCAGCAGAGGGCGAGTTGGCCGGTATTTTAGGTTATGAAACACGGCCTTTAGTGTCTGTAGATTACAAAACCGATCCGCGTTCGAGCATTATTGATGCGCTTTCCACTATGGTGGTAAATGGTACCCAAGTAAAAATTTATGCATGGTATGACAACGAGTGGGGCTATGCCAATCGCACCGTTGAGTTAGCCAAATTAGTTGGCTTGGCCAAATAAGCCATTTTGCGGCAGAGAGCAGCATGAACGCAGATGTACGGCAATATTTAATTGTAACCGGTAATTACTGGGCCTTTACCTTAACCGATGGGGCGCTGCGCATGCTAATTGTGCTGCACTTTTATCAGTTAGGTTACAGCCCACTGGCCATCGCCTCGTTATTTGTGTTTTATGAGTTTTTTGGCATTGTTACCAATTTAGTAGGGGGCTGGCTAGGTGCGCGTTTGGGGTTAAACAAAACCATGAATCTGGGGTTGTTGCTGCAAATTGTCGCACTTAGCATGTTATTGCTCCCCACGGAACAGCTTACTGTGCTGTGGGTGATGGCGGCGCAGGCGTTGTCAGGTATTGCCAAAGATCTAAATAAAATGAGCGCAAAAAGTGCCATAAAGCTGCTGCTACCTGATGAAGCGCAAGGTGCGTTATACAAGTGGGTGGCGCTATTAACTGGCTCTAAAAATGCTCTTAAGGGCGTGGGGTTCTTTTTAGGCGGGGTGTTATTAGCCTGGTTAGGTTTTCAAGGCGCGATGGCGGCGATGGCAGGCAGTTTGTTGCTGGTATGGGTATTAAGTTTAGTCTTGCTGAAACAGGATCTTGGCAAAAAAAGCTTTAAACCGAAATTTACAGAGCTGCTGTCTAAAAGTGCCAGTTTAAATTGGTTATCGGCGGCACGTTTTTGTTTATTTGCGTCGCGCGATGTATGGTTTGTGATTGCGTTGCCGTTGTATTTGGCGAGTATTGCCGATTGGTCACAAAGTGCAGTGGGGGCGTTTTTAGCCAGTTGGGTTATTGCCTATGGCATAGTGCAGGCGTTTACCCCTAAGCTTACCCTAAGTAATAAGCAAGCGCCGCCAACGGCCAGTACAGCACTTAATTGGGTACTGCTGTTAGCCTTGTTGCCTTGGTTAATAGGTGTCGCCATGCTGTATAGCGCTCAGCCGTTACTCGCGCTGTTGTGTGGTTTATTGCTTTACTGTGTGTTTTTTGCCATTAACTCGAGCTTACATAGCTACTTAATTGTTGCCAGTGCCAATCGTGATGGCGTGTCGCTGGATGTAGGCTTTTATTATATGGCCAATGCCGCCGGGCGTTTAGCTGGAACCTTGTTATCAGGCTGGGCATACCAAAGTTATGGGTTAGTGGCGTGTTTGTGGTTATCCGGTTTGCTGTTACTCGGGGCGGTGTTGTGTACTTGGCGATTAAAACTGCAATAAATAAATGAAGTGTGACATACAAAATTACACCATGCAGCTGTTTCACAGTGGTGTGGTTGTGAATTTTTGGCACACAAAAAGAGTTTTGTGCACTAAATATGGCGAGGAGCTACGTCCATTTTTTCTGAGGTACGCCGTGAATCCGCCCCTTAGGGCCAGCAGAGCTGTCCAAATTCGTTTCAGACGAATTTGTCAGGCATCAATGCCGGAGAGGCTTTGCTTAGCAATATCTGCTCTCTGCTTGGCTAGAAAATACCTTTAAAAGATAACGTTATACATGGCGTTCTGTAACGGTAAGCATCTTATAATGTTTGTTTCAGCTTAGATGACACATAAATATCAAACGAGGTGACAAGTGCGCAGTACCCTTTGCTGGGGACGTCTTTGGCATGGATGCCAAAGAGGAGCCTACAGGGATGTATTTACGGCGTGCCCCAGCGAAGGTGTACGGAGTACTGGGTCACCGGATGAACTGAACTCGCAGCATTAGTTGAACGAATATGTATCCACAGCGTACTTTGCAAAGTTGTACGTCGCGTTTAGCCTCCGGGTGCATCAACGCTTGCAGCGTTGTGTAAACTGACGCTAAAAACGCAGCTAAGGGCCGTTGCTCAATAATAATGAAAGCGCAATAACAGGTTAACCATGACTGAAACCGCATCACACTCTCGCTTCTGGAGCTTGTTCCGGATTTTTTTCGTACTTGGGATCACCTCCTTTGGAGGCCCCGTGGCACACCTGGGCTATTTTCGTTACGCATTCGTTGAAAAACGCCAATGGCTTAGCGAGCGTGATTATGCCGAACTCGTTGCGCTGTGCCAGTTTTTACCTGGCCCCGCCAGTAGCCAAGTAGGTTTAGCCATTGGTTTGCTGCGTGGCCATTACCGCGGCGCTTTGGCTGCATGGTTAGGCTTTACCTTACCCTCCGCCATACTACTCATTGCCTTTAGTATAAGCTTACCCCTTTTACAAAGCGCGCTCACGCAAGGTGTGTTGCATGGTTTAAAGCTGGTAGCCGTTGCCGTCGTTGCCCATGCCGTCTGGGGCATGGCAAAAACCCTGTGTAATACCAAAACAAAAATCAGCATTATGACCATCAGCACATTGCTGCTATTAGTATTCCCGCTTGTTTGGTTACAACCTCTGGTAATTGTACTTGGCGCCTTCTTAGGCTATCTGTGCTTAGCACCAGAGCCGAGCAGCAGCAACGCCTTACCCTTAAAGATATCAAGTACTGCCGCCAAAGGCTTTGGGCTACTGTTTCTGCTGTTGTTAATCGGCTTGCCGTTATGGGTACAGTTGTATCCCAGCGCTGCGTTAGCGCTGTTTGAATCCTTCTACCGGGCCGGTGCCTTAGTGTTTGGTGGCGGCCATGTAGTACTGCCGTTATTACAAGCGGAAGTGGTGCCAAATGGCCTAGTGGATGCTGACACCTTTTTAGCCGGCTATGCCGCTGCACAGGCGGTGCCAGGCCCACTCTTTACCTTCGCGGCTTTTCTTGGGGCTGCAAATACCGGCCCAGTTTCGGGCTTCAGTGGCGGGGTATTAGCCCTGTTAGCCATCTTTTTACCGTCATTTTTAGTGCTGGCAGCGGTATTACCCTATTGGCAGCAATTGCGCAGCTCTGCCACCATCAGCCGAGTGATGGCCGGGGTAGGGGCTAGCGTTACTGGTATTTTATTGGCGGCCTTGTATCAGCCGATTTGGCAAAACAGTATCTTTAATGTTGTTGATCTGGCTATTGCACTTGGTGGGTTTGTGGCATTGCAGTTTTGGCGCCGGCCAGCTTGGCAACTTGTGCTGGCTGGCGGCGCTTTGGGGGCGCTATTAACGCTAATTGGCTAAGGCTTAGTTAGCGAGTTTTAAGATCTCATCAACACTGCCTTGGGCTAGAGGATGATAGCCAGGGCGAGCCTGCTGATACACTTTGCGTGCCAGTGCCAACCCCTCTGGCGTGCTGGCCAGTTGTTTATACAGCGGCAAAATCAGCTTACGCCGACCAATTTTCAGCAAATAGCCCTCAAGTGCCGGTAACACCGCGGTGTAATTAGTTTTTAACGCCAACAAAAACCAAGCATGGGCAATTTCACTATTACTCGATTGCGTCAGCGCAAAGGCACTGTCTAACTGTTGCAATTGCCCAAGGTTGATATCAAGTGGCAAGTTATTAATAAAATACAGCCATTCGTGCACCGTCCACTCGCTGGTGGGGATCTCGGTAAGGGCAGTTAAGCCAGAGCGCCAAGCATTGCTGTATTGCTGCACGCGTAAAAACGCATCCGACTGCGGCTTAGGCGAGCTGGCAGGCAAACCGCTGCCGTGGATCCACTCTTGCACCTCTGCAGTGCTGACTTTACCCGGGTGTACTTGCAGTAAATTCGCGGTTAAATAACGCTCAAACTCTGCGGTGGTAATACTTTCAAAGGCATGGTCGGCAAAGTATTGGCGCACAAAAGGATCGAATACCGCACGGCCAAAGCGCTGTTCTAAAAACATCAAAAATAGTTGGCCTTTGGTGTAGGGTACGCCAGTAAAGGCATCGTCTGGATCACGGCCTTTTAAATCCAGATAAAGCTGTGTGTCATCAGCGGCTAGGCTGGGCAGCTCTTTCATTAAATCTTGCACCGATAAGGCCTGCTCCATTAGCGCACGATCAGTGCCAAACACCTGCTCCATAATGCGGTTTTCCACATAAGAGGTGAAGCCCTCATTTAGCCACAGATCTTGCCAAGTGGCATTGGTCACTAAGTTACCGGACCAAGAATGCGCTAACTCATGCGCAATTAAATTCACTAAACTGCCATCGCCAGCCACCACCGTGGGGGTAATAAACGACAGCACTGGGTTTTCCATACCACCAAACGGGAAGCTGGGCGGTAAAATCAATAAATCATACCGGCCCCAACGATACTCGCCGTAGAGCTGTTCTGTGGCGGCAATCATTTGTTGGGTACTGGCAAATTCTTTGGCCGCGGCCTCTAAAATATAAGTTTCGGCATAAATGCCGGTTTGCTCGCTCATCGCTTTAAAGTGCAAATCACCGACAGCCAGCGCTAGCAAATACGGCGGGATGGGGTGTGGCATGTTAAAGCGATAATCACCGCTGCGCTCGGCGCTTGGTGAGTTGGGCGCGCTCATCACCGCCAGCAGTTCAGGATCGGTTTGAATACGTGCCGTGTAAGTTAAGCGCAGTGCGGGGCTATCTTGAATTGGGATCCAGCTTCTGGCATGAATAGCTTGATTTTGACTAAACATAAACGGCTGCGTTTTACCGGCGGTTTGCGCTTTACTCAGCCACTGTAATCCTGATGCGGCCGGAGTAGATTGGTATTGAACACGAATTCTCTTCGGTTGAAACCCCGGTGTAATGGTCAATTTACTGCCCAGTACCGCATCACGCGCGGCCAACTGAAAAGGCACTTGTCGCCACTGGCCATCAGCACGACGGGCATACACCTTTTTAATGTCTAAATCGCGGGTATCGAGCGTAATGTGATTACGCTCTTTGTGTTGCCAATCCAGTGTGAGCTCCGCAAAACCGATTAAGGCCTGCTTTTGAAAATCGACCTGTAAATCTAAGTACAAATGGCTAACGCGAACATCTTCTAGGTTGGCATAGGTATAACTATCCTTGGCCTGAGCGGTTTGTATAAAAAGGCTGGTGAATAACATTAAGCACACGAATAACAGCGGGCGCACAAACATAGCGGTTCCTGCAAGAACATCAAAACGAAGAACAACAGTGTACGGCCAAAGCTGGCGCCAATACAAGACGGCTATCTGTCTGCTCAGCTAACTAGACTGCGTAAGGACGCATGGTAAATTTTTTGCGCTAAAGCTAGGTGATGCTTAGTCAGTTTCGGTTTGCTGCTCCAGCAGCAAGCTATCTCGCTCTTGCTCGGTCAGGATGCCGGTTAGCAGCGTTTTGCGACGCAGCCGGCGCATGCTGTCACTGTCTTCAAGTAATGCCTGTTTAAAGATCTCAGGTTCATGCATCATCGTTAAAATACTGTGCCAACGAATATAACCCCAATGCTTAATTAAACCGGTTTGATAGCGCAGTTCTAACTTTTCAAGTAGGGGGATGGCCAGCTGAGGATTGGCCAACAGTTTATCAGCAATACGCGCATGTAATTGCAGTAACTGCCAGTCGGATTGTTGCTGCGCTTTGCTACGCACACGGTGACTAGGAGGACGCATTGGCTATTTTATCTCACACTGGCCGTCTGTGCAGTTTAAGCGTTTGCGCGCCCAATACTGATAAGCCCAATTGGCGATGGGGCGAATTAACGGAAAAGCCAAAATAGCCGGTAATAGCCTTAAACCGGCGAGTCGCCAATAAAAAAGTGTGGCAGTTAAACCTACCTGAAATTGCTGGCCATCCCAAACATGAATTTGCTGCATCATTTGCATTTTACTGGCGCCGTTAAAGCCTGTGAAATCGGGCTGGCTAATATCCACCAGTTGCATTTTTCCCTTTAGCTTAGGGCCTAACCAATTGATTTCATGCCGACACAACTTACAGCTACCATCAAAAAACAAGGCGGTTTGGTTCTGGCTGACTGACATTGCGTTATCCATAAAAATAAAAATACCCAAGATGACAACTGACCACTACTGCAGTCAACTGATAACGTAACTGACGATAACTGCGCTGATAATGTTGGCTTATACCAGAAAAATGTTCATAAAAGCTTAGTGTTAAAAATAAGCCCGCTTGGATCAGCACACTGTAAGCAGGAAGCAGAGCTAAGGCTAAAAAACTAACCACGGGGAAACTAACCGCGGCTAAGGCTTGCTGTGTAGCCGCCTTAGGCTGATGTAATACCGGCCATAAAACGCCTGCCATAAAACCTAAAATTAAACAGCTATAAAACTGAAATAACAACATGGCTTGTGCGGGGGCCATAAGCGGCCAGACTAAGCTAACAACAGGCAGTAACAAAAAGGGAATTAAACCAGCATAGCCAAGCAGGTGAATCATACGTTTCTCCTCAAACAGGTTTCAATCTACGATGTTCGCGTAACAGGCGATCAAAAGTCGAGGGCTCAATAGTACTTTTATTTTTTTGTTGGCTATTGATTAAGCTAGAGCGAGTCAGTGGTCATTTAGTGTGTCTATTTGCCTGGTTTTTGCGCCACAATTAGCGCCCCCGAGACGGCTTTACCTTTTTCTAAGCGTGGCACAATGTTTTCGATAGTACATAGAGTAAAACCTGCTAACTGCAACGCCGTATTGATATAGGCTTTAGTGTGACTGTAACGACCATTACGCTGCAGGTAATAATCATTGCTGTTAACGGTAGTACTATGTTGTTCAACGCTAAAAATAAAATAACCTTGAGGCTTAAGCACACGCAGTGTGGCAGAAAAGGCGCTGTGCAACTCCCCAAGGTAGACAAAAGTATCGGCACAAATGACACAATCAAATGGTTTAACCGTTTTTGACATGAACTCAACTAACTCCGCTTCATGCAGTTCCTTATAAAGATTAAGTTTTGCAGCTTGAGCTAACATTTTGGCAGATAAATCTACGCCAATAAGAGCCCGACAAACGGGTTTAATGAATTCAGCACAAAGCCCAGTGCCGCAACCAAGATCAAGAATATCGTGCTGTGAGCTGGCCGGAGAAAGACTGCTGAGTACTTTTTCACCAATAAGTTGCGGCACTTGGTATTCCAGTTGCGCCAAGGACAGATTAAAACTGGCAGAATAGTGATCAAAGGTTTGTTTGATGTAATTATCGGCGGCTCTAAGCGGTGGGGTATTTTGTGTATAGGCGGCGAGAAGGTGCTGAGCAATAGCATCCTCTGGCCTATGTTCGATAAGGTTTTGTAAGGTTTCGATAGCTGCTGCTGTTTGACCTAACTCGGCTAAAACGTAGGCCAGTTGCTTCGTTGCTTGATGGTGCAACGGCTCTAACATTAACACCTTCATAAACGAAGATTTAGCCAGTTCAAACTGTTGCAGGTCAATCTGAATATTCCCAAGATTGTAATGAGCAATCACATGCTGTGGTTCAAGCGCTAAGGCTCGATGAATCAGATGAAGTGCTTCTTGTGTTTGTTTGGTTTGCTTGAAAATTATCGCAAGATTAATCAGCGTATTGGTGTGGTGAGGTGCAATGCTCAGTAGCCGAGTGTAAAGCGCTTGTGCTTTCAGCAGATCGCCCGTTTCTTTGTAAATATTAGCCAAATTATTCATCGCATCAGCATAATGTGGTGCGATTACCAGCGCCCGCTTTATGTTGAATAGCGCTTCATTCACTTGCCCTGTTTGATAATACACTAACCCTAAATAGTGCAGTGCGTCAGGTTGCGTGGGTGCTAAGCGCAAAACCTTTTTATAGGCTGCAGTAGCTTGTGTCAGGTTGCCTTGTTTATGCAGCGCTCTCGCTAATTCTAAATTATGCGTGATCTTATTGTTTTTAGTTTGCGACATGATCAGGCTCGTTACTGACATTATTGACACCTTATCCTAAGGCGTTATCAATTTACAGTTAAGTTCTTTTAATGTTTCAAATACAGCCAAAATCAGGAGAGGAATAATTTAAAAATGAGTGCAAATCTAAATATTTAATATGCTACATGGCGTTACTCTTTAGTGTTTATTTTGTGAAGATAAATAAATCCCAGCCTGATTATCTCTCTTTCATACTTCATGTAAAAAAATGTCATTAAATTTATATCTTATTTTCTGACGTGGTTATTTTCCTCTGAATTTTCTAAAAAATATAAACTAGCATAAAAATATTGTCAGCTTTCTTTACAGTGTTGTGTTGCCATTTTCGCTTACTTTTTTAAGCTACTAATTTAGTGAGCTTTAATTTTAGTGGCATTAAATATGCATGTAAAAATAGTGTTTAGGAAATAAAAAAATTATTTTTATGGTGATATTGAATTTGAGGAGTATGTTTAGTGCTATTTCAAATCTTTTTTTAATATCACTTAAAATAATATTGGCAATTTCTTTCTTGGATGAAATTAACATTTCATTCGCATTAATAGTTGAGGTGTATAGAACGTTCACTTCATCTTCTGCTTAGGATAATTTATGAAAACAATAAATTCACTCTCAAAAAGTTTACTCACCATTGTTACTGCCACTAGCTTATTAATGACGCCTATCGTTAGTTACGCTGCCGTTGATATATTTTTAGAAATGGATGGTATTGTTGGTGAATCGCAAGACGCGAAAAACAGTGGTGCCATGGATATTCTGGCTTGGTCAGAAGGGTTATCCAATCCGCGAACAACGCATTCTGGCGCCGGTGGCGGGGCGGGTAAAGCCAGTTTTACAGATCTTACTTTTACTAAATATTTGGACAGTGCCAGTCCGGCATTAAGATTGTTAGTGGCAAATGGCGGTCATGTCGAAAAGGCAACCTTAATAGCAAGAAGAGCGGGTAGCAGTGCGACGCAATATTTTAAGATAGAAATGAAAAATGTCATAGTTACGTCGTTTTCTGCCGGAGGCAGTGGTGGCGAAGATAGGCTGACTGAAAATGTGTCATTGAATTTCGCTGAAGTCACCTGGACCTATTATCCTATTGATAGATTTGGCAATCCGTTAGCGCCAATTTCGATAGGTTGGAATATCGCGACAAATGTACAGCTATAACCAATCAGTAACCCCAATTATGAGGAGTTAATCACATGAGGTTATTGATAAATAGCTTTTATAGCCTGTCATGGTTATTGGCCGGGCTGTTAGTGACTTTTTCCGGTTTTGCTGTGGCTGAAGTTCTTAATGATCAAATCATTATTGATGATAAAAACTTTACTTTAGTGAGTTCGCGCCGAGTGACCCGTACCGTCAGTGAATATCGATTACGCGCCTTGGCGCAAAATGTCTCGGCTGTTGATTTAACGAACGTGAAAGCCAGTTTAGTCTCAGCACCAAGCAGCATATCAATTATTCAAGGAAACGTGGAGTTTGGTGCTATTACGGCCAATAGCAGTGTATCAAGTAGTAATGACTTCACTATTCAAATCAATGTACGCCAAGCTTATACCTTAGCGGATCTTGTTTGGAGAATTGAAGGCGATTTGCCACCACCACCAACCCCGCCGTCCCGCAGTCCAACTGCAGTGGGTATCTTTATGAAGATTGATGGGCCTGCCATTAAAGGTGAGGTAGAAAGTTCAAGCCATAAAGAGTGGATCCAAGTATTAGCCTGGAGTGAGGGAGCAAGTAATTCAAGTACCACCCATGTTGGCGGAGGGGCTGGGGCAGGCACGTTTAATCTTGGTAATGTTAACGTCACCAAATACTTAGATGCAGCAAGTAATCCGCTGAGATTAGCGATTGCCAAAGGCGAGCTTTTTGATGAGGTGCAAATCGATGTTATTAAGCAATGTGGCACAAGTTTGTATACGCAATATGCCATTACGTTAAGTAACGTTTTGGTGGTCGGGCTAAGCAGTGGTAGCAGTGGTGGAGAAGATCGTTTAACCGAAAATGTTGCTTTTAATACGGCGACGATTCAAACGATGTATACCCCAGTAGGTGATAAATGTCTTTTTCAGCAACCCATATATTCCATTCAGTCTTATAACTGATTTAAGCGGAATAGATGAATTACGGGAATTTAAAAATGCAGATAAAAAAAATAATCACGACGTTAACCTGTTTCGTGATGCTGAGCTTTCAGCCCGCATTTGCGGCGTTGATTAGCGGCACGGCGACCAATATAACCGGGACAACCTGGGAATCGCGTTATACTATTACCAACAACTTATTGTTGGATATCAATTGGTTTACGCTTTACTTTGATGCTACTCAATATGCCAATTTAGTTTATATACCTACTGCGGAATTTGGACCAGATTGGGAAATATTTACCTATGATTTTGATTTTGGAGACGATGGTTATATTGACGTTTATTCAAACTTTACAGCAATTACTGTTGGTCAAAGCGTCTCAAATTTTGTGGTTCAATATTCTTACTTTGGAATAGGCCTGCCGAGTTTGCAGCAATTTGAAGTGTATGATGAGCAATTGAAAGATCCTTACTCTGCTCCTCTTGCTGCTGGTGATATTGCCATCGCGGCAGTTCCTGAGCCGGGCTCTTTGTACTTGTTCGGGTTGGGGCTTTTGGCTTTTGCCGCTTATCGTATAAGGCAAGTGCGATTAAACTAACCGTTAAAGTGTATTTACAGTGCTCACCATACCCCCAATCAGTTGGGGGTATTTTTTCATGCAAACTAAGTGACTTAAACCGAACATAATTAAGTCAATTTAACGCCCCACGATGCCTTTACCAATGGGCGCGATACTTAAACCAGCTAATTTTAAGTGCTGGATGCCAAAAGGAATGCCAATAATACTAAGGAAGCAAACCAAGGCATGCATTAAGTGGCCAATAGCCAGCCAAATACCAAAGAAGATAAACCAGACAATATTGCCCAGAGTGCCAAAAGCCGAGGTGCCAAAATCCTCTACGCGGTTAATATAGCGACGATTAATCGCATCGCGGCCAAAGGGCCAGAACGCCAGTTTCCCCATGACAAAGCAGGCACGACCGAACGGAATGCCAATAATGCTGATAAAGCAAATTAAGCCAATAATCCACCAGGCTAAGCCCATCACTAGCCCGCCGAGTAAAAACCATAAAATATTAAAAATTAACCGTAATACACTCATCTTGCGCTCCACAACCTCATTAAATTTAATACGCTTGCCGTTCACGTGTCTTTGCACTTTGGCCGCTGACAAAACAAAGCGATAAATGTGCCAACTTTAAGTTATTGTTTATATTTGTTTTATTTTTAGCTTGTAATTTCCTAAGCGTATTTTTGTGTGTATTTAACCAGTTTATAGTAAAAATACCTAGGCACCTGTGGCACAACCCTAACCCGACAGTGTTGCCCAGATAGCGCTTAGCTGAGTCTGTGATAAAACTTTTACTGTACCAACTGGTCGGTTTGTGATTTTGCCGTTATACTATACCGACTAGACGGTTTTGATTTGAGGGTGCAGCAAACGTGAATAAAGCGCAAATTACCGTACAACAGATTTTACAAGCGGCCTTAGCCGTTGCTGCAGAAAAAGGGCCGGGTAAGGTCACCTTGGATGCGGTGGCACAAGCCAGTGGCTTAAGTAAAGGTGGCTTGCTATATCACTTTCCGTCAAAAGAAGCTTTGCTCAGTGCCATGGTGCAATTTTTAGTGGATGATGCTGAGCACAGCCGCCAACAGTTTGTTGCAACAGAGTCTTCAAAATTAGCGGCTTTCTTAAAAGCGCGAGAGTGTTTCACTCAGCAATTAAGCAGTAATACCGCGATGGCTATCTTAGCGGCGGCAGCTGAGCAACCGGCACTGTTAAAGCCGTTGCAGCAACATAACCGTAAGGTATTTAACGACATTTTAGCTGAGCATCATCACAGTCCCGAAGTGATGTCATTATTGCTGGTCAGTGAAGCCTTAACCTTTCATCAGTTGCTGAACATTTCACCCTTGACCCCAGAACAACACAGTCAATTGGAAAATTATATGACGATTCGTGCACAGGAGCTAAGTTAATGAACCGCCCATCTTTTACTCTGATCTGTAGCGTACTTAGCCTGCTGATATTTCTCAGTGCTTGTTCCGACTCGGTAAGCCAAGAGTCAGCTACCACACTAACCACGGTAAAATTATATACCGTTAGCGGCGATGAACATGCCAACAGTCGCAGTTTTATTGGGCGAATTGATGCGGTCAGTACTGTCGATTTAGCCTTTCAAGTGGGCGGGCGTGTAACTGCTTTACCGGTTCAGCAAGGCGAAATTATTCCTGCAGGTGAGCTATTAGCGGCACTGGATAACACCGATTATCAACTGGCCGTGCAACAAGCCGAAGTGCAACTTGCTCAAGCGCAGCGAGATTTAGAGCGGGCTAAGCCACTGCGTAAACAAGGGATCTTAACCCCGTCGGCTTTTGACCAGTTACAAACTAATTTTGATATTGCGCAAGTTGCGTTGCAAAACGCCGAGCGTAATAGCCAGTACACGCAGTTAAACGCGCCTTTTGATGCGTTAGTTACACGTCGCTTAATCGAGCGTTATTCCACCGTTACGGCCGGTACACCCATTTTACGCGTGCAGAATGTCTCTGAATTACGCGTGCACATTAACGTGCCAGAGCAAATGATGCGCCAAGTGCAAGATAAAGCCGATTATGCGGTGTATGTGAAATTATCTGATGATAATGCCAGCCTTCACCCGCTTACTTACCGTGAGCATGCGACGGAAGTGGATGTGGTTACGCAAACTTATCAAGTGTCTTTTGCTATGCCGCGACTCGCCGGTGAAAATTTATTGCCAGGCATGACGGTGACGGTGGTCACCGAGAACAATGCTGCTCAGAATAATATGTTGATCCCCGTCTCGGCATTAGATACTTCAACGCCAGAGCAATTCCATGTTTGGATTTATCAAGCCGAAACTCAGCAAGTCAGCAGACAACCGATCCAAGTCAGTCGGATCCACCAGCAGCAAGTTGAAGTACTTTCCGGTTTAAAAGCCGGCGATCAGGTGGTCTCTGCGGGTATTTATCATTTACAAGACGGCCAAGTCGTGCGTCCGTTTGAAAAATATTAGGAGTCAACCGCATGAAAATGGCGAGTTATGCGATTGATAAACAGGTCAACACTTGGATGTTGATTATGCTTTGTTTTTTGGGGGGGCTTTGGGCGCTAAATACCATCGGTCGTTTAGAAGATCCGGCCTTTACCCTGAAAGAAGCCATGGTGATCACCTATTATCCTGGGGCGACGGCAACCGAGGTGGAAGAGGAAGTGACTGAGGTACTCGAATCGGCAGTGCAGCAATTACCGCAATTAAAGCGCGTGACGTCTAAATCCTTCCCAGGCAAATCTGAGATCCGTGTAGTGATCCAAGATACTTACAATGGCCCAGCTATGCCGCAAATTTGGGATGAGTTACGGCGAAAAATCAGCGATAGCAGTCGGTCATTGCCTGCCGGGGTAATGACGCCCTCAGTCAATGACGATTTCGGTGATGTGTTTGGTATTTTTTATGCAGTCACTGCTGAAGGGTATAGTGATCGCGAGATCCGTGAGTTGGCCACGTTTTTACGGCGCGAAATGCTGATGGTGCCGGGTGTGGCAAAAGTACAAACCGCGGGCGAGCCACAAGAGAAAATTTATGTAGAGATTGCCCAAGAGCGGTTGCTGGGCATGGGCTTACCTTTAGATTTAGTGATTGGTACCTTACAAGCTGAAAATACCGTCGCGGCGGCCGGCTCTTTAGCCGTTGGCGATAAGCGTATCCGCTTAGTCAGTAAGCCTGGCTTAGATTCGATCAGTGCGATTGAGAACTTACGTTTAGGTAATTTGGGCTCCACTGAGCAACTGAGTATTTACGATGTTGCTAAAGTGAGTCGAGAAGAGGCGGAAACGCCGACACACTTGATCCGTCATAACGGCAAAGCGGCTTTTACGCTTGCCATTGCCGGCTTAAGTGATGCCAATATTGTCGATGTAGGTAATGCCGTTGATTTGCACTTAGCCTCTTTAACGCCGCGTATTCCACTGGGCATCGAGTTACAGCCGATCTACCAGCAACATATTGTGGTGGATAAAGCGATTAATGATTTTATTGTGAATTTATTAATTTCTGTGGTGATTGTGGTCGCCGTGCTGTGTTTAACCATGGGCTGGCGCGTGGGTATTGTCGTCGGCGGCACCTTATTGCTTACTGTGCTGGGCACTCTGTTCTTTATGCGCATATGGCAAATCGAAATGGAGCGTATTTCGTTAGGTGCGCTGATTATCGCCATGGGGATGTTGGTTGATAATGCCATTGTGGTGGCCGAAACCATGCTGATAAATATGCAGCGAGGCATGGCATCACGCCAAGCTGCAGCGGAGGCGGCCAGTCGCACCCAAGTGCCGTTATTAGGTGCCACGGTTATTGGCATTATGGCCTTTGCCGGTATTGGCTTGTCGCCTGATAGCACGGGTGAGTTTTTGTTTTCGTTATTCGCAGTGATTGGTATTTCCTTATTATTAAGCTGGGTTTTGGCGATTACTGTTACCCCTTTGTTAGGTCATTATTTGTTTAAAGTGGCCGCAGACAGCGAGCAACGTGATCCTTATGCCGGTTTTGTTTATCAGCGTTATGCCAAAGTGCTCCGTTTAGCTTTGCAGCAGCGCGCCGTTACCATCGGTTTGCTGATGGTGCTTACTGTGATCAGCGTTATTGGTTTTGGCCAAGTTAAGCAGGTATTTTTCCCTGCCTCTAATACCCCGTTGTTTTACTTAAATTATTATTTACCGCAAGGCACCGATATTCGTGCCACTGAGCGCGATATTGCCGAAATAGAAAAGATTATTTTGGCCGAAGCGTCAGTGGAGTCGGTCAGTAGTTTTGTTGGCGCAGGTGCCAGCCGTTTTATGTTGACTTACGCACCCCAATTGCCGAATAGCGCTTATGGTCAATTGATCATTCGCACCAAGGCGCGTGATGCGATCCCGCCATTGATGCAGTATTTGCGGCAAACTTTACCAGCTCAGTTCCCCAGTGCTGAAATTTATACTGAGCGGCTAATGTTTGGCCCTGGTACCGGGGCAAAGTTACAGGCTCGCATTTCTGGTAGTGATGAGGCCGTCTTGCGGCAACTCGGCCAACAAGTGGCGGATATTATGCGTAATACCGACGGCGTGACCGATATCAGGCAAAACTGGCGGCAGCGTGAGTTGGTGATAGCGCCAGATTTCAATGAAGAGCGGGCCCGCATTGCCGGTGTTAATCGTACCGATTTAGCGCAAACTCTGGCTTTTGCCAGTGAGGGCTTAGTGAGCGGTGTGTATCGTGAGCAAGAAAAACAAATTCCTATTGTAGTGCGACCACCGGCAGCAGAGCGATTTGATTTAGACAGACTAAATGACCGCATGATTTGGAGCAGCATCGACAACAGCTATATCCCGCTAACGCAGGTGATTAATGGCTTTGTTACCGAGCACGAAGAAGCGGTGATCCAAAGGCGCAATCGGGTACGCACTTTAACCGTTGAAGCAGAGCCCACCACGGCCATAACCGCCGATCAAGCCTTAAAGCGTTTGCGGGCGCCGGTTGAGCAATTAGTATTGCCTCATGGCTATACGTTGGAGTGGGGAGGCGAGTATGAAAGCTCAGCGGAAGCACAAGCTTCATTAGGGAAACAATTGCCTTTAAGTTTTCTGGTGATGTTAGCTATTAGCATTTTGTTGTTTGGCTCCCTAAAACAACCCTTAGTTATTTGGTTAATTGTGCCGATGTCGATATGCGGTGTTAGTGCCGGGCTTCTGCTGACGGGCTTTCCTTTTGGTTTTACAGCGCTGTTGGGCTTTTTGAGTTTATCCGGCATGCTGATGAAAAACGCCATAGTGTTAGTTGACGAAATGGATTTGCAATTAAGCCAAGCAACGGATAAAGCTCAAGCCATTATTGATGCGAGCATCAGCCGGATCCGGCCGGTGATCTTAGCGGCATTAACCACTATCTTAGGTATGTTGCCGCTGATTTGGGATGCGTTTTTTAACAGTATGGCGATAACCATTATGGCCGGTTTGGCGTTTGCCACCGTGCTAACTTTGGTGGCAGTGCCGGTATTGTATTCGCTGGTGTTTAAAATCAAATTAGCCCGCTAATTGAATCTGTTGGTTGCTAACAGTGCGGCTTTTGCTGTGCTGTTAGTGGCTACAGTTAACACAAAATGCGGTAGCGGGTAACGCTTCTAAGCGTGCTGGATTAATTTTTGCACCACAACGGGTACATTGGGCATAAACACCTTGCTCCATCCTTAGCAACGCCTGATTAATTTCAGCCAACTCTGCCTCGGCATGGTGTTTTAGGCTGGTTAGCACATCATCGTTTTCTCGCTCTTGTGCTTGCTCTGCAAAATCATGGCTGTGTTCTTTCGAGAGGTCTTGCTGTAGTGATACCTGCTGTCGCTCCAATTCCATTTTGCGTTGAATTAGGCGACGTTTGTATTCTTGAAATGGCATGATCTACTCCTTGTCTCTGCGCTGTCTTAAATTTAGCAGCACTTCGTTAAAAAAGCTTGATCTAGCACAAATAAACAGCAATGGCTTAGGTGGTAAGACGTGTCTGCTTGGCCTGTTGTTGCCACATTTTGGCATATTCCCCCGCTAAATCTAGCAACTGTTGATGGCTGCCTTGTTCAATCAATTCGCCCTGCCGTAAAACTAATATGCAATCGGCATCGGTAATGGTTGATAAACGATGAGCGATAACCACGCTGGTATGTTGTTTGGCGACTTCACGCATAGCCGCAACAATGCTTTGCTCTGCTAAGGAATCTAATGCCGAGGTGGCCTCGTCAAAAACTAAAATTGGCGAGCCTTTTAATAACGCTCGGGCAATCGCAATGCGCTGTTTTTCACCGCCAGAGACCTTTAAGCCGCGTTCACCCACCAGAGTGTCATCACCTTGTGGCAAACTATCAATAAACTTACGTAACTGGGCTAATTCTATAACCTGGGCAATCTCGCTGGCACTGGCCCCCGGTTTGGCATAGGCAATATTGTCTCGAATACTACTGTTAAATAACACCGTATCTTGCGGCACAATAGCAATCGCTTGGCGCAGAGAGTCGAGGGTTAGCCCCTTAATATCTTGCTGATCAATTAAAATGCGGCCGCCGCTCACATCGTAAAAGCGATACAGTAAGCGAGCAATGGTACTTTTACCCGCACCAGACGCGCCGACTATCGCCACTTTTTGGCCTGCGGTAACGGTAAAACTGAGATTATTGAGAATGGGGCGATCGGCCTGATAGGCAAAACTCACCTGCTCAAACTGAATACTGGCACCGTGGGTGACTAAGGGTTTAGCATCTGCTTTATCGACAATGCTGCTTTTGCGTTGTAATAACCCCAGCATATTTTCTAAATCGGTTAACGCGCGGCGAATTTCACGATACACAAAACCTAAAAAATTCAACGGTAAAAACAGTTGGATCATGTAAGCATTCAGCATTACTAATTCACCGATACTCATTTCACCACTCACTACCTCGGCTGCGGCTAGCCACATTAATGCAGTAATAGCCGCGGCAATTAATAGTGCTTGGCCAGAGTTAAGTAAGAGCAGGCTTAAACGGTTTTTGAGTCGCGCTTGTTCCCAAGTGGCTAAAAAGCCATCGTAAACCTGTGCTTCATGCTGCTCATTATTAAAATATTTCACCGTTTCATAGTTAAGTAAGCTATCAACGGCACGGCTATTGGTGGTGTTATCCGCTTGATTCGCTTCACGAATAAACTTGTTGCGCCATTCCGTAATATACACGGTAAAAAAGATATACAGACTGACCGCTACAACGGTGATCAGCGCATACATGGGCGAGAACAGTAAGCTGAAAATCACGGCTACCGCCACGATTTCAAGTAAGGTTGGCACAATATTAAACATCAAAAAGCGCATTAAAAAGCTTAGGCCATTGCTGCCTCGCTCTATATCGCGACTGATGCCACCGGTTTGTCGGTCAAGGTGAAACGCTAATTCTAAACTATGCAGGTGTTTAAAAACTTTTAAACCTAATTGGCGCATGGCATGTTCGGTGACACGCCCAAACAGTGCATCCCGCACTTCACCAAAAAACACCATGCCAAAGCGCAGCGCACCATACAAAAGTAATAACCAAACAGGAACAAGCAGTAATTGTTGGCGGTTGGCATCTACCGCATCGATAATTTCTTTTAAGGCCCAAGGCAGCAGTAAGGTGGCGCTTTTGGCGGCAATAAGTGCCAGTAAGGCTAACAATACCCGCCCTTTAAAGGCCATTAAATAAGGCCAGAGAGTTTTAATACTCTGACCTAGCGGCATGGCGTAATCACGCTTTAACGGTTCAGGTTGTTTTGCGGCGCTTCGCATGCCTCGCATAGTACTCTCAGTAATTCAATTTACGCATAAGTACAAAGGTACGCGGTATCCTGTTGTACTTGCAATTGAAACTTCACATTAGCTGCTACTTCAAACGCCTGACCTGATGTAAATGTCAGCCAATCATCACTGCCCGGCAGTTTTACGGTAAGGGCGCCGCTGATCACGGTCATTACTTCATGTTGGCTGGTACCAAACTCATATTCACCGGGTGCCATTACGCCGACCGTTGCAGGTAGCTTTTCGCCTTGAAAACCAATTGAGGCGACTTTGCCATCAAAATAATTGTTGACTTTAAACATCGTTAACTCCTTATATATCGGGCTGTTTAGTAAAACGGAAAAAAGCCCGTTTGTATAGCTTTTTTAGCTATTTAGATGTCTTGAAGTCTTTTTCTACTCAGTAAAGCATTCTTAAAAAGTTAATCAGATTGCCACATTCGTGGCTTAGTCTGCACAATCCTAATAACAGATCAGGGAATACCACGTGAAGAAAACACTTATTGCGGCAACACTCGCGCTTATTTTAGCGCCTGTTGCTCAAGCAGAACTATTTATTTCAGAGTATGTAGAAGGTTCAAGTTTAAATAAAGCACTAGAATTACATAACCCGGGCACTGCACCGATTAATTTAAGCGATTATCGGATCCGGATTTATTTCAATGGCGCGTTAACATCCAACGTTAATCAACAACTTAGTGGCAGCTTAGCCGCCGGTGAAACCTTTGTTTATGCTAGTTCTGCCTCTGCCGCAGCCATTTTAGCGGTGGCGAATATCACAACCGGAGCAAGTCTTTGGAATGGTGATGATGCTATTGTAATTGAAAAAAATGGTGTGGTTGTTGATAGTATCGGTACAGTGGGAGAGGATCCTGGTACTGCTTGGAACACCAATGGCGTGTCAACATTAGATAAAACGCTTCGTCGTAAGAGCGTGGTAAGAGATACCAATATCAGTGATGCTTTTGATCCCTCTGTTGAATGGATACAATTTGATCGGGATGATTTTTCTGATCTGGGCATGTTTAATGGCACAGGCGCGCCAATTGATCCTGAAGAACCTGTCGATCCCGAGCCATTACCACCTTTAGTGTGTGGCGCAACCTTTACGCCCATTTCCGTGATTCAAGGCGTGGGTAATACGAGCCCCTTAGTCGGCCAAACGGTAGTGGTAGAGGCGGTTGTCACACATACTTTACCCGGCTTACGTGGCTATATGATCCAAGCCAGTGATCTTGAACAAGATGCCGATCCGTTAACTTCCGAAGGCGTTTTTGTCTTTACCAATAATGCAAATCTGAATGTTACCGCAGGTCAGCGTGTGCGCTTACAAGCACAAGTTGGCGAAGCCTTTAATAATACTCAGCTGCAGAATGTGGCTAACATGGTCGCTTGTGGCACGGCGCAACTGCCAAACGCCGTGACCGTGAGTTTGCCGGTCGCTTCATTAGATTATTTAGAGCGCTACGAAGGCATGTTGGTGCAGTTCGCGCAAGAGTTGACGGTAAACAGCAACTTTACCTTAGGCCGTTTTGGCGAGTTAGTGTTATCAAAAGGTCGTCGTTACACACCCACTCAAGTCGTTACGCCAGGTGCCGCCGCACAAGCCTTAGCGGCTGAGCATGCCTTAAATCGCATTATGTTAGATGATGCCTCAACGCAGCAAAACCCGGGTACGGTTATTTATCCGGCACCAGGCTTAACGGCGATGAATACCGTGCGTGCGGGTGATATCGTCGTGGGCTTAACGGGTACCCTTTATTACAGCTTTAATGAATATCGGGTTAACCCGATTAATAGCGTGAACTTTGTCGCGACAAATCCGCGCACAGCGCAGCCTGAGCTCAGTGGCGATGGTAACGTGAAAATTGCTAGCTTTAACGTGTTGAATTATTTCAACGGTGACGGCTTAGGCGGGGGCTTCCCCACCGCGCGTGGTGCCGATAATGTGCTTGAGTTTGAGCGGCAACGTGCCAAGATTTTAGCCGCATTAGCAGCGTTAGATGCCACCGTGATTGGTGTAATGGAAATCGAGAATGACGGTTTCGCTGAAACCTCAGCCATTGCTGATTTAGTGCGTGGTTTACAGCAAGTCAGTGGGCAAGACGATTGGCGCTTTGTCTCAGTTAACACGCCCGTGATTGGTACTGATCAAATTACCGTGGGCATGATATATCGTGCTGATTTAGCCACTCCAGTAGGGGATGCTCAGGTATTAGATGAAAGCAACTCTGCCACAGATACCAATGGCGTAGCGTTATTTAATACCCGCAGTAATCGCCCGATGTTGGCGCAGCGCTTTAAGCTCACCAGTAACAATGCTCAGTTTGCAGTGATGGTGAATCACCTTAAATCGAAAGGTTCAGCTTGTAGCGGTGATCCCGATCTCAATGATGGTCAGGGTAACTGTAATATCACACGGACGCGTGCGGCCGAAGCGGTAGGACAATTTGCCGCGCAGTACTTCAATGACACTCCGGCTTTGGTGATTGGTGATTTAAACTCTTATGCGAAAGAAGACCCGTTAACGGCCCTGGCTCGTGCCGGTTACGCTAACGTATTTGAAGTATTAGAGAAAACGCCCACTTACGGTTATGTGTTTGATGGTTTAGCGGGTCAACTCGACCATGCCTTACTGAACGAGCCGGCACGCCGTTATTTAGTGGATGCGGCAGAGTGGCATATTAATGCCGATGAACCAATCGTGCTGGATTACAACACTGAGAGTAAATCGACGCAGCAACGTAGCGATTTTTATGCGCCCGATGCTTATCGTTCGTCTGATCATGATCCGGTGATCGTCGCTTTACAACTGCCTGCCGTGTTTAAAGCTGCAGACTTAGATCAAAATAATGTGGTGGATGTGCGCGATGTGACCTTATTCCAGCAGCGATTAAAACAAGGTGGCGTATTACCGCTGAGTCTTGATTTTAACCGAGATGGTAAGGTGAATTTAATTGATGCGCGTTTTATGACATCACTATGCGATCTACCGCGTTGTGTTACTCCTTCTTAATATAATTGGAATGAAAAAAATGAAAGCAATGTTTTTAGCCTTATGTGTCATGTTCAGTGGTTTTAGTCAGGCAGCGTTAATTAAATTTGAAGCTGATAAAGCAAATTATCAAGTAGGGGATACCGTTAGTATTGCCGTGGTACTGAGTAGTTTTTCAAGACCGGTGGCCACTGCGAGTGCTGATTTTGGTTATACCAACAGTTTTCTGCAGTTCTTAAGCGCGGAAGCTGGCAATGGCTTTGATGATGGTCTCGGCAGTTATTTTGATTTTGATAGCTCTATTGATGGTATTTTTAGTTTTTCCGATTTTGCAGATTTTTTTGCTGATGAAGCGATTTTAGCGGCAAATCAAGGCTCTAGCTTTGTATTGGCAACAATAAAGTTTCGAGCGTTAGATGCGGGCTTTGCAGAGTTAGTTTTTGATACTTCAACACTCTTTATCTCTGATTTTTTTGAAGAAGAGTTCGCAATGGAAAGCGATAATTTAGAGTTCAATATCGCTGCAGCGCAAGTCCCCGCGCCGGCAACAGCGTTGTTATTGTTAGCCGGTTTAGCATGTTTGTATCGCCGGCAACAACAAAAGTAACTAGGGTGCTGTAGCCTAAGGTAATTGAAGATAAAAAAAGGGCCAGTCATCTGACTGGCCCTTTTTATTTAGAGTGTCTCGCGCTTAAGCGGCTTCTGTTTTGGTTTGTTTCTTACTTTCAGCTTTTAACGCCTCAGCACCATTGGGTTGCTGGGTTAAAGTTTTGTCTGCCGCTAAGTAATCAGGCTCAAAATCATCCACATTAATCACAAACAAGCGGCTTTCTTCGGCTTTACGCAATTTGTCGGCCTCTTGCTTATTAATTACGCCTAACTCTAAACCAATATCAGCTACGTCATGCAGTTTAAAGAAGGGTAAGCGTTTACCTGAGGCTTTGCTGACTTTATCAAACAGCGGCTCTGCAGCTAACACATCTAATAAGGCTTGTTCTACGCGACCTAATTGATTTCCCGGTTCAACCGTTAAATATAAGTGCTTACCTAAGCGGTTGCGCGCTTCACAAGGGGTCATCATGATACGTGATACTTGATGATCCAGCATATCTGATGGTTTACGTAGCGTGCGACCAAATGGGAAGACAATGCGTTTTAGCACGATACCAATGACGCGGTTAGGGAAGTTATCGAATAACTCCGTTAACGCCAATTGCGCTTTAGCCATGTTATCTTCACAAGCCCATTTTACCAAAGGTAAGTCTTGAACTTGGCGACCTTCATCTTGATAACGCTTCAGTACTGATGAGGTGATATACAGCATACTTAAAATGTCACCCAAACGCGCTGAAATACGCTCACGACGTTTTAAGTCTCCACCTAAGGTTCCCATTGCAACATCTGACATTAACGCAAGGGCGGCACTAAAGCGGTTCATTTGCTTGTAATAGCGCGCAGTGTCATCGTTGTAAGGTGAATGGCTAAAAGCACCACCGGTCAACGATAACCAGAAGGTCCGGAAGAAGTTACTAATAGCAAAACCAATATGACCGAATAACGCTTTATCAAAGGCAGTCACGGCTGCGCCTTCATCCGTCAATTGGGCAGCTTGTAACTCGGCTAACACGTAGGGATGGCAACGGATCGCGCCTTGACCATAGATGATCATGTTACGGGTCAGGATATTAGCACCTTCAACCGTGATCGCTACTGGCGCACCTTGATAACCGCGAGCTAAATAGTTATTTGGCCCCATGCAAATGCCTTTACCGCCGTGCACGTCCATTGCATCATTAATCGCCGTACGCATACGCTCAGTCATATGGTATTTGGTGATGGCAGAAACCACAGACGGTTTTTCACCTAAATCAATCGCACCTACCGACATAGAGGTTGATGCATCGGCCATGTATGCATAACCACCAATGCGTGCCATGGCTTCTTCAACGCCTTCCATTTTACCGACAGGTAATTTGAATTGACGACGAATACGCGCATAGGCGCCAGTAGACAGCGCAGCAGCTTTAATACCACCGGTGCTGTTAGACGGTAATGTGATGGCGCGACCGACAGATAAACATTCAACCAGCATACGCCAACCTTGGCCGGCCATTTCTGGACCACCAATGATATAAGAAATCGGTACAAAGACTTCTTCACCTTGCGTGGGGCCATTTTGGAACGGCACATTCAAGGGGAAGTGGCGACGACCGATTTTCACACCTGGAGTGTCGGCAGGGATCAACGCACAGGTAATACCGCGATCTTCTTCTTCACTTAGTAGATGATCTGGATCGTACAGTTTAAAGGCTAAACCTAACACCGTAGCGATAGGCGCTAAAGTAATATAACGTTTGTTCCAGGTTAATTTTAAACCCAGAACTTCTTCACCTTGCCACTGACCTTTACAAACGATACCCACATCAGGGATAGCACCGGCATCTGAACCCGCTTCTGGGCTAGTTAAAGCAAAACACGGAACATCGATGCCTTTGGCTAAGCGCGGTAAATAATAATTTTTTTGCTCATCAGTACCATAGTGTTGCAACAGTTCGCCTGGGCCTAACGAGTTAGGAACACCAACGATGCTTGATAACACCATGCTTTTGCTGGTTAATTTTTGCAATACGCAAGACTGTGCATAAGCAGAAAACTCTAAACCACCGTATTCTTTTTTGATAATCATCGCAAAGAAACCGTGATCTTTTAAGTATTGATAGACTTCTGGCGCGAGATCAGCTCGTTCATGTGTTGTGTGCCAGTCGTCTGTCATGGCTAGTAATTCTTCAACTGGGCCGTCTAAAAAGGCTTGTTCTTCAGCACTTAACCGAGGTTGTGGGAAGTTGTGCATTTTATGCCAGTCAGGGTTACCGCGAAATAAATCGCCTTCCCACCAGGTGGTACCGGCATCGATGGCTTCTTTTTCTGTCGTTGACATTTCCGGCATAATTTTGCGATATAACGCCAGTAATGGTTTTGTCAAATGTTGCTGACGTACCGAAGCGATATTTAACGGTAAGGCAACGATTAGAAAGACTAACCAAGACCAAAAGCCGACGATGTCGCTAAAAGTACCAATTAATAATACACCCGCTAAAGCTGCGGTAAATAATGTGAGGCTGGCGCGATGATAGGCAAGAATGCCTGTCGCCACCAGCAAAGCTACACAAACCAGAAAAATACTCATTGTTAACTCCTGCGATAAGAGGTCTGACCACTAAAGCCTAAGCTTAGAACGCTTTGATTTAAGTTGCAAGTACTTCTGTGCAATGCTTATCTATACAAAGTGTCAACTAATGTTGCAGACTCTGTACAATAGCCTTTAGCATAGCTCAGCATTGGCCTTTGTGTGTCAACACAAACGCTGTTTGTACTTTTATATGCCAACGACATCATTGTGGATTAATGGGAATACACCAGTGTGTGAATTATTGGGAATGTCAGCCAATGTGCCGACCGACATTTGTTTTAGTTTTAAAGGCTTAAAAGAGCGCGGTGGGCGCACAGGCCCACATAAAGATGGCTGGGGTGTAGCCTTTTACGAGCAAAAAGGCGTTTGTACTTTTAAAGATGCGCTGCCCAGTTATCAATCCGAAATTGCCCGTTTAATTTCTGATTACCCAATTAAAAGCACCGCTGTGGTAGCGCATGTGCGGCAAGCCAATCGGGGGCAAGTGGCATTAGCCAATACGCATCCGTTTACTCGTGAACTATGGGGGCGTTATTGGACTTATGCCCACAATGGGCAGTTATCCCAATATCAACATTTAGCGGTGGATCGGTTTTTACCCGTGGGAACGACCGATAGCGAGCGTGCCTTTTGTTATTTACTCAGTGCTTTAGCGGCACGTTATCCAGAGAAAAGCCCAGGCCCAAAAGCCGCATTTCGCTATATTCGTCGCTTATTACCACAGTTACAGCAGCTAGGGGTATTTAATATGCTGCTCAGTGATGGTGAGTATTTATTGGCGTTTTGCAGCACTAAACTGCATTGGATCACGCGCCGGGCCCCTTTTGGTGTAGCACGCTTATCCGATGTTGATGTGGATATTGATTTTAGCCAAGAAACCACGCCGAACGATGTCGTGACCATTATTGCCACTGCACCGCTAACTAATAATGAGCAGTGGCAAAAAATGCAAAGTGGTGAGGCGCAGTTATTCCGTCGTGGCGAGCCCATCGACTGTTGAGGTGGGGGTGAGCCACTGTACTTTTTGCAGTTGCACATCAAATTGTTCAACGTTATCTTCGCCACGCCAAAGTCTGACGAGCATGTAATCAAGCTCAGGTGCAACCCAAGCTAAAACTTGCTTGTCTGAATTTTCTTCAACCCGAGCAATGCGTAACGCGCGAACGGTGCCAAAAGGTAAGGCCAACGCTTCTTCGGTGACTACCTGATAGTGATACACTTTATTATTACCATCGCGGTTTAACACTTGGTAGGTGAAATCGGTTTTACCGGCGCGTAAATCCAGAACCAATTGTTGATGGTAACTTAGCGGATCTAACCAATCTTCTTGCCAATCGATGGCCTTGAGCGTGGGTTTTTTACCGGTGAAAAGTTGTTGTTTCTGCCAGTCTAAACGTAATTCATAGTGTCGATTAGATCCGGTACCCGTGCGGATCATTTTATAATGTGACGGTTTTAAACGGCCCTGCTCAAGCGTAAAAGTGGACGTTTCGCTACGCTTATCACTAAATACTAACCAAGTGATATCACTGCTATAGCCCATTTCATAATGGCTGTCTTTTTTATGCAAATAGCGTTTAGCTGTGCCATGGCTTTTGCCGCCACGGTACACTAAATAATCAGCATTAAAGGAAGTGAAAATAGGTGCTGCAGCAGTGTCTTTCGACGACTCAGCAACGCTAGGGGCTGGCAACGATGTCGCCAATACAGCAGAACTACAGAATAATAGTGTGCTTAAAAAAAGTGACGTGTTAACACGCCACTTCAGAATCATCCTCATCTTCGGCATAACCTTGTACTGAAAGTAAGTTACCGTCTAACCATGCCTCATTGCCGCGCTGTTGTAAACGATTTTGACAAAACCAACGCACAACCAGTGGATAAATCAGATGTTCTTGCTCATGTACCCGTTCAGCCACTGTCGAAGCATCATCACCCGGAAAGATAGGCACTTTCGCTTGCAAGATCACCGGGCCGCCATCAAGTTGCTCTGTCACAAAATGGACACTGCAACCATGTTCAGTATCGCCGGCATCAATTGCACGCTGATGCGTATTCAAACCTTGATACTTCGGCAACAAAGATGGATGAATGTTCAATAATTTTCCAGAAAAGTGCTGCACAAAGGCGGGCGTGAGGATCCGCATAAAGCCGGCAAGCACCACTAATGATGGCGCAAAACCCTCAATAGCTTGCTGTAAAGCCTTATCGTAACTGGCGCGATCGCTATAGTCTTTGTGGCTGACGACACGGGTAGCAATACCCGCTGCCGTTGCTCGTTGCAAACCATAAGCGGACGCTTTGTTGGCAATAACCCCGGTAATTTTACCGGGGATCGTGCCTTTCGCACAGCCATCGATAATGGCTTGCAAATTACTGCCATTACCAGAGATCAGTACTACAATAGCGTTCATGCGGCCTCGTTATTCGTTAATAATAACCAGCTGCTCATCTGCCGCAGCCGCTTGAATCTCGCCAAGGTGCCAAGCTGTTTCACCCGCTTGTTGTAGTGTCGCTAACGCGGTAGGTAATTCGGCTGTAGGCACAACCACTAACATACCCACACCACAGTTAAAGGTGCGATACATTTCATGGCGGCTAATATTGCCTTGTTGCTGTAACCAGTTAAATATGGCCGGCCACTGCCAGCTCTTGCCGTCAATGACGGCTTTGGTATTAGCCGGTAAGACGCGAGGAATGTTTTCCCAGAAACCGCCACCGGTAATGTGACATAGGGCATGCACAGGGCTGGTTTTAAACAAGCTTAGCAGGTTTTTCACATAAATTCGGGTAGGTTCTAGTAGGTGATCGGCTAACGACTTACCTTCTAATAAGGTGTCTGCTGACTGACCTGACACTTCTAATACTTTGCGAATTAATGAAAAGCCATTAGAGTGAGGACCAGACGAGGCCAATGCAATAAGTTGATCGCCCGGTTGTACTTTGCTGCCATCGATAATGTCGGCTTTTTCAACTACGCCTACACAGAAACCTGCGATATCGTAATCATCACCATGGTACATGCCGGGCATTTCAGCCGTTTCACCACCGACCAAAGAACAACCTGATTGCACACAGCCTTCAGCGATGCCAGTAACAACGCGGGCGGCGGTGTCAACATCCAACTTGCCTGTGGCGTAGTAATCTAAAAAGAATAATGGCTCAGCGCCTTGCACCACTAAATCGTTGACGCACATGGCAACTAAGTCGATACCTACGCCATCATGGCGTTTTAAGTCCATGGCTAAGCGTAGTTTTGTGCCCACGCCATCGGTACCTGAGACTAACACCGGCTCTTTATAACCGGCAGGGATTTGGCACAGCGCACCGAAACCGCCTAAACCACCCATGACTTCTGGGCGAGTGGTGCGTTTTACGGCACCTTTGATGCGGTCAACTAACGCATTGCCTGCGTCAATGTCTACTCCGGCGTCTTTGTAACTTAAAGATGTGTTGTGCTCGCTCACGGCTTTCCTCGAATGGCTAAGTGGGTTGGCTAAAGTGCTAATCATTTTACCCGTTTAACCGCGCAGACAAAAGCCTTACTGCATAGCATTCTCTTTCGCTTGGCGAACATAGTCTTGTAAACTGATGGTATCGTCATTGGCGATCTTATGGTAACAGACTGAAGCAAAAGGGAATTCTTTGTCGCCAAAGGTCACTGCGATATAAGGTGCTGATTGATCTTGTTGATTATTGTTCCACTCACCCCCGACCAGTTTAATGAATACTTCACCGACATAAGCGCCAATAATATTACAAAGTGTAAATAACATTTCGCCAGAATGTTGCCGATGCTGCTGATCTTTGTGTAACGCCGACAACAAGGCGTCGACGACCGCTAAACTTTCAGCAGAGCCATCTAGCGTTAATTGATGTTGCTCGGCGGCATAAGCGATCGCATCTTGTGCAGCGGCATGCATTAGCTGGTTTATTTCGGCAGATTGCATAGGGGTTCCTTATTATTTTTGATGGACGGCCAGTAACAGCTGACGCAGCTGACGACTGCCGGGGCCAAGAGATTCTTCTTGTGGTGCCAATAAACTCATCGGTACAAAACGTTCGGTACTTTGTTGCAGCGGTAGCCGAAACAAGGTTTTATTAGCTAACAGCGGTGCTACCACAAAGTCGGGCAACCAACAAAACCCTAAACCGAGTAATAATATATCGACTGCTTCGTCAAAATTATTTACTGTCCAACGTTGTTCTGCTTTTAACCAGCCAATATGTTCTTGCGGTTTAACCGCAGTGTCACGAATAACAATTTGCAGTTGTTGGCTCAGTTCATTTTGGTCTAGGCTTGGTAGCTGCGCTAACGGGTGCGTCGCGCCCACCACGGGAATAAAACGGGTGATCGACAACGGCTCACTTAAATAGCCTTTTGGCACCATGCCAGTGATAACTAAGTCGGCTTTTTTCTGAGTAATGATCTCGCTAGTCCCAGTCAGCACTGTATCAATGATTTGTACTCGGCTGCCACGACTCATTGGATAAAATTGCTGTAATGCTTGGTATAAATAGTGTTTGGGGTAGGCTAACTCAGTGGCGATACGAATTTCTGGCTCCCAGCCCTTGTCTAAGTTATCGGCCAGCAGTTCAAGTTCTTCAATTTGTTGCGTTAAAATGCGCGAACGGCGCAGCATAACTTCGCCGGCGGCAGTCAGTTGCGCTTTACGCCCAATCACTTCGAGCAATTCTACGCCCAGCTGAGTTTGTAATTTTGCGACGGCATGATTAAGCGATGATTGGCTTTTGTTGAGCAACTCGGCCGCTTGGGCATAGCCACCGGCATCAACCACCGCTTGTAAAATGCGCCATTGCTCTAACGTAGACTTTGGGCGATAGGGCATACGAGCCGTTTCCTTACTTTGCTTAAACCCTGGCTACCACCACCGCACGTAATGGTGCTGGATAACCCTCAATGGTCTTACTATGGTCATTTGGGTCAAGAAAATCAATCAGACTTTCATTTTCCATCCAAGGGGTGGCACGTTGTTCATCCAAGCTGGTGTGATTTAAATCGACCAGTTTAATATCTTGAAAACCCAGCCGTTCTAACCAGTGACACAAAGCAGCTGTGCTAGGGATAAACCAAACATTACGCATTTTGGCATATCGTTCACCGGGCACCAACACGGTTTGTGCATCACCTTCAATAACCAGTGTCTCTAGCACCAATTCACCACCGGGGCGCAGTTGTTGTTTTAGTTGCTGTAAAAAGTCTAACGGCGAGCGGCGATGATATAACACCCCCATCGAGAACACCGTATCAAATTGCTTTAAAGCCGGCATATCATCAATACCAATCGGCAGTAAATTAACCTGCGGATCGGGATTAAAATGTTTAATGGCTTGAAATTGCGTATAAAACAGCTGTGAGGGATCAATACCCACAACAAAGCGCGCCCCAGCGCCGCGCATCCGCCATAAATGATAGCCACTGCCACAGCCGACATCTAATACCAAGCGTTCGGTTAAATCACTGATGTGCGGTAGCACCCGTTGCCATTTCCAATCTGAACGCCACTCGGTATCAATATCAATACCGTGGATCTGAAAGGGGCCTTTGCGCCAAGGTTTTAATTGCTGGAGTAAAAAGCGAATGCGTTCAGCTTCACCCGCGCTAATATCACTTGCTTGACCAAAGGCAACGGCGTCAGCCAGCTCTATCTGCGAGACGCGAGTCGCTGGCAGATTCGCAAGTATTTTTTGCCATTGTTTAAATTCACCATGCAGCGCGGTTTTCGACCACAACGCTAATTGCGCCGGTAAGGTTTCTAGCCAAGGATGCAGGCGGCTGGTAGCAAGCTGCGCATAAAAAGCGGAAAAGTCCAACATGCGAATCAATCCTTTAAAGCAAACATCGAGCAAAAATTAAAACATTGAAACCAGACACTGTGCGAATGAAAGCCGGCTTGCTGCAGGCGCGCACTGTGGGTGGCGAGCGTGTCGGGGCGCATAACTTTTTCCAGCGCGGTGCGTTTTTGGCTAATTTCTAATTCGCTGTAACCATTGGCGCGTTTAAAATCATGGTACAAATCAATCAGCAATTCATCATTAACAGGGGTATCGGCTTTAAATTTTTCTGAGATGATCAAAAGGCCACCCGGTTTTAACCCCTGATAAATTTTGTTGAGTAGAGCTTGGCGATCTTCTGGCGCCAAAAATTGCATGGTAAAGTTCACTACCACCACTGCAGCATTTTCAATAGTAAGCTGTCGAATATCACCTAATATGGCGTCCACCGGCACATCCGAGCGAAAGGCTTGCAAATGACGCTGACAACGCTCAATCATGGCACTGCTATTATCCACTGCGATCACTTTACAATTGTCGGCGGTAATATGGCGGCGCATGGACAAACTGGCCGCTCCTAACGAGCAGCCTAAATCATAATAATGGCTATTTGCCTGCTGATAGCGCGCAGTCAATTTACCGATGGTTTGAATAATCGTTTGATAGCCAGGAATAGAGCGCTGGATCATGTCAGGAAAAACGTCGGCTACCGCATCATCAAAACGGAAATCCTGAATATGTGCCAAAGGTTCGGCATAAACGTGGTCTTTTTGCATTAACACACTCAGTGGTTGTCACGAAAATGGCGGCTAGTTTACCTGAAATTTGCCGAGCGCTGAAAACTTATCGTGTTAAGCTAGCGACTAAGCAGAGTTTTCGGCTCTGGGCAGTGACTTTAAAGCGCTTTTCGCTATAATTGCCGTCATTCAAATCAGTTGCTTTCAGTAGTTCAGCATGGAGAAAGGATAAATTAATGCGTAGTCATTATTGCGGTAAGTTATCGGTAAACGAAGTCGATCAGCAGGTCACACTTAGTGGCTGGGTAAACCGTCGTCGGGATCTGGGTGGGTTAATTTTTATCGATATGCGAGATCGCGAAGGCTTGGTACAAGTCGTTTGTGATCCTGATCTGAAAGCGTTATTCGACGTCGCTTACACCTTGCGCAATGAATATTGTATTCAAGTCATCGGGCAAGTTCGGGCACGTCCCGCTTCACAAATTAACAAAGACATGGCGACGGGTGCAGTTGAAGTGTATGCCAGTGCGCTCACCATTTTAAATAAGTCAGCGCCGCTGCCTCTAGACTTTAATCATGAGAATAGCGAAGAACAACGCTTAAAATACCGCTATCTTGATTTACGCCGGCCATTAATGAGCGAACGTTTAAAGTTTCGCGCTAAAGTCACCAGCTTTGTTCGTAACTTTATGGACGGCAATGGCTTTTTAGATGTTGAAACCCCCATTTTAACCAAAGCCACCCCAGAAGGTGCGCGTGATTATTTAGTGCCAAGCCGCACGCACAAAGGCGAGTTTTTCGCTTTGCCCCAGTCTCCCCAGTTGTTTAAACAACTGCTGATGATGTCGGGTTTAGATCGCTATTATCAGATCGTAAAATGTTTTCGTGATGAAGATTTACGTGCCGATCGCCAGCCTGAATTTACTCAGATCGATATTGAAACCTCTTTTATGAGTGCGCCAGAAGTGATGGCGGTAACGGAGCAAATGGTTCAGCAGATGTTTGAACAATTGCTCGGTGTGGATTTAGGCACCTTCCCGCAAATGCCATACTGGGAAGCGATGCGTTTATACGGCTCAGATAAACCTGATCTGCGTAACCCCATGCAGTTTGTCGACGTTGCTGACTTACTGAAAGACGTTGAGTTTAAAGTTTTTTCAGGCCCAGCAAACGATGCAAAAGGCCGCGTAGTGGCATTAAAAGTGCCAGGCGCAGCAGAAAAAGTATCGCGCAAAGATATTGATAACTATACCCAATTTGTAAGCATCTACGGTGCAAAAGGCCTCGCTTGGATGAAAGTAAATGACGTTGCCGCGGGAGCCGAAGGTGTGCAATCGCCGGTGGCGAAGTTTTTAAGCCCGAGCATCATTACTGACATTTTAGCGCGTACAGCAGCCGCTAACGGTGATTTAATTTTCTTTGGTGCTGACAGCTATAAAGTGGTCTGTGAAGCCATGGGCGCACTGCGCCTAAAACTGGGTGAAGATTTACAGATCACTCAACCCGGTTGGAAGCCATTATGGGTGGTGGATTTCCCGATGTTTGAAGAAAACGACGATGGTAGCTATTCTGCTGTGCATCACCCGTTTACCTCACCATTAGATACGCAAAGCTTTTTAGCTACGCCTAACCAAGAATTAAAGCTGGGCGGATTATTATCCAATGCCTATGACATGGTGCTAAATGGTACCGAATTAGGCGGTGGCTCAGTCCGTATCCATACCGCAGAAGTACAAGCGAAAGTGTTCACGTTATTGGGTATTAGCGATGAAGAGGCGGCAGAAAAATTCGGCTTCTTACTCGAAGCGTTGAAGTATGGCGCACCACCACACGCGGGTTTAGCCTTTGGTTTAGATCGCTTAGTCATGTTAATGACCGGTGCAACCTCTATTCGTGATGTGATGGCGTTCCCTAAAACCGCCACGGCTGCGTGTCCATTAACGGATGCACCTGGTGCGGCCAACCCGCAACAACTGGCTGAGTTGGGTATCCAAGTCACGCCAAAAGCGTAGTTACTGCATTACACAGCGAGGCCCTAGTGCCTCGTTGTGCCTTTATATCCTGTTTATGATTAGCTAAGAGGAGTAAGACATGGCTGGACATAGCAAATGGGCTAACATGAAGCATCGTAAAGCCCGTCAGGATGCAAAAAAAAGTAAGATCTGGACGAAGATGATCCGCGAACTCACGGTAGCGGCGAAGATCAGTGCTGATGTGCAAGCAAATCCACGCTTACGTTTGGCTGTCGATCGCGCTTTAGCCGAAAATATGACGCGCGATACCATCGACCGAGCCATTAAACGTGGTGCCGGTATGCATGATGCCGATAACTACGAAGAACTCGTTTATGAAGGTTATGGCCCAGGTGGTGTGGCGGTGATTGTCGAAACACTCACTGATAACAATAAACGTACCGTTGCTGATGTGCGCCATGCCTTTTCCAAAAATATGGGTAACTTAGGCACCTCAGGTTCGGTCTCTTATTTATTTCATCGCAAAGGCGTGTTGTGTTTTGCCGCCGGCGCTGATGAAGAGCAAATCTTAGATGTGGCACTGGATGCCGGTGCCGATGATGTACAAACCCAAGAAGATGGCAGCATCGAGGTGCTCACTAGCCCTGAGTATTTCAGTGCAGTACAGGATGCGCTTAACGGTGCAGGCTTTGTGGCTGACTCTGCTGAGCTAACCTTAGTGCCTGATACGCATGCCGAATTGGATGCTGAGACGGCAGAGAAATTTATCAAATTACTGGATGCGTTAGAAGATTCTGACGATGTACAAAACGTTTATCATAATGCGCAGATCAGTGACGACATTATGGCTAGCTTGGAGTAGCCTTGAATATTATTCTGGGCATCGACCCTGGTAGTCGTTTAACGGGTTACGGTGTGGTTCGCCAGCAAGGTGGGCAGTTTCATTATGTGGCCAGTGGTTGTATTCGTTTAGGCACTGATGACTTTCCTGAGCGTTTACTGCGGATCTTTAACGGCATCAGTGAAATTATTGCGCAAACGCAACCGACTATTTTTGCCATTGAACAAGTGTTTATGGCACGCAACCCCGATTCCGCACTCAAATTAGGTCAGGCGAGGGGCGCGGCTATTGTGGCGGCTAAAAATGCCGGTTTAGAGGTGCATGAATATTCGGCGCGGCAAGTGAAACAAGCCGTAGTGGGCAGTGGCGCGGCGGATAAAGCGCAAGTACAACATATGATCCGGCACTTATTAAAGTTATCTGCGAGTCCTCAAGCCGATGCGGCAGATGCACTGGCCGTGGCATTGTGCCATGGTCATACGCAGCAAAGCTTAATTGCCATGGCGGGGCAAGCCAGTAAAACAGTTCGCGGCCGTTTACGTTAACGCCGCCCAAAGATAAGAAAACAGATGATTGGACGTTTAAGCGGTATTATTTTAGAAAAGCAGCCACCCGATTTATTATTGGACGTGGCCGGTGTAGGTTACGAAGTGCAATTACCCCTCACCAGTTTTTATGCTTTGCCCGAAGTGGGTAAGCCCGCGGTGATTTACACCCACTTTGTGGTGCGCGAAGACGCACAGTTACTTTATGGCTTTAGTAATCAAACTGAGCGTAGTTTGTTTCGACAATTAATTAAAGCAAATGGCGTTGGGCCAAAGTTGGCGTTAACCATCCTTTCTGGCATGACCGCGCAGCATTTTGTACGTTGTGTGCAATTTGATGATCTCAGTACCTTGGTAAAATTGCCGGGTGTCGGTAAAAAAACGGCCGAGCGTTTAGTGATTGAAATGCGTGATCGCTTAAAAGATTGGGGCGTCAGTTCAAATACGCCCATCACCGATAAAATGATTATGCAGGATGATGAAGCCTTATTCGCGCCAACGGCTTCGGCAGAGCAAGATGCGATTAGTGCCTTATTCGGTTTAGGCTATTCGCAAGCGCAAGCGGCAAAAGCGGTGCAACAACAACTGAAACCTGGCATGAGCAGCGAGCAGCTGATTAAAGCAGCGTTAAAGAGTATGATTTAACCCCGTAAGCCAGGCTAAGCAGAGTGTCATGCTGGCCTGTATCGCGGTTAATCGTGGCGTTTTCTAAGCACACAAAGCAGTTATAAAAGGCATAGCATGATAGAAGCAGATCGTCTGATCCAGCCTAGCGCATTTAAAGAAGAAGAAGCCATCGACAGGGCTATTCGGCCAAAATCGCTAGCCGATTATACCGGCCAAGCGCATGTGCGTGAGCAAATGGCGATCTTTATTGAGGCCGCCCGCGGGCGCGGTGAGCCGCTCGATCATTTATTGATTTTTGGCCCGCCAGGTTTAGGTAAAACCACCTTAGCCATGATTGTGGCCAACGAAATGGGCGTGAACATTAAAACTACCTCTGGGCCTGTACTAGAAAAGGCCGGTGATTTGGCGGCATTACTGACCAATCTTGAAGAAAATGATGTGCTTTTTATCGATGAAATTCATCGTTTAAGCCCCGTGGTAGAAGAAATTCTGTATCCGGCCATGGAAGATTATCAGTTAGATCTGATGATTGGTGAAGGCCCTGCGGCGCGCTCAATTAAACTCGACTTACCGCCTTTTACCCTAGTAGGGGCCACCACCCGGGCTGGTGCTCTGACTTCACCGTTGCGCGATCGCTTTGGTATCGTGCAACGATTAGAATTTTATAAAGTAGAAGAGCTGACGCAAATTATTCAACGCTCGGCCAACTTCCTTAATATGCATTTAGATGAAGCCGGTGCCACTGAAATTGCACGACGTGCGCGTGGTACGCCGCGTATCGCTAACCGTTTGTTACGTCGTGTGCGAGATTATGCTCAGGTTAAAGCTAATGGCATAGTCAGTGTTGAAGTAGCATCTGCCGCGCTTAAAATGGTCGATGTGGATGCGCAAGGTTTTGATTACATGGATCGTAAATTACTCGATGCCATCATTGATAAGTTTATGGGGGGGCCAGTAGGATTAGATAACCTCGCCGCTGCCATCGGTGAAGAAAAAGAAACGATAGAAGATGTGATTGAACCCTTTTTAATTCAGCAAGGTTATATTCAACGCACGCCACGGGGGCGAATAGCCACGCCGCGTGCTTATCAGCATTTAGGTTTTGACTTGCCACAGACGCCAACATAAGGGTGTTGTTACTCGGGTTTTAAGCAAAAAAAAGCCCGCTCAATGAGCGGGCAAGCAACAATTTCAGGAACTGCTTCAATAAATCCAGGGAACATGTTTGGAGCAAACAACAAAACCTCTCTCACAAAGTCTCATTGTTAAGTGACCTGTACTAAACAATCAAAAGGCGCTACCAAAATTTTGATTGTCTTTGCGCTAGCTCAGAACACATGCGTATGATAGAGAATTGGAGTTTTTACTTCAAACGAGAAAAACTGGCGTTTTGACATTAAAAAAACTAATGGTTCGTCAAGGTGTAAGATGAGCCGGATAAAAAGAGACTTACGAGTTTATCGTAAGCTATTACTGAAATTCATCTGCCATTCATCTAAATCAAGCATGATAGCAACAGATTACTTTTTATCGCTTAAAACGATAATTTGTACCTAATAAATCGGCTTTTATTCTGAACTTAGCCGATAGACCTGTGTCAACGTAATGTTTTAATAAAAAACAAGTAGTCAGTGTAAAAAAATATAGTTACGAAATTGGTCGACAGCCAATTGAGTTTGTATGCTGGCTTAATTATCATACAGGTGCGAAATAAAGCGGAACCAGATGCAGCGAAACAACTTCTCTTGGCCAGTGCGGGTGTATTATGAAGATACCGATGCTGGCGGCATTGTTTACTATGCAAATTACCTGAAATACTTCGAAAGAGCGCGCACCGAATGGTTGCGTGCCCTAGGAGTTGAGCAAGATATCTGGTTAGCGAATAAAGTCGCTTTTGTGGTTACTGAAGTACAGATGAAGAATACTCGCCCTGCAAAGTTCAATGAGCTGTTGACGGTGTCCAGTGAAATCAGTACCTTAAAGCGTGCTAGTTTAAGTTTTAAACAAGAAATTCACAATGCAGCGCTTCAAGTTGTGTGTGCTGCAGAGATTAAGATAGCGTGTGTTGACCCAGAGCAATTAAAAGCTCGTTCAATACCCGCCGAAATAACAGAGGTATTATCGCGTGTCAGGTGAAATTTCCATTCTGCATTTATTGCTCGATGCCAGCATAGTTGTTCAGGCAGTAATGTTAATCCTGGTGGGGATGTCAGTAACCTCGTGGGCGATGATTTTTAAACGCAAGAAGATCTTAACCGAAGCGTTAAGTGATGCGAAAAAGTTTGAAGACCGTTTTTGGTCGGGCATTGATTTATCAAAGTTATATGCTGAAGTCAGTGCGCGCCAACAAGCCAACGGTATGGAAGCCTTGTTCAAGTCAGGCTTTAAAGAGTTCGCGCGTATGCACAAAACCAGTCGCCAATCAGCGGCAGTGATGGACGGCACGCATCGTGCCATGCGCGTAGGTTTGTCGCGCGAAGTAGAACGCTTAGAATCGGATTTGCCGTTTTTAGCCACTGTCGGTTCGATAAGCCCGTATATCGGTTTGTTCGGTACTGTCTGGGGTATTATGAATTCTTTTATCGCTTTAGGTGCGGTGCAACAAGCCACCCTAGCGATGGTGGCGCCTGGTATCGCTGAAGCCTTAATTGCCACTGCAATTGGTTTATTTGCTGCCATCCCGGCCGTTATTGCTTACAACAAGTTCTCAACGCAGGTTGAGCAGATTGAAAGCAGCTACATCAATTTTGTTGAAGAGTTTGCGAACATTTTGCATCGCCAGGTCAGTAGCGGAGATCAAGGCTAATGATGTACCTGCGTAAAAAGCGCCGCCCAGTTGCTGAGATTAACGTAGTACCTTATATCGACGTTATGCTGGTGTTGTTGGTGATTTTTATGATTACCACACCGATTATCACGCAAGGTGTAAAGGTTGAACTGCCAAAATCAGCGGCACAACCGATTGAACAAATGAAAGACGGTAAAACGCCTTTAGTGGCCACCGTTGATGAAGATGGCTTGTATTATTTTGAGAAAGACGGTAACCAGCAAGGCCCTTTTACCGCGTCACAGTTACAGGTTGAAGTGGCAAGTTGGTTAAGTATCGAGCCTGGCACTCAGGTGATAGTAAAAGGTGATGGTCGTGTGGATTACAATTCAGTAATACGCCTGATCAATGTGTTAAAAAACGCTGGGGCTCCCGCTGTCGGGTTGATGACTGACAATGAAGTCTGATTTGCAAGCAAAGTGGTGGCAAAAACCACTGGCAAAATCAGTAGGCTTGCACCTTGCGTTAGTGCTGGGTTTATTCATCAGTACCTTAAGTTTTTGGCCAAAGCCAACTGAAATTATGTTATCGGGTGAAGCAGGGCTCAGTGCCGATGCGCCACCTCCGCCACCACCGGCGCCTGTTGAAGCGGTGGCGATTGACAAACAAGCGTTAGAACAGCGTGTTGCTGAGATTAAAAAACAGCAAGATGACACACGTAAAGCTGAAGAGAAACGTATTAGAGATTTAGAACGCCGTGCGAAAGAAGCTGAAAATTCACGTACAGCAGAAGAAGCCCGCTTAAAACGGGTAGCAGAAGAAAAACGCAAAGCGGATGCCGCAGCCCAGGCTTCAAGACAAGCTGCCGCAGAAGCAAAAAAAGTACAAGAGGCCGAAGCGGCTAAAGCGCGCGCAGCTGAGCAACAGCGGTTAGCGAAAGAGCAAGAACGCAAAAAAGCAGAAGAAGCGGCCAAAGCAGCAGAAGCGAAACGCAAAGCGGAACAAGCCGCCTTAGCCAAAGCGCAAGCTGAACGTGAACAAAAAGCACGTGAAGAGCGAGAGCAAGCCGAACGCGAGCGGATGATTCAAGAACAATTAGCTGCAGAAGCGGAAGCTCGGCGCAGAGCCAGATCACAACAAGCTGTGACTGAGGTTCAACGCTATACCGCGATGATCAGCGATGCGATTGATAGAAACCTGATTAAAGATGAATCGACCATGCGTGGCCGTACTTGTCGGGTAAATATTCGCTTAGCAACTAATGGTTTTGTGACAAGTGTCAATGTGATTAGCGGTGAGCGGGTGGTGTGTGATGCAGCAGTGAGAGCGGTAAATCGGGCAGGGACCTTGCCGATGTCAGCTGATCCTGATGTATATAACCAACTCAAAGACATAACATTAACGGTGGCACCAGAATTTAGATGATGAATTTTTTACGTAAATTAGGTTGCAGTGTCTTACTGCTGGTCGGTATGCAAGCGCATGCTTCTTTGGAAATTGTGATTACCGGTGGTGTTGATTCTGCCCGTCCGGTGGCAGTGTTACCGTTTACGTTTAAAGGCACTACCTTGCCTAAAGAAAATATCGCGGATGTCGTATCTGCTGATTTAATGCGTAGCGGTAAGTTTAATCCTATTTCATTTTTGAAAATGCCGCAGCGTCCTGCAACCTCAGCCGACATTAATTTTTCAGCTTGGGCAAAAGAGGGTGTAGAAGCCATTTTAATGGGTTCTATCACTGAGATTGGCATCGACCGTTACAGTGTTAGCTTTGAATTAATTGATGTATTAAAAGGTAGCACCGGTTTAACCAGCCAAATGCTGAACAGCGGTATCTTAGGTGGTTCGCCACAGTACTTGTTAGACAGTCGCGAAACCACGATTAACGGTAGTCAATTTCGTCAGTACGCGCATCGCATTAGCGATATTGTTTACGAAAAGTTAACTGGTGAGCGCGGTGCTTTCTTAACCAAGATTGCTTATGTTTTAGTGCGTCCTAATGCAGAATTTCAATATCAATTAGTCGTTGCTGATTATGATGGCTATAATGAGCAAGTTTTGTTGCGTTCCAAAGAACCATTGATGTCGCCTAACTGGTCGCCAGACGGTACCAAGTTAGCTTATGTCACTTTTGAAAAGCGTCAGGCACAAATTTATATCCAAGATATTTACAGTGGCCGTCGTACCATTTTGACCTCGTTCCCGGGTATTAACAGTGCCCCAACCTGGTCACCAGATGGCAGAAAGATTGCGATGGTATTGTCAAAAGATGGCAATGCGGAAATTTATGTGATGGATGTGGCCACTAAAGCGTTAACCCGCGTGACCAGTCATCGCGCCATTGATACAGAACCGAGCTGGTCACCCGATGGTAGCGAGATTGTGTTCAGTTCTGAGCGCGGTGGTAATCCACAACTTTATAGCGTAAATTTGAATACAGGCGATACCCGTCGCTTAACGTTCGAAGGCGAAATGAATCTGGCGGGGACTTACTCACCAGATGGTCAGTCGGTTGTTATGGTTAACCGTACCAACGGCCGCTACCACCTGGCAAGAATGGACAGACAAAGCCGTTATTTGCAAGTGTTGACCGCTACTAACCTAGATGAGTCACCGAGTATTGCACCTAACGGTTCGATGATAATTTACAGCACTATGCATGGTCGTTCGCAAGTGTTGGCACTGGTTTCTATGGATGGGCGTTTTAAAGCACGACTACCGGCGGCTGATGGACAGGTTAAATCGCCGGCTTGGTCACCTTTTTTATAAAAAAACTTGGTAAAACTTGGTAAATCTAATCTAATCTAAGGACAAATGATGAACTTAAATAAAGTGTTAAAAGGTCTGTTAATCGCAGTTCCAGTATTAACTTTAGCTGCTTGTAGCTCAAAGTCTTCAACAGGTGCTGGCGACGCTGACACGTCTGCTAACACAGTTCAAACTGTACAAGTTGAACGTGTTGATCCAGCGGTTGCTGCTGCTGAACAAATGCGTTTAAAAATGGAAGCATTACGTCGTGAAAACACCGTATACTTCGATTTCGACAAAGCAACTATCCGCCCAGAATTTGCAGAAGTTCTGCAAGCTCACGGTGAGTTCCTGCGCGCTAACCCAAGCGTACGTGTGACTGTTGAAGGTCATACTGACGAACGTGGCACGCCAGAGTACAACATCGCGTTAGGCGAGCGTCGTGCAATGTCTGTGGTTCAGTATTTACAGAACCTGGGCGTAAGCGCTGGCCAGATCTCTACAGTAAGCTACGGCGAAGAAAAGCCAGCAGTACGTGAGACAGGCGAATCAGCTTATGCTAAAAACCGTCGCGGTGTATTAGTTTACTAATTAAAAAGGTACGAGTGAGGATGATAGTGAAGAAACCTCTGCTTATAGCAATGTCCTTAGTCAGTGTTGGCGTCTGGGCAAATCCGGCGCCGGTTACTGAGATAAGTAAAAGCGGCAGAACAACTTCAACATCAGCCACTGCAGCTGCAGTGGGTACAGTAGAACAGCGATTGGCAACGTTGGAGCGGGTGGTTGAAGCCCGCGCCGAAGGCCAAGTGCGTATGCAGCAACAATTGCAGATTCTACTGGATGAAGTAAGCGATCTCCGTGGGGTCACTGAAACTCATTCATACCGGCTGGACGAGATTATCCAGCGACAGCGTGATATTTACCAGGAAATAGAACGGCGGGTGAGTGCTGTACAAGGTGGAGCTTCTAACGCTGCACCGAGTTCAGCCACACCGGCTACGAGTGGCCCGGCTGTCATGGTTTCGGGTAACGTCTCGGAAAATGACGCCTATGACAGAGCAGTCAACATGGTGTTGAAAGACCGACGCTATGATGCTGCTATTCCTGAATTTGAGAACTTTTTGCGTACTTATCCAAATTCGGTGTATGCACCCAACGCACACTATTGGTTAGGGCAGCTGTTGTTTAACAATGGCGAGCTAGCTAAAGCGAAAACTGAGTTTGAACGCGTTGTAAAAAACTTCGCCGAATCAAGCAAAGTGGCGGATGCATTATTGAAGCTTGGACAGATAGCAGAACGCAACAACGATAAAGCCACCGCTTTAGGGCATTATCGAACTCTGGTATCTGCACATGGTAGCTCTACGGCTGCCAAACTGGCAAAGGAACGCCTCGAGGCGCTTAAATGATCAACCCGGCCTGGTGCCGGGTTTTTTCTTTTTGTTGTTTAGTGATCAAACAATTCGTCTGCAGCCTTACACCAATCCGCTGGGATTTTAAGCAGTCAGCCGGCTAAAGCCGAAAAAAACACAGTTTTTGGTTGCACTAATTACGTAAATCAGTAAGATATGCGTCCGCGGTTAGGGTCGTTAGCTCAGTTGGTAGAGCAGTTGACTTTTAATCAATTGGTCGCTGGTTCGAATCCAGCACGACCCACCAA
>NZ_JAPJEA010000003.1:233428-449920 GCF_030737935.1 Alishewanella sp. SMS8
CGTTAGCTCAGTTGGTAGAGCAGTTGACTTTTAATCAATTGGTCGCTGGTTCGAATCCAGCACGACCCACCACTTCGCAAATACCTAGCCTACTCAGACTCTCAACGTAAACCACCTAATCGCTTCGCACATCTGTACTGTCCTTTTTATGTTATGCCTTATATAATACGCGGCCTTGACCAGCTACTGAGTATCTTCTATGGATCAGCCGTTGTATTTTTCAGAGCAAGATTTTGCTTTCCCGAAAAAGCCTGTGCCATTAAGTCACGACGATAAAGCCGCTTACAAAGCGCGGATCAAAACCTTATTGCAGCAAAAAAATGCGGTGTTAGTGGCGCATTACTACACCGATCCAGAAATTCAAGCGCTGGCCGAAGAAACCGGTGGTTGTGTATCTGACTCTTTAGAAATGGCGCGTTTTGGTAATCAGCACTCTGCAAAAACCTTGTTGGTGGCTGGCGTTAAGTTTATGGGCGAAACTGCCAAAATTCTTACTCCAGAAAAAACGGTCATTATGCCAACCTTGGAAGCGACCTGCTCGTTAGACTTAGGCTGCCCAGCGACCGAGTTTTCAGCGTTTTGCGATGCCCACCCTGACCGCGTAGTTGTGGTATACGCTAACACCTCTGCGGCCGTTAAAGCCCGTGCCGATTGGGTTGTCACGTCTTCTATTGCCTTAGATGTGGTGGACTACCTCGACAGCCAGGGTAAGAAAATTTTATGGGGCCCTGATAAGCACTTAGGCGCTTATGTGCAAAAGCAAACTGGTGCTGATATGTTGCTGTGGAACGGTGCCTGTATTGTACACGACGAATTTAAAGCCAAAGCGTTAATTGAGCTGAAAAAACAATATCCAACAGCCGCCGTACTGGTACACCCTGAATCGCCCGATAGCGTGGTGCAGTTAGCCGATGCTGTCGGTTCGACCAGCCAGCTGATTAAAGCTAGCCAAACCTTACCGAATGACATCTTTATTGTGGCGACTGACCGCGGTATTTTTTACAAGATGCAACAGTTAATGCCAAACAAGACGTTTATGGAAGCCCCAACCGGCGGTAACGGCGCAGCTTGCCGCAGCTGCGCGCATTGCCCTTGGATGGCAATGAACGGTTTAAAAGCGATTGAGGAAGCGCTACTAGAGCCTACTGGCCATGAAATTTTTGTTGATGCGCAACTGCGTGAGCGAGCATTACTGCCGCTAGATCGTATGTTAAATTTTGCTAAAGAACAAAAAACCGTAGTAAAAGGTAACGCTTAGTTTTTGTAACACAGGGATTGGCCAAAATAGCGGCAATAAGCTTGTGCTATACCAATTAGTTATTGCTAAGCGCGGCCTTTTTCCCTAGTATAGCCGCGCTTGTAACGCAAGTTCCGGAGAGATGGCTGAGTGGCTGAAGGCGCACGCCTGGAAAGTGTGTTTAGGTTAATCCCTAACGAGGGTTCGAATCCCTCTCTCTCCGCCAAATTCAAGACTAGCCAAGTCTAAAATGGCCTACAACCCCGCGTAATTGCGGGGTTTTTGTTTGCATAAAGTTCAAACTGGTCTATCTTAAACCAACAAGAACCACCATTTTGTGGGGGTGTATTGGGGGTTTGCAGCTGAAATATGGAAATGCATACCCCCAATGTCTGCTCAGACTGCATTAGATAAGGCTTCAGGGGGATGCTATGCCATTGACAGTACTTCAGGTCGATAAAGCCAAACCAAAAGAGAAAGACTACAAGCTTAGTGATGAGCGTGGCATGTTTTTGTTGGTGACCAAATCCGGTGGCAAACTTTGGCGCCTAAAATACCGTTTCGATGGTAGAGAAAAAGCGCTGGCCATTGGTGCTTACCCGGATCTCAGCTTAAAAGATGCACGCGAAATACGTGATAAAGCCCGCAACAAATTAGCTAAGGGCATAGATCCCTCCGCAGAGAAACAGGCAAAGAAGCTCAGTAGTACTCTTTCAGCCGAGAATAGCTTTGAGCTGATTGCACGCGAATGGTTTGCTGCTCGCATGGCAGAAAAAAGCGCTACCCATCAAGCTCGCACGCAAAGCATTTTAAATACCTATTTATTTCCTTTTATTGGTCGTAAGCCCATTCAAGATATAACACCCTTAATGCTGCTTGATGCGCTGCGCAAAATGGAAGCTAAAGGCATTGTCGAAACGGCTCGTCGAGCCAAACAAACTGCTAGCCAAGTATTTCGTTACGCGATTATCACCGGCCGGGCAGAGCATGATCCTGCTGCTGATTTAAAAGGTGCACTGCAAATACCGAAGAAACGCCACTTTGCAGCCATAACGGAGCCAAAGCAGGTTGGTGGCTTAATGCTTGCCATCGACAGTTATCATGGCTCTTACACGGTACAAGCTGCGCTTAAGTGTTCTGCGCTATGGTTCTGCCGCCCTGGCGAGCTGCGTGCCCTTGAGTGGGCCAACGTCAACTGGGATGAAAAACGGATAGAGATCATCGCCGAGAAAACCCACCAGCAACATATTATTCCGTTATGCACCCAGGCTATCGAGTTGCTGGAGTCTATGCAGCCAATCAGTGGCCATAGCAAATATGTCTTTCCATCAAACCGCGGTATGGGGCGGCCAATGTCTGAGAATACCGTCAGAGTGGCCTTAAGAACCATGGGTTATGGTAACGATGATATGACCGCCCATGGCTTCCGTGCCATGGCTAGAAACTTACTAGATGAGGTGCTCAACTACCGAGTGGAATGGATTGAGCAACAACTCGCACATTCCGTTAAAGATGCTAATGGCCGAGCTTACAACCGCACCAAGCATTTACTGCAACGCTTTGAAATGATGCAGCGTTGGGCGGATTATTTGGATGAGCTAAAAGCTGCAGCCCTTACTGGTAATGTTATTAATGCAAAGTTTGGATAATAATCAATGGCCAACAAAAATTTTAAAGTGCCTTTTCAATTTTGTAAGTTGGATAGAGCAATACGATTGCTAAATCAATTCACGGATATACAACTAGAGGTTGAAGATTTACTGAGTTTTGCGATAGCCCATAACATTAAGCTTCACGTTTATTTAAACCACGTTGTTTTACAAGATTTCAGTTTGTCACATGAAAAGATAGTTAAACTTCATGAAGGTTTCGAGAACAAAATTTTTGGTTCATTTACACATTTCAAGTTAGGTAATTCTTACGAAGAAAAAAGTTTAATTATGGATTTTAAATTTTTTAATGCCGGTAAGGATGTTCCGCAAGATAATTCAAAAATCGACGTTCTTGCTTTCGCCAAAGGCTTTTGGGTAATAAATGAATGGGATTTAAGACCAATATATTTTGGCGAACAAAATTCAACGACTACGCAAATTTATGCAATAGATAGCCTGTTAATGAAGGAACCTACTGACATAAAAATCAGGCTTGAGCATTCATTAGGGATTGAGCAGATGATTATATTTGACAGCGAAATTCTTAAGGTCTTTGAACACCTTACAGGCAAAAACGTTTTTGCTAACAAAGATGCTGAAGATGATCAGGTAAATTTTGTGCGCGAAGCTAAACAATTTGAAAATGAGCAAAGAGTAAATGAAAGAGTAACGGGCACTGTTGCTGAGCTTATTTATGGGTTGTTACAGCTGGTATATAAATATGATGACCCAATGCTCAATCAATCGACGAGGCTATATACAGATTTGCATAAGAAATTTCTGAAAAATGAACCGACTATAGATGCCAACATAATGTCACAAAGAGCATTTGAGGAATTGATGCAAAAGGTATATATACAGCGAGATAAACCGCGCGGTTAAGGATTAGCTGCGCGGTTAAGAAAATTTTTCCCGTTAACCGCGCCACAAGCCCTGTTAAATTCCTCACCATAACCCCCGTCATCCAAACCAAGCCATCGGGGGCTATCTATGAAAATATCAAACTACGTTCCACCACGTATCTTACGTATGTCGCTACTTCAGCAGAAGGTCGGCCTTTGCAAGGCCAGCATCTACAATCGCATCAAAGACGGTACTTTTCCAAAGCCCATGTCACTTGGCGGAAAGAGTGTAGGGTGGTTGGAATCTGAAATAGACCAATGGATTGAGCAGTGTCGTTCTGCTGCTAATGATGATCAGGTATAGGGGGTTGGCTATGTCTCTTAATCATTCAAATCCAAAGAAAAAAGCTTTCAATCAGTTAGCGCTTTGTAACAGCAAACAGCCTTCGGCCATCGTAAATAGCAATAGCCTTGCAATTGCTTTTGCCCAAGTCTTTGGTCCGGTTGATCATCATTTTGTTGCCGACGGCAATATCCATCGCCTAGATGATCCAGCGGGTCGAACTGGCAATCAAGCTTGTTGGTATGTGTATTACCCACAGCCTTGCAGTTATGCAGTCTTTGGTAGTTGGCGCCGCGGTCAGAATTATTATACGGATCTGCGTCAATCAGACTTCAAAAACACTAAGCCGTTTAAGAAGTTATTGATAGAGCAAAGTAGAGCGCATTCAGCCGACACAGCTGCTCGCAATGAGTTAGCCGCGTTAGCTGCACAGAGTCTTTGGGCTAATGCAAAACCGGCAAGCCCAGAGCATGCATATTTGGCTAAGAAGCATTTACCGCCTTACGATTTGCGAACCATCAACAATCAGTTGCTCATACCGCTTTACCGCGATGATAAACTGGTTAACCTGCAACGTATCTTTCCCTGTGGTGCAAAACGGTATTTAAAGCATGGTCAAGCAAAGGGGTGCTACTACCGTTTTGGTGAGATAACCGATGCACCCAAAATGATGTTATGCGAAGGCTGGGCCACGGGCGCAACCTTGCATCAGTGGTACGGTATGCCAGTATTTTGTGCTATGTCGGTTGTAAACCTTATGCCTGTCGCAAAGGCAATTACTACCCGATATCCGAAAAGTGAACTGATTATCTGCCCTGATGACGATCGAAAAACTACTGGCAATCCCGGTATGTATTATGCGCAGCAGGTACAACAAGTTGTTGGTGGTGATTTTTTTAAACCAAGTTGGCCGGCTGATGCACCACTGGATCTAACGGACTTTAGTGATCTGTATCTTTGGTTACTGCAGCAGCATGGGGGTGTCTAATGGCCAATACCCTAAAAATACCCCCACTTGAGTTAGTACCTGCTGTTGAGGCAGAGGCTGAAGAGCGTAAATCGCAGCTTGATATAGCCTTGACATTCGCACTGGAGCAAGTTGAATTGTTCCATGACAATAACAAAACGTGTTATGCGAAACGGTTAAGCAACGGTTATGTTTGGCGCTTAACGAGTCAGGCATTTAAAGACTTTTTATCTGCGTCGTTTCATCAAACTTTCGACAAGGCCCTGCGTTCACAAAACCTTTCCGAAGTGATAAACCAGCTAAGCGCTATTGCACGCTGTGATCGTGAAATGCGCCAAGTGCATTGCCGGGTTGCAGTACATGCGGGCGATTACTATATCGATTTATGCGAGAGCAACAGCACGCGTGCAGTGCGTTGGAACGCAACTGGCTGGCAAGTGATCAATGAACCCCCAGTCGATTTTGTACGCACCGATGCCATGCAGGCGCTACCTGAACCTAAAGTAGGTGGTAATTTAAACATACTATGGCAAGTGTGTAATATCCCGCCGCGGCTTCGTATGTTATTTGTCACTTGGGTTATCGATGCCTGGCGACCTGACACGGTATACCCAGGGCTTGAACTGATTGGTGAGCAGGGTAGTGGTAAAAGCTCAACGGCAAATATCGCACGGCAACTGATTGATCCAAGCTCATGCAACTTGCGCAGTGCACCTAAAAACAACGAGGATATTTTTGTAACAGCTGGTGTTAATCATCTTGTGGCGTATGAAAATCTGAGCCATCTACCAAATGGTATGCAAGATACGCTCTGCGTACTGACGACCGGAGCGGGCTATGCTAAACGTAAACTTTATACTGACAGTGACGAGCATGTTATCAACGTTAAACGCCCTTGGTTGATCAACGGTATATCTGCTTGCGTTACCCAGCAAGACTTAGTAGACCGCACCATAAGCATTGAATGTCCGGTCATCAAAAGTCGTGCTATTGAGCGAGAGCAAAACGAACTGTTTTTACAAGCTTGGCCAGGTTTGTTTGGTTGTCTATTAAGTCTTGCCTGCGCAGCGTTGAAGCAAATACCCACTGTCAAATTACCAGATGAAAATCGTCCTAGGTTGCTGGAGTACTGTTTGTTAGGGATGGCAATAACAGGGCATCTATACAACGATCAAAATCATTTCTTGCAGCATTACCTGCAAGAGCGAAAAGAAATTGTCAGCCGAACTATTGAAGCTAGCCCAGTGTGTGTCGCCGTGGTGGCTTTAATGGAGAAAAGTGCCTTACTTGAAGGGCCCTTGTCAGACATTATGCTGGCTTTAAGCGTCTTCAAACCTGTTGGTGTAGATGCTTGGCCAAAGACAGCAAAAGGGCTTGGTGATACGCTGAGGCGCTCAGGAGCGGCGCTACGCCAGCTTGGTATTGAGTGTCGTTCGTTGGGTAAAGTCGGTAGTCATGTAAATTGGCGCATTGAAAGAAAAGATCTGCAACCAAGTCTTGCAAGTCGTGATGTCGTGACTAGACGCACCATACAAGACATGACGACATGCACGACATCAGCAACAACATTATTGCAGGCGAGTTCCATCAATTGTCAGAGTGACCAAGCATGATACCCATCATCGTACTTGAGTTAGCAAGGAGCGGTTGCAGCATTACACTGCAGCCGCCACTTACCCTGCGATTAGGCGCATCAGCATTTTCCATGACGCTGCTGCAACAGGCTAAAATAGAAAAAACAGACATCCTTAACTGGCTCATCCATGCAGACACACAGACCCTTGCTTCAACATTATTGCAAGGGTTAGCGTTAACTTATGAAGATGTGCGTTTTGTTTGTAAGCACCTGCAGGTACATAACCGTTATGAGCAACTGCAACTGCTTGCGCGTTACCGAACGGCTTATCAAGATGCGGCAGAGCAAGTGACGAATGAACAGCAGCAGGCGGCTGCAGGGGTTAAAGCCGCAAACACCTGGTTAAGGTGTCGTCGTTGAAGCATATGCGCAGGCTAGCAACAAACCAGATAAAACCAGATCGATTAAACGCGCTTTTGCGCTGAATATCCTTGTATCATTCCTATTCAACTCCCCGCCCAGTAGCGTTTGCTGCTTGCTGTACGTGATGCAATATACTCTGCAAAATCGCTTTTAAAGCCAATGTTTCTTGGCTCGTTTTAACTTTGCGTAACCCGCAAAGCTTAGGCCTGATGCTGCTTAAAAAAACTCTTACGCTGCTTATTGCCTAGCTATGCGAATGGTTTGTTATGGTTTAAATTAGCGCTCTTAATTATGTGGCCGTTCGAATCGCTGTAATAGTTTATACAGGAGTAAAACAGATGGAACTACCTTCTCTTTTTGAACAATGGCGAACAATAAAAGGGCCGAAAAACTCTTGGGGCTTAAGTTGGTTTCTTGCTTCGCAGCTTTGTCGCCGCTTTTACGCATCACACGGCATCGTACCTTGGGTAATTTGTCATGAAGGTATGGGCTACTATGGGATCTCGTTACATAAATTACCATGCAAAGTTAATGGTATTGATAACGCAACGCTTGGCCGTTTTTCAATAGCGGGAAATGTAGAAAATTGGCTAACCGGTGGGCCGGGTGATCACGCTTGTAATTTAATTGACCAATGCCTAAATGGTATGATCCGTACCAACACTTTTGGACACTTTGCTAAGTGAGTACAATCGCTTAACGAGGTGAATAATGTCAACAAAGAAAATCCGCAAAATCCATACCGCTGAATTTAAAGCTGAAGCTCTGAAACTGGCTGATAAGATTGGTGTTGCAGCCACTGCCAGAGAATTAAAATTGCACGAATCTCAGTTATATAATTGGCGTACTGCGGCCGAGAAAAAGTCTACCACCAGTGAACGAGAGTCGGAGCTTGCTGCTGAAGTTGCCCGTTTGAAGCGCCAATTGGCTGAGCAGGCAGAGGATTTAGCCATCTTAAAAAAGGCGGCCACCTACTTCGCGAAAAACCAAAAGTAGCCCGGTTTGAGTTTATTCTGGAGCATCAACATCTGTTCTCGTTAATCAGAATGGTGGCGGTGCTTCAGGTATCGCGTAGTGGGTATTATGCCTGGCGTAAAACTGGGCTGACTCCAAGCCCAATGGCTGTGAAGCGTGCCGAACGTGATGTGCTGATAAAGAAGGCGTTTGACGACGCCAAAGCGCGTAATGGCTCCAGACGTATTCAGGTAGACCTTGCTGAGCATGGCAATAAGCCGGATATAAAAACCATACTAAACAGCATGGAACGCCAAGGCTTAGTCGCTAAAGCAGCCCGCAAGTTTAAAGTGACGACTGACAGCAAGCATTCGCTGCCAGTCGCCCCAAACTTGCTTGAGCAGGACTTTAGCGCAACAGGCCCGAACCAGAAATGGGTCGGTGATATCACGTACCTGATGACCAGCGAAGGCTGGCTGTATCTGGCGGTAATCATTGATCTGTATTCGCGTGCAGTGATTGGCTGGTCGATGAGTAATCGTATGACCGCAGATCTGGTATGCAGCGCACTAAACATGGCCTTGTTCCGTCGCGGTTTCCCTAAATCGGTGATCGTTCATAGTGATCGCGGCAGCCAGTACTGCTCACATGATTACCGTGACTTGATTAAAAAGCACCAATTGGTGCAAAGCATGAGCCGCAAAGGTAACTGCTGGGATAATGCAGTAGCAGAGAGCTTCTTCCATTCATTGAAAGTTGAAGCGATCAACGACGAGCCAATTATGGATCGGGAAACCATGCGCCAGCACGTTTTTGAGTACATTGAAGTTGATTACAACAAGACCAGAAGGCATAGTGCTCTTGGCTATCTCAGCCCAGAGAATTTTGAATTGAAAAACAGTGCTTAGTGAAGTGTCCACTTTTGCTGGTACAGATCATTATTGAGCTTGGTATGGTTAAGGTGCTTTACAGCCCCTCGGCTAAGCGGATTGTGTCGATTGTTGATGTGATCAGCTTGTATGAAGATCCCGGCAAGCCAATCCCCAAGCTGATTACCGAGTTAACCGGCATTACCGATGAGATGGTGCAAGGCCAGCACATTGATGATTCACTGGTAGCGAGTTGGTTATCCGATGATCCGCTGGTGGTTGCACACAATGCACAGTTTGATCGTCCTTTCTTTGAAAAGCGGTTTGCTGCATTAGGACATCTATCTTGGGCCTGTTCAGCCAGTGGCATAGATTGGAAGGCGCTCGGCTTTGAAAGTCGAAAGCTTGAGTACCTGCTGCTTCGCTTAGGTTGGTTTTATGAAGGACACCGAGCTGCAACCGATTGTTTGGCGATGGCCTGGTTATTCTATTTGTTGCCCGAATCCGTTGCAAACTTGTTGTCTGAAGCAGACAGGCGAACTGTGTTAGTTCGTGCGTTTGGTGCGCCGTTTGACGTAAAGGACTATTTAAAAGAGCGTGGTTACCGCTGGCATGACGGTGTTAAAGGTGCTAACAAACATTGGTGGCGCGAAATCAGCGAAGACGAGTTGCCGCAGGAACAAACATACCTGGATGATTTGTATCATCGTGGCTCAGAACATGCCCACTATGACTACAAAGATGCCCGCAATCGATTTAAAGCTTTGTAGCTCTCTACAAGGTAAGCCTTGCATATTTGAAAACCTCTGGAAAATGGAAAGTGAACTCATGGTTTAACCAACAAGAGGAATCTTTCCATGTACCAAGACACCTACATTGAATACTGGGGCGAAATCTTCGTCTCTGCCCGCATCATTGAATTTGGCATCACGTTCGAGCGCTTTCTTAAAGATCCATGGAAGCACTTGATGTCCTGTGGCCAAGAGTCTGCACCGGACGCGATTGCGCAAGGGATGCTGCCATTGCTACCAGCCCAGGCAGAAGTTGCTAGGCGCATTCGGGAGAGTGAGCAACGAGTCCTGATGTCTACAGAGACGGACAAAGGGGTATCTCATCGCGGTAACATCGTGGTGCCATTGGTTCTGGTAGCGCATTAATAGAGGCCATCATCAATAACATGAAACAAGGTCTGCACACCGATACCTGAGCGGCAATTGCAATCCAGATCAAAAAGTTGCCGCTTAGTCTTCCCTACAAAATAATTTGTGATAGGATGATACCTAATAAAATTAATTAGGTTGAAGCCTATTCAGTGTTTTATGGCCATCTGTCCAGCTTCAACCGGTAGAGATTGCTAAGTCATTGCGGATAAAGAGTAGCATTGAGTGACACTATTCAATGTGATTACGCGATGTCTGACCGTACTTTATAAACAGAGTTTTAAGAATCTGGTTGAATTGGATAAACAAGACGCATGACAAATGATGGTCTGAAACAAACGGTAGTGGCGAAGCCAGATAGGCTTTCGCAGATAGCGCAGTTGCCACAAGCAACCAGGGATCGCATTGCCCACATCGATTTCACCTTATTGTTTAAGGGCGAAGCGGTACGGGCGGATTTAGTCGATCGCTTCAGTATAGCCGCCGCACAAGCAACGAAAGACTTCACCATGTACAGAGAGCTTGCGCCAGGCAATATTGAGTATGACCAAAAGCTCAAGTTGCACAAGCGTGGTGAAGCATTTGAACCCCTGTTCGACTACGACGTTGTGAGAACTCTGGCAACCATTAGCCAAGGCTACGGCGATGGCTTCACTGGAAAGGTAAAACCACCTCTGGCTTGTGAAGCGCCTTATCACCTTAACAAGCCGAGTTTATCGATAGTAGCGAAAGTCACCGAGGCCATCCACAAAGGCAAAGCCTTGAGTATCACCTATGTGTCGTTATCGAGCGGTGAAACAACGCGTGAAATTGTACCGCATACGCTGGTGGACAATGGCCTGCGTTGGCATGTTCGTGGTTTTGACCGCAAGCATGGTGAGTTCCGTGACTTTGTATTGACCCGCATTAAAGCTGCGGTTGTGCTTGAAGATTCCACTTTGTCTGAAACGGAGCTCGAAACCCAAGACCGGCAATGGAACAGATTTGTAGAGCTTGAGTTAGTGCCACACCCACGTATTGAGCACAGCGAAGCGATAGAGCTGGACTATGGCATGACGGGTGGCGTTCTAAAGGTTGAGATTAGAGCTGCAACCGCTGGGTATTTGCTTCGGCTTTGGAACGTCGATTGCTCCAAAGCGGCTCAGCTAAAAACACCCGAATTTCATTTATGGTTAAAAAATTATCAAACTTTATACGGTGTCGGTAACCTTGCGATTGCGCCTGGTTTCGATAGCGTCACAGCATAGGGAAGAACATGAATAATTCAGAACAGCAGTTTTTAAAAGAACTCGATGTAAAGTTGTGGTCGGCAGCCGATCGATTACGTAACAACCTCGATGCCGCTAACTATAAGCATGTCGTGCTAGGGATCATCTTTCTAAAGTACGTGTCAGACGCCTTTGAAGAGCGCCAACAAGAGTTACGGCAGTTGTTTACTCAAGACGATAGCGACGACAACATTTACTTCATGCCTCGTGAAGATTACGACTCTGATGAAGAATACAACGAAGCAGTAAACACAGAGTTAGAACTTCACGAATATTATCAAGAAAAGAATATATTCTGGGTTCCAGAACACGCAAGGTGGAAATTTATACGAAAGAGCTGTGTCCTCCCTATTGGCACCACTCTTTGGACTGAAACCGTAAACGAAAATGGTGAAGATAAGCTCAATGAGGTAAAGCTTCGCTCAATATCCTGGCTTATTGATAATGCCCTTGATGAGGTTGAGCGTTCAAATAAACGCTTAAAGGGAATCGTTAATCGCATTAGCTCTCATAACGTTGACAATGATAAGTTGATTGGTCTTATAAATAATTTTTCTGATACAAGTTTTACAAATCCGGAGTTTGACGGGAATAAACTAAATTTACATAGCAAGGATATTCTGGGGCATGTATATGAATATTTCCTAGGGCAGTTCGCTTTGGCAGAGGGAAAACAAGGCGGTCAATACTATACACCAAAGAATATCGTCGATTTGATAGTCGAATTGCTCCAACCTTTCAAGGGGAGAGTTTTCGATCCCGCAATGGGTTCTGGTGGTTTTTTTGTATCGAGTGAAAAGTTTATCGAAAGCCATGCCAAAGACAAACACTATGACCCATCGGAACAGAAAAAGCATATTTCTGTCTATGGTCAAGAGAGCAACCCAACTACATGGAAACTAGCTGCCATGAACATGGCAATAAGGGGTATAGATTTTAATTTTGGTAAGAAAAATGCTGATAGTTTCACCGATGACCAACATCCAGATTTAAGAGCTGACTTCGTCATGGCAAACCCTCCATTCAACATAAAAGAATGGTGGTCAAAATCTCTAGAAAATGATGTCAGGTGGAAATTTGGTGTTCCGCCTCAAAGCAATGCAAACTTCGCTTGGATTCAGCATATGCTTTATCACTTATCACCTACTGGCAAAGCAGCTATCGTTCTTGCAAATATGTCGCTTGCGTCATCTGACAGCAGTGAGAGTAAAATACGAAAAGAGCTAATTGAGAATGATCTTGTAGACTGCATAATAAACCTCCCAGATAAGCTTTTTACATCAACTCCAATCGGCGCATGCATTTGGATTTTGAACAAGAATAAAAAGAATCGGAAAGAAATACTTTTTATTGACGCCAGTAAACAAGCAGATGCGATTAGCAGAACCTCAAACAAACTCAAGGATGGCGCAATAGGAAAAATTTCATCCGCATACAGAATATGGCTAGATGATCGAGAAAGTTTTTCTCCAGAGAATGATTTTTCAAATTCGACTTCAACTGCCGAGGTTCTTAAAAACGGAGCATCTCTTTTCCCTTCGGCCTATCTTAATTTCACTAATTCTGGGGCACAAAGCGTTTCTTTAGCAGATGAATTCACAAAAATAAAAAATGATATATCTGCTATAGATAGCCATATGAAAAAAATCAGCTCCATGATAAACAAAGTTAATCAGTTATATAACGATCCTAAAATTGAAAAGAAAACCTACCGACTCTCAGAGATTCTTAAAAAATCGACTGAAAAGTTAGGCGAACGAGAAGAGCCAGAAGTATTAACTTGCACTGAAACGACAGGATTAATCTTTCAGCGTGATCGTTTTGCTAGTCGAGTAGCGACTGAAAATACAGCTAAATATAAAATAGTGAAGGAAGGATACATTGTTTATAACCCATACTTGTTATGGGCTGGTTCGATAGATCAGTGCTGGATCGTTGAGGTGGGGATCACCTCACCAGCATACGAAGTATTTGAGATTAAACCTGGTTTCGATAAAACACTAATAGGAATTTGTCTTAAAAGTGAGCTAATGCTTAACAAATATGATGGTATATCAGTTGGTACCGTTAAACGGAGGAGAAGAGCTCCTGCCGAAAAGTTTTTGGACCTTGAAATAACACTTCCGGTGCTCAACCTCACAAAGGAGGATACACAATCTTTTCAAGAGGGCTTACGGTTTATCAATAATTTCACTAGAGCGACGAAAGAACTTATTGGTGACTCAATGTTAAACCTGTTTCAAAAAGCAAACAAAGAAGGAAGCTTAAATGAATGAGGAACAGCTTGAGTTACAGTGCCTTGGATGGTTTGAAGAATGCGGATGGGAAGTTTTTAACGGTGCAGATATCGCACCAGATAGTCCATATCCCCAGAGAGACGACTTTAGCCAAGTTGTGTTAAATGGTCAGTTGCGTACAGCTTTTGAGCGAATAAATACCCATATACCAGAGCAACAGATTGAAAATTGCTTCGATCAGTTTAAGGCGATTGTTTTAAAGCCTGAAAGCTTGGATTTGATCACCAATAACCGCGCATTTCACAGGTTGTTATTGGAGGGTGTCCCCGTTGAATACAAAAAAGACGATGGCGAACCAATTGCAGAACATGCTTTTATCATTGATTTCGATAACCTAAACAACAACACCTTTTCAGTCGTTAATCAGTTCACGATTACTGGCACTAAACAGCCACGTCGGCCTGATGTGATTTGCTTTATTAATGGCTTACCGATTGCTGTGCTTGAGCTGAAAAGCCCAAGCGATGAAAATGCCGATATTTGGGATGCCTTTAATCAGCTGCAAACCTATAAAGATGAAGTCTCAGACCTTTTCATCTTCAATGAGGCGTTAGTCGTCAGTGATGGTTACACTGCTCGCGTAGGCTCTCTAACTGCTAACCAAGAGCGTTTTATGCCTTGGCGCACTATTAAAAATGAAAACGATAAACCGCTATTGGAGTGGCAATTAGAAACCATGGTTCGGGGCTTCTTTGATCGTCAGTTGCTGCTGGATTACATACGATTTTTTGTATTATTTGAAACAGACGGCGAGCAAATAATCAAAAAAATTGCGGGTTACCACCAGTTTCATGCCGTGCGTGAAGCGGTAAAGGCGACAGTCATTGCGGCGCAGCAAATTGATGGCGTAACAGAGAAGCGGGCAACCTATGCCGATGAGGTAGTACCTGGTAGTAAAAAAGCCGGTGTGGTTTGGCACACTCAAGGCAGCGGCAAAAGTATTTCAATGTGTTGCTATGCCGGAATGTTGCTTCAGCAAAAGGCAATGAATAACCCAACGCTGGTTGTCGTTACCGACCGCAATGATCTAGATGGCCAGCTCTATGCCACCTTCTGTAACGCGGTAGAGCTCTTGAAGCAAACGCCTGTTCAAGCATCTGACCGAGATGCGTTAAGACAGTTATTAGCTGAAAGAGAGTCCGGCGGTATCATTTTTACCACAGTGCAAAAATTTGCTCTGCTTGACGACGAGAAACATCATCCAGTTCTCAATTCTCGACACAATATTGTCGTTATCTCAGATGAAGCACATCGCAGCCAATATGGCCTAAAAGCCACCTTAAGTGCCGATGGCCAATATAAGTTTGGTTACGCCAAGCATATGCGCGATGCCATTCCGTATGCTTCTTTTATTGGTTTTACTGGCACACCTATTTCACAAGAAGATAAAGACACTCGCGCCGTTTTTGGTGGCTTTGTGTCTATCTACGATATTCAAGATGCAGTAGATGACGGTGCAACCGTGCCTATTTATTATGAATCGCGCTTGGCAAAGCTTGATTTGAACCACGCTGAAATCGCTGAGTTGTCCGATCAAGTGGATGAAGTGGTCGAGGACGAAGAGGACGTCAGCAGCCGCGAGAAAACCAAAGGGGAATGGAGCCGTCTTGAAAAGCTTGTTGGTGCGACTCCTAGATTAAGCCAAGTTGCGGCTGACTTGATCGAGCACTTTGAAACACGCAATGCCACTATGGATGGTAAAGCTATGATAGTGGCCATGAGCCGTGATATCTGTGCGCATCTTTATAATGAGATTGTTGCACTGCGCCCAGAATGGCATTCGGATGATCCTGAAAAAGGGGCGATTAAGATTGTGATGACAGGGTCAGCTTCGGACAAGCCACTGCTGCAACCCCATATCTATAACAAAAAAACCAAAAAGCGCTTAGAAAAGCGCTTTAAAGATATGAATGATCCTCTGAAGTTGGTCATTGTCAGGGACATGTGGTTAACGGGGTTTGATGCGCCTTGTTGTAACACTATGTACGTGGATAAACCGATGAAAGGTCATAACCTGATGCAGGCGATTGCTCGGGTTAACCGCGTGTTTAAAAATAAGCCAGGCGGTCTAGTTGTTGATTACATTGGTATAGCCAATGAACTTAAGCAAGCATTAAAAACCTATACAGACTCTAAAGGTAAAGGCGAGCCAACACTCAATGCAGAAGAAGCGTTTTCCATTCTTTTAGAAAAAATTGATGCTATCCGTGGCATGTTCGGTAAAACACCAAAATCCGATGGTTTGAACATATCGGGGTATGAAACACAAGCGCACAAACTCTTGGTGCCTGCCGCTAACTATGTACTTGGCTTGGAGGATGGTAAAAAGCGTTTCTTAGACTTAGTACTGGCGGCGACGAAATCATATTCACTATGCAGTACCTTGGATGAGGCTAAAGAGTTAAGGAAAGAAATCGCCTTTTACTCAGCTATTAAGGCCGCCATCAGCAAATTTACCAGCGTAGATAGAAAGCGCACTCAGGAAGAAAAGAACTCGGCACTGAAACAGATCCTAGATAACGCAGTGATCGCCGAAGGCGTTGCTGACGTGTTCGCACTTTGTGGCTTGGACAAGCCCAATATTGGTTTGCTATCGGATGAGTTTTTAGAAGACGTGCGACAGATGCCGGAGCGCAACCTCGCCGTTGAGTTACTTGAAAAACTTCTCAAGGATGACATTAAAGCGAAAACACGTAATAACGTTGTGCAAGAGAAGAAATACGCAGACCGCTTGCAAGAAACGCTTAGAAAGTACAATAACCGCGCCATTGAAACAGCTCAGGTCATTGAAGAACTTATTCAAATGGCCAAAGAGTTTCAGGAAGAAATGATGCGCGAGGCTGAACTGGGGTTAAATCCAGATGAGATCGCGTTTTATGATGCTCTAGCCAACAACGAAAGTGCAGTACGTGAACTTGGTGATGAGATCCTTAAAAAGATTGCCGTCGAAATTACTGACAAACTCAGAAAATCGACCACGGTTGATTGGCAAGTGCGGGATAGTGTTCGTGCTAAACTAAAGATTCTTGTACGTAGGACATTGCAACGCTACAAATACCCGCCCGATAAAGCAGTTGATGCCGTTGAGTTGGTGCTTAAGCAGGCAGAAAAACTGTCAAATGCTTGGAGCAGATAAGTCTTAGTTGGAAGTGCTATGGGGTAGAGTATGTTGGCCCCCTCATTTTATAGTCAAAGGGTGACATATGCTTTTATCTAATAAAACAATAAGAAATGAGATTTCTGCTGATAGGATCTTCAAACTAAACTGTGGACACAAGGCGCTTAGTGATGCTGATTTCATAGTTAAATCTTCCTCCGTTGATTTGACTATTGGTAAAATTTACGAGCCTTCGAATGACAAGGTTAGAAATCAACAACAATTACAGGATTTAGCTACGTATGATACTAAACTTAAACCTGGAGATACGCTACTTATTGAAGTAAATGAAAAATTTAATTTATCAAACAACATAGGCGGTATTGTTTTTCCACCAAATAGCTTATCAAAAGAGGGCGTTATAATGACTAACCCTGGCCATATTGATCCTGGTTACAAAGGACTCATTACGGTCTGTCTTGTAAACATGGGCAAAGATGATGTACGCCTAAAAGCAGGTGATGTAATTGCTAGATTGTTATTGGTTAGATTGGATGGGACCTCTGATGCTTATAAAGGAGCAGAAGTGACGTCGGTAACCTCTAGTCATCTTGATAAACTAGCTAAAGACTTCGCTGGTATTAGTAATCGCCTGCCAGGACTTATTAATACAGTATTCGTTAGAAATTTAGCAATAAGCTTAGCTTTAGTTGCGTTAATGTTTTCTGCTCTCACCCTGTTTCTGCCAGAATTAAGCAAGTCACGTATTGAAATGCTTACTCACTCATCTATAACTAACAATCTGATAGAACCCGTTAAAAAGGACTATGTTTCTAAAGTGGAGGCTCTTTCTGACTCATTAACTAAAGAAATAGAGTTAATGAAAAAGGAACTTCAAGTATTAAAAGAGCAGAATAATCAATTAAAAAATGAGCTCGAACTAAGAGTAAAAAAAGAGGTTAGCCCGACGAATGATTGAAATTACTGCTATCCAAATTGAATGTCTATCGAAGCCAAATTTCCAGCTAGACGCATTTATACGGTTTCTTAAAGCAAATGGTCAAGACTGGATCAAAGAGGGCACTCTAACTGAGGGAGATTCACTTATTGAAGCTGCAGGGAGAGTTTGTTATATGTCTTTTGGCAAAGACAGGCAGTCTGGAAAAACCAATGCTGAGTACATAATGCACTTAATAAGACAGGGGCACGAGAGTGTTCTTGAGCATATTACTTGGACCTTTTTACTTACGGGAGTTTCAAGAGCATTTACTCACCAATTGGTTAGACATAGAGTAGGGTTTTCATACAGCCAGCTATCCCAGCAATATCATGACGAGTCTGACGCTTCGTTCGTTATTCCTCCTGCCATAGCAGCTTGCCCGAAAGCCACTAAGGAATGGAAAAACTCTATTGAAAATAGCCTCAGTTTGTATAGAAAGCTTATTAGTGATGTTGAACTAGATAAACATATCGGTCACGAGTCTAAAAAAGAGCGACTACGAGATCTGCGGTCTGCATGCCGTTCTATACTTCCAAATGCTACGGAAACAAAAATTGTTGTTACAGCTAATGCGAGAGCAATTAGGCATTTTTTCAAAATGCGGGGTGCCATAGAGGGGGACTGGGAGATGAGAGCTGTAGCATGTGCTTTATTTAAGCAGGTTCAAGTTGATGCGCCAGGTGTATTTCAAGATTTTAGTATTTCTGTGAGTAAAGACGGTTCTGAAAAGCTTGTTCATGAATCTTTTTAAATAATTGAAAAATCGAAACTGGTGGTGGTTTAGTTGGGGGTGTGTCATCTTTTCTCTTTTATTTAATGCATTAAATATCAAGTATTTAGTCTCATTATTCGAGTGACTCTCTCCCGCCAAATCAAAACAAAAAGCCCACGCTTATGCGTGGGCTTTTTGTTTTGATGCGTCGAGATAGCGGACTTGGTTAGAACCCTGCGGTTCGACAAATTCGCTGGGAGCGAATTTGGACGCACTTTAGTGCGGCCCGGAGGGCCAGCGCCATGGATGGCGCTGGCAATCCCTCAATGTCGCCAAAAGCCTAGACCTTTTGTTTTAACGCGGCAGAGATCGAGGATTCGGTTCGAACCCTTAGGTTCGACAAAACGGCATGATAGCCGTTTTGCATGGCTCTGCCACCCGAAGGGCGAGGGCCATGGATGGCGCGAGTGAATCCCTCTCTCGACCACAAAGCGTGGGCCTTATTCAATTATGCGGCAGAGATCGAGGGCTTGGTTCGAAGCCAACGGTTCGACCAACTTGTCTGGAACAAGTTGGAACGCGCTTTAGCGCGGCCCCAAAGGAGTGAAGGGCAGGATGCCCGGAATACAAATTCGCCGGGAGCGAATTTGGACGCACTTTAGTGCGGTCCGCAGGGGCAGCACCATGGATGGCGCTGGCAATCCCTTTTTCTCCGCCAGATTAAATAAAAAGAGCTTGATTTTAAAGGTCTTTTTATTTTTAGCTGTTTAAAGGCTGTCAATGAAACCGTCATTTGCAGTTGCTGCAACTACTATTAAAATTCTAGTGCTGTCTGTTTGAATGGGCAGGTCGGCGGTTTTAGATTTAAGTTTTTCGCTAATTATGAGAGTGTTCAAAAATCTCTAGAGTGTAGGTTTCTGTTGGAATGCATACTTTCGGCATCCTAATAGATTTTTTATGAAACTTAGCTAATCAGTCAAAGTACTTGACGAATCGCAGTTATTCAAGCGCGCTGAGGCTTTCCATACTTTTAGTACATCAATAGCTTCTTCGTTTTATTTGAAGATTAGCTTGATTAATTAGTGGGGGGCTATTCTCAGTTTAGAAAATGAAGTTCTTACAGGGGGGGGCTTTCATGTTGCGGGTAACTAACAGACTAAGGGTACTGCACTCGTACCCATTAAAAAATACATATGGAATAAACAGTCGTGTATTTCAAAACCAATCTATCGATGGGTTTAAAGGTGTCAGTGAATTACAGGTATGCAATGGGATTTGTTATTACATCAGTTTTGTGTCAGTTTTTTTTACAATCTAGTGTTGCCATAATTATCGTTGTTGAATAAGCAATTGATATAAATAATAAAATTATATTGGTACGATTTGTGCTTATAAAATTGGGTAGGTATCAAACACAAATCACATAACAACATGTCATACGGTGAGCTTAATTTAGAAACCAGATGCAGATTGTAAGATAAGGAAAAAAAATGAAGTTTAATTTTTTGAAAACCACTTTAGCGTCTGTTTTATTATTAGGAGTTTCGGTCGGTTCTGCTTCTGCAGCTATCATAGGCATTGACACTACTTACGATTTCAAGTTAGTTGCCGACAACGACTTTGCTCTTTTCAGTGGTACAGAATCAAAAATAGAAGATCTTTTGTTTCAGAACAATTTTGTTTGGGGAAGCCAGATAAACCAGAACAATACTCAATTTACATATAACAGCGCTTCTCCTAACTCCTATATTTATATTGTCGCTCTTGGTGGCGGTGGCCAACAAGAAAATATCAGCGGTATGATTAATGGTGTAAAGATCACTGACGTAAACCCGCTATGGCATTTATTTACCATAAATACCAATGTTCTTCCTGGTTCTACACCTTCAAATATTGCTTCAGGTGCTTATTCTGTTCAAATCTCAGATCTAAACAACCTGATTAATAATAGTACAGCTCCTTTTTGGTCAGACACTTTGCTTGTCCAAAACTCAACACATACTGTAATTCAAAAAGCTGGATTTGGTGCTGGATACACTATGCCAACGGTTAATGGTTTGTTATTAAAATATCAGGTCCAAGATTTTAACATTAACGCAAGAGCTGTTGCTCCAGATGCGGCTTCAGTTCCAACACCTTCAACTTTTGCTATTTTCCTTTTAGGATTAATGGGCCTTGGGTTTGCTCGTTTAAGAAAAGCTGCCCCTTAATTGTCAGTACGAACAATTTAAAAGCGCCTTACTTTTGGTAAGGCGTTTTTTTATGTTCATTTGTTTTTTTTAAATGGGAAAACAGTTTCAACATCAAGTTCCCTTCGTTATACGATTAGTCTTAAAGCAAAAAATCATGTTATCACTCTGCAAGTTATTTTCTATTTCCTTGTGTTAATTTTGTTTATTTATAGCGTTTTCAAGGTTTATCCGCCTATTATACGTTGAATTTTAAGCGCGTTTTTAGCATGTCATAAACGCTCATGCGAGTAAGCTTGAAAATACGCGACGTGCTGAGAGCAAAAAATACGTGCAGGTGAATTGGGATTGACGGGGTCGTGAATTTTTAGTGTACTTTTTTGTTTTGATACAGCGAGACAAAGGTTTTAATGAGGTCTTTGAGGGGAGTGTCTTAGATGGCAAGATTACCCTGTTTTGATACTAAGCTTCAGCGTAATAATGTGTCTAAAACGTTTTTTTTCATTCAGACCAATACCAACTGGTCACATTATAACGAAACACCTGCTTACTGCTGCAACTAACGGGCTTTACCCAATGCTCAGCACCTGGAGAGGCGGGATCAAACAACACACAGCGATTAAACTGTGGTGAGATAGCAATAGGTTGCTGATGTGTTCCCATAAATACTAATTCGCCACCGTCTTGCTCATGCCAGTCTTGGTTTAAGTACAGCAACATACACAGTTCTCTACCCGGTGAGTCATCCGCGTGTTGTTTAACAAAATCGTTAGCGCTTAGTCGAAAGTAATTGGTGTTTATCGCAGGGTTAGCCACATTAATATCAGTTAAAGCCACTTTGAACAGCCGTGATAGTAAAGCTAAAAATTCACTACTACGTAAAAATAGCAGAAATTGCTGTGCGATATCGCTGGGGTCATTTTGCTCGGGGCGTTGCCACAGATCGCGTTGCACAAAACGCTGTTGCGCGTTGGTTTTTTGCCATGTAGACGAGTCGACATACAAGGCGGAGTAGGTATGTTGTTGCATTTGCCAGTTCGATGCATGTTGCAGGGCAGCTAACACGTTATGCAATTTTGCCGTATCAAATAAATCATCCAGCACCAGATGTTTTGGGCTTGAGTGTATTAGTTGTTTACGAAAAGCACGCACCGCGGTATCGGTTATTAGCGCGTTGTTTAACCACATCGCCAGTACCTATAAATTTGGGGTTGTTGTAATCGGCGTGATAATAAAGGGCAGAACACTTAATTTCTATTCATTTTCTGTTTAAGTGTGTGAGTGATGCTCGTTTGCAGCCCGCTAACCTGAATGCCTAATGCGATGGCTAAAGCACTATGCTTTCAAAACCCTGTAATGTTCCGCTTGTTGCCGATAAGCTCTCGCGCTATACAGCCTAAAACAAAATCCCTATACTGCCGCCTAGGTTGTCTAATCCATCATTAATACGTCGTATGAGCGCATTACGTTATTTACAAGGCTACTCTGCACAGGTACAGCAGCAAGTTAGCGAACTGCTTCTTAAGCAGCAATTAGGTAACGTATTATCGCGGCGTTATCCCGAGCCGGTGCATGCGGTGCAAACTGATAAGGCGTTATATCACTATACGCTTGAGTTAAAACGCCAGCATTTAAAAAGTAGCGAGCCACTCAGTAAAGTGGTGTTTGATCCCAAGCTGCATGTCATCAACAATGCGTTGGGTACTCACACACAAATTAGCCGTGTACAAGGCGGTAAGCTAAAAAGTAAAAATGAAATTCTCGTGGCCAGTTTGTTAAAGCAATTACCGTTGCCGCTGTTACAGATGGTCGTTGTACATGAGCTGGCGCATCTGCGCGAGAAAGATCATAACAGAGCCTTTTATCAACTTTGCCAATATATGTTGGCCGACTACCATCAGTTAGAGCTTGATCTGCGGCTGTTTTTAACCTGGCGGGAGTATCAAGCGAGCCCTCAAAGCTAGTTCGAGCCTGCAGGTTCTTGCCAAAACAACCTAGCATTGGTTGGGCTATGTTTTTCATCGAACCCTAAGCGATCATCAGGGTGAGATTCAAGGCAGCAATGGCTCATAGCGTTGAGGATGACGTTATAAATGTCATTAAAATCGACATAAGCAGCGGAGGTATTTTCTTTAGGCTGCGTATATAGTAAGACGAGTTAAAGTAGAGAAGATGCCCGTGCTTGAAAACGTACTTAATCGCCAACGTGAAAAGCAAACTAGCCATAAGCTGATCGAACGTTTACTGGCAGAACATGATTTTGCGCTAAGGCGTTTTATTCGCGTGCGCATGAACAGTAGCGTGGATTGTGATGATGTCATGCAAGAAGTTTATATGCGGCTCAGCCAAATTGAAGATTTACCCGCAAAATTAGCCGGTAGGCTTGATACGGCAAGAAATTATTTAATTCAAATTGCCAGTAATTTATTAATTGATCGAGCCAGGCGCGCTCAAGTTCGCTGTGCAGACCAACATCAAGGCGAATATGCACTAAACGATTTAATCGCCATTGATGAACCCGATCGGCAGTTACATAACAAACGCTTACTGCATCAAGTTGAATGTGCTTTACAACAGATCCGCCAAGAACAACGTCAGGCTTTTTTAATGCATCGTATTGACGGGTTAAGTTATCGAGAAATTAGCGACAATTTGGGCGTTTCCGTTTCTACTGTCGAAAAACATATTTCCGCTGCGCTATTGGTGATCCGTAATAGTGTCGACACAGCGGCCTTAGGAAGTAATCAGCATGGCTAAACTCAACGTACGTGAGCAAGCAATTGCCTATGTTACTCGATTGTACTCGGGTGAATTAACTGCGCGTGAAGAGAGCCAAATACGCCGCTGGCGCGAAGAGCAACCAGAGCATGAGTTGGAGTGGCAAACCGCGCTGCAAGCTTATGATTTTACTGCGATGCTTTATCATCCACACTATAAAAAAACAACCAAAGCTGCTCGTCATGACTGGCTAACGTGGCTGGCAACTGCCGCCAGTGTCAGTGCAGTGAGTTTATTGGTGCTACTGCAAAGTATCTCGCCAACGGTGATACCTCAGTCAGGCCATGTGCCTGTGGCAGTCATTGCCACAGAGCAAATGCAGACTGCCTTGCAAAAGACCTCAGACGACAACGAGTTTCGGATTACGGAGCGTCAACAACCACTCACCAGCGGTGTATGGCACTTTGAAACGGCAGTGGGTGAAGTCAGCAATATTTTGCTAGCTGATGGCAGCACCTTATCACTGAATACACAGTCAGCACTAACGGTAGCCTTTAGTGCTGGTCAGCGTTTAGTAACGTTAAGCCGAGGTGAGGTGTTTTTTGATGTAGCTAAAGATGCCAATCGACCTTTTATTATTGATACCGGCGAGCGACAAATTAAGGTCATTGGTACCAAGTTTAATGTTAGAAAATTACCTCATGAAACCTTGTTAAAGATTGCGGTATTAGAAGGTAAGGTGGCGGTGAAGAACCTGGTGAAACCCTTGCAAGCAACGGAGGTTGAAGCCGTGCAGGCTTTGCTCGCTGGCGATATAGCTGCCTTTAGTGAGCAAAATGAGGTCATTCAACAGAATCAACCACAGCAAGTGAGTCAGGCACAAACGTGGCGTCAAGGCATTATGCGCTTTGATAACGAGAGCCTTGATCATGTTGTACAAGAATTTAATCGTTATCGCACCCGCAAAATTACAATTATCGATGAACAAGTGAAAAACTATCGGATCAGTGGGGTGTTTCACCTAGCGGATGGTGAAGCCATCTTGTCAGCTTTGGAAGCGACCTTGCCGATCCGAGTTGCCGTGGTTGCGGAACAAATTAATATTAGCAATCGTTAAAAACAGTGCGGAGGTATTTTTTACCGGCTGCGTATATACCTATGACAAAAATAAAAAACTAGGGATACAATTATGCTGAAATACCGTCTTAGCTATTTAGCGTGCTGCACATTAATTGCGCTGGGTGCCAATATTGCCGCAGTGCCTTTAGCTACCGCCCAAACTGCGGGTGTGGCAAGCCAAGAAAAAACCATAACGTTTAATATTCCTGCCCAGCGAACCAGTTCGGCTTTACTGGAGCTCGCTGAAACCGCAGGGGTGCAAATTATGTTTGCATCGGAAAGTACACAAGATTTGAATTCGCCTGCAGTGTCGGGTGAACTCAGTGTAAATCAAGCTTTAACAGCCCTGTTACAAGGCACAGGTTTACAGGCTACGGCCACTGGGCCAGCCATTTATGTAATCAGTGCAAGTACTGATAATGGCAATCGGCTACAAAATAACTTCCAACAACAACTACAAAATGCTGAGGGTGAGTCTTCCAGCAAGTCTGTGGAACGTATTCAGGTGGTTGGCTCCAATATTCGTGGCGCAAAAGCGGCGGGTAACCTACCAGTCACTATTTTAAATGCAGAAGACATTCTTAATACCGGTGCGGTGACGGGTGATGAATTACTGCGATCAATTCCGCAGATCGGTGATATTAGCTTCAATAATGAACGCACCGTCGGTGGTGTCAATGATGCACGCGGCGATGTTGCGTCGATTAACTTACGTGGTATTGGCACTGGCAATACTCTGACGCTGTTAAATGGTCGGCGCCTGGTATTACACCCTGGCACACAAACCGAGAATTTCGTACCTGTTACTACGGTTAACTCGAATACTTTGCCTGTGGCTGGCTTGCGACGGGTTGAAGTTTTACGCGACGGTGCCGCAGCGATTTACGGCACAGATGCGGTTGCAGGTGTTATAAACTATGTACTGAAAGACGATGTTGAAAACAGTACCATTAATTTTAGTTATGGTAAGTCTGAGGGCACCAGCCTAGACCAAATTACCGTTAATGGTTCTACTGGTATGCGCTTTAATGATGATAAAAGCTACTTAGCGCTCTCTGCGGCTTATTATAGTCGCGGTGCAATGGGGGCAGATGAACGTGTTTATTCAGCAAATCAGGACCGTCGTAATGCTCCTGGTATTCCTGAAGAGTTTATCGGCCGCACGGCATTGGATAATCGCTTGATAGCATCACCTTGGGGCACTTTTTTTAGCTCATCGCTGGGTACCTTTCATATTCAACCTAATACCATGTCAGGTTGTGATGTGCAGTTAGCGAATAATGTGTGTGCTGATCGCGGTACGCAATCGCGTGATCTTTATTATGATCCGGCTATTGAAGACCAAAGCATGACGTCTTCGGTTGATCGCCTTAATTTATTTGGTTATTTCACACATGAACTGAATGATACTACCGAGTTTTACGCTGAAGCTTTATATTATCGAGCAGAGTCAGAGCGTCGTCGTGAGCAAAATGCCAACCTGACTGCACAGCGTATCATGATTGGTGCCGATGCGGCGTTTAACCCTTTTAATGAGACGGTTGAATTGCGTAACTACCGTCCAGTCGATGCAGGTCCAAGACGTATTGAAGTGACAGATACCAGCTATCGGGTGTTAACGGGTTTACGTGGCACGGTAGGGATGTGGGATTGGGATAGTGCTGCGCTTTATTCGCGAGCCAATACGCTGGATATGGACTATAACCGCATAAGCGTATCCGCATTTAGTGCTGCACTTAATCAAACCAATCCTAGTTTGGCCTACAATCCGTTTTTAGGCGGCGATCCGGCTAATCCTAATACCGGTTTTAGCGCGGGTAATAGCGCCAGTGTCATTGCCGGCATGGTGCGAGACGTTTATCGGGAAAGTACCAGTGAATTGGCACTTTGGGATTTTAAAGTATCCAATCCGGTGTTGGCATCTTGGTATGCAGGGGATATTGGACTTGCTGCAGGGGTAGAATACCGTTATGAGAGTTATGCAGATGATCGCGATCCTACGCTTGATGGCAGCCAGCCTTTCGTTGATGCTTCTACCGGCCTAGTTCGCTCTGATTCTGATGCCCTTGGCAGTAGCTCAACGCCTGACGCCAGCGGAAGTCGTAATGTTCTGTCAATTTATTCTGAGCTGTTGGTGCCACTGGCTGATAGCTTAAGTATGCAGTTAGCACTGCGGCACGAGCGTTTTAACGATGTGGGTAACGTCACTAAACCAAAAATCGCTTTAGCTTGGGCACCACAAGAGTGGTTACAACTACGAGCAGCTTATTCTGGTGGTTTTCGTGCACCTAATTTACCGCAAGTATTTGAAGATGGCGTGGTGCGTTCAAACACAAGACGCGATCCGGTAACCAATGCGAGTTATGGTGTTGAGGAAGTGCGTGGCGGAAATGTCACTCTGCAACCAGAAGACGATAAAACCTATAGTTACGGTTTTGCGCTGGCACCTGTGGACGATTTATTGATCACGGTTGATTGGTGGGATATCGAGCAAGAGGGCGTAGTAGGCATTTTAAACAGTCAAACGCATTTATTATATGATTCATTATTACGCTCAGAAGGTTCTTCTAACACAGCCGTTGTGCGTGATCCTATAGATAATCGTGTGGTTTTTGTGCAAAACACCTACAGCAATTTAGATGTGCGTGAGATCAGTGGTCTTGATGTGAGTGTCAGTTATAAACTGAGCACTGATTTTGGTCGTTTTGATTTCAAAGTGAATGCGGCGAAGTTGAACTCGTTTAAACAAATGCCAGATCCCATCAGCACAATCGTGCTTGCCGCACAAGCTGCCGGAAATCCTGCCGTACCGGCTGATATTATTGTGCCGGGTACCGGTGATTTAGTGCAAATGGACGGAAATCCGGAATTACGGATGTTTGCTGCGATTGATTGGCGTTTAGCGCAGTGGAGCGCCGGCGTTCGTGTTAACTACATTAGTGATTTTTATGACACTTCCGCCACCAGTGCAGCAGGCGATCCACTTCCTATTCCCAGTTGGACCACCACAGATGCTTATGGTGAGTATCGGTTTAAAGACGGGTATTTGGATGGCAGCCGTTTGCGCCTGGGTGTGCGTAATTTAACTGACCGTGATCCACCAATTGCAGATGAAAGTTTCGGTTATTTTTCAGATATTCATAGTAACCGTGGACGTTACATCTATGCAAACTGGTCATGGAGTTTTTAATGCCACTAAGATCAATTTTTGTTGTTGCGCTGCTGTTTAGCAGCGCGAGCTGGGCAAAAATTGAAGATACAACAGCTGCTGTGGCCAAGGCCACAGCAAGCTGTGTCTTCAGTTCGGTTAGTTTCACCAGCGATTTCCCCATGGGGCGATTGGATGGTTGTCAGCAAACCGGTGTGGACAGTTTTACACTGCACCTAAAACCGGAAAATCTGCCTATTAACCCCAGTCCTTGGTATGCCTTTAAAGTGATTGGTGTCGAGGCACAGCCCAAACCGATAACCATGACCTTAATGACACATAACGGCCCTGCACGCTATAGCCCTAAGGTTAGTCTTGATCAGCAGGTTTGGGCTCCGGTTGCCTTTAGTAAAACCGATCAAAGCATGCAATTTAAGTTGTCTGCATCGAAAACACCAATCTATGTTGCGGCCGGTGAGATCATTAACAACGTCACTTACACTCGTTGGCTGTCTGATCTAGAACAAGGCCACATAGGCACCTTGGGTCTAACGGTTGAAAACCGTGCCATACCCATGCTGGAACATCGTACGCCCAACAGCCAAGATTGGCTGATTTTGATCGGCCGGCAACACCCGCCAGAGATCACTGGCGCACTTGCCCTGCTGCATTTTAATAATTTATTGTGGAGTGACGATCCGACCGTTAGCACTTTTCGCTCGCGCTACAATATCTTGTTAGTACCCAACATGAATCCTGATGGCGTGCATCGTGGTAATTGGCGGCATAACCGAAATGGGCTTGATTTGAATCGCGATTGGAAAAATCGTAGTCAACCGGAAACTCAAGCATTACACACCAAACTAAAAGCCATTGAAGCCGAAGGCGGTGTTATTCGGTTTGCCCTAGATTTCCATTCAACTAATCGCAATGTTTATTACACCATGGATCATGATTATGTTACGGCAAAGGGCAAACCTTTAGCGCAGCCGCAGTTAGTCAATAACTGGCTCTCATCATTAGCTGAGCGTGTGCCTTATAAAATTGAAAACAGACCCAGTCATAACCAAGATTCTGGGGTGTTTAAACAATATATGGCAGATGAGTTTGGCGTGCATTCAGTCACCTATGAAGTTGGTGATGATACTGACAGAGCAGAGATTAAAGTCATGGCTGAAGCGGCGTTACGTACTTTGATTGAGCATCTTTAAACAGGGCTGGTTAAAGGTATTGTTTGGTTATTGATAACAGTGATCTTATCCGCCAAACTGATCAAAAAAAGTACTAAGTGAGTTTATGCTTAGTACTTTTTTCAGATGCATTAATGTTTAAACCCACACGGCTAATGTCGCTGTCCCTTCAGCCATTATTCAGTTTGCAGAGCGTATCTTCAGCGCGTTGCTACTGGTACTGTGCGATAATATCTTATACTGCCCTTGCTGTGGCTAATTGTGCTGAGCAAAAGGCACTGCTAGAATTCGCAGCAATTTAAGCATCAGTCCTGGCTACCAACCCCTTTACTTACACTTTCGAGGTGATAATGCGTAAGCTTGCGGCAATATTGTGTGCAATGATTGCGTTTTCTGCGGCGGCGCAAACCGCTGGTATCGTATTTAGCAGTGATTTTGAACAAAGCAGCTTAAAAACTTGGCGACAACTGGGTGAGTGTCAATTAACCAACGAACAACCTCGAACGGGTGAGGGCGCGATGCGCTGTCAGGCCGGCAGTAACTCGTTGTTTAGCCGAGAATCGATTGGTGAGCAAGGCGTGCTTGAGCTTTGGGTGTTGCCCGAGTCGGAGTTTACTTCTTACCGTATTCAAGTGTTGGTCTCAGAAAAAAGCACCTTAGACAGTGCGTGGCAGCCAGTTGCCGTGATTGAACAGCAAGCGGGAGAGTTAGGCTATAAAGCGCACCGCATTTCGGTGGATGATCCTGGGCGTAAATTTTTACGGCTGGATATTGAATCTCAGCATGGTTTTGTACAATTAGATGACTTGCAAACCAGTCGCATCTTATTAGCGACCGCTTTACATAAAAACGAGCAGCGCATTATTAGCGGTATTTTGGATAAGCTGCGTAAAGATAAAAATATTGAAGTGCAAGCCGAGTCATTTCGTTCGCTGGGCACGAATTATGCGGCACAGTTAGAAGTGCAGCGGCAGTATCTCGAATACGCTAATGCCTTGCATTCGGGGATCTCTTTAGTGCTCGCTAGCTCAGAGCGCAATAAAATGTCCAATCCGATGTCCTATGCCAGTTTTCGTAATATCGTTAGTGATGCCAAGCGCGTCAGTTCTAAAATTCAGCAAGCACGGCTTAACTCGATGATCAAACCCTTTGGTGATCTGGTGACGGCTACGTTAAATGTGGTCAGTGCGGGTACTTATTCTGCCTTTGCAGAGCCGTTTAAATCCTTTTTGGCCGTCAGTTTTGACCGCTCTAGTTACCAAAATGCCGGGTTAAGCCGAGCGGATCGTAAATTTGCTGAGGAAAACGGTTTAAAGATTTATCAGGATGCCGAGCGCTTTTTATCCGAGCTAGAGCGTGAATTACAACTGGTTACCGCGTTAGATAATGATTTAGCAAGCATTCAGCGTAATATTGATAACTTCAGGCGCGATCTCGACCGGCATTTACGCGATACGTTATTGCATGCCAGTGTGGTGGCATCCAAAGAGAATATTAGTAAGGTGCTTAGTAAAGATGAAGCGATCCGACAAAAGCTAGGTGCAGCGGTGGCCGGCAACATCAGTTTAAAAGCGGGCAGTTATTTAAGTGATGGCAGTAACACCGAGCTGATTCGCTTTGTCTTAAAAACCTCCGAGTTACTCGATGGTATGCAGCGTTATAAAGACAATTTTAACCAGATCACTTCAGCGATGTTGACCTACTATGAACGTTTTGAGCGCTCAGTAGCGGCTGAACAAAACCCCTTTACTGAAAAAACTGACAAAGAAGTGTGGGAAACGCATGCTCGCAAAGCGCGTGATTACCTCAAACAATCAAAAGACTCGTTCAGTCGCGCCTATCTGTAAGCACGAGTGGCAAGTGGTGCATAAAAAAGGCCCTTGGTTGCAAGGGCCTGACATGATGACTAGGTTAACCGTTAGCTGGCTTGTTTAGCCGCATAAGCTTCTACTTCTGCCCAAACGCGCATCAGGTTACCCGATAAAATTTTCACGATATCTTCTTCGCTGTAACCGCGTTTAAATAAACCTGCAATCAAGTTCGGGTAGCTTGCCACGTCTTTTAAACCGATGGGCAGCGAATCGCCGACGCCATCATAATCCGAACCGATACCCACATGGTTAATACCCACTAACTTTACCACATGGTCAATATGGTCCAGTACAGTGTCTAATGTCGCAAACGGATAAGGATGGGTTTTGCTATAAGCTTCGCGAAATGCTTGATTATCTTCCACGCCCGCTTGCTGCGCAGCCGCTTTTCGTAAGGCGTTGTATTGATTGGCTTGGCGTGTAACGAAGGATGAACCAAAGTTAATTTGGATCACGCCACCATTTTTGGCCAGCGCTTTTAACATATCGTCATCCATATTACGCTCAAAGTCAGGCGTGTAGCTGCGCAGTGACGAATGCGAAGCAATCACCGGTACTTTACTGATGGCCACGGCCTGATAAAAAGCATCGTCTGATACGTGTGAAATATCAATCATCATACCGATATTGTTCATCGCCACTACCAGCTCTTTGCCAAACGGACTTAAGCCTTGCCAGCGGCGACGGATGTCATAACTCGAGTCCGAAATATGATTACTTTCAGAGTGGGCGAGCGTGATGTAACGCACACCACGCTGATAGAAATGCTGTAAGTTTTCTAATTTACCCTCGATCGGCGTGCCATTTTCCATCCCCATGGCTAAAGAAATTTTGCCGCTGCCAAATTGTGCTAATACCTGCTGTGTGCTGCTGGCCATGGCAAATTTATCAGGGGCGCGTGCAACCAGGGCTTCCATACTATCAATCAGCTGATTGGCCAGTTGGTAACCTCCACCAGTGCGCTCGTAGGATGCGGGAATGTAAATAGACATAAAGGGCGCATTTAACCCCCCTTGTTGTGCCCGCGGATAGTCAAATTCGCCGTTAGCCGTGGCAACCGTTACATCTTCCCATTTTTTATGGAGTCGATAAGGAACATCGATATGAGTATCAACAATAATATATTGCTGTGCTACGCGATCGGCGGTGTTTAGCTCAGCTAAGGGTTTATTAGTGGCTTGCATGGTCTGGGCACAGCTGCTTAACAGCAAGGTGCTACAGAGTATGGCCATAGCACTTAATTGAAATTTCATTCGTTGTCTCTTATTGTTGGATACACCAAATTTCATCTCACCAGTTTTTTTGGCTGTCGACAAGCACTATCCGACCAATATGCCAATATCAGCGCTGATTGTAGTGTGTTATTGCGTTCAGTCTGCACGGGTTGGTCAGTGCTTTATGCGCGAATAAATTGCGCGAGTGAATTGTATTTAGCATGACGCAGTTTGCTCACATCAACACGCCATGAATCATCCCTGAGGCTCGATTCCGGCCATCCATGGCCTTCAACGGTTGATTTAGAGCAAACAGGTCATGCTTAACTGACTGGCATTAAGCCTACAAGCTTCTTTTTTCAAGCTCGCCCCGCAACCAGCGCGTGACACTGCTGTCAAGGCAGCTTTCCAAGGTTTGCGCTTAAGGTTTCAAACGAACCCTCTGCTGCTGCACTGGGTGGCGGTGCAATCATGATTAGCCTGACAGAATAAGGTATACTGCAAAGTATTATCAGATTTGAGAGAATGTCATGATTAAAACAGCCCTATTAGCAATGTTGCTTGCGGTAAGCAGTCAGTCTTTACTGGCAAAAGAGCCGGTTAATTTAGAACGAACCATGAAAACCATGGGTTTTGCCCACAAACAAGCTTCCGAAGCGAGCACAACGGCAGAAGCCTTACCTTTTGTTGAAAAGTTACAAAAGCTGGTGCAGCAAGCTAAACAAGCGCCACTGCCCTCTGACAAAGCTGAAGTATACATCGAAGGCTTAGACAAGGTGTTAGCCGAGTTGGCGCAGGCTAAAGCCGCGGTTACCGCAGATGACTTGCCTAAGTTAAAACAGCATTTACAGCAAATTGAACAATTAAAAAAGCAGTACCATAAAGAGCGCAAATTCAGTTTCTGGCAATTAATTTTTGGAAAATATTAAAAGCATCAAGATGCTGAAAATGCTTTAGATTAATCTGATGTTTTAGTCGAAAGGGTTAGTTTCAAGGCGTTTGCTAGCCTGCGCTGAGCCACGGTTTGACAAAGTTCGCCTATACTTAAATAGACGCTAATAAACATTTCTTGTACAGCGTCATGATAAGCGAGGACGATGCGATGAGTTCAATCTTTGCCGAAAGCCAATGGAGCAGTGTGCGTGCACAGGTCAAATGTGAGTGGGATAGGATCAGTTATGCTGAGCTTGAACTAACCCGCAACAACCCTGAGTATCTCACCGAGTTAGTGCAAGAGCGCTACAATCTGGAAGAAAACGAAGCCCGTCAACGGGTGCAAGCGTTCTTTGATAGTCTCTAACCACTTTTATTCACCCCCAGTAGCGGCTTTTGCTACTGGGTTTTACTTTTTATCTAGTCTTCTTCAGACCACCTCATAAATGTATTTTTAAACTAATAATCATACAGATACGGCATCTTTGCTTAATCACTTTAAGGCAATTAATTGATTTTATTGATTTGATTCAGGGCAGAGTCAGTTTATTTGCACTAGGCTTAAAATATCGGGTAACCGATAAAGCCATAAATTGATGAGGAAAAAGCCATGAAAGCGAACCAACATAAAGCGCATGCTGCCGAGCGAGAGCATCAACAAGTAGATAGACAGCAGCAAGCGAAAGCCACTACGTCATTGAGTTTAGTCTGGCAAAAGCAACAGCAATTAAGGCCGCAGCCGTTAGCAGAGTTGGATATCGAGTGCTGTGCTGAACTGGGGTATAATTAATGTGCGAGCTGGGCTGAGCAGTGACATTTGGGTGTACTGCTCAGCCTATTTATTAGGCTAAACCGACGTAGACGTTTTGTACGTCATCATCATTATCAATAGCATCTAAAAAGGCTTCAACCTCAGCACGGGCCTCGTCATCTAAGCTCAGCGGGTTATTAGCACGATAGACTAATTTGGCTGAATGCACTTCATAACCAAAGTCGGGTAGGGCTTTTGCCACTAAATCAAGATCGGTCAGTTCCGTTAGGAAGATCACTTCACCGTCTTCACCTTCTTCAAAATCTTGTGCACCGGCTTCAATGGCGGCCAGCTCCATATCGGCATCGGCACTACTGGCCACGGCTTCAATTTGTCCTAAGTGTTTAAAGTCCCAGGATACCGAGCCCGCGCCTCCTAATTGTCCTTTACGAAACAAAATACGCATGCTCATGGCACTGCGGTTTTTATTATCCGTTAAACATTCAACAATAACCGGAACCTGATGTGGCGCAAATCCTTCATATACCACTGTTTCATAATTCACTGGGCCATCAAGTAAACCGGCGCCTTTTTTAATGGCACGCTCTAGGGTTTCTTTTGGCATAGATGCTTTTTTCGCAATTTCAATGGCTGAACGCAACTTGGCATTCATTGCCGGATCGGCCCCGTTACGAGCTGCAACCATAATCTCTTTGGCAAGTTTGGTAAAAATACGGCCTCTGGCATTAGCCGCATCTGCTTTATGCTTGTTCTTCCACTGGGCACCCATAATGAAGTCCTGTTAAGCTATCAATTAAAATTGGTGGGGTAGTCTAGCGAATAGCAGGCTTTTTTAGCAACTGCTGCATGATCTTTTTCGCAAATAAGCCGTTTAAGAAGGCATTAACAAGAGGAGCTGCCATGAACTTGGCTCATATTAAAGCAGTGGTTTTTGATTTAGACGGTACCTTGATCGATTCACGCTTAGATTTTGCAGCAATTTGCGATGATCTTGGTTGGCCGCATGGCACACCCTTACTTGAGCATATTGCCACGCTCGGCCCAGGTGCAGAAGCTGACCGAGCTCATCAGATTATTCGTCGTCATGAAAATGCCGGTGCAGCAGCGGCACAATGGATGCCAGGGGCCGAAGCCTGTCTGCTGGCGCTAATAGAGAAAAAGCTGCCACTAGCCATTTTAACGCGCAATATGCGCGAAGCCACCGAGCATGTGCTAACCCGGTTACAAATCCCGATTGAGTTAGTGCTCACACGAGAAGATTGTGCGGCCAAACCAGACCCGCAAGGCTTACATATCATTGCCGAGCGTTTACAGGTTCCGTGCCAGCAGATGCTGTATGTTGGCGATTACGTGTTTGATTTACAAGTTGCCGCCAATGCTGGGGCCGCATCCTGTTTGTACCTTAACGACAGTAATCAACATTTTTTGCCGCAAGCGGATTACAGCATCGCTCACTTTAATGAGTTACAACAGGCATTTTGGCCGTAAATGGCCTGAGTAAGATAATTTAACCGTAATAACTTGTCATTTTTACGTGATAGCCTCTATAGTATCAACATAAAAATAACAGTTAACAGGTGCAGTTTGCTTGCTAGGTTAAAACAAAACTTCTATCTTGCTATGATCACATTAGTGGGTTTAATGATATTGCTATTCGTTACGCCCTACGGTGTGTATCGTATCTTAACAGGCAATATGCTGGTGGGTATTGCTGATTTATCTATTGTTTTAGCCAGTTCAATCGCGGTTTTGTATGCATGGCGCACCAATGACACGGTGCGACCAGGTCAGTTTTTGGCGCTGATATTTTGTATTGGTTTAACTGTTATCTGTACCAATTTAGGCGTTAATGGCTTATTTTGGGTCTACCCACTTATGGTTTTTATCTTCTTTTTAGTTTCAGCAAAAGAAGCCATTTTACTTTCCTTGTTATTGTTTTTGTTATTGGTTGGTATTGATTTTCTCAAACCAGGGCAAGTCTTTGTTAATCATTATCAAATGATGTCTTTTTTAGTCACCGCCTTCATCAGTAGTTTTTTCGCTTTTATGTTTGCTTATCGCACTCGGGTGCAAAATAGAGAATTAAAGCATATCGCCAGTATCGACAGTTTAACGGGTGCAGGCAATCGTCACACTTTAAATGCCCAGTTAGATTTGGCTGTGCAGTTAAAGCAAAAGCTGAATTGTCATTACGGGTTAATTTTGTTTGATTTAGACTTCTTTAAATTAATCAATGACAACTATGGTCATAAAGTCGGTGATCAAACCTTGGTGCGCTTAGTGCCATTAATTTCGTCATTAATTCGTCAAAGTGATCGCGTGTTTCGGTTTGGCGGTGAAGAATTTATTGTGTTGCTGCGTGATATTAAACCGACAGATTTGTTGCATCTGGCCGAGAAGATCCGCAAAGGGGTGGAGCAGCAGTTAACTTTACCAGATGGCAAAGCGGTCACCTTATCCGCGGGATTGGCCATGTTAGCGCCAGATGAAGATTGGGAGCAGTGGTTACATCGGGCGGATATGGCGTTGTATCAAGCGAAGAACAATGGCCGCAATCAGGTGATTGCGGCTTAGTCTGCCCGCGAGTGGTATGTCATTAAATCACTCGCACTACTCGCGCTGCTTATTTTTCTACTCACGCCGCTGAGTCAGCTTCAATCTTAATCGTTTATTCCGGGCAACTGCCATTATTTTTTAGTAATGGCATGAGCAAGGGCGACATACCGTTTAATACTTGCAGCGGTAGCGCCGAAGTAAAAGAGTAGTCGTCAGCCGCATTGCCTGGAATATAAACACTGATCACGCCAAAGTAATTATCACTGAGATAAAATGCAAAGGTTGCCGTGCGGTTTAGTGCACGCGACTGAACGGTCTCGCCGCGGCTGTTCACCGTACTGATACGATTGTCACCTGTGCCGGTTTTGCCACCAATAATCGCCAAGTCGGGCAAGTTACTTAAGCTAAAATGCGGTAATAAGCGCCGCCCTGTACCAAGCTGGACGACGCCCGCTAAGTTTTCGCGCAATACCTGAGCAACTTCGGGTGCCATAACGCGTGTTATTTGCACTTCTGTGCGACTTAGAGCCACATCGTAAGGCGTATTTGCGGCAAAGTGCACCCCGGCAATTCTGAACATCGGTAGTCGTTTACCGCCATTTTGAATAATGCCCATCAGCTCCGCTAAAGCGGCCGGTCGATCGCCAGAGCTCCCCAATGCGGTAGCCAGTGACGGTACCAAGTACTCAAAGGGATAGCCCATACGCTGCCAGCGCTGATGAATATCCCAGAATGCCTCGATTTCGAGCATAGTGCGAATGCGATTATCCCGGGCACTACGCGACTGTGTGCGGAATAACCACTGATAGGCTTGCTGCCGCACATCAGCGCTAAGCGTCGTGGCTTCGGCAAGCGTGGCTGCCGGTTGCTGCTGTAAATACGCCAACAACCATAACTCTAACGGGTGGCTGCGAGCTAAATAGGCTTGATCCGGTAAGCTAAACTCGCTGGGCGAGTATTTTTTATAAAGCTGTCGCCATTGTTGCGTTGTCAGTGGGTTATCAGTAAAACGCTGCTGCATGGCGCTGATAAATTCACTTTCGCTTTGGCTGGGGTTAATAAAGCGATAGCCGGCACTTAAGCGGTCGGGTGTTTGCCGCAAACCATTTAAAAACACGTCTAACCGCTCGTTGGCGCTCAGCTTGTGGTATTTACGCCAGAAACGTTGTAGGTATTTTACGCCCTCACGTTCGGCAAAACGGCGTAAATATTGATCCCGTCGCGGATCATTATCGTTTTTCAATAACTGATAACTGCTGCTTTCACCATGATGAATACTGTATTGCACCAACTCTTGCATTAAGCGTACAAAAGGCAGGTTAATCGATTCATACAAGGCTTTGCGCAGTGTCGGCGTCATGCGATCTTCTTCACCGCGAAAATTACCAAAGGTATGTAAGCCCCCGCCGGTAAAAAAGCTGCTACGGGGATCGGCAGAAAACTCACGGTCCATTGCGGCATTGAGCATGGTCAGTAAAGATACACCAGGATTGGCAATTAGGTAGTTTATGGCCCACTGCGATAGCTCATCTTGTGGTGCTATGTCCAAAAAGGCCAGTTGCTGGGGCGACTCTTCAGCATATAACTGGTGGATCTCGGCCACCATTTCCAGATAAGTCGCTAAGGTGCGTAACTTCGCGGTTGAGCCCAGCTCTAGCTTGCTGCCCTCATTTAAATCAAAGGGTTGCTCTGCATGGTTATCGGTTTGCACTCGCAGCTTATTCCCCAGCGGCGTGCTTTCATACAGTGTAAAACTGTATTTAACGTTGCCAATCTGGTTTTCTTGTAATAAACGTTGACCAATAATACCGGCATTATTGGCCGCGGGCAGTTGTGATAATTGCTGCAAATAGCGATTTATTTTTGCCTGCAGTGGCAAGTTTAACGTGGTTTGCACCGTTAAATCGAGCCGGTCGGTTTGATATAAACTACGGTCTAATAAACCTGCGACACGGTTTCGCACTAACAAGGCCGTTTTATCTAACTTACGCGTGGTTTGCCGAGCTTGCTGATTAAAATTCAAAGTTTGCTCGCTTGCCGCGGCATACCAAGCCGGCGATAGAATATTAAATTGGCGTAATAAGCGCAGGTGGCTGTCTACCAGTTCTTCCAGCTCGGCGCGGCCTTGCAGTAAATAAAAGCTGGGGCGACGCTGGGCAATAAACAAGGCTAAAACCTGACGCAGCGCTTGGCCATGAGCGGCGGTGGGCTCTGCATCTTGCAGTAACCGATTGACTTGCATGGCATCAACACCAAACCAGGCATTTAAACCATCTGCAATACCATGTATTTCACCTGCTTGGGGTGTGGCAGCTAAAGGTACGGTGTTAATGTAGTCTAAGGCGATTTGCATACGCCGCGCCATGGTTTCTAAGCCAGGTTGATAAGCGCGGATACTGGCCGATGCCATTTGGCGGAGCTTATCGGCAAAACCCGAGGTAAAACCTTGTGGCGAGTGCCGATATTTTTCGATTTGTGTCGCGAGAGTACTGCCACCGGCCGCAGCGGCTTCTTGTCCTGCTAACTTTTGCGCTTGTGCTAAGCCGGCAACGGCCAAACGAGACCAGTCAATGGCCGGATTAGTCAGCGGTGCGGCTTGAAATAAATCCCGGTTTTCAATGAACAATAAGATCCGCAACATCAGCGGTGCAACATCACTAAACTGAGCATATTGCTGTTCAGGTGTTTGATAACTGAATAACGGTTGTTGCTGGCAATCGAAAATTTGCAAGCCCCATTGGGTTTTTTCGGCATAGGGTGGGTACAAGCCCCACTCGGTGTAGCGCTGTAAACTGGGTGAAAAACGACTTTGGCTGGTAATATTAAAGCCACTATTATTGAGTGTGATTAACCAATCGGCTAAATGGCTATAGCCAGCCCGTTGGTCAAAGGGCCCACCCGTTGGATAAATGGGTTGTTGCTCGGCCGGTGCCGGGCCTGTGCCTTGTTCAAAGGTTAATTGTGTGGCCAGGTAATGCCAAACCCGCGCTTGCAAGAAGCTGGTGCGTGCTTCTTGATAAACGAGGCCAGCTAATAGCAGTAAGACTAACAGCCAAAGTAACCACTTCAACGGTTTCCAATTACGGATCCGAGGGGCGGCAACTTTGCGCTGGTTTTCACGCACATTTTCAAAATGTCGTCTTTTTAAAACTGGCGGCCCCTCCAACGGGGCGTCACCAATGCGGGGCTCAACTCTGTTATCGTCTGACATAGCGGTGAGTTTATTTCACTTCCTCGTGGTTAAGTTGCTGCGCCCGAGCCAGTCTGTCAGGATCAGCGGTAATTTGCCAGCCTTGTAAATTATCTAAAATAAGCTGTGTTAGCGCTTCAATATGCGCAGGGCTGTCATTCAGTGCGGTAATGTATTCGTAACGCTCACCGCCGGCGTGCTCAAAATACTCTTTGTTTTCTTCCGCGATTTCTTCAATCGTTTCTAAACAATCGGCAGCAAACCCTGGGCAGAACACTTGCACGCTGTGCACACCTAAACCCGGTAACGCTTTTAGCGTTTCATCGGTATAAGGTTTTAACCATTCTTCGCGGCCAAAGCGCGATTGAAAGGTGGTCATGTACTGATCTTTTCTTAAGCCGAGTTGTTCGGCGATCAAGCGTGAGGTCTTGTAGCATTCACAATGATAGGGATCGCCATTAAGCAAATAACGCTTTGGAATACCGTGATAAGAAAACAGCAATTGATCGGTTTGGCCATGTTGCTGCCAATGTGCTTGAATTTGGGCAACACAGGCTGCGATATAGGCTGGATAATCATGGTAATGGCTGATAAAACGCAGATCTGGCAACCAGCGACGCTGCATAAAGTTAGCGGCTAACGCATCAAAGGTTGAAGCGGTGGTGGCGGCAGCATATTGAGGATAAAGCGGTAGTACCAATAATTTGCGCACGCCCTGTGCCATCAAGCGTTCAATGGCACTGTCCATACTGGGATTGCCATAGCGCATGGCATAATCAACCACAACATTATGCTGTCCTGCCGCGGTAAGTGCGGCTTGTACTGCTTGGCTTTGGCTCACCGTATGAAATAACAAGGGTGAGCCTTGCTCGGTAAAAACACCGGCATAGGCTTTAGCTGAGCGACGAGGCCGAATATTTAAAATAATGCCATTTAAAATACACCACCATAATAAGCGGGGTACTTCTACCACACGAGGGTCCGATAAAAACTGTTTGAGGTAACGACGCAGAGCTTTAGGCGTGGGTTCATCTGGTGTGCCTAAGTTGGTTAATAACACGCCGATTTTATCGGCGTCGCCATGACTATAATTTTTGCTGTTGATATAACCCATAATCGGTAATTACTCTCACTGAAAATCAAAAAAGACGTTACGGCAGCGGGGAAATGACAGATCGCCAACATAAGCTTGATCTTAGCAGTTTGTGTCACGTAAACCTATTACCGGATGCAGATAATCTTGTTCTGCCGTATGCTGAGTACCTGACTTAGCGCAAAAAAGGGAATAACGGATGAAAATAATCAGTTACTTTGTACTGGCCGTGTTGTTAGCGGCTATGCTGGGAACCGCATTACAAAGCGCGGCCAATTTATGGGCGATCACCCAGCTGGCAGGTTCGGTGTCGTTAGCCGATCAATGGCGTACTTTTCTTTTCGATTTACGGCATTTTATGCCGCTATTAGCACTGATCTTTTTGCCCATTTTGATATTGAGTGTGCTATCAACCAAGCTGATTTGTCGGTTCTTGCCATTGCAACCGCTGGCCGCCATGTTTGCGGTAACAGCATTAGCAACTTGGTTAGCCCTTAACCTGATTAATTATTTAGCCCCTATGCCCACGCTGATTGCCCTGAATCGCAGCAATAGTGGCACCTTGTTATTGCTCTGTTGCACCGCTTTTGCAGCGGTATTTTTTCAATGGATGACAGCGAAGCGGAGTACGCGATGAACATGTCTATCGTCAAAAAACTGAAAGCTTTACACCAGCTTGCCCTGAGTTTAACGTGCAGCGCCTTGCTCAGTTTGCCCTTAGTGGCCGAAACCGCTTGGCGCATTGATACCGTGGCCAGTGATCTCGATTTTGCCTGGTCATTGGCCTTTATGCCCGACGGGCGTTTTTTAGTCACCGAGCGCACTGGCCAGCTGGTTATTCTGAATGCCGATGGCAGTGAAGCCAAGCGGCAAGCCGCGGCCTTGCCTGATATGTTTGTGGCTGCGCAAGGGGGTTTACTTGACGTGCTGCTGGCGGCTGACTTTGACAGTAGCGGTCGGTTATTTTTAAGTTACTCGTGCGGAAACTTAAATGCCAACAGTACCTGCTTAGCCAGTGCCCAATTAATAAATGATGAATTAACCGCCATTCGCCCCATTTTTCGGGCACAGCCCGAGCGACGCGGCGCCGCCCATTACGGTGGGCGTATGGTGCAATTACCCGATGAAACTTTAGTGTTAACCTTAGGCGACGGTTTTGACTATCGGGAGCAGGCGCAAAATAAAGCCAATCATTTGGGTAAAACGGTGCGTCTAACGGTGGATGGGGCGGTGCCTGCCGACAACCCTTTTGTTAATCAGGCGGGTATAGCTGGGGAGATTTTTACGCTGGGTCATCGTAACGTGCAAGGCATTGTCTATGATCCACAAACCGGGCAACTCTTTAGCCATGAGCATGGGCCTAAAGGGGGGGATGAATTAAACCTGCTAAGTGCCGGGCAAAACTACGGCTGGCCAGTGGCCACCTATGGTGTGGATTATACCGGCGCGCGTGTCTCGCCTTATCAGCGTTTTGTGGGCATGCAAGATCCGTTGTATGTTTGGACGCCATCCATTGCCCCGGCGGGTATGACCTTGTATCAAGGAGCGTTATTTCCAGAGTGGCAAGGGAATATCTTTGTCAGTGCCTTAGCCGGTAAAGCGTTACATCGCTTGCAATTAACGGCGGGCAAAGTCACGGCAGAACAAGTGCTGTTAGCGGATTTAGCCACTCGCCTACGGGATGTGCGCACGGGGCCAGATGGGGCGATTTACCTGTTAACCGATGGCGCTAAAGGACAGTTACTGCGTTTATTACCGAATTAGCGCGAAGTGTTGGCGTGTTTAAGCACTCACTAATCTGTTTGCTGAATGCATTAAACTTAGGCTCATAAAAAACGCAGCGTCAAAGCGCTGCGTTTTTTATTTTTAAGCCAATGGCGGTTGCCGCTGAACGGAGATCATTGCTCCGTAAACTAAGAGCGAGAAGCGTAAAACTTTTAGCGCAAGGCTTAATGCTTAATGCTGATGCCCACCTGCGCCGTGGGCATGGCCATGCGCAAGCTCTTCTTCGGTGGCTTCACGTACCGACAAAATCTCGATATGAAAAGTCACTGTTTTACCGGCTAAGGGGTGGTTAGTGTCTACGTCAGCTTTAAACATACCCATTTTAACGATGGTGACTTGGCGCTCGCCATGATCGGTATTAACCCATGCCACCATACCCGGTTTCCATTTTTTGGCACCTTGTAGGTGTTTAACTTGTACGCTTTGAATGGCATCGGCTTTGCGCTCACCATAAGCATCCACCGGAGCCAGTGTTACTTCTAGCGTGTCGCCAGCGTTTTTATCTTGTAAGGCTTCTTCAAGCTTTGGCAGCATTTGATTGTGGCCATGTAAATACAACATGGCATCACCTTGGCGTGAGCTTTCAAGCTCAGTGCCGTTTTCGGTGATTGTGTAATGAAATTGTACAACACTGTTAGAACTGATTTGCATGGTGAGTCATCTTCTGAAGGTTATCGTGGCGCTATTATAACGCGCTCGCAGGCGGTGTCAGAGAAATTTGTGCAGGTTTTAAAAAACGGTGTAAGCCTTTACAGCAAGACGATCCGCAGCCTTAGCCAACGGATCGTCTGTAACGCTTAGCTGGCGGCTTTCATCTCGCTCACAAATTTCTGCAACTTACTGAGCATTAAAGCCGGATCGGCTTGGTTTTGCTCAATAATGTTAACAATTGCCGAGCCGCTGATCGCACCGGCTGCGCCATTATCAATGGCTGCCCGTACTTGCTCTGGTGAAGAAATACCAAAGCCAAGTAGTGGTGGCGCCGGATTATAAGCACGAATACGTTCAATCAAAGCTGCGGTTGGCATCGCCGCTTTGGTTTCGGCACCGGTTACCCCAGCACGACTTAACAAATAGGTGTAGCCACGGCCATAAGAGGCAATCGCACGTAAGTCATCATCATCAACATTTGGCGGCACAATATAAATCGGTGCAATATTGTGTGCCATGGCCGCTTGACGGAACATTTTACTTTCGCTCAGTGGCACATCCGCAATCAGCACGGAGTCAACGCCTGCGGCAGCAGCCGTCGCATAAAACGTGTCCAGGCCTTTTGCCATAACCAAGTTTGAATACAGCAGTAAACCAATGGGAATGTTTGCATCATAGGCACGAATACGCTTAATAATATCGAAACACATGGCGGGGGTCACACCCGCAGCCAGTGCGCGGATATTGGCATTTTGAATGGTGGGGCCATCGGCAATCGGATCTGAGAACGGAATACCTAACTCTAAAGCATCAGCACCGCCATCAATTAAGGCTTTAATAATTTGAAACGACAGCTCGGGCTGTGGATCGCCCACGGTAACGAACGGCACAAAAGCGCCACGTTTTTCGTCACTCAGCCGCTGAAACATCTGTTGATAACGTTGCATTACTCTGCTCCTTGCTGTTGTGCGGCTAATACACTGTGCACGTGCGATAAGTCTTTATCGCCGCGACCCGATAAATTAATTAATAGCACCATGGGCTCGGTTGCTGCTTCGGCCATTTTAATGGCGTGCGCTACGGCATGAGAGCTTTCTAATGCCGGAATAATCCCCTCTTTCATGGCGAGTAACTGAAAAGCCGCTAAGGCTTCGTCATCGTTAATGGCCACGTATTCAGCACGACCAATTTGTTGTAAATGGGTGTGTTGTGGCCCAACAGCGGGATAATCCAAACCGGCTGAAATAGAATAAGATTCTTCAATTTGGCCATCGGTGGTTTGCATAATCGCGGTGTAAGCACCGTGCAAAATACCGTAACTACCGGTACTTAATGCCGCACCATGTTGATGGGTATTAATCCCTTTACCACCGGGTTCTACACCGATTAAACGCACGCCAGACTCTTCAATAAAGTCGGCAAAAATACCGATAGCGTTTGAGCCGCCACCGACACAAGCGATCACTGCATCGGGTAATTGACCTTCCGCTTTAAGGATCTGTGCTTTAGCTTCTTCACCGATCATCCGTTGGAAATCACGCACAATAGTAGGGAAGGGGTGAGGGCCCGCTGCGGTGCCTAACATATAGTGAGTGGTTTCGTATGTCGCAGACCAGTCGCGCATCGCTTCGTTCACGGCATCTTTCAAGGTACCTGAACCGGCGGTAACTGGGATCACGGTTGCTCCCATTAGCTGCATCCGAAATACGTTCGGTTGCTGGCGCTCAATATCTTTAGCGCCCATATAAATGCGACATTTTAAACCCAGTAGCGCACAGGCTAAAGCGGTTGCCACACCATGCTGGCCCGCGCCGGTTTCAGCGATCACTTCTTTTTTACCCATGCGTTTCGTCAGTAACGCTTGGCCTAAAACCTGGTTGGTTTTATGGGCGCCACCGTGCAGTAAGTCTTCACGCTTCAGATAAATTTTCACCAGCGGGTTGGGTGATAAATTGCGGGTTAGCGTTAATGGTGTAGGCCGACCGGCATATTCCGTCAGCAATTGTTGAAACTCGGCATGAAACGCCGGATCTTGTTGAGCGTCAACAAAGGCCGCTTCTAATTGCTTTAAGGCGGGCACCAACAATTGCGGCACAAACATACCGCCATATTGGCCGAAGTAAGGATTAAGTTTTAGCTCACTCATGTGGGACACTCTTCTTAGTCAAAAAATCAAATTCACGGATCCGCTGAAAGGCACTGGCGATTTTCGTCGCGTCTTTCAAACCGGCAGCCGTTTCGAGGCCGGAATTCATATCTAAACCGGCAACCGGCAGTGCTAAGGCGGCACTGAGATTATCGGGGTTCAAGCCACCGGCTAGCATAATCGGCTGTTGGCTTTGCAGTTGTTGCAGTAAACGCCAGTCGAAACTGACACCCGAGCCACCATGCTGTTGTGGATGAAAGCTATCTAATAAGATGCGATCAGCTAAGGCGGTAAACGCCGGTAATTCGGCTTGTACTCGATAGGCTTTCCATATTTCACAGCCGGTTGGCAATAAAGGTTTTAATGCCTGTAAATAAGCATCGTCTTCATCGCCATGTAACTGTACGGCGGCTAAGGCTAATTGGCTTGCTAAACGGGCCACTTGCTCTTTTTCGGCGTTTACAAATACGCCGACAAAGCGTAGCGGGGCCGCTTTGACTAGCTCGGCGGCTTGCTCGGCGCTTACCGCGCGAGGTGAGGCCGCTGCGAATATCAGGCCACCATAATAGCCACCGGCTTGATAGACCGCTTGCACATCTTCAGCACGGGTTAAACCACACACTTTATGCTCGCCAATAATTAAGCGATGACAGGCGCCGGCTAAATCGGCTTGCGCCATAAGCGAACTGCCCACTAAAAAGGCATCGGCTACGGTTAATAATTGCCGCACTTGCTGATTTTGATAAATGCCTGATTCGGATACCACGGTGCGATCCGCCGGGATCAGCTGCCGTAAGCGTACGCTGGTTTGCAGATCAGTACTCAAATCGCGCAAATTACGATTGTTAATGCCAATTAACTCCGCCCCTAGATTGACGGCACGTAAGGTTTCTTGCTCATTACTCACTTCAGTTAAGATTGTCATACGCAGTTGTTTGGCCACCGTTGCCAACTCGCGATACTGCGTATCATCTAAAATCGATAACATCAGCAGGACTGCGTCGGCACCGGCTTCACGCCCTGCGTAAATCTGATAGCTCGAAATAATAAAATCTTTGTGCAGCAAGGGTTTGTCGGTAAGCGTACGCATTTGCTTTAAATACTGATAGCTACCCTGAAAGAAACTGCTGTCGGTCAGAACGGAAATGCCATCAGCATAGCAGTTATAAACGCTGCTAATTTCGTTTAAATCAAAATGTTCACGGATCAAGCCTTTGGAAGGTGAAGCCTTTTTACACTCTAAAATAAAACGGGCACCCGGTTGTTGTAACACTGCTAAAAAATGACGCTCAGTGGCGCTCACCTGATCGATAAACTGCTCAAGCGGGCGCTGTGTCATCATTTCAGCGACTTCGAGTCGTTTTTTATCGACAATTTTTGCCAAAACCCCTTCAATTATCACCTGGGGTGTCGTTGTTTCAACCACGACTTAACTCCTTCATGCTGTGCAACGTTTGCAGCGCTTTGGCGCTGTGCAGATGCTCTAATACTGCGCGGGTATTCACTTTTAAATCAGTACCTAAGCCTGCAATTTTTAGCATCGCCGCCACATTAACTGCCACCGCCGTTAAATGTGCTTCTGGCGCGGTGCCCGCTAAAATGGCTAAGGTTGCTGCCGCGTTATCGGCTGGCTCACCGCCTTCTAGGCTGCTTAATGCTTGCGGCTCTACCCCAAAATCGGCAGGGGTTAGGGTAAATTCGCTAAGCTCGCCATCTTTTAATTGGCAAACATAGGTATTGCCATGTAAAGCAATTTCATCACAACCACTGCCGTGTACAACCCAAGCGGCTTTCGTGCCCAATTGTTGTAATGCCTGCGCCATCAGTTTGCACAGGCCAGCATCATACACCCCTAACAGTTGAAAATCAGGTCGGGCTGGGTTAATTAGCGGCCCTAGTAAGTTAAACAGGGTACGGCTTTTCAAGGCGGTGCGCACCGGCATCGCGTGCTTGATACCACTGTGATAAAGCGGTGCAAACAAAAAGCTACAATTGCTGCCTTTTAAGGTGGCCGCGGCTTGCTCTGGGCTAACTTGAATATTAATGCCAAGGTATTCCAATAAATCGGCTGAGCCTGAGCGGGATGACACACTACGATTACCGTGTTTGGTTACTGGCAAGCCCATGCTGGCCGCAACGATGGCTGCAGTGCTAGAAATATTAATGGTGTTGCTGCCATCACCGCCCGTACCACAACAATCAATAGTGCCACTGACTGGCGTTGGAAAGGGGGTAGCGGCGGCTAATAAGGCTTGTGCTGCCCCGGTAATTTCATCGGCAGTTTCGCCGCGCACTTTTAAGGCGACCAGCAAGGCCGTTAGCAGCACGGGTTCAACCTGGCCTTGCACAACAGCCGTAAAAAATTGTTCGGCTTGTGCACGGCTCAGGCTTTTGCCATTCAAGGTTTGCTGCACCAGAGGCAGAATGTGCTGCGTCTGAGCATGTTGAGGCTGCGCCATCAGTCTTTACTCCTTAGTAAATAGGCAATGCTTTGTTGCAACAACGGCTTACCCAGTGTGGTGAGAATGGACTCTGGGTGAAACTGAAAACCCAGCATCCGTTGGCTTTCGTTTATCACGGCCATTGGGATATGCCGCTCAGTGGCTAATACATCCAGACTATTCGGCAGTTCGGTGGCCATTAATGAATGATAGCGCGCCACAGGAAAAGGCCGTGGCAAGCCATTAAACACCGGGTGTTCGTGTAACGTTATTGCTGACGTCTTGCCATGTACGGTCTCACCGGCGCGTCCGACCAGTCCGCCGTAATGTTCTACGATAGCTTGATGGCCCAAACAAATCCCCAGCACCGGATAGACACCCGCAGCAAGGCGTAATAAGGCGGGCATGGAGCCCGCATCACCCGGTGCGCCAGGCCCTGGCGAAAGCACTAATAAAACCGGGCCAGTTTCTTGCTGCATTTTGTTGAAAATAAATTCAGCCGGTACGGTGTTGCGATACAGTTTTAACTGGCAGCCCAACTGTGCAAATTCATCGACAAGGTTATAGGTAAAAGAGTCGATATTATCTAATAAATAAATCGTTGGCATGCGGCTTCCTAAGGTCGTCATGGCTGGCGTACTCATGCTTAGTACCCCGCCTGTTGAATAGCTTTAATCACGGCTTGTGCTTTATTGCGGGTTTCTTCCGCTTCTAGCACGGCAACAGAATCAAATACCACGCCGGCTCCGGCTTGAATATGTGCCATGCCCTGCGCAACATAGGCTGAGCGTATGACAATACAGCTATCAAAATCACCATTACCGGCTAAATATCCCACGGCACCGCCATAAGAGCCGCGCTTTTGGCCTTCAACTTGGCGAATTAATTCAGCGGCTTTCACTTTGGGTGCGCCCACTAAGGTGCCCATATTCATGCAGGCTTGATACGCGTGCAGGGCATCTAATTCTGGTTTTAAGGTACCGACCACACGTGAGACCAAGTGCATGACATAAGAGTACCGATCCACTTTTAATAGCTCTTTAACATAGCGACTGCCGGGTACCGCGATACGCGCTACATCATTTCGGGCTAAGTCGACCAGCATTAAATGTTCGGCTTTTTCTTTTTCATCTTGGCGCAGTTCTAACTCAATACGGCTGTCTAAATCACGATCAATGCTGCCATCGGCGGCAAAGCCACGGCGACGCGTACCCGCAATAGGGTAAATCTCAACTTGCCGGTTGTCGGCAGCAAATTTTAAAGCCGACTCTGGCGAGGCACCAAATAAGCAAAACGCTGGATCTTGTAAAAAGAACATATAAGGGCTGGGGTTAAGCTGCTTTAATTTGGCATAGGCCGCTAAAGGGTTGGGGCACGGCAGTGAAAAACAACGCGAAGGCACAATTTGAAAGACATCGCCGGCAACAATATGCTCTTTTAAGTTTTCAACTTGGCTGGCAAAATCGTCATCGCTAATATCAACCGATACGCTGCTATCTGTGGCCGGTTTGCCTGGTGCTAACGGAGGGGTTTGCGCCAGTTGCTGTTTTAGTTGCTCTAGGCGTTTACCAATGGCAAAACAGTTGGCAGGGGCATCGGCGCCACAAAATACGTTGCCGACCAAGCGGCTTTGCTGGCGCTGATGATCAATCGCTAGGGCGGTTTCTGCCAGATAAAACACATAATCAGGGCATTGATTAGACTTGACCGGCACGTCGGGCAATTGCTCAATGTTTGCTACCATGTCATAACCAATCACGCCGCCTAAAAAGATGGCAAAAGGCTCATCACTTTGGCCGCGTAAGCTTTGCTGTACTAAACGCAGCGCACTAAAAGGGTTAGCTTCAGTTAAACGACTGATTTCATCTAACAGCGGATCGGGGCGTTTAAATTCTGCTATAAGTTGTTCACCGCTTAATGTGACCTGCGCTAAATCGGCAAGCTGCTCGGCTAAATAGGGTAATAAGCCTAAGCCATTATTGCTTAATGCATCGATGGTGACCTGTTGCCCGTTACATTCTAAACGCAGCGACGCATCAATTAACATTAAGCTGTTAACGCTATTTTTGCTGTCAATTTCAGCCGACTCTAGCAGTAATGAGCAACGGTCGGCCGAGCACAGTGACGCATAAGCGGCTAAAGCATCAGCCTGATAAGGCACAGGCAGTGCGATACTGGCGACTTCGCCTGGGGTATCGGTGATATGACTAAAAATCATCGGTATTATCCTTTACACAAACCAGCTATAAATTCAGGGTAAAAAAAAGCCCGTTTCTTTTTGAAACGGGCTTAGGTTATTAAAGCGAATACAACGCCTACACATGCCCGTTGGGAATGTGCCACCACCAGATGTTCAGGTTAGCGAAAGTCGTGAATTGCATTGGTTTTAACCACCTCTAAAAAATCAGGCTACATCAAACCGCGAAAAGCGCGGCGCGTCAAGAGCAAATTGTTATTTAAGGCGATTAAACCGTAAAGAAGGCTGAACGGCTGTGTTGCAGGTCACTTATCCGCTGTTCAGCGAGCAAAAAAATATTAATTAGCTTGGGTTTATCATCAGTCTAGAGCCTCTAATGAAAAAACGCTGAGCGCTTATTTGTTGGCTTGGGCTTTTAATTCCGTTAGTTGTTGCCATAACGCTTCGCTTTCTTCGGTGAGGTCGGCAAATAATCGCATGTCACCATTACGCTGAGCATGCATCGCTTGCTCGAGTTTGGCATCGTAACGTTTGCGTAATTTCTTTTCGGGATCGGGCTTTAACCATTTAAACATAATGCACTCATCAGTTGTTTGCTGTGCGCCTTTGTACGCAAGCAAGCTTGGCTTGGTTCTTTGTTTGTTGGGCTTTCTAAGCGATTATGCGACAATAGCGGTTGTTAAAAAGGAAACTGCATGAAAATTGACTTACACAGTCACACAACTCATTCCGATGGTCTGCTCAGCGTCAGTGAACTGCTGAGCCGAGCACTTAGCGTAAAGCTAGATGTGCTGGCCATTACGGATCACGATACCATTAGTGGCTTAACAGAAGCGCAGCAATGGCTAAAAGCCGAGCAAGCGCCGGTTAAGCTTATTGCCGGCGTCGAAATCTCTACTGCTTGGCAAGAATTTGAAATTCATGTGGTGGGCTTAAATATCAACGCCGATTGCCCGCAATTTCAAGCCCGCTTGGCTTTACAGCAGCAGCGCCGGTTTGAGCGCGCAGAAGAAATCGCTCGGCGTTTAGCGAAAGCCAACATTGCTGATGCGCTGCCTGCCGTGTTGGCTTTAACCAACGGCGGGGCCATCACGCGCACGCACTTTGCCCGCTTTTTAGTGAATAGCGGCCACGCTAGCTCGATGAACACCGTATTTAAAAAATACTTGGCGCGCGGTAAAACCGGTTATGTGCCAAATAATTGGGTGGCGATGGCTGAAGCGATCCAGTGGATCCACGATGCGGGCGGCCAAGCCGTGTTGGCGCATCCGTTAAAATACAAATTAAACGGCAAATATTTAAAACGTCTGGTGCAAGACTTTGCGCTAGCCGGTGGTGATGCTTTAGAGATTATCTCGCCACAACAAACCTTAGTGCAGCGGCGTGAGCTGTGGGCATTGGGTCAACTTCACAATTTAACTGCTTCTGTCGGTTCAGATTTTCATCAGCCTACGGCTTGGAATGAGCTAGGAAAGCATCTATATTTACCGGATGATGTTACGCCAATTTGGGCGGATTGGGCACTTCAGCCCACAGCAACCGACACCGCTAATTTGCAAGGGCACGCACTATGAGTCAGTTTTTTCACATTCACCCCGATAATCCACAGCAACGTTTAATTAAACAAGCGGTGCAATTGATTCAAAAAGGCGGCATTGTTGTGTATCCCACCGACAGTGGTTACGCTCTGGGCTGTCATATGGGCGATAAAGCCGCGATGGATCGTATTTTACAAATTCGTCAAGTCAGTGGTGATCACAACTTTACCATGATGTGCCGTGATTTATCTGAGTTGTCGGTTTATGCCAAGGTTGAAAACAGCGCCTTTCGCTTGATCAAAAATAACACACCGGGGGCCTATACGTTTATCTTACGCGGTACTAAAGAAGTGCCACGTCGTTTGTTAAATGAAAAGAAAAAGACCATCGGTTTGCGTATTCCAGAGCATAAAATTGCTTTGGCGTTACTGGAAGAGCTTGGTGAGCCGATGCTGTCAACCAGCTTGATTTTACCGGGTAATGAATTTGCCGAAGCTGATCCTGATGATATGCGCCAACAATTAGAGCGCCAAGTCGATTTGATTTTACATGGTGGCGTGATTGGCGAAGATCCGACTACCGTAATTGATTTATCGGAAGAAAGCCCGGTTATCATCCGTGAAGGCCGTGGTGATGTGCGACCCTTTCAGTAATTGACTGAAAACATGAGCGAGCCCTTTAACAGCCTCACCATTCAGCAGGTTTTGCCGTTGGCTTATGTGCGCGGCGAAGCGGTGTTAGAGCGGCCAGAAGACCTCTATATTCCCCCTGATGCGCTAGAAGTGTTACTCGATGCGTTTGAGGGGCCTTTAGATTTTTTACTGTACCTGATCAGACGGCACAAATTTGATTTAGTGGCGTTGCCTGTGAATGAAATTACCCTGCAATATATGGAATATATCAACCTGATGCAGGAGTTAAACTTCGAATTGGCTGCCGATTACTTAGTCATGGCCGCCATGCTGGCAGAGATTAAATCGCGCTTATTGCTGCCGCGCAGTCAGGCCGCGGAGGAAGACGAACAAGATCCGCGTGCCGAATTAGTGCGTCGTTTGCAGGAATATGAAATTTTTAAACAAGCGGCCAGTGATTTAGATGTCTTACCCCGTGCTGAGCGAGATTTTTTCACGGCGAAAGCCAGTTTAGCTGATAACTTTAGCCCACTCCTGATTTTACCTGAAGTCGACTTTACTGAGTTACTGGCGGCGTTAAAAGACGTGGTAAAACGGTCGCAAGCACTGCAGCATCATCATATCAAACGCGAACACTTATCGACGCGCGAGCGGATGAGCCGTATTTTAGCGTTATTACAGCAGCGGCAGGGTTTTGTGGCCTTTAGCGATTGCTTTGAACTGCAAGAAGGCCGCGAAGGCGTTGTGGTGAGCTTTTTAGCGATTTTAGAGCTGACCAAAGAGAAGTTAATCGAACTGACGCAGGTGGCGCCGCTTGCACAAATTCATGTCAAACTGACGATTAATGAGGCATAATGGCGCGCAAACTAAATGACGTTCAATTACTGCAGTTACTCGAAGCCGCTATTTTTGCGGCAGATAAGCCGTTAAGTCGGGCAGAACTGCAAGCGACAGTCTTGGTCGATTTTGCCGTAAGTAGCCGAAAACTCTCACAAAGCCTAACGCAGTTACAACAATATTACAGTGCGCGTGGTATTCAGTTAGTCGAAACAGCAAGTGGTTTTCGTTTTCATACTCGCCCAGAATTAAGTGATGCGCTAGCCCAACTATGGCCTGAGCGTTCACCACGATATTCGCGTGCGGTATTAGAAACCTTGGCCTTGATTGCTTATCGTCAACCGATCACCCGGGGTGAAATTGAAGAGATCCGGGGTGTGTCGGTGAGTACACAAATTATTCGCACCTTAACCGAGCGCGCCTGGGTTAAAGTGGTTGGGCAAAAGGAAGTGCCAGGTCGACCGGCGTTGTATGCCACAACGGCTACGTTTTTAGATTATTTTGGTTTAACACATTTAAATGAATTGCCGCCATTAGCTGAGTTTCAAGCTTTGCTAACGGATGAAACGGCAGAATCCTTATCCACCGTCGAGATGACAGGAGAGCTCCACTAATGAGTGAAAAGTTACAGAAAGTTTTAGCCCGTGCTGGTGTAGGTTCACGCCGCGAAATGGAAGATTGGATCAGCCGTGGTCGTGTTTCGGTAGATGGCAAACCGGCCACCTTAGGTGATCGCGTAGAGCCCACCCAAGCTATTCGTGTTGATGGCCACCCCGTGCAAATCGCCAGTGAAGAGCAACAGATCTGCCGCGTATTGGCTTATCATAAACCAGAAGGTGAGATTTGTTCGCGTACCGATCCGGAAGGTCGGCCTACGGTGTTTTCACGTTTGCCAAATATCAAAGGCGCACGTTGGATTGCTATTGGTCGCTTAGACATTAATACCTCGGGTTTGTTGTTGTTCACCACCGACGGTGAGTTAGCTAACCGCTTAATGCATCCAAAATTTGAAGTTGAACGTGAATATGCCGTACGGGTATTTGGCGAGATCAACGATGCGATGATCCAACGTTTACGTACCGGCGTTGAGTTAGAAGATGGTAAAGCCAACTTCAAAAAAATCAAAGCGTTACCGGGTGAGGGCATTAATCGCTGGTTCCATGTAGTGTTAACCGAAGGCCGTAATCGTGAAGTACGCCGGATGTGGGAATCACAAGGTGCTGTGGTCAGCCGTTTGATCCGCGTGCGTTACGGCGATTTACTCCTACCTAAACATTTACCTGCTGGTGGTTATGCCGAATATCCACTGGATGAAGTAAATTACTTACGCAAACTAGTGCATATGCCTGCCGAAACGCAAACCTTGGTGAAAGCTGAAGACCGCACCGAGCGTCGTCGTCGTATGGCCAGCATGAAACGCGCAGTACGCAAGTTCCAAGCGGCAGAAAAGAAGCCATCAGCGGATAAAAAAGTCGCCACGGATAAGCGTCCGGCAGCGGATCGTAAATCGAGCAGAAAGCCGTCTTAATCAAATAAAACACTCACTTAATGGCTGTTAAGGCCATTAGGTGAGTGCGAAAATTCAGTTTACGTGGGCTGCTTGAAAGACAGTTTAACAACCCGCCGCTTTTGCACTGCTGAGATTGACGACGACGGGCCTGCGGTTTTTCGCTTAGCTCAGCAGATAAACGCCGTGTCATAAGCAGTCAGTTATAGCATTGCACCTTAACTGCCAATACTAGATTAACGCACCTTACTTTTTCGGATCAGTTTATACAGCAGCTCTGGAGCAAAACGCCCCAACACGCTGGCAAATTTCTCTTTTAAACCGCCAACCACCAAGTAACTTTTACCGCGGCACAGCCCCTTTACGGTAATTTTGGCAAATTCTTCCGCCGACATGCCTTGTGCTTGCGCATCATCCATCTTACCTAAGGCTTCGCCATTGCCTGTTAACGCATTCATCGAAACTGCGGTTTTTACAAAGCCCGGAAACACCACCGCAACACGGATCCCTTGTTCATAAAGCTCAGCGCGGGCACTGTTCGCCCATAAATGCAGTGCTGCTTTCGCCGCTGAATAGCTGCCACGAAACTGCGTACCGACTAAACCCGCCACGCTAGAGATAAACACCAGTTGGCCATGACCTTGCTTTAACATGACGGCTAAAACACGCCGGCTCAATGCCACTTGCGCAAAGTAATCGATTTCCATAATTTTGCGATCGGTTGCTGCGCTGGTATCCATCACCATGGCTCGTTGGCTGATCCCCGCATTATTGATCAACCAATCTACCTGGCCATAATGTGCGACAATAGCGTCGAGTGCTTGTTGCTGCCGTGCTTCATCGCAAACATCCAATGGCACACACAGGTGTCGCTCGGGTGCAAGCAAGCTTTGCTGCACCCGTTGTAATTCCGCTTCACGCCGCGCACTAAGCACTACCTTGGCACCGGCTTTTGCTAGCTCGTGCGCCAAGGCCTCACCAATACCACCAGAAGCCCCGGTGATCCACACAACTTTATCTTGCAGTGATACGCTCATCTATTTCGCCATTGTCGCTTACATGTACCTGATGTTAGGGCAAAGCGCTACTGACTGTCAAAATAAGCTTTTACTAATAACCACAACTGGTCCAACCGCACTCCGAGACAGGTAAGACCACACTCAGAGACAGGTCCAACCACACTCTGGTACTGGTCTGACCGCACTCCGAGACAGGTTCAACCGCACTAAGAGACCGGTATGACCTGCGAATAAGTTATTTTGTTGAAGGGCTAACGCGAAACTTGCGGCTGAAGTGCTTGGTCAATAATGAAATGGCTAAAGTGCCCACTATTGGAGCGATAAGCCAAGTTGCCAATTGCCATTCACGGCTGATTAGCTCCGAGAGTAGCTTACGACCACCGGCAGCGAAAAAAGCGGTATACAAAGCAATACCTGAACCGATCATTGAGCTGAAATGCTCGATAATCCATTGCCGGTTTGCAAGCTCAGCGCGAAAGACATAGCGAACGATCCCAGTACTCGTAAAAACTCCGACCATAGCAAAAATCATAAATAGCCAAGTGCCAGTATTAAAACCATATCCGAGCATAAAAAGGCTGCCAAGCATTAAACTGACTACCGGTAATAGGTAGTGCCATGTGCGTAAAGGTTGCCGCTCGGCTTGAACTTTTAATACCACATAAGCATGACGAACCGTTACCCACGTTAAAACACTTAGCAACAGTAAAAAAGCTGAAAAATGCCGCCTTTCACTGACAAATTTTGCCAGTTTTTCTGCCGGTAATATTGCCCCTTTAAGGTACACCTGCGCCGGGTCGAATAACACCATGAGGCTCATGACAATGCCAGAACCGGCAATAAACACCATCATAAAGTAGTAATAACGCCCAGATAACTTGTGCAGTTTAGTGCCTTTGCCACAGATCACAGGGACCCAAAACAGTACTAAACAAAGTGCGCCTAAGAAAATATGACTGTACAGCAAAATAGTATGAATAAATGACATTGTGATGCTCCCTGTAATAATGTTTACGCAGTGTAGAGCGGATAAGCAATCAATACAGGTGCCAGAAGTCAGCACTTTAAAATATGACTTCTGGCCTATTGCAGTTAAAGCTAGAACAGACATAATAAGTTGATGAAATTACCTTTTCCTCTTGCAACCTTAGCCGGTGTTCTGACCTGGCTGTTGGTTTCTGGCATTACACTGCTTATTTTGCAGCGTTTACCCGGCCCACAACCTTGGCTACCCGTAGTGCTGTTATTACTGCTTTATGGCGGCTGTTTTATTTTTCTAACGCAAGAGTCGAGCTCGTCATTAGCCTTGAAGCAGCGTTATGGGCATTATTTATTGGCCGTGCAGTTAGCCAGTGCGTTCGGTTTATTGTGGGTGCTACCGACTGGGCATTTTGACTATTTAGCAATTTTAACCATTATTTGGGTGTCTTTACTGCCTCATATTATGTCGCAGTATAAAGCCATCTTATTAGCTGCTGTGGTGGTGGTGGTATGGTTTAGTCTGCAAGCGGTGTTTGAACAACGCAGTTTGTGGATCTCGGCCAGTTTGTTTGGCAGCTTTCATTTGTTTGCGATTGTGATGCAAAGCGCGATATTTGCTGAGCAGCAGGCTAAGCTTAAGATTGCCAGCCAGCATCAACAGTTACAGGCTGCCCAGCACTTATTGCTGGCGGCCTCAAGACAAGGCGAGCGTCACCGTATTGCCCGTGACTTACATGATTTGTTAGGTCATCACTTAACGGCACTGACGATACAACTAGAAGTGGCGCGTCATCACAGTGATGGTGAAGCACGTTTACAGGTTGAGAAAAGCTTACAACTGGCAAAGCTATTGTTATCAGATGTGCGTGAAGCCGTAAGCTCAATGCGTGATTATGCAGACTTAAGCCTAGCGCACCTATTAGAGCCGATCTTGGCCGATTTACCCGCGCACTTAAACATTGAGCTGGCGATCCCAGCAGATCTGACTCTACCCAATATCTCTCAAGCACAACATGTCATGATGCTGGTGCAAGAGGCGGTCAGTAATACCCTTAAACACACCAAGGCAACAACGCTTAGCCTTAGCGCAGAAATTATTCATGATAGTGACAAAGCAGAATTACTGCTGTGTATTACCGATAACGGCATGCTTGCTGATAATTGGCAGTTAGGCAATGGTTTAACGGGCATGCAAGAGCGCGTGGCGGAATGTCATGGGCAACTTATCCTGCAAAAAGTTAATGGAGCCTTACAGTTGCAAATTCGTTTACCGCAAGAGGTGATTAATGCTTAACGTGTTGCTGGTTGATGATCAACAGCTGATCCGTGATGGGATCCGCAGCTTGTTAGCCATTTCGGGTAAAGTAAACGTAGTGGGGGAAGCCAGTGATGGTCGGCCAGTGGTGTCGCTGTGTCAAACGTTAAAACCAGAGGTTATCTTACTCGATTTATCTATGCCGTTGATGGATGGCATCGCAACCTTGCAGGCCTTGCAACAAGCCGACATTTCCATCCCTGTATTGGTATTAACCACCTTTGATGAGCATGATTTGGTGCTACAAAGTATTCAAGCCGGCGCACGAGGGTTTTTACTAAAAGATGTGTCATTAGACACTTTAATTAGTGCAATTGAAAACTTAGCGGCCGGTGGCAGTTTTTTTCAGCCTAACATCACTGAGCGGCTACTTAGCCAAGTACGTAAACCTACGCCCACTGCTTTTACTAAACCCCTACCTTTAGAGCCATTAAGTGAAAAAGAGCTACAAATTTTACAATTAATGGCAGCCGGTTACAGTAATAAAGAGATCGCCAATGCACTTTGTAAATCGGAGGGAACGGTAAAGAATCAGTGCTCCACCATCCTAAGTAAACTAGGTGTTCGCGATCGCACCAGAGCGGTATTAATGGCATTAGAACTCGGCTTGATCAGCCCATAAACACACCCAAATGCTACTTTAAGTGGCTCAATCTGTCTCAGTGTTGCTTGACCAGTCTCTGAGTACGGTCAGACCAGTACCGGAGTGTGGTCTAACCAGTCTCTAAGTGCGGTTAGACCAGTACCGGAGTGTGGTCTAACCTGTCCCAGAGTGCGGTTAGACCAGAGACAGGTTAGCGTGATTTAGGAGGGGGAGTTGTTAAGCTTTGTAACCGTTGGGGTTGTTGCTTTGCCAATGCCAGGTGTCGCGCACCATATCTTGCAATGTTTTCTCAGTTTGCCAGTTTAGTAAGCGTTTAGCTTTGCTCGGTTCAGCGTAGCAAACGGCAATATCACCCGCTCTGCGGGCTGCAATTTGATAGGGTACCGGCACCTTATTCACATCGCTAAAGGCTTTAACCATATCTAACACGCTGTAACCCACGCCTGTGCCTAAGTTGATGGCTTCAATACCTTTAAAGCTTTGTAAAAATTCAAGCGCTTTTAAATGACCTTGCGCTAAATCGACCACATGGATGTAATCGCGCACACCGGTGCCATCGGCGGTTGGGTAGTCATCGCCAAACACACTTAGCTGCTGGCGTTTACCCACCGCCACTTGTGAAATAAATGGCATCAGATTATTCGGGATACCGTTCGGATCTTCGCCAATTTGCCCACTGCTATCCGCACCCACAGGGTTGAAATAGCGCAATACGGCAATTGACCAGTCGTCATCCGCGCGTTGTAAGTCTTCTAAAATATACTCGATCATCAATTTGCTTTGACCATACGGATTGGTCGCTGAACGCGCTGAGGTTTCTTTGATCGGCACTTCTTTAGCATCGCCATACACGGTCGCCGACGAGCTAAAGACCAGTTTCTTCACGTTAAAATGTTGCATGACCCGGCATAAGGTCACTGTACCGGCAACATTGTTATCGTAGTAGTGCAGCGGCAGCTCAGTGGATTCGCCTACTGCTTTTAAACCGGCAAAATGCACCACCGCAGAAATAGTGTATTGGCTAAAAACAGCGGTTAACGCAGCTTGATCGCGAATGTCGCCATTAATACTGATCAGGCTTTTACCTGAAAGCTGTTCAACGCGTTTTAACGCTTCATCTGAGCTATTGCTAAAATTATCAAAGCTAATCACCTGATAACCCGCACGCAGTAAACACAATGCCGTGTGGCTGCCGATATAACCAGCACCACCCGTTAACAGAATATATGACGACATGCTGTCATTCCTTTGAGAGAAGTTGATCGAAAATTAAGGTAATACTTTCTTATACGGTTTCACTGTGGCTTGTTGATACACACCCGCAGCCCAATAAGGATCTGCCTTGGCCCAAGCTTCGGCGTCAGTTAAAGAGGGAAACTCAGCAATCACTAAAGAACCGGTAAAACCAGCAGCCCCCGGGTTGTCTGAATCGATGGCCGGCAGCGGGCCTGCCATCACTAAACGTCCTTCAGATTTTAACTGTTCTAAGCGTGCTAAATGGTCTGGACGGGCTGCTAACCGTTTTTCTAGACTATTTACCGCATCTTCTGCATAAATCATATATAACATGATAAAACTCGGCTGTTAATAAACTGCTTGCACCTTAGCAGATCTGCTTTTTAAAGCCAATTAGCAGTACGCGCTTTGCTGCTCGGACTAGGATTTGCTTCAACAGACTGTTAGCATGCAACTGACTGTAAAAAACAACAACTATAACTACAACATTTATCCAGGAGTCACGCATCAATGAAACGTGAACAATTTAGCTCCAGCCTAGGTTTTATTCTGGCTGCAGCAGGCTCAGCTGTCGGTATTGGTAACCTCGTCGCTTTCCCTGTGATGGCCAGTAAAAACGGCGGCGCAGCTTTCCTCGTTATGTACGCTTTTTTCGTGTTCTTTATTTGTTTACCGGTGATGCTGGCCGAAATGAGTTTAGGTCGTCATACAAGGCAAAACCCGCTTGGCGCTTACACCGAGATTGGCCAAAACCGCGCTTGGCGCACCGTAGGCTGGTTATCGGTGATCACGCCTTTTATGATTGGCGTGTTCTATTTGGTGATTACCGTCTGGATCGCCGGCTACTTGGGTAAAGCCGTTTTTGGGCAGCTAGACCAATTAGCCGATCCTGCAGGGTTTGGTAATTTTATTACCAGCAACGAGTTATTTGGTTATCTCGCCTTTGTTGTAGTATTAACCTTCTTAATTTTGCAAGGCGGGGTGAAAAAGGGCATTGAAAAAGCCACCACCGTGCTGATGCCAACACTGTTTGTTATGCTCATTGCGTTGGTGATTTACGTACTTACTTTAGAAAACGCTATGCTGGGTGTGAAATTCTTTCTGATCCCTGATTTTACCAAGTTAACCGGCGAAGTTCTCAATGGCGCACTGGCGCAAGCCTTTTTCTCGCTGTCTTTAGCCATGGGTATTTTGATTACGTACGGCTCATACATTCAAAAACATGACAATATCGTCTCAGCCGGTAAAACGGTGGCGGGTTTATCGTTAATGGTGGCCTGTTGTTCGGGTTTATTAATATTGCCTGCGGTGTTTTCGTTTAACCCTGAAATTGAAATTTCGGAACTGTCGACCTCCAGTATTGGCATGATCTTTATGTTCTTACCGAAAATCTTTTTAGCGCTACAGGCCGATATTGGTTATTTTGGCGCGTCTTTTGTTGCCGCGTTTTTCTTTTTATTAGTGTTTTTCGCTGCAATGACTTCACTGGTCTCGATTATTGAAGTGCCAGTGGCCAGTGTTATGGATGGCAAAGGGATCAGTCGTCGCAAAGCCTTGTATCTTTTAGGCAGTGTGATGGTAGCGTTAGCTATCGTTTCCGCTTTATCGTTTGGTCGTGTTGATTGGCTGAGCAATATGCTAAGTTACGGCGGTGCCAATAAGTCATTCTTTGATCTGATTTACGATATGTTTTACGAAACCATCCTGCCATTAAACGGCTTATTACTGTGTCTTTTTGTGATTTACCGCTGGAAAAAACAGAATTTAGATGCTGAAATTAGTGATGGCAATCAGCGCTTTGCCGGCTCATTTTTACAAAAATACGTGAATTTCTCACTGGGTACTTTTATTCCATTAATTTTAGCTATTATTTTTATCAACACTGTCTCTACCATTTACTTTGGTAAAAACTTGTTGTTTTAAGTAAGCGACAACCTTGGTGGCCAGTGTGATAACGCGCTGGCCACGCCGCAAATGTGTTACTTTTTTAAACTTGCCGCTTAAACCTGTGTCGAAATTAAACTGGTGCGTTTACTGCCCAGCGTATCGGGGATTTTCCCTAACTGACATTCCGCTTTACTCACGGTTAATCCTTGCGCACTGCAGCGCTCCGTTAAGATCGGTAAAAACTTTTGCGCTTGCTGTAATGCTTGCGGTTGATCGGTATAAAACTGTAATTGCACATCGTCATCTTGCAACTTGGCCACGGCTAATAATTGGCCTTTATCGGCTAAATCAAATTTCATGGTTAACTGCCAAAAGCGCTGTTTTTGTTCGCTGTCTTTTTGCTCGCGTTCTTTTTGTTCTAACAAAATTTGGCTAATTCGGCTTTCTTGTTGTTGCTGCAAGGCTAACGGGATCAGCCATTGCTGCACATTTGCTGGCACTTCAGCGTTTTGTAGTTGTGCCAATTGCAAAGCACTACTGTGGCTGCCGAGTGCTCGTAGTAAGTTAGAGGCTTGCGCCGGTTCAAGCTGCCCGATATTTTGCGCTAAACGCTGCGCCGTTGGCTCACGTAATGGTCCCGAGGGTTGCTTTAACAAGTGCCCTAATAATAATTGAATGGCCACAGCCAAGGTGCCGGCCGAGGTGGTCATGTTAGGTTGGCTTTGTAAAGGTTGAAAGTTTAACGCTGCTTGCAGTTGTTCTTGTACTTGAGGCGGTGTTAATACCTTAGAGCCATCCGGCTGAGCTTGGCGTAGTAGGTTCAACACTTGCTGAACCTCGGCAGGTAAGTCTGGCAGGCTGCTTAAGGTGGCTGGCGCACTTTGTAATAAAGGTAATAATTGCCGCCAGTGTGTATTGCTGACATCGGTTGGCTGTAACTTTGTTACGGTGGGGGCTGCAGGGGCAGGCTGCGCACCCAACGGCAGAGGTTTGGCAAACTGCTGACTGGCGAGCTGAATTTTGTGTTCACTGACAAGCGGCTGCACGCTTAATTGCCAGGAGGTGGCAGCGTTGTTAGCCGTATTAGCCCCTGCCGTTGCTTGGAGCTGTTGCTGCGCTAAATTAGCATTAACGGTTTTATTGTTATTAGCGGGTGGCAATAATATCAGCGATAAATGTTTGGCAATACTGTTACTTGTGGCTGAACGGGCGTTTAACGGCTGCGCAAGCGGCTCGCCCGCTAACTGGGTGATGGTTTCACCGCGCAACACGCTTTGTTGCAAGGCGGCTAATTGTTTGGGATTTTGCAGTAATTGTGCTTGTTTCGCTGTTAGCTGAATGTTCTCTGGTAAGCCGCTTAATACCTTGATATGAATTTCTATTGTGCCGGGTTTGGTTTCTTTAAAACTTAACTGTAAGGGCAAATCGCTTGGAATGGCAGAGAGTTGTTTGGCTGCCAGCGTCAGTGGCAATTGCAGCAAGCCTTGTGCTGTTTGCACAATAAATTGAGCATTTTGGCCAGTTAACTGTAATTTAGCAAAATAGGGTTGCCCTGCTTGCAGTTTTGGCGTGCTTTCGCTGTTTTGGCCAAACTGGCTGAGGATCTTATCAACAATCGCGGTTTTCATCGGTTCCTCTGGTAACGGGGTATTGAGCTTTCCGCCGGCAGACATTTTCGCGCTGGGCTGGCTTAATTGCGTTTGGGCTGTTGCCGTTGCTGCCAAGTGTGTTGCCGTACTTTTTTGTGATGCATCATCAGGTTTGTTCTGGGGTTGCGTGCTGCCCAAGGTTAATTGGCTACCATCAGACAAGCTAAGTTGCAGTGGCCGGTTCAGTGCACTGCCTGGCAGTTGAAATTGGCCTAAATCTTTTAACGGTTGTATGAGTAACACCCAACTCGCTCGCTCAGTGGCATGGTTGGGTGTGGCTTGAGTAACCAAAGGTTGTAGCAACAGCTTTAGCTGCTGGCGCTCAGGCGGGCTAAGGTTGAGTACTTGGTTATTCAGTTGCAACAGCGGGCTTGCCGTTTGTAATTGTTGAAACACAGAAATTTGTACGGCAGGTTGCTGCAAAGCGAGCTGTAGCTGGGGGCTTAGCGTTTGAAATACCGCTGCGTTTTGCAGGTTAGCCATCGCCGCTCTCTGGCTTGGCATATTGGCTGTTAGTGTGTTAGCCGCTTGGTTGTTGTTATTTGTCGAAAGGTTATAGCTACTGCTGTTTTGCAAAGCGCTTTGCGCCGATGAAGCGTTACTGATACTGGGTAACTTGACCAACTGTAATGTAGCTAATTGCGCGGCGAGGTGCGGGTTAACCCCTTGGCCAGCCAAATGATTAAGCGGTTTGCCACTGGCTAATTGTGCACTCAATTGGTTTAGCTGCTCAGGTTGCAGTAACAAATTGGCTTGTGCGGCTGTTAATTGCTGTGCTTGCGGGTTACCGTGCCACTGCATCACGCGTACGTTCAATTTGTCGGCCGTTGTCGCATTAAAACTCAGTTGCAGCGGCACATTCAGCGGTAACGGTGGTAGGGCAGATAAAGCAAGCCGTTGTAAGCCTTGTTGGCTTTGCAGTAATAATTGCTGCGTCACATTGGGGATGTTATTGGTATGGCTTGAGACCACCATTGCCGGATACGGCACGGCGCTGCCAAGTTTAATCACACCACTGTTCACTGTCGTTTGTGGGTTTAAGCTGGTGTTTGTGTTTAGCTGGCCAAAATTAAAGGGTAACATCACGCTCTCAAGGTTCTGTTGGTTAAAGCCGCTTTTGTTAACAGTGATTATTGAACTGTAAGCGGCACTTGCCGACAAGTTGTGCAAATAGCTGATTTGAATCAAGCTTACGAAGCGGTTCTGATTCGTATTCTGGCGGCATTATGCTACTATGCGCCCAATTTTGTTGGTCGTCGATAGTTAGAGGACTGTGAATATAGCACAACCCACCTTTGCTGTTACTGCCCCCATTTTGCTCGATGCTGCTGATTTAAGCTGCGTAAAGCAAGATCGCGTGCTGTTTGAGCATCTGTCGTTACACTTAAAACCGGGCGAACTTTTGCAGATCAAAGGCAAAAATGGCGCCGGTAAAAGCTCATTGCTGCGAATTCTAGCTGGCTTGGCGCAACCCGATGAAGGCCAACTGCAGTATTTAGCTCAACCCTTACCTGCCGCGTTAAGCGATTACGCCGCCAACTTATGTTTTATCGGCCATCAAAGCGGTATTCATGAGCAATTAACGGCGATTGAAAATTTACAATTTTGGCAAGCGGCTAGCGATCTGCATATTCAAGACGAATTTACGTTACTGGCAGAATTAGGTTTAGCCGGTTTAGAAGATATTCCTTGTCGCATGCTGTCTGCCGGCCAACAGCGTCGGGTATCCTTAGCCCGGCTTTGGGCTACCTCTGCGCAAATTTGGATCCTCGACGAACCTTTTACGGCATTAGATCAATCCGCGATTGTCAGTTTACAACAACATTTTATTGCGCATTTACAGCGCGGCGGCGCGATAATCTTAACGACCCATCAACCACTCAGTATTGAATATCATGCCTTGCGCGCGTTAGAGATCCATTATCGATGGTAAAATTTAGCATTTTTTTACAGCGCGAATTACGTTTACTGGCTCGGCAAAAAGCGGATTGGCTGAATCCTGTGTTGTTTTTTATTATCGTGCTAACTCTGTTTCCATTAGGGGTTGGCCCAGAGCCGAATATGCTGCGTATAATGGCACCAGGGATAGTTTGGATTGCCGCGCTATTAAGCGTGTTATTAGCGGCCGAGCGACTGTTTAAAGACGACTATCGCAATGGGGTGATCGAGCAATTAGTGGCGGCGCAGCAGGCATTAATGCCGTTTGTGCTGGCGAAAATTACCGCGAATTGGTTAAGTACCGGTTTGCCGTTATTACTGTTATCACCGCTAGTGGCTTTGTTGCTGAATATGCAAGGGGCCGCCCTAGAAGCGATGGCGCTAACGTTATTACTGGGCACTCCTGTGCTGAGCTTACTCAGCGTGTTAGGGGCAGGTATCACGGTCTCTGCGGATAAAGGTGGGATCTTACTGGCATTGGTTATTCTGCCTTTATATATTCCGCTATTAATTTTTGCGAGTGCCGCCATTGAAGCGGCCAGTATTGGTTTAGGTTTTACTGGGCAGATTGCCATCTTATTGGCAATGTTTTTGTTCTCGCTGGCGTTGGTGCCTATGGCCGTGTGCAGCGCTTTAAAGATAAATGTGAGCTGATATGTTTAAGTGGTTAGATCCGTTAGCAAAACCAGAAACGCTATATCATTTTTGTGGCAAGTTAACGCCGTGGTTAATGAGTAGTGCCTTGTTTACCTTGTTGTTGGGTAATATTTGGGGCTTAGGCTTTACCCCCACTGATTATCAGCAAGGAGACAGTTATCGCATCATTCATATTCATGTGCCGTCGGCCATTATGTCGATGGGTGCTTATATGGCGATGGCCATCGCAGCCTTTACTGCCTTGGTGTGGCAAATTAAAACGGCCCAGTGGGCAGTATTAGCCATAGCGCCGATTGGTGCGGTGTACACGGCCATTGCTTTGCTAACCGGTATGGCCTGGGGTAAACCCATGTGGGGCGCGTGGTGGGTATGGGATGCCCGTTTAACCTCTGAGCTTATTCTGTTGTTTTTATATTTTGGCGTAATGGCGCTTCATGGGGCTTTTTCAGAGCGGCAAACCGGCGCTAAAGTGGCCAGTTTATTGGCGGTTGTTGGTGTGATTAACTTACCCATCATCCATTTTTCGGTAGAGTGGTGGAACACCCTGCATCAAGGTGCGACCATCACTAAGTTTGCTAAACCGTCCATCGATCCCAGCATGCTCTGGCCTTTGTTAATCAGTTTATTGGCGTTTAGTTTGTTATTAGCGGCGTTAACCTGCGTGCGTTTACGTACAGCGATCCTCGAAAATGAGCAGCATCGGCCTTGGGTTAAACAGTTAGTTAGCAAAGCATAAGCGAGGAGATAGCATGTTATTGAGCAGTTTATTGAACACGTTTTGGCAACTGAGTAGCGAATTGCCGGTGCAACTTTTTGGTGTTTTTCCGTTCTACTTTGCTAGCTTCAGTGATTTTTTAGCGATGGCCAGTAACGGCATTAGTTACAGTTTTTTTGTTTGGTTATCTTTCGGCTTAACGTATTTGTTGTTGATGGGCTTGCTGTGGTGGAGTTATTTCCAGCAACGTCAATTTAAGCAGCACCTCGCCGCAAAAATGGCCAGAGAGCAACGAATCAAGCAGTATCAGGAGCAGCAAAGCTAATGCAACCAAGACGAAAGAAACGCCTGTTATCCATGTTGTTGGTAATCAGTTTGATTGCTGGTGCCGTGGGGGCGATGCTATTTGCCTTACAGCAAAACATTAACTTGTTCTATACCCCAGGTCAGCTTATTCAGGGCCTTGGTGAAGGGAAAATTAAACCCGATGTCGGCCAACGGCTGCGTTTAGGTGGCATGGTGGTGCCCGGCACAGTGCAACGTGACGCTGAAAGTTTAAAAGTGCGTTTTGATTTAACCGACGATTCAGGTGAAATCGCCACGGTTGAGTTTGAAGGCATTTTGCCGGACTTATTTCGTGAAGGCCAAGGTATCGTTGCGCAAGGTGAGTTGCGCAGTGCCACGGTGTTAGCCGCTACCGAAGTGCTAGCCAAACACGATGAAGAATATATGCCTCCAGAGGTGGCCGAAGCGCTAAAAGGCATTCGCCATGTGCCTCCCAGCCAACAGCCCGCGGCTAGCAACGCGAATTACGGAGGCTAGTCGATGATTGCAGAATACGGTCAGCTGGCGCTGACCTTTGCCTTTGCGCTGTCATTATTATTGGCTTTAGTGCCTTTAGCGGGCAGCTTTACCGCCAATGAACGTGCTTTATTACTAGCCAAACCCTTATCAGTGGGTATGTTTGTATTTACTTTACTGGCGTTTATGGCGCTAGCCTGGTCTTTTTATCACGATGATTTTACCGTAATTAATGTGGCCACCAACTCAAGTTCTATTTTACCGTGGTACTACAAGTTAACCGCAGTATGGGGCTCACATGAAGGCTCGATGTTGTTATGGGTTATGATGTTAGCCGGTTGGACAGCCTTAGTGGCGCAATATTCAAAAGCATTACCCTTACTAATGCAAGGGCGAATTTTAGGCATTATGGGGCTGATAAACATCGGTTTTATTGCTTTTTCTTTATTTATGTCAAATCCGTTTGAACGCAGCTTACCGTTTTACCCCGTGCAAGGCAGTGACTTAAACCCATTACTGCAAGACTTCGGCATGATTATCCATCCGCCGTTGTTGTATCTGGGTTATGTCGGTTTTGCGGTGTCGTTTGCCTTTGCGATAGCCGCGTTAATTGGCGGTAAATTTGACAGTACTTGGGCGCGCTGGGCCAGACCTTGGACTTTAGCGGCCTGGATGTTCCTGACCCTGGGCATAATGCTGGGTAGTTGGTGGGCTTATAACGAGCTAGGTTGGGGCGGCTGGTGGTTTTGGGATCCGGTAGAAAATGCGTCGTTAATGCCTTGGTTGGTGGGTACGGCTTTAATCCATAGCTTAGCGGTTACCGAGAAGCGCGGCACCTTTAAATCCTGGACGGTATTATTGGCGCTCGGTGCCTTTTCTCTGAGTTTATTAGGTGCCTTTTTAGTGCGCTCTGGTGTGTTGGTATCGGTACACTCGTTTGCATCGGATCCTGATCGCGGTATTTTCTTATTGATTTTCCTGCTAATCGTTATCGGTGGCTCATTGTTACTTTACGCCAGCCGCATGAACTCGGTGCGCAGTCAGGCGCGTTATCAGCTTTTTTCGCGCGAAGTGATGCTGTGGAGCAACAACGTGTTCTTACTAACCGCTACCTTAGTAGTATTGTTAGGTACCTTATTTCCATTGGTACACAAAGAGTTAGGCTTAGGCTCTATTTCGATAGGTGAGCCGTTCTTTAATCAGATGTTTTATTACCTGACCATCCCGTTTGCCCTGTTACTCGGTTTAGGGCCTTGGGTACGCTGGAAGCAACAAAAAGCCGCGCCCTTGCTCAAGCCCATGTCGTTACTGGCCATCGCTACGCTGATTGTCGCTTTGGGTACCTTAAGTTTACTGCAAAGTGTCGTCGCAAACTTGGCGTTGTTAGGCTTATTGTTAGGTGCTTGGGTAGGCTTATCGGCGCTGAGCGAAATTTATCAGCGATTAGATCAGTTCGGTTCAGTAAAAGCCGGATTAAGTAAATTGCAGGCGTCGCATTATGGTATGACGATGGCGCATATCGGTTTTGCCGTGCTGGTAATTGGTGTGGCCATGACCAAAACCTACAGTGTCGAACGTGATGTGCGCATGGCCATCGGTGATAAGGTGGTGTTAGCCGATTATGAATTTGAGCTACAAGACGTTTATAAACTAAACGGCCCTAATTACGGCGGTGAAGCCGCAGAAATTGATGTAAGACGCACGGATGGCCGCTATGTAACGCATCTGCATGCTGAAAAGCGCGAATACAATATTCAACGGATGATGATGACAGAAGCCGCGGTGCATGCGCGCTTAAGCCGTGATCTGTATGTGTCATTAGGTGAAGCCTTACCGGGCGATGCGTGGGCTATCCGTGTGTATGTAAAACCTTTTGTCAGATGGATTTGGCTCGGCGGCTTGTTAATGTCGTTAGGTGCGTTAATCGCTTTGCTTGATAAGCGTTATCGCAGGCAAGTGCCAGTGCGGGAGACGGCGGATGCGTAAGGCGTTATTTTATATTCCTTTAGCGTTATTTTTAGGCTTGTCGCTGTTTTTACTCAGTGGCTTGTTTTCTGATCCGCGTGAGCGTGACTCGGCTATTATCGACCGGCCGCTGCCGAGTTTCTCGTTACCTGATTTACAGGATCCGAATAAAACTTGGACACCGGACGCACTAAAAGGCGAAACTTTTTTGCTGAATGTGTGGGGAGTTTGGTGCCCCACTTGTAATGCTGAGCTCAGTTACATGACGCAGCTACGTAATGAGCAGGGCATTCGGATTATCGGTCTTTACTACGTGTTACCTGAAGATCCGATGTTTGGCCAAGTCTTCGATTTGCCAACCTTACAGCAAGAGGTTGCCACTAAGCTGCAACAAAATGGCGATCCCTACCAATTTAACATTCTTGATCAACAGCGGCGTTTATCGCTGGATTTAGGGGTCAGTGGCGCGCCTGAGCACTTTATCGTGGATGCCAACGGCATTGTAAGGGCGCATCATATTGGTGATATTAATCCGCAAGTTTGGCGCAGCAAACTCGCGCCGATTTACCAGCAATGGGCGGCCAAACCATGAAGCCATTTTTTACCTTTCTTTGCAGCATCCTTCTGACCGTAGGCTTAAGCAGTGCTGCCAGTGCAGCAGAGAGCCAAGAGTTATTGTCTTTTGAAAGTGAGCAGCAACGGCAACTTTATTTAAAACTGACGGCTGAACTGCGTTGTCCGCAATGCCAAAATCAAAATATCGCCGACTCGAATGCCGTGGTGGCCGTAGATATGCGTGATAAAACCTACGAGTTGGTGCAACAAGGCTTAAGCCGTCAGCAAGTGTTAGATTTTATGATCGATCGTTACGGTGACTTTGTGCACTATCAGCCGCCGGTCAATCGCTACACCATTTGGTTGTGGCTAGCCCCGGTGCTGGTGTTGTTATCATTGTTGCTGTTTCAACTTAAACGCCAAGCTGGTCAGACCGCACTCCGGTACAGGTCAGAGCAGTTGTTAGATGACGCTGCTACCGACTCTGCCGAAAAAGCAAAGTTAAACCAGCAGCTTGAGCAAATTATCGACAGTTATCGGAGTAAAAAATCATGATGTGGCAACTTGCCGCCGGTGCACTCGCCATGTTGGTGTTAAGTACCCTTTTTATTATCTGGCCGCGCAAAGCCGATGCAAAGAATAATCAAACTCCGGCGCAACTTTTTGAAGAGCGCATGCAATTATTGGCGTTAGCACGCGATGCCGGTGAATTGGCTGAGCAAGATTTTGATACCGCCGCCAATGAGTTAAAGCAGCAGTTTTTAGAACAAGAACAGCAAGCCATTCGTTATAAGCAACCCAAACAGCAGCGAGTATTACACCTCAGTTTAGTACTGGTGACGGCGTTAATTGTGGCGGTGGTTTACAGCCAAAATGGCCATTATCGGCAATTATCCGATTGGGAGTATGCCCAGCAAAACTTAGCCAGCTATGGTCAACGCGCATTACTAGGCGAGGGTGAGCCCTTAAACGAGCAAGATATGCAGCTGTTTTCTTTGGCACTGCGCACAAAACTGGCCAATGAAGGTGATGATGCGGTAGCTTGGATGTTATTAGGCCGGGTTTGGATGACCTTGGGGATGCTAGAAGAAGCGATTGAGTCTTTTGAGCGCGCTTTAAAGCTAATGCCAGAGCGCACCCCGTTGTTAATTAGCTACAGCCAAGCCTTGATTATGCTGGGCGGTGATATGAACTTAGCCAAAGCCGGCCAAAGTGTTGCGCGAGTGTTAATGCAAGAGCCTGAAAATATTGATGCGATTTCATTAATGGCGTTAATTGCTTATGAGCGTGGCGATAATGCCGAAGCGATAGCCGCTTGGCAATTATTGGCATCGCGCTTAGCACCTGATGATCCACGTTTAGAGGTAGTGAATGCACGTTTAGCCGAATTAAATGCCCCTGCAACGGTCGGCACTGCCGAGCAAAACGCAGCCTTTGTTCGTGAAGTAAAGGTTCAGGTTAGTGTTGGCGCAGAGTTAGCCGCCGCTCATCCTGGTGCTTCATTGTTCGTGTTTGCTCGTGCGGCAGAAGGCCCGGCTATTCCATTAGCTGCGAAGCGCTTGCCACTAGTTGCTGGTGTAACCGAAATCAGCTTATCTGCAGCCGATGCAATGCAAGCGGGCTGGAATATCGAGCAAACTAATCTTATTCAAGTTGTTGCCCGTATGGCTGTTTCAGGAACAGTTGAGCGCTCTGCGCAAGATGTAGAAGTGGTGTCAGCGGTGCTAAGTTTTGAGCAACCGGTAGTATCCGTACAATTAACTTTGGAACAGTAATATGTCTTTATTCTTTTTTCGAGCCCTAATGATAGGCGGTGTGCTCAGCTTAACGGCCTGTGCTAGCGCACCAAGCGAGCAGCAAGCTGCAACAGCGAATAACACTCAGCCCGCCTATGTTGATGTACGAGATCCACTAGAGCGTATTAACCGTCCGCTCTGGGATTTTAATTACGATGTGTTAGACGCCTATTTACTTAGACCGCTAACCGTAGGCTACATCACGGTAGTGCCAAAACCGGCACGTAAAGGGTTAAGTAATGTAGTCAATAACTTAGGTGAGCCAGCTAGCTTCGTCAACAGCGTATTGCAAGCCAAACCCAAGAAAGCAGCCGTAAGCGTTGGCCGTTTTGTGTTAAACAGCACCACCGGTTTTTTTGGCTTATTTGATGTGGCAACCAATATTGGTTTGACCAATGCTGAAGAAGATTTCAGCCAAACCATGGCGGTATGGGGGATTGGCGATGGCCCATTTTTGATGATCCCTGCGCGTGGGCCTACCACGGTAAGAGATACAGCCGGCTCATTGGTTGATAATTTGTATTTCCCATTAAGCTTATTAAACACGCCGTTAACCATTTCACGTGCCGTAATTGGTGCATTAGACGGTCGTGAGCAGTTAATGCAAGTCGAAAATATGTTAAACGACTCGCTGGATCCCTACTCGTTTGTAAAAGAAAGTTATTATCAGCGTCAGATCTTTAAAATTTACGATGGTAATCCACCACAGCCTGAAGAAACGCTAGACGATGATATGTTAGATTTTCTTGAAGAAATCGAATAATACGCCAAAGCACTGAGGTCATACCACACTCCGGTACTGGTCACACCTCTGACCGCACTCCGGTACTGGTTTGTCCAGTAATGGGTAAAAAAGCCTAATGAAGGCGCGAGCAAATGAAAAGGAAAGCGATATGATCAAAGTCTTAAGTGTGTTTGGCACACGCCCTGAAGCCATCAAAATGGCACCATTGGTTAATCAATTAAAACAAGATGCGGCCTTTGATAGCCGTGTTTGTGTTACCGGTCAGCACCGTGAAATGCTGGATCAGGTACTACAGCTATTCAGTATCGAACCTGAATACGACTTAGCCATCATGAAAGCCGGGCAGGATCTCTATGACGTTACTACCAGTATTTTGCTTAACATCAAACCGGTACTGCGCGAGTTTCAACCCGATATCGTGTTAGTACACGGTGATACCAGCACTACTTTTGCCGCGGCCTTAGCCTGCTATTATGAAAAAATTGCGGTAGGTCATGTCGAAGCCGGCCTTCGTACCGGCAATATTTATAGCCCTTGGCCTGAAGAAGCCAATCGTAAGTTAACGGGCGCTTTAACCCGCTTGCACTTTGCGCCGACGCAAACCTCTGCGGATAACTTATTAGCGGAAAACCTGGCTGCCGCTAACATCGTTATTACGGGGAATACGGTGATTGACGCGCTACTGCAAGTTGTCGACAAAATTGATAACAGCCCAGAATTAAGCGCCAGTTTTGCCAAGCAATTTCCTTTTGTAAAAGACGATCGCCGCATGATTTTGGTAACAGGCCATCGCCGTGAAAGTTTTGGCGGTGGTTTTGAGCAAATTTGTGCTGCGCTAGCGGATATTGCTAAGCAATACTCGGATTGCGATATTGTGTATCCAGTTCATTTAAACCCCAATGTGCGCGAGCCGGTTTATCGTTTACTGAGTGATGTATCAAACGTGCATTTAATTGCGCCACAAGATTATCTGCCATTTGTGTATTTGATGAGCAGAAGTTACTTGGTACTGACCGACTCCGGTGGTATTCAAGAAGAAGCCCCGTCACTTGGCAAACCGGTTTTAGTGATGCGTGACACGACCGAGCGGCCAGAGGCGGTTGATGCCGGTACCGTGAAGTTGGTGGGTACAGATAGAGCTAAAATTGTGGCTGAAGTCACTCGCTTACTCAGTGACAAACCCTACTACGACAGCATGAGCTTCGCCCATAACCCTTATGGTGATGGCAAAGCCTGTGCACGAATTATCGCCACCCTAAAAACCTTCCGCTAAAGACTCCTCAGACCACACTCAGACACCGCTCTGACCTCCGACCACACTCCGGTACTGGTTGGAGCTCTTACCGGTGTCTGAGTGCGGTCGGACCTGTTGTTGGAAATAAGATATTCCAAAACAAGATAATTCGGTTTTGATTTGTTCTGGTAAGCTATAAACACTTACTTAGACGCAGGCGGAGTTATCATGGCAGCAAGTAGCCAAAGCCATTTAAAAGCCCTCGAAAACGAATCGATTCAAATTTTCCGTGAAGTGGTAGCCGAGTTTGATAATCCGGTGATGCTTTATTCGGTAGGTAAAGACTCGTCGGTGTTATTGCATCTGGCACGTAAAGCGTTTTACCCCGGCAAAATCCCTTTTCCACTGTTACATGTTGATACCACGTGGAAATTCAAAGAGATGATTGCGTTTCGTGATCAAATTGCTGTCGATCTGGGCTTAAATTTATTGGTACATCAAAACCCAGAAGGCTTAGCCATGAATATCAGCCCTTTTGAGCATGGCAGCAGCAAGCATACCGATATCATGAAAACCCAAGGCTTAAAGCAAGCCTTAGATAAATACAAATTTGATGCTGCTTTTGGCGGTGCAAGGCGTGATGAAGAAAAATCTCGTGCGAAAGAACGTGTTTACTCGTTTCGCGACAAGCATCATCGCTGGGACCCTAAAAATCAACGGCCAGAGCTGTGGAATATTTTTAATGGTCGAGTTGATAAAGGCGAAAGCATTCGCGTGTTTCCGTTATCAAACTGGACCGAACTAGATATTTGGCAATACATTTATCTTGAGAATATCCAAATCCCAGATTTGTATTTCTCTAAACCGCGCCCTGTGGTGGAACGCGATGGCACCCTAATTATGGTTGATGATGAGCGAATGCCGTTACAACCCGGCGAAACACCCAGCATGAAAAGTGTACGCTTTCGTACCCTAGGTTGTTATCCGTTAACGGGTGCTGTTGAATCCTCAGCGGCAACCTTACCTGAAATCATTCAAGAAATGTTGTTAACCAAAACCTCAGAGCGGCAAGGTCGGGTGATTGATCACGACAGCACCGGTTCGATGGAAAAGAAAAAAATGGAAGGGTACTTCTAATGAGCCATACCTCAGAATTAATAGAGCAGGATATTCTGGCCTACTTAAAGCAGCACGAAAACAAGCAATTACTGCGCTTTATTACGTGTGGCAGTGTGGATGATGGTAAAAGTACCCTGATTGGCCGCTTGTTGCATGACAGCAAAATGATTTTTGAAGATCAGCTTGCGGCTATCACTGAAGACAGTAAAAAAGTGGGTACTCAAGGCGAGCGTGTCGATTTAGCCCTGCTGGTCGATGGCTTACAATCTGAACGTGAGCAGGGCATCACCATTGATGTGGCTTACCGATATTTTTCAACTGAGAAACGGAAATTTATCATCGCCGATACGCCAGGCCACGAGCAATACACGCGTAATATGGCCACTGGTGCGTCGACCTGTGATTTAGCGATAATCCTGGTGGATGCACGTAAAGGCGTGCAAACCCAAACGCGGCGACACAGCTACATCTGTTCCTTGCTGGGTATTAAGCACGTGATTGTCGCCATTAATAAAATGGACTTAGTAGATTACTCTCAAGCCCGTTACAAGGCCATTCAAGAAGAGTATCTGGCGTTGGCTGGGGCTTTAGACATCCCCGATATCCGTTTCGTGCCTATTTCGGCCTTAGAGGGCGATAATGTGGTGCATCCCAGTGAAAAACTGAGCTGGTTCCGTGGCTCAACCTTGATGCAGTATCTTGAAAATATGGAATTAACGCTGGCTGAGAATGACGATTTTCGATTCCCGGTACAACTTGTTAGCCGCCCAAATGCCGATTTTCGTGGTTTCCAAGGCACTATTGCTTCCGGCAATATCGCTGTAGGTGATACCGTGCGGGTATTGCCAGCGGGTACCGTGTCTACCATCAAAAGCATCGTGACCTTTGATGGTGACTTGCAAAGTGCCAACGCAGGGCAAGCCGTAACGCTTACTTTGAATGATGAAATGGACGTTAGTCGTGGCAGTATGTTGGTAAAAAAAGACGCGTTGCCGCATGTTTCATCACGGATGCGAGCCAAGTTAATTTGGTTACATGACACCCCACTAAAAACCGACAGGCAATATTACTTTAAATTTAGCTGTAAAACCACGACAGGTGAGATCAGTAAACTGCATCATCGCATCGATGTGAATACCTTGGCAGAGAAATCAGCGGAAGTGTTAGCGATGAATGAAATTGGCTTGGTTGATGTTAATTTAACAGAAACTATGGCGTTTGATGTTTATCGTAAAAACAAGCTTACCGGTGCGTTTATTATTATTGACCGTTTCAGCAATTTAACGGTAGGAGCCGGCATGATTGATGCGCCCTTAGTTGCGACTGTTGCAGAAGAGGAAGAAATTAAAGGCCTCAGCGATTTTGAATATGAATTGATCATGCTTGTGCGCAAACATTTTCCCCATTTAATGTCTCGGCAGTAATAAATGAGCCTTGAAGCGAGTGTGCTTTTAGGGTTGCTGGTGATGTTGCTGATGGCGTTATTACGCTTTCAGCAGCATGCCGCCGCAGTATTTGGTGCCATGTTACTTGGCTTGTTAGCCGTGGGTTTTATTGATACGGCCGATGTATTAAAAAATGCGGCCAACTCGGGTTTAGCCACGTTAGTGTTGCTGGTTTTAATTTCTTACTCGTTAGAGAAAACCAGTATCTTACGACGTATTTCGCGCTTTCTATTTACCCGCTCTGTGTCGGGTTCGGTGTTTCGCACCGTCAGTTTTGCCGCTTTAGCCTCATCAGTATTAAATAATACCGCCGTTGTGGCAGCTATGCTTAACACCGTGCGTAGCAATAAAACGGTGTCGCCAGCAAAGTTGTTGATCCCGCTTTCTTATGCCGCGATCTTCGGCGGAACTTTAACCTTAATAGGTACTTCGACCAACTTAATCGTGCATTCAATGCTAACTGAAAAAGGCCATCCAGGTTTTGGCTTTTTTGACTTTACCTTGATAGGTTTAGGCGTCACGCTAGCCTGCGGTGGGGTCGTTATTTTTATGAGCCGATTTTTACCGAATGACACTATTGCAGCTGAAAACCGAAGCGCTTACTTGTTAGAAGCTGAACTAATGGGGGACTCGCCATTGGTAGGGCTTACGGTGGAAGAGGCTGGTTTGCGCCATCTTGATGCGTTATTTTTAACTGAAATCGTTAGAGGTAAGCAATTAATCCGGCCCGTAGCGCGTTATGACGTATTGTGTGCTGGCGATAAATTACTCTTTAGTGGCAACGTACATAAAGTCAACGTGCTTAAGCAATTTGTGGGGTTACGTTTATTTGCTGATGATAACGGTTTAACGACGCAAGTATTAACCGAGGTGATGATCAAGGAAGAGTCGGTATTAATCGGTAAAACATTAAAAAGTACCGGGTTTCGTGCCCGGTTCGATGCTGCAGTCGTGGCTGTGCGCCGTGAGGGTGAACAAGTCAGCGGTAAGTTGGGCGATATAGCATTAAAAGCCGGTGATGTAATGTTATTGGCAACTGGGCCAGATTTTAGCAGCAGGCATAACCTGAGTAAAAACTTCTATATTTTGTCGGATATTGATACCGAAGATATGCTCAGTGGCCACCGTGAAAAACTGACGTGGTGGGGCTTTGCGGTGATGATTAGCGTGAGTGTGTTTACTCCTATCAGTTTGTTACAAGCCGCGATGTTCTTTCTGGCCGTGTTATTGTTTGCTAAGTGCTTAACCGTTAACGAAATCAAACGTCGCTTCCCAATAGAAATTTGGTTGGTCGTAACCAGTGCGCTTTGTATTGCCACGGCAATGAATACCACCGGCTTATCGAACGTGATAAGTCAATTTGCAAGCACAGGTTTAAGTGGCCAAGCGCCGTTCTTTACCTTAATGGGCATTTTTTTATTAACTTATTTGTTAACCGAAATGATTACCAACAATGCCGCCGCGGCATTAATGTTTCCTATCGCCTACAGCTTGGCACAGGGGATGGGCGTTGATCCAATACCCATGGTGATGGGGGTGGCATTTGCCGCGTCAGCCAGCTTTATCACGCCTTACGGTTATCAAACCAACTTGATGGTATTCAATGCAAGTAACTACCGCCTTAAACATTTTTTCCTGATGGGAGCGCCCGTTGCTTTTACTTACATCGTGGTTAGTTTACTACTGATCCCTCGCGTTTTTCCCTTTTAACCCAGCTCTCCATCCCAAACACTGATCCGACCACACTCCGGTACTGGTCTGACCTTACTCAGAGACAGCTCCTACCATACTCCGGCACTGGTCCGACCGCACTCTGAGACAGGTCTTACCATACTCCGGTACTGGTCCGACCGCACTCTGAGACAGGTCTTACCTTACTCCGGTACTGGTCTGAGGTCTGATAGGTGAAATTTTTATTTGCAGCTTTTAATTTTGTTTACTATTTTAAATTTTGTTTAACATAAGGTTGCTAAAAATGTCTAGGAGGCTGCGTATGTTTATTGATAATATGCCGTATCACATTGTGCACAGGGGGCATAATCGGACGAACTGCTTCAAGTTTGAAGCAGTAAAAGGAATGTTCTTTTCTATGTTATGCAATAAGTTAGATGAGTGTGGCATCAAGTTACATGCTTTTGTGCTGATGTCGAATCACTATCATCTGTTAGTAACCCCACAATCAGGTAAAGAAGTACCGCATTTTATGCAATGTCTAGGGCGGCATTTTGCCGGCTACTATAACTCGCTGAATGAGAGAACCGGTACGGTATGGGATGGTAAATACTTTGCTAGTTTGGTCGAAAACGATTACTACGTTTTGGCATGTTATCGCTATATCGAACTTAACCCTGTTCGTGCAGGTATTGTTAGAACGCCGGATCAGTATCATTGGTCAAGCTATCATAGCAATGCCGGCGGTTTAAACTCGCAAATCATTGTGCCACATCCTAGCTATGAGGCATTAGGCGATAACAAATTTACCCGGCTACGTGCTTATCGTGAACTGTTTAACGCCGACATCGACAAAGCAGAGTTACAGGCTATCCGTCAGTCGCTGAATAAGAACTTGCCGTGTCAGTCTTTAATTGCAAATAGCAAACAAGTTCAGCCTGAGGCTATGTCAATCTCGGTTTGAATTTAATGCGTACTCAAGGGTGTTTGTAGTAAGGATAAATCACTATTTTTTTTATGCAAAGTAAGTTAGCTTTAGCGCACTCAATATTTGCCTGGAGTTTACATGTTATTACCTGTTGTTTTGGCAGGCGGCAGCGGTAGTCGGCTTTGGCCGCTTTCTCGAGAATTGATGCCTAAACAGTTTTTAACGTTGCATGGCGAAAAGTCTTTACTGCAATCAACCTTGCTGAGGTTAGAAGGGATTAGCGCAGCTAATCCCTTAGTTATTTGTAATGAAGAGCATCGTTTTATTGCGGCAGAGCAGCTAAGACAGCTAAATCTGCTGGATAAAAATATCATTTTGGAACCGATCAGTCGCAATACCGCCCCAGCTATTACGATAGCTGCGTTATATGCTATGCAAAATGGTGAAGATCCCATTTTACTCGTGCTAGCCGCCGATCATGTTTTTTCAGATATAGGTGCTTTTGAAAAGGCAATTATTACGGCTGAACCTTTGGCAGAAAAGGAACAGTTAGTCACTTTTGGCATTAAGCCCGCAGGGCCTGAAACCGGCTACGGATACATTAAACAAGGTAAAATGTTAGCTGAATGTGCTAGCGCATATCAGGTAAAACAATTTATTGAAAAACCTACCATTGAACGAGCTAAACAACTGCTTTTAGACAGTGATGTTTGCTGGAACAGTGGCATGTTTATGTTTAAAGCCAGTGCCTTTTTAAAAGAGCTAGCGGTTTATCGACCAGATATTTTGTTGCATTGCCAAAATGCGGTAGCGAAAACGCTGTCTGATACGGATTTTATGCGTATTAATAAAGAGCTGTTTATGCACTGTCCGGCAGATTCTATCGATTATGCCGTGATGGAACATACTCAATCGGTAGTGGTTGTCCCAATTGAAACGCAATGGAGTGATATTGGTTCTTGGTCTGCTTTGTGGGAGTTAGGATCAAAAGATGTTTGCGGTAATGTGCAACATGGCGCGGTGCTACAGCTCAATAGCAACAATAATTATGTGTATGCTGAAAGTGGTTTGGTTGCAACGGTAGGCTTAGAAAACACCATTGTTATTCAAACTAATGATGCTGTGTTAGTGGCGAATAAAGATCAAGTCCAGCAGATTAAAGAAATAGTCAAAAAGCTCAAAGAGGAAGGTCGATCAGAGCATTATACACACCGACAGGTTTATCGGCCTTGGGGGCAATATGACGTTATTGATCAAGGCGAAGGGTATAAAGTAAAACGTATTACTGTTTTACCTGGCGAAAAGTTGTCATTACAAAAGCATCAATATCGCGCTGAGCATTGGATAGTGGTGTCTGGCCAAGCAAAAGTTACACTGGGTAATGTTGAGCAAACTCTAGTCGAAAACCAATCAATCTATATTCCGATTGGTTGCATACATGCACTAGAGAATCCTGGAAATGCTTCATTGGAGTTGATTGAAGTTCAATCTGGTCGTTATCTTGAAGAGGATGATATTGAACGTTTTACTGATCGATATGGCAGAATCTAGCAAAAAATGAGTACCGGTAATTTAGCATACCGGTACTCTTAACTTTATTTTTAACCAAAAATCCCGCGTGTATCAATTACAACTTTTGCAGCCACTTCGTTAATATGCAGCGCTTTGAATTGACGGTGATCTACTAGCACTACTAACACATTGGCGCGCTCTAATGCTTTAGCGAGGGTAGTGAGTTTATCGTTGTGTTGGCTCATGCGTTTAGGCAATTCTTTAATGTTAGGCTCTACTAACAAAATCTCACCGACGTTGTCATTGATAAGATGCTCGGCAATATCTAAAGCTGGGCTTTCGCGTAAATCATCAATATCGGCTTTAAAGGCTAAACCTAAGCAAGCGATAACAGGGCGTTTGAATTGATCAGCCGCTTCTTTCACTTTATTAATAACATAATGTGGTTTGCCGTCATTAATTTCACGTGCAGTGCGGATCAGGTTGGCTAAATCTGGAGCTGAATCAACAATAAACCAAGGGTCAACGGCAATACAGTGGCCGCCAACACCCGGGCCAGGGCTTAAAATATTCACCCGTGGATGACGATTCGACAGTTTAATTAATTCCCAAACGTTAATTTTTAACTTATCGCAGATCAGTGATAATTCATTGGCAAAGGCAATGTTCACGTCACGAAAGGCGTTTTCAGTCAGTTTGGCCATTTCGGCAGTACGGGCGGTGGTGCGTAAACACTCACCACGTACAAACAGCTGATACAACGACATGGCCTTTTCAGCGCAGCGCTCGGTAATACCACCAATAATACGGTCGTTACTTACCAGCTCTTGCAATACACGGCCGGGTAAAACGCGCTCAGGGCAATGCGCAATATACACATCGGCAACGTCTGAATGATCTAACGGCACTTTTAAGTCAGGGCGTAACTCTTTTAACCATTCGGCAATTTGCTCTGTGGTGCCAACCGGCGAGGTCGACTCTAGAACAATCAAGTTACCTTTCTCAATAACTGGCGCAATATTCTCTAACGCGGTACGAATGTAACTGAGATCGGGTGCCTTGTTCTCTTTAAACGGGGTGGGCACCGCAATCATAAACACTTCTGCCTTCTCAGGTACCAGCGAAGCGCGCAATTTACCGGTTGTAACTGCAGCCTGCACCAACATATCCAAGTCGGGTTCCACAATGTGGATCTTGCCCTGGTTGATGGTATTAACCGCATGCTCCGACACATCAATCCCGACGACTTCAACACCACGCGAAGCAATTACCGCTGCTGTAGGTAAACCGATGTAACCTAAGCCAATAACAGACACTTTAGAAAACTGAGATAGCATTAATGATTCCTTGCAACGCTTATACAATGAGTATGAATAAGCTCATCTTAAGGTGCTGAATATGAATATACAATTTATCTGTAAAATAATTATTCAAATATCAGCATGAATTTTTCTTTTTGGGCTATTAAGGGGCTCTGAGTGTTGCCTGACCTGTCTCTGAGTGTGGCCTGACCTGTCTCGGAGTGAGGTCAGATCAGTGTCTGAGTGTGGCCCGCCCCTTTACCGGAGTGCGGTATGACCAGTTGCTAGGGGAGGTAAGCTGTAATGGTTTTGACAATCCCCTCAGCAAAGTTGGTGCTGGGTTGCCAACCAAGTTGCTGGGTGATTTTTGTGGCATCTAAAGCATAGCGACGATCATGCCCGGGGCGGTCTGCCACAAATGTGATCAGCTCGTTGTAATGGTTAATACCCATTTTGCTAGCCGGTATAAGCTTATCGAGCTCATGACAAATAATGCTTACCACCTCTAAGTTAGTCAGTTGGTTATTCGCGCTAATGTTATAGCTTTCACCAACAGTACCTTTTTGCAATACCGTTAATAACGCCTTGGCGTGATCTTCTACAAACAACCAATCGCGAATTTGCTGGCCATCCCCGTAAATGGGCAGCGGTTGGCCTTCAAGGGCGCGGTTTATCACTAACGGTATCAGCTTTTCTTGATGCTGAAATGGGCCATAATTATTGGTGCAATGGCTAATTAACACCGGCAAACCATAAGTACGTTGCCAAGCTTGAACTAAATGATCACTGGCAGCTTTACTGGCCGAATAAGGGCTACTGGGATGATAGGCACTTTGCTCGGTTGCGGCGTGCGCGTTTAGGGGAATGTCGCCATAAACTTCATCCGTTGACACATGCAGTAACCTAAACACCTGCTGCTGTAGAACTGGCAACTGTGCCCAATATTTTCGGCAGGCTTCAAGTAAGCTAAAGGTGCCAACAATATTGCTTTGTATAAAAGGCGCGGCAATATTGATAGAACGATCAACATGGCTTTCTGCCGCTAAATGAATCACATACTGCGGTTGATACTCAGCAAATAGCAAATGAAGCTGAGCCTCATCAATAATATCAAGCTGTTTAAACACGTAACGCGGGTGCTGCTCTGCCGTTTTCAACGCCAACGGGTTTGCGGCATAAGACAGTTTATCAATATTCACGATAGTAAAGTCAGTTGTTGCTAACAGCAAACGCACCACAGCAGAGCCAATAAAACCTGAACCACCGGTAACAAACACACACTTATTCATTCTTTTCTCTTACAAAGCCGTTAAAAGGTGCCAATAAAGCGACAGAGCTTTATGTATAATACACCCATTAGCGCACTACTTAGCCTACTCATGCAGATCACTAAAACACACTTACCAGACTGCCTGCTGATCCAACCGCCGGTGTATCATGATAACAGAGGTCATTTTCGTGAACTTTACGTCGCGGCCAAATACCAAGCGGCGGGTTTAACCCAAGCTTTTGTGCAAGATAACTTATCAAGCTCTCAACAAGGTGTAGTGCGCGGCATGCATTTTCAGCGCTTTAAGCCGCAAGGTAAACTGATATCTGTTTTGCACGGTGAAATTTATGACGTGATGTTAGATTTACGCCCCGCATCAGCCAGCTTTGGCCAATGGCAAGGTATTTACTTAGATGCACAGCAAGCACAACAGCTGTGGATCCCGCCTGGATTCGCGCATGGTTTTCAGGCATTAAGCACTTTTGCTTTAGTTTCATATAAAACTACAGCGTATTACGACCCAACCGATGAAGGCGCGTTTAACGCGCTGGATCCAAAGCTTGCTATTACATGGCCGCAGCCAGTAACTGTGATGTCAGACAAAGATCGCACAGCACCGGCTTTTGAGGTTGTTAAACAGCAACTGATAGCCGCTATATAATGGTAATTACGCCAAACATTTTACTCACCGGCGCTAACGGCCAGTTAGGTAAAGCGATTGCCGCAGAACTACTGGCTGCCAATATGGCTTTTGTGGCTACAAGCCGTGAAGAGTTGGACATTACTAACCAAGCCGCATTATCCGCTTTTTTACACCAGCTAAAACCCACTATTATTATTAACTGCGCGGCCTACACTGCAGTAGATCAAGCCGAAACAGACAGCGAAACCTGCTTTGCGGTAAACGAGCTTGCCGTTAAAGCGTTAGCTGAATACTGCGACCAAACAGAAAGTGTACTCATACACTTTTCAACAGATTACGTATTTGACGGTACCAGCAGCAAGCCATACGAAGAGCAAGACAAGCCAAATCCGCTTAATCAATATGGTAAAAGTAAGCTAGCGGGGGAGTTAGCCATTCAGCACGTAGCCTGTCAGCATTACATTATCAGAACCAGTTGGTTATACGGTGATACGGGCAAAAATTTTTACACCACCATGTGTAAGCTTGCACAACAGCCACAGGCAGTAAAAGTAGTTAACGATCAAATAGGTGCGCCAACAACGGTAAAAGCGTTAGCCGCGGTGATAACCTGCGTTTTAGAAAAACACACAACTCAACAAGCATTACCCTATGGTACTTATCATTATTGTAGTGATGAGTTTAAAAGTTGGTATCAGTTTGCTAAAGACATTTTTACCGAACAGCAAAGTAACACCCCGTTGGATCCGATATCGGCAGCCGACTATGCCCTTAGTAAACCAGGTATTGCAATAAGGCCGAGCAATAGTTGTTTGAATAGCGCAAAACTCGCAAAGTGGCTAAAAAATAACACTGAATTCTAGCCACTGAGTATGAAATGATTAATTAGGTGCAGTAACTTGAATACTGACAGTACTGTACTTAGCCCATTTACCGGTAGCGCGAGCTGAGGCGGTTAGTTTGCTGCGTTCAATTTGATTCAGTAAATACTGCTGATAGCTGGCGTTTTCATCATAGCGAATAACCGACACGGCCACCGTAGCGCGAATATTCTCATCAAATTTGTCGTCAATACCGTAGTCGGCCGGCGCCACATCATCAGGATATTGACCTTGTAACGGCCCTATAAAACTTTGGAAATAGCGGGTACCGTCAGTCAACGTGGTTTGAACATACAAATAAAACGTGTTGAATCCCGGTATTGCCCCTAAGTTGTAGTTAAAATTGTCTGAGGGTAAATCACGCACTAAAAAATTCTCTAATGCACTCATGGCATCACTGGTAGGTATGTTCAATACAACAGCGTCATTTATCGGGGGTAAAAAGTTTATGCGTTGCGATGCAGAACGTAATACCGTGCCTCCATCTGTCACATCAAATTGAGTATCAGAAGCTCGCACCATAATATAGTTAACACCATCTAATTCATTAAAAACAAAAGCCTCATTGCTATTCATGCGGCTTCTTAAATTAATCGTGCCTGTTTCAGTAAAGTGCCCTTCCAGCAATGATGCACTGCTGCTATTTACGCTAACGGGTATGGTCGACACATTTTGATCCAGTGTTAAGCTCACTTCGCTGTTCCCATTGTATTGTCGAATGCTACCCGCGATAGCATTGGCAGAGCCATGGTTGGCAAACGCCGTTAACAGCGGCCAACTGCCGTTAGCGACACGGCATATGCCTACCTGCTCAAAAAGCACTTCATTAAAAGCGGGGGAGGATTTGCGAAGTTCAGGGCTACTAAAACCAGTTAACTGAACGTCGCTAGCACTAAGCGCCCCGTTAGGCGAATTGACTCGCACATTAGTATTGCGACATTCGCAGCCTTGTTGCGTTTTACCAGGAACGAAAATGGTACCCATATCAACCACAGGGTGCTGCGCGTAGGAGTTAACAACAAACTCGGCACCCGCGCCGGTGCTAAACGTGATAACACTTAAGTTCACCGTATTGGCACCGGTAATGGCAGCAGAAATTTGACCTGCCGAATTCGCTTTATGCCGGCTGAGAACTTGCCAGTTTTGATCATGCACCAGTATTTCGGCGTTAGGTGAACTTGTTGTGGTACCGCATTGCGTTTCTTGAATAACATTGGCTTGCAGCGTTAAGGTGGTGTTATTGTTGCCAGAGCCATTTCCCGGGGAAGCATCATTACCGGACCCGCCGCCGCAGCCGGTTAGTAAAAGGCTGATTATGACGCTTGTAATTGCGTTTTTATTTAACATTGCCATGTCCTTATTTGCTTTTTATTGATGTTTTCAACGTAGTTTACATATTAGCGCGAAGCTTTCAATTGGAATATACATAAAAGCCATTTAGATAACATTAACTGGTCCAACCGCACTCCGGTACAGGTACGACCACACTCTGAGTCAGATCCTACCAGTCTCTGAGTGTGGTCTAACCAGTATCAGAGTGCGGTCGGGCCAGTTGGCGGGGTCGAGCGGTGTAATGTGGTTGCTTGCACAGGGGGGCTTTGGTAGCATTGCCAACGAATTAGCCATTACAGGACGTTAAACACAACGATGCGGCTCACTACAACAGTTTCTATGGCGCTTGCCGCCGTGCTATTCACCCAACAACTGCACGCAACGCCGTGGCTGAAAACGGACGATCCTTATTTACAACAAAGCTTACAGCAACTTGCTAACGCCGGTTTGATCACCACACCCGTCAATACCTGGCCAGTAATGTGGCAACCCATCTTGCAAGACTTGGCCAATATCGACGTTAATCAGCTTAGCGCGGCACAGCAACAAGCGTTTTACCGCATTCAATCGGCCGCCAGTTTTTCGCAGCAAACGCAAATTAAAAGCTTAGCCTTGCAGGGCAGTACCGATCCTATCGGTCAACAAGGTTTCGGCGTGCAGCACCAACAAGATGGCTTGTTAAGTATTGGTGCAGAGCTAAAAGGCGGCAACTGGGCGGCAGGGGTGTTTCAACAAGTAAGAACCGACAGTTACGACGCCAACGAATATTCAGAAAACAAACAGCATTGGGATAACAGTTACGCGGCCTATACGGCAGGCAATTGGGTGCTAATAGCGGCACTGCAACCGCAATGGTGGGGCCCGGCTATCCACAGCAGCTTTAACTTCAACAATCAGCAGCGGCCCACTCGTAGCGTGCAATTAAGCCGTTTAAACCCCAATACCCCGTTGCTAAACAACCTGGCCTGGCTTGGCCCGGTAAGTTTTAATATTCAAGTGGGTAGTTTTGCCGGCACTTCGCCGCTGCGCCATGCCAACTATGCCGCAAGTCGGTTGGGTATAAAGCCATTTTCAAAACTAGAACTGGGTTTTAGCGCCCGTAATGTTGAACCCAATTTTACGGAATTACCGCTTCAACAGCCCTACAGCACGCTATTACCCCAAGATAACCTACGCACCTTTGGTGCTGATATGCGTTATCATGTGTCTGAAGTAGCAGCTCTTTATGCCGAAGTGTCGCATCAACAAGCTGACAAAAGCGCCACCGGCTGGCTAGTTGGCAGCCATTATCACTTAGGTAACGACAGTGTACTGATCCGCTTTTTCGCAGAATACCAACAGCTGCCCGAGCACTATAACCAATGGCTATTTATTGAACCTGGCGCCGAAGCCGCACCCATTGATAACGAGTGGGTGATGGGTTTACAGCTTACTACTCCGTCGGGTAAAGCCGGTTATCTGAAGCTTAGCCAAAGCAACTATCAGCTAAACAACAACAACAACAACCTTGCGCAATTAAAGCGCGCTGTGGCCTTACATCTGGGTTACCAGCAGCCATTGTGGAATAGTTTATTGAAGCTCGACTATCAACTGCAAAAAACCGATAACCTGAGCGACAATACCGATTTTAACCATGCTATTGGTGCCCGTTGGGAATGGCGTTGGTAGTGATCGAAAATTCAGCACTTAGCCTGGCTTGTGGGCTAAAGTGTTTGACGCAGCGGTTAGGCAACCTTACCATTGCGCTTGCAAAACAATGGACGCAATAAGTTATGGATAACTGGTACTTGCTATACAGCAAACCCAAACAAGAAGGCCGGGCGCAAGAGCACCTAGCAAACCAAGGCTTTGAAAGCTTTGTACCTCATATCCATATCACCAAAATTCGTGCTGGCAAACACATCACTAAAACTGAGCCCTTATTTCCACGTTACATTTTTTTAAAAGCAGCCTGTGATGTTAATTTATCCAGTATTCGCAGTACCCGTGGTGTAGCCGGCTTTGTTAAATTTGGCCAAACCCTCGCATCGGTGCCAGAACAGCTTATCCATGGACTGCTGAATCAACAAATTGCCTTACAACTCCAAGCACCTGCGCCAGTTTTTCAGCCAGGGCAACCATTAGAAGTGCTATCAGGCCCGTTTGCTAGCCTAAATGCGGTATTTCAACAAGCCGATGGCGACAGTCGCAGTATTATTTTATTAAATTTTTTAGGCCAGCAAGTTAAATTGGCAATGAATAACAGTAACTTAGTTGGCAAAGCAAACATTAATAACAACTAATTTTATAAAAGTTACACCAATACATGCAGTAAAGCGGGGCGGTTTTAAGCTATAATCCCGCGCTTGATAAAATAGATTTGCAGTTCTGGGGCGCATAACTCAGTGGCGGTAGCGTGCCTGAACAGCAGCAAAACATCATTTTGATAACTAACAATACGGAAGCATTTTCATGGGGTTGTCTAAGAGTTTTTTCCGCACCTTGGCGTTAAGTGCTGCTGCAGTGTTGTTTACTGCAAGCGCAACGGCACAAATCACTGCGGCACAGATTGAACAGTTTAAACAACTTCCTCGCGCCCAACAGGAAGCGTTAGCCGCGCAATATGGTGTCGATTTATCGCAACTAAGCGGCCAAAGCAACTCGGGCAGTGTTACACCGTCGCCAAGCTTGCAACAGCTTACGCCGATGCGCCAGGTTAATACCCAAGCCGACGATGTAATAGAAAATGCCACCGGCATGATGAACAACTCTGCTGATGATAAACCTGAAGCGGCCATAACAACTAAGCAAAAGCCACGCAACTTACGCCAAAGCTTACAGCAATTTGGCTACGATTTATTCGCCGGCTCGCCCAGCACCTTCGCCCCCGTGTCAGATGCGCCAGTACCGGTAGATTATGTGGTTGGCCCAGGCGACAGCATTCGCATCCAGCTTTATGGTAAAGAAAACGTACAACAAGAGCTTAGCGTTGATCGCAACGGCCAAATCTTCTTTCCTAATATTGGCCCCTTAATGGTTAGCGGCTTAACCTTCAACGAATTAAAGCAAAACCTCAATGCTGTAGTAGAGCAGCAAATGATTGGTAACCAAATAAACGTTACCATGGGTTCATTGCGCTCTATTCGGGTATTTGTGCTAGGCGAAGCCTTTCAACCGGGTGCTTACACCATTAGCTCGTTATCCACCGCTACCCATGCCGTGTTAGCGGCCGGCGGTGTGAAAAAAATTGGCTCGCTGCGTAATATCGAAATTAAACGCAGTGGCAAAACCGTCGCTAAGTTAGATTTATATGATTTACTGCTGCGCGGCGATACCTCGGGTGATATCACTTTGCAACCGGGTGATGTGGTCTTTATCCCTACAGTACAGCGCACCGTGGGTATTGGTGGCGAAGTATTACGCCCCGCCATTTACGAGCTTAAAAATGAGAAAACCGCCGATGACATCGTACGCTTAGCCGGTGGCTTTTTACCCACGGCTTTTCCGGCGGCTTCACGCTTAGAGCGCATCGATAACAATGGCGCGAAAATTTTAAAAGATATCGACCTTACCCAAGCCAGCGGTAAAACAGCGGCCTTATGGCAAGGCGATATTATCGAAGTGTATTCAGTACTGGATCAAATCGACAATATTGTGAAGTTAAGCGGCCATGTGCATCGCCCTGGTGGCTTTGGCTGGCGCGAAGGCATGCGTATCAGCGATGTACTGCCCGATCTGCGCGAGTTACTGCCTAACCCCGATTTAAACTACGGTATTATTCGCCGCGAAACCTACCCAACGCGTGAAATTGAAGTGATTGCCTTTAACCCCGGTATCGCAATAACCCAGCCTAATTCTGCAGCAAACCTTGCGTTAAAAGCCCGCGATACGCTGTTTTTATTTGGTAGCAATGAAGATCGTGAACAGCGCTTAGCCACACTGATTGCCGAACTACGCGACCAAGCACGCTTCTTACAACCGCCTAAAGTGGTATCGCTACGCGGTTATAGCCGTTTTAGTGGCGATTTCCCGCTCACAGCAGGTATGACGCTAGGTAACTTATTACAAGCAGGTTTTGATTTAGACCAATTTGCCGATAAAAACTATGCCTTACTGGCGCGCTTTAATAGTGAAACGGTAAAAACCAGCGTGCAAGTGGTGTCGCTGGCCAACCCAAACAGCCTAGCTATTCCATTACAAGCGCTAGATAAGCTGTATGTGTTTTCAATGACAGAGCCACGTGAGCCTGTCATAGAAGGCTTGGTGGCGCGTTTATTACAGCAAGCTGACAAATCAACTCCGCAAATGGTGGTAAACATTGAAGGCGATGTGCGCTTCCCCGGGCGTTACCCATTAACTCGAGATATGAGTGCAGAAGATTTAATTGAAGTTGCTGGCGGTTTTCGCGAATCAAGCTATGCAGTAAGTGCCGAATTAACTCGTCGCTCAACAGATGGCAGCTCTAACTTTGTAACTGACCATCAAGTACTAGAGCTTAGCCAAGCAGCCAGCAAAACCCTCAATCCATTAGACACCCTGCAAATTAAGCGTATTCCAGAGTGGCGCGACAGTAACACGGTAAAACTGGTGGGTGAAGTGCGTTTCCCAGGTATTTATACCGTTAAGCGCGGCGAACGTTTAGCCGATGTGATTAACCGTGCCGGTGGCTTTACCAGTTTAGCCCAGCCAGAAGCGACAGTATTTAGCCGCGCCAGCATTCGTGAAAACGAACAGCGGCAATTAGAAGCGCTGCGCTTAGGTTTACAGCAGGAACTTGCTGCTCAGGCGGTTACCGCAACCAATAGTTCCAACAGTGTCGCCGATGCCGAAGCCTTGTCTGCTAAATTAAATGAAACGCAAGCCGTAGGGCGTTTAGTTATTGATATGGATGCGGCCTTAGCCGGTAACAATGGCCAAAACATTGAGCTAGAAGATGGCGATGAAATTTTCGTACCGCAACTGCGCAATGCCATTAGCATTATTGGTGAAGTACACAGCCCCTCAAGCCATGTATTTACGGCGGGCGTATCGGTTAAAGACTATTTAAGCCGCGCCGGTGGCTTTAAACAACGCGCCGACAAAGACGCGGTATATGTTATTAAAGCAGACGGTAGCGTAATGAATAACCACAATAGCTGGTTTGCCATTAGCCGTAACCGTTTAGAGCCAGGCGATACCATCGTAGTACCACTTAATACCGAGTACAAAGATGGCTTAACCATCTGGGCAACCGCGACGCAAATTATATATAACAGCGCCGTTGCTATAGCCGCTATTGCGACGCTTTAATAATGTTGAATGTTGAATGTTGAATGTTGAATGTTGAATGTTGAATGTTGAATGTTGAATGTTGAATGTTTAGTTTTTGGTGCTTGGTTGCTGGTGGCTATAGCCGGTAACCAGGCAGCAAATAGCTTTAACAAGGAATACTATGTCTGAGAATATAAACGCGCCGCAAACTGCAGCCGCGGATGACGAAATTGATTTGCGCGAGCTTTTTAGTGCCATATGGCAAGGTAAGTGGATTATTGCCGGCACGTCCTTTGTGTTTGCCGTGCTGGCTGTGATTTACGCGCTAAGCTTACCAAATATTTATAAAAGTGAAGCGCTACTATCACCCGTATCACAAGATGGTGGTTTAAGTATTCCTGGGCAATTAGGTGGCTTGGCGGCGTTAGCAGGGGTGAATTTAGGTGGTGGTGCCAATGACAAAACCACCTTAGCCATAGAGGTTTTGAAAAGCCGTGATTTTATTGGCCGCTTTATCGAAAAGTACGATTTATTTATACCGGTAATGGCCGCTGAAGGTTGGAACAGAGGCAGTGACAGTTTAATTATTGATAGTGATATCTTTAATACAGAAACGAATGAGTGGGTACGTAACGTAAAAGTGCCTTTTTCACCTAAACCGAGTATTCAAGAAACCTATACCGAATTTATGAAGCTGCTAAGTGTGTCGCAAGATAAAACCAGCGGTATGGTAACGCTCAGCCTACAGCACTATTCACCCTATTTAGCCAAAGATTGGGCAGATAAATTAGTTCTAGAAATTAACGAAGATATGCGTAACCGTGAACTTATCGAAGCGCAACGCAGTATCAGTTATTTAAATGAACAAATTAATCAAACTAATCTAGCCGATGCTAGAGCAATGCTATTTTCGTTAGTAGAGGAGCAAACTAAGACGTTAATGTTAGCGAATGTCCGTAGTGAATATGTCTTTAAAACTGTTGACCCTGCCTTAATAGCGGAGAGAAAGTCGAAGCCGTCTAGAATGTTAATTTGCATATTACTTGTTTTAATTGGATGTGTTGTAGCTACGTTTATAGTAGTAATAAAACATTTCAGCTTTAAGTAATAAAGTAATTTTAAAATTTTTTAGGTGTCCTTTATTAAAGTGATGATAAAAACTAATATTTCAGATATTAACAATAATTTAAAAGGTAGTTTCATCTGTGTTTGTTAATATTTTGGCAAATATTTTTGGTAGATTGTGGGGTACATTATCAGTATTTTTATTTATTCCTCTATATATTAAATATCTTGGCTTTGAAAACTATTCAATAATAAGTTTCTCTTTAGTTTTAAGCAGCCTAATTATGATAATAGGTACAGGGTTTACATCCGCATTGTCAAGAGAGTTAGCTAGGGCGGACATAAACAGTGAAAAAAAGAAGACTGTATTTGTAACATTAGAAACATTTTTTTTCATAATTGTACTTTTTTTTGTTTTGCTAGGATTGTTTTTAATAAATATTTATTCAGGAGATATAATAAAGTCAGATCTTTATTCGTCCAAAGAATTTAAATATTTATTTTGTATAATCATAGTTGAATCAGGTTTGCAATTTTTTATCAAATTTTACCTTGGTGGCTTTTTAGGTCTTGAAAAACACATATTAGCTAATTGGTTTCAGGTTCTTTGGGGAGTGTTTCGTAATGGTTTAGTGGTGCCTGTTCTAATAATTAGCCCTATCTTGGAGTCTTTTTTCTTATGGCAATTATTTGTTTCTTTTATTTTTGTTTTTATATTTAGAGCTTTTTTAAGTAAAGAGATTTCAGGTAGTTATTTTTTATTAAAATTAAATATAGACGTGAAAGTATTGAAGAGCATATGGCGTTTTGTTTTAGGCATGTTTTTAATATCACTTGTTGCTGCTGTAAACACTCAAATGGATAAGTTAATGATAAGTATCAAGTTGCCAGTTGAAGAACTTGGTTTTTACACGATGTCAGTAACCTTGGCAATGGGAATACTAGTAATTGTGAGTCCTATCTCAGCAGCAATACTTCCTAGGCTTACTTCTTTATATTCAGAAAGAAATGTTGAAGAAGCAACAGTTTTATATAACTCAACAAATTTTTATACTTCCATTTTAATATTTACAGTAATGTCACTTTTAGTGTTTAACGCCGAGCGCCTGTTATTTATTTGGACTGGAAGCCATGAAATTTCTTACAAAGCTGGTATGTATCTTCCAATAATAGCTGTTTCTATGGCTATGCTTTCTCAGCAGGTTATTCCTTATGCTATAGCTGTAGCTAACGGCTATACAAAATTAAATAATTTAATTGGTTTTTTGAGTATTATGATCACTTTACCAGGCTATTGGTATGGAATTTCAATGTATGGTGTATTTGGTGCTGCAGTGGTTTTCTGCTTCGTTCAGTGTGTAACTTGTTTATTTTATAAGTATCTTATTGAAAAAAAGTTTTCTTATAAAAGTAGTATTTTAGAATCATACATGTACAATCTTATTTTTCCTTTAATAATTACTTCGTTGATTGCATATTCGTTGACATTTTACTCATTCCAAGGGATTTCTAGATTCATATCACTATTAGATATTGGATTTAATTTCTTAGTTACTTTTCTGCTCTCTTTACTAATTTTAAAGCCAAGCTTTGCTAAGAAAGTATACCTAAAAGTTCTCAAGGGAAACAGCTAAGAGTTATATATGATATTTTTTCAATTTCTAATTGATTTTTAAAGGATTCAATGCAAATTTCAATAGATTCTATAATTAATGAGTTAATGAGTTAATGAGTTAATGAGTTAATGAGTATTTCTAATTGATTACAATTTTATTATTTTTTAAGTGAGTTTTAAATGAAATATGATTTTAAAGACAAAGTGGTATTAGTAACAGGTGGAACTGGTTCTTTTGGTGGAATGTTCGCTACTTATCTTTTGAAAACTGATGTTAAAAAAATCATCGTTTTCAGCCGTGATGAAAAAAAACAAGAAGATATGAGAAGAACATATCCAGATCCTAGAATGACATTTGTGATAGGAGACGTGCGTGATATTGATTCTGTAAATAGAGCTATGAAAGGAGTTAACTATGTTTTCCAAGCAGCTGCTTTGAAACAAGTGCCCTCTTGTGAATTTAATCCTTTTGAAGCCGTAAAAACAAATGTAATCGGTTCAGAGAATGTACTAAACGCCGCTGTCGATAATCAAGTTGAAAAAATAGTTGTTTTGAGTACAGATAAAGCAGTTTATCCTATCAATACTATGGGTATTACTAAAGCTCTGATGGAAAAAATTGCGATAGCCAAGGCAAGGGACGTTTCAATTAAAGGTAATGGTCCAAAAATTACTATTACACGTTATGGAAATGTCATGTGCTCAAGAGGTTCGGTTATACCTTTCTTTATTGATAGAATTTTAAAAGGTCAACCTTTGACTATTACAGATCCGAACATGACTAGGTTTATGATGTCTTTAGAGCAGTCAGTTGACTTAGTTTTGTTCGCACTTTTTGATGCTTCTCAAGGTGAAATTGCTGTTCAAAAATCACCTGCAGCGACTGTGCAGCAGGTTGCTGAATCACTTATGCGTCTTTTAAAGAAAGAGGTACCTTTAGAAATTGTTGGTGCAAGACATGGTGAAAAGATGCATGAGTCACTCTGTTCTAAAGAAGAAATGACTTTAGCAATTGATTGCGAAGATTATTTTAGAGTGCCTGCAGATTTACGGAATCACGACTATAGCTTTCAGGCAAGTAATGTTATTAAACATAAAAACGAATATGCATCTTACAACACAAGGATGCTAAATTCAGAAGAACTTGATTTCCTCTTGAAAAGTCAACCTTATGTAAAGGGATATTTGAAGTAATGAGAGTTTTAGTTCTAGGTTCAAATGGTATGCTTGGCCAGAAAGTTGTTGAATATTTCAATACAAAAGCTGGATTTACTGTAATTAAAGATTCTTTAAGATTTGATTACTACAATCACATTAGTTATGTAAATTACATCAATGATCTGAAGCCTGATTACGTTATTAATTGCATTGGATTGATCAAGCAAAAATCTACTGATTTTAGTGCACTTGTAATGTTAAACAGTTTTTTACCATTTCTAATAGCTCGCTCTATCAAAGCAAAATTTATTCATGCAAGCACAGACTGTGTATTCTCTGGTGATTTCAATTCAAAAAAAGATATTGATAGCATTCCTGATTGTATCGATGATTATGGAATTTCTAAATATTTTGGTGAGTTAGGACTATTAAGGTTGTCTAATGCAAAGATTATCAGAGCTTCTATTATTGGTGTTACTGAAAATTATCAATCAAAAGGATTAATGGATTGGTTTGCAAAAACAAGGCAAGGTGATATTGTTAATGGATTTGTCAATCATTTATGGAATGGCATTACAACTTTAACGTGGTGTGAAATTTGTCACAGAATTATCTTAGGTGAAATATCTCTAAATATTATTCAAGCAGGAACTAAAGAAATATACTCTAAATATGATATGTTAAATATATTTTCTAAATTTTTTCCAGGAACAGCTGATGTAATACCGTTTTCAGATGTTAATAGCATTGATAGATCACTTGAACCAAATTACTTTGTAGATAGTTTAGAGATACAAATGTCTAATTACTTTAGGTGTAGTGAATAAAAATGAATATAATTTTAAGCATAGTTATACCAACAAAAAACCGCTATTACTATTTGAAATTTATTCTCGATTATTTTTCAAGTATACCTGATGACGATATTGAGTTGGTTGTTCAAGATAACAGCGATTATAACATTTCTCATGATACTAAAATTTATATAGATTCTCTTAATGACAATCGTATAATCTATAATCACAATGATAAAGATTTATCACAAAAAGATAACTGTGATTTAGCAATATATCAAGCAAAAGGTCATTATGTTTTAATGTTAGGAGATGATGATATTTTTAGTAAATTTTTGATAAATTACTGTAGAGACTGGAAGGCTCAAAATGTAGACGCAGTTCTTACTAAAAGACCTGTTTATAACTGGCCAGATGTAACACCTCGTTTTTATAAAAACAGCTCATCTTCAGATTTTAATCTGCCACCTTTTAAAAGAAAAGAAGAAGAATTTGATTTAAATGAGTTGAAAAATAAGTTTATAAAAACAGGTGGTGTTGAAATCGGAAACATGCCTCGGGTTTATCATGGTATTGTGACAAAAGCTGCATTAGATACAATTTATTTAAAAACTGGTTCCTTCTGTCCTGGACCAAGCCCTGACATTGCAAATGCTATTTCTTTACTCTTTACTATAAATAAGTTTATCTATATTGACGTTCCTTTAATTGTATCAGGGCAATCAATCAAAAGCGCTGCTGGCAAAGGTAGTCAGGGTCAGCATTATGATGAAGTATATAACGTTAAACAATTGCCTGTTAATCAATCTCAAAAGTGGCTAGATTTTGTCCCATATTATTGGTCTGGAAAAACAATATATGCTCAGTCTTCTTTTGAAGCACTTGAAGCTCTGGGATTAAGTTCTGTAGCAAAGAGATTAAATAAAGAGTACATGTTGGCATCTTGTTTGGTCTTTGATTTTAGATTTTTCAAACGTATTAAAAAAGCTATTTTTAATGTTGGTTTTTTATCTATACCAGCCATTATTTATTATTATATTTTAATATGGGCAAATAGGTTGAAAGTTCATTTTAAGCGTTTTTTTAAATCTGACAAGTCTCGTTTATTTTACTTGGAAAGTAATGATGTTCGCGGTGTTATTGACGTTATCGACAAAGATATCAATATTTAGAATATATAGAATATATAGAATATATAGAATATATAGAATTTGAAGCTTCTATCCATTTCACTAAGTGTGGTCAAAATGAACAATTATATTCTTTGTAAATCATTTTTACTTGTTTCGTTATTATGATAAAAAATATTCTACTGAGAGCTTTCTATACTTTATCATCCACTGGTTCTCTACTTCAAAAAATAAGCCTTTCAAGTGAAATATCGTTAATTTCAATTGTTGCACAATTGGTTGATTCGAATTTTAGAAAAATACAAATTTATTTTTTCTTTATAATGTCATCATTACTTTTATTTAATATTCTATTTTTATCTGTTGGTGATTCATTTTTTAAATTTAGTTCTTTTGCTGTTGCTGTTATAACTCTGTCAGTGATTTCTTTTTCAAATCTAGAACGTTTGTATGAATCTAAATTATTTTTAGTCAAATTTGCTTTTTTTTCTGTATTTATATCTTTTTTTACATCGTTGACAGAGACTTTTTTTATTGATTTTATAGATGCAAGAACAAATTTGGTTTTTGTCTTAGAGAGATTTACTTTCTTTTTTGATGAACCATCACATTACGGAATTTTTTTAGCTTTAGTCTTGCACATGTGCAGTTTGAAAGGGTATGGTCGTTTCTTTGCTTTAGTCTTATTTTTTGGTTTATTAATGACATGGTCTTTATCTGGTTTTTTATTATGGGTTCTGATTTTTTTATATAAAAACGTTACTAATTTTAATAAGAAGGCTTTTAAGTCTTTTTTCTTTTTCTTTATTTTTTGTTTGTTTTTATTTGTTTTTTGGGTTGGATTTGTTTCTCATTTAGATTTTTGGCTTGTTCACAAGCTTGAATCAATTTTCTTGCTTTTTAGTGGTGAAAATAAGGTTAGCAGCGCATTACTCCGCTACAATTCTACATTTATGTTTGTTAATTATTTTTACGAATGTTACCTTAATGCCGATTTTCAGTCTTTTTTATTTGGTGAAGGTTTTGGGAATTTGAGTAAATGGATTAATGACTTTTATTATTATAACTTCGGTATTAATGAAATAGGTGAAGTTAGTAGTTTTTTGTCTGCAATTGCAATTCAAAATGGTTTTGTTGGCTTGTCAATCTTTTTTGTTTCCTTTTATTCTTGCTTTAGTTCGTCATCAATATTGAAACCTAATTTTTTTCATTTTTCTGTTTTGATTTTTTTTCTATCCTTATTCTCAGGTTTCGCTTATGGAAGTCTAGCTATTCTTTACTACTTTATACTTATTATCATTGCTGTTGATATCAGAAAAAAACTTTCATAAAATCAACGTGTATTTAGTTTTCTGGTTTTTATTCCGTAATTTCTATTGAGGTGCAATTATTTGAACTCTTTTAATTCGATTGATGTACTAATTTCGACTTATGGTGATCGTATCGATAACTTAAAAACTGTTATTCAGGCTCCAAAGCCAGGTGTAAACTATTTAATTGGTCATCAAAGTCCAGTTCCTTATGATTTATTTTCTGGAAGAGATGATGTTCATTACTTTCAATTAGATAGCCTTGGTGTTGCTAAAAGTAGAAATTTCCTTCTCAATGTTTCAACTAGTGATATATGTTATTTTTGTGATGATGATATAATTTTAGCAGATGATTTTGATCAAGTTCTTTTCGATACACACAACAATGACAGTAGTGAAGTGATAACTTATTGTGTAAGAGATGAATTTGGGAATCCTCGAAAAAAAATTTTGAGCCCAACTAAAATCAGAAGAAATATTTTTAATATTCTATCCGTAGGTACAATCGAGATAAGTTTGAAAAGAAAAAGCCTTGGTTCTATTCGTTTCTCTGAGAATATGGGGGCTGGTTCACTTATCCCTGTTGGCGATGAGTCTGTTTTTCTATCAGAGTTCATTAAATCCCAAAAAGCAGTATGTTTTTTCAATCGTACAATTGCTTACCATCCACAAATTTCTTCCGGCTATGAATCTAATTATATGATGGTTTATGCTCGCGGTTATACTATTCGTAAAGTTTATGGCTTATTTTTAGGTTTTCTAGTTTTGTCAATTTTTTCTATTAAAAGGCCAAGTCTAGTTTTTAAACCATCAGTTGCAAAAGGTGTAATTAATTATATTAAAGGTTTTTTTGCTTATAGCTCTCTTTGATAATTACGTATTTTTTCAATGCTTATTTGGGTTTTATATGACATTAGTTTCTATTATTATGCCAAGTTATAATACTTCTAATTTTATTTTTTCAGCTGTTCAGAGCGTTTTAGACCAAACTTTTCAAGATTGGGAGTTGATTATAGTCGATGATTGTTCAACAGATTCTACCTGTAGAATTCTAAAAGAATTTTTTGATCCTAGAATTAAAGTAATAATAAACGAGAAAAACCTTGGCGGTGCATCTTCAAGAAATATCGCAATTAATGCTGCCAAAGGCAGATACCTAGCTTTTCTTGATTCTGATGATTTATGGCCTTCTTCTAAACTTGAAAAACAAATTTCTTTTATGCAGCAGTATGAAGTAGGTTTTTCATTTACTGGCTATTCCACTATTACTGAGCAGGATGAATTGATGCACAGTATTGAAGTCCCGGCACGTGTTAACTTCAACAAGTTACTCAAACATAATTATATTGGTTGCCTTACTGCGATTTATGATACAAAGCCTTTCGGGAAAATTTATATGCCATTGGTGCGAAAGCGCCAAGATTTTGCCTTGTGGCTTGAGTTGTTAAAGCGTTTTGATTATGCATATGGTTTAAATGAAAACCTTGGATACTATCGGATTAGAGCCGGTTCGCTCTCGGCAAGTAAGGCCGATGCTTTTAAGTATTACTGGCGTGTTTTACGCCAGGTAGGCGAGTGTAATGTGTTTAGTGCCTCATATAATATCGCCTGGTATTTGTTTATCGTTATGCTTAAAAAGAAGCATGTAAAGTTGTATAACCGAATATTCATAAGTTGATTGCGTGAATAATAACAAAATTCTTATTACTGGTACTACTGGCTTTATAGGTAAAGCACTTCTTGAGTGCCTGATTCACAGTGAATGCTTCATTGTAGCCCCCACTAGAAGGCCTCTAACAACACTGCCCAGCAATCTTGTAATGCCTGTACTATTTGATATTGCTGCACTACCAGATAGGCCTGACTGGTTTGATGGTTGCAAAATTGCTATTCATATTGCGGCAAAGGCACATGTCGCAGGTGAGCCAATAGCTTCATTTAGACAGGTGAATACTGAGGCGACGTTTAATCTGGCAAGACGTTGCGCTGAGGCTGGTGTAAAACGATTTATATTCCTGAGCTCAATTGGCGTTAACGGTATTAGTAACTTCGAACCATTTACTATGCTTGACACGCCTTCACCGGTTGAGGCTTATGCTGTATCGAAGCTTGAAGCCGAAATCGGCCTAAAGCAGATTGCTAAAGAAACCGGAATGGAGGTTGTGATTATTCGTCCGCCATTGGTATATGGACTAGATGCACCGGGCAATTTCGGTAAGTTAGCTAAGCTAGCACAAAAAAACCTACCATTACCCTTGGGTGCCATCCATAATAAGCGCAGTTTAGTAGCTCGGGATAACCTAGTAGATTTAATTATTACTTGTATTGATCACCCGAAAGCAGCTAACCAAACCTTTTTGGTGAGTGATGATCAGGATGTATCCACCACTGAATTACTGCAAATGATGACCCGTGCTGCCGGTAAAAAGCCAAGGCTTATTCCAGTGCCAGTAAGTTGGCTAAAGCTGGCGGGTAAACTAACCGGTAAACAAGCTGTGATTGATCGCTTGTGTGGTAACTTGCAGGTAGATATAAGCCATACTAAAGACACTTTAAACTGGAAGCCACCGGTTACGGTGGAAGAGGGGATTGCTCGCTGCTTCGCAGGGAGTGAATAGTGTTTAGTTTTGAGTGTTGAGTTTTTTTATTTTTGAGGTTTTATGTTGATTCGGTTGTTAGATATTATTTTTTCTTTTTGTGGTTTGGTATTTGGTTTTCCTGTTCTGGTTTTTTTAACTATTATTGGTTTATTTGATACCGGCTCGCCAATCTTTCGGCAAGTTAGGGTTGGGCGTAACCAAAAGCCTTTTACGTTGGTAAAATTTCGCACCATGAAAAAAGATACTGCATCAGTGGCCAGCCATTTAGCCAGTAGCAGTGCCATAACGCCTTTTGGTGGTTTTTTACGTAAAACGAAATTGGACGAATTGCCGCAATTATGGAATGTTTTAAAAGGTGAAATGAGCTTAGTAGGGCCACGCCCGGGTTTGTTTAATCAAGAAGAGTTAACGGCCGCTAGAGAAAAAATGGGTGTGTTTAAGGCGCGCCCGGGGATTACCGGTTTAGCGCAAGTGAATGAAATTGATATGTCTACCCCAGAGTTGTTAGCTGAAACTGATGCTAAGATGTTGGAAAACTTAACGCTTGCTGATTATTTTAAATACATTTTTATGACTGTTGCCGGAAAGGGTAGTGGGGATAGGGTTAAGTAGTGTTTAGTGTTTAGTGCTTAGTGCTTAGTGTTTAGTGCTCAGTGCTCAGTGCTTAGTGTTGAGTTTTAGTTTTGCTTTTTGTTAATGGTCTGTGTTTTTTTTTGATGGTTTGATGCTATAGATATTTCGATGTGAATTGAGTTGGGCCTCTATTATGTCGAATAATATCCAAAGAAAAGCTTTTGACTTCGCTGTGAGGGTGGTTAGGCTTTATCAATTCCTTGTAAAGCAACATAAGGAATTTGTGCTGTCTAAGCAATTGCTTAGAAGTGCTACCTCTATAGGGGCTAATATTAATGAAGCTCAAGCGGGTCAGTCAAAGGCAGACTTTGTCTCAAAAATGTGTATCGCTAGTAAGGAGTCGAGAGAAGCCCGATATTGGTTAGAGTTACTTTGCTGCACAGGTTATCTAGATAAAAACCAACCTCAAGTAATTAGTTTAGTTAATCAGAACGATGAACTGATTAAGATATTAACAGCCATAATCAAAACATCACAGCGTAAAACTAAGCACTCAAAACTAAACACTTAAAACTAAAGAGGTTCAAGGATGACCAAATTAGCTTTCCCGCCCACCTTTATCCACCACGGCGCTGTTGATGGCGTTACGGGTTCTTGCCATGAGTATCAGCTTGCGGCTGATTATGCTGTACTTATTGACTGCGGCCTGTTTCAGGGGGATGAACAAGGCAGCGGCAGCAATAAAGCTAATCTCGCTATTCAATTCCCTATTCATCATATTCAAGCACTAATTGTTACCCATGTGCATATTGATCATGTTGGGCGCATCCCTTATTTGTTGGCGGCTGGTTTTAAAGGGCCGATTTATTGCTCTGAAGCTTCAGCGCATTTGTTGCCTTTAGTGTTAGAAGATGCGCTTAAGGTGGGTGTTACCCGCGATGAAAAGCTCATCGCCGGTTTTTTAAGGGCGATTGGTCGGCAACTGGTGCCCTGTAAATTTAAGCAATGGCTAAATTTACCTACGTTAGAAGGTGAAGTGGTAGCGCAGTTTCGGTTACAAAAAGCCGGGCATATTTTAGGCTCGGCCTATGCTGAAATTAAACATCAGGTCGCAAACAAGCCCTTTATTACCGTGTTTTCGGGTGATTTGGGTGCGCCGTATTCGCCGTTATTACCCGCGCCTAAACCGCCTTATGCTGCCGATATTGTCGTGTTAGAAAGCACCTATGGCGATAAACTGCATGACGATCGGCGCCATCGCATCAAGCGCTTACAGCAAGTGTTGTTGCATGCACTGCAAGATAACGGCACTGTTTTGTTTCCGGCCTTTAGTATTGGCCGCACCCAAGAGCTGCTGTATGAGCTCGAGGCGCTCATTTTTAAACTAAAAGATCAGCCCATTCACCAACAACTGCGCTGGCAAGACCTCACCATTATTGTTGATTCGCCCTTAGCCGCAAAGTTTAATGTCGCCTATCAGCAACTCGCGCCGTTTTGGGATGCTGAAGCTAAACAGCGTTTACACTCTGGTCGCCATCCTCTGAGCTTCGCGCAATTACATACCATTGATAGCCATGCCGAACATTTAGCGGCGGTGAATTTACTTGCCAGCACCGGTAAACCGGCTATTGTTATTGCGGCAAGTGGTATGTGCGAAGGCGGCAGGGTGGTGAATTATTTAAAAGCTTTACTGGGTAGTCGCATTCATCAAATTGTCTTTGTGGGTTATCAAGCACGTGGCACCTTGGGGGCGGCTATTCAACAATATGGTCCGCGCGGTGGCTATGTTATGATCGACGGCAAACGGGTTGATATTCAAGCTGAAGTGTTGACGTTAAGCGGCTATTCAGCCCATGCTGATAAAAAAGGGCTGGTGCAGTTTATAAAGGGGATGCGCCGCAGGCCCCGGCAAGTTAGGATAGTGCATGGTGATGTTGCGGCGAAATTGGCGCTCCAGTCAGCGTTGGCAGCATATGTAGAAGATGTGGTGATTGCGGAGTGATGAGTGTTTAATGTTGAGTGTTTAATGTTTAATGTTGAGTGTTGAGTGTTGAGGGGTATTGCTATGAGACTAACTGAACAACAACAGCAAATTATCAGGCAAGTGTTTTTAAAACATTTTGGTCATAACTCTGAGTTACGCTTGTTTGGTTCAAGAATCGATGATAACGCCAAAGGTGGCGATATTGATCTCTACATTGAACCAGAATTTTGTTCTGTCGACGATATTGTTGAAGCTAAGCTCAATGCGCTTGTTGAACTCCGCCTTGCGCTGGGCGATCAAAAGATTGATTTGGTGATTAATCGTAAAAACGGAACCGCATTGCCCATTTATAAAATTGCTAAAGAGACCGGTGTTCCGTTATGAACAAGGCTATTTTTCAGGGGATCATTGAAGTATGTATAGTGCATGCAGAGCGCTTGCGCTGGTCCATGAGGTATTTAGCTGAAAAAGCCCCTTTTACTGCAGATAGTTTGGCGCAACTGACCGATATCGAACTGGCAATATTTGACCAATTTATCGTGCGTTTTTCTAAATTGCAGGATGCGATGGGTGCTAAGCTACTACCGGCGATAATAGATTTAACCCATGAAGAGGGTGAGCTTAATACGTTTATCGATAAATTGAACCGACTTGAAAAGATAGGTGCACTTGATTCAGTTGAGCAGTGGTTAAAACTCAGGGAAATGCATAATCAATTTGCCCACGACTATCCTGATGATCCGGAAATTCAGGCTGCCTTGCTTAATAAAGCTTTTGGTATCGCTGAGTAGCTATTACAGTGTCTTGAGCGCGTAATTCGTTTTGCTGCGAAATACGGTGGTTAGTTTTTAGTTTTGGCTTTTTTTAATAAGTTATTTCAAGTTTGACTATTTGCTGCTGCAGATCTTTCGATATGCATCTAATCGGTTTTTGTTATGTCGAATAACGCCTAAATTTGCAATTGCGTATTTTGCACGGTGATGTTTCGCCGAAGCAGTCGCTGCAAGAAGCATTGCTTGGTTTAGTGAATAATATTTTGATTGGTTAATAAAGGGACTCTATGTCAGGTTTAAAAATTGCCGTAGCCGGTACGGGTTACGTGGGGTTGTCGAATGCAATGTTGCTTGCTCAGCACAATGAAGTTGTGGCTGTTGATATCGTGCCAGAAAAAGTGGCGCTATTAAATGCTAAACGATCCCCTATTGAAGATAAGGAAATTAGTGATTTTTTAGGCAATAAAACGCTGCAATTTACTGCAACCTTGGATGCGGTTGCGGCCTACCGCGATACCGACTTTGTGATTATTGCTACGCCAACTGATTACGACCCCGTTACTAATTACTTTAACACCAGCAGTGTTGAAACGGTGATTCAAGCGGTAATGGCGGTTAACCCCAACGCGGTAATGGTGATTAAGTCGACTGTACCGGTGGGGTTTACTAAAGCGGCCAGCGAGAAGTTTGCTACTGAAAATCTGATTTTTTCACCTGAGTTTTTACGCGAGGGTCGGGCACTTTACGACAACTTATATCCATCACGCATTATTGTGGGTGAGCAAAGTGCTCGTGCAGAGCAATTTGCGGCTTTATTACAAGCGGGTGCGGTTAAACAAGATGTAGCTGTGCTGTTTACACACAGTACGGAAGCCGAAGCAATTAAACTATTTTCAAATACTTACTTAGCACTTCGTGTTGCTTACTTTAATGAACTAGACAGCTATGCTGAAAGCCATGGCTTAGATTCACGGCAAATAATTGAAGGTGTGGGTTTAGATCCACGTATTGGTAATCATTACAACAACCCGAGCTTTGGTTATGGTGGCTATTGTTTACCGAAAGACACCAAGCAGTTGTTGGCTAATTATAAAGATGTGCCGAATAACATCATTCAGGCAATAGTTGAGGCCAATCGAACGCGTAAAGACTATATTGCTGATGCAATTATTAAGCGTAATCCTAAAATTGTTGGTGTGTACCGCTTAGTAATGAAAGCTGGCTCTGATAATTTCCGTGCTTCGGCTATTCAAGGTATCATGAAGCGCATTAAAGCCAAGGGCGTAGAAGTGGTGGTGTTTGAACCCGAGCTGAAACAAGCTGAATTTTTTAACAGTCGGGTCATTACAAATATTGACGAGTTTAAAAAAATTGCTGATGTTATTGTCGCAAATCGACACAGTGATGTATTGGCGGATGTCGCTGACAAAGTTTACACCCGTGATTTATTTGGTAGTGACTAGCTTGTTTCATAAGCGGTAACCAGTTTGCTCAATGCACCGTCATTAGGCCCTTTGGGCCGGTTACTGCTGCGAAAGCAGCTAGTCACCAGCAGTATAGCTGTGAGTAATGTTTCAAAAAAGTTGGAGTTTAGATGCATTATTTAGTAACTGGCGCTGCTGGTTTTATTGGCTTTTATGTTTGCCAGCGTTTGTTGGCTGCAGGGCACAGTGTTGTTGGGCTTGATAACTTGAATGATTATTATCCGGTGCAACTTAAACACGATCGCTTAGCGCAGTTAGCTGGGAAGCCGGGGTTTCGGTTTATGCAAATGGATTTAGCCGACCGCGCGGGCATCGCAGCGCTATTTGCTGCTGAGCAGTTTCAGCGGGTTATTCACCTGGGTGCCCAAGCGGGGGTGCGTTATTCACTGGAGAACCCATTGGCCTATGCCGACAGCAATGTTATTGGCACCCTAACTATTTTAGAGGGCTGCCGGCATAATAAGGTTGAGCACCTGGTGTATGCGTCGTCGAGTTCGGTGTATGGTATGAACGCGAAAATGCCGTTTAGCACCACCGACCGGGTGGATCATCCGGTTTCGCTTTACGCCGCAACCAAAAAGTCGAACGAGTTAATGGCGCATACTTACAGCCACTTATATGGCATACCTACCACCGGCTTACGCTTCTTTACTGTGTATGGCCCTTGGGGCCGCCCAGATATGGCACCGTTTTTATTTACCAAGGCTATTTTAGGCGGTGAACCGATTAAAGTGTTTAATCATGGCCAGATGATGCGAGACTTTACTTACATTGATGACATTGTTGAGGGCATAGTGCGAATTCAGGCCAAACCACCTGTTGCACAACCACAATGGGATGGCAGTAATGCTTCAGAAAGTTTTGCCCCGTATAAAATCTTTAATATTGGTAACAATCAACCCGTAAAGTTAATGGCGTTTATTGAGGCCATAGAGCAAGCCGCCGGTAAAACAGCGATAAAAGAATATTACCCGATGCAAGACGGTGATGTGCCGGCCACTTATGCTGATATTGATGATTTGCAAGCCGCTGTGGATTTTACACCTGCCACATCAATTGACTTGGGCATGCAGCGCTTTGTGGATTGGTATCGGGGGTATTATAATGTTGAGTGTTGAGTGTTGAGTGTTGAGTGTTGAGTGTTGAGTGTTGAGTTTTTAGTTTTTAGTTTTTAGTTTTTAGTTTTTTATAGTCAGCTATTAGTTTGGCTTTAGCAATTTTGAATGGAAGAAATATGCAAAAAAGTATTGTGCGTAAAGCAGTCATTCCCGTGGCGGGGTTGGGAACCAGGATGTTACCGGCTACTAAAGCTATTCCAAAAGAAATGCTGCCGGTGGTGGATAAACCGCTTATTCAGTATGTGGTGCAAGAGTGTATTGCTGCGGGCATTAAAGAAATTATTTTGGTTACGCACTCGTCTAAAAACAGCATTGAGAACCATTTTGATATTAGTTTTGAACTTGAATCGATGTTAGAAAAACGGGTTAAACGCCAATTATTAGATGAAGTACAAAAAATTTGCCCGAAAGATGTGACCATTATGCATGTGCGGCAAGGTCAAGCTAAAGGCTTAGGCCATGCGGTACTCTGTGCTCGGCCTTTAGTAGGTGATGCACCTTTTGCCGTGGTATTACCTGATGTGTTAATTGATGGCTACGACAGCGATTTAAAGCGCGATAACCTAGCGCATATGGCCACTTTATTTAGTGATACCGGTGTTAGCCAGGTAATGGTTGAGCCGGTGCCAATGGAAAATGTGACCAGTTATGGTGTAGCCGATGTGCAAGGTCAGCCGTTAGCGGCGGGCGAGTCCATTGCGATGACGGCGATTGTTGAAAAGCCGCCGGTAGATGAAGCGCCATCTAATTTATCCGTAGTGGGCCGGTATGTGTTTTCGTCTGATATTTGGGAAGCGTTAGAATATACGCCACTAGGCGCGGGTGATGAGATCCAACTTACTGATGCCATTGCGATCTTGATGAAAGCGCAGGCGGTAAATGCTTATCACATTAAAGGCCGCAGCCATGATTGCGGCAACAAGCTGGGCTATATGCAGGCATTTGTTGAATATGGCTTGCGGGATAAAAACCTTGGGCCAGATTTTCAGCAGTGGTTAACGGGCTTGCTCAACGCTAACCGCTAAAAAGGCCTTATTACGCTATACTATTTTGTAAAGTTGTTTATAAAGTTTGCCGGTGAGGTTGCCGGTAACTAGGAGTTCATCATGCTTGCATGGTTACTGGCGTTACCGCGCTCAGTGAAACGTATTATTTCGGTAGGTATAGATACCTTTTTTCTGGTGTTGTCGTTAGCTTTAGCGTACTTGCTCACGCAAGGGCAAGAAACACAGCAGCTGCAACCTATTGTTTTGGCTTTCGTTATTGCTTTGCCGCTTACCTTGTTTATTTTTACAAAACTGGGTTTATATCGTGCGGTTATTCGTTATGTCGGCCAGCATGCTTTAGGCGCGGTACTCTTTGGTATTGTGCTAAGTGCTATTGCACTGGCCAGTTTGTTCGCTGTTATGGGGGTACATGACCGTACTAACTTGGTGATTGTGTATGCCTTGGTTGCTTTGGTTACTTCGGGGGGTATTCGTTTAGGCGCCCGTATGTTGTTTCAGCCGAACAATAATGGCCATAAAACCCGAGTGTTAATTTATGGTGCGGGTTCTTCGGGGCGCCAATTGGCGCAAGCCTTATTAAACGGCGAACAATATCACCCGGTGATGTTTGTAGACGATGATACTACCTTGCAGCGTTCAACCATTTTAGGTATTCCGGTTAGTAGCCCAGACGGTATTGCCAGTTTAATTAAACAAAAAAATATTGGCCGGGTGCTACTTGCCATGCCGTCGGCCAGTCGCTCGCGTCGCCGTGATGTATTGGATCAGTTAGAAGAGTTACCGATCCCAGTATTATCTATTCCGGGCATGAGCGATGTGGTGAATGGCAGCATGCGTATTGATGAGTTGCAAGACGTAAAAATTGAAGATTTACTCGGCCGTGATCCGGTTGCACCAAAACTAAAACTGCTTAACGCCAACATTAAAGGCAAGGTGGTCATGGTAACCGGTGCTGGCGGGTCTATTGGCTCTGAGTTGTGCCGGCAAATTATTCGGTGTGAACCTATCACCTTGTTGCTGTTTGAGCTGTCCGAATATGGTTTGTATGCGATAGAGCAAGAGTTAAAGAATTTTATTTTGCAAGAAGGTTTGGATGTTACGTTAATTCCTGTTATGGGTACGGTGCAGCGACAAAACCGCCTTGAAACCGTAATGCGCACGTTTAAGGTGAATACCGTTTATCATGCTGCGGCTTACAAGCATGTACCGCTAGTTGAATATAATGTGGTTGAAGGTGTACGCAATAATGTATTCGGTACTTGGTTTACCGCTGATGCGGCTATTAAAGCCGGCGTAGAAACCTTTGTGTTAGTTTCAACTGACAAAGCGGTGCGGCCAACCAATGTGATGGGGGCGTCTAAACGCTTAGCCGAATTAGTGTTGCAAGCCTTGGCGCAGTATCAAACTAAAACCCGTTTTTGTATGGTGCGCTTTGGTAATGTGCTGGGTTCATCTGGTTCCGTTGTTCCTTTATTTAGGGAGCAAATTCGTAAAGGCGGGCCAGTGACTATTACGCATAAAGATATTATTCGTTATTTTATGACCATTCCGGAAGCGGCGCAGTTAGTGATACAAGCCGGTGCGATGGGCAAAGGCGGTGATGTTTTTGTGCTTGATATGGGCGAACCAGTCAAAATTTCTGATCTGGCAAAAAGAATGATCCACTTAATGGGTTTAGAAGTGCAAGACGAGCAGCACCCCGATGGCGATATTGAGTTGCGCTACACGGGCCTTCGACCAGGTGAAAAATTATACGAAGAACTGCTGGTGGGTAACAATGTGCGCAAAACTGAGCACAGCAGAATTATGGCTGCCGATGAAGTGTGTTTAACCTGGCCTGAAATGCAACATTTACTGCAACGGTTAGACAAAGCCTGTGATGAGTTTGCGGTGGAAGATATTATTGCGCTAATTCGTTCAGCACCAACAGAATTTAACTACAGTAATGCGACCAGCGATTTAGTGGCGAACGCGGCATGCGATGTGAGCACGGCGGCGCAAATTGCCTCTATTGCTAATGCAACCGCGCCGTTAACATTAGCGACAGTTAGGGATGAAAACAAAACACAGCAAATTGCCTAATGGTAATAAAGGTAATAGTGTCATCTAACTATGCGTAAATGAAATGAGTTAATTGAAACACAATGTCACGTTGTCAAACCCCATGTTATCGGGTATTCTTGTCAACAATATATTTTTACTTTAGAGGGATATTTATGAAAAAGTTAAGTTTAGCTGCGGCGGCTTTATTGTTGTCAATGGGTGTTAGTGCTCAAGCTACAAATACCGCTTCAACTACTGCGTCTTCTGTTACTACTTTTGGTTCATTGTCTGTAGCAACGTTAACTGCAGCAGGTGTTGCAGCAGCAGTAGCTGCGGCAATTGTGTCTAACGCTTCAGCTGACGGCTTGGTAGTGGATGGTGGTGATGGTGGTGATGGCGGCCCAACTGATCCAGTATTTACGCTGGTTTGTAACGAAGGCGACGGTGTGCCAGTAGATGGCGTTTGTACTAACAACAGCACCACAGTTACTGTTACGGGTACAGGTACAAACACGAGCACTATCAGTGTGCCAGTGACAACAACTTACCCAGCTATCGCAACTATTCTGCCATAATTGGTATTGTTAAAAAAAGCCGCCTGTTGGCGGCTTTTTTTTGAGTGTAGCTCACCTGAGGCTTTACCTTTATGAACTCGCTAGCGCGTATTTTACTGCTTGTTATTTTGAGCTTTTTATCAGGCTGTTCCAATACTTATCAACACTATGCCAATATGGCTAAACAAGTGTTCAAAACCCCAACAGATATCACCTTAACCTATAGCACTATTGTGCAGGCGAATAACGATTTTTTATACGTGCGGTTGGGTGAAAATTCGCGTATTGCCATGGGTTTAATGGCGGTTGATGGCGAGCAGATGAAATGGCTGTCGGCAGATCAATCTGTGTTAGTAACCGATCACGGCCGCATCATAAAAACCTTGGGTTTAAGTAATGATTTACTGTATGTCAGTAACCTGTTATCTGACCCCTTAAAGTGGAACAGCCTTAATAACAGTGCTTGGATCCGAGCTGTAGATTGGCACGCCGGTGAGTACGGCTATCAAATTCGCTCTAAGTTTTCTGTGCAGCAAGACCAGCTGACTTTTTTTACCCATTCGGTTAATACCATTAAAGTGATTGAAACGCTTGAGTATGATAATCCTGCTTCGTTTTGGCGTTTTGATCAACAATGGCAAAATGTTTTTTGGCTTGAGGCGAAAACGGGGCAGGTATTAAAAAGTCAGCAGCAATTACAACCTGGTACTCAGCCTTTAGAGCTGGTTTTTATTAGTGAAGTGGTGCGGCATTTGAATCGCGAAGGGCTATTTATCGCCGAGGATGCAATATGAAACTTATCACAGCACTATTTATGGGTTTATGTTGTGCCGCCAGTGGGGTGGTGGCAGCCAAGCCCGTAGTTGAAGTAAAAATGGGTTCGACTGAATTTAAATTTGAGCAGCAACCGCGATTAACTGAGGTGCTCGCACCTGTGGCGCTGCAGCAAGCCTGGTATTGGCCGGCAAGCCAGTTGTACCGTTTGGATGCTTTACAGCTTGAACAACAAAGAAGCGAAGCCTTAGCGTTAATCTCTGCGTTAATGCTCGATGCGGATGATGAGGTGCAACTTTTATTAAAACGGCTGGCTGACGAGCTTTCTTCTTGGCAACTGGCAGAAAAAATTCCGCTTGTTATCGATTATGATTTAGCCCGAGCTAAACAGGCATTTAATCCGCTTTTCGAAAGTGGTCATTATCGTTTGCAGTTAAAGGTTAGGCCAGTAGAAGTACCTGTGTGGGGTGCAGTGGCAAAAAATGTTAATTTACCACTGCGTTCAGCAACAAGCGTGCATGACTATTTTGACGCCATACCAGAACATCCAACAGCCGATACCAGCCGCTTTTATCTTATTCAACCCAATGGCAACGTCATTGAAATTTTGCGTGGTGCTTGGCAACAAGACCGAGTTGAGGTTATGCCCGGTTCAACTTTATATATTCCTTTTTCGCATGGTTATTTTTCTAAAGACTTTGCCGAGTTGAATAAAAAACTTCTAGCACTTGCCGTGAACAGGATGGATTAATGCAGAACATCTCTTCCGTATTTAAATTATCGGCGCTTGCCATCTTATGTATGCCCGGTGCAGCCTTAGCAGATGATACTTGGCAGCAAGCACCGGCGCGGGTATCTCAAGCTATTCATGGTGGTGTAGGTTTACTGCAAACGCCCACATCTCGCATGGCAGCGGATGGTGATCTTTCGCTTAATTATACCGATAACGAAGAATACCGTTTTTGGTCGGTCAGTATTCAGCTGTTCCCATGGATGGAAGCCACCGCACGTTATACCGATGTTCGTACTAGGCTTTATAGTGACTCGCCAGGATTTAGTGGCGATCAAACACTTAAAGACAAAGGCTTAGATGTTAAGTTTCGTTTATTACAAGAAAGCCGTTATTTACCTGAAGTGTCGCTGGGTTTTAAAGACTTTGGTGGCACAGGCTTATTTGAAAGTGAGTTTGTAGCTTTGAGTAAGCGCGCGGGTGATTTTGATTTTCATTTAGGAATGGGCTGGGGCTATTTAGGTACCGCCGGTAATATAACCAACCCTTTTTGTGAAGTGCGCGACAGTTTTTGTAATCGCCCTGGCGGCACTCTTGGTCAGGGGGGGAAAATTAGCTATTCAAAATTCTTTAAAGGCCCGGCTTCTGTTTTTGGTGGCATAACCTATCAAACACCGTGGCAACCACTAGTATTAAAATTAGAATATGAAGGCAACGACTATACCGAAGATCGTGCGGGTGTGTTAGCGCAAGACAGCCGCTGGAATGTAGGTGCGGCTTATCAATGGGATGATTTTACGTTTGATGTTAATTATCAGCGCGGTAACACCTTAGGTTTTGGCGTGCATTACCGGCTGAATATGCATGAAGCCAGCCAAATTAAGATCACCCCCGCTAAGCTGCCGGTAACGGGTGTTAAAATTGATTCGTCTGCCAATATAAACTTTAACCAGTTAACGCATAACTTATATTACAACGCCGCATTTTTACCCAAAAGTATTCGCATGACGAAGGATGAGTTTATTTTGCATGGGCAGTCTCTCAATTATCGTGATGATGTTGAGCTAACCGATCGGGTCGCGCGCGTGATTATTGCGCAATTGCCTGAAAATATTAAAACTATTCGACTTGTTGAATATGCTAGCCATATGCCGCAAGTTGAAAAGCTGATTAATGTGCAAGATTTTATTGATGTGGCACAGAACAATTTGTTCCAGCCTGATCTACGTTCAACCTATGTTAGACAACAGCCCGATGCTGCTGCGCTGGAGTTAGTTAATTTAACCGATGACCGTGGTTTTTATACCGGCTCTGAAATTTTTTGGGTGCAATCTTTTGGTAACCCAGAAAAATTCTATATGTATCAAGGCGGTTTATTTTTAGGGGGCGGATATCGTTTTAACAACCAATTTAGTATGAATGCCACGGCTAAACTTACCGTGTTAGAGAATTTTGATTCCTTTAATTTTAAAGTGGATGCTCAGGAGTCGGCATTACCTAGAGTGCGTACTTATGTTCGTGAGTATGTTACTCGCAGCAAATTATCGGTTGAAAACATTTATGGGCATTGGCAGCAAGAAATTGCGCCGTCAGTTTTTGCGCAAGCCTACGCGGGTTACCTTGAAACGATGTTTGCAGGGGCCGGGGCAGAGTTTCTGTATCGACCTGTTGATAGTACGCTAGCCTTTGGCGTCGATTTAAACTATGTAAAACAGCGTTCATACGAAAATGATTTTGGGTTTCTGGATTACAAAACCGTAACGGGGCATGTGAATGTTTACTGGCAACCTGAGTTTCTAAAAGACACCTTGTTAACCTTCAATATCGGTCAGTTTTTAGCTAAAGATAAAGGGGTTAATGTTGATTTTGCTAAGCGGTTTGATAGCGGTATCGTTGTGGGCGCTTATGCTGCGATAACGGATGTCAGTTCAGAAGAGTATGGCGAAGGCAGTTTCACTAAAGGCTTTTATATATCATTACCGTTTGATTTGTTCTCGATTAGCCCTGCTAAAGGCCGAGGCCGTATTCCATGGGTACCCATTGGTCGAGACGGTGGTCAACCGCTTAATCGCCCCATTAAGCTTATCGACAGGACCGAGAGCCGTTCACCGTTCTACGACTAACTAGTCGTACCGAAATCCGGTACAAGCCATGCCAGTTAAATACACTGGTATGGCCACACTCCGGTACTGGTTGTACCACACTCAGGCACTGGTACAACCACACTCCGGTACAAGTCAAACCTCTGACCACACTCCGGTGCCGGTCCGACCAGTCGATTTAGCCAGTTATAACGTAAACTAGTTTATTGAAGTTTATTAGTAGTTTTGTTTAAGGCGGTAATAGATGATTTATTTTAACAGTCAGAGTATCCCCGAGCTTGCTGGCTTGAATTTTTCTCAGCGAATGGAAGTGATTCGTACCGCAGCTGATAGGCTAGCAGCACCTACAAAAATAACTTTGAATATTATTAAGTTAATTATTCTTTCTACGTTATTTATTTTAATTGCTCGCGCTGAAGGTTTAGCCATCCCAGGTTATATTCTGTTATTGGTAGTGGTTTATCCGTTGATCACACGGCCTATTACTTTTTATTTATGTCGCTCACAGTTTGCCACAATTCGCCGGCAGCAGTTTCCAGAACAACAAGCTTAGTCTTTAGCATGCCCAAAGGTGTCTGAGTGTGGCCAAACCAGTACCGGAGTGCGGTCTGACCAGTGTCTGAGTGTGGACAAACCAGTACCGGAGTGCGGTCTGGCCAGTGTTGTAGTGGGGGGTTAGGTGATGCCGCGTTGTTTCATGATGTCGGCAATCTCTGGCAAGCTAGCTGGGTCGTCGATAGTGGAGGGGACTTGGTAGCTTTGCCCTTCACCTATTTGCCGTAACAGTTTGCGTAATATTTTACCCGAACGTGTTTTGGGTAGCCGAGGCACGATTAATGCTTTTTTAAAGCTGGCAACTGCGCCGATTTCTTGTCTTACTAACGCGACTAACTCTGCTTGCAGGGTCGTTTCATCAACGGTGATGCCGTTTTTCAGTAGCACGAAACCTACAGGCTGCTGACCTTTTAATTCATCAGGTAAACCGATAACACAGCATTCTGCTACGGCAGGGTGCGAGGCTAAAATCTCTTCCATTTCGCCGGTTGATAAACGATGCCCGGCAACGTTAATGACATCATCCGTGCGCCCCATCACAAACAGATAACCGTCTTCATCCAGGTAGCCGCCATCGCCGCTGCTGTAATAGCCTGGGAAGTTAGTTAAGTAACCGGCTTTAAAGCGCTCTGGATTGTCCCAGATGGTGGTTAAGCACCCTGGAGGCAGTGGCAGCTTAATTGCTATGTTGCCTTGCGTGTTGGCGGGTACAGCTTGTCCTGCATCATCTAATATTTGCACATGATAGCCAGGTACAGGTTTGGTTGACGAGCCTGGCTTGGCTGGCAGTAATTCAACACCGGCTAAATTGGCGCAAATGGCCCAGCCTGTTTCAGTTTGCCACCAGTGATCAATTACAGGTTTACCTAATACCTCGCAAGCCCATTGATAGGTGGGGGGATCAAGCCGCTCACCGGCCATAAAAACATGTTTTAACTGGCTTAAGTTATGCGGTTTTAACAGCTCAGCATGCGGATCTTCTTTACGAATGGCACGAAAGGCGGTGGGCGCAGCAAAAATGGCTTTTACGTTATATTCCGCACATACTCGCCAGAATGCACCTGCATCGGGTGTAAATACCGGTTTACCTTCATACAAAATAGTGGTGGCACCTGCAAGCAGTGGGCCGTAAACAATATAAGAATGCCCAACCACCCAGCCCACATCTGAGGCGGCCCAAAACACATCGCCGGCTTGAATATCATAGATAGCTTTCATGCTGTATGTTAAGGCAACCGCATGCCCGCCATTATCACGCACCACGCCTTTAGGCTTGCCGGTGGTGCCAGAGGTATAAAGGATGTAAAGCGGATCCGTACTTTTCACCGGCACGGCGTCTACGGCTGTGGCATTAAGCATTGCGTGTTGCCAATCCACATCCCGCCCTGCAACTAGGGTTGCAGGATCTTGCGGGCGCTGAAAAATGATACAGTGTTCGGGTTTAAATTCTGCTTTTTCAATCGCGCTATCAAGTAACGGTTTGTAGCTGATAACACGATTAATCTCGATGCCACAAGAGGCACTGATCACCACTTTGGGTTTAGCATCATCGATTCGGATCGCTAACTCATGCGGTGCAAAACCACCAAATACCACTGAGTGAATGGCGCCCAGTCTTGCTGAGGCTAACATGGCGATCACCGCTTGTGGGATCATCGGCATGTAGATGACCACACGATCACCTTTGGTTACGCCATGTGCTTGTAATACGCCGGCGAATTTTGCTACTTCATCGAGGAGTTGCTTATAAGTGTATTGTTGTTTGGTTTGCGTTACCGGAGAGTCATAAATTAGCGCAGTTTGTTCGCCACGGCCTTCAAGCACTTGCTGATCCAGTGCTAAATAACAGGTGTTAAGCTCACCATCGGCAAACCAGTGATAAACATTGTCATACTGGCTGATAATTGTTGTAGGCGCTTTATACCAAGCAATTTTACTAGCCTTGTGAGCCCAAAATTTAGCGGGATCAGCAACAGACGCTTGATATTCTTGTAGGTAAGACATGTTAGTATCCTTAAGGATGTTTAGTTATATAACCAATGTACAGAATTTATAATGAAATAAAACTAGACTTATGGCTAAGGCGCAATAGTTGAGCTACCACGTTTTGAGTGCTTGGCTAGCGCAATTTTGAATTTACAGATACACTTTTGAAGTATGTTTAAATTGGGAAGAGAATATTGTCTGTTAACCAAGACTATAACGTTGCTTTTTTTAGATTAGTTGCGGCGATTTCCGCTGAATTTGTGTTGAGTTCAGCTAACGAAGTGGATGACGTCATTAATAAAGCCATATCGCGTATTGGTATGTTTTATGGTGCTGATCGTTGTTACGTATTTATGTTTAGTGCCGACTTAGTGACTGCAAGTAACACACATGAATGGTGTGCCTCGGATGTTTCGCCTCAAAAATCGTGTTTACAAAATTTAGCTTCAGCAGAATTTGGTGGCTGGTTTAGCAGCTGGCAAGAGGGAGAGATCTCGCGTATCGCAGATATTTCCGTTTTAGAGCACACGTCAAATGAGTATCAATTGTTAGCCAGTCAAGGTATCAAATCGCTTTTGATGATCCCGTTACGCAGCAATACACGCTTAATCGGCATGTTTGGTATTGATATGGTGAAACAATTACAGGATTGGCCTGAAGCAGAAGTGGCCGGCTTAAGTCTGATTGCGGGTAATATTTGCGGCGCGTTATTGCGAAAAGAGGCTGAAGAAAAAGCAGAAAGTTTGTCGTTTTACGATACGGTAACCGGTTTGGCCAATCGGCAGTTAATGTTAGATCGGATCCATCAAGCCCAATTGCAAAGCCATCGTAATCAGTTTTATGTGGCATTACTGTTTATTGATGTCGACGATTTTAAAACACTCAATGATAGCTTAGGTTTTAGTAAAGGAGATGAAGTCCTTAAACTTATCGGCCAAGCGTTGCAATCGGTGTTGCCGCAGGGAGACACCATTGGGCGCTTTAGTGCAGATGAATTCTTAGTATTAAGCGAATTGTTTACTGCTGAGCGTTGTAAAGCGGTGCAGGCGGTAACGGAATTAGCAGCGCGTTTACAGTACGCACTCCTTTTTAATCACGATTTAATGTCGCTCAGAGAAAAAAACACCATCAGTATTGGTTGCACTTTGTTTTTGGGCGGGCAGCATGATACCGATGTTCTTATTACACAGGCCGATCTTGCCACTTACCAAGTAAAGCAAGCGGGGGGTAATGGCCTAAGCTTTTTTGACATGACATTACAGGAACAAGCTAACCAACGTTTGAATTTAGCCAACGAATTACGGCAAGCATTAAATCAAGCACAGTTTGAATTGTTTTATCAGCCACAATTGGTTCATCCGGGGGTCGTGCTGGGGGCTGAAGTATTGTTACGCTGGCGTCATCCCGAGCGCGGCTTACTTGGTCCAGATGCGTTTATTCGTTTTGCTGAAGAGACCGGCTTGATTGTGGAAATCGGTGAGTACGTGCTTTTTCATGCCTGTAAACAATTGGCTGTTTGGCAGCAAACGCCTAGTACAGCCCGTTTAGAACTGTCGGTAAATATTAGCGCTAAGCAATTAAAACAAGCTAACTTTTCAGATAAGGTGCTCGAAATTTTAAAACACACTGCTATTGATGCGTCGGCGCTGAAGCTGGAGCTTACTGAAAGTGTGTTGGTTGAAGATTTTGATAATGTTATTGGTATTATGCAGATTTTGCAGGCTAAAGGGATCCGTTTTTCTTTGGATGATTTTGGTACAGGGTATTCTTCGTTAGTCTATTTAAAGCGTTTGCCCTTATATCAATTGAAAGTTGACCGTAGTTTTGTTGCCGATTTACTGACAGATGAAAATGATCAGGCTATTGCGAAGATGATCATTTTATTAGGCCAGACCTTAGGATTAGAAGTGATGGCTGAGGGCGTAGAGACGGTGGAGCAGTTAAAAACCTTGTTCAAACTGGGATGTTACCATTATCAAGGTTACTATTTTTCTAAACCATTACCATTGAACTTATTTGAGCATTATTTGGCAAAAACGAGCCGGCTTTTGATTTAGTTTTCGAAAAGTCAACAAAAGCCTTTAACTCAATTGGTCAATTAGGCTCATAGTGCTAACTAACCTTTTTAGCCATGAATAGTATGAAGTTTAATCATACCTTCTTGTATCGCACCATTAAGATCTGATTGTAAATGCGGCTCTGCATCGGCAAACGGCACTTTCAATTCGTCAATCAGGTTGATTTGGTTACGGCCATTCAACTTACTTAAGTAAAGGGCCATATCGGCAACCTGTAATACTCTTTCCCAGTTAAATTGATGTTCAGGCACTTGCGAAAACGGTAAGCGAATAAAGCCACCGCTAATCGTCACGGGGATCTCATTGCCTTCGTATGTCACGGGCAGGGCGCTAACTACTTGCAACACTTGCTGGCAGAGTTGATCAATTTCTTCTTGCTCTAAACGCTGAATTACAATTAAAAACTCTTCACCGCCCCAGCGGATCAACAGCTCGTTCTCATCAGTTAAGGTCAATAAGCGTCGACTTAAATCAATCAGCACGGCATCACCTGCCGCATGGCCATAGTTATCGTTAATTTGTTTGAAAAAGTCGATATCTAACAATAAGAGTGCGCAAGCATCCGGCTGGCTGCTTTTATGGCGTTTTGCCATTTTATCTTGCATAGCACGTCGATTGAATAAGCCGGTTAATGGGTCGCGTAAAGACTGATATTCCAGTTGTTTGTTAACTTCTTTTAAGCGTAGATTAGAGCGTTGTACTTTGCGATATAAATTAACCAACAACAACGCCGCTAAGCCCATAATAAAAATAAACAAAAGGGTAATGGTTTGCTGCAGTTGTTTATTTTTAAGCATCTCTTCTTGCAGTTCGTTTTGTTGTTGTAAGATAGTGATTTGCTGTGTTTGAGATTTGAGTTCATAGCGAGATAACAAATCACGTGTAATTTTTTCACTGGACGCTGCGGCAATTTCTTCACGAAGTTGCATTTGCCACTCAAGGGTTTCGGCTAGTTTTGGATAGTCTTTAAGCGATTTATAGGCTTTAGCAAACCACCCAAGTAGGTCTTCTAGTTCAGTTTTACTATCGCGTTGCTGGTAAAAAGCAAAAGCGTTTTGCATTTTGGTCAGGCCTGATTCGGCGTCACCTAAAAGTACTTCTAAATAACCGATGTTAAAGTTAATAAGGTTAACGTTTTCTGTATCTTTTAATGCTAGCGCTTCAGTTAATGCTTCTTCTAGAATATTTTTTGCTGCGGGATAATTTTGTTGCTCGATATACACCGAACCAAGGTTGTTCATGAAGGTAAGCACCAGACTCTGCTGTTTTTGAGCTCGGGCGCGGGCTAAACCTTTGAGATTCACTTCCACAGCTGCGGCATAATCTTTTTGACCCGCCATGACAAAACCGAGCGATAAAAATAGGTCAGGTAGAAGTTGGTCTTGTTTATAGCGTAACAAATCTTTATAAACTTCTTCTAACAAACTTCGTGCACGTTGCCAATCTTTTAAATCGGTATGCACAATTGCAATCTGTTGTCTTAAAGAGGTGCTACGAACTAAAGTTCTACTGTCGTTTGTTGTATTTAAGGCATCAAGTGCTTGCTCATAATGTTTTAACGCCTTTTCGTATTGTGTGTCTTGTCTAAATAGTCTACCTAGTAGAGCGTTTATCCAATATTTAACTCGGGGGTTTTCAACGTCTGTGAGTATACCGGCCAGTATTTCAGCATTAATATATGCCTGATTACTTTGATTGCGAAAAGACAGCACTTCGAGTTCTGCAGCCATAATTTCTGCAATGGCGTTAACTGATGTAGTGTTATTTTTAATTTCTGCCAGAGTCGCTAAAATATCATCTACAGCAGAAGAGTTGGCTTGATATAAATGAGCAAATAGCTGGTAAGTTAGTGCTCTTACAGTGCTCTCAGGTGTATTGTCTTCAGCCAGATTAGTAGGAAGGCGGTCGATGATACTTTGTAGTTTTAGATTTGCTTGTTCTGGGTCAACTAAGGTTAACGTTAAATATTCGTCTAATGCTTGCTCAACTGAAGCATCGCGCATAGCTTGAAACTGAACGTGTTTCGTGTCATCGCTAACATGTTCTTGCGCCACTGCCCAATTAGGTAGCAGCGATATTGCCAGAGTAAAAACAAGAACAATAAAACATTTAGTTAATGACATTATTTTTATGAAACCAAATTTAACTTAAATTTATTCTATAGTTTTAACTAAGATTGCATAATAAGTCCACTTTAAAAAAATATACTTATAAATCAGGTATAATTTAAATAGTTCAGCATAATGCTTAATAAAGGCGATATCACGAGAATGGATTTATTATGAGTGCTTTAGAATACCTTATTATCATGTCTACTTTAGTCGCCACCAGCGCCTTTTTTTCTGTTTCTGAAATTTCTTTAGCTGCCTCGCGCAAAATGCGTTTGCGTTTATTAGCGACTGAGGGCGATGTTCGCGCAGAGAAAATTTTAGCGCTGCAAGATCACCCTGGTAATTTTTTTACGGTAGTGCAAATTGGTCTTAATGCCGTGGCGATACTCGGCGGTATTTTAGGTGAATCGGCTTTTACACCTTATTTTGCCAATATGCTTGGTTTGTTTAGCAACGAAACTTGGGTACAACCTGCGGCCTTTGGTTTGTCCGTGTTCTTTGTCACGTCATTATTTATCTTGTTCGCAGACTTAATGCCTAAACGTTTAGCCATGATTGCCCCCGAGCAAATTGCGCTGCGCATTGTCGCCCCCATGCTATTACTGATTATGCTGCTTAAACCCTTAGTGTGGTTGTTTAACGGTTTAGCCAATTGGTGTTTTAGTATGCTTAAAATACCGACATTGCGTAAAGATGATATTACCCCCGATGATATTATGGCGATGATGGATGCCGGCGCGCAGGCGGGTGTGTTACAAGAACATGAGCATCAGTTACTAGAAAACGTGTTTGATATGGAATCGCGCACCGTAACCTCTGCCATGACGGCGCGCGAAAGCTTAATCTTTTTCACCAAAGACGAAGCGCAAGAGAGTATTAAAGCGAAAATTGCTGAGCATCCCCATGCGAAGTTCTTGGTGTGCGCGGGTGTGTTAGATCAAGTGATTGGTTATGTCGATACCCGTGATATTTTAATGCAGGTATTACACGATCAGCCTATTTCTTTGCAAAAAGACGGCATTGTGCGCACGCCATTAATTATCCCCGATACCTTGTCTTTATATGAGGTGTTAGAGCACTTTAAATCGGCGGGAATCGACTTTGCCATTATCTTAAACGAATACGCGATGGTGGTGGGTATTATCACCTTAAAAGATGTGATGAGTATTGTGATGGGCGAGTTGGTTAATTCAGAAGAAGAGCAGATTGTCGCGCGTGACAGTAATTCATGGTTAGTTGAAGGCTTAACGCCACTGGCGGATGTGATGCGGGTACTGGATATATCGCGTTTTCCGAATGCCGAAAACTACGAAACCATTGCGGGTTTTATGATGTATACCCTAAAGAAAATTCCGAAACGTACCGATTTTGTGCTGCATGCTGGCTATAAATTTGAAGTGGTTGATATCGACAGCTACAAAATTGACCAATTATTGGTCACTCGTATCGAGCCTATTGCGGAATAAACGCTTAATGTTGGTTATGGGGTTTTTGTCTCTGGCTCATTTTTAACCGTTTCGGCTTGTTGCTCATAGCTTGCCATTAATTTTTCACGGAAATTTTGTAAGCCTTTCATTACCATGTCGTAGGTGCTAGCGACACCTGTTTCGACATCACCTTCAAACACTTTTAACCCAGTTAAGATAGCCTTTGCATCGTTAAAACCTTGCTCAATGCCTTTGCCGATGGTTCCCATAAAATCATCTAATTGCTTTAAGCTATCTTCTGATGGTTTCTGTTGTTTATAGATATTAAACAAGCTAGTGGCAAAACTGACAATGCGTTCGGCCGTGGCCTCGGGCGAGGTATCAATGCCAGACTCATAGATTTTTTTGCTGGCGTTTTTACCTAAGGTTGGCTCTAGCGCCTCGTTAATGCCTTCGAGTGCTGTTTTGTAAAGCAGGCTGAGGGTGTTGTTATTACTTTGCAGCGCGACTTTTTCACTGGCCGCTAAAATAGCGGCATTTTGTTGTTGTTTGCTCAGTTTCTCTGGGATCACAGCAGCGTTATTAGCATTGCTACGTAGCGGACTTACCATGCTGTCGGTTTTAATGCTACTCATGAGTTATCCCTAGATCCATTTTCAATTAACGTTGTAGCGGCCGCTACAGCAATAACTTTAGCCGTAAATCCATAAAAAAACACCTCGGCCAGTAGACCGAGGTGTTTGAGGGTAAAGAAGTGTTTAAGATTATTGAATGCCGTGCATGCGTTTTTTCAGTAGCGGGCTGATAACCAACATAAAAATACCTGCAGCGATACCAAAGTAACATAAGAAGGTAAACAGCTCAGTGTAGGCTGCTAAGGCAGCGCCAACATCGGCGACTTCACCACTGGGGGTTTCAATGGCGGCCAGTTTAGCTAATTGCGTTGCCAGTAATTCTGAGTATGCGGTGGCCAAGAACCACGCGCCCATCATCACACCGACCACTTTGTGGACAGCTAATTTGGTAACTGCTGATAAGCCCACTGGGGATAAGCACAATTCGCCCATGGTATGCAGCATATACGCTAGCACCATCCAACCGGCACTGACTAAGCCCGCTTCATTCGGAAATTGTGCACCAATGACTAAGGCTCCAAAGCCTAAACCCGCTTGCATAATACCCAGTGCAAATTTAACTGGCGTACTCGGTTCAAGTTTACGTTTGCTAAGTGCCACCCACAGCCAAGCAAAAATAGGCGCTAGGGTAATAATAAATAAGGGATTTAACGCACCGTATTGACCAGCGGTAGTTTCAAAACCGAACACTGTTCGATCCATTACTCGATCGGCAAACAAGGTCATGGATGAAGCAGATTGTTCAAACAAGGCCCAGAACACCACTGTAGAGAAGGTTAAGATGATCAGCACTAACATGCGATCACGCTCTTCTTTGTTGCATTGCGTTACCATAAACCAGATCACGCCGGCTAAAACTAAGAACGATAAACCTAACAACGCAGAATGAACGATAGGGTTGTATTGTACTAATTGCCAAACAACAAACAGGGCAGGGATTGTTGCTAGGTAAATCAGCCATTCACGATCGACAAAAGCAAATACCTTTTGTTTTAAGCGCACGGGATCATTGGGCTCGGCATAACCATACAGGTATTTTTGACCAGCTAAGAACACAATTAAGCCTAGTACCATACCGATACCGGCTAAACCAAAACCCCAGCCCCAACCGAATTTTTCACCGATATAGGTAACCAATAAGGTGGCAATAAATGAGCCGGTATTGATACCCATGTAAAAGATGGTGAAGCCAGAATCGCGGCGGGCATCATCTTTACCGTACAATTGGCCAACGATAGTAGAAATGTTTGGCTTTAAAAACCCCACACCCATGATGATTAAGGCTAACGAAAAGTAGAACACTTGAATTGCGCCGGTATCTTGCACGACCACATCGTTTTCGACATAGGCTTGGAAGCCTTCGTAGGCAAGGCCTAAGTGACCTAAACACAACAAAATGGCACCAAAGGTAACGGCTTTGCGCATTCCTAAATAACGGTCAGCGAGCATGCCGCCGATCACGGGCATGGCATACACCAAACCGGCATAGCTACCTAATACATCTAAGCCGCCGGCGTCACTGAATAGGTGATATTTTGTTAAATATAACAACAGCAAATATTTCATGCCGTAAAACGAAAAGCGTTCCCACATTTCAGTTAAAAAGCATACATAAAGCCCGACCGGATGGCCGAAAAATTGTGGCTGAGTTTGATGGTTGCCCAGCGCAGTGGATTGAGAATTCATGGAGTCCCCGGGTAATGAATTATTATTATTGTCTGCTTTTATGCAGTTCGCACTCGATTATGCCGCTATCACAACGTTTTGTCATCCTCGGTACAAGCATTTACTTCATCGCTCCTATAATCTCCGCCGCAAGCTGGTCATACCACACTCCGGTACAGGTCGGGCCTCACTCAGAGACAGGTCATACCACACTCCGGTACTGGTCGGGCCTTACTCAGAGACAGGTCATACCACACTCCGGTACTGGTCATACCTTACTCAGAGACGTTTTATTGGGGGGGGGAGTTTTATTGTGATTAGTTGGTCAGTTGGTTTGTTCGCGGTTGGCGATCCGTTACAATAACCGCAAGTAGTTAACTGAGCATAGTCAGTGATCGAATATAAATCTGCCGCTTATTACCGCAGTGTTGCAGCACTTTGTTTAGCCGCCGTGGCGGTATTTGCTAATTTGCATTTAATGCAGCCGCTGTTGCCGGAAATTAGCCGTCAATTTGCGTTAACCCCGCTGCAAGCCAGTATGAGTTATACCGTGGCAACATTGTGTTTGGGCCTGTCGCTGCTGGTATATGCTGCTTTATCGGATGCATGGGGGCGCAAAACGCTGCTGTTAGCCACTTTAATTGGCATGAGCGTAAGTACCTTGTTACTCACGCAAGTGCAAAGTTTCAGTAGCCTGGTGTTACTTCGGGCAGTACAAGGCTGTTGTTTGGGGGGCTTGCCGGCGATTGCAATTGCCTGGATGGGCGAAGAATACAGTAAGCCGGCGTTAGTGAGCGCGGTGGGCTATTACATCAGTGCCAATTCATTAGGCGGGATCTCAGGGCGCTTGCTCGCCGGTGGTTTAGCGGATTTGGGGCATTGGCAATGGGTGTTTTGGCCAATGACGCTGTTAGGGGCGCTCAGTTGTTATGCGGTTTGGCGCTATTTACCGGCCGCTCAGTATTTTGTGCGTCAACCGTTTCGTTTAAAACAGGCTTTACGAGATAATCTGTATCACTTACGCCAGCCATTATTATTATTAACCTACCTGATTGGTGGCTTAAATTTTTTAGTCTTTTTAAACCAATATACCTACTCCAGCTTTGTGCTGGCAGCCACGCCGTTTAATTTAAGTAGCGGCCTTATCGGGCTGTTATTTATAACTTATTTAACTGGCACTTTAGGCTCGGCTTATTCCGCTAAAATTGCCCAGAGGCTTAATTTGCCCGGCGCGATGGCGCTGGGGGTGTTGATTATGATGTTAGGCTCAATTATGACGCTTTTTGCAGGGCTGTTGGGAATGGTAACGGGCTTTTTTATCAGCGCCTTTGGTTTCTTTTTGTGCCATTCACTCGCCAGCAGTTATGTCAATCAACAGGCTACCCGCGCAAAAGCCAGTGCCAGTGCGTTATATCTGGTGTTTTACTATATCGGCGCCAGTAGTGGTGGCGTTTACCTACAACCATTTTGGCAGTGGGCGGCTTGGCCTGGGGTGATTATGGGCTCTTTGCTGATGTATAGTTTAACGTTAGCACTAAGTTGTTGGCTCTGGCGTTTGCAACGCACGAAGTTGTGCTAATTCGATTGTAGTTAAAGGCCGATAGCGGCCCTCTTCGAGATCACCAAGTGGTAAATCGCCAATAGCGATCCGACACAAATCAACCACTTTAAAGCCGAGCGCTCGGCACATATAACGAATTTGCCGATGCTGTCCTTCACTGAGGCAAATTTCTAAGCTGTGTGCAGTTAATACCTTAACTAAACAGGGATTTGCTTGATATTGATGCGGCCCCACTTGCCATGTTATGCCATCGGCAAAAGCTTTGATCAGGGCGTTTGCATCGGTAATCGCTTGCTGCACACGCACTCGATAGCGCTTATGGTGCTGATAACGTGGATGAAGTAAGCGCTGGGCAAGTTCGCCATCATTGGTCAGCAGTAATAAACCGCGTGAGTCTTTATCCAGCCTACCCACGGCAAAGGCTCGAACCGGTAATTGTGACAGCACGTGCGCGACACTGGCGGGATCAGTAGCTCGATTATTACAATCGATACCCACCGGCTTATGATAAAGCCAATATTGCCATGCTGGGGCAGGTGCTAAGCTTTGACCGTTAATCTGGATTTCATCATCAACAGCAACTCGTTGTTGTAATCGAGCCGGCTCACCGTTAACCAACACTTGGCCTGCACTGATCAAACGGTTTGCCGCTTGGCGCGAACAAAAACCGCGCGAAGCAATTGCTTTAGTTAGAGGAATTCGTGGGTTCATGGTCGAAGGGCAAAGCAGTTAACTAAGGACATCAGCGGGCTTGAGCATCTAGGGTGTTAATAGTCGACATTATAACTCAATGTAATACCTTGTTGGCAGCACTTGATTAAATCTTCGGGCATTAAGCCAGTGCTGTTGAGGCACTGGCTAAAGCATTTATTTGTTGTCGGCACTTAACCGTGTAGGGTAACGCTGATAAATCAGCGCCACCGCTGCGCTAATACTATCTTGCGAATGTACTTTCGAGTCTGCTGCTAATTTACCTTCGGTCATACCTTGCCAAATTAAACGATTCTCGCTGGCATCAATCACATCAATCAGAATTGATCCTACTTTGTAACGATGTGTTTCAACACCGCCAAAAATAGGAAAGCCGAAACTCAAAGCGCTATTGCGACCGAAAAAGCCATAACCGGCGTTAATGCTAAAAGGCGAACTGCGAACATCTTCCCGATTCTCTGTATTGATCTGGTAATTCACTAATAATTGCGGGCTTTGCTCATTGTAGCGATAGCCTAAATCGGTCATTTCGCGAATGATGGCGGCTTTAAAATGTTGCGCTTGTAGCGGATCGTAGCTAGGGGCTGTCGCAGCAGTCTCTGCCGTATCAGCTGTTTTAGTTTCGGCTGTTGCCTCAACCGTTTCGGTGGGCTTAAAAAAAGCAAAGGTTTGATATTGTTGAAAGTTAACCGAACGGTCATAGTCAATATTAGCTTGTTTCGGGCTGGCGCAACCGGCCAATACAAGCGTGGTGGTCAGCAGCAATAAGCTGGTTTTTAGCACGTTAACAACAGACATCAGACACCTCATCCTGAAACAAACAATTATTACAGCGAGTTTAGCGCAGTTTATACGAGCCTCACAGTATAATAATTTAGCAAGCCAAGCTGAACGCAGCCTGTACTTCGTTTTACGCCGCTATCAGGCTGAAAGTTTAGCAAGGCTAGTTAAATTGACTAATTAATCGTTATTTACGCTATTTAATTACCATGTTAAAAAACATGAATTGTAACAATTATCTGCTAACTTACTGATTATATTTTTATTTTAGTTTTGGCATAGTGGCTGCAACAAATATCTATAATACTTTTTATAGTTCAAGGAATGGAAAAATGCAGGCGAAATTAGCATTAGTGGCGGTGGTGTTTCTCGGTAGCGTAGTTTTAACAGGATGCAATAAGGCGCAAAGTAGCCCGAACAGCACCGCTGCCGCTGAGGTGGCAATCCCAGTAGAAACGTCACGTTCGCGTTTAGGGGCCATCAGTAGCAGTTATCGTACAACCACTACCTTAACAGCGCGGGCTGAAGCCGACATGATGGCGAAAAGCACCGGTATCGTGCAGCAAGTGCTCGTGGAAGAAGGCGATCAGGTTAAAGCGGGGCAATTGTTAGCGGTTTTAGAAAACGAGCGGCAACAACACTTGTTAGCCAAAGAGCGGGCAGAGTTAGGCCGCTTAGAATCTGAATTAAGCCGCATGCATGAAATGCATCAGCGCAAATTGGTTAGTACCGACGTGTATGAAAAACTAAAATGGCAAGTCTCGGCCATGCAAGCCGGCGTTGCACTGGCTGAGTTAAATTTGCGAGAAACCGAAATTCGCGCACCGTTTAACGCAGTGGTGGCACGGCGTTTTGTTAAAACCGGCCAATTGATTAACCAATTGGCGCCAAATTCACTGTTTTATTTGGTCAGTGAAAGCGAATTAGAAGCGGTGGTGCATTTACCTGAGCAACAAATGCTGCAAGCGAAAAGTGGCCAAGCCGCCATACTAAGCTTTGCTGGCGTACCCAGTGTTACTGCCAGTATTAGTCGCGTCGCGCCTGTGGTCGATGCCAGTTCTGGTACGGTGCGTACCACGCTGATTATTGATAACCAAGCAAGGCAGCTCAAAGCCGGCATGTTTAGTCAGGTAGAGATCCAATTTGATACCCGAGAACAGGCACTGTTAATCCCTAAGCGCGCGCTCATTACCTTAGATAATTTAGCCGGTGTGATGGTGTTAGATGCCGACAATCGGGTGCAACGTCGCCAAGTGTCTTTGGGGTACACCGCTGATCATATGGTTGAAGTGCTTGAAGGTTTAAACGTGGGTGATCAGGTGGTGGTTGCAGGTCATGCTGCATTAAAAGATCAGAGCTTGGTCAAGGTTGTTTCTGAGCGCGAATTCTAACAAGGACGTTAATCATGAGTTTGGTCAATACTGCTGTAAACCGGCCGGTTACCGTCTGGATGTTTACCCTCGCCATTGTATTATTTGGTTTAGTGTCGGTCGGTCGCTTAGCGGTTAATTTACTACCCGATCTGTCCTATCCTAGCTTAACGGTACGTACTACCTATATAGGCGCGGCCCCAGCTGAAGTAGAGCAACTGGTCAGTAAGCCGGTTGAGGAAGCGCTGGGCATTGTTAAAGGGGCTCGTAAAGTCACGTCGGTATCTCGAGCTGGGCGCTCTGACGTGGTACTGGAGTTTGATTGGGGCACGGACATGGATCTGGCGCTGTTAGAAGTGCGAGAGAAACTGGATGTGTTGTTCTTACCCTTAGATGTTGATAAACCGTTATTACTGCGTTTTAACCCCAACCTAGACCCGGTGGTGCGGCTGTCGTTGTCTAAAGCAAACATGACCGCAGCAGAGTTGGTCAGTATCCGTACCTTTGCCGAAGAAGATTTACGCCGCAAGCTTGAATCGTTTAGCGGTATCGCTGCGGTGCGCCCAGACGGGGGGTTAACCCAAGAAATTCAGATCTTGGTGGATCCACAAAAGTTAAGTCAGCTGCAACTTGATATCAGCGTGATCACCCAGCGCTTAAAAGCCGAAAATATTAATTTAGCAGGCGGACGGTTAGAAACCGCCTCTTATGATTATTTGGTCAGAACCATTAACCAATTTGCTGAGCTGCAAGAAATTGAAAATCTGTATTTAACTACGGTTGGCAACAGCCAAGTTCGCCTAAAAGATGTGGCCGAGGTGCGAGATGCCTTTGCTGATCGGCAAAGTATCAGTTACATCAATGGCAGTCAGGCCATTGAGCTGGCTATTTATAAAGAAGGCGATGCCAACACGGTGCGCGTGGCTGAAGGGTTATTGGCGCGTTTGCCTGAGCTACGTAAAATGCTGCCGCCAGGCTATCAGCTAGAGGTGCTATCTGATCAATCTCAATTTATTAAACAAGCCATCTCCGATGTAAAATCTGCTGGTATGGTCGGCGGTTTGCTGGCGATGTTAGTGCTGTATTTGTTTTTACGAAATGCTTGGGCCACCTTGATAATTTCGGTTTCCATTCCGGTTTCGGTGATTGCGACCTTTAATTTGATGTACGGTCAGGGTATTACGCTGAATATGATGAGCCTAGGCGGTATTGCCTTGGCGGTGGGTTTACTGGTCGATAATGCCATTGTGGTACTGGAAAATATAGCCCGGCACAAAGAGCTGGGGTTATCGGGTAAAGCTGCTGCGCAAAAAGGCGCCGGTGAAGTAGCGATGGCGATTACGGCCTCTACTTTAACCACGGTTGCCGTGTTTTTCCCCTTGGTCTTTGTTGAAGGTATCGCCGGGCAACTGTTTCGTGATCAAGCCTTAACCGTGACCTTTGCTTTGTTAGTGTCGCTGGTAGTGGCTCTGACGTTAATTCCGACCATGGCTGCGCGCAGTCGTAAAGCGAGATCTTTAGAGAGCGATCAAGCCCCTGCACCCTTGCCATCATTAAAACCCTCACGTTGGTATCACTGGCTATTATTGCCGCTGCGCTTAATTGGTCGCGGTTTTTACCTTGTACTATTATCGCTGGTTAGCGTGCTGAGCCTGCTATTTAGTCTTATTGCAAAAGGCTTGTATTGGCTGTGTCGCCCTGCCGTGTTGTTGGTGCAATGGGTATTAAGTGTAACAGAGCAAAGCTATCTGAAAGTGCTTCGTGCTGCGCTGCGGGCGAAAACGCTGACTTTACTTGTTACTTTTATTGCCGCAGGGGCCTGCTTTAGCTTGCTACCGCGCTTAGGGGCTGATGTGTTGCCACAACTTAGCCAAGGTGAGTTTTATGTTGATGTGCAATTACCGGTAGGCTCGGCAATTGAGCAAACGGATGCACTGTTAAAGCAGCTAGCTAAGCAATTAGAGCAATATCCGGTGGTGGCGCGCAGCTATGGTTTAGCCGGTACTGGCGCGCAAATGACAGTTGATCCCGCCATTGGTGGCAGCCATTGGGGCCGTTTACATGTGGTGTTAACCGATGAGAGTAGTGCTGCAGACGAGCAATTATTGCAAGAAGAGCTGCGCCGCAGTTTAGCCTTACAGCCAGGGGTAAACGCGCACTTTGACCGGCCGCAGTTGTTTAGTTTTAGCACGCCGTTAGAAATTGAAATTAGTGGTTATGATTTAACCCAGCTAGCCGAATCGGCAGAGCGCTTGCAGGGCTTATTAAGTGCCGATCAGCGCTTTACGGATGTTAAATCGAGTTTACGGCCAGGCCAGCCTGAGATTACGCTGTATTTTGATCATGCCCGTTTGGCGCAATTAGGTATGACAGCACAGCAGGTGGCCAAGCGTGTCGCAACCTATATCGGCGGTGAAGTGGCGGGGCAGTTTTCGGTAAACGATCGTAAGATTGATATTCGCGTACGCTTAGCTGAGCAATATCGGCAATATGAATTACAACTGGCGCAACTGATTATCAACCCCGGTGCAGCCGAGCCTTTGCCGTTAAGTGCCGTTGCGCAAGTGCGCCGTGAAGTGGGCCCAAGCGAAATTACCCGAGTTGGCCAGCAGCGGGTTGCCATTGTCACGGCCAATTTAGCCTATGGTGATTTAGAGCAAGCTACAGACCGTGCTAATACACTGTTACAGCAACTGGTGTTGCCGCCAGGTCAAGTAGTGCAGGTGATGGGCCAAAGCGAAGAAATGGCCCGCGCATACAGCTCTTTGCTGTTTGCGTTGTTATTGGCCGTGTTCTTGGTGTACCTAGTAATGGCCTCGCAGTTTGAGAATTTACTTCAACCCTTACTGATTTTATTTACGGTGCCGCTAGCAGGAGCAGGGGCGGTGTTAGGTTTGTGGCTAACAGATACACGGTTATCAGTGATTGTGTTTATTGGTTTAATTATGTTAGCCGGTATCGTAGTAAATAACGCCATTGTGCTGATTGACCGCATCAATCAATTGCGAGCAGAAGGCCAAGCGATGACCGAGGCCATTATACTGGCTGGGCAAAGTCGTTTACGCCCCGTGTTGATGACCACTTTAACCACGGTGCTCGGTTTATTACCACTGGCGCTTGGTACTGGCGAAGGCAGTGAAATTCGGGCGCCGATGGCGATCACGGTCATTTTCGGTTTAAGTTTAGCCACCTTATTAACCTTGGTGTTTATACCAGTGCTGTATAGTTTTCAGCAAAACCGCCAAAGCGCTGTTGTTACGGAGGCGCAAGTATGAACACAGAGCAACCTACAACAGAAAAACCCTTAGGGTTAACCCGGTTAGCCTTGCGTCGGCCGGTGACTATTTGCATGTTTTTTATTTCGCTTCTGTTACTCGGCGGTTTAGCCAGCAGGTTATTGCCGCTAGAGATGCTGCCGGGTATTGATGTGCCGCAATTATATGTCACTGTGCCGTATCCTAATGCTAGCCCTGCTGAAGTAGAGCGTTTAATTACCCGCCCTTTGGAAGAAGCATTGGCTACGGTTAGTGGTATTAAGCGTTTGCGCAGTTTTGCCAATGAAAACAGCGGTGATGTTTCGCTTGAGTTTCGTTGGAGCGAAAACATCAGCAGCAAGGGCTTAGAGGTACGCGAACGTCTTGATAGTATTCGGCATTTGCTGCCAAGCGATGTCGAGCGCGTGTTGCTGTTTCAATTTAACACTAGCGATTTGCCGATTTTTCAATTACGCATTTCTTCTGAGCGTGATTTGGCGATGGCCTACGATCTGCTGGAACAGCAAATTAAGCGGCCATTAGAGCGCGTGCCGGGCGTATCAAAAGTGGAATTATACGGTGTTGAAAAACGCCAAGTCATTATTCGCCTTGATCCCGACAAATTGCGCGCCCTGAATGTTGATGCCAGTAGTTTACTGGCGCAATTACGCGGCAGTAATTTTTCGTTAAGTGCCGGCGAGTTACGTAATCCAGAGCAAAGTGTCTTAGTGAAACCGCTGGGTGAGTATCAAGATTTAAGTGAGATCGCTGCTTTGCCGATACGCCCCGGTTTGCAACTACGCGATCTGGCCAGCGTTGAGCTTGAACTGCCTAAACGCCAAGAAGGGCGCCATTTAAATCAAACCTACGCGGTTGGTATGAACGTGTACAAAGAGTCGGGTGCTAACCTAGTGGATGTTGCCGCTGCCGCCATGCAAGTTGTGGCAAAGGCTGAAGCGAACCCGGCGTTTAATGGCATCAATTTATTTGTGATGGATGATTTGGCCGACAGCGTGACAACGTCGTTGCGTGATTTATTAATGGCCGGTGCCATCGGCGCTTTGCTGTCGTTTATTGTGTTGTTTTTATTTTTACGGCATTTAACCACCACCTTAATTGTGGTGTTATCGGTGCCTGCGGCCATCGTGATTGCGCTGGGCGCCATGTATTTTATGGGCTACAGCTTAAATATTCTTAGCATGATGGGCTTAATGTTAGCCATAGGTATGCTGGTTGATAATGCGGTAGTTGTCACCGAAAGCATCTTTCGGGAACGTGCAGCAGGCGGCGATATTCGCGCGGCGACCGAGCGGGGAGTAAAGCGCGTTGGCTTGGCGGTATTAGCGGGTACAGCCACTACGGCGATAGTGTTTTTACCGAATATTATTGGTGAAAAGATGCAGCTGACCATCTTTTTAGAGCATGTCGCCATTGCCATCTGTTTATGCTTGGGCATTTCTTTATTGTTAGCCTTAACGCTGATCCCGTTGTTAACCACCAAATTAAGTGTGCAGCCACAACCGCAACAAACCGCTTCAGCCTTAGAGCAGTTTTATCATCGTGCGCTGACACTGGTGATGAATTGGCCAAAAACAGCCAGTGTTGCCGCCTTGTTGGTGCTAGCCAGTGCGGGCTTACCCTTTTCACAAATGGGTACTAGTAGTGATGAAGACCAAGATAATAGCCGCTTGTACCTAAATTACAATGTGCAAGGCAATTACAGCCTAGAAGAAGTGCGGGCAGAAGTGTCAACGATGGAAGCGTTTTTATACAGTCGTCAGGCAGAGTTTGGTATCGCTTCTGTATACAGTTATTATCGTGCTGGGCATGCCATGTCGATTATTCTACTGAAACCTGAGCTTGAAGTGCCCTTAGCGCAACTAAAAGAGCACATTCGCGCCGACTGGCCAACGTTGGTGCGTTCGCAACCTTCATTTAGTTTTGGTAATAATAACAATGCGTTGCAGCTACACTTATTAGGCAATTCGACTGAGCGTTTATTAAGCTTAGCGGGTGAGATCCAACCGCTGTTACAAAGCTTGCCCAGCCTTGCCGAAGTGAGCTCTGATTTGGCGAAAGGTCAACAAGAAATTCAAATCATACTTAAACGTGCTGAGCTGGATCGCCTTAAATTGGCGGCCGATCAGGTAGCGAATGCCGTTGCGTTGGCGTTACGTGGGGTCAATTTACGTACCTTTCGTAGCAGTGAGCAGGGGGAGCTGTTGATCCGCTTGATTTACGATGAGCGCATCAGCCAATCACCGGCCGAGCTTGCTGCCTTGCCCGTGGCGGTGGTTAACGGTGTCAGTATTTCATTGTCGCAGGTGGCGGAATTAAAGGTGATGCCACGGTTACAGTCGATCCAACGCTTCGAACGGCAGACCGGCATAGCATTGCAATTAGCATTACAGCCGGAGGTTAAAAACGAAGAGGCGAGAGCGCAAATCGATCAGTTAATGCAACAGGTGCAATTACCCGATGGTTATCGTTGGTCTTATCAAGGCGGCTTTGTACGGCAAAACGAAGAGCAGCAAGTGATGATGGTGAATATGTTGCTGGCGCTGGCGATGATTTACATTGTAATGGCGGCGTTATTTGAATCGTTATTACTGCCCAATGCGGTGATCAGCAGCCTGTTGTTTTCTTTTGTTGGGGTGTTTTGGACATTCTGGCTCACCGGTACCAGCATGGGGGTGATGGGCATGATTGGTATGCTGGTATTAATGGGTATTGTGGTGAATAACGGCATCGTATTGGTTGATCGTATTAATCAGGATCGGCAATTACAGCCTGATATGCCGCTAAAAACTTTGATTGTAGAAGCCTGTACTTTAAGGCTACGGCCAATTTTAATGACGGTATCGACCACGGTGTTGGGTTTAGTGCCCCTGGCGTTAGGCGGCACTTCGATTGGCGGTGACGGCCCCAGCTATGCACCGATGGCCTTAGCGATCATCGGTGGCTTGTTATTCTCTACCTTAACGAGTTTGCTGCTGGTACCGTTAAATTATTATGGCTTGATAAAGTTACGCGCCGGTTGTGCGCAGTTGTTACTGCGCAGTCAGCGTTGGCAACATCGGTTATTGAAAAGAGCTTAACCTTTAACTTTGGCTGAGTGGGTGGCGAGCACGTTGCCGACTCAGCCAAAGGCCAAATATGATAATTAAAAAGCTTGAACCGAAGCTACCGCCACCACGGTAATGGCTGCTTTTGACAATTTGGATATCCTCTGGCCGTGCTTTTAAACGCTCGGTAAAGCGTTGTAATTCAGTTTCTAAATTGCTGATCATATCTTCACTGGCGGCAGCAAAGCCGGCGCTACTATCAAGCCGTAGTTCTTCACTTAAATTAATGGGTGTGGAGCGCCCTTGTATTTGGCTGACGCCCGGAGCTCGAAATAACAACTTACGACTGTCGATGGCATAAACCGCCGTGTCCATTAACGTGCTGGTATCGTTTTTTTGCCCCGATACTAAATAAGCACCTACCAAGGTCCAATAACTCAGCGCCGCTTTGGATTCGTCACTAAACTGCGCTTGATCAAACGATACTAAAGCAATGACATCGACACCAAACATGGTTTTTAGTTGATCAAGATTGGTAAAACTACCTTGCGGCCGCAAATAGGCGCTGGGGATCACTTGAATATCGCCAATAAAGTCACGTTCTCTAAATTGTGCAGCAATGTTATCCAAAATTTGCATCTTGGCCGGCTCGGTCAGCAGGTTGGCACCAGTGTTTTGCCACGCCCAAGGATTGTCGCCACGTTGATGACTGCGATCAGCCGGTACAAAGGCAATACCCAAACGAATAGGTAATTGTAAAATCGGTGTCGCTGGGCTGATCATCACTTCATTTTCAGTGGGGTAGAGGTACTCGACCACGCTACTGCGACTGCCCATTTGCTGGCTGGCGCAACCGGTTAAACTGCAAAGTAGGGCAAGACTAATGCTGATTTGACGAATTGATAGAGCCATAATAGCGTCCTTTAGGTTGAGCAGGTTTGCTTACGCATTAAACTAGCAGGCAAGTGAACATAGCGCTACTTAAAAAATAAAAGCAGCAACATTTATCGCTTTTGGTAGCGTAATACGCTACTTTTAAGGCTGGGTATAACAATAGCTGATCTTCCGATGCAACAAAGTAACGCATTAATTAAAGTGATAAAACAGGCCTTAAAACAGCATGGTTTTACTTACCAACAGGTTGCGGCTCATCTTGAGCTGACTGAAGCCAGTGTAAAACGGATGTTTTCCCAGCAACAGTTTACGCTGGCGCGCATTGAAAGCATTTGTCAGCTGATGGCGCTCGATTTTACAGATTTGCTGCGTTTATTAGAGCAAGCCCAGTGGCAGGTGACGCAACTGAGTGAACAGCAAGAGCAGCAGTTAACTGAAGATCTGACCTTGTTAGTGGTGGCGGTATCGGCGTTAAATCATTGGACGATGCAAGACATGCTGCAGTGGTATCAACTGACGCCAACTGAATGTTTGCAAAAGTTGATTAAATTAGACCGTTTAAAGTTGATTGAACTGTTACCGCAAAACCGCATTAAATTAAAAGTTGCCCCCAATTTTAGCTGGCGTAACGATGGTCCCATTCAACGCTTCTTTCAACAGCAATTGGCAACTGATTTCATTCATCATCGTTTTAACGGCGATCAAGAATGCTTACTGGTATTAAATGGCATGTTGTCGGTATCGAATAACGCGGTGTTTCAACGAAAACTAAAACGTCTTGCTAATGAATTTAATGAATTAGTTCAACAAGACAGTCAGTTGCCGCTCAGTCAGCGCCATGGCAGTAGCGTGGTTCTAGCGCTACGCGATTGGCGTTTTGGCGCTTTGCAGCGGTTATTACGCCAAGATAATCCAAGCTAAACGTGCTTTCAGCCACCGTTCAGCCTTAAGCGCGTAAAACACAGATCAGACCACACTCAGAGACAGCTCCGACCACACTCAGACACCGGTACGAGCTCTGAGCTCTGGCCGCACTCAGAGACAGGTTGGACCGCACAGATTAAGAGACTTGTCGCTGGTTTTGTGGAGCAATTTACTTAAATAGTGAAGAGGTTTTTATGCGAATGAAAGTATTAGCGCTGATGTTGCCGTTGTTTGGCTTTAGTAGTGTGTTGTCGGCTGCTACCGTGATTACTGAGCAAAACATTAGTCGCTTAGAAGCGGTTTTACCGCAATTGGCGAAAATTGAGCAGGACAGCCCCGCGGAGTTAAAGCGGTTAAGATTACAGCCACATTGCAACTGGCCACAGCATGTTAGTGAGTTACAAGCGAAAGAAAGCGGTAAAGAGTATGTGGCGCAGATGCAAAAAATTTTGGCCGCGCACCAGCTTACTCCGGCAGTCTTTTTAGAGTTAACCGCGAAAGGGGCTTGGCCGGTTCTGCAATCGATGCAGCCGATGTTGAATCTGTCACAGCAGTCGTTGCCGTTTTTACCGCAAGCGCAGCGCGATCAAGTTGAAAAAACCTTGGCGCAAACCAGTCATATGCAAAAAGTGATTCAGCCGTGTTTAACCAGCGAAGACTTGGCGGCCTTGCAGCAACACCAGCAGCGCTTCATTAATTTAGCGGTCAGTATGCCAGGCTTGGCGATATAGTTTTGACTGTCTCTCGGCATTTAGCGCCGCCTAGCGATGTCGTTCGTTGCTGAAGAGTATCGCGCCAAGGTCGCGAGCTAATGCAGCATCTTGCCAATATGACTGGCTAAAGTGAGTTAATGAACGGTTGGATTGAGTAGCCTGTTATCTGAGCTGTTATAGTCCAACGGTTCAATATGTACTGTTAATTGCACACCTAAGCTGAGTAATTGTTGCTCGGCAGCATCAGCTAATTGATGCGCACGCTCGACACTCCAGTCACCGGGCACCAGCAAATCCGCTTGCGCAAACGCTTGGGTGGCGGCAGCGCGGGTGCGTAAATGAGTAAACTGCGCCTGGCGATTACCCAGCTCGACAAAAATTTGTTCAATCGTGGCAATTTGCTCTGCAGTCAAGGCTCTGTCCATTAAGCCATTTATCGCCTTGAATAAAATACTGCCGCCTTCACGCAGAATATGTAAGGCCACCAAAATAGCCACCAAGGCATCCAACCAAATAAACCCCGTTAATGCCGCTAACACGACCCCGATAACCACGCCAGCAGTGGTCCAAACATCGGTTAATAAATGTTTGCCATCCCCCTCTAAGGCCGGCGATTGATGTTGTTGACCACCTTTAACCAGTAGCAAGCCCACAGCTAAGTTAAGCAGGCTGGCCAGCACGGTTAGTGCGATGCCGATATTTAAGCCTAGTAAAGGTTGAGGATTGAGCAAACGCTCAACGGCGGTAAACATAATCGCCAGCGCCGCCAGAAAAATCATGCCGCCTTCAAAAGCGGCTGAGAAGTATTCTGCTTTGCTGTGGCCAAAAGGATGGTGTTCATCAGCAGGGCGTTTGGCCAGTGTTACCATCATTAGCGCAAAACTTGCGCCCGCGACATTCACCAGCGACTCGATAGCGTCAGATAAAAAACCCACCGAATCGGTTAAATACCAAGCCAGGGTTTTTAACGCCATGGTTAAAAAACCGGCAAGTAGCGACAGTAACAGCAATTGACGTGGGCGTAAGTTAGACATCAGCTAAAATCGTTCATACTAAAAATTCAGTGTAGTCCCGCGAAGCGGTAAAGTCATGCGGCTTATTCGCCTTTCAATCGTACACCCTGTATAATATGCGGCCTTGTAACACTCAGGTGCTGTAATTATGTCCGCGACTACTGTAAATCTTCGTAAATCTGCTCCGGTAGCCCGGATGGCGCCTGAGCGCGATCTGTTTTCTTACCCAAAATACTGGGCCGAATGTTACGGCACCGCGCCTTTTTTACCGATGTCTCGCGCCGAAATGGACAAACTCGGTTGGGATAGCTGCGACATTATCTTAGTGGTTGGCGATGCTTATGTTGATCACCCCAGCTTTGGGATGGCAGTAGTTGGGCGTATGCTAGAAGCACAGGGTTATCGCGTGGGGATTATTGCCCAGCCCGATTGGCATAGCAAAACCGACTTTATGCGCTTAGGCAAACCTAATCTGTTTTACGGTGTGTCTGCCGGTAATATGGACTCGATGATCAACCGTTATACCGCCGATAAAAAATTGCGGCATGACGATGCTTACACCGCCGGCGATATTGGGGGTAAAAGACCGGATCGCGCGGTAATTGTTTATACCCAGCGCTGTAAAGAAGCATACAGTGATGTGCCGGTTATTATCGGCGGTATTGAAGCCAGTTTACGCCGTATTGCCCATTATGATTATTGGTCTGAGAAAGTTCGCCGTTCAGTTATTTTTGATGCCAAAGCTGACATCTTAATTTATGGCAATGCCGAGCGGCCGTTAATTGAAGTAGCCTACCGCCTTGCCAGTGGTATTCCGGTGGCCGATATTCAGGATGTACGCGGTACTGCGGTGATCCGCAAAGAGCCTCTGCCGGGCTGGCGCGGCGTAGATTCCACCGCCATTGATAAAATTGGCAAAATCGACCCGATTCCCAATCCTTACGGTGCTGATGATGTCGGCTGTAGCAGTTATTCTGAATTTGCCAAAGCCGGTATTGATTTAACTAAACCGGCAGAAGTGGAAGCCAAACCTATTATCGTGCAGGCACCACGGCAAAAACCGTGGGAGCTGACTTACGTTAAGCTACCAGCGTTTGAGCAGGTGAGTGTGAATAAGCCGTTGTATGCCCATGCCTCACGTATTTTGCATCAAGAAACCAATCCAGGCTGTGCGCGCGCCATTATGCAGCGTCATGGTGATCGGCATATTTGGGTAAATCCTGCGGCTTTTCCGCTGAGTACCGAAGAGATGGATCTGGTGTTTGGTTTGCCCTATCAGCGTATTCCGCATCCGGTGTATGGTAAAGCCAAGATCCCTGCCTATGAAATGATTAAAACCTCAGTGAATATTATGCGAGGCTGTTTTGGTGGCTGTTCGTTTTGTTCCATTACTGAGCACGAAGGCCGGATTATTCAAAGTCGCTCGAAAGAGTCGATTATGCAAGAGATCAAAGACATTCGTGACAAAGTGCCGGGTTTTACCGGCGTTATCTCCGATTTAGGTGGGCCCACGGCCAATATGTATCGCTTAAATTGTAAAAACCCGAAAGCAGAGCAAACGTGTCGTCGACCTTCCTGTGTCTATCCGACCATTTGTGAGCACATGGATACCGATCAAAGCCCGACGGTAGAGTTGTACCGTGAAGCGCGTAATATCGAAGGTATCAAAAAGGTTCTGATTGCCTCGGGTGTCCGTTATGACTTGGCGGTAGAAGATCCTAACTATGTGAAAGAATTAGTGCAGCATCATGTCGGCGGTTATTTAAAAATTGCCCCTGAGCATACCGAAGAGGGCCCATTAAGTAAGATGATGAAGCCGGGTATGGGCGCATACGATAAATTTAAAGAAATGTTTGATCGCTTTAGTAAAGAAGCGGGCAAAGAGCAGTACCTGATCCCGTATTTTATTGCCTCGCATCCTGGCACCACCGATATGGATATGGTGAATTTAGCCTTATGGTTAAAAGAGCGTGATTTCAGACTAGATCAAGTACAAAACTTTTATCCAAGCCCGATGGCCAATGCCACTACGATTTATCACACCGAGATGAATTCGCTGAAAAACATTAATAAAGCGAATAAAGAAGCGGTGCCGGTACCCAAAGGTGAGCGGCAACGCCGTTTACATAAAGCCATTTTGCGTTATCACGATCCAAAAGGCTGGCCAAGTATTCGCGAAGCACTAACGAAGATGGGTTTACAGCATTTAATCGGCCGGGGCAAAGATTGTTTAGTACCACCGGAAAGCAAAGACGAGCAACAGCGCAAACCTCTTCGGGGGGGTAAGCCGGCATTAACGCGGCACACGGGGTTAAACCCGGCGGCTAAAGCCACCCGCGCCGATAATACGGGCAAGCCTAAAGCCAAACTCAACGGCCAAAAGCCAGCTACGCCAGCTAGTACTAATGGCCCGACAGCAGCGAAACCAAAAGCGAAGCGGCCGCAAAACGGCAAAGCGCAACGCGGTTAGTCTTGAACAAGCAAGTGCCTGGCACACACTAGGCGCTTGCTTGTGATGAGAAAACCGAGCAGGTCTCGCTGACAATAACCGCGGCTTTAGCTTCCTTAACTTAGCGCATGAGCGTATGAAAAGACTGTTCTTTGCACTGCAATTTTCCCCAGCGCAGCAACAAGCTATCCTAACCTATCAGATGCAGCTGATAACGCAGTATCCTCATGCGCGAATTGTGACTGCGGATAACTTTCATTTAACCTTGTTTTTTCTTGGTCAAGTAGACAGTGAGCAAGAGCCGTTTTTACTGTCTGCGACGAAGAAGATTGCGCCAATTGATATAACGCTCACTTTCGATAAATTGGGCTATTTCGCCAAACCTAAAATTGCTTACTTAGCGCCCAGTGTCGTTCCTGAACCTTTAATGCAGCTACAACAGCAGATCACGCAGTTGTGTCAGCAACAAGGCTTTGAGGCACAGCACCCTGAATTTAAGCCGCATATTACCTTACTTAGAAAAGTGGATCACGAGGGGCCCTTGCCGGCCTGTTTGCCGTTAGAGCTCAGGGTAGGCCGATTTGCCTTGTTTCATTCAACGCAAATTGCCGGACAACTGCGTTATGTGCCACTGAGTGAATAGCGTGTTACGAGATTAAAGCTCATTGAGTTTCAGTTGTCCGACCACACTCAGACACCGGTCCAACCAGTCTCGGAGTGTGGTCCAACCTGTCTCTGAGTGCGGTCAGAGGTCTGAGCTCTTGCCGGTGTCTGAGTGTGGTCGGAGGAGGTAGCTTAGCGCATTCAGGAGGAAAGGTGATTAGCGATATGTGATGTCTTTGTACATGGGCGCAAGTAGGGCCAATAACTGATTTTGCGCGCTGATGCTAATCTGTTGTTGTTGCATCACGTCAATTAAGTTTTCGACTAACGCATCGTAATGCGCCAAGGTAATGTTAAAGCCGGTATGGCTTTCTTGCATGGTGCCACCAGTATATTCACAAGGGCCGCCGCTGATATTACACAGCTGCTCGGCTAGTAATCGGCGAAAACGTGCAATATCGGTATCGGCAAAGTGATGCACGATACGTTGATCTTGTTCAATTTTTTGCAATAAACCATCGGTAATGGCGGCAATACCCGGCTCGCCACCGAGTTGTTGATACAAGCTAGGTTGGGGGTGTTGGCTACAAGCCGTCAACAGTAACGCGAAAACTAAGGGGGTGATGGTGCGCATTACCAGGCTCCTTCTACTGAAATATAATAACCTTGTTGCTGATCAAAACCGGCAATACTGCCAAGATCGACATAGCCACCGACCACCGACACATGCTTATTGATAAACCACGCGACAAACAGATCGCGCCAATGTTGCTCGGTAGCAAAGTCTAATTGATCAGGCTTTTGTTTAAATTCAATGCCCACCGCCACGTTATAATTCAGCAAAACAGCCGCTGAACCTTCAAAGACAAACTGGTAATCGTTATCGCTAGCACTGCCAAAGCCGAGTAAACCGGTTTGGTTGGCTTTAGTGGCACGCACTGTGCCGTTTAGTAGCAAATTGCGCCCGGCAACTTGGTCAAACAACACTTTACTGGCAGAAAAATAAACATCGACACCACTATCATCACGAGCGCCAACCGCTTGCGGTAAGCCAAAATCACGGTGTTTTTTATACTGTAAGCCAACGCTGATTTGCGGCCATGCCGTATACAGCAGTTCTCCGGCGATATGGTATTTAACACCAAACACATCTTGGCGTAATTCACCGCCAATGCTATCTAGTTTGAAGGTTTGCCGGGCAACCGACCATTCCCATTTATTGTCATAACTGACGCTGGCGCCAAACACATTTAGCGTGAAATCATCAACACCGACGCGGCTCGTAAAAGCGGTGGCGCTCCACTCATCACTGCTGCCATAACCGTTAATCACTGCCCACGGCACTATACCGCCGCCCGCACTGCCTTCAATGCTACTTGCACCGCCTGTCGCCACGATTTTGCTGCCGGCAACACTGCTCGCGCTGGCAAGTAGGCAACAAAGGGCTAATGTAAAACGCGTGATCATCGTGTATCTCCAGACTCCACCCAAAGTGGCAAATGCTTAAGCTATTACCCCAGGCGTTTTTTTAGCATAAATAAACTTAACTACCAAAGCCGCGCTTTGGTGCACTGGGCTTTTCATTGTCTTCGATGGCCAAGGAAAAGGTCAGATGGCCCGTTTCATCTGGCGTAACCACTTGCTCAGCTAAAGCCTCAACTTGCCATGGATGCCAGATTTTTAAGCGAAGTTCACCCGCAGGTACCTCTGGGAACTGTACTTTACCTTCCTTATCGGTAACGAGTAACAGCGGGCTTTCACCAATGTAGATATAGGCCAGCATATAATCATGAATATTGCAGCCAAGAACGACGATACCGGGCTCGTCAAATTGAACAGGCGCTTCAGGCTTACCGGAATACAGTTGGATCTCAAAGGTTTTAGCACTGGAAAAAGAGTAAACATGATGTCGGGTTTTGTCGCGATTGGGAAATTCGATTAGGCTACCTTGTTGAATCGCGGTAACAAAAGGCACAAACACCAGATCTTCTTGTGCGACATGCGCGATTTTCGCTGTTGTGGTTGTTTTAACATCAGGGCTGATAATTTCAATCACCGCATCGGCCAACGGTTTGTTAGTCTGATCTAACACGGTAATGCTGACACCTTGCCCTTGAGTAGCAAAGCTAGCAAAGACTAGCGTTACAATGCCTAGTAGTGCGGAATGAAATTTCATGTTGAACACTTTTTTAGTGGGATCTGATTTTCACTAAGAACTACGGCTAGTTTAAATTCAATTTTCTCCCTAAATCATTAGGTTATCACCGCCTTTTTTTAAAAGAGTTCATCGGTTATTAATATAACAGGGCTATACTTTAACAATATTGAGGAATTTTCCGCGGTTGACGCGAGCAAGGATGGGGTATGTCAGGGTCTTCGTCTCTATTTACTCGGCTGTTTGGGCAGCTCAGCTGGGCTGCACCGGCTTGGTTAGCCAAGCTACAACAACAAGCGAAAGCGCAGCCGAAGCGTTTTGGTTCGGCTTTGCTTATTGTGTTATTGGCGCTAATGAGCCTTGCCTTGTTCACTCGCTATTATTGGCAACTGCCCAAGGCACCGCAGGTGTTAGCGCAAGTGATCGCGCCAGGCCAAGGTGAAATAGTACAACAGGAAGAACAACCCACACCGTTATTATTGCGCTTTTACCAGGAAGACCCCGCCAGCGATAACGCGCAACTTGCCGATGTTAACCCCGCTCGGATCAGTTTACCGATAACGACTGTAAACTTAAGCGCAGCAAAGTTGGCTTTAATCGGTGAAAGCCTGGCGGTAGGGGATACGATCACACCCGCCATTCAGGGCCAGTGGCAATGGCTGGATGATAACCAACTACAGTTTTTACCCGAGCAAGCATGGCCAGCGGGTCAGCGTTATCAGATCACACTGCCTAAAACCTGGTTTGCCGACAAGCTAGCTCTCGCTACCCGCGAATGGTCATTCGACAGTCCGGCCCTTAATGTTGCCATAGAACAACTGCAGTTTTATCAAGATCCCGAGCAGGTTTCGGTGCGACGCATTTTAGCTACGCTGGCTTTTACTCATGCTGTTGAGCAACAAAGTTTGCAAAAAGCGTTGAGTTTAAACTTGCCGCAAAGCGCAGAAAAATTGGGTAGTAAAGCGCAGTCTGTTGCTTATACCTTGCAAAGTGCTGAGCAAGGACGGGTTTGGTATCTGCAAAGCGAACCGATTAGTTTGCCTAAGCAAGCACAATTTTTAACTTTCGAGCTCGCCGCTGGCGTTAAAGCGCAGTATGGTCAAGGCCGCACGCAAGAGGCGCAACAGCAGCAAGTGTTGATCCCCGATCACGCTACGGTGTTGCAGATCAGTGATGCGCAATTGCAATTAGTGCGCAACGCCCAAGCGGAGCCTGAGCAAGTATTGCAATTAAGCCTGACTGATCGGGTGCGTTTTACTGATCTGACGGCACATTTACAGTTATATCTGTTACCGCTACATCCGGCGAAACGCACTTGGACGGCCGCAGAGTTAACGCCGGCTATCTTAGCGCAAGCCAGGTTATTGCATTATCAGCTAGAGCCCGGTGCTTTTGCCCATCAACAAGATTTTGCCATTAAATTGGATTTACCGGCGCAGCGGCAATTGGCGGTGATAGTTAAGGCGGGTTTACCCGGTTTAGATAATTATCAACTAAGCCAAACCTATCAACGCGTAATGACGTTACCGGATTATCCAAAAGAAGCACGGATCACTGGTGAGGGTGCGGTATTAATGTTATCAGGTGAGCAAAAGCTGCAACTGGTCAGCCGCGGCTTACCACAGCTAAAAGTGCGATTGGCTAAGGTATTACCGCAACATCTTAATCATCTTATTAGTCAAAGTGGCGGCGATATCAGCAACCCCTTTTTTTACAATCGTAGTTTCGGTGCGGAAAACCTCGCGGTTATCACCGAGCAGATCTTTGAAATCAATAATCAAACACCCCAAAAGAATCAGTTTTTAAGTTTAGATTTAAAACCTCACCTGCAGCGTGAAGGTATGGGCGTTTATTTTGTAGAGCTATATCAACACGATCCGAAGTATCCGGATTGGTTAGGCGAAGTATTAGATAAGCGGCTAGTGTTGGTCACCGATTTAGGCTTGATGGTGAAACACCAACAAGACAGTAGCCAAAAAATCTTTGTGATGTCTTTAGCCAGCGGCAAACCGGTGAATGGTGCCAAGGTGCAATTGCTTGGGCGTAATGGCTTGGCGGTTTACAGCGGCATCACCGATAAGCAAGGCCATGTGGAGCTGGGTGTGACTAATGGCTTAAAAGAGGCGGAGCAGGCCACGGTGTATTTGGTCCAGCACACTGATAATGGTCGCACCGACAGCACGTTTATTCCGTTTAATCGTTACAGTCGACAACTCGATTATTCGCGCTTTGCGATTGATGGCGAATATCAGTCTGGCAATGCGGCTCAGCTTAAAGCCTTTATGTTCAGCGATCGTGGCATTTACCGGCCGGGTGAAACGGTGCAATTAGCCAGTATTATTCGCCGCAGTGATTTAGCACCGGTAACAGCCAAAAACCTCAGCTTACAATTGCAGGTTAACGGGCCTAGAGGTAATACACTGCATCAGCAAAAATTCACTTTATCAGCGCGTGGTTTACAAAGCTTTCAGTTAGACACCGCTAAGTTTAGCGATACCGGTGAATATGATGCCCTGATTATGTTAGTGGATTCGCAAGGCCGGCATCAACAAACACTCGGTGATGTCAGTTTTCAGCTAGAAGAGTTTTTACCTGACAGCTTAAAAATAACCAGTAAGTTTAATCAACAGGCAACCGGTTGGTTATTGCCTGAGCAATTAAGTTTAGCACTGCAACTTGATAACTTGTTTGGCAGTGCCGCGCAGCAGCGGCGTGTGGCTGCCCGTTATGTCTTGATGCCCAGCGCATTTCAATTTGATGCTTATCCAGATTATCAGTTTGGGATCCCAAATGAGCAGAGCTTAGTTGCGCAGCGCGAGAATTTAACCGAGCAGCAAACCGATAGCGCCGGTCAGGTGACCTTTAGCTTACCGCTGCAGCGTTTCCAACAGGGCCATTGGCAATTGCAAGTGTACGTTGAAGGGTTTGACAGCGCCGGTGGGCGGGCAGTACAGCACAGTAATGGCGCGCTTATCGCGACTAGCCCCGTATTAATTGGCATGAAAGCCGATGGTGCGCTGAATTTTTTAAAGCAACAGCAAGCTCGGCAATTGCATTTTTTAGCCATTAATCAACAGTTAGCTCCGTTAGCACAAGACAATTTAACGCTAAAGTTAGTGCAAAAAACACCGTTATCCAGTTTGGTGAAACAACCCGATGGTACCTTGCAATATCAAACGGTGTTGCAGCAAAAAGTCATAGCAGAGCAAAACTTCAGTATTGCCGAGCAAGGGCAAACTTATCAGTTGAATACCGATCAACCTGGCGATTATCAGCTGCAGCTGTTTAATAAGGCTGGTGAAGTGGTCAGTCAAACCGATTACACTGTGGTTGGTAATGCTAATTTAACAGCGCAACTCGAGCAAAATGCCGAGTTACAACTAAAACTTAGCAAAAGCGATTATCAGCCGGGCGAGTGGTTAGAGTTTAGTGTAACGGCACCTTATACCGGAAGTGGTTTAATCACCATTGAAACGAACAAGGTCGTCGCTTTTCGCTGGTTTCAAGCAGACAGCAGCCACAGTATGCAGCGCATTCAAATACCGGCAGACTTGCAAGGTAATGCTTATTTAAATGTTAGTTTTGTGCGCGCAGCCGGTGCGCCTGAGTTGCTGTTAAGCCCGCTAAGTTATGCGGTGCAGCCCTTTAATATTGCTCGCGCTGCCAGAACCTTGCAGCTTAACTTAACGGCACCGGCGTTGATCCAGCCCGGGCGAGAATTTAGCTTTAGCTTAAGCAGCGATCAGCCCGCCGATGTGCTGCTGTACGGTGTCGATGCCGGTATCTTGCAGGTAGCCGCTTACGACTTACCCGATCCACTGGCGTTTTTCTTACAAAAACGTGCCTTACAAGTGCGCAGTATGCAGATGCTTGATCTTATTTTACCGGAATTTAGCGCCTTACAGCGTTTAACGGCAGGCCCTGGTGGTGATACTGAAAGGATAATGGTTTCGGGGGCTCGATTGAAAAGTGACACCAATCCGTTCGCGCGTCGGGTGGAACAACCTGGCGTCTTTTGGTTAGGTGTGGTGAAAACCGATGCTAATGGCAGTGTGCATCAGGCGCGATTACCCGATACCTTTAATGGCACGGTGCAATTAATGGCCGTGGGGGTCTCTGAGCAGGCGTTAGGGGCGACTCGCCAAGACGTGTTAGTTCGTGGGCCCTTTGTTCTGCAGCCCGATGTATTCACGGCTGTGGCACCGGCAGATGAATTTGAGATCAGTTTGTCGATCAGTAATATGCTTGAAGGCTCAGGTAAAGCGTTACCGTTAGAGCTTAAGACAACAGTGAGTCAAGGTTTAACCTTGCTCAGTGAGCCCATGCAAAGTATTACTGTGGATGAAGGCGCCGCACAGGTTCTGCGGCTGAAATTAAAGGCAAACGAGCAACCAGGCGAAGCCTCAATTCGTTTTAGTGTGGCCACGATTGATGGCCTGCAGAGCAGTCAACGAGAGTTGAGTTTAAGTATTCGCCCTGCACAGCCTTATTTGCGGCAATTGCAGTTTGGTTATAGTAAAAGTGGGCAGCAACAACTGAATGCTACGGCGTTGTTGCCGGTGTTGGCCGAGCGGCAGCTTACGGCGGGTAGCAGCCCGTTACTATTGGTCGACCGTTTAAGTCATTACTTAGATACTTACCCGCATGGTTGTACCGAGCAGATGGTTAGCCAAGTTTTTCCTTGGATCCCTTTGGTTAAGCAAGCGCATTTCCAAGCGCAGTGGCCACAATTAAATGAAAAGTTTGCCAAGCTGCTGCAAGCCTTAGCCGAACGACAACAAGCCGATGGTGGCTTTGCTTTTTGGCCAGGCCATACTCAAAGCGCAGATTTCCCCTCGTTGTATGTGATCCAGTTTTTACTGGAAGCGGAGCAGCAAGGTTTTGCTGTGCCACATTATATGCTGGAGCGGGCGCTGAATTATTTACGCAGCGTGAGCCAAGCCGCTGGCGCTAATCTTTATCAAGCGAGATTACGTGCACAGGCAATTTACTTGTTAAGTGTAAAAGGCGAGCAAGTCAGTAATGCCCTAACATACTTGCATGAGCGCTTAACATTGCAGCATGAACAACGTTGGCAATCGGATATATTGGCGGTGTACATGGCGGCCAGTTATCAGATTTTGCAGCAACCGAGCTTAGCGCAAAGTTTGCTTAAACCTTATCAAGCGGGCAAAACCTCGTTGCTTGAGCGTGACTACAAACCGGTTAATCGCATAGCACAGCCTTTTGCTAACGCTGAGTTTCAATCGCAGTTTAACTTAGATAGCCAGTATCTTTTGTTATTAGCGCGGCATTTCCCAGAGCAGGCAGCACAGCTCAGTAGCGAGCAACTGTTAACACAGCTCGAGCCGTTATTTGCGGGCGATTATCATACGCAAGCGGCGGCTTACAGCATTTTGGCGTTAGCAGCTTATGCCGATATCAAGCCAAATACCTTAACGGTATTGCCCACCTTATCAGCCGATGGCGAAAAGTTAGCGCTTATGGATAACTGGCCTTATGCGCATGCCACAACCGGGCAAGCGGTACAGCAATTTAGCTTAAATGCAGGTTATCCATTGTTTTATGCCTTATCAGAGCAAGGCTATGCGGCACAATTACCAAGCAAAGCCCGCGCAGACGGTGTTGAGCTGGTGCGTGATTACCTGAACAGTGAGGGCGAGAAAATCACTAGTGCAAGCCAAGGGCAGCTGTTAACCGTGCGTTTGCGGCTGCGTAGCTTAACGGGTGCCACGATCAGTAATATGGTGATTACCGATTTATTACCGGCTGGCTTTGAGGTAGTGCGCAGCTCAGTACCCAGGCAAAGTGGCCTGTGGCAGGCAGATTATATGGACATTCGTGAAGATCGCGTGCTGTGGTACGGCGCTATTGCACCGCAAATGACCGAGCTGACTTATCAGGTGCGTGTTAGCACAGCCGGTCGTTTTACGGTGCCGGTGGCCTCGGCTGAAGCCATGTACGACAATCGTGTGCGCGCTTACACGCCAGCCGGCCAGCTTGAGGTAAGTGCCTATCAAGCTCAACCAACACGACCTTAGTTGTGCGCAGCTGATGACGGCTAATACGCTGGGGCACTGTCAGTGATGCGGCTTAGGTTAAAACGGCTGTGGCGTCAGAAAATAGCGCGCGGGTTGTTCTTAGTCGCGCTATTGGCGTTGTTTTGGTATGGCTTACCCTTGTTTACGGCTAAACCGCAGCTGTATGCCCATTATGCACAAAGCCAAGCGGTTTTTGCCGCAGGCGGCCAATTGTTAGCTCTGCGTCCGGCAATGGATGAACGTTATCGGTTACGACTGGCGCTAACCGATATGACACCAGCTTTACAGCAAGCCACCTTGTTATATGAAGATCGTCGCTTTTACCAGCATTTTGGTTTGGATCTGCCCGCATTGGCTCGCGCTTTTTGGCAAGGTGTTGTAAAAGGTGGGCGACGGCAAGGGGCGTCGACCATTACCATGCAATTAGCCCGTTTACATTACGGAATTGACAGTCAAACTGTGCTGGGCAAATTACAGCAAATTGGCTTGGCCTTGTATTTAGAGCGGCATTTCAGTAAAGATGCCATTTTAGAAGCCTATTTAAATTACGCGCCATACGGTGGCAATATAGAAAGCGTTGCTGCCGCTAGCCTGATTTACTTTGGCAAGACTGCCGCAGAACTCAGCACGGCTGAAGCCTTAGCGCTGGCAGTGATCCCACAAAACCCGCTACAGCGTAACCCTGAGCGGCAAAACGGCGCGGCACAACTCGAAGCGGCGCGAGCCAGGTTACTGCAAATATGGCAACAGTATTATCCGTTAACAGCAAGTGAGCAGCAGTTATTGCAGATCCCACTTCGCTTTAAACGCCGCTCCGACTTGCCTTTCACCGCCCCTCATTTTGTGCAAGCACTGGCTGTGCAACAACCCAATGGCCAGTTGCACAGTAGTTTAGATTGGCATTTACAGCAGCAAGTACAGCAACGGGTCGACAGCTATTTGCGCCAGCAACAGCGTTTAGGGCTGCGTAATGCCAGCGTGCTCGTGGTGCACCGCCCAACCATGCAGATCAAAGCCTATATTGGCTCTGCCGATTTTTATAATCGCGAGATAGCGGGGCAAGTCGATGGTACCGCGGCACTACGTTCACCAGGCTCAGCCCTAAAACCTTTTATTTATGCCTTAGCGTTACAGCAAGGGCATATTCACCCGAAAAGCTTATTAAAAGATCTACCACAGCGCTTTGGCCTGTTCAGCCCAGAGAATTTCGATCGCCGTTTTCAAGGCCCGTTAACCGCCACAGCAGCCTTGGTGCAAAGTCGAAATGTGCCGGCGGTCACTTTACAAGCAAAGTTAGCACAACCTGATTTTTACCAATGGCTCGGTGCTAATGGGGTTCGCTTACCGCAAGACGCCAACTATTATGGTTTAGCCTTAGCTCTGGGCGGACTGGAGTTGTCGATGCAACAAATGGTGCGTTTATATGCCATGCTTGGCAATCAAGGGCAGTATCGTGATTTGCAGTGGCTTGCCAGCGAGGCGACCACCAAGGTTGCAATGACACAACCCGTGAGCATAGAGACTAAGCCGTGGACGGTAACAGCCAATCCCCCCCAAGATGTTGTTGAGATAACCTCCCATGAACTAAAAAAGAGGGTAGCAGCAGAGAATAACGCCGGCTTATTGCCCGAAGCGGCGTTTTTAACCTTACAGATGCTCAGTAGTCAGCCCTTACAAAATGCGCGGTTAGCTGCGCTGACCGATAGCCCCCCCGTCGCTTGGAAAACGGGCACCTCTTATGCGTATCGCGATGCTTGGACCTTGGGGCTCTATGGTGATTACGTGGTGGCCGTTTGGCTTGGCAACTTTGATGGCAGCAGCAATCCGAATTTAGTGGGGCGCACGGTAGCGGCACCTTTGTTCTTTTCGTTATTACCGCTACTCGGTGAGCAACAACACGCGAATCAGCAGCTGTTTGCGGTGTCAGAAAAGCTTAACTTACGCCAAGTTGCGCTGTGTCGGCAAAGTTTTCAATTACCCAATCGCTTTTGCCCAGCGACTGAGCTGGGTTGGGTGATCCCTGGCGTATCACCGATTGCTTTGTCAGAGTTACATCGGCCAGTGCCGATTTTTCGCGCTTCAGGCTTGCGTGCTTGTTACCATCAACCGCCGTTAACCGAGTTACAGGTATTTGAGTTTTGGCCCTCTGATATTGCGGCCTTGTATCAGCAAGCAGGTGTGCGTTTACAGCAACCGCCCGCTTACGCCAGCCCATGTTCACAGTTAACCCAAAGCCAAGCAAAACCACCGCAGATTTTGTCGCCCCAAGCGGGTTTAACTTATTTTGCTCAAGCCGGCCGGCCATTAGCCTTACAGGTGCGCTTAGATGGCGCCGCCACACAAAGTTATTGGTTTGCCGGGAAGCGTTTTTTAGGGGCGGTTGGCGCGAATGAAACCTTATTTTGGTCAGCCAGTGCCGGAGAATATCAGTTACGGGTACAGGATGATTTAGGCGGGAGCAGTGAAATTACGTTGAACGTGCAATAATTATGGGCAAAATGGCATGAAGCGCCTTTGAAAAAGCAGTAAACTAAGCGTCTTTACCAAATTGCATGCTGCGTTAGCTGCAACTTGTACTTTCGCCAAGGGGTTACCGCAGCACTGGGCAGGTTAATGCTTTGGCTTTGTGGGTTTCCGCTGATAGTTTCTGCTAATAAAAGGTTAGTTTCATGCGATTTTTAACTGTTGTTATGCTGCTGTTGCTAGTGTCTTGCGCTAAACCCGAACAAACCGAGTCGACGGTAAAAGACGGCGCTCAAACCAGCTTGTTAATTATTTCAATTGATGGTTTGCGTCACGATTATTTGCAACTGCATCACGCACCAACTCTCTCTAAGCTTGCAGCAGCGGGCGTGCAGGTTAAACAGTTACAACCGGTCTTCCCAAGCAAAACCTTTCCTAATCATTATTCTTTGGTAACCGGTTTACACCCAGAAAAGCACGGTATTGTGGATAACTCTATCTATGATCCGGCAACGGGCCGTATGTTTGCCTTGAGTAAGTCAGAGGAAGTCGGGGATGGTTTCTGGTGGCAGGGTGAGCCTATATGGATCACGGCTGAGCGCCAAGGTAAGATGGCGGCCACTTATTTTTATCCAGGTACTGAAGCTGAAATCAATGGCCTGCGCCCAAGTTACTGGTTTCCCTATGAGCATAATACGCCAAATCGTCAGCGTACCCAGCAAGTGCTTGATTGGTTAGCGTTACCTTATGCTGAGCGCCCTAAGGTGATTACGTTATATTTCAGCGATGTGGATTCAGCCGGCCATGATTTTGGACCCTTATCCGCACAAACGGCACAAGCCTTAGCCGATGTGGATGCTGAGATCGCCTATTTGATGCAAACCTTAACCGCTCGCGGTCAAGCTGATGAGTTAAATCTGATTATCAGCTCAGATCATGGCATGGCCGAAGTGGATCAGCGCAAGCATATTGTGGCGGATGAGTTATTCTCAGCCGATTTAGCGTTAAATGTGCGGCTTTCACGTGAATTGATCAGTATTTTCCCGAAAGAGGGCGCAGAAGACACGCTGTATCAGCAAATTGCTGAGCGTTATAACCCTGAGCAAATGCGCTTATATCGTAAAGCTGATTTCCCAGCGCGCTTTCATTATCAGCAGCATAGCCGTATCGCACCGATTTTTTTACTGGCTGAACAGCCATGGATTTTTGTGCGTCAAAGTGCTTTAGCTCGCTTAAAGGCCGATCCCACTTATTTAGATCCGCGTGGTAGCCATGGTTATGATAATAGCGAAGCAGATATGCAAACGACCTTGATTGCTATAGGCCCGGCCTTTAAAAAAGCCACCGCCGTTGAGAAGCTCAGTATGGTTGATATCTATAATGTGATGGCAGCGGTATTGCAAATTGAACCTGCCCCGAATGATGGTGATCCTGCAGCTATAGCTTTGATGCTGGCTGAGGAATAATATTGTGCAATGTGCCCATTTTATGGCAGATCGATGCCAGTCCTGCCAATGGTTAGCGCAGCCTTATGCCACACAACTGGCTAACAAACAGCAACAGTTAGTGGATGTATTGGCTGCTTTTGCGCCGTTTCATTTATTAGCGCCAATGGCCAGTAGCGAGCAGGGTTTTCGTTATAAAGCCAAAATGGTGGTGCTTGGCACGGCAGAAGCGCCATTGCTGGGGATTGTTAATCAGCAAAACGAAGCGGTCGATTTGGCCGATTGCCCGTTATATCCAGAGCACTTTGCTGACGTATTTGCCGCTATTAAAAATTTTATCGTTTTAGCTAAACTACAGCCTTACCAGGTGCAGCAGCGCCGTGGTGAGCTGAAATTTATTTTACTGAGTCAAAGCCAGCATAGCGGCCGCTTTATGCTGCGTTTTGTGCTACGTTCAAAAAATCATTTAGCGGTCATTCAAAAGTATCTACCGCACTTATTAGCGCAAGTACCCGCTATAGCTGTGGTTAGTATTAATTTGCAGCCACAACCTGCTGCGCTGTTAGAAGGGGCAGAAGAGATTGTGCTTACAACAGAGCGCTTGCTGCGCGAGCAATTAAACCAGGTGCCGTTGTATTTATCACCCCAAAGCTTTTTTCAAACCAACCCCAGCTTAGCGGCAGCACTATATGATACCGCCGCAACTTGGGCGGTTGAGTTACAGCAACAAGGTGAGCCATTTGAACAGATCTGGGATTTGTTTTGTGGTGTCGGTGGCTTTGGACTGCACTTAGCAAGCCAATTAACGGCAATAACATGGCAACAACCCACACTAACCGGCATTGAAATTTCCGCCGCTGCGATAGCCAGTGCCGAGCAAGCGGCCAACGAGTTGGGGCTCACTCAGGTGCGTTTTCAAGCGTTAGACTCTGCGGCCTTTGCCCATGCCGCCGCACAGGCGCCTGATTTATTAGTGGTTAACCCACCTAGGCGGGGCTTAGGCGACGCGTTATGTGCTGATATCACACGGTTACAACCGCGTTTTATACTGTATTCCAGTTGCAACGTACACAGTTTAGCCGCTGATATAGCGCAGCTAAAAAGCTATCGCTTAGTCAAAGCCCAGCTGTTCGATCTGTTTGCTCATAGCAGCCATGCCGAGGTGCTGACCTTATTAGTTCGGCGCTGAACATTGCCAAACACACTTAGCGAGTAAAGCCAATACGAAAACCACCCCAGTGTTTACCGGCCACATAAATGGGAACCGACAGATCGTGCATGATCTCTCCGGTATCGCGCTTGTACGTTTGTAACAACATATCTTCGGTATTACTGCCACAGCGGCTGCCCGTACGATCATTAAAAATGCGTTTGGTACGATTTTGCAGTAAGTCTTTTTGATAATTACCGGTTAATGCTTGGCTAAATTTACGATTATGCGTTGGGAAATAGCCTTTACGGTCGACCGCCCCTGCATAGGTGACGTTAGACTGTCGAGCCAAAATGGCTTCTTGAATGGCAGGGAAGGCTTCATCGGTAAATTTATCATAGGCGGTATGATATTTTTGCGGATTGGTGTTAGCAATAGGCTGATATTGCTCGGCAAATAATTGTTGCTGGCTAAATTTACCCTGACTGATCGCTTGTTGCAGTAACTCGCCAATGGCACTTGCCGCTTGTTGTGCTTCTTGTAAGATCGGTTGATAAAAAGCATCGTGTTGTTGCTGGCTAAGGGCGCGATAAATGGTTTCGGTTTCTACTGAGACATCAATAGCTTGACTGGCAATACTGCCGCCTTTTTGCTCGATAGCCTGCAGTGCTTGGCTGATATTACTGATAGCGCTACTGATCTGCACACTGTTTTGTTCAAGATCGGCGCTGAGGTGTTCAATTTGGTTTAAGGTAGTAGAGGATTGACTGACCTCCTGACTGATATGCTGCACGCCGCTGGCAACATCTTGTAACTCTAACTGCACCTGATGGCTGGCTTCTTCTAATTGGGTCATCAAATTTGCTGTATGCGCGCTTTGTGAGCGAATATCGGCCAGCATACTGCCAATATCTTTGGTGGCATTCGCCGTTTTGCCGGCTAAGGCTCTCACTTCATCGGCGACCACGGCAAAACCGCGTCCTTGTTCACCCGCTCTTGCCGCTTCAATGGCCGCATTCAGTGCCAGCAAATTGGTTTGTGCCGCGACATTATCAATAACTTGAGTAATGTGTTGAATTTTATCTGCATTACCGCGCAGGGCAGACAACTCGTTCGCCGCATGGCTAACGGCTTTGGCGAGCTGTTGAATTTTATCCACACCGGATTGTAATTTCTGATCCGCTTGTAAACTGGCACTGGCGGTTTGAGTGAGCGCAAGGTTGATGGTTTGCAAATTGTGATTAAGTTTACTGCTGGTGTCGGCAACCGCGTTGGTCGCGTTGGCAATTTGCTGGCTATCTTGACCACTTTGTTGAATATCTTTAATTAAGCCATCAATATAAAAGGATACTTCAGCAGCACCAATAGCCATTTTTGAGGTGGCAGTTGAAATGTCATTTAAAACCGGCTCATGCGTTGTCTTTGTTTCAAGCGGCGAGTCGGGTTGTACAGATTTCGAGACTGCATACAAATAGAAAGCGGTAAGTAAAAAAGATAAGCCTACTGCTACCTTGGCATAGTCTAGCCAGAGCAACAGCAGTTGACTGAGTGCTAACAGCACTAAAAACAGCAGGTGTTGTGTCAACTTTAGCGGCATGATGACTCCCAATTTTTTATATGATTAAGCAGATTCGGTAAAAGCGTTAGCAAAGTCAATGCGTGCTCAGTGTGCTGCGACTAAAGTATAGCCAAGCAATTGTTTTATACTAATAATGAGGGCAATGTTGCGCTGATTTTTTTGTCGCTATAAGCAACGGTACGATTAAGACGCTTGGTCGCATCTCCATAGAGTAAAAGGTAGACGTTTTGGCTTATTTTTCGTTATTTTTAACCGGCTTTATTGCTGCTACGATCTTTCCGGCCTCTTCAGAGTTGCTGTTACTGGCTTTACTGCAACAGGGGCATGTCGCGTTGTTGTTGTGGCTAAGCGCTACCTTGGGCAACACTTTAGGCTCTTGCGTGAATTGGTGGCTTGGTCAAAAACTACGTTTATACCAGCATAAACGCTGGTTTCCAGTATCGACAAGCCAATTAGCGCGTGCCGAGCGACTGTTTTTGCGTTATGGCCGCTGGAGTTTGTTGTTATCTTGGCTGCCGGTAGTAGGCGATCCCCTAACGATGATCGCAGGCGTGTTAAAAATGCCTTTTTCGATATTTTTGCTGTTAGTGACTATCGGTAAGGCTTTGCGTTATGCCGTGTTGATATTGCTAGCACTGTCCTTTTTTTAAGCTAAGCGCTGCGCTAACGCTTTTTCTGATGGCATTATGCCGGCAGATCCGTCATCATTAACCTTATTATTGACAGTATGGGATAGACACATGGAATACCAATTATCGGCAGAAGAGTTAGCACGCATAACGGCGCTTGATGCAGAGCAGCGTTACGACTACTTTATTCAAGCCGTTGCAGATTTACAGCAGATCTGGATCCTAACAGATGATGAAGGTTTTGTTTTAGTCAGTGCCGAAGATGAACGTTGTATCCCAGTATGGCCACACCTTGAGTTAGCTGAGCAGTGGATTGAAGGCGAATGGTCAAACTGCCAAGCGCAAGCCGTGGATTTAGAAACCTGGTTAAGCAAGTGGACTGAAGGCTTAAATGGTGATGAGTTAAGTATTGCCGTATTGCCAGACGCGGATGGTCCAGGTGTGGTGGTTTCCCCAGATGAAATGGCTGAAACGCTGGTTGATGAAACAAGCGACGACGCCTAACATCGTTGGCGATGATCATTGTTAAGTGCAGTGTTGCGGCTTAACGGTGCTAATCTCGATGATAGAGAAGTCGCAATGGCTGCTTATTGCACCCATTGCGACTAGTTAGCTAACTCGTTACCGTTAAAACTGCCACTGGCATAAGCTAACAAGTTTTCACTGGTAATATGGCTAATTTGCTGTAACGCCTCTTTGGTAAAAAATGCCTGATGCCCAGTAATTAATACATTGGAAAAGGTTAATAAGCGCTTAAACACTTCATCATCAATCATCTGCTCTGATAAGTTCTCAAAGAAAATATCCGCTTCTTGCTCGTACACATCTAAGCCTAAATAACCAATTTTACGATTTTTCAAACCATCGATAACGGCTTTAGTATCAATTAATGCACCGCGGCTGGTATTAATCAGCATCACGCCTTCTTTCATCAAGTTAAGGCTATTGGCATTAATGATATATTGGGTTTGTGGTGACAGTGGGCAGTGCAAACTAATAATGTCACTTTGCTGATAAAGCGCGGTTAAGCTGGTGTAATGCTCGGCCAATTCCGGATCAGGTTTAATATCATAGCAAAGCAGTTTGCAACCAAACCCTTTTAAGATCCGAGCGGTTGCCAGCCCGATGCGGCCAGTACCAATGATGCCCACCGTTTTACCGTGCATATTAAAACCTAATAAACCGTCTAAGGCGAAATTGTCATCGCGCACGCGGTTGTAAGCTTTATGTAATTTGCGATTAAGCGTCAGCATCATAGCGACGGTATGCTCTGCTACTGCCTCAGGCGAGTAAGCGGGGACCCTTGCGATGCGGATACCTAAGGCTTTGGCGGTGTCTAAATCGACGTTATTAAAGCCGGCGCAGCGCAATGCAACCATTTCGATGCCCATCACTGACATCTGCTCTAACACTGGCGCTGATAAATCATCATTAACGAAGGCGCAGATAGCATGGCAGCCCTGCGCCAGTTTAAGGTGTTCTAGGTTAAGTCGGCTTTCAATATAGTGAAATTGAAGACTGGGATCAGCCCATTGGCTGAACCCTTCTTTATCGTATTTTTTGGCACTGAATACAGCGATTTTCATCGGCAATCTCCCATCAGATTGCGGATAGTGTAGGGTATCTTGTTCGGTCATAATTAGCGCCAGATCAAATTTACAGTAATTCTTCGATGGCCGGCGCTATGCTGGCGGGTTTAGTGCGCGGTGCATAACGTTTTACTACCATCCCCTGTTTATTTACCAAAAACTTGGTAAAATTCCATTTTATCGCTCTGCTTTTCAGTAAACCACGGGCATGCTCTTTAAGATAATCAAACAGGGGCGCGGTATCAGGCCCATTAACATTCAGTTTAGCCATTAATGGGAAACTTAGCCCGAAATTGATTTCACAAAACTGTTGGATCTCAGAATTGCCAGCAGGTTCTTGCCCACCAAACTGATTACAGGGGAAGGCTAAAATCACCAAACCTTGCGTGTGATACTGCTGATAGAGGGCTTCTAGCTCTTTATATTGCGGCGTAAAACCGCATTTGCTGGCGGTATTGACGATTAACAGCACCTTATCGCGATATTGACTGAGTTCGATGGGCTGTCCTTGGTTATCTTGCACAGTAAAATCATAGATAGAGGGCATTGCAGATCCTTTTATTTGCTGTTCATTGGTTAGAGAACTTAGTAAGCTATAACCACAGTATGTCATATTTTTGAGTCAGTTATATGTCAAATCAAGCAGTGAAAGTGGCCTTTATCGGCTTAGGTGTAATGGGTTTCCCAATGGCGGGTTATTTGCAACAAAAAGGCTATGCAGTCAGCGTATATAACCGCACCGCGAGCAAGTCGGCAAAGTGGGTTGAACACTACCAAGGTGAGGCTGCTGCAACGCCAGCCGCTGCAGCCAGTGGCGCGAGCTTAGTGTTTGTTTGTGTAGGTAACGACGATGATGTGCGCTCGGTGGTGTATGGCGAGCACGGTGTGTTAGCAAGCATGCAGGCTGGCGCGGTATTAATTGACCATACCACAGCGTCGGCTGATTTAGCACGTGAACTGGCCATGGCTTGTGCTAAACAGCAGTTAGGCTTTTTAGATGCGCCGGTATCAGGTGGCCAAGCGGGTGCAGAAAAAGGCATTTTAACTGTGATGGTTGGGGGCGAACCCGCAGCCTATACCAAAGCTGAAACCGCCATGCAAAGTTATGCGCGCTGCGTAAAATTATTGGGCCCCGCGGGCAATGGCCAGTTAGCTAAAATGGTCAATCAGATTTGTATTGCTGGGGTGGTACAAGGCTTGGCCGAAGCACTGAATTTTGCCCAAAATGCCGGTTTAGACGGCGCGGCGGTGGTCGAGGTGATCTCTCAAGGCGCGGCTTCGTCCTGGCAAATGCAAAACCGCTCGCTTACCATGTTGGCCGGAGAATATGATTTTGGTTTTGCCGTGGATTGGATGCGTAAAGACTTGTCGATTGCGCTGAATGAAGCGCGCAAAAATGGCAGTCATTTACCCCTAACCGCATTGGTTGATCAGTTTTATAGTGAAGTGCAACAGCTTGGTGGTGGTCGCTGGGATACTTCTAGTTTGCTGGCGCGGTTAAAGCGTTAAGCGTGGATCGGGCATAAATTCCAATTCAACAAGGCTGCTGAGGCAGCCTTTAAATTGGCTATGCTGCGGGTTTAATAAAATATTGGTTTCACGCGGTGCCAACACGCTGGGCACCGCTAAAGCTAAGCTGGCCTTTTGCTGCAGCCAATCATCGCCTAAACGGGCTGTATCAGCCCCAGCCGGTTGGGCGCGCCAATTTGCGGGCAGGTTCTCTTGGCTCAGTTGCAACACGGCACTGCTTGCTACACTAAGTTGAAATAAACGATATTGGCGCAGTGCCGCTCGATTATTTAAATGCACCAAGATCTCTAAAACGGCTAACGCTTCAGAGCCTGCCGTATAGATACAACGCTGACCTTTGTTATTCCAACGCCCACCATATAAATAGGCCCCTTCGCCATCAAAAGCCTGTGCTGCCCATTGTTGATGCACTAATCGATAAAGCTGAACAGTGTCTTTTGCGGACATCTTAGGCAAAAACGCCATGTGACAAGCGGCCGATTAAATCTAAGACGGCTTGGCTTTCGGCAGAGGTACTGAGCATATCGAGCGGGGTTTTATCACCTAGGCCATACACCGGCTCGGTTAACCAGCGTTTAGTGGCTGCGCTATCCTGTGCAAAAAGGGCATTAGCGGCCACCAGTACGGTAGCGAAACGGTATAAACGATCACTTTCATCTTGAGTAAAATGGCCACTTTTCGCGCGACGAGCCAGTGTTGCGGGCGCTAATTGACACACTTGAGCCAGTTGTTTTTTATCGAGCTGTGCCGATAAAGCGAGTTTTTCAAATACGTTGTAATGAAAGCCGTTATGTAACGCTTGATACAATTTAGGCCCGCGCTCGGCAATGCCTAGCTGTTGCCAGAGGTTCGGGCTAGCGTAGTGGCTTGGAATAAACTCATGAACTTGCGCGGTCATAATACACCTGATTTATCAGTTGGTATGCGCCGACTCTATCATATGATATTTGCTTGGTCAAAAAAAAGGCGCGATATCAACAATGCCTGTCAGTTAAATAAAAGGTGTTATGGAAAACACCAAACTGATCAGCCTTAGCCGTACTCGCGCCCTAATATCTGTTTATGGCTTACTTAATTAAATACCATTTCTGGAATAATGCCATTAACGATCAGTTTACCTGCCGTTTTTTGTTGGATCTCTTCCACGCTAATGCCAGGCGCACGCTCAAGTAAATGAAAGGCGCCATCCCGCACTTCTAGTACGGCCAGATCGGTAACGATTTTCTTCACACAACCGACACCGGTTAATGGCAAGGTGCAATCTGTCAGCAACTTGCTGTTACCGTATTTATCGGCGTGCGTCATGGTGACCACGATGTTGAGTGCACCGGCCACTAAGTCCATGGCGCCGCCCATACCTTTAACCAGCTTGCCGGGGATCATCCAGCTGGCAATATTACCGTTTTGATCCACTTCGAAAGCGCCTAGTACGGTTAAATCGACATGACCGCCGCGGATCATGGCAAAGCTTTCAGCCGAGCTGAAAATCGCCGCGCCTTTGATAGCGGTAACGGTTTCTTTACCGGCATTAATCATATCGGCATCCAGCTCTGCTTCGGTTGGGTAGGGCCCCATACCGAGTAAACCGTTTTCGGATTGCAGCATCACTTCAATACCGGCGGGTACATAGTTTGCGACTAACGTTGGGATACCGATCCCGAGATTGACGTAGTAACCGTCTTTAAGCTCCTGCGCGACACGCATGGCAACTTGTTCACGTGATAAAGCCATTGCAGTCTCCTTAATCTTTACGAACCATACGACGTTCAATGCGTTTTTCAAAGTTGCCTTTGATAACGCGCTGCACGTAGATACCTGGGGTATGAATTTGTGATGGCTCTAATTCGCCAGGCTCGACAATTTCTTCCACTTCGGCCACGGTGATTTTGCCGGCTGTAGCGGCCATCGGGTTAAAATTCATTGAGGTATGGCGGAACACTAAGTTGCCATAACGGTCGGCTTTCCATGCACGTACAATGGCAAAGTCGCCGGTAATGGCTTCTTCTAATACGTAATGACGGCCGTTGATTTCACGCGTTTCTTTGCCTTCGGCCACCGGTGTACCGTAACCGGTAGCAGTGAAAAAGGCGGGAATACCGGCACCGCCAGCACGCATTTTTTCGGCCAAAGTGCCTTGTGGTGTTAATTCCACCTCAAGTTCGCCGCTGAGTAATTGTTTTTCAAACAGGGCGTTTTCACCTACATAAGAGGCGACCATTTTTTTGATTTGACGATCTTCGAGTAATACGCCTAAACCAAAACCGTCAACACCGCAGTTGTTAGATACCACGGTTAAGTCGGTGGTCCCCATTTTTTTGATTTGGGCGATAAGCCCTTCTGGGATACCGCATAAGCCAAAGCCGCCGGCAATAACGGTCATGCCGTCTTGCAAGCCTGCCATGGCGTCTTCGTAGTTATGTACGACTTTATTAAACCCTGCCATTTTGTGTCCTCTGTTTTTGAGTCGCTTGTCTGACTATTGAACATGTATCAATCTAAATATGTATTAAACGGCTTAGCTTTTAAATGTTTTTCGCAGCTTTCGCCCTGAATGCTGCACTGGCCTAGGTATTTTCTGTGTTAAGCTCGTAGCGAAAGCGTATCTTAGTTAGTTACATCATCGTTTTCTATTAACCACTTGTACCATCTACGATTCAACAACCAACAATGCATTGCAAGGGCTGTCAGTGACTTTTCTAAGTGCTAACTAGCAGCCATAGTCTTGGCGAAATTGATTTTGTTTCTGTCATTTCGAAAACTTAAATTTATCGCTGCTGAACTAGAAACCTAAGCTAAAGTTCGATTGAGTTAAGCTTGCAATACACTTTGACCGGAACCGTGTTTTTCATGGATGAAAAACAGGAGACTACATGGATGTATTCACGGCGTGTTCCGGCAAAGTTGTATGTAAAGCTTAACGATATATCAAGCTCAATGTGTATTGTTGTTAACATTTAACTAAGAATGAGTTTGCCCGCTATGGGTGTTGAGCGACAATCCTACTTTAGAACTAGGCGCAATTTTAATTCCTTTCTTTCCTGCATATCTTACTTGGAAGTAAAATCGGATATTAATAAATATTATTTTTTATAAATAAAGTTCATTACGTTCTTTATTGGCAGCACTGTCGCTACGGCCAATTTTGTTGGGACACGCTGTAAATATATCCCTGTACGCTCCTGTTTTTCATCCCTGAAAAACACGGTCCCACCAAAAATTGCGCTGCGTTTTGTCTAACTAGCACTGCCGCTGCGCCCAATTTTGTTGGGACACGCTGTAAATATATCCTTGTACGCTCCTGTTTTTCATCCCTGAAAAACACGGTCCCACCAAAAATTGTGCTGCGCTATTTGTTTGTTGAGATTTCGCAGCGCTTCGATTTTTTCAGTAAAAGCGTAAGGCCTATTTTTATGTTACGTCGTGCATTTAGCGCTAAGAGCTAAGCCTACTTTTGAGTTCGTAGTTTTACCCAATTGCTCGGTAATAAACCCACCTGCAGCGGCTAAAGCGTCTAAATCCACACCGTGCTCAATGCCCAAGCCATTTAATAAATACACCACATCTTCAGTGGCGACATTGCCTGAGGCACCTGCAGCGTAAGGGCAGCCGCCTAAACCGGCTACGGCGCTGTCAATCACGCTAATGCCACGACTGAGCGCCACATAAATATTGGTTAAGGCTTGGCCATAGGTGTCATGAAAATGCACTGCGAGTTGTTCAACCGGCGCTACTTTGAGCACGGCGTCCAGCATGGCATTCACCATAAGTGGGGTGCCAACCCCGATGGTGTCTCCTAGCGAAATTTCATAGCAGCCCATCTCTAGTAGTGCTTTGGCTACTCGCGCGACCTCGCTTGGCGCAACGTCACCCTGATAGGGGCAACCGACGACGCAAGAGATGTACCCTCGTACTTTAATGCCATCTGCTTTTGCTGCATCCAGTACCGGCGCAAAACGCGCCAAGCTTTCACTGATCGAGCAATTAATGTTTTTTTGACTAAAGGCTTCTGATGCGGCGCCAAAGATGGCTACTTCAGTGGCACCGGCCGCTTTAGCGGCTTCGTAACCTTTTAAATTGGGTGTGAGGGCAGCATAGGTGATATTAGCACCGCGCGAAATACCGGCGAACACCTCGGCTGAGTCGGCCATTTGCGGTACCCATTTGGGGGAGACAAAGGCGCCACTTTCAATATAGCGATGGCCTGCAGCGCTGAGCATATTGATTAGCTGCACTTTTGCGTCGGTGCTAACATTTTGCTCGTTTTGCAAACCATCGCGAGGGCCCACTTCCACTAGGCGCACGGCTTTAGGAAAACTCATTGCTCCTCCGCTGTAAAATCGACCAGTTCTGCACCGTCTTGTACCAGCTCACCGGCACGGTAAAACAGCTGATTTACTACGCCATCTTTCGGTGCTTTGATACTGTATTCCATTTTCATGGCTTCCATGATCACTAAGGTCTCACCGGCTTTAACTTTGGCGCCAGCTTCAACCATGACCGCCACAATAGTGCCGTTCATCGGCGCGGTTAAGCTGCCGGCATGCTCGCTACCATCAACTTCGGTAGCGACTTCGGTTTGATAGATAAAGTCGTAGCGCTGATGCTTAATAAAGATGCTGATGGTGTCGCCATATTGGCTTACCCGCACCTTGGTACGATGATCACCTAACACGGCGCTAAGTTCATCACCGATAAGCTCGGCGGTACAGCATAATTGTTGGCTCTGCACATCAATAACATAATGCTGCTCATGTTGCTGAATAGTCAGTGTTTGTTTCTGTTCGCCATAATGCAAAGCAATGTGAACGGTCGGCATTTCATTTAAACGCCAGCCATGGCTAAATTGCCATGGGCTAAAAGTTGTATGACTGCAGCTGGGGGCTTTTTGTTGTTGTAAAACAAACAATGCAGCCAGTACTAAGGCTTGATTGGTTTCATTATTCGCTGGGGCAAATAAGCTTTCTTGATGCTGAGTGATAAAGTTAGTATCTAGCTGTGCAGCTTTAAACGCAGGGTGTTCGGTCAGGCTGGTTAAAAAGCTCAGGTTAGTCGTCACACCGGCGATACGGTAATCATCCAAGGCGCGCAGCATGCGGGCAATTGCGCGGTCACGGCTTTCATCCCAAACAATCAGCTTGGCAATCATCGGATCGTAAAAGGGCGACACTTCATCGTTTTCGACCACGCCGGTATCGACCCGCACATGGCGATTCGCTTCGGGTTGACGTAAGTAAGTCAGTTTGCCGGTAGCCGGTAAAAAGTCATTATCCGGATCTTCGGCATAAACGCGCACTTCAATAGCATGGCCGTCTAATTGAATATCCTGTTGTGCCAATGGCAGAGGCTCGCCCGCGGCCACTAATAATTGCCATTTTACTAAGTCTTGGCCGGTGATCATTTCTGTCACAGGGTGCTCAACTTGCAAGCGGGTGTTCATTTCCATAAAGTAGAAAGAACCGTCTTCGTCAAATAAGAACTCCACCGTACCAGCGCCACGATAATCAATGGCTTTAGCGGCTTTTACAGCAGCTTCGCCCATGGCTTTACGCTGCTCAGCGCTAAAATTGGGGGCTGGGGCTTCTTCAATCACTTTTTGATGCCGACGCTGAATAGAGCAATCACGCTCAGCCAAATACACCGCATTGCCGTGATTATCGGCAAATACTTGAATTTCAATATGGCGCGGTTTGGTTAAGTAACGCTCAATTAGCATTTTATCATTGCCAAAGCCGGCTTTGGCTTCACGTCGGGCACTGGCTAAAGCAGCGGCAAATTCGTCTTTGTTCCAAACAACCCGCATGCCTTTACCGCCGCCACCGTAGGCGGCTTTCAGTAATTGCGGATAACCAATACGGGTTGACTCTTCAGCTAACAAGGTATCGCTTTGATCGTCGCCATGATAGCCCGGCACTAAGGGCACACCTGCAGCCGCCATAATTTCTTTAGCCGCGCTTTTTGAGCCCATCGCGGTGATGGCCGCCACGGGTGGGCCAATAAAAATCACACCGGCTTGCGCACAGGCGTTAGCAAAATCTTCATTTTCAGATAAGAAACCGTAACCTGGGTGAATCGCCTCGGCGCCACTTTGTTTAGCAATTGCAATGATTTTATCACTGCGTAAATAGGAGTCTTTACTTGGTGCAGGGCCGAGTAAGTAGGCTTCGTCGGCCATTCTGACATGCCGGGCATTGGTATCGGCTTCAGAATAAACCGCCACGCAGCGAATACCGAGTTTGTGTGCGGTATCAATCACGCGACAAGCAATTTCGCCACGGTTAGCTATTAAGATCTTACGAAACATTATGTTATTTCCCTGCCTTATCATCGGTGGTTACTGCGTTTTGCCAAGCTGGGGTACGTTTGTCTAAAAATGCGCTTAAGCCTTCTTGGCCTTCGTCAGATACGCGGATATCGGCAATCGCTTGCTGGGTATGAGCAATAACATTGTTGCTAATTTTTCGGTTGTAGATGTTTTGCAACAAGGTTTTAGCCGCACGCATCGCCGCTGGGCTATTTTGCAGCAGTTGAGTAATAAAACCTTCACAGCAGGCCTGCATGTCATCGCTACTTACCACAACATGTAATAAACCCAGTTGCAGTGCGGTAGCGGCATTGAAGCGCTCTGCAGTGATAAAGTAGCGACGGCTGGCGCGCTCGCCCAATGCTCGCATCACATAAGGGCTAATAACGGCAGGCATTAAACCGATGCGCACTTCACTTAAACAGAAAGTGGCGCTGTCACTGGCAATAGCAATATCACAGCAAGCCACTAAGCCAACCGCGCCGCCAAAGGCTGCACCGTTAACCAAAGCAATAGTGGGTTTTGGAAATTTATCGAGCAAGTGCATTAAAGTGGCTAATTCGGCGGCATCACCCAGATTTTCATCGTAATCTTTTTGCGCCATAGCGCGCATCCAATTCAAATCGGCACCGGCAGAGAAGTTTTTGCCATTGGCGGCAAGTACCATAATCCGTACGGCATCGTTATTGGCGAGTTCGTTGAACACATTAATTAATTCGGCGATCATCGCGTCATCAAAAGCGTTATGCACAGCAGGGCGGTTCAGCGTTAAAGTTGCTACGCCACGGGTATCGATATTAACTTCTGTGTATACCTGGGTCATTTTTATCTCCGAAAGTTAAGACTTTCTGCTTATAAAGTAATGGGGTTGCCGGTATGGCTTGATAAGCCAGCAAGCGTTTGCTTACTACATAAAACACCTTTTGTGATTAACCTACTTCAGCGCAGCCAGCTCGCTATTAAGCAAACTGGCTGCGGTAACACCTTACATTCTGAATACACCAAAACGGCTTTCTTCAATTGGGGCGTTTAAGGCGGCCGCTAAAGCTAAACCGACGGTCATTCGCGTTTGTGACGGATCGATAATGCCATCATCCCATAAGCGACCACTGGCATAGTAAGGATGGCCTTGTTTCTCATATTGTTCAACAATGGGTTGTTTCAAGGCTTTTTCAGCGTCAACACTTAACGTTTCACCTTTGCGTGCTAAGCCATCTTTAGTTACTTGGGCCATAACACCGGCGGCTTGCTCACCGCCCATTACCGAGATGCGCGCATTCGGCCACATCCACATCATGGTAGGATCGTAAGCCCTGCCGCACATGCCGTAGTTACCGGCGCCATAACTGCCGCCAATTAACACGGTAAATTTCGGCACTTTGGCGCAGCTAACCGCCATCACCATTTTGGCACCGTGTTTGGCAATACCTTCGGCTTCGTATTTTTTACCCACCATAAAACCGGTGATATTTTGTAAAAACAACAGCGGGATTTTGCGCTGGGCACAAAGCTCAATAAAATGCGCGCCTTTTTGCGCCGATTCGGAGAATAAAATCCCGTTATTGGCGACAATGCCCACGGGATAGCCGAAGATGCGCGCAAAACCACAAACGAGGGTAGCACCGTAGTATTGTTTAAATTCATCAAAATCTGAGCCGTCGACAATACGAGCAATCACTTCTTTCACGTCGAATGGTTTGCGTAAGTCGGTACCGACAATGCCGTACAGCTCTTTAGCATCATATAAAGGCTCTTGCGCTGCTTTTACATCCATTTGCTGAGGTGCGGGGCGGTTCAGTCTGGATACCGCATTACGAGCAAGTTGCAGGGCGTGTTCGTCATTTAAAGCATAATGATCTGCCACGCCGGAGATTTTACAGTGCACATCGGCACCGCCGAGCTCTTCGGCGGAGACTTCTTCACCGGTGGCGGCTTTTACCAATGGTGGACCGGCTAAAAAAATGGTGCCTTGTTCTTTAACAATAATGCTTTCATCGGCCATGGCAGGCACATAAGCGCCACCTGCAGTACAAAGCCCCATGACTACCGCGATTTGCGGAATACCTTTGGCTGACATGTTCGCTTGATTAAAGAAAATACGCCCAAAGTGCAGTTTATCGGGGAAAACTTCGTCTTGGCGTGGCAGGTTAGCGCCGCCAGAGTCGACTAAATAAATACAGGGTAAGTGACAGCGCTCAGCAATTTCTTGCGCACGTAAATGCTTTTTTACCGTTAGCGGGTAGTAAGTACCGCCCTTTACGGTGGCATCATTGGCGACAATCATACACTCCACACCACTGACACGACCTACACCGGCAACCACTCCGGCACAGGGTACGTAGTCTTCATAGCATTCCCAACCGGCAAATTGGCCTACTTCTAAAAAGGGTGAGCCCGGGTCAAGCAGTTTTTGGATGCGCTCGCGCACAAACAGCTTGCCACGTGCGGTATGCCGCGCGATCAACGCTTCACCACCACCGAGTTTAATTTTTTGTACTGTGCTATTCAGATCATCGACCACGGCTTGCATCGCCGCAGCGTTTTTTTGGAAATCCTCTGCGCGAGGATTTACTTTTGACGTAATTCTGGTCACTTAAGTCACCTTATACTAGAGCGGGTTAAACAAAGCGGAACCGGAACAACTTAGCAGACTCACTTTTAATCGCTCGTTTCGTTAAATCTGTCGCGCGCTTCGCTTAGTTAATTTCACTTGCCTAGATTGCGAATAAAACAGTGGAAGCTAACGCTGCCACTGTTAATTCGGCTTAAAAGCTTAGTTAGATTCGGTAAAGAGTTCACGGCCAATTAGCATGCGGCGGATTTCTGAGGTACCGGCACCAATTTCATACAACTTGGCATCTCGTAACAAACGTCCGGTAGGGTATTCATTGATATAACCATTACCGCCAAGTAATTGAATGGCGTCTAAAGCCATTTGGGTGGCTAATTCCGCTGCATATAAAATCACGCCGGCAGCATCTTTACGGGTAGTTTCGCCTCTATCACAGGCTTTCGTTACCATGTAGACATAAGAGCGAGCCGCGTTCATGCGGGTATACATGTCGGCTAACTTACCTTGTACTAATTGGAATTCACCAATAGATTGGCCGAATTGCTTACGATCGTGGATATAAGGCACTACCACATCCATACAGGCTTGCATAATACCCAGCGGGCCGGCGGCTAATACCACGCGCTCGTAATCCAAACCGCTCATCAGTACTTGTACGCCACGACCAACTTCGCCTAATACGTTTTCGGCAGGCACTTCACAATCTTCAAAGACTAATTCACAGGTGTTCGAGCCACGCATGCCCAGCTTGTCAAGTTTTTGCGCTTGGCTAAAACCTTTAAAACCGCGTTCCACGATAAAAGCCGTGATGCCCTTTGAACCGGCATTCACGTCGGTTTTGGCATAAATTACATAGGTATGGGCATCTGGACCATTGGTGATCCACATTTTGTTACCGTTTAAAATGTACTTATCACCTTGCTTGTCGGCGCGCAGTTTCATGCTGACTACGTCAGAGCCGGCATTTGGTTCGCTCATGGCCAAGGCACCGATATGCTCACCCGAGCACAGTTTTGGTAAGTATTTCATTTTCTGAGCTTCAGTGCCGTTGCGTGAAATTTGATTCACACACAGATTTGAATGAGCACCATAAGACAGGGCCACTGAGGCAGAGGCGCGGCTAATTTCTTCCATGGCAATAACGTGCTCAATATAGCCTAAGCCTGAGCCACCGTATTTTTCATCCACGGTAATGCCTAATAAACCCAAATCACCAAATTTACGCCATAAGTCATGTGGAAATTCGTTCTGTTCGTCGATTGCCGCGGCACGCGGTGCGATTTCTTCACGCGCAAACGCATTTACTTGATCACGGATCATGTCGACGGTTTCGCCTAAATCGAAATTAAGGCCTTTGTAACTGCTAATCATGTTAAATCCCCATCTGTATTAGGCTTATCACCCAAAACCTTATCGGTTCAGGCGCTTTTTGGTTGTTTGGCTTCAGAAAGCGTTTCTCGGCAGCGCTTTTCGACGGTAACCAGCTCCATCAACACCACTTTAATGTCATCCATCTGTTGGTGAAGTTCGACTTTTTTTTGCTCAATTAAGGTCAACATGGTGCTGAGTTGTTTTACGCTGCTTTTATCGGCATCGTACAATTCAAACAACTGACCGGTTTCCGCTAAGCTAAAGCCCAAGCGTTTGCCGCGCAAAATAAGCTTTAAGCGAACGCGATCACGTTTGCTGTAAATTCGTGTTTGGCCGGCGCGCTGTGGCGTTATCAAACCCTGATCTTCGTAAAAACGAATGCTTCGGGTTGTAATGTCAAACTCCCGTGCTAGCTCGCTGATACTGTAGGTTTTCTCGTCTTTTTCTTTCATGGCATGCCTTCTCACTAAGTGCTGGCAACTATAAGTGAAGTTTACGTAAAGGTAAAGCAATCGGCCATAAGCTATCACTGTTTGAGTGGGTTAATAGTGCTCTTTGTAAAGTTTTTATGCCAACAAAACGCCACTCGCTGTACAGATTTTTGCACTTTAAATCTGTGGTAATACCATAGTGCTAACAAGTTGACGTTGGCGTAAACGTAAATTTGGTGTAGGCTCTGTGTCATTATTTAAGTCAACGCCAAGATTTGGAGAGCTGAATGAATCCGCAAAACCCTGTTGTTATTGTTGCTGCTAGACGTACCGCCATGGGCGGCTTTATGGGCGGTCTATCAGAGGTTGACGCTACACTGTTAGGTGCGGCGGCCATTAAAGCTGCAATGGCTGATGCAGGAATTGCTGCTGAGAAAATTAGCGAAGTGATTATGGGCAATGTGCTGCCCGCGGGTTTAGGTCAGGCACCGGCGCGTCAAGCCACTTTAAAAGCCGGTTTACCTCTAAGTGCCGGTGCAACCACCATTAACAAGGTGTGTGGCTCGGGTTTAAAAGCCGTGATGTTAGCCAGTGATTTATTACACGCTGGCAGTGCCGATGTTGTGGTCGCCGGTGGTATGGAGTCGATGTCAAATGCGCCCTACCTGTTACCCAAAGCGCGTAGCGGTTACCGTATGGGCCACGGCGAAATGAAAGACCATATGATGCTTGATGGTTTAGAAAATGCCTATGACGGTAAAGCCATGGGCTGTTTCGCGCAAAACACGGCTAATGACAAAGCAATTAATCGCGAGCAGATGGACGCCTTTGCGGTGCAATCTCTAACCAGAGCTCAAAGTGCCATTAGCAGTGGCGCCTTTGTTGCTGAAATTACGCCGGTCACCTTTCAAACGCGTAAAGGCGAAATAACCTTTAACGTCGATGAGCAACCGGGTAATGCCAAATTAGATAAAATCCCCACTTTACGTCCGGCGTTTGCCAAAGACGGCACTATTACCGCTGCGAACTCTAGTTCAATTTCTGATGGTGCTGCTGCCTTGGTATTAATGCGTTTAGACGATGCCAAAGCCTTAGGGGCTAAACCTTTAGCACGCGTCGTAGCACACAGCACGCACTCGATTGAACCAGAAAATTTCACGGTTGCGCCCGTTGGTGCGATGCAAAAATTATTGAAAAAAACCGGTTGGCAAAAAGATGAGGTTGACCTGTGGGAAATCAATGAAGCCTTTGCCATGGTAACGATGCTCGCTGTTAATGAGCTGGGTTTAGATAATAACAAAGTTAACGTCAACGGTGGTGCCTGTGCCTTAGGTCATCCGATTGGCGCTTCAGGTGCCCGTATTTTGGTGACCTTGATCCACGCCTTGCGTAACCGCGGTTTAAGTAAAGGTATTGCTTCACTGTGTATCGGTGGCGGTGAAGCCGTCGCGCTTGCAGTGGAAGTGATGTAACAAATGCAATGCTTCGTGGGCCGTGTGTTTTATACCGGCCAACGCAACAATAAATCATTCATATTTACCGACGGCAAATAATAACGACATAGATAAGATGCCGTCGGTATAGCCCAACAATCGGGAGATGCTTCATGACACAACAGGTTAAACACTTTATCGATGGCGAATTCGTCACCTCAACGAGCGATAAACTGATTGCAGTGACTAATCCTGCAACGCAACAGGTGATTGCTCAAGTGCCTTGTGCCACTAGCGAAGAAATGGCGCGCGCTATTGCTTCAGCTAAGGCGGCTTTTCAAACATGGAAAGAAGTACCGGTTTCTGAACGTGCTCGTTTAATGATGCGTTTCGCGCATTTATTAAAAGAACATCAGGGCGAAATTGCTGAGATCATTTGTGAAGAGTTAGGCAAAACCGTTGAAGATGCCAAAGGCGATGTTTGGCGCGGTATTGAAGTGGTAGAGCAAGCGGCGAATATCCCTTCTTTAATGATGGGTGAAACCGTTGAAAACGTGGCACGTAGCATTGATACCTACAGCTATATTCAGCCGCTAGGTGTCTGCGCGGGCATCACGCCATTTAACTTTCCTGCGATGATACCACTGTGGATGTTCCCGATGGCTATTGCTTGTGGTAATACCTTTATTTTAAAACCGTCTGAACAAGATCCGATGACGGTGAACAAAATTGCCGAGCTGTTTGTTAAAGCCGGTGCGCCAAAAGGCGTGTTGCAGGTAGTACACGGTGCAAAAGAGCAAGTGGATGCCATTTTGCATCACCCTGATATTAAAGCGATTTCGTTTGTCGGCTCGGTTAACGTGGGTCAATACATCTATAAAACGGGTACTGACAACCTGAAGCGTGTACAAGCTTTTGCCGGTGCGAAAAACCATATGGTGATTATGCCTGATGCCAATAAGCAACAGGTGGTGAATGCCTTGGTGGGCGCTTCTGTGGGGGCGGCAGGACAACGTTGTATGGCGATTTCAGTAGCCGTATTTGTCGGTGCCGCGGCAGAGTGGATCCCCGAGGTGGCCGCGGCCATTGGTAAAGTGCGTCCGGGGCATTACAGCGATGCCGATGCGGCTTACGGCCCACAAATCAGCCCACAAGCGCGTGCTCGCGTGCTATCACTGATTGAGCAAGGTAAAAAAGAAGGCGCGACCTGCGTGTTAGATGGCTCTGACTGCGTGGTCGATGGCTACCCTAACGGTAACTGGGTTGGCCCTACCGTGTTCAGTAATGTCACCACCGAGATGGAAATCTACAAGCAAGAAATCTTTGGGCCGGTGTTATCTACCATGACGGTAGATTCGTTAGAAGAGGCGTTAAAAGTCGTTAACGACAGTCCTTTTGGTAACGGCACGTCAATTTTCACCGCCAGTGGGGCCGCTGCTCGGAAGTATCAGCACAACGTAGAAGTGGGTCAGGTGGGTATTAATATTCCTATCCCAGTACCGCTACCCTTTTTCTCCTTTACCGGATGGAAAGGCTCGTTTTACGGCGATCAACATGCTTATGGTAAACAAGCTGTGCGCTTCTACACTGAGACTAAAACCATTACGGCGCGTTGGTTCGATGACGATATTCCGGTAGCCGGCCCGAATATGTCGATTAATTTACGTTAAGAGTTGACAGGGGCGAACGTGGCGACGGCGACAGCGAAGACAAAACCATTAAAAATTTGCAGCTGCGCCGTCGTCCGTTTTGCTTAGAACAGTACAGGAAATCTCTATGAATTTTAATTTAACCGAAGATCAACAAGCCTTTGTTGATGTGGCTAAGCAGTTTGCTGAGCAAGAATTAGCCCCACATGCAGCACAGTGGGATCGAGATCATTTCTTTCCAAAAGCCGTGATCCAAAAAGCGGGTGAACTGGGATTTTGTTCGCTGTATACCGCAGAAGAAGATGGCGGTATGGGGTTATCACGCTTAGATTCGTCGATTATTTTTGAACAACTCGCCATGGGCTGTACTGCGACCACGGCCATGTTGACTATTCACAACATGGCGACCTGGATGATTGCAACTTGGGGCACGGCAACCGCTAAAAGTGAGTGGGTTGAGTCGCTCGTGACCGGGCAAAAGCTAGCGTCTTATTGCTTAACTGAACCGGGCTCAGGCTCTGATGCCGCAGGTTTGCGTACCAGCGCGAAGAAAGACGGTGATCATTATGTGCTCAATGGCTCAAAAATGTTTATCTCGGGCGCGGGCGAAACCGAAGTGTTAGTGGTGATGGCGCGTACCGGAGAAGCTGGGCCTAAAGGGATATCAGCCTTTATTGTACCTGCTGATGCCAAAGGCGTGATTTACGGTAAAGCCGAAGAGAAAATGGGCTGGAATGCACAGCCTACACGCTTAATTACTTTTGAAGATGTGCGTATTCCTGCGCACAATTTATTAGGCAATGAAGGCGAAGGTTTTTCTTTTGCTATGAAAGGCTTAGACGGCGGCCGCATTAATATTGCGACCTGCTCTATCGGTACAGCGCAACAAGCGATGAATACCGCGCGTAATTATATGTTAGAGCGTCAGCAATTTGGTAAGCCTTTAGCGGCGTTTCAAGCGCTGCAGTTTAAACTGGCCGATATGGCCACTGAATTGGTAGCGGCTCGGCAACTGGTGCGCTTAGCAGCCTTTAAATTAGATCAGCAAGACAGTGAAGCCACCGCTTATTGTGCGATGGCCAAACGTTTTGCCACCGATGTCGGTTTCCAAGTGTGTGATCAAGCACTGCAACTGCATGGCGGTTACGGTTACATCAAAGAGTATCCTCTTGAGCGGCATTTCCGTGATGTCCGCGTACACCAGATCTTAGAAGGTACGAACGAAATTATGCGGCTGATTATCGGCCGGCGTTTATTAGATGAAGCGGCAGGCGATATCTTATAACGATAAAAAATCACGGTAACGCTGAGCTTATGCCATGTTATGTCACACACAGGGCTTACACTCAGCGTTACTGTACACTTTTAAGGAATGTTTATGCTGGTAAATACTGACAGTAGTGTAGTGCTTTATCAGGAGTTGCAAGCAGCCAATGGAAAGCTGATTGGCGTGGCGACACTCAACTCAGAAAAATCACTTAATGCCTTAAGCTTGCCGATGGTTGAATCCTTACTGCCACAATTGCAAGCATGGCAAGCTGATCCAACCGTCGCTATGGTGATGTTGCAAGGCGCGGGTGATAAAGCTTTTTGTGCGGGTGGCGATATTCGCGATTTGTATCAAGCTATGCAGGATGCCCCGGGCCAATTTCAACCTTATGTTGCTGATTTCTTCTGCAAAGAATACACCCTCGATTATTTGATCCATACCTTTGGCAAGCCCGTGTTAGTGTGGGGTAATGGCATCGTCATGGGCGGTGGTTTAGGCCTGATGGCGGGCGCTTCGCATCGTATCGTGACCGCGAGCAGTCGTATTGCCATGCCGGAAATGGCCATCGGTTTATATCCTGATGTTGGCGCTAGCTGGTTTTTAAATCGAATGCCGGCAGGCTGTGGTTTATTTTTAGGTTTAACCGGTGCATCCATTAATGCCGCAGATGCGCGATTTATTGGTTTAGCGGATGTATTTATTTGCCATGAGCAAAAAGCCGAGTTAGTGCAAAAGCTTTGCAGTATTAACTGGGGTAATACGGTGTCGTTAAACCACCAGAAGCTGTCTGATGCACTGCGGGTGCAAGAACAAGGTTGTCGCACACAAATGCCACTTAGCCAGATCCGTGTGCATCAAGAGCCTATCGCGGCTTTAGCCCAAGCAGCGACCTTAGCCGAGGTGGTCAATAGTATTATGGCGATGCCAGGTGAAGATAAATGGCTGACTAAAGCCAAAGCGTCGCTGAGCTATGGCAGCCCGATCACCGCTCATATTGTGTTTCGTTTATTACAGCTGGGTCAAACAAAAATACTGGCCGACAGTTTCCGTTTGGAACTGGGCTTAAGTGTGCAATGTGGCAAGTTAGGCGAATTTCAAGAAGGTGTGAGAGCTTTATTAATTGATAAAGACTTACAACCTAAGTGGTTATATCCCGACGTGGCAGCCGTGCCGGTGGAAGTGGTGGCAGAACTGTTTCGTTCGCCATGGTCAGAAGCCGCACATCCCCTCGCACAATTGGGTAAACAACAACAAGGATATTAGAACATGGCAAAAGTGGCATTTATTGGTTTAGGTAATATGGGTGGCCCGATGGCACTCAATTTGCTGAAAGCAGGTCATCAGGTTACGGCTTTTGATTTATCAGCTGCAGCACTGGCACAAGTGCAAGCAGAAGGTGCTGCGGTTGCGGCATCGGCCGCTGAGGCGGTGTTAGGTGCAGAGTTTGTCATTTCTATGCTGCCTGCGGGTAAGCATGTTGTAGGTTTATATTTAGGCGAGCAGGGCATCGCGGGCAATATTAGTCAATCGGCTTTAGTGATTGATTGCTCGACAATTGATGCTGAAAGTGCGCGTAAAGTCGGTGCCGGGTTGCGTGAGCAAGGGATTGCCTTTATTGATGCGCCCGTATCGGGTGGCGTAGGTGGAGCTAAAGCCGGTACCTTAACCTTTATCATCGGTGGTACTGCAGCCGATTATGAGCGAGCGAAAACGGTGTTAGCGAACATGGGTAAAAACCTGTTTCATGCCGGTGATGTTGGCGCCGGACAGGTTGCGAAGATCTGTAACAATATGCTGTTAAGCATTTTGATGGCGGGTACTTCTGAAGCCTTGCAGATGGGCATTGCCAATGGTTTAGATCCCAAAGTGCTTTCTGAAATCATGCTGAAAAGTTCAGGTCGTAACTGGACGCTAGAGTTATACAATCCCTGCCCAGGTGTGATTGATACTGTTCCTTCAAGCAATCATTATCAAGGTGGCTTTATGGTCGACTTGATGGCGAAAGACTTAGGCTTGGCGATGGAAGCGGCAGAGCAAAGCGCAAGTAAAACGCCATTAGGCAGTTTGGTACGTGATTTGTATGTGAGTCATCAGCAAGCTGGTTACGGTAAATTAGATTTTTCGAGTATTTTTACGTCATTTAAAAAGTCAGATGCTAATTAGTTGATTAGTTGATTAGTTGATTAGTTGATTAGTTGATTAGTTAAATAGTTTGATTTTTTTGTTTGAGGGGGCTTGTGTGATAGCGCCAAGTACGTCCTGAACAAGTGTTAACTTTGACTAAAACTAGCGGTCGACCGTTTTATAAAGAGCAGTATTAGTTGATGCTGTTACTGCGTACGTTTTTTCTGCAACACGCCATGAACCATCCCAAGGCTCCTTTTCGGCCATCCATGGCCTACAACGGTTGCAGAAAAAAGTACATCCGTAACGGCTGGCTTGGTTTGTGTAGCGGCCTTGTTTTATCTTCGGCTAAATAAAGTACATCGACCATCATCCTATTGAACAAAATATTACAAACAAAGGTAATAAAATGAATCTTAAAGACAAAACCATCGTGATCACGGGCGGCGCTCAAGGCCTGGGTTTAGAGATGGCGCGTATGTGTGCTAGTGAAGGCGCCAAGCTGGCGTTAATTGATATGAATACCGAGCAATTGGCTGCTGCAAAAGCCGAACTCTCGGCACAAACCACGGTGCACGTATACCAAGCTAACGTAGCCGTTGAAGACGAAGTTGAGGTGACTTTCAGCCAAATCGACAGTGATTTTAACGGTATCGATGGTTTGATTAACAACGCCGGGATCCTGCGTGATGGATTGTTATTGAAATTCAAAGATGGCGAAATCACCAGCAAGATGCCGTTGGCACAATTTCAATCGGTTATTGATGTTAACCTGACAGGCGTATTTTTATGTGGCCGTGAAGCGGCAGCAGCGATGGTGAAGCGTGGCAACAAAGGCGTTATTATCAATATGTCGAGTGTCGCGCGTGGCGGTAACATGGGGCAAACCAACTATGCAGCATCTAAAGCCGGTGTTGTGGCAATGACCGTGACCTGGGCACGTGAGTTAGGGCGTTACGGTATTCGGGTTGGCGCCATTGCCCCGGGCGTTATTCGTACCGCGATGACAGATGCCATGAAGCCAGAAGCACGTGATCGTTTAGAGAAAATGAAACCGGTTGGCCGGCTAGGTGAGGCCAGTGAAGTGGCCCATACCGCTAAGTACATTTTTGAGAATGATTTTTTTACCGGTCGTGTGGTAGAAATAGATGGTGGCATCAGTATGTAAAGCGGGTTAGGCGCTTCAGCTCATGTTTGCTATTGATGAAGCCTTGAGCTTCGCCCTAAAGGTCGTGTTGCAGGCTTTAGCGGGGCTTGCGCAAAACGCTCAAGACACTATGGCTGCTTTTGCGCCTTAACCTGTGATAACCCTTATCTTTAGAGGATCTGACCGATGAAAAGCTTATTTTTTTGTTTGTTATTAGCGCTGCCTAGCGCCGTATGGGCGGATGAACAACGCGTCCTTACGAACATGTTGGACACCTTTTTAGATGGGGCGAGCCGAAATGATCCCATGATACATAATGCCTTTTGGGCAGAAGAGCTGATTTACACCAGTTCTGCGGGTACCCGTTTTGGTAAAGCGCAGTTAATGCAAGGCGTAAATAGCCGTGGCGAGATCCCTGCTGCGGAAGTGAGCATGCGTTATGGTCGTGAAGATTTGCAAATTATGCAGTATGGCGATACTGCCGTGGTGGCCTTTGTTTTGGTAGGAAAATCAGCAACAGAAACACTGCGCTTTTTAAATAGTGGTACTTTGGTCAAGCGCAACGGACAGTGGCAAGTGGTCAACTGGCAGGCCACTAAATTGAGTGGGCCGAGCATTAATTAAGTGTTAGTAAACGCCTGCTGGACGAGGTGAAGATCCGATCTTAAGGTTAAGTCGTACATTCTTTAGACAAACCTTAGGGCTTGTTGACGTTTCCTGTTTAGATTTTGTTCGTTTGGCGATGTTTTGATCGCGAAACGAGGAGTGTAATTTAGTTATTCTAAATAAACGACGAGAGACAAAGAGCAAAGCATCGCCAGACGAACCCTTCGGGCAGCGTGTGGCTGGCATTTCTACTGCGTTATCGCTTGTTTATGTAGAATAACTACACGGCACAAGCTCTGCCTTGTATAAATACCAGCCACTCAGCTGCAAAAACAACCAGCAAACGTCAACAAGCCCTAGTTAGGTAATCCCCTTAACGTTCACAGCTTGGAGTTACTGCTATGCCACATCATCGCCTTACCCATTTGAACCATCAAGACGTACGCATTGATGAGTTAACCGTACACTCTTATGAAATGGGCCTTTATTTGGTTGAAGCTGACTTTGACGGCCGTAAAGGCTTCATTGTTGATGAGCAAAATCAACCACAACATTTTCATAGTGTCGAACAGGTTAAAAAGTCGCTCAGCGATTGCACGGTTAAACAGGCTTGGTTAGTTCACAAATCTGCTTATGATGAAATGTGCGGTGGCCCAGAAAAAGTAGATAACACCTTGAAGCTCGCTTTGTTCGTTTAAACGTGAGCACTGTTTTTGTGAAAACGGGCGGGTCAGTTTTCAGACCCGCCCGTTTGTTGTTAGCCTGCGTGAGCTCATTCGGCTAAACAGACACTCAGAGGCAAGCTTACCAGCCAATCGCCCGATACAAACGTTGCCACATCAGCTTGTTCTGCTGCTTTAAACTCGTGGCTTTTAAGGCCACTTCTTTGGTGAGTGCTTCTTTTTGTTCAATTAATTCGGCGACGCTGCGCAGCAGGTTGTCTTCAGTCAACTCTTCGACACAAAACTTGCCCATACCAAAATCACTCATCATGGCGTGATATTTATGGCTCCAACTGGTCGCGATGCAAGGCACACCTTGGCTTAGTGCATTGACTGCGCCATGAAAGCGCGAGCTGATGGCTAACTCGGCTTTTCCGATAAAGGCTTTAACGGCAAGAGGGTCCTCAATTTGTACTAAGCCACAGGGTGATAAGGCGGCAATTTCAGCACATAACTCGGCGTCTTCTTTACCTTCGTGGTTAACCAGCACGGGCTGAATGCCAAGCACCGTTAAGTAATCCGCTGCGGCAGCAAAAGCCATCACATATTGCTGGCGCATCGCTTCAGCATTGGCATGATTGTATTTTGACACGACCTTAGAGTTAGGGATCAAGGCCGCAAAAGGCATATCTAACTCAGGTAGTTCTTGATTGCCGATAGGGCTTAAGCCTACGGTGAAATCAGGGGTAAGCACGACGTGCTCGGGTAACACCTCAACACAGCTTTGTAAGTGCTTTAAGGACACGGGGTCACGCACAAAAATCAGCCGGGCATGATGGATAATATCGCGCATAGCCGCTTTACTTTCTTTGGAAGTAAAGGGGCCAAAGGCTTGTGGCATAAAGATAAATGGCTTGCCTGCTTGGCCAAAGCGCACCACTTCTTTTGCGGTATTTTGTAAAAAGGTTAGCGGCCATTGATCACCATAGGCAAAGCCGCTGGCTTCTAACACCAAATCGACATCGCGCTCGGTGACCATGCCATAGCGTTTAAATAAATTACGCAGTCCGCCAGGCAGCTTGCCAAGCAGACCAGTTACATCAATACCTTTGCGTCGAAACGCCAATTTTTGCCAAGCACCGTGGCGTGCTCGCTCGGGGTAGGGCAAATTCGGCCCGGGTGATAACACCAATTCAAAGGCTTTGTCTTTCGCTTTTAAGCCTTGCAGGCAGGCGAGCAGCATCAAATAGGCGCCTTTGTTGCGAAATTGCACGCCTTTAATTTCGATAAAATAAGGTTTAGTCATTCATTGTTCCATTATCAGTCAAGGATGCGCGTTTTACTCGTAGCAATTGCCAGAATTGCGTGCGGGTACTTTTTGCAAAAAATAAGAAGAAAAAAGAGGCGTAAGCATAAGAAATCAAGGTAGCCCAAGCGGCACCAACGATGCCGTATTGTGGGATCCACCAAAGATTTAAGCCGACATTAATCAGCGCACCCATACCATGGCTAAACAGCGATAGCGGTTCTTGCTCGGTGATTACTAAGTGTTGGCCAATCAGGTAGCGTACGAAAATAAAACATCCGGCCCAGATATGGATGCGTAGCACAGTGACGGCATCGTTAAAGGCTTCGCCAAACAGTAATAAAATTAACCATTCGGCACAAAGCGTCATCACCAGGGCGATAGCTAAGGCTGCAGAAAAAAACATTAGCGCGAAGCGGCGCAGTTTTAATAAATAGCCGTTCCAGCCTTTTTCAAAGGCTTTTAGCATATCAGGGTAATAGCGCACCGCTAAGGTGGCAGGGAAGATATACCATAATTCAGAAAGTCGACTGGCGGCGGCATAAATACCGGCTTGCTCTGCGCCGGCGATACTGCCCAGCATCACAATATCGATTTTCAGATAAATGACCGAAACAATGCCAGATAACCATAACCAGGCGGAGCGCTTGAGCAGCACTTTGGCTTGAGCGAAGCTAAAATGGCGCGGATGGTAACGCTGCCAACGCTGGGTTTCTTCTTTAAAAGGTTGGTGTTTACGTAGATATAGCAGATATTGGGTTAAGCCGACTAATAAAAACTCGATAGCCGTCATTAACAATAAGCTGGCGATGCCAAAGCCTTGCAGTAACAACAGCAGCTTAACGGCGAAACTGAGCAGCGAGATAACCGATTTAGCATAGGCTGGGCTGCGAAAGGTGCCTTGGTAATTTAGGTAAAACTCAAACAATAAAAAGCCAAAAAAGGCCTGCAGCATAAATAACAGCGGGATGGCATAGTTAAGATGACCACTAAACAGTTCTGGGTTCAGCAAATAAAACAAGCCGAGTAAAACACCACCGCCTATCAGGCCAAGTGTTAAACGAATACTCACTGCCGTATACAACATCGTCATGGCTTCTTGACCGCTTGATAGCTTGGTCATTTGCCTAACCACAAGGTTATTTAAGCCCATGCTGGTTAGGGGTACTAAAAACGCACTCCACGCCATAACGATAGAATAAATACCTAACTCGGCCGCACCGAGCATCCGTGCCACAAAGACGGTTAAGATGGCGCCAGCGGCTAATTTAACTAATTTGTCGCCGAGCATGGCGGTAGCCCGTGCCATCAATAACTTTTTAATGATCTTCATTTACGAGCTCCGGCGGCACGGCGGCGTAAGGTCGAAACAATACGCCAGACATTTTGCAGTAGCAAAATATAGCCGGCAAAGGCCGCGGCAAACAGCAGTAACATTACGGGTTCGGGCACCATTAAATACTCACCAATTACGCCAATACAAGCAAAGATACACGATAACGCGACGATTAAAGTGAGGGCTTCCCGCGAATTTAAACCTAAGCGTAATGAAATATGATGCAAATGCTCGCGATCGGCTTGAAATGGCGATTGGCCTTTGCGAATGCGTCGCAACATAATCGCCGCCATATCCATTAGCGGAATAGCAATTAGCCATAACGCGGTAACTGGGCGAAAACTGGCTGTCTCACTTTGGGTGCCAATCAGTAATAACCAAATAACAGATAAACCAATCAGCATACTGCCGGCATCACCCATAAAGATTTTTTTACCGGGTACCAATTGCAGGTTAAAGGCTAAATAGGGCAGTAGCGCACAAATTAAGGTTAACGGTAGCAAGGCATATTCTTGTTGGCCCCAGAGCAACATAAAGCCGGCAATGACCACAAAGCTAACCAAACTGAGCATACCGGCAAGGCCGTCAATACCGTCGGTCATATTAAAGGCGTTGATCGCAGCAATAACCGCTATCAAGGTGATAGGGATGCCCAGTGGGCCTAAGGTCACTTCGCCTAAGCCGAAAATATTGCCCAAGCTATTCAGGTGTAAATCAAGCGCGAACACCATGCCAAGGCCAATGGCTAATTGCACGGCAAGGCGCAGTTTGACACTGAGATCGAGGTAATCGTCAAAGGCACCTAAGATCACTAAGGCACCGGCTAATAACAAATAATAGATAGGTTCCAGTTCAGAAGGGGCGAATAAGCCCAAGGCCACGGCTAAACCACAAAACACCGATAAACCACCAATTAGCGGAACGGCACCTTGATGCTGTTTACGACCCCTAGGAATATCCACTAAGCCTACGCGTTGTGACAGCGGGTACAATAATATAATGGCTAACAGGCAACAGCCTAAAGCTGAACTCATTAACAGTAACTGGGATTTCATAACCGACTAATTTTTCTCAATTTTGTTAAACCGCAGAATTATTCAGCCAGGCGTCAGCTGAAACTTGTTGTAATAATAATGCTTAGTGACAGAATAAACGACTGGCTTTACGTAATAGTTAAAAATATTGTTTTTTCTCGCTTGTATAACCCTGACCCCGCCCCGTTTTTTTAGCACTAAACGGTTGGCTTTAAGGAGCATTCATCGTTGTGTTAGTTGCCACTAAAAAACTGCTTGTGATCACCAATATGGGCCCGAAAGCGTCTGCGCCTTTTCAAGGCCAGTTTGTGCGAGCACAAGTAGATGAACTTGAGGCACAAGGCCATCCTTCTGCTTATCATTATATGCGCTGGCATAGTGACTCTTGGCTGAACAGGTTATTGAAATATCCGGTTTTCTTTTTGGATTTTCTGTGGCGATATATGTTGAGCCGTCAGCGTTATGACCTTATTCATGTGCACTTTTTTTATCCGACGATTTGGCTAGCATTGTTATATCGAGGCTTGCGTAATCGGCAGGTTAAGATTGTGGTGACCTGTCATGGCAGTGATATTTATCATTATCAACCGCCCGGTAAGCTTTACCGTTGGTGTGCAAAACAGGTGCAGGCTTGGGTTTTTACCAGCCAAGCATTAAGTGAACAGTTTTATTTTCAAGCCAAGCCACAACGGATCTTGTCAGCGGGTATCCAGAGTCGCTATGCTGCCGCGCGTTTTCAAACGCGTACCGAAAAAGACATTGATCTGCTGTATGTCGGCGCCTTAGATCGCAATAAAGGCATGGACAGGCTATTGGCTATGTTGCCCGCGTTGAGAGAACTGCACATCGTGATTGCCGGCACCGGGCCATGGCAACGTCAGCTAGAACAGGCGGTTGCAGATTACCCCAATGTGCGTTTATTAGGTGCTCAAGATGCTGAGGCTTTAGTCAAACTTTATCAACGTGCCCGCTGTTTTATCAGCTTATCGCGTAATGAATCTTTTGGTTTAGTGATGGCAGAGGCAATGGCTTGTTATACGCCAGTGGTGGCTACCGATACGGATGGCGCTAAAGCGCAAATAACATCGGGGGTAACCGGTTATCGCGTTTCACAGCAACAAGCAGAAGCGCAACTCTGTCAGCAATTGGTTTTAGCCATAAAGGCGCTGTTAATGTTAGACGAGCCAGAATATCGCGCAATGCAGCAAGCGGGTCGCCAACAAGCAGAGCAGGTGTTGTTACCCGAAGTGATACATCAGTTAACCCAACTTTATCAGGAACTTTAGCATGAGTGTTACAGAACAGGATTTGACGGAGGCCATTGCTGAAGTCAAGGTTGGCCCGGTTAAGGTGTCAGCCTTTAAAGATATGACGCATCTGCTGCAGTTTATTTTACCTGAGCAGGGCGAGAGCTATGCCGGTTCTGCCATTGCCATTAACCCCGAAAAAGTGTTAACTGCGATGGAAAATTCGGCCATTATGTCGGTTATCGAGCAAGCGGATATTCGTTATGCGGATGGTATCGGCGTGGTGAAAGTGATGCGTCGTCGGTTAGGTCGTCATGTTGAACGGATCCCTGGCTGTGAGCTTTGGCAACAACTGATGTCACGTGCGGCAAAACAACAAGTACCGGTGTTCTTAGTTGGGGCCAAGCCCGAGGTATTAGCGCAAACACAAGCCAAGTTACTGGCTGAGGGTGTAAACGTGGTCGGTGCTATTGATGGCTATTTCAAAGATGAAGCCGCGCTTATCGCTGCCATTAAACACGCCGATGCGAAAATTGTCAGCGTTGCCATGGGATCGCCCAAGCAAGAGTTATTGATCCAGCGTATTCAAGCTGCCCATCCTCACTGTTTTTATATGGGAGTCGGTGGCACTTATGATGTGTATACCGGTAATGTGAAACGTGCACCGGCCTTGTGGTGTAAATTAAATTTAGAGTGGGCGTATCGGTTATTAGCGCAGCCCAGTCGCATTGGCCGTCAACTTCGTTTATTCCGATACCTTTGGTGGTATGGACTGGGTAAAATTTAAGGGAAGCACTATGTCGCAATGGCCATTAATCAGTGTATATATGCCGACTTACAATCGTGCGCAGATGGCGTGTCGCGCTATCGATTCGGTGTTAGCCCAAACTTATCCTAACATCGAGCTTATTGTGGTCGATGACGCCTCCAAAGATGACACCTTTGCGGTGTTATCCGAACGTTATGCATCCGATGTACGTGTTCGAATTTTACGGCAAACCGAGGGGCAGGGGGCTTGTGCCGCGCGCAATAGAGCCATTGAAGTGGCTAACGGTGAGTTTGTCACGGGCTTGGATGACGATGACGAGTTTTTACCACAGCGTCTAAGCCAACTTTATGCCGCTTATGATGATCGTTATAGCTGTGTGTGTTCGGCCTATTTGTGGGATTACGGTAGCTTTACTAAAACCCTATTTGCGCAAAGACAAACCGTGAATTTGTCCAATTTACTGGATTTACACACTTTATCGAACCAAGCCTTAGTTAAACGTGAACGCATGCTGCAATTAGGCGGTTTCGATGTTAGCTTGGCGGCGTTTCAAGATTACGATATGTGGGTGCGAGTGGTCGCGGCCTATGGCCCTGCACTGCGTTTGGCGGAAGCCAGTTATCGCGTGCATGTAGGGCATGAGCAAGGCCGTATTACCAATTCACCGAAACGCCTAGATGCTCATCAGCAGTTTGTAGCGAAGCATCGCTCTTTAATGAGTGAGCGTAACTTACAAAATCAGATGTTTTATCGGCTGACGATGCAGCATCATGTGCTGCGGTTCACAGAATTTTTAAGCCTGTGCCGATATGGCTTGGTTAAAGTGAAGTGGCGTTACTATTTAAAACATAAATTAGCCGGTTTAAGTCAATTGCGGATGCGATTGCTGAGCAAAGGCTTAAGTGGATTATTTAAAAAATAATGTCAAGCATCCGACATTACCTCAGTATCGCCACGCCGCTTGATAAGCTTCTGGTGTTGCTCGCCTCGTTGCTGGTATTTATCGATTGGGGTAATGGCCTGTTGTGGCATACCTTTGGGAGCAGTTTTGGTTTCTCGGCCAGTATTAAACTGCTGCTATTGTTGCTGTTAATTTACCGTGGTTGGCAGTTAAATCGCCAAGCCTTGTACTGGCCCTTGTCGTTAATGCTGCTGATGTTACCCGGGCCTTTATATGTTTTATGGCTAACAGGCCATCACTATGGCTTGGCCGATCTGCAATTAATCAGTAAATCAGCAGCGCTATTAGTGGCACTGGCTTATTTTTCTGAATTGGCGCGCCAGCAACCCCAGGCTTTTTTACGCTGGCTAGACGGTGTGTTTGCTGCCAGCTTTCTGCTGTTGTTTGTTAATAGCCTGCTGGGGTTAGCCGGGTACGGTGGCACGGCCTATCAGCCGATGGATGAAGTGGCGCAGCCCTTTCTTGGCGTAAAAGGTTTCTTTATTTCAACCAATGAGTTGTCAGGTTTGTTACTGGTGCTCAGCTGTTGGTTGTTAGTTCGCAGTTGGCAAGCGCTGCGCTGGTTCTATCCCTTGCTCAGTTTGGCGGCACTGTCGATAGCTGCGTTATTGCTAACGAAAACCGGTTTGTTTGGTGTGCTGCTGTTAGTGCTACTGATCCCCATTTTATTAACGCCAAGCGCTTATTTTTACGCGAAACGGCAATGGCTGTTGGGGCTAAGCGCCATCATTTTAGGTTTATTGATGCTACTGCTATGGAATTTAAGCAGTGTCCTGCAATGGGTAGGAATTTACGACAAGCTGCAATTTGCTTATCAACAGCGGGGTATTATGGGCATTATTTTGTCCTCCCGCGATTATTATTTACAGCGTAATTTCACCCTTGTCGCTGAGCGTTACCCTGAGTGGTTACAATTATTTGGTGTCGGCCAAGGTGGCTTGCGTCTGCATTTGAAAAAATACTTTATCGAATTAGATTTATTCGATCTGCTGTTGTTTTACGGTTTAGCCGGAGGCTTATTATTCGCCTTATCTTTTTGGCGCGTGTTTGGTTTAAGTGCCGGTGCCTTGAAAAAAGCTTCAGCAGCGGGGCCGGTGTTACTGTTAAATAGCCTGTTATTATTGGTCGCGTTACTCGCCGGACATGTCCTGACCTCAGGCATGTTATGGCTGCCTTGGGCGTTGATTAATGCCGCCTTACTGGCACAGCAAGCATTGCCGCGAGCCTTGGCATTAACGCTTTTACAGACCGAAACGGGAGCCGCTGATGAAAGATCTGCTTGAGCCGCTAATTTATCCGCATAATATGCTGCTATATGGGTTGTTATTCGCTTGTATCGCCTATCGAAAAAAAGGCTTGTGGTGCTTGTTGCTATTTTATTATTTAATTGGCAATACCTTTGTGGCTAATCAGGTACGGCAATGGTATCAACAGCAAGCTGTCGTTTCAGCATCCAGTGTATCAGGGCGAACGCCTGATTTATTTGTGATGTTAGGCTGTGGTGGCTCAGCCGAGCAGATACCAGCCTGTGCAGCAGCGCGTATTCAACAATTAAACAGTGAAATTGCCCTATTACCCCAAGCGGCGCCCCTGGCCGTGGTTATCACAACCCGTTATTGCGAGCCTTATTTAGCTGCGTTACAACAGACGGTAAGGCATGGCGCTATCGATTGTTTTGATGCGGGTGAAAATACTTATCAAGAGTTTCAAGCCCTTGCTAAGCGTTTAAACCCACAACACGCTATTCGCTTTATCACCAGTGATTTTCATAGCTGGCGGGTGCGACAGTTAATTAAAGAATATCAATTATCAGCCAGTGTAGGAGTGGTGCGCTCGCAAACGTTTCGCCCGGTCAATTGCACTTTAAACTGCCTGCTGACGGTCAACTTAAGTAATTTAGATTTGTACAGTAAGCTAATGGCCGAGTTTGCCAGTTATGCGGTGTATCGCGTGGCCGGCAAAGAATTGACTGGCGTGGTGTCTGACTAAATAACATCATACTGAGCAGACTCTCGGCACTGGCACCACACAGGTGAGTTACTGGCGTGGTGTCCGACTCAATAACACCAGACCAAGCAGACAACCGACACTGGCACCAAACAGGTGGGCATCGATGGCAACATCAGCGTTGATTTGTGCCGCTAGGGCTAAATCAGGCGCAGAGAATTGTTCGCTCAGGATTTTTACCAGTACACCCGCCAAAATGAGATAGCCGGTACGAAAGCCTTGTTTAATATCAATGACTGCGCCATAGCATAAAATGCCATGCAAAACGCCTGATAAGCCTACGTAATACAGCATGTCGGGCGCCAGCCACCATAATCCCGCACTCGTGCCCAAGCCTAAGATCAGTAATTGCCAGCCAAAGGCTAAGCGCCCTGGTAAATGCCCATGGATCAGCATAATTAACAGCAAACCCACCATATTCATCAGCAAATGATAGGCATTACTGTGTAATAAATGGCCGGTCAGAACACGCCATACTTCACCTTGGCCAATGGCTGGTCGGCTGTATTGCAGCAGCTCATGCCATGCTAAGGGACTAAAATGTAACAAGAATATTAAAAAACCTAGCAAAAAATAGGGCGCATAAGATTTAATTGTTTGAGATAGCATAGTGCTGGTTGATCTTATTATAGGAACTGAGTAGGGTGTTTATGACTGTATTATAAGGAAAGTCTTGATAATGAAAAGCACTCTTATCCCACTCGTTTCGTTATTCCTAATAAGTTTTGCCCCCAGCTTATTAGCCCAAGCTACGCAGGAAACGCGTGAACCTGAAGCTACTACTGGTATTGTGCAACAACAACTTACCCGCTTTCCTACGGCAATGGTCTCTGCGGCGCATCCCTTAGCATCTGATGCGGGCGAGCGCGTGTTGCGAGCTGGCGGCAGTGCCATTGATGCGGCTATTGCCACACAGTTAGTGCTGGGTTTAGTTGAACCACAAAGCTCAGGGATCGGCGGCGGCGCTTTTATCTTACATTGGCAAGCGGATAACCAAGCCTTAACCACTTTTGACGGTCGTGAAACGGCACCTGCTGCTGCGGGCCCTTATTTATTTGCCGATCATGGCAAGGTGATGAGTTGGCGCGAAGCTTATGTTGGCGGTAAATCGGTGGGGGTGCCGGGTGTACTTAAAGCCTTAGCCGATGCCCATCAACGCTACGGCCAACTGCCTTGGGAATCGCTATTTACCGATGCCATTACCCTAGCCGAGCAGGGCTTTGCCGTGAGTAGCCGCACCTCGAAGCAATTAGCGATGGGCTGGAACAGTGGTTTGAAGCAGCTGTCGCCGGCTAAAGAGTTTTTTTATCCGAATGGCAGCTCATTACTTGAAGGCGCAACGCTGAAAAACCCAGCGTATGCGGCGCTGTTACGTAACATTGCCAAAGACGGGGTCAGTGCTTTTTATCAAGGTGAAAATGCCGAGGCGATGGTCAAAACGGTGCAACAAGCCGCGATTAACCCAGGCAGTTTGGCGTTATCTGATTTAGCCAATTATCAAGCCATTGAACGTGATGCGCTCTGTGTGGCGTATCGGGTATATCAAGTATGTGGCATGGCCCCCCCTAGCTCTGGCGGCCTTGCGGTGTTGCAAATGCTCGGTATTTTAGAGCATTTCCCACTGGCCGAGATGCAGCCCAATAGTGCCCAAGCTGTGCATGTCATCAGCCAAGCCTCTCGCCTCGCGTTTGCTGACCGCGATCTGTATGTAACGGATCCGGCTTTTGGTCATGTGCCGCTGGCCGGTTTGCTCGATCCGGCCTATTTAAAGCAACGCGCCGGCCTGATTAGTGCTCAAGATCAAATGGCCACAGCGGGTATCCCGCGGGGTGCTGAAGCACAAGCCACCTCAAAGGCAGTGGAGTTTCCGAATACCAGTCATTTTTCGGTAGTGGATGCAAAAGGTAATGCGGTGAGTATGACCACCAGTATCGAAAATGTGTTTGGCTCAGGTTTAATGGTTAACGGCTATTTACTTAATAACCAGTTAACGGATTTTAGCTTAGCGCCTCGCGATGGTGAGCTTTGGGTAGCCAACCGTGTTGAAGGTGGCAAAAGGCCTCGCAGCTCGATGGCACCGATGATGGTATTTGATGCCGATAATAATTTACGTTTAGTGATTGGTTCGCCTGGTGGCAGCCGTATTATCAATTATGTGGCGTTAAGTATCATCGCCATATTGGATTGGGATTTAGATGTGCAGCAAGCCATCAACTTGCCTCGTTTTACCCATCGCAATGATTATTTGGCGTTAGAGCAGGGCACGCCGTTGGCTGAGTTAAAAGAGAGCTTAACCGCAATGGGTTATGATGTGCGGATCCAAGATCTCAACAGTGGTTTACACGCCATTGAAGTACAAGCAAAACAGCTCGAAGGTGCTGCAGATCCCCGCCGCGAAGGCAAAGTCAGTGGTTTTTAAGCGTTAGGTTGGAGTAATTATGACTATCTTGATTGAGCAAGCGGCCAGCGGTGTGTTAACACTGACGATGCGGCGCCCTGAAAAAAAGAATGCGTTAAATCTGGCGATGTATCGGCAGCTTACGGCGGCATTACAACAAGCACGGCAGCAGTCACAGACTAAAGTTGTGGTAATTCAAGGGGATGCAGATTGCTTTACCAGTGGTAATGATTTGCAAGATTTTTTATCTGCGGGTGCTTTAGATATGCAGCATCCGGTGGTGCAGTTTTTATACGAAGCCGCAAGTTTTCCCAAGCCCTTGATAGCCGCTGTGGCAGGGCTTGCCATTGGCATCGGTACTACATTATTGCTGCACTGTGATCTGGTTTACGCTGCGCCAGCCAGCCGTTTGCAGATGCCGTTCACATTGCTGGGGTTATGCCCTGAAGCCGCATCCAGTTTATTATTACCGCAGATCGCCGGTTACCAGCGCGCCGCGCAATATTTGTTATTGGGGGAGGCTTTTAGCAGTGAGCAAGCCGCACAATTTGGCTTAGTAAATGACATTGTGCCGGCCGAGCAGCTATTGGCTTTTGTTGCGGCCAAAGCAGCAACGCTGGCGGCATTACCTAGCGAAGCGGTGTTACGCAGTAAGGCGCTGTTAAAGGCCCCTCAACAGGCGTTAGTGCAGCAAGTGATTGGCCAGGAGTTGCTGGATTTTCAGCAGTTATTGTCATCTGACGCTTGCCAACAACAGCTGGCTGCTTTTTTTAAACGACGCTAAGGCTAAGTGAAGCACGGACTTAGCCTTAAGGCCGCCATTTACTAACGAATGGCGGTACTAAACTTGTCGGCTTGTACCGTTTTGACTAGCCAGGAACCTCGATGTCTTACCATTTCAACTGTCCGAGTGTCTTGCACGCGTTTGTTATCAAATTCGCCATCAAAAACCAGCTGAATAGTTGCATCGTTATCGTACTGCTGGCGCAAATTACGACCGCTATTGTTGACGTTAATGACTACGGTATCAAAGCTCATATTCAATAGGGTACGGCTGACTTGTTTTACCGAGCCGTAAGACTCTAAGATTTTGGCGTATTCATTGGTCGACAAGCTTTTCGCCCGATTTAAATCTTTTTCATTATAAATAGCATGAAAAAATTCACCGGCGATAAATTCAGGCGTGCCAATTTGCGCATTAACTTGCGGGTTGTCTTCAGTGCAGCTGACTAATAGCAATAGTAGCGGTAACAGTAGGAGTTTTAAATAAGCCATAACATCATATTTTCCTTAAGCGATAGCAGAATTGTGGGTGTTTTCAGGCTATCTGTAAAGAAAAAGGCGGCGAAAAGGCTATTTATCTGGCCATCCATGGCCGACAACGTGGCTTAAACACACCCGTCATGCTTTACTGAGGGGCATCACAGCTAAGGCCGCATTTATCCATTAGGCTTCTAATTCTTGCTCGGTGAAAATATTGGCGAACAAGGGGCTTGATAAGTAACGCTCTGCCGCGCTGGCTAGGATCACCACGATATTTTTACCGGCAAACTCGGGTAACTCGGCTAAACGTGCTGCGGCAACTACCGCGGCACCTGATGAGATACCGGCTAAAATGCCTTCTTCTTTCATCAAGCGATGTGTCATGGCAATGGCATCATCACTGCTGACTTGCTCAACCCGATCAATTAAATCGACATCTAACACACCAGGAATAAAACCGGCACCGATACCTTGAATTTTATGTGGGCCAGGTTTGATTTCTTCACCGGCTTTAACTTGGCTAATGACCGGCGATTCCGAGGGCTCAACCGCCACGGTGACTAGCGGATGCTGCTTCTCTTGTTTTAAAAAGCGACTGACACCCGTGATAGTCCCGCCAGTACCAACACCGGCAATAAACACATCCACTGCACCGTCTAAATCATTCCAAATCTCTGGGCCGGTCGTTTCAAAGTGAATTTGTGGGTTAGCCGGGTTATCGAACTGACCCAAAATGAGGTATTTATCTGGGTTAGATGCTTGAATTTCTCTGGCTTTTTCAATTGCGCCTTTCATGCCTTTTGGCCCTTCAGTTAACACCAAGTTGGCGCCTAAGGCTTTTAACAATTTACGACGCTCTAAACTCATGGTGGCCGGCATGGTGAGGGTGAGCTTGTAACCGCGGCTCGCCGCCACAAATGCCAGGGCGATACCCGTGTTACCTGAGGTTGGCTCGACTAATTCGGTGTCTTTTGTCAGGATGCCACGTTTCTCTGCATCCCAAATTAAAGCAGCGCCTAAGCGACATTTCACACTAAAGCTTGGGTTGCGCGCTTCAATTTTGGCATAGACATTGGCGCCTTTAACGACACGGTTTAATTTGACCAAAGGGGTGCGGCCGATCGACAATGTGTTATCTGCGTATACATTAGCCATAAAAACTCCAAAAAAAAGATAAGGAATAACCAGTACAATAACCCATAGCATACGCGGCCTAGCTAAAAGTTAAAGTAGCAATTTGCTATAACATATATCAGTTTTTTCACTAAGCACGGAGCCTGTATGGCCTTTCAAAGTACCGAAAACTACATCGTGTCTGCCGAGCTGGCACTGGCGGTTAATGCCGCTGTTATCCTAGAAAAACCCTTATTAATTAAAGGCGAACCGGGCACTGGTAAAACACGTCTGGCCGAAGAGCTTGCCGAGAGTTTGGACACTGAGCTGATTCAGTGGCATATTAAGTCCACCACCAAAGCGCAACAGGGCTTATATGAATATGATGCCGTATCACGCTTGCGTGATAGCCAACTAGGCAGTGAAAAGGTGCAACATATTGCCAATTATATTAAACCGGGCAAACTGTGGCAGGCCTTTACTGCGGCAAAACGACCTGTGTTGTTGATTGATGAAATTGATAAAGCCGACATCGAGTTTCCGAATGATTTGTTGCATGAATTGGATCGGATGGCGTTTTATGTGCATGAAACCGGTGAGCATATCAGCGCTGAGCAGCGACCGATTGTGATTATTACTTCCAATAATGAAAAAGAATTGCCAGATGCGTTTTTAAGGCGCTGCTTTTTTCATTACATACGCTTTCCTGATGCCGAGGTGTTACGCGAGATTGTGGCGGTGCATTTTCCGACTATTCGTCAGCAATTACTCAGTACCGCTCTTGAGGTGTTCTTCGAGTTACGTGAGCTACCGGGTTTAAAGAAAAAGCCTTCTACCTCCGAACTACTTGACTGGTTAAAATTATTGTTAGCCGAGCAAATTCCGGCCGAAGTGTTGCAACAAAAACAGCAGCAGGGCGGCTTAATGCCGATGTTCGGCGCGCTGTTAAAAAACGAGCAAGATGTGCAGTTGGTTGAAAAACTCGCGTTTATTGCTAAGCGGGGGCGTTAGAATGTTGCCGTTTAGTGTTTTATCGACTGCCATCGTGTGTTGTTATGCTTATTGAGTTTTTTTTCACCCTGCGCAAATACGGCTTAAAAGTTAGTATTACTGAGCTGTTGGATTTACTCAACGCGCTAGAGCAGCAGGTGATCTTTGCCGATAGCGAAGCCTTTTATCAGCTAGCGCGTTTAATCATGGTAAAAGACGAGAGTCAGTATGACAAGTTTGACCGTGCCTTTGCTGAGTATTTTGAAGGGGTTGCGGCGGTCGATCTAGCCAGCAGTATTCCTGATGAATGGCTCATTCCAGATATCATTCGTCAGTTATCAGCCCAAGATAAAGCTGCGTTAAAAGGGTTGGGCAGTTTAGAGGCCTTAATGGCGCAGTTGCGTGAGCGTTTGGCCGAACAGCAAAAACGCCATGCTGGCGGCAATAAATGGATCGGCACCGGCGGTACCTCGCCGTTTGGCGCTTATGGCTTTAACCCGGAAGGCGTGCGTATTGGCCAACAAGGCAGTGGTGCGCGCCGCGCGGTAAAAGTGTGGGATAAACGCGAGTTTAAAGATTTAGACAGTCATAGCGAGCTCAACAATCGCAGTATTAAGTTGGCGCTACGTCAGTTACGGCGCTTTGCCCGCAGTGGTGCGGCGACGGAATTGGATTTAAACGGTACCATTCAAGCCACCTCAGAGCAGGGAGGTTATCTGGATCTACGCTTTGTACCCGAGCGACATAATGCCGTCAAGGTACTCATGTTTTTTGATGTGGGTGGCTCGATGGATGATCATATCACGCTTTGTCAGCAACTCTTTTCGGCCGTGAAAACCGAGTTTAAGCATCTGGAGTTTTTTTACTTTCATAACTGCGTATATGAAGGTGTCTGGCGTGATAATAGCCGACGGTTTACCGAACAAACCTCAGTGCTCGATGTGATCCACACTTACGGTAGCGATTACAAGCTGATTTTTGTTGGTGATGCCACTATGGGCCCTTATGAAATTGACTTCCCTGGCGGCAGTGTTGAACACTGGAATGCCGAGCCTGGGCGAGTGTGGTTAAACCGTTTGCTGCAACAATACCCCAAAGCGGCGTGGTTAAATCCGCAGCCGCTGGCATGGTGGGGGCATTATCATTCCATCAGTCTGGTTCAAAGCATTATGCAGCAGCGTATGTTTCCGTTAACCCTTACCGGTTTATCTGATGCCATTAAAAGCCTTAGCTAAGCGCAACATTAATCGCTATTGGCGATGCTTAATAGGAGTAAACTGATGAGTGCGGAACTCAGTGTTATTTTACTGACTTCAGTATTGTTGTTACTTGCGTACTTTTGGTTATATCCCAGAGTGGCTGGCGCAGATCTAAAAAAAGTTGCGTTGTTTGATGGCTTAACCACCGTCATCGCGCTTGGCATCGTGGGTACTAAGTATTGTCAAACAGAGCACGTGTTTGAGTTTGCCGGTCTGCATCTAAACTGGTTTTGGTTTACGCTGGTCTGTTATCTGATCCTCGAAATTCCGTTGTCGATTTGGTATCTAAAACGCTTTCGAGCAAAGTAAGACGCTTTACGCAGCGTTTAACGTTTTGCAAACTTAAAACTTCGGGTTAGATGCCAAGAACCTTGCTGCTGATTCTGCTTGAAGCTAAATCATAGTGCACTGATAAACTTCATATTTTCGCCTTTGGCGAGATACTTTCTTTTGTGTCGCCAAAAGAAAGTATCCAAAGAAAATGCGACCCTACATTGCTGCGAAAGCCCGGCTCAACCTGACACGAGCAAGGCGACGAGGTAACTCGTTCGGCACTACCGTGCCTCGCTCAAACACCCCTCGTCTTAAAACCTTGGCCGTGCCAAGTTGACCGGCTTGCAATGTAATGGGATTAACAGCTAAAAATGGCCATGGATTTTTAAATACTTTAGATTTGATGCAATGCGAGTTAATAGCGAAGTCAACGTTGGCTGGAGACGTCTTTTTCAGGGATGAAAAAGAGGAGCGTACAGGGATTGTATTTACAGCGTGCTCCAGCCGACGCTTTACGCAGCGTTTAACGTTTTGCCAGCTTCTAGCTTCGGGAGCAGGTTCCAACATCCTCGATGCCGACTCTGCTTGAGTTTAAACACTAATTTACTGATAATCTTTACGTTTTCGCCGTTGGCGAGATACTTTCTTTTGTGTCGCCAAAAGAAAGTATCCAAAGAAAATGCGACCCCACTTCCGCTCGAAAGCCCGGCTGCTCATGCGTTGTCCAAGGCGAAAACGTAACTCGTGCGGCGCTACCGTCGCCGCACTCAAACACCCGTTTTCTTAAAACCTTGGCCAACGATGATCAGTCGGCTCGCTACAAAGGGGATTAAGAGCAAAAACGGATTTTCTTAGCGGAACAATTTACACCTAATTGTTATTTCTAAAACCTGGGTCAACGGTGTTTAGGCGGATCGTTTTAAGGGTGAGCGATTTTGTAATTACCCTAAGTTGAAAACCTACTAAGACGCTTATTGCCTTTGCGGGTTTTAAGGGATAAAGCTTCACTTATCAGTGAAGCTTTATGACGGTTGCTTTATTGCCGGAAGCTTGGCATCAGGGCTGGGATACCTGGTAGCATACCCACAATCGCCATCACCGTAGTTAACACGATAAACATTACCAGTGGTATGATCCAACGGCTCATATGGGTTAACTTAGCGCTACGTTCTTTACAGCCAATTAAGCCTAAATTGTCCAACAGAATGGTTAATGACCAACCAAAAGCGGGGTTAACCAAGGTTGAAGCAAAGACCACAATGGCTGCGGATTGCGTGGTTTTACCTTCACGGGTCATTTCCATACCCGCCTCTAACAGGGGGATAAACACCCCCACAATTAAGGCGACACAGAGTACCGGTTGCCAAATAGCCAGATCCATCGGGTAACCCCAGATCCCTGCAATAATACAAAATAGCGCGGTGAGGATAGCACCTGCGGGGATAGGGCGTTTAGCAATAGCGGCTGGTACAATATAGGTTCCCCAAGACGACGTAAAGTTAGCCCCGCCGAGCAATGACCCAAAGGTTTGTCTGGCTGAAGCGCTTAACATGGTGTCATCAATGTTCATTATTACTTTTTCAGTCCGTTGCGGGTAACTGATTTTTTGAAATACTTGATGACCTAAAAAGTCAGGTGACCACATGGCAACGGCAAGGATGGCAAAAGGCAGAACTACTACGAAGCTTTCTAATGTGGGTAAACCTAGCATCCAGCCAGTGTTGTCACCCCACCAGTACATCGGGTTCATATTAGGTAAACCCGGTGCCGTATGAAACTCAAAGGGCGCGCCAAGAGCAAAGGCCATAGTCCCCCCTAAAAAGCAGCTTAAAGGTACTGCTAACCAGCGTTTTTTAAAATGCTCTAAGAACGCATAGAGTAATATGGTCGACAAGATGACCACAAAGGCGATATGCGTTTTTTCGATCCCTTCTGCCCAAACGAACAATTTTTTCACTTGCGAGGTGGTACCAATAAAGCCGAGGTACAGCAGTAAGCCGCCACAAACGCCTTTACTGGTCAGTCGTGCCAATAAGCTACCTCCTTTACTAAGCGCTAAAATTAAACCAAAAGCTCCAATTAACAGACCAAAGGCCATTGGGTGACCGCCTGTGGCGACAACAATCGGGATCAATGGGATCAGCGGGCCATGGGTGCCGGCTAAGTTAGCGGTGGGTAAAATAAAACCGGAAAATAACAGAATAAAAACGGATGCGATTAACAGTTCGTAGCGAACGTTTTCAAGAATAAACGCATCGCCTAAACCTAAGGCATTGGCAAAGGTCGCAGCAATGGCGGCTACCATCACGACTTTACCGATCGTGGCCGCCATTGCTGGAATGGTATCTTCATACTCGAATCGATAGTCCCGAAACGGTAAATTGGCTCGCCAACGTTTGGGCTGCATAATTTGCAGTTCATGCTTGAGGTAGGCTTCTCGGCTACTGAACTTTGAACTGGGTTTGTGTAAATTTTGGTAGCTATCGGTAAAGGCGTGGTCCGCCGTTACCTGTGCAGCTACAGACAAGCTGTTATCTTCAGGCTTGGTGTTCATGCTATCCCCGGCAACATAGTTGCTACTAAAAAATTAAAATCACAGTTTTTTATAAGCAATTAGATGTTGAGGTAGCAGAATAAAACAGCCGCTAGAAAATTGTTATTAGTCAAAGGTCGAGGTTGACAGAAATTAATTCGGTTTTAGTGTTAAGTTTAGTCTGGTTTTGCTGCTGCGTTGCGGCTGACACGAGGGCAGCTTGTGGTGTGTGATGTGTTAGGTGTTATTTCAGCAAGAAAGCTGGCAGCTAAAGCATGACAACAACTCAAGGCCGTGATGTGGATGGGCGAATTTTTGCTGACCCGAACAAGGTGAAAAAAACGGACATGCGCTGTCCGTTATGAAAGAGGTGATAAAGCAATACTGATTTTGTGGCTAATCGTCTTGCTCTGCCGCCGCATTGCGCGCTTTACGTTCTTGCATCTCATTATAAGCGGCGTTAATTTCATCGAGCACTGCATCGATATCGGCTAACTGTTCATCTTCGGCAAATTCACCGGTCAGTTCAGTGTCAGGATTCAGGTTACCGGCTTCAAACAAGGCCCAGATTTCTTTAGCATATTTTGTGTTTAATAGCTCAGGTGCAAATTGCCCATAATATTGGGTGATATTATTCACGTCTCGGCTTAACATCCACTGAGCGTTGTTATTGGCTGCCGCATCCACTGCTTGAGGTAAGTCAATAATGACCGGGCCAGTAGGATCTTGCAGTACATTAAATTCAGAGAGATCGCCATGCACCAAACCTGCGGCTAACATGCGCAAAATATGTTGCATCATGGTTTTGTGATCGCGTTTGGCTTGCTCGGGTTCTAACGTGATATCATTTAAACGCGGCGCGACATCGCCATCTTCGTCTAAAATTAATTCCATCAGCAAGATACCATCATAACAACCGTAAGGCTCAGGTACGCGTACTCCAGCATCGGCTAACTTATATAAGGCATCTACTTCAGCATGTTGCCAGCTTTCTTCTTGTTGCTCACGGCCAAAGCTTGAGCCTTTCTCCATGGCGCGAGCGCGGCGCGAGCTGCGCACTTTGCGGCCCTCTTGATACTGTACTGCTTTTTTAAAACTGCGTTGGCTAGCATCCTTATACACTTTGGCACATCGAATGGCGTTACCGCAACGAACGACATAGACAGAGGCTTCTTTACCGCTCATCAATGGCCGTAATACTTCATCGATAATACCTTCATCAATTAAAGGTTGGATGCGTTTTGGTGTTTTCATAACACCCCTATAGTAAATTGGCAAAGTGCCAAACGTTAAGCCGATCCATGGCAACAGGCTGCGGTTGCAGCAGCATATTGCCAACGGGAGGTTACAAATCTAAATAATGTGGCCAACCTAGCAGTGGGCTGGTTAAACCGTGTTTATGTTCAAAGGCATCGAGTTTTTCTGGCGATGCGTCTAACCGTTGCTGTTTTTGATATTCACGGCAAAACAACAAGGTACGCTGTAAGGCAGGATGAAAATGCTGGCCCAGATCCTGGCGGATCGCACTGGCGTTTTCAGCGGGCAATTCAGCTAATACCGCTTCGGTTTGTAACATAAGGTAAGAATCATTAAACCAATGCTCGGCAAAGTCAATTTCGCGTAGCCGACGTTTTAAATCCTGCTTTACTTGACCACCACCCGTTAAAGCACGATAGAGCACAATCTCAGCCAACACTTCTTCTAAGCTAAAATGCTCGAATTCATCAAATTGTTGCCGTTGATAAAACTGTTGTCGTAATAGCTGCATAGCCTGAAAACGATGATGCTCGGTCAAGGCTTGTTGATAGGCTTGCCAACCTAGCCACTCTTCTGAATCGGGCGGACAAGACACTTGTGACAGCAATTGTTCATCAACTTCGCCATATAAGGAACTCTTGCCTGAGGTTTTACGATGCACAGTGCTGAGCATATGCCAGCCTTTTTGAAACGGTTTAACTAAACCTTCAGGCGCTAGTAAGAGCTGGAGAGCCCGTACTTGATCTTTATCGCTTAACGCCATCAGGCCCAGACTGACAATGCCGATGACATCGTAAGCGGCTTGTTCTAACAGGTGCATCTTGTATTTGTTATAGAACTTGTCAGCAAACTTTAGGCTCATCAACACGGCTTTGCTTTTAATTTGCGCTAATTCAGTGGCATTTAATTGTTCTGCCGCTTGCGCGTATCGAATCACCTGCGTTAAAAAGGGGCCTTGCTGGCTATCTCGCACCACTAACTGCATGAAAATTATCCCTAATCCAAAAAGCTAAACATATCGTCGACTTCGCTAAATTCGTCTTCAGCTTGGTTTTTCTCTTTAGCTTGCATCACCAACTCGGTAGCAAATTTATTGATAATACCTTCCCAGCCAGATTTTTCATTGCGGATCAGCGCTTTAATGGCTGTTTCTACCTTAGGGGTTAATTGGCGGATCAGTGCCAATAAGCTCTTCGGATCATCATAGCCAATGTTGTGGGCATCTTCGGCAAGCTGGCGTTCAGTGAAACTTTCGGCCTCTTCTAAATGTTCTTCATCTTCATACAGCTTATCTTCCCAGTAGTTTTCATACTCTAGAATTTCACCGCGATAAATTTCAATAAAAGGGATCGATAAATAGAACAAGCCGGCGGGATCTTCAGCAATACACTCTAAGATCTCAGCTTGTTTATCTTCGTTATCTTGGGTGCGGATCAGGTAAGTTAAAAAATCAAAGGTATGCTGTTTCAGATCTTCCGCATTGTTTTTGATTTTTTCTTCCCAATACAAGGGTTGCTGACACACAATATCGCGGATTTTTTCTGGCGTCATCAGCTCAGAAATAATCGATGGGAACGATAAGTCATGCTGGCTGTTCATTTGTGTTAGCGTAACAATATCAATTTGCTCAATCACATCAACCAGTTGTTGATCGCTCATGGTGTTGGCAATAATCTCAAAACGTTTACTGGCTTGTTTTGGTTCGACTAGCGCTAATTCTTTTATTTCTGCTGCAGCAATAGCAATTAAATCGGTACTCACTCTCAGCCCTCCCGGTTAAAGCGGATTTCATCATATTGATCGTCGTAGCCTTCTTCATCGCTATCGTCGTCATCGTGTTCGTCATCACCACCAAAACCATAGGGTGCGTCTTCTTGTTCATCATCGCTGTCGTCAGCCGCGTGGTTTTTGGGCATGGTCACATTTTGCGTTAGTAAATACAGTGCGGCACAGGCTTCAATTAACATCGTTTCAGAATAATCACGAATGGCTTTTACCAAGGGCAAATCGGCATTATTAAAGGCAACAGACACTTTAAACTCTTCCCAACTGGGCTTTTTAGCGGCGCTTAACCATTGCTGCCATTTTGCTGCCGCGGCAGGGGGGAACTTAACTCGGCCATAAAGCGCCATCGGTAAATACTCTGGTACCGACTCAAGCATTTCAGGATCAGCTAGTAATACGGCTTTCATTTTGCTGGTAAATTGCTCAAGCGCTTTCGGATTTTCCGGGTCGCTATACGAATCTATATTTTCACCGGCGTCGGTTTGTAAGGCGCGGATCCGTGCCAAGTTTAATTTGCTGCTCATGATGGCCTCAGGCGTAATATTCGTCCCACAGCTCACGCATTGCGGCTGCAGGATCGGTAACAATAACGTTATTAAAATCTTTTAAGAAGGCGCTACGTAACTTCGGATCGCCCAGCACTTCATAGGCTGTTTTGACCCGTTGTAATTGATTGGCGGCTTGCTGCAATTCTTCTTCTGATAAACCGTGTAGTTTATCGGGGTGAAACTTATTGGCTAAGCGGCGATACGCTTTTTTAATCTCGTCATCACTGGCATTAGACTTTACGCCCAGTACCCGAAAGTGATTAATCATGTTGTTATCCTGTACAGACGGCGACTAGGGGTTAAACAGTAAATTATAGCCGCAAATCATAGCAGATCTGATGCAGGGTTGGCAGCGCATTATGCAATTCCACTTTATTAAGTTCGGCCACTTGAGTAATGCGCTATTTAGCCGCATCATATGCAGGCCTATGTTACGTTTTCACTGCGTTTTTAAGCGGCGTAGCAGGCTTTTTTCTCCATCGAGGTGTTATGCGCTGGTTTAGCGGTTTAATCATTTTGTTGTATCTAACGGTACTTTGCACACCGCATTCGTCTGCGGTGTATGACGTTAGAGTATTGCCGCAGATGGATAGCCAGTTGCAAGCGGTGCCGGTGGCACTGCCGCAGTTTTTAGCTAACGAAGCGGATGAAGAACCCGAACAGCCTGATGTTGCCCTGCTTAGTCGCAACCTTGGGCTAGGGCATCTTAGTACCCCTGTTGCGATGACGCAGCGCTTAGCGGTGTTGGTCAACCGCTTATTTTCATCTGCGCAAGCACGCGCCCCCCCTTTGTTCCTCAGCATTTAAATGATGGCGCGACCCATTGTGGTTCGTCGCACTGTTTAAGATAGCTTAATCAAAGCCAAGAAGCGCTTTGGTGTGAGAGGAAAATATGGTTTTTATTGATATTGCGCTTATGCCTGGCAAAGCGTTATTGCCTGTGCTTTTTATATTATTTACCCCGCTGTTACTTCAAGTGTGTCGGCATGTTGATGCGCCTGTTAGCAAGGAGCAGCTATGCTAAACAAGAATTCAACTTGGCAGGTATGCATGGTGATCAGTTTGCTGCTGTTGGCTCTGGTTTACGCACTGCCTAATCTGTATCCAGCCGATCCGGCACTGAGTATCAGTGCAACCCGTGGCGCGCAAATCAGTGAACACACTCAGGCGCAGTTAAGCCAAACGCTGCAACAAGCGAACATCCCCGTTAAAGCCCTGCAATTACAAGACGGTCAATTACTGTTACGTTTTGCCGATACCGAAACGCAGTTACAAGCGCAAGCCTTGTTCAACAAAACACTTGATCATAATTATGTTACGGCCTTGAGTTTAGCGCCTGCCACGCCCTCGTGGTTAGCCCGGATTGGTGCGACGCCAATGAAGTTGGGTTTAGACTTACGCGGTGGCGTGCATTTTTTGTTAGCGGTGGATATGCAAGCGGCACAGCAAAAACACATGAATGATTTGCAGCAGCGGCTGCGTGTGGAAATGCGGCAAGCCGATATCCGTTATCGCAGCGTGCAAGCCGATCCAACTCATGCCCAACTGCAGATTGCGCTGCGAAGCGCTACTGATTTAGCCTCGTTAGAATCACTGCTGTCAAAACGAGATCGACAGTGGTTGCTTAGTCGTGCCGATGATGGTGTTACCTTGCTGTTGCAACTGTCTGAGCTGCAATTAAAAGCGCTGCGTGAAGAGGCGCTGGAACAAAATATAACGATTTTGCGTAATCGGGTAAACGAAATTGGTGTTGCCGAGCCGATTGTGCAGCGCCAAGGTGCCGATCGGATTATTGTGCAATTACCCGGTGTGCAAGATACCGCGCAAGCCAAAGAGATTTTAGGGGCGACGGCTTCTTTAGAGTTTCGCCTGGTGAACACCCAAGCTGATATAGCCGCTGCGCTCGCCGGTCGCGTACCCGCCGATGCTGAGCTATTCCAAACCCGTGACGGGCAGCCCATTTTACTTGAAAAACGCATTATGCTGACCGGGGATCGGATCACCGATGCCAGCTCTGGCTATGATGAATATGGTATGCCGCAAGTCAGTATCATGTTAGATGCTCAGGGCGGTGAGTTGCTCTCTGCGGGAACGAAAAACGCCACCGGGCGGCGCATGGCGTCAGTGTTTGTTGAATACAAAGCCAGTGCCGAGCGTGCTGAAGATGGCAGTGCCGTGCTGATTAAACAGCAAGAGGTGATAAACGATGCGACCATTCGTATGCGCCTTGGCCATAGTTTTCAAATTACCGGTTTAAGCTCGTCTGCTGAAGCTCAACAGCTGGCGTCGTTATTACGCGCGGGCGCCTTAATCGCACCGATCCAAATCTTAGAAGAACGCAGCATCGGCCCTAGTTTAGGCCAAGAAAATATTAAGCTTGGTATGCAAGCCATCTCTTTTGGCATGCTGGCCGTGTTGCTGTTTATGCTGGTGTATTACAAAGGCTTTGGTTTGGTCGCGAATGTTGCTTTGCTCGCCAATGTGGTGTTGCTGGTGGGGCTATTGTCGATGATTCCTGGCGCCACCCTAAGTTTGCCCGGCATGGCTGGCATAGTGTTAACCGTTGGCATGGCAGTGGATGCCAATGTGTTGATCTTTGAGCGGATCAGAGAAGAGCTCAGCGCAGGGCGCTCTGTTCAACAGGCTATTCATGAAGGCTACGATCGCGCCTTTGCCACCATTGCCGATTCCAATATTACCACCTTGTTAGTGGCATTAATTCTGTTTGGTATTGGCACCGGCCCGGTGAAAGGTTTTGCTATTACACTGGCACTGGGGATCTTAACCTCGATTTTTACCGCGGTGCTGTGTACTCGCCTGCTTGTTAACATGATTTGGGGTGGCCGCCGTGTGCAGTCACTGTCTATTTAAGGGGTATTTGATGCAAGTATTTAACTTTACGCAACCGGCTAATTTTATGCGCTATAAATGGCTGGCCGTGAGTGTGTCAGTACTGTTGGTGCTTAGCTCGTTGATGCTATTAACTACGCGTGGTTTAAATTGGGGTTTAGATTTTACTGGCGGTACAGTGATTGAAGTGGCATTTCAGCAAGCCGCTAATTTGGTGCAAGTGCGCGAGGTTTTAGCCGGTGCCGGTTATGCGGATGCTGTTGTGCAATTGTTTGGCAGTAGTCAGGATGTGTTAATCCGTATTCCGTTGCAGCAAGGGCTTGCACAAACACAGCTGGGCAGCACGGTATTAGGCGCGTTAACACAGCAGATTGATCCTCTGATCAGTTTGCAGCGCATTGAGTTTGTGGGGCCAAGTGTTGGCGCGGGTTTAAAGCAAGATGGGGGCTTAGCGTTGCTAGTCGCCTTATTAGGTATTTTACTCTATGTTACCCTTCGCTTTGAATGGCGCTTGTCACTTGGGGCCGTTTTGGCTTTAGGGCACGATGTGATTTTAACGCTGGGTTTATTTTCTTTATTGCAGTTAGAGTTCGATTTGACCGTTTTAGCGGCAGTGCTGGCGCTGATTGGATATTCAATCAACGATACGATTGTGGTATTTGACCGCATTCGCGAGAGCTTTCGCAAGCTGCGTGATAGTAGCGCGGAAGAAACCATTAACCATGCTATTACCACCACCTTAAACCGTACGGTTATTACCTCGTTAACTACGCTATTGGTGTTACTGGTACTGTTTTATATGGGGGGCGCGCTGATCCATGGTTTTGCAACGGCGTTGTTGTTCGGCATTCTGGTCGGCACCTATTCGTCAGTTTATGTGGCCAGTGCCATCGCCTTATTGTTGGGTTTAACCCGGGAAGATTTGCTGGTACCCATGATTGAGAAAGAAGGCGCCTCGAATGATTTGCCGCTATAAAAGTGCTTAAAGGTAGGTCGTTAATCATTTGACGTTCAGCTAAGCTGAAGGTAGCAGAAAAGAGCACCGATCATCGGATATGAGCGGTGCTCTTTAAAGCAACAAAGGGGTATCAGCAGGCTATTTAGGGGGGAGAGCCGCCCGCAATGAAAAGGACCTAAGTCCTTTTCAACTGAGTCTCGGTGCCACAACGATAAAAGTGTGCTGTTTAGCGGTTAGGCTTTTTCAGGCAACTTTTATAGCTAAAAAACGCGATGGCTTAATAACCTTGTGCGTGAACATCTCGAACCGCCCGGCCCGAAGGATCGGTCATTTCAGCCATTTTGGCATCCCAAGCTAATGCTTCTGGTGTGGAACAAGCGACAGACTTACCCCCTGGCACACAAGAGATGGCACCTGCATGTGGGAAATGCTCTTCAAAGATCACCCGGTAGTAATAGGCTTCTTTGCTATCTGGCGTGTTGACCGGGAAGCGGAAGCTGGCGGTGGCCATCTGCTGATCAGACACTTCTTTCGCGGCATGCGCTTTTAAGCTGTCAATCCAGTTGTAACCGACACCGTCCGAGAATTGCTCTTTTTGCCGCCATAAAATTTCATTAGGCAGTAAACCCTCAAATGCATGGCGTAAAATGTGTTTTTCCATTTTGCCACCACCGCACATCTTCGCTTGTGGGTTTAAGCGCATAGCCACATCCATAAATTCTTTATCTAGGAACGGCACACGCGCTTCAATACCCCAAGCTGACATGGCTTTGTTAGCACGATTACAATCAAACAAATGTAAACGGTCTAATTTACGCAGTGTTTCTTCATGGAACTCTTTGGCATTTGGCGCTTTATGGAAATACAAATAACCACCAAACAGTTCATCCGAGCCTTCGCCAGATAACACCATTTTAATGCCCATGGCTTTAATTTTACGAGCCATCAAATACATCGGTGTGGAAGCACGGATCGTGGTTACATCATAGGTTTCTAAGTGATAAACCACATCACGCAGTGAGTCTAATGCCTCTTGCACGCTAAAGTGCACCGTGTGATGCACAGTACCAATGGCATCTGCTACTTTTTGGGCGGCAATCAGATCAGGCGAGCCGGGTAAACCGACGGCAAAAGAGTGCAAACGGGGCCACCAAGCTTCTGATTGATCATCATCTTCGACACGGCGCTTGGCAAATTGCTGAGCAATAGCTGAAATTAAGGACGAGTCTAAACCGCCGGATAACAATACCCCATAAGGTACGTCTGACATCAGGTGAGTTTTTACGCTGTGCTCAAGTGCTTCGCGTAGCTCAGTTTCATTGGCAGGGTTGTCTTTAACCGCATCGAAACTTTGCCAATCACGTTGATAGTACTGACGCAGTTCACCAATTTTGCTATCAAAATAATGGCCTGGCGGGAATTCTTTTATTTGCTTACAAACCGGTACCAGCGCTTTTAACTCTGAGGCGACAAATAGCTGACCATGTTCGTCATAGCCGTAATACAATGGAATAATGCCCATATGATCACGCGCAATTAAATAGCGTTGCTGTTCGGCATCATACAAAATAAATGCAAACATGCCGTGCAGCTGATCAATAAATTCAGCTCCATGCTCTAAATACAACGGTAAGATCACTTCACAATCCGATTTTGTTTTAAACGGATAGGGCGTACTCAAGGTTTTTTCGAGTGCTTTATGATTGTAGATCTCACCATTCACTGCCAGAATGTGATTTCGCTCGGTATTAATGAGAGGTTGGGCACCATTTTCAGTATCTACAATCGCTAGGCGCTCATGCACCAGAATAGCATTATCATCGTTCCAAATGCCTGACCAGTCAGGACCACGATGACGTAATAACTTAGATAACTGCAGCGCTTGCTGGCGCAATGCTTTAACATCTGTCTTGATGTCAAGCACCCCAAATATCGAACACATGATAACCTCTGATAATCAAATTAATAACACAATAAGTTTTGGCAGTATGTACGTCTATACGTACCCATTGAATGTGCCATGCTAGCGTTAAATTGCAAGTGCTTTTTGGTTTATTTCCTTTAATAGTCCAAAAAATAACCACTCTCGTCAAATGTGAAAGCTTATGAATAAAAAATCAGCAAAAAACCGCTTTAACGCCCCCGCCAACTGGTCGGCGCAGTATTTAAGCGCTAACCCGATCTTCAGCGAGTTGTGTCAGTTGTTTCCACTGACCGAACTTAACAACTGGCCAACCTTAGTCCAACTTAATCATTGGTTGGGCCAAAGCGATTATCGCTTGGTGGACGATGCGCTGTTGCAAGCTGACGGACGTTACTACGAAGCTTTTATTTTTGCGACGTCGCACATTCCGACCCGTGCTGAAAATTGGCATGATCTGTTTGGCGGTTTAATTTGGGGGTTGTTTCCTAAAACCAAACGTCAGATCAACCAGCTTCACATCAGTGAAATGGCCTTACATGGACAACAGCAGCGTAGTAAAATTCGCAACAAATTAACCTTGCTGGATGAATGTGGTGTGCTGATTGCGCTGGAGCCGAGCGCTCAGGCTCATCGTCAGTGGTTACAACAGCATGCTTGGCGGCGCAGTTTTTGGCAGCAGCGCCATGATTGGCAACACGCTATTGTGCCAGTGATCTTCGGCCATGCTATTTATGAAATGGCCACTCAACCCTTTATCGGCTTAACCGCGAAAACCTGGTTTATTGATGTGCCTACCGGTTTTAGTCAATGGGCTTTAACAGATCGTTACACTTTTCTCGATGAAAAACTCTCTCAACAAATTGCTAACACTGAGCAACTGCTTAATAATGACCAGCTTACACCTTTGCCGTTATTAGGTTTACCCGGTTGGTATGCAGATAATAATGCAGAGGATTTTTATGCCAATACGGAGTATTTTCGTCCACGCAAGACTCAACAATAGGACTGTTAGATGATAGAAATAAAACAACTTGCCAAGGGCTTTACGTTAAGTAAAGGCAATAAGTTATCTGATACAGAGAAACAGGATGTTCGCTACAGTAATAAAGTCTTTCATTCGGTACGTGATGTCAGTTTTACCTGTGGTCAAGGTGAAGTGTTAGGCTTGCTTGGTCCGAATGGCGCGGGTAAAACTACGACGTTACGGATGCTGTCAACGGCCTTAAAACCTGATGCGGGTGCGGTGTTGATTAACGGTGTGGATGTCTTAAAAGAACCCGTAAAAGCCCGTAAGTTAATTGGTTTTTTATCAGCGGATACTGGCTTATATGGCAAATTAACCGCCTATGAAAATATTGCTTATTTTGCCAAATTACATGGTATGTCTGATGCGGCCATTAAAAAGCGCATTGATGAACTGTTTACCTTGCTGAACATGCACGATTTTGCCAATCGGCGAGCCGATAATATGTCTACCGGTATGAAACAAAAAACGGCGATAGCGCGGGCGGTAGTTCATTCTCCCAAAGTGGTGATTTTCGATGAGCCGACCACAGGTTTAGACATCATGACCGTGCAAACGGTATTAGATTTTATTCAGTCGTTAAAAACGACAGGGATCCCAGTGATTTTCTCTACTCACCACTTAGATGAAGTGGCGAGTTTGTGTGATCGTGTGGTGGTCATTGATAAAGGGATCAGCAGCTTTTCGGGTGCATTGGCACAATTTAGTGCCTTAAGTGCCACGGGCGATTTACGTCAAGCCTTTTTATCTGTCTTACAGCAACAACCTGCAGCACAAGGAGCCGTCTAATGTGGCAAGTTTATCTTAAAGAACTTACGGAATTAATGCGGGATAAAAAAACATTAATTTTCGTGATCCTACTGCCAATTTTTATTTTCCCGGTGATCTTCGGCATTATGGGCTTGGTGTTATCTTCAACCACCAATAAAGCTATGCAAGAGCAACATCGCTACGTCATTATTAACGAGCAGCAAGCTCCTGAGTTTACCCAAGCGTTGTTTTATCATAAAAACTTTAAGCAGGTGACAACCTCATTGACCGAGCCTGAAGCGTTGATCGCGGCTATTCGTGCCGGTGATTTTGACGTTGCCGTGGTGATCCCTGCTGATTTTCAAGCAAAACAACAAGCGGTTGAACAAAGCCAATGGCAGCTAATTTATAACCAAGCCAGCCAGTTAGATTTTATGTCTCGTTACTTTAATGAAATGCTTGAAAATTATACTGGTACATTACAGCGTCAATCATTAAGTGCCTTGGGCGTTGATCCCGAAAAACTGACGGCAATTTTAAAACCGGTCTCTGTTGAAAAACTGGATACCGCGGCTAAACGTGAAAACCTCGGTGAAAAGTTCGGTGCCTTAGTGGCTTATATTTTGATCCCACTGTGTTTACTAGGTGCATCTTATCCGGCGATTGATATGGGCGCCGGTGAGAAAGAGCGCGGTACGCTAGAAACCTTACTGATTTGTCCAATCAGCCGCACCGCCATTGTGTTAGGCAAATTTGCTACCGTGCTCACTACCGGCTTAGCGGGGGCGCTGATCACGGTGGCCAGCTTCGGTATATGGGGCGCGGTGATAGGCTCTTTTGCCGGTTTTTCAGTGGTTAAAGAGGCGATGGGAGCGATTTCTGTACCAGAGCTGTTGTTAATTTTTATGATGATCGTACCAACGTCGGCCATCTTTGCCTCTTTATTATTGGCGATCTCGATTTATGCCAAAACCTTTAAAGAAGCGCAAAACTATATGAGTCCGCTCAGTATTTTGATGTTTGTGCCTCTTGCTGCAGCCATGATGCCGGGTGTTGAATTAAATGCGAAAACCGCTTTTATTCCGGTAATGAATGTCGCGTTAGCCATTAAAGAGTTGATTAAAGGTACGGCTGAAACCAGTATGATTGCGCTGATTTTTGGTGCGACAGTGCTATTAGCTGCGGTATTAATTGCCTTTTGTGTGCACTGGTTCCAACAAGAAAAAGTACTGTTTCGTTAAATGACAACTAAAAGCTATTGATAACGATTCGCAATAGTATTAATATGGCGTGGTGTCCAGAACGGAGATCACGCCATGTTCATTTGTGTTTGCAAAGCGGTATCTGACAAAGCCATTAAGCAGGCTATCGCTGAAGGTGCCGATTCAATGCGCGCACTCAAAAATCAGCTGGGGGTAGGCTCTCAGTGTGGTAAATGTCTGTGTCAGGCAGCACAGTTGCTGCATAATGAACTGGTGAAGCAACAACCGAGTGCCGATATTATCGACACGTTAGCGAAACCGGCTGCTTAAGTTCGTACCCAATTAATTCCGCTTATCGCCACATTTCTATTTTCATTCAGTCGCAAAGCCCAGCATAATAGCTCAATGTTGCTCATACAGAAGCCTGTAAAGGCGTTGCAGTATAGTAAACGTGGTTTTGTGAAGGTAAGTCGAACGCTTTGGAGCAGTTAATGGATAAGATTAAGCAGGTTGCCATCGTCGGTGGTGTACATGGTAATGAGTTTTCAGGGATCTACTTGGTCAAACAATATCAAGCTGAGCCTGAGCGCTGCCGCCGTACCAGTTTTACGACTGAAACGGTCTGGGCTAATCCTGCGGCTTATGCTGCCAATAAGCGCTATTTGCACAGCGATTTAAATCGACAATTTAAAAACGTGGATCTGGCAAACCTTGAGCTGACCGACTACGAGCAAAGCCGAGCTAAAGTGTTAAACGCCCAGCTGGGTCCCAAAGGCGCTGCTCGCACCGATCTGCTGATCGATTTGCACAACACCACCAGTAATATGGGCGCATGTTTGATTTTGACGCAAGCCGGGCCTTTTTATAATAAAATGGCGGCTTACGTTAAAATGAACATGCCAGACGCGATAATTTCGCGTGATGAAGATCATTTCGCGGCAGAAGAGCACGCTTTAATGTGTACCTTAGGCCGTTACGGCGTGTTGGTCGAAGTAGGGCCACAGCCACAATCGGTTTTACGCCAAGATGTGTTAGACTTAATGCAAACAATGGTGCAGCACATTCTTGATTTTGTTGAGCTTTACAATCAGGATAACTTACCAGCCTTACCGAAAAAAACCGAGGCGTTTCGTTACTTACATTCGATTAAGTTACCGATGAATGCAGCGGGTGAGCGCATAGGTATGGTGCATAAAAATGTGCAAGATCGTGATTATCAACCGATTAACCCAGGCGATCCAATCTTCACCTTGTTTGATGGTACTGAAGTACTTTATGAAGGTGAACATGTAGTCTATCCTACCTTTATTAATGAAGCGGCTTATTATGATAATAATTTGGCGATGTCATTAAATGAAAAAGTCATTATAGAATTGGAATAAAAAAGGCGTGCGCTAAACGAGTTCGCCTTTAAACATAGGATGTGTATGAGCTTATCTGTTAGTCATAGCACTTTACGGCGTGTTCGAGCACTTGGCTTGTGGTTGGTGTTGGGGGTGGCCTGTGCGCCTGCCTCAGCGCTCGGTTGTCAAAGCAAACAATGTCAAAGTTCAGTGGTGTTCTTAACTGAAACAAGCTATCCCGGTGTGCAACTTGATAGCCATGGTGACGTCATCGGGCCCACTATCGATCTGATGAATATCTTAGCTGAACGTGTTGGCAAAGAAAGGGTGTTTTATTTAATGCCTTGGGCGCGAGCCATGCAACGCGCTCAGCATACACCGCGCAGTATTTTGTTCGAAACCGTGCGTAATACCGAGCGCGAGCCATTATTTAAATGGGTTGGCCCTATTATGTATTTCGACATGCAGCTATATGGCCCACCAAAACTAAAGGGCATGAATGCAGAGCAGATCAGTAAAAACTATGTTGCCTGCGGTTATCGTGGCGCCTCTTATTTACCGATATTAGCAACATTAGGCTTTTCTGAAGATACCAATTTGGTCTTAATGAAAACGCAGACAGATTGTTTAGATATGCTCAGATTAGGCCGCGCTGATGTCACGCCCATGAATGGTTTTCGACGTGGCGACATGTACGAAGAGCCACAGCTGCGTTTAGTGCCGCTTATTGCACTCAATGAAGTGGCGTTGTATATGGCGTTTTCGTTGGATTTTTCTGACAGTGAAATTGCGTTGTGGCAGCAACAATTAGAACAATTGTATCGCGATGGCACCTTACGTCGATTTTATCAATCAAATTACCCAGCGCGCGTGATTGAAAAGCTTGAGCAATTAGCCGGTAAGTTGCCAAATACGGCATCCTAATGCTTGCTCGACACTTAGCGTTCAGCCGCTAAGCGTCGAGTTTTCAGGTTAAACCTTATAACGTATCGTAACTGGCTTTTTTCTGAATTAACTCAATAGCGTAATTGTCAGGATCGCGCACAAATGCGATTTCTGTTGTGCCACCTTTTACGGGGCCTGGCTCGCGGCTAATCACTCCGCCTTTAGCGCGGATCTTGTCGCAGGCGGCATAAACATCTTCTACTTCTAAGGCAATATGACCAAAAGCGCCACCTAGCTCATAGCTATCAACACCCCAATTGTAGGTCAGCTCTAAAACGGCATCACTTTTCTCATCGCCATAACCAACAAAAGCCAGCGTATAGCGATATTCACTGTTTTCGGATTGGCGTAATAATCTCATGCCCAGCACCTCGGTATAAAAGGCGATTGACCGTTCTAAATTTCCAACGCGTAGCATGGTATGTAAAATTCGCATGATGACCCTCTTTGCTGTGTTTGCTTGCAATTTGCTCAATGCTGCATTCTTTGCCTAAACATCGAAACGGTCATCGCAAGGATGCAAGACAAATTTATGTTGATGTTAACATAGTCTGAAATATGAAAAAATTGGTCTGTTAAGTTCAGGGGTACAACATGCCAATGGTTATCGGCATTAATATTCAGTTGATAGCGAAACACGGGTTTTTAGATGCTTATTCCGTTTTTTGTTTGAAGTCACAAAGGTCTTCAATAATACAAGAACCACAGCGAGGTTTTCTGGCGGTGCAGGTGTAGCGACCATGTAAAATCAACCAGTGATGCAGATCAAACATAAATTCAGATTTGTTTGGCGTATTTTTTATAATGCTCTGTTCTGTGGCTTCAACCGTGTTGCCTTTGGCGTAGCCGGTGCGATTAGCGACCCGCTGAATATGCGTATCAACCGCGATAAAGTACTTGCCTTCATTATCTTTTAGTAAACCAAAACCAGTATTAAGCACCACATTGGCTGTTTTGCGACCCACCCCAGGCAGTGCTTCTAAGGCCGCGCGGTTTTGCGGTACTTCACCACCATGCTGCTCAACCAAAATTCGACAGGTTTTAATGACATTTTCAGCCTTGGTATTAAACAAGCCGATGGTTTTAATATAGTGCTTTACGCCCTCAACATTCAGATCAAGCATGGCTTGTGCGGTGCGTGCGACTGGAAATAACTGCCGTGTGGCTTTATTGACGCCAACATCGGTCGCCTGTGCCGATAGCAATACCGCGATAAGGAGCTCAAAGGGTGAACTGTATTCAAGTTCGGTCTTCGGATGCGGATTGGCCTCGCGCAGCCGAGTGAGCATGGCAATACGTTTTTGTTTATTCATACTATCGCTCTGGTTATTGTGGGCTGCCGGTCACGCGGGCCCGAGCAATATCCCCTTTATTGACAACTTTTTTACTGGCGTAATGCTGATCGATACTATTTTTTAATGCGATAAGTAAGCCCATACCAATAAAAGCGCCTGGCGGTAGAATAGCCAGTAAAAAATGGCTATCGCTTTGAAATAACTGTAAATGCAAGCCGCTAGCCCAACTGCCTAACAATAAATCAGCCCCGGCAAATAAACTGCCTTGGCCTAAGATTTCGCGTATGGCGCCTAACACCAGTAACACCAATAAAAAGCCTAAACCCATCATCAGTGCATCTAGCGCTGAGGGCAGTACTGCATTTTTTGAAGCAAAGGCTTCTGCCCGGCCAATAATGGCGCAGTTGGTGACAATCAGCGGAATAAAAATGCCTAAGGATTGATACAAACCAAAGGTAAACGCATTCATCAGCAATTGTACGGCAGTGACAAAGGTGGCGATAATCATCACAAAAATCGGGATGCGAATTTCATTAGGCACGTGGCTACGGATCGACGACACCACGATATTCGAGCCGAGTAACACTAACAAGGTTGCCAAGCCTAAACCTAGCGCATTGATTACGGTGTTGGTCACCGCGAGCAACGGGCAAAGCCCCAATAATTGCACTAAGCCAGGGTTGTTTTTCCATAATCCTTGTAGCGTCAGTTCTTTAAATAGGCTCATGGGGTTAACTCACAATTTGTGGCGGCATGGGCCAGTTCAGGGTGCTGCTGCACATAGTTAGCGGCCCGATACACGGCGTTAATCACGGCGCGCGGCGTAATGGTTGCACCCGTAAATTGATCAAAATCGCCGCCATCTTTTTTAACAGCCCAGTGCTTAGCCTCAGCGGGTGTGGCGGCTTTGCCACTGAAACTGTAGATCCAGTTACTGCGTCTGGTTTCAATTTTATCACCTAAGCCCGGTGTTTCCTGATGGTTTAAAACGCGCGTACCAAGCACGGTACCGATTGGGCTAATGGCAACAATAAGCTCAATATTACCGCTGTAACCATCTGGAGCGGTGACATCAAGTACATAGGCACGAAGTTGGTCATCTTCTTGCCAACGATACACGCGCTGCGCCTTACCGCCAAGCTCGTCTGGTGCATTAACCAGCGTACAATTGGCCAACAATGCCCGCGTTTGCTGTACTTCAGGTAACACTTCACTGAGGATCGCCAGTTGGCTTAAGCGACGCTGCTCGGCAATTTTGGGCTGCGTTAATAAATGTAAACTGCCTAAAATGACCACACAAATAATCGCAACCAACGCTAGGGCTAAGGCATTTTTACTGACCATACGGATCATTTGGTTGCTCCTTTGGCTTTGTGGCCATAGGTACGCGGACGAGTATAATAGTCGATCAGCGGCACACACATATTCGCCAGTAACACCGCAAAAGCAATCGCGTCAGGATAACCGCCAAAGCTGCGGATTAAATAAATTAATAGACCAATTAACGCCCCGTACCACAAACGCCCTCGATCGGTGGTAGAGGCCGACACAGGATCGGTGGCGATGAAAAAGGCGGCTAACATGGTACCACCGCTAAATAAATGAAACAGTGGGCTGGCAAAAGCATCCGGTGATGCTAACCAACTCAACATAGTAAACACAAACAAGCTGGCCAGAACTGCCACCGGAATGCGCCAAGTAATGACTTTTTGCTGGAGTAAAAATAAGCCTCCGGCAAGGTAAGCTAAATTGATCCATAACCAGCCTGAGCCGGCAAAGCTTAGATAAACTGGCTTCTGCCAGCTTTCGGTTAAGGTTAAGCCTTGAGCCAGATCAGTACGTAGGGTATCCAGTGGTGTGGCTAAGGTGATGCCATCCACGCTAAGTTGCATCTGGCTTAAACTAAAGCCACCGCAGCTAAATTGGGTAAAGATGGTACAAATGGCATCTAATGGGCTGATGGTTACCGATTGTAAGGGCAAAGGCGGTAGCCACTGTGTCATCTGTACCGGGAAGGATATTAATAACATGACATAGGCTGCCATGGCCGGATTAAACAGATTATGCCCTAAACCGCCATACAGTTGTTTGACCATGATGATGGCAAAAGCGGTGCCAATAACAATTAACCACCAAGGCGCAAAAGGTGGGATAGCCACAGCGAGCAACACGGCTGTCACTAAAGCACTGTGATCCATTAAGCGCGGTCTGATGGCTTTATGGCGCAAGCTTAATATCATTGCCTCTGCCAACCAGGCGGTAGCAATCGCCAGCACCAATTGCACGAGCACACCATAGCCAAAAAACACGGCTTGTACGGCGATCCCTGGAATACAGGCAATCGCTACCAACTGCATTAAGCTGGCCGTACTACGTCGATTGTGATGATGCGGCGAACTGGCAATTTTAAAACTCATGCAGAGTCACCTTTTGTTTTGGCTAATTCAGCCTGGGCATTCTCGTCGTGCTCAGAGGCAAACCTCGTATCGGCTGCGGCTTGTTGTTTACGGGCTTTAGCGCGTGCTAAAGCGGCGGCAACGGCGGCTTTACGCGGATCATCTTGGCTTGGCGTGTTTTCTGATGCAGCCTCGCTGCTAGCGGCTGTCTCATCGTTGTTTTCTAAAGCGCTGTTTTGTTCAGCTTCCGCGCCCTGCTGCTGTTTACGTGCTTTGGCACGTGCTAAAGCGGCGGCAACCGCGGCTTTACGCGGATCATCCTCGCTTGCCGGGTTATCTGAGGCAGCCTCGCTGCTAGCGGCTGTCTCATCGTTGTTTTCTAAAGCGCTGTTTTGTTCAGCTTCCGCGCCCTGCTGCTG
>NZ_JAPJEA010000003.1:450020-455669 GCF_030737935.1 Alishewanella sp. SMS8
AGCGGCGGCAACCGCGGCTTTACGCGGATCATCCTCGCTTGCCGGGTTATCTGAGGCAGCCTCGCTGCTAGCGGCTGCCTCATCATTGTTTTCTAAAGCGCTGTTTTGTTCAGCTTCAGCGCCCTGCTGCTGTTTACGCACTTTGGCGCGTGCTAAAGCGGCGGCAACGGCGGCTTTTCGCGGATCGTCTTGGCTTGGCGCCTTATCTGATGCAGCCTCAGTGCTAGCGGCTACCTCCCTATTATTTTCTAAAGCATGGTTTTGTTCAGCTTCAGCGCCATGCTGTTGTTTACGTGCTTTGGCGCGTGCTAAAGCGGCGGCAACGGCGGCTTTACGCGGATCGTCTTGGCTTGATGCCTTATCCGCATGGTTTTGTGTGGCTTGGCTGTCAGTTACCGCTGGTGCGCTTGCGCTGCTCTGTGCAGTCTCAGTGGTATGTTGTTGTTGCCGTGCTTTGGCTCGCGCAATAGCCGCTGCGACTGCGGCTTGGCGTGGATCGGTTGCTGTAGCGTCGAGATTTTGACTTGCTGACTGACTTTGCGCACCAGACTCGGCATCGGTATGTGCTGCCGCAGCTTGTTGCGCTTGATACGCACGCGCTTGTTGTTTTTTCACTTCGCGTTCAGCCACGATATCCGCATGCGAACGCTGTGCTGTTTCGGTAGCGTTTTGCTGTTTGGCTTTAATGCGCTCAAGTGCTGCGGCAACCGAATTGCTGCCGGCATTTTGTTGTTGAGACTGTTGCCGTGCCGCAGCCAGCTGTTGATTTTTAGCCAGGCGTGCTTGTTTTTCCGCCTCCAGCCTGGCATTGCGTGCTTCAAAACGCGCTTTTGCTTGTTCGGCTTTTAGTGCTTCACGCTGCTGCTCACGGATATCGGCTTTGGCAATACGGTAATACTGCACTAATGGGATTTCACTTGGGCAAACGTAAGCGCAGGCACCGCATTCAATACAATCGGCCAGATTATACTCTTTGAGTTTGTCATGATCTTTGGCTTTGCTATACCACAGCAATTGTTGTGGTAATAACGTAGCGGGGCAAGCATCAGCACAAGCGCTACAACGTATGCAATCTAATTCTGGCCCTGCGTTGGGTAATTCAGTATGGCTGGGCGCTAAAATGCAGTTAGTGGTTTTTACAACGGGCACGGCTAGGTCGGGCAGGGTAAAACCCATCATCGGCCCGCCCATAATCACTTTTTGTTCCAGTTCGGCCTGATAACCACAAAAATCTAATAAGGCCGCAACAGGTGTGCCGATTAACGCCTGCACATTTTGTGGCCGCTGCAAGGTTTCCCCGGTGACGGTAACAATACGCGAAATTAACGGATGATCGTCTAACACCGCTTGCGCGATAGCAAAGGCGGTGCCGATATTCTGCATCACAATACCGATGTCGGCAGGGCGACGGCCCGCTGGCACTTCTTTGTTAGTCAGTAATTGGATCAGTTGCTTTTCACCGCCTGAGGGGTACTTAACAGGCACTTCTCGAACATAGTAATGTTCGCGTTGGCTACATGCCGCGCGCATACCGGCTGCCGCAATCGGCTTATCGGCTTCAATACCAATTAATACGGCTTTTGGGTTGAGCAGCTTGCACAGAATATCAATGCCTTTGACGATGGTCGTTGGCGCTTCTTGCATCAGTGCATCATCAGCGGTGATATAGGGTTCGCATTCAACGGCGTTGATAATTAAATAATCGACCGGTTGGTGCAAGCCCGCTTTAATATGGGTGGGGAAGCCCGCACCGCCCATACCGGCAATACCGCTGTCTTGAATGCGCTCTAAAAGGGTATGGGTATCCGCTGTGGCAAAGTTCAGTGGCTCCCGCTCACGCCACTCATCTAAGCCATCGGGCTCAATGACGATGACGCTTTCAGGTAAGGCCGATGGATGTGGGCTGGTGTGATCGGTAATAGCGATAATCATCCCCGATGTCGGCGCATGCACGGGCACCGTCATGGAGTTATCGGCAGCGGTGAGTGCTTGGCCTTTGAGCACGCGCTCACCTACGCCCACCAGCAATTGGCCCGCAACACCAATATGCTGGCGTAGTGGAATGTAAAGCCGCTCTGGAAGCGACATGCTAATGATCGGCTTTTCGCTGGTTACCGCTTTACGCGTAGGGGGATGAACACCACCATGAAAGTCCCATAGCGCGCCGGCTTGAATTTGTTGAAATAAACTTGGCACCGTTGGGTTACTCCACCACTTTTACCGGGATTGCCTGTAAATCCCATTTCCAGCGCTCAGCGGTCACCGGAACAGGGATCATATCAATACAATCAACCGGGCAAGGTTCAACACACAGATCACAGCCCGTACATTCATCAACCAGTACGGTATGCATTAATTTGGACGCGCCAACTATGGCATCGACGGGGCAGGCTTGAATACATTTGGTACAGCCAATGCACTCATCTTCGCGAATAAAAGCCACACGTTTTACCGCAGGCTCTTGCGCGGCATTTAACGGTTTCGCTTCAACGCCCATCAGCTCGGACAGTTTTTTTATAGTGGCATCGCCACCCGGAGGGCATTTGTTAATGTCATCGCCATTAGCAATTGCTTCTGCATAGGGGCGACAGCCAGGATAGCCACATTGGCCACACTGAGTTTGCGGTAAAATGTCATCAATTTGCTCGACCAAGGGGTCGCTTTCCACTTTAAAGCGAATAGCAGAATAGCCGAGTAAAGCACCGAACAATAACGCCAGTACACCCAGTGCGATGAGTGCGGTAATAATAGTCATACCGATTTCACCAAGCCACTAAAGCCCATAAAGGCCAGGGACATTAAACCTGCGGTGATCATCGCAATGGCCGCACCCTTAAAAGGTACCGGCACATCGGCTGCAGCTAAACGCTCACGCATAGCGGCAAATAAGATCAACACTAACGAAAACCCAGCGGCAGCGCCAAAGCCATATAATGCGGAATTAATAAAATTATGCCGTGCATTAACATTTAATAAGGCCACGCCTAATACCGCACAATTAGTGGTGATCAGCGGTAAAAAGATGCCCAATAACCGATATAAATTAGGACTCGTTTTGTGCACGACCATTTCGGTAAATTGCACGACCACGGCAATCACCAAAATAAAGCTCAGGGTTCGTAAATACAATAGATCTAACGGCGCGAGTACATAGCTGTCAACAAGATAGCTACTGATAGAAGCCAGTGTCAGTACAAAGGTGGTCGCTAAAGACATACCAATGGCGGTTTCTAACTTGCCTGACACGCCCATAAAGGGACAAAGCCCAAGAAATTTAACCAGGACAAAGTTATTGACCAATACTGTACTTACAAGGAGTAATAAAAATTCAGTCATAGGGTTACGTTATAGGGTTCTCAGTGCGTATTATGCCGTTAGCCTGTATGGCATACAACCTGATAAAAGTAAGGGCTTTTGCTATGCAGAAGCCCTTAACTGTAAAACTTTGCTGGCAGCCGTCACACGGCATGGGGTATTACATGGGGCTAGGTTTGCCGATGTAATAGCCTTGGTTGCCGTCAATAAACAACGATTCCAGCATGTGTTTTTCTTCCTGCGTTTCAACGCTTTCAGCAAACACACCCACACCAATGCGGTGTGCTAAATCGATCATTAAACGCATAAAATACTGATTGTTTTTATCTTCATTGATATGGCGGGTGTAGCTGCCATCCATTTTCACATAATCGGGTTTTAAATCGCGGAAGAATTTAAATGAGGTAATACCCACACCAAATTTCTCAACGGTAATACGTGAACCGGCACGATGTAGCATGTCGATAAAACGTTTACTGGTTTTGAGATTTTGTTGTAAACCAAATTCGCTGACTTCAAACACCAATTTAGCGGCAATATTGGCATCTTTTAGCAAGCGTCGTTCTAACCAGATCACAAATTGATCATCATGCACACTGCGTGGCGAAAGATTTATACCAAAATACTGGTCATGCATGCTTTTGGTTTTGATCGTCGTCAAAGAGGTTTCAACAATTAAACGATCAATGGCAATAATTTTGTCCAGTTTCTCTGCCATGGCTAAGAAAGAAGCCGTAGGCAGCGTTTGCTCTTCATGCGTTTTAAAGCGCACCAGAATTTCGGAATAGGCTTTAGCTGCGCGCGAAGACGGCATGATATGTTGAACTAATAACGCTAACCGATTATTTGCTATCACATCGTCAATCACATTACGCCAATTTTGATTGCCGTAACTGTTACCCGCACTGTCTAAGCCACTGCTTTCTTTTTGTAAGTGCCAGGCATTCGGCTGTTTAGTTTGCGCTAAACTGATAGAGGTATCGGCACTGGCCAATAACTCACCTAAGGCTTTGCCATTTTCATAGCTGACTAAACCGGTGTAGGCTACCGAGTCAAGTTCAGAAAGTTTTTGAAACTCATTAAAGCGGCTTTGTAATTGCAGGGCAAAGTTTTCTGCTTCTTTAGGTGTCACTTTTGGCATTAAAATACCAAAGTCAGAACCATTTAAACGGAATAATTTGCTATCGCGATAGGTTGCGATTACCCGTTTAAGAATATCTGACACTTCTTTAATATATTGATCACCCTCATGGAAGCCACGGGTTTGGTTAATACTTTGCAATTCGGTACAGCGAGTAATACCAAAAATACCATAGTTAGCTTGGCTGGAATTAGTAAAATGCTCTTCATAGTTTTGCACAAAACGATTACGGTTCGGCAGGCCTGTCACTGCATCTTTATAGGCTTCTTCTGCAATCAGTTGGGCATCAGCTTTCATTTTTTCAGCTTGTTGCTGGGTATATTGCGTTAACTTGCGTAATGAAATACTGATTTCAGAAAACTCAGCAGGGAGTTCACTGTTTTCTGTTTTTGTTTGTTGATTGTCTGATAAGAACGCCTCGATGGTCTCGTTAACCACTCTAGAGATACGACGATACTTGCGTTGCAAACTGTTTTTGATAATGAGCACTGGCAACATAAACAGAATGAAAGGGCTACCAACCAGCACGAATAAAAAATATTGCATGCCTTTTAAGGTGGCGCGGTGATCTAACTCATAACGCACCAGCACGTCTTGTTGTTCATCTTTGATGGTCACGGTATCGTCTACTTTACCGGCTAGCGCAAAAAGCTGACTAATAAAGCTGGCTTGATAAGCATTATTGCTTTGTTCATATAAAATGGTGCCATCTAAACGTCTGACTTGTAGGCTTTTTAATTTAAAGCTGCGGTCTAGTTGACGGCTTAATGATTTACCATCTGCGGTAACATGGGTTGCGATGGTTTGCTCTATGGCAAGTTTGGCTGTATTTTCTTGTAAAATGAGTTGGTTCTTGCCGTAATAGAGGAAACCAACCAGCAAGACAATTACTAGCAGAGTTGCAGAGACTAACTGTGCTGTAAGTAACGTTCGAAAGTTTTTCATCATTCCTAGACCACCAATCAATATTGCATCCATTATAAAAGCGCAAATGTGGCTTTTATCACGCAACTCACTGTGCCTATTAAAGCAAAAAAATCTTTAAAAATAAATAAATAACACGCAAATGTCAGATTATAAAACACAGGGGGTAAAAGGAGTATAACAGAAAAATTGTGGCTCCCCAGACTGGACTCGAACCAGTGACCTACGGATTAACAGTCCGCCGCTCTAACCAACTGAGCTACTAGGGA
>NZ_JAPJEA010000003.1:455769-559453 GCF_030737935.1 Alishewanella sp. SMS8
GGCTCCCCAGACTGGACTCGAACCAGTGACCTACGGATTAACAGTCCGCCGCTCTAACCAACTGAGCTACTAGGGAAGGGTGATACATTCGTTAAATATTGCTGTTGGCTCCCCAGACTGGACTCGAACCAGTGACCTACGGATTAACAGTCCGCCGCTCTAACCAACTGAGCTACTAGGGAACAGCATTCAACGGGGCGCAATACTAATGCCACCTTAGGAGACTGTCAACACTTTGCAGAGCTGATTTTTACAGAAGTGGTTTACTTGCATATAGTTTCGCCAAAATGCACATTTTCAATACGAATCGAGGAACGATGACGGGTCATTCAGATGGCAATGACCGCAACACCTTAGCCAATAAGCCTTGTACAGAGTTATCCACGGAAGCTGTGGATAACTCTGTGAATGACTGGTTGCTTAATCGAGCAAAGCCTTGTCATTGCTTAATTTCATCGTGGTCAATAGCTTTGCGATAAAAATTTTTTGTTTTAAATTTCAGTCGCTTATGATTTTTTGAGCGGATTGTGCTTTTTAAGTGCAGTTTTTGTTTACTGCCTGTCCGATCCGCTTGCCATTGTGCACTGTTTTTGTGAGTTTCAGGTCATTCATGCCACTAAACCGGTAATTTGGCTTATTCGACAACGAGCATGGTGCTGACTCGCGCTTTTCTCTACAATAGAGACTGACTTTTCTGACATCGTAAGAAGCAGTTATCTTTGATGAGCACGAATCCACTGTTAACAGCCAGCATGGCTCCCTTATTAAAACGTCTGACTTGGCCAGTGATGGGCGGGATGTTGACGCTAATGAGTTTTAACCTGGTCGATACCTTTTTTATTAGCTTACTAGGAACTCAGCAACTGGCGGCAATCAGTTTTACCTTTCCGGTTACCTTTACCTTAATCAGTTTAGCGATTGGTTTAAGCATTGGTACTTCAGCCATTATTGCCAAAGCTCTGGGGGCAGGGCAAACCGACACGGCGCGGGCCGACAGTTTAGCGGCTTTATGGCTGTCGGCAATTTTAGTCAGTATTCTCGCCTTGCTGGGCTATCTTTTGTTAGAGCCGCTGTTTTTTTTGTTGGGGGCGACGCCAGAGATCTTTTCTTATATTGAACGCTACATGCTGATTTGGCTGGCGGGGTCGATTTTATTAGTAACACCCATGGTCGGTAATGCCATTTTACGTGCAGCTGGTGATACAAAGATCCCCAGTCTAGTGATGGCCGGCAGCGGTGTGATTAATGCGATTTTGGATCCGATCCTGATTTTTGGTATTGGCCCTATTCCTGCTATGGGGATCAGTGGGGCTGCCATTGCGACGGTCATCTCTTGGTTAGCCGGCTTTGTGTTTATTTTATATTGGCTCAGTGTTAAGCGCGGTTTATTAACGGCTTGGATATTACCTTGGGGTTTGTTTCGTCAGATCTGTCGTAAAATTTTGCACATTGGTCTACCGGCTGCCGGCGCCAACATGCTCACGCCGGTAGCGATGGCGATTCTCACGGCGATTATGGCTTCTTATGGTCCAGAAGCCGTCGCGGCCTTTGGCGTGGGAGCACGGATTGAGAGTATTGCTTCGTTAGTGGTGTTAGCGTTATCGATGACCCTGCCACCGGTGATTAGTCAAAACTTTGGGGCATCGCGTTTTGATCGTGTCAAAGAGGCTTATCAGTTATGTTGTCGTTTTGTGATGTTTTGGCAAGCCGGTATTTATCTTATCTTAGCGCTACTGGCTTATCCGATTGCCGCTATGTTCACGGATAATGCAGACGTCGCCAGTTATTTACGTTGGTTTATCTGGCTGATGCCTTTGGCTTATGGCTTACAAGGCATCATCATTTTAACCAATTCTTCTTTTAATGCGTTGCATTTACCGGCGAAAGCCGTGGTACTTAGCGTGATCCGTTTGTTTGTTTGCTATGTACCCCTTGCTTGGCTTGGCGGCGTTGTGTTTGGCGTGGTCGGCATTTTTATTGGATGCATTCTTGCTAATTTGCTTACGGCTGCCGTGGCTTATTATTGGTTTAACCGAGTGCAGCAACGCTATTTGTTATAGGAAACACCATGTCACGTGCTTTTGAACTGGTATCAGATTATCAACCGGCTGGCGACCAACCTGGCGCGATCGAAAAGCTGGTCAGCGGCTTAGAGAGTGGCCTAGCGCATCAAACGTTATTAGGTGTCACCGGCTCAGGTAAAACCTTTACGATGGCCAATGTGATTGCTCAAGTGGGCCGACCAACGCTAATTATGGCACACAATAAAACACTCGCCGCGCAGCTTTACGGCGAGATGAAAGCGTTTTTCCCGCATAATGCCGTTGAATATTTCGTGTCTTATTATGATTATTATCAGCCTGAAGCCTATGTACCCTCGACGGATACCTTTATTGAAAAAGATGCGTCGATAAATGAGCATATTGAGCAAATGCGCCTGTCTGCGACCAAAGCGCTGATGGAGCGTCGTGATGTGGTGATTATCGCATCGGTGTCGGCCATTTATGGTTTGGGCGATCCGCAGTCTTATATGCAAATGCTGTTGCATTTAAAGCAAGGCGATATTATTGACCAGCGCTTTATCTTAAGGCGCTTGGCCGAACTGCAATACAGCCGAAATGATCTGGCCTTTGAGCGTGCCACTTATCGGGTACGCGGTGATGTGATTGATGTGTTTCCGGCAGAGTCGGAAGAGATTGCTGTTCGTATCGAATTATTTGATGAAGAAATTGAACGTATCAGTTTATTCGACCCGCTCACCGGAGCGGTGGAAAAAATTGTGACGCGCTATACCATCTATCCTAAAACGCACTATGTCACACCCAGAGAGACGATTCTAAAAGCCGTAGAGCAAATCAAGGTTGACCTTGCTGAGCGTCGTCAGCAGTTACTCAGTGCCAATAAACTGGTTGAAGAGCAGCGTTTAGCCCAGCGCACGCAGTTTGATATCGAAATGATGATTGAATTAGGCTATTGCTCGGGTATTGAAAACTATTCGCGCTATTTATCGGGCCGTGGTGATGGTGCACCACCACCGACCTTACTGGAATATTTTCCAGACGATGGTTTAATGTTTATTGATGAGTCGCACGTCACCATTTCGCAAATTGGCGCGATGTATAAGGGCGACCGGTCACGGAAAGAAAACTTGGTTAACTATGGTTTTCGCTTACCTTCTGCTTTAGATAACCGGCCGCTGAAGTTCGAAGAGTTTGAAATGATCGCACCGCAGCGCATCTATGTTTCGGCCACACCGGCGGCTTATGAGTTAGAACACTCTAATGGCGAAGTGATTGAGCAGGTGGTGCGGCCAACGGGCTTGGTTGATCCGATTATTGAAATTCGCCCCGTCGCGACGCAAGTTGATGATTTAATGTCGGAAGCGATGCAGCGCGCTGCGCGACAAGAGCGGGTGCTGGTGACAACCCTGACCAAAAAGATGGCGGAAGATCTTACCGAGTACTTAAGTGAACATGGTATTCGTGTGCGTTATTTACACTCTGATATCGATACCGTCGAGCGCATGGAAATTATTCGTGATTTACGCTTAGGGATCTTCGATGTTTTGGTGGGTATCAATTTGCTGCGAGAAGGTCTGGATATTCCTGAGGTGTCATTAGTGGCCATTCTTGATGCAGATAAAGAAGGTTTTTTACGCTCAGAGCGTTCGTTAATTCAAACCATAGGTCGTGCGGCGCGAAACTTAGCAGGACGGGCGATTTTATATGCTGATCGCATTACCAATTCTATGCGCAAAGCGATTGATGAAACGGATCGTCGGCGCGATAAACAACTTGCCTTTAACGCTGAGCATGGTATTTCGCCCAAGGCGATTCTGAAGAAAGTAGCCGATGTGATGGATCTGGGGCAATCGCCACAAACCAAAAATATTGTATTGCGCCAAGTAGCTGAAACGAAAGCTTTCTTTAAAGGCAAAACGCCTTATCAAATGCAGGCTGAAATTAAACAGCTGGAACAAAAGATGCTGCAACATGCCCGGGATCTCGAGTTTGAACAAGCGGCAGCGCTGCGTGATCAGGTGCATAAAATCAAGCAGCGCTTACTGGAATTACCGGAAAGCTAAACCCTTATGTTTGTCGCAATCGTTAACGGCGCTTACACGTTTAAGCGCCAATCATCCCAGGCTTGCTGCGCCAGCCGTTCTTGAAAAGCGGGCGCCGCAATGTTAATCAGCGCCTTGGCACGTTCAGTTAAACTTTTACCGCGAAGTTGAGCAATACCGTACTCGGTAACAATATAGTTAACATGAGCGCGGGTGGTAACCACTCCCGCACCGGGTGCCAATAAACTGCTGATGCGTGATACTGTGCCGCCCGTCGCGGTAGCGGGCAAGGCAATAATCGCGCGTCCCCCTTCGGATAAACTCGCGCCACGCACAAAATCCATTTGTCCGCCCACGCCAGAGTAAATTTTGGTGCCCAGCGAATCGGCACACACTTGGCCGCTTAAATCGACTTGTAAAGCGCTATTAATCGCGACCACTTGCGGGTTTTGCCGAATAACCGCGGTATCGTTGGTGTACTCGACATCTAAAAAGACCACTTCGGGGTTGTCATCCAAATAGTTGTACAAGGCTTGAGAGCCCATCGCAAAAGTGGTAACAATTTTACCGCGATGTTTGCGTTTACGCTGATTATTGATGACGCCCGTTTGGATAAGCGGTAGCACCCCATCGGAAAACATTTCGGTATGAATACCTAAATGCTGATGTTGGCCTAAACAGGCTAGGGTGGCATCGGGTATGGCGCCAATACCCAGTTGTAAACAATCGCCATCGCGGATTAAGCTGGCGACATGTTGGCCAATTTGCTGGGTAATGGCATCCAGCGGCACGGGCAAATGTTGCGGTAGCGGGGCGCTGTACTCAACATAACGGTCAAATCGACTCAGATGCACAAAAGAGTCACCATGAGTTCTGGGCATTAACGGATTGATCCAGGCAATCACGCGTTTAGCCATTTGTAGGGCGGCACGCGTTGCTTCTACCGAGATCCCTAAACTGCAGTAGCCATGTTTATCTGGCGGAGAAACTTGGATTAATACCGCATCAAGCGGTTGTTCGCCGCTTCGAAATAATTTGGGGATTTCGGATAAAAATATTGGTACATAATCGGCTAAGCCACATTGCACGGCCTGGCGCGTACTGCTCCCCACAAAAAAAGCCCGCTGACGTAAATGACCGCTCAGTTCCGGTGCGCACAATACTTCGCTATGCTCAGTATGTAATTGTAATAAGGTAAGATTGCGCCGGGATAACGCCACTGTGGCTAAAGCGTGCAATAAATAATAGGGTGTTGCCGCCATCGACTGACACCAAATAGTGTCGTTATCTTGCAAAATACTAAGGGCCTGTTCGGCGGTGGTGACGCGCATCGAGAACTCCGTTTTGCTGAAAAGTGCTCACTGCGCTGGCGCGTGCTTGTTTACATCACTGAGTTGCGTGATCATGCGCCAGTGCAGAGCAAAGAGGCCATTAACTTAGCACGGGATCACATCCACTGCGACTTGTAATTGATGGGCGCCACTGCCTTGCACTACGCCTTTTAATGGCACCACATCGGCATAATCACGACCAAAAGCCAAAGTCAGATGTTGCTGGCACGGTAATACGTTATTGGTCGGATCAAAATCAATCCAGCCGAGCTCTGGATCAAACACCGCAAACCACGCATGTGAAGCATCTGCGCCTTGCAATCGTGCTTGTCCTGGTGGCGGTTGTGTTTCGAGATAACCACTGACATAGCGACAAGGGATACCATTTGCCCGCAGGCAGCTGATGGCTAGCTGGGCAAAATCTTGGCAAACGCCGCGCCGATGTTGTAGCACCTCGGTAAGGGGGGTGACGACGGTAGTAAAGCCCGGTGTGTAGATAAAATGCTCAAAGATATACTGGTTTAAACATTCTACTAATTGCAACAGGGTTTGCTTAGGGGCGCGTAACGGCGGTAACAGCGCAGCGGTTTCAGTTAAAAATGGAGCGAGCTTACTGGCTTGGCAAAACAGTTTAGCTTGCATGGCCGCGGCTGTTAGGTTGCTATTTAAATAATGCTTTAGCTGTGGTATGTCCACACCGCTGCCGCTGTCGAGTAAGGCACTGTTGTGGCGCGGTAACACTTCAACTAAGGCTTCACTGCATACCTTTAGCTGTTGATGGGGGGGCTGTAAATGAATTAAATGTCGGGTATTACCAAAGTAATCCTGATATTGGCTGATGTGTCCCAGATCGGGCGTTAAACGGACACTGGCCTGGCTAACGTGTTGATAGGGTAATTGCCGCGGCATTAAACACGCGAGGTTGTAACTGTTCGCTACAGCATGTTCGTATTGATATTCGGTAAGGTGCTTGAGCTGGTAGTTCATGACATGGACCAAGGACTGCTTCGATGCGCATGGGTAAAGTAACACAGCGATAATTCGTTCGACAGTTGCCGTAACAAATACTGTAACTGACCAAGCTGGGCGTGCAAGGTTAAACAAGACGGATAATTAGCATCTAATTGTTGGGTACTGACTTGTTCTAATAGTTGGCTCAGCTCCGTGGTCAGCAAGGGTAAATGCTGCCGATCCGCACTGGTTAATTCTGGTAAGGCTCGCGTTTGTCGATGTAATCGACTGATTTGATAGCCGACGGAGCGAGGTGTGGTGGTATCGAGTAACAGTAAGTCTAAAATCGCCATCGGGTTGAGCTCTGAGCGATAGCGCCGTCGATAGGTCATCAAGGTATCGGCCATGCGTAATAAGGCTTCCATCACGCCGGCAGAGGGTAAATCTTGGCTGTAAATACGCTGCAACAATAAACTGGTTTGTAACGCGCGCTCGAGGTGCTGGCCAATATCCATAAAACGCAATGCTTGGGTGCGACTCATCGTTTCGTTATTCAGGCCATAAATCGCGGTTTGTAGTAATACCATCTCATCTAATAAATAAATAATGGTCATGGGCTGCTGTAAGTCTGGCGTTTGTGGCCATTGATAGACGGTAGCTTGTAACTTATCGAGTAACAGCCAGGTATCTTCACTAAAGTACTCACGCACAGATTGCGCGTTGTAAATCAAATTTTTCAGTAAGCCGATGACACTAAGTGGATTACTCGGAGAGAACAATTGCGCCAGTGCAACACTAATGGGCTCATTTACTTGGCGCGGTGGGCTGCCATTGGCCAACAAACAAAAATCGATAAAACAATAGAGCTGTTGTTCAGTTTGAGTAGCTTGAGTAGGGGGCAATAACGGCAGCGCAACCCGCAGTGCCCGAATTAATAAGTTTAAACGCTCGTTATAACGACCTAACCAAAATAAATGCTCAGCGACGCGACTGGGTAGCAAGCCCGCTTCACGTGATAACGGCATTGAATTGTAGCTCGGTTGCAGTAGGGATTCTGTGGGTTGATCCATGCCCAGTACCCAGACATCCTTACTTAACTCTGAGCCATCTTGGGCAATAACCGGTAATTGAATTTGACTCAGCTCACCTAAACGCGCAAAACCGCCAGGCAGCAGCAGCGGGGCTTGATTCGATTGGTACAAACTAAAGGTTCTAAGCACTGCTGGCAATTGCCAAGTTGGGTTTTGCTGATCATAGCAAGGCTGCATGTGTAACGACAATTTTTGCCGCGCGATAAAATCGGCAGGGCGCTGCAATAAGGCACAGGTGTTATCTGCCGCATATTGCTGCTGTGCGGATAGGTCATGCAGTAAAAATTGCTCTGGGTTTTTTAGTACCTGTTGCAAGGGTTGCGTTTCTTTGCACCAATAGGCTTGCACGGTATTGAGCAACAGCGGCTTTTGCCAGAAGTAATCGGCCGCAGCCGTTAAAAACGGTAACAAGATACCGCTATCCAATAACGCGGTGCCGGGAGGGTTGGCACAAAACAGTTGCTGTTGCCGAATACTGTGTAACAGCCCTGCTACGCCAGCACCTTCACTGTCAAGTTCCAGCGGATCGGTTAAACGATCATCTAAAAAGCGCATCAAGGCACTGACCGGTTGCAAACCACTGAGTGTTTTTAACCAGATGCGTTGTTCGCTAAACATCAGATCGGCACCATGCACCAAAGCTAAATCTAGATAGTTGGCTAAAAAGGCTTGCTCAAAGTAGGCTTCATCGCGCGCGCCATGAGTTAAGATAGCCGCAATGCCATTGCCTTGTTGCTGTAAAAAAAAACGTAGCTGCCGAAAAAAACCAGACAGATGAGCTTTAGCGCGCAGTTGTTGCAGCTCAGGAATACTCTGCTTTAATGCTAAACGATGTTCTAGCGCAAAACCTAAGCCAGCAGGCGCCTTACAGCTGTCGGCAAAGGCGCAAACCTGACCATGATGATCAAAGCCTAAATCGGTTGCCAGTAGCGGTAGCCATTGTTCAGGTTGCTGCACTAAGCCAGCACTTTCAAACAGAAACTGCGGGTTGGAAAACAAGAGTTCTGCGGGAATAATTCCGCTTTGTACTAACTGCTGCGGCCCATACAGATCTTGCAGGATCAAGGCGAGTAATTGATGGCGCTGCGCGATACCAGCCTGCACCTGTTGCCAATCTGCCGTACTGATTAACCACGGATACAAATCAAGTTTGCGCCCCGGTTTTTGCCAACGATCAAAGTTTGCGCCATTTTCGCGTAGCTGATGTTGAATATCATCATACCAACGGCTACGCAGGGCTAAAGGAAACTTAGCAAACCACGCCAAAAGCTGTTCGGTTGAGCTTGGCGGTGCATTCACTGCTGGCACGGCTACTCCTGCAAGCGCGATGGCGCTAGGCGATTAATGGTTGCTGCTCAGCTGTAGCGATATTGAGCAGAACCTGATGCAAGTCAATAATGCCGGTTTGGATCTGGTCAATCAGTTCATGCAACTGCACAGTACTTAACTCGGTTACTGCTTGCTCGGTAATCAAATGCTGTAATTGATGTACCTGCTGCAAGATGGCCGGGCTATTCGGTAAGGCTTTGCCTGAGGCCGCGATGCGGTGCAGACAATAACTTACTGAGCGTGGAAAATCGGCATAGCATAACAGATAATCAATTGCATCGGCAGCCGCCCCAGCCAGATTATTGGCGATATAATATTGATAGGATTCCGCTCCGCCCAAGGCATTGAGAATGGAGATCCAACGAAAACGTGGCCGTTTTAACTGCGTGGGTTGTAAGGTTTGCAGCACCATCACGTCCATGATCCGCGTCACCATATCCGCACGCTCTAAATGACGACCAATAGTAAAAAGATCAAAAGCATCACCGCGTAACATTACGCTATCTAAGGTGCCAATGACCATTTGGCAACGACGACTGATTTCGGTCATCAATTGATAGCGCTGCTGGCGACTGACTGTTTCCACACATTGTTGCTGGACGAAACTGTCGAGTTTGTTTAGCTCTTCCCACATATCACGCGGCAGTAGTGGTCGAATCGTTCGGGCGTTATAACGTAACTGACTGCAGGCATTACGGATAGAAACGGGGCTGTCGATATTGCTGATCAGGTGTTGCATCACCGCTTGTTCAATTTGCGCTAATTGTTGCCGATTTTGATGCTCCAAGCCATAACTGGCCAGTACCTTCGCACTGTCTTGTCCCATCACCTCGAGTAACACCGGCCAGCCAAACTCAGTATCTTTATGGCTGTCGATCAGTAAGTGGCTGGTGGCATTGACTAAACGAGCAGTATCGTCGAGCCGTTCTAAATAACGGCCCAACCAAAATATATTTTCTACGGATCTTGCTAACATTGCTTAGCCCTCATCATTGATGATCCAGGTGTCTTTACTACCGCCACCTTGTGAAGAATTAACGACCAAAGAGCCTTTGGTCAGTGCGACACGGCTTAAACCGCCAGTGGAGCAATACAACTCGGCACCCTGTAAAATAAAGGGGCGAAGATCTAAATGGCGTGGTTCTAACATCCCCTCACAAAGCGTTGGTGCCGTTGACAGGTTGAGTGTGGGCTGGGCAATAAAATTACGTGGGTTGGCTTTAATGGCCATGGCCATCTCATCGCGCTCGCTTTGGCTGGCACGAGGGCCAATTAAAATACCGTAACCGCCAGACTCGTTTGCGGGTTTCACCACCAGTTTATCTAAATTGGCTAACACAAAGCTGCGTTGCAAGGGATCTTGGCACAAGTAGGTTTCGACATTTTGTAGCAGCGGCTCTTCACCTAGATAATAATGAATAATCTTCGGCACGAACGAATAAATCACTTTATCATCGGCCACCCCTGACCCCGGTGCATTGGCAATGGCCACCAAGCCTTTGCGCCAAACGGCAATCAATCCTGGGATCCCCAACACGGAATCGGGTCTAAAGGCTTGCGGATCGATAAAAATGTCATCGATTCGTCGGTAAATCACATCAACTTGGCGTTTGCCACGCAGCGTTTTTAGCCAGACGCGGTCATCTTCAACGAATAAATCATGGTTTTCAGCCAACTCTACGCCCATTTGTTGTGCTAAAAAGCTGTGTTCAAAGTAAGCTGAGTTATAAATACCGGGCGTAAGTACCACGATGCAGGGCGGGACATGTTCTCCTCGTGGCGATAATGATGCCAGCATTTGCCATAATTGCGCGGGATAATCATCTACCGGCACAATAGTAGAGTCGGCGAACAATTCGGGAAACACTCGTTTCATCACGGTGCGGTTTTCCAGCATGTAAGATACCCCTGATGGTACTCGTAGGTTATCTTCTAACACTAAAAATTGGCCATGCTCATCACGCACCAAATCGGTGCCACAAATGTTTGCCCAGACACCATGGATCGGTGATACGCCCTGACATGGTGCAAGAAAATTTTTAGAGTCGAGTATTAATTCTGCCGGCACAATGCCTTGTTTGAGGATTTTCTGCTCGTTGTATAAATCATCAATAAACAGATTAAGTGCAGCTAAGCGTTGTTTTAAACCGGCGCTAGTGCGTTGCCATTCTGAGCTTGGGATGGTTCGTGGGATCACATCTAATGGCCAAGCGCGGTCGATATTCGCCCCGTCTGCATATAAGGTAAAGCAGACCCCCATATCGCTAATTGTTTGATTTAGTTGTAGTTGTCTTTTGCACAGTTCTAAATCACCATGTTTAGCAATAAAGCGGGCAATCGCAGAGGCGGGCGGTCTGGCACTACCATCGGTAGCGACTAATTCATCAAAACAATTTTTTAAAAGGGGGTAGCGGCCCCCGGTAAAATTTTCCAGACTCATGCACAGCTCCTTGCACTTCTGAGCCGATAGCAACGGGCTATCGCTTTAGTTTGTACAAGAAGCATAGCAAAGCTTGTGCCAGCGCGAGCGCAAGTATAAAAAAGCCCCGCGGTTTTCACCAGCGGGGCTTGTTATGCGCTTACAGCTTAGTTTTTAGCAGCAGCGGCTTTCTTTTCTTTTTCTTTAGCGATGACGGCTTCCGCTACGTTAGATGGACACGGTGAGTAGTGCGAGAACTCCATAGAGAACTGACCACGACCTGATGTCATCGTACGTAATGTACTGATGTAACCAAACATTTCTGACAATGGTACGTCAGCTTTGATACGAACGCCTGTTACACCCGCTTCTTGACCAGAGATCATGCCACGACGACGGTTTAAGTCACCGATAACATCACCTACGTGATCTTCCGGCGTGAACACGTCAACTTTCATGATTGGCTCAAGCAGTTGTGCGCCTGCTTTCGGGATTGACTGACGGAATGCACCTTTAGCCGCGATTTCAAACGCTATGGCTGATGAGTCAACGGCGTGGAAACCACCGTCAAATACTTCAACTTCTACGTCTAATACTGGGAAGCCCGCTAAAGTACCGGTAGACATCATAGAGGCAAAGCCTTTCTCGATGGCTGGCATAAATTCTTTTGGTACGCTACCACCTACAACAGTAGAAACGAACTTGAAGCCAGAGTTTTGCTCGCCCGGACGGATGCGGTAGTCGATTTTACCGTACTGACCTGAACCACCAGATTGCTTCTTGTGCGTGTAGCTATCTTCGATTTCACGGGTAATGGTTTCGCGGTAAGCAACCTGTGGTTGACCTACAACTAATTCAACACCGTAAGTACGCTTTAAGATGTCTACTTTGATGTCTAAGTGTAATTCACCCATACCTTTCAGGATGGTTTCACCAGAATCAACATCGGTTTCAACACGGAACGTTGGATCTTCAGCAACCATCTTACCGATAGCGATACCCATCTTCTCAACTGAACCTTTATCTTTTGGTGTAACAGAGATAGAGATTACTGGTTCTGGGAATACCATTGGCTCAAGGGTACAAGGGTGCTTCGGATCACACAGCGTGTGGCCTGTTTGCGTGTTGTTTTTCATACCAACGATAGCAATGATGTCACCGGCTTGCGCAGTAGTCAGGTCAGTACGATCGTTTGCTTGCATCTCAACCATACGGCCGATACGCTCGGTTTTACCCGTGAATGAGTTAAGGATAGTGTCGCCTTTGTTCAATACGCCAGAGTAGATACGCACGAAAGTCAGGGCGCCAAAACGGTCATCCATGATTTTGAACGCTAAAGCGCGGAATGGCTCATCTGGAGAAACGATAGCAGAATTACCTGTTTCGTTACCTTCTTCGTCAGTCAGTGGCTGAGGGATAACTTCAGTAGGTGACGGTAAGTAATCAACAACGGCGTCTAACAGTAATTGCATGCCTTTGTTTTTGAAAGCAGAACCACAGTAAGTTGGGAAGAAGGCTAAATCACGAGTACCTTTACGGATACAACGCTTAATGTCTTCTAATGAAGGCTGTTCGCCTTCCATGTAGGCCATTAACAGGTCATCGTCTTGCTCAACAGCAGTTTCGATTAACTGTTCGCGATACATCGCAACGTCATCAGCCATGTCAGCTGGAATATCAGTAATTGTGTAGTTTTCTGGTAAACCCGTTTCATCCCAGATGTACGCTTTTTCAGTTAACAGGTCAACTACACCTTTAAAGGTGTCTTCGCGACCGATAGGTAACACCATGATTAATGGCTTAGCACCTAACACTTTCTTAACTTGTTCAGTTACGCGGATGAAATCAGCGCCGATACGGTCAAGCTTGTTAACGAAGATCAGACGTGATACTTCAGCGTCGTTAGCATAACGCCAGTTAGTTTCTGATTGCGGCTCAACACCACCAGAACCACAGAATACGCCAACACCGCCGTCTAATACTTTTAATGAACGATATACTTCAACAGTGAAGTCAACGTGTCCCGGGGTATCGATAACGTTGAAACGGTAGCCTTTCCAGAAACAGCTAACCGCTGCTGACTGGATAGTAATACCGCGCTCGGCTTCTTGTTCCATGAAGTCGGTAGTTGATTCACCTTCGTGAACTTCGCCTAACTTATGGATTTTACCGGTCAGTTTCAGGATACGTTCGGTAGTAGTGGTTTTGCCGGCATCAACGTGGGCGAAGATACCAATGTTTCTGTATAAGGATAAATCTGCTGACATAGTCATCTCTATAAGCTAGGGGTTTGAAAATAGTGCGACAATATACAGGATTTTTAAATGTTTTGCAGAAAAAATTATTGTCACCGGCTAATTTCTTTACTGATACTGTCAACTGACAGTTACAGACTTTTTCAGTAACAGCAAAGACATGACGGTAATTGACTTTTATAATGCGCTAAATTTCAGGTCAAATTTTTCAATAACGGTGTGCGCTAGCAGCAATCAGTCGTATCGCCTCGTCAGTCAGTGGGTTACCATCACTAAGCTATTTATCACGATGCTCCAGTGAGCAGAGAAAGCGCCATGTCAAACAGTGCCAGTTCAACCGACAGTCTGATGGATCACTTTGTTGCCAAACCCTGTGCGGCGAGTGTTGATATTTTATATCAAGATGCAGACATGTTAGTGATCAACAAACCCAGTGGTTTATTAAGTTTATCGGGTAAAAACCCACTTAATTGGGATTCGGTGCATTACCGTTTAGTAAATGGTCAGCAGGGCATCAGCCCTGCATTTGCGCAAGCTAAATTGCCGCACCGCTTAGATTACGGCACCTCAGGTATTATGTTGGTGGGGCTAACAGAGCAGGCTACCCAGCATTTAAACCGACAGTTTCAAATAAGATCCGTGCAAAAACGCTATTTGGCGATGCTCGATGGTTGGCTAACGGCGGACGAAGGCATGATTAGTGCGGCGATAGTCAAAGATAAACACGGTTTTGGGCGAGTCAGAATGTGTGCGGATACCGGTAAGGCCGCTTTGAGTCAATTTCGAGTGCTTAAACGGTTAAATGAACCACCGCGAAGCCTAGTGGCGTTTACGCCACACACCGGGCGAACCCACCAGTTACGCATTCATAGTCAGAGTATTGGTCATCCTATTTTAGGTTGTGATTTATATCACAACACACAAAGTCAGCAGATGGCTGAGCGTTTATTACTACATGCCAGTGATATCGACTTTGAGCATCCCACCCGCTTGCAGCCCATGCATTGGCATTGTCCAAGTCCATTTTAAGCGTGAATAAAGCCTGCTGGGGTGAGCAAAAAAATTTAGTCGTTGGTTAAGTTGAATTTCGTTAAAGATGCTTAATACTAGAACGACAAAATAACTTTGCCGATGAGAAAAAGCATGACGATGAACAAAAGAGGTGGGTTCTGGATTTTGCTGTGGTTGGTTGCCTGCTCTGGGGCAATTAATGCACAAAGTTTGGTCGAACCGTCTGCACAGCCGCTAGCAATAAATGAAACCTACAGTGACGATTCGCCAGAGGTGGATGAAAACACCCTATTAATAGATTGCCCTCATTTTACTGATTTATTTACGTTGTTGCCTGACGCCTTAATTGATGAAGCGATTAGCGAGCACTATTGGGATTGTGATGCGGTGTTACCTACAGCATCTTCAACTTTTATGAGTGCTGATCAACAGAGCGTTTGGACGTTTTCGGTAATGGCTTTAGATCTGGATGTGATGCCTGCTTTGCAACGCTGGGATCGGGCTGAGGCGGATGCCACTCAAAAAGCTTTTTTTAAAAAAGCGCTGCAAGCCAACATTGATTTGCAATTACAGCTTTATCGCAACTGCCTAAATTATTTAGAGCAGACGGGCTTACCGGTATGGCATGCTACTTATCAAGCTAACACCCCGCGTTATAGTATTTGTATTGGTAGTGATGCGCAAAAAGCTGAAGATGGGCTGTGGTTTGCTCGCGCGGTAACGCCCCGTTATTTATACACATTACAAATTGAAGGGGCAAAAGCGGCGCAATTTGCCACAGCAGAGGCTGCGGCTGAGTATATGGCAGAGCTATTTACATCGTTTCGCTAATCGTGGTGCGTCATGCGAAAAAAACAGGCAGCCGGAGCTGCCTGTTAGTATTTTGTACATCTGCAAATATTATTCTGCAATCGACGCCCATAAGTCATATTCATCGGCTTCGTCTACTACTGCATCAATCAGATCGCCAGGTTTGACGTTAGTTAAACCGTTTAAATACACCGCACCATCAATTTCTGGCGCATCAGCAAAACTGCGGCCAATGGCACCTTCTGCGTCAACTTCATCAATCAGTACTTTAATGGTTTTTCCTACTTTCGCTTGTAACCGCGCCGCACTGATCGCTTGTTGTTTTAACATAAAGCGATCGTAACGCTCGTCCATTACCGCTTGTGGCACAGGGTCAGCAAGCTCATTGGCTTTTGCACCTTCGACCGGGCTGTATTTAAAACAGCCTACGCGATCAAGCTGCGCTTCATCTAACCAGTCAAGTAACATTTGGAAATCTTCTTCGGTTTCACCCGGGAAGCCGACAATAAAGGTTGAACGGATGGTCAGCTCTGGGCAGATAGTGCGCCATTTTTTAATGCGCTCTAATACACGTTCGGCTTGGCCTGGGCGCTTCATCAGTTTTAAGATGCGCGGGCTGGCATGTTGAAACGGGATATCTAAATAAGGTAACACCTTACCCTCAGCCATTAACGGGATAATATCGTCAACATGCGGGTAAGGATAAACGTAGTGCAAACGTACCCAAATACCCATTTCACCAAGTGCTTCACACAGTGACTGCATCGAGGTTTTCACCGGTTGGCCATTCCAAAAGCCGGTGCGGTGTTTCACATCTACGCCATAAGCGCTGGTGTCTTGTGAAATGATCAGTAGCTCTTTTACGCCCGCATTTTTTAAGCGCTGCGCTTCATCTAACACTTCACCCACCGGCCGGCTGACTAAATCACCGCGCATCGATGGAATAATGCAGAAGGTACAGCGGTGATTACAACCTTCCGAAATTTTTAAATAGGCATAGTGTTTAGGGGTAAGTTTAACTCCGTGATCCGGTACCAGCATGGTGAAGGGATCGTATTTTGGCTTGGGTACAAACTCGTGAACTTGCTTTAACACGTTTTCATAACTGTGCGGCCCAGTAATGCCTAGCACGTTCGGGTGCACTTGACGAATTTCATCTTCGCGCGCGCCTAAACAGCCGGTGACAATCACATTACCGTTTTCCGCTAAAGCTTCGCCGATGGTTTCCAGTGACTCTTGTACGGCCGAATCAATAAAGCCGCAGGTGTTTACAATAACTAACTGGGCATCATCATAGCTGGGTACGATGTTATAACCTTCAGCTTTTAATTGCGTTAAGATCCGCTCAGAATCGACCAAGTTTTTTGGACAGCCTAAGCTCACAAAGCCGATGGTATTGTTGCCCTTGTGCGCGCTGCCGGCTTGGTCAGTCAGGCTTTTGCGAGGCGTATCGAGGGTCGTGGTTTGGCTTGGATCAAAGGTTTGAACAGTCATAGTGTCTCTTAGATTGGGCGTTGCCTGAAAAAAGTCGGCGGATTATACCTGATACGTAGCAAAGTTACAGGGGTTGCTGACTAAAAAATGAACACTGGTGTCAGTTATTGCAGCGGAAAATAAGGCGAAGCAGGCTTTATTGATGCGTAAAGGCGTTGCGGATGAAATAAGATCATACGGGCATCGCCCGCATGATCGAAGAGGGGTGGTTAAACTTTGTAAGGCATCGCGCCTAAATAGTCTTTTTTACCGACATCCACACCGTTATGGCGCAAGATGGCGTAAGCAGTGGTGATATGAAAATATAAATTAGGCAGTATATGTTGCATTAAAAATTCTTCACCGGTCAGGTATTTTCCTTCCCAACGGGGCTGGCTGACGTGCTGCGTGGCGGCGCTGGCAAAGTCGGTTTCTTTAAAGCTGGCTAAGTACGCGACAGTGTCATTGATGCGCTGCGTCAGTTGCTCAAGTGTACTCTCGTCATCGGCATGCTTAGGTGCATGTTCGACTTGGTTGGTCAAGCGCGCGGCACCGAGCTTCGCGGTATCACAGGCAATTTGTACTTGGCGGATCAACGGAAATTGGTCAGGGGCTAAACGCGCATTTAACAGCACGCTCATATCAATTTTTTTGCTAAGTGCATAAGCGCTGCTTTTGTCTAAGATGTGCTGTAGGTTATGTAACATTTTAGTGGCTTGGGTAGTGCTCAATTGAAAATACATGGGGTTGGCCTCGGGCTGGGTTAATAATCAGTGTGATAGAACAGCTTAAATGGTCAGTTGGTATTGGCTGCGGTTTTGTTCATAGCTGTTACGTTAGATGTGGCTGCACTATGCGGTGTTTTAGTGCGTTTAACAATGTTACGGCGTGATTTCTTTATTTGCCATCGAGGGTTGTGGTTTGGTAAATAAACAGAAGTATAAAGTGAATATCTGGCGCCTTTAGCCATTTTCAACGATTGACAGCACAAAATAGCCGTAATCAGTGCTTGAGGTGCTTATTCCAAAATTTAACAAGCAATTCTTGAGATCTGGTTAATACTTAGCACTGTACTTTGCACTGTTGGATTTTTTAGCACACAGGAGTTTTTATGATTAACGCATACGCTGCAATGAAAGCCCATGGCAAACTTGAACCTTGGCAATATGATCCAGGCGCATTAGCGCGCGATCAAGTCGAGATTGATGTGGATTATTGCGGCATCTGTCACTCTGACATTTCAATGTTAAATAATGAATGGGGTATGTCGAGTTACCCGCTGGTGGCTGGGCATGAAGTGGTGGGCCGCATTGCTGCGGTTGGCGCCGATGTGACCCACTTAAAAATAGGGCAAGTGGTCGGCTTAGGCTGGCATTCTGATTACTGTAAGGTCTGTAGCACCTGTGGTAGTGGCGATCACAACCTTTGCGCCAGTGCGCAAGGTACTATCGTAGCCCATCATGGTGGCTTTGCCGATAAAGTAAGGGCCAATGCCAGTGCGGTGATCCCATTGCCAGAGGGCATGGATGCAAAAACCGCAGGCCCGTTGTTTTGCGGTGGTATTACGGTGTTTAACCCGATGGTGCAGTTTGACGTTAAGCCAACCGATAAAGTGGCGGTTATTGGTATTGGTGGCTTAGGGCATTTGGGCTTGCAGTTTTTACGAGCTTGGGGCTGTGAAGTCACGGCTTTTACTTCGAGCGACAGTAAAGCCGCTGAAGCGAAAGAATTAGGTGCGCATCATTGCATTAATTCTCGCAGCGCCGCAGACATTGAGCAAGCGGCTGGCAAGTTTGATTTTATTATTTCTACCGTCAATGTGAAGCTTGATTGGAACTTGTATTTAGGTACTTTAAAACCGAAAGGCCGTTTGCATTTTGTCGGCGCAACGCTAGAGCCGTTAGATTTGAATGTGTTTAGTTTGATTATGGCGCAGCGTTCGGTATCAGGCTCACCGGTGGGAAGCCCTGCAACCATTGCCAAGATGCTCGATTTTGCCGTGCAACATGACATTAAACCGGTGGTTGAAACCTTTAAATTTAGTCAGATCAACGAAGCCTTAGCGCACCTCGAAAGTGGTAAAGCGCGTTATCGTATCGTGTTAGAACGTTAAACCACTTTAACTTGCTGTTAAGCGGCTTACAACGAGCTTAACAGCAAGACTAACGCTGCGCCATGCTGGGCAGAAAATTGCGAACGCTGGCCATACAAATTAACAATGGCTGTCACATCTTCATGTTCTGCTTGATCAAAACTACGACGCAGCCCCATATGCCATTCAGGGAATTGCCGTTCAGTTACACCATGTTTAAAAATTAACCGCACATTATGATGCCGTTTATCCCGTTGGATCCGCGTATAAGTGAGCTCAACATCCCGTTCAGGCCCTTCAAGCAGTTGTAAAAAATGCTGCTCCGTGGCAAGCAGCAAACCGGTGATATGGTGTAACCGATTATTACGCTTTGCTTGCTGATGAATTTCAGCAATACAGTCAGCGGTTATGTCCGTTTGGGCAGTACTGACATAGGCAAGTTGCAATAACGGTTGCTCTGGCATGCTGTTCTCAATTATCGGTATTTACGTTGCGCTTTGCGTTTACGCTCGGCTTCTCGCTCGGCTTTGTCTTTGGCTTTCGCCGCTTCATCGGCCTTGGCATCAATTTGCTCTTGGCTAACCATCTCTGGGGTTTCTAGCGTAATGGGGCCTAAGTTACCGGCGCGCAGTTCAGTGATCAGGATAGTGCCGGCTTTTTCTAGATCGACCACGCCACCTTTGCGCATACAGCCACGACGAATGCCAATCGCATCTAATAGCGCCAGATCATTTTCCGGTTGCTCGGTTAAATCAAAGCGCTGCATCACTGCAGCAGGGTAGGCTTGTAACAAATAATCAGCCGCAAACAGCGCAATATCGGCATACTCAAACACCGTATCTTTGATGGCGCCGGTCACGGCTAAGCGATAGCCACAGGTAGGCGGGCTCAGTTTCGGCCATAAAAAGCCCGGCGTGTCGGTTAAAATCACATTGTTATCCAGCTTAATACGCTGCTGTGTTTTGGTCACGCCAGCTTCGTTGCCGGTTTTGGCGATAGTCCGCCCAGCGAGGGTATTAATTAACGTGGACTTACCCACGTTAGGTATCCCCATAATCATAGCACGAGCGCCTCGGATCTCCAGGTTACGCTCTGGCAGCATGTCATTACACAGCTGTAATAGGGCTCGAATATGTTCAGGATTTTGCTGACTGATCGGGATGGCTTTCACGCCGCTTTGACTGTCAAAGTGCTGAACCCAACGCTGGGTAAGCGCAGGATCGGCCAGATCGGCTTTGTTTAACACTTTAATACAGGGCGTATTACCGCGCAGTTGCGGCACCAGCGGGTTTTCACTGGAAAACGGAATACGGGCATCGAGCATTTCGATAATGATATCGACTTGCGGCATTACTTCGGCGATTTCTTTGCGGGCTTTGTGCATATGGCCCGGAAACCAGTTAATAGACATGACAGTTCCTTTGGCGTTAAAAACGCGCCAGTAATTCGCGACGATAATCGGCTAGGTTGATGCTTAAGCCTGCCGCGTTCAGTTTATCTTGCAGTTTGTTGGCGGCCAAATTGAGCTCGGACATCATCAAAGTATTATCATCCAATTGCCACACCAGTTTTGATGCTTCGTAGCTGTAAGCCAATATTAATAGTGCAATGACATCATTTTGTTCGGCGGCCGCGTCGATAGCGCGCTGCTTACGTTGGATTAAATTTAATTCGTGTTTCAGATCCCAAATGTAGGCCACATCATGAAAATAAGGATGCGTTTTTAAACGTTTCAAACTGAAACCGACCACTAAACAGCCGATCACCACACCACTAAAATTTAGCCAAAAATTTGAACCTGTTCCGGTTGCGAACAGTGCGATCAGTAAGGTCGAGCTGCCTAAACTGATCAGTAACAATGCGATAATGCTTGAAACAGTGATGCGGTTTAGCCGTTGGCGATAGCGATGTTTTTCAATAACACGTAATTGCATGATGACTCGTTCATTTGTTAGCGGGGTTGAACCAACGACACGCCGCAGCCAGAAAAAGGGCAAACTGCGGCACAATCTAGGTTATGGCTGTGCGACTTCAGGCGGTTGATAACGGCGAATTTGCAGTATTATGCCTAATTTAGGGTGATCCAGATAATGAATTTCGCCACTGATCACCCGTCGGCTTTGTTTCACATTGATACTTTGTAGGGCGCCATTATGCATTCTGCGCAGATTAAAGTCTGTATTGACAAACAGATAATGATCTAAATGCAGTTTAAATAAACCATCCAGTTGCCATACTTCCGTCGGTAAATTGGCCTGGCTTTGTACGTTGCTGCTATTGTCGATTGCCGCTGTGCTGGGTTGATCCAACGATACTCCCGCGGCCAGTTGTTGGCGGCGGCTATTAATTTGCTCAAGCACGCTGGTCACGTCGCTGGCATTGGCCGCAACTTGGGTGTCATTCACCGGGGTATCATCTTGCTCAGAGGTGATGGGCTGTCCCCAATAATCAAAACGCTGGCTGAAGCTTTCACCGGCAAACCAACGGCTGGGGATCGCTCGGCGCTCGGTGACAGGTGCTTGACGCCATACCGTATGCAACAGCACTTGTTGCTGGCGTTGTCGGCGCAGTTTAGCGACCACATCAGTTAAAGCAAAGGCTTCAGGCTCGGCTAAAAAGGGCACGCCTTGAAACTCGCCGCGACCGGCTAAGGTATGGGGCAGCCGTGAGGGCCAAGGCACCTTATGGCTGAGCCATTTTTCAGGAAACAACGCCAGACGCTGCCAAGCCAACGGCTGGGTTTCCTGTTGGCACATCAGTTTATGGGGGGGCTGCCAATTACTTGGAAACACACTGCTTGCTGCTGTATTTAACGGTGCTGGGCTGCAATCTTCTAAAGCACTGACTAGCGGCTGAATAATCGGATTATACAAAGGAGACACCAAATCAATAATGCGGCCCAAGCGAATTGGCGTAACCTGCTCGGGAAAATGTTCGCGTAATTGGCTATCGCCTGTGCGTTCAAAAACAATCAGTTCTACTTCAAACCAGCGCTCATTGGCTTGCAGCAACATGGTGTTCAGTAACAGACATCCTGTCAGCAATAGCCGAACTTTCATGCGTTTCCTACCTTATGTTTGGTAAAGTCAGCCAACATCGAGCTGATGAGGCTGAGTCGATCTTTATGATCCTCTGCGGCAATACTAAAACGCAGTTTTTGCCCGCCTTCCAGTTTAAAGACGCGCGATTGGGTTTGGATCAACGTAATAATGTAACTTGGATTGACCAAGGTTTTATCGGCGAATTCTACCACACCACCTTTGCTATTGGCTTCTATCCGTTTAATACCCAGAGCCTGTGCTTGCAATTTTAACTCAGCAACGGCCACTAAGTTTTTCGCCGCATCGGGTAATAATCCGAAACGGTCGATTAACTCGACCTGAACTTCATCGATCTCTTCTGGGTTTTTGGCACTGGCCAGTTTTTTATAAAATGATAGCCGTAAATTGACATCAGGGATGTAGCTCTCTGGAAATAGCGCAGGCAGTTTTAAATCCATTTCAGTTTGTTGGCTGAGCATGGCTTCAAGGCTGGGTACTCGCCCAGCTTTTAAGGCTTGCACGGCTTCTTCGAGCATTTCCATATACAAACTAAAACCGACCGATTCAATTTGACCACTTTGTTCATCGCCTAATAACTCACCTGCGCCACGAATTTCTAAATCGTGCGTCGCTAAAGCAAAACCGGCACCCAAGTCTTCTAAACTGGCGATGGCTTCTAAGCGTTTTTCGGCATCTTTAGATAAACGCTTGGGCGGCGGGGTCATTAAATAGGCATAGGCCTGATGATGGGAGCGGCCAACCCGGCCCCGCAATTGATGTAACTGCGCTAAGCCAAAGTTATCGGCACGATTAATAATAATGGTATTGGCGGTGGGCACATCGATGCCTGTTTCGATAATGGTTGAGCATAATAACAGGTTAAAACGCTGATGATAAAAGTCCGCCATGATCTGTTCAAGTTCACGCTCGCGAAGTTGACCATGCGCAATGGCGATATTGGCTTCAGGGATCAGCTCTTGTAAATCGGCGGCCATTTTTTCGATAGAGGCAACATCATTGTGTAAAAAGTACACCTGACCACCGCGTAGGATCTCGCGCATCACCGCTTCGCGTAGCAAGCCGTTTTCGTATTCGCGCACAAAGGTTTTCACGGCTAAACGCCGCGCGGGTGGGGTGGCGATAATCGACAGATCACGCATGCCCGACATAGACATATTCAGCGTACGCGGAATGGGCGTGGCGGTTAAGGTTAAAATATCAATATTGGCGCGCAGCGCTTTAATTTTCTCTTTTTGGCGTACACCAAAACGGTGTTCTTCATCGACAATCAGCAGGCCTAAATCGTGCAGTTTAATATCATCTTGCAGCAGTTTGTGCGTACCAATAACAATATCAACTTTACCGTTACTGACATCTTCTAATATGGCTTTTTGGGCTTTGGGACTAACAAAACGAGACAGCACCTCAACTCGCACCGGCCAATTAGCAAAACGATCTTTAAAGTTTTCAAAATGTTGTTGTGCAAGTAAGGTAGTTGGTACCAACAAAGCCACTTGCTTACCGCCGTTAACCGCAACAAAGGCGGCGCGCATAGCCACTTCGGTTTTACCAAAGCCGACATCACCACACACTAGGCGATCCATCGGTTGCGGTTGCTGCATATCCTGCAATACGGCATTAATGGCGTCGAGCTGATCGGCGGTTTCTTCAAACGGGAAGCTGTCGGCAAAAGCCGCGTAGTCATTTTCATCCAGTTTAAAGGCATGGCCCTGATGTGCGGCACGCTGCGCATAGACATCGAGTAATTCTGCTGCAACATCACGCACCTTTTCAGCAGCCTTACGGCGGGCTTTTTCCCAAGTATCATTACCGAGTTTGTGCAAGGGGGCATGTTCGGCATCGCTGCCTGAGTAACGACTTAAAAGATGCAGTGATGACACCGGTACATACAGTTTGCTACTGCCGGCATATTCAATGGTCACAAACTCAGCACTAATGCCATTGGCATCCAGCACCTGCAAGCCTTGATAACGGCCAATACCATGTTGTAAATGCACAATGGGTTGGCCAAGGCTTAACTCGGCCAGATTGCGAATAATGGTATCAGAAGAGATTTGCTGGCTTTTCTTACGGCGACGACGCTGGCTAATTTTTTGACCAAAGAGCTCGTTTTCGCTGATCAATGCCAGTGGAGGTGTGGTGTTAACCAACGTACCTTGATCTAAGGTACCGACCAACACGGCAATATCTTGCTGTTGCGTTAAAAACTGCGCCAAACTGCTTGTTTGCGGCAGATGCACGGCGGCCTTGTGCAGCAGCTGCAATAAACTTTCACGACGACCTTCACTTTCCACTAAAAATAGCGCGCGGCCTTGCTGCTTTTTAAGCGCTGTTAAAAAGTTTAAAACGGCTTCTAACGGATTTTTCAGTTGATGATTAATATTTAAATCAGGAAGATTGGCAATAGGGGCGTTAATTTGCCCACTTTTGAGCGGTAACTCTGCACGGCTTAAACGTAACCTAGGGTAAGCTTTTAGCGCGGCAAACAGCTCATCGGTGGCTAAATACAATTCGGTCGGTTGTAAAATGGGCCGCAGTAAATCAATGGCTCGATCTTGATAGCGACGTTTTAACTCTAGCCAAAACTGATTGGCGCTGTGCTCGATATCACCACAGGTTAAAATATGCGAGTTAGCCGGTAAGTAACTGAATAAACTTGAGGTATCTTCAGCAAACAGCGGTAAATAATATTCAATACCGGCCGGTAAAATACCTTGGGTGACTTGCTGATATAAGGATTCTTTTTCATTGCGAGCGGCAAAGCGTTCGCGATAACGCAAACGAAAGCGTTCAATCGCCGCCTTGTCGGTTGGAAACTCATGTGCCGGCAAGAGCGAAATCTGTTTTACTTTATCTAAACTGCGCTGCGTGTCAGGATCAAAGGTGCGAATGGCATCCACTTCATTATCAAAAAAGTCGATGCGATAAGGCTGCGTTGCGCCCATCGGATACAAGTCTAGTAAGGAGCCACGAACAGAGAACTCGCCATGCTCCATAACTTGATCGACATGTCGATAGCCCACCGCGGCTAATTGCTGCTTAAAAGCACTTAAATCGGTTTGTTGTTGCTCGGCCAAAATAAAACTGTGTTGCTCTAAATGGGCACGACCAGCAATTTTCAATAACAAGGTACTCACCGGCACTATCACTAAGGCATGACTGAGCCGAGGCAATTGATACAGCGTGGTTAAACGCTGAGAAATAATGTCCTGATGCGGCGAAAACATATCATAGGGCAGGGTTTCCCAATCGGGCAGCGTGAGAATGGGACACTTGGCGGGGTCAAGAAAGACCGTTAACTCTTGCTCTAAACGCATCGCTGCGGGGGTGTCTTGTACCACTAAGACACAGACACCTTGTTGCTGTGTGACATAGCTGCTGATGGCTAGAGGTAAGGCAGCGCCAGTCAGTTGGCCCCATGCTTGCTGATCAGTAGCGCCGCGTAATTGCGGTATCGAAGGAAAAACACTCATTGAATTATAAACTCGTATCCTGATTAATCGCGTTGGCTGTTACAGTGATTTGGCGCTGCTAGTTCAGCGCTGCTCCGCTTTTAATTTTAATTGTCGGGCTTGCTGCTGCAAACTGGCGCGCACTAGCAATTCGCGATCTTCATCACGGATCAGTTTAAACACCACTTTGATCAGATAGCCATCTGTGGTTTGTTCAGCGCTTAATACTTGACCAAAACAAAAAACCGCCCCAGCATTGTCAGCAAGAAATAACTTCACTTCAACTGCTTGCAGTGCTGGCATGGCGCTATCAGTCTTAAAGGTGAGGCCAGCACCACCGTAGCTTTGCGTATGATGGCGATACGCCGCAACATCTTGTTGTTGTAAAACGTAATGCAGCAGCAAATCGAGTTTTTTTGCTTGCTGTTGCAAGTAGTTCGCTAACTCTTCGGCTAATTCACCGACGCGTTGTAACGAGCGCAGTGCATTCATATTCAGTTGGCCCACATTCCCGGCTAACAAAAAAGGCTCGGGGATGGCCGCCGTAAAGTCTGCTTCGCTTGGCAGAGGCGTACTCAGTGGTACCACATTAATGGCAATGCGATGCTCAACTTTGAAATACTGTTGAAAATCTTCGGCTAGGCTATCCAGTTCAGAGCTCATCTGGGTTCTCCCGGGTTGGTGCTTGTCATTGCACCGAATTATCACTATTATCGGCACCACTTTTGCGCTAATTTATCATCTAACCTAGGTAAAGTCCTGAAAATTCACATGCACCTTCCAGTCAGCCTTTTTATTGGCTTACGTTATAGCCAAAGTCGCAAGGGTAATGCCTTTATTTCGTTTATCACCCTGTTTTCTGTTGCCGGTATTTTACTTGGGGTGATGGCGTTAACCATTGTCAGCTCGGTTATGAACGGCTTTGAGGCGGAATTAAAGCGTCGCATCTTAGGCGTGGTGCCCCATCTTATTGTGGAAGCGCCACAGGGGGATACCCGCTGGCAACAACGCTTACAACAACAAGCCAAGGTGTTGGATATTACCCCATTTCTGCAAACTGAAGCCTTAGTGCAAGCGCCTCGGCAATTAACGGCCGTGATGCTGCAAGGCTTAACACCTGAGCAGTTACCGCAGTTTTTAAGACAATCTTTAGCACTGGGCGATTGGCAAACATTAAGCGAGCAGCGTTATAGCATCATGCTCGGCCGCGGTTTAGCCGAACAGCTGGATGTGCATTTAGGGCAACAAATTCGGGTACTATTAGCGCAAGGTGGCAGCCATACGCCCTTAGGCTGGATGCCACGCCAGCGCTTATTTACCGTCGCTGGAATTATTGATACCGGCTCTGAAGTGGATAGTGTTATCGCGATCACGGCGCAAGAAGATTTAATGCGGTTATTGCCGGTTGCCGAGCGCACGCCGAGTTGGCGGGTCAGTTTATTAGAGCCTTTTCAAGCGCCGTTGTTAGCTGAGCAATTATCAGCTGATACGCAAATAGGCTCAGTGCAAGATTGGCGGCAGAGCCATGGAAAATTATTTGCGGCAGTGGCCATGGAAAAAGCCATGATGTGGCTGATGTTATTACTGATTGTCGCTGTGGCGGCCTTTAACATTGTATCAGCCTTAGTGATGATGGTTACCGAGAAACAAGCAGAAGTGGCGATTTTAAAAACCCAAGGCATGACCGACCGCGCGCTATTTTTTGTGTTTGCCATACAAGGTTTATTTAACGGGTTGCTCGGTGCTGTGCTTGGTGTGATAGCTGGCGTGTTAGTCAGTTGGCAGCTTAATGCGTTATTAGATCTGTTCAATTTCCAAGTTGCAGGCGGTATTCAATTACCTGTGTTAATGGATGCCAGCCAAATTGCCACCATCTTCATTAGTGCTATTGGCTTAACCTTGCTCGCCGTGTTGTATCCAGCTTGGCGTGCGGTAAAAATTAATCCGGCGGAAGTATTACGCGATGAATAATGTTCTTGAAGCCTCTCAAATTTGTAAAACTTACCGTGATGGCCAGCAGGTCACCGAGGTGTTGCATCAGGTTAATTTAACCATTGCCAAAGCTCAAATGGTGGCCATTGTGGGCAGTTCAGGCTCTGGCAAAAGTACCTTATTGCATATTTTAGGCACTTTAGATACGCCAGACAGTGGCAATGTGCAGATCGCTGGGCAACAGATTGCTAAGCTCAGCGCCAATCAAAAAGCCAGCTTGCGTAATGAAAAACTGGGTTTTATTTATCAGTTCCACCATTTGTTAATGGATTTTACGGCGGTCGAAAACGTGGCCATGCCCTTACTGATCCGTGGTCAAGCCCCTGTCGAAGCGAATGCCGCCGCCACCGCTTTGCTAAGCCGTGTGGGCTTGGCGCATCGTTTAACCCATAAGCCGTCTGAATTAAGCGGCGGCGAGCGGCAACGCGTTGCTATTGCTCGGGCATTGGTGACTAAACCCGCTCTAATTTTAGCCGATGAGCCCACCGGTAATTTAGATCAGCAAACCGCAGAGTCTATTTATCAATTGTTACGTGAGCTTAATCGTGAATTTGCCACCAGCTTTGTGGTGGTGACCCACGATCGTGCCTTAGCGGCTCGCTTAGACAAACACTATTTGATGACAGATGGTCGTTTGGAGCCTGCGCCATGAATGCTCTCGTTTGGCAACTGGCGCGACGTTATCGCAATACTCGCCATACCAGTGGCTTTATTCGCTTTATTTCGGCTTCATCGACCTGGGGTATTGGCTTAGGCGTAGCGATTTTAATTTTAGCGCTGTCGGTGATGAATGGTTTTGAGCAGGCACTAAAACAGCGTTTGTTGGCGGTGATCCCGCATGTTGAATTAGAGTCAGTGGAAAATAACTTACAGCAATGGCAAAGCAAGCTACCGCGCTTAAGCGCTGTAAAAGGCGTAATAGCGGGCGCACCTTATATTAAAGCCAACGGCATGCTGCGTGCTGGGAGCCAAATTAAAGCGGTACAGCTGCGTGGTATTGATTTGCAACTTGAACAGCAACTCAGTGACTTCGCCACTTACTTACAAAGCGGCAGCCTAGAGACCTTGGCGGCAGAGCAAGTTGTGCTAGGCAGCGGTATTGCCGCGGCACTGGGTTTGCGGGTCGGTGATAATGTGCAATTAATGCTTCCTCGTTTTACCGATGATGGTCGTTTAGCCAGTTATTCTAATCGAGTGCTGAGTGTCAGTGCCATTATTGGGGTGGGCGGGCAACTCGATTATAGCCAAGCGTGGCTGGGTTTGGATGCATTAGCCGATTTTTTAGCTATGCCAGAAGACACCGTACACGGTTTAGCCTTTCGTTTAGACGATATCTTTGCGGCACCGGCCATGGCACGGCAACTCGGGCAGTTGTCGGATGATTATGTCTATCTGCTCGATTGGTTTCGTAGCCAAGGCCATGTTTATCAAGATATACAAATGGTGCGCGCCATTTTATATTTGGTGTTGTCGCTGGTGATCGCCGTGGCCTGCTTTAATATTGTCGCGACCTTGGTGATGGCTGTGCGGGAAAAAGAATCGGATATTGCCATTTTGCTAACCATGGGCATGCGACCGGCGGCATTAATTAAAACCTTTATGTTGCTAGGCTGGCTAAATGGTTTGGTTGGCACCTTAGGCGGGGCCGTTGTTGGCGTGTTACTGGCACATTACATTGAGCCGATCTTTGCTTTTGTAACCTCGACAATTGGCAAATCGTTATTAGATCCGAGCATCTACTTTATAGATTACGTGCCGTCGTTATTGCTGTGGCAGGATGTGGTCGTTACGGTGCTGTTGGCATTGGGCTTAAGTTTATTATCTACGCTGTATCCGGCATTTCGTGCTAGTCGGGTGCAACCGGCAAACGTGCTGGGACAACGATAACAACCCCCGTTGTGTTTTATTCACACTTTTTAGTGACTCTCTGCCTAAAGCAATACTAATTAAACCCTTAGTTTTGTTTTAGGCGATTTTTATGCCGTAACAAGCGCGCAAGTTTTTCTTTCTTTACCGATAAACGCCATAACCAGTCAATGGCAAAATAGCCAACAATGCTGGCGGTAATGCCCATTAATAAACAGCCGGTCAGTAAAGGTTTACCGATGGTTTGCATGCTATGCCACAACCAACCAAACGAAGCTTCAAAAGCAAAGGGCTCGGCAGGTGCTTTAAGTACCACACTGCCAATTAGATAACAGAGATACAGCATCACCGGCATGGTGAGCGGGTTTGAAATCCACACTAACGCCACACTTAACGGTAAATTAACGCGTAAGGGTACGGCCATCAGCGCCGAGAATAGCATTTGAAAAGGAAAGGGCATCCAGGCCCAAAAAAGACCGACAGCAAAAGCGCCGCGCGCAGAGCGGCGGTTTAAGTGCCATAAATTACCATCGTGCAGCATCGAACCGAACAGATTTAATAACTTCATCTGCTTGATTTTTTCTGGAGATGGTAAATATTTCTTAATAGTCTTCTTTGGCATTACAACCTATTTACGAAAAGTAAACATGCAACACTTTTGCACAGGTGTATTAGCTGGCTGCCTATTGTCGTTATTTTTACCGCTTCCGCCAGCTTTTTTTCAATATATTTTTCTAGCGGCTTTTCTAGTCAGCTGCCGCTTTCGGCTGTTTTTTTTAGCCGGTTGCAGCGCGTTTATAGTCAGTTGGCATTGGCAGTTGTCTGCATACTGGCAGGCACAAAATGCGTTGTTAAACTCAGCAAGCAGCTATCACGATGTGCGGATTGTCAGTTGGAGCGATCACGGAATTGGTGATTTAACAGTGAAACTGCAACTACAGCAAAGCTCATACAATCAGTATCTGCTCTCTGTGCGCTGGCGACAAGCTCCAAGCCTCGAAAATAATCAACTTTGGCGTTTACCATTAAAATTGCGACCGGTAGCACAGAGTTGGACTCCACTGTCTCGGCCTCGTTCGCTGCAAGCCTTATTGCAAGGTGTGATTGGCGAGGGATATGTGTTGCCAGAGCAGCCAACTATCTTATTTCAGGCCCCTGCGTCAGCCAGAGAAACCATCATTACCCAGCTAAAAACGTCGACTGCATCCCTTAGCAGTGCACCATTGCTTTTAGCGTTAACTGTAGCAGAGCGACAATTTGATGCGCAATTGTGGCAAGGGATCCGGCACAGTGGCTTGGGACATATTTTAACTATCTCGGGTTTACACCTTGGCTTAGTCTATGGTTGGAGCCTGTTGTTATTTAGCGGGTTGTTGCGCCTTAGCCCCTGGCGATTTAAAGTGGAGCTGGCTTTATTACTCAGTTTGTTGCCGGTTTTAGGCTATGGCTGGTTGGCTGGTTTTACCATCCCAACATTACGCGCGGCCGTGGCCTTGGCTATTTTTGTGCTGAGCCGATTATTACTGCGCCCCTTAGCCAAGTCTCAAGCGTGGTTGCTGTTATTGGCATTATTGCTCCTGGCCAATCCATTGTGGTTACTCAGTTATAGTTTTTGGTTGTCGATGTTAGCCGTAGGCTGCATTGTGTTACTGCTGTGGTGCTTAGCCCCTGCAGCGCCACAGCGCTGGGCAAAATTACGTTACTGGTTGCGGTTTCAATTAGCATTAACCTTGTTAATGTCATTTATTAGTATGGCTTTTTTCTCGGGTGTTAGTGTCTTATCCATTCTCTCTAATCTGTTGTTTGTCCCTTGGTGTACGTTGCTCGCGATCCCGTTTTTATTGATCACGGTCTGTTGGAGCTTGGCGGGCTTGCCTTATGTTCAATGGCTCTGGCAGTTAACCGATGGGTTGTTTATTCCCTTAATGATTTGGTTAGAATGGAGTGGCTCTCAAGCAGTTTGGTGGAGTTTACCTCAGCTCTCCCCCCTGACGGCGTTTTTACTGTCTGGGGCCTTAGCAATGCTGCTAGCCTGCCGTGTAAAGGGCTCTCTGTGGCTGTTATGGCTTACTGTGGTGGTATTAATGATCTGTTTACCGGTGAATGTTCACCCGCAATTACAGCTAATCGATAGCGGGCAGCGCACGGTATTATTATTACAGAAACCTCATAACGCCATCTTATATTTAGATGCCCCTGCGACACAGTTGGAAGGGCTGGTACGCCAGCAGGTATTACCTTTGTTACAACAGCAACGGTTGCGGCAATTGGGGCCGGTCATTATACCGGCACTTGAGCGAGAAATGGCGCCAGCCTTGGCGTTAATTCAACAAGCTTATCCAATGGCAAAATTTTACAGTGCGGTAGCGGCATTACCAGAAGTGCAGACCTGTACTGAATTAGTTGCAGCTTATCCTGACATTGGCTTTCGGCATTGGTTGTTAGCTAAAACCGATCCCTGTGTGCTCAGTGTTGATATGGCAGGCTGGCAATTGTTGTTGCCAGGTAAGTTGCAACAAGCTCAAGAGCGGGCATTATTGCAGCAGTATGCTGATTTAACCGCGGATATTTATTTACTGGCAGATTATGGGCGCGCCAACGCTAATTCATTAGCTTTTTTACAAGCTTTAGCGCCACGGCAATTGCTATTAGCGGCCAACGCACAAGGGCCTTATACTTATCCACAAGCTGGCGTGCAACAACGGATTAACTTATTGAATTTACCGCTGTATCATACTGGGTTACAAGGCAGCTTGCAGATTGAATTTACGGCTGAAAAACTGCGCATTCGCCAAGAAAATAGAGAAAAACACTACCCTTGGGCAGAAAAGCCGACAGCAATAGCTGAAACCTCTGCCTCAACACGCTAGAATAGCCAGATGATAACGATAAAAGGTTTAGAATTTTGCAGACAGAGCAAACAACGTCATCGGCGGTTTATCGTCGGTTACTCAGCTATTTAAAACCCTACCGCTTAGGTTTTGTCGCCGCCATTATCGGCATGGTGGGGTATTCAGCGGTAGATGCAGGTTTTATTGCCTCGGTACAGCCGTTTATTGACCGCGGCATTCAAGAAAAAGATACTGAATTTTTACGCCTAGCGCCTTTAGTGGTCATTTTGATGTTTATCTTGCGTGGCATTTTTCACTTTACCGCAACCTATTGTATTAGTTGGGTGGGTAATCAAATTGTCAAAGACATGCGACAGCAATTATTCAGCCATATGATGCGTTTACCGGTGAGCTTTCATGATAAACATTCTACCGGTGAGCTGATCTCTAAAATCACCTATGACTCAGAGCAAATCAAACAATCTTTAACCAAAGCCTTGATAGTGTTGGTACGTGATGGCGCCTTGGTACTGGGTTTAATTGGTGTGATGTTTTGGTATAGCTGGCAGCTCTCGTTAATCTTCTTTTTAATTGCACCTGTGATCGCTGTTATTGTTAGCTTTGTCTCGAAACGCTTTCGCAAGTTAAGCCATAAAATTCAACATGCGATGGGCGGCGTAACGACCGCTTCTGAACAAATGCTCAATGGGCATAAAGTCATTTTAGCCTTTGGTGGCCAAGCGGTTGAAGATGCGCGTTTTGAAGAAGTGAATAATCAAACTCGCTTACAAGGCGTGAAAATGGATGCCACCTCGGCCATTAGTTCTGGTGTGATCCAACTGATCGCCTCTTTTGCCCTGGCTTTTGTGGTGTTTATGGCCAGTCAACCGGAAATGCTTAATACTCTAACCGCCGGTATTTTCTCTGCCATCGTCACGTCGATGGTCATGTTATTAAAGCCACTAAAACAATTAACCACGGTAAATAGCGAGTTTCAACGCGGTTTAGCCGCCGCCGCCAGTATTTTTCGAGTTATGGACGAAGCCGCGGAGCGGGAAACGGGAACCATTGAATTACAGCAGGCCAAAGGCGACATCGAGTTTAAACATGTCACCTTTAACTATCCTGGCCATCAGCAGCAGGTTCTCGACGATGTGTCCTTTCACGTGCCTGCAGGTAAAACGGTGGCGTTAGTGGGGCGTTCAGGCAGTGGTAAAACCACCATCTCCAGTTTATTACCGCGGTTTTATGAGGTAGAGCAGGGCGAGATTTTAGTGGATGGTCAAAACATTCAATTGTATAGCCGCAGTTCTCTGCGTCATCAAATCGCCGTAGTTTCTCAGCATGTGATGCTTTTTAACGATTCAATCGCCAATAACATTTGTTACGGTATGGCAGAGCCGGTCAGTCGCGAGCAATTATTGGCAGTTGCCGAGCAAGCACATGTGTTGGAATTTGCTAAGAAGATGCCTGAGGGACTCGATACACAAATTGGTGAAAACGGCGTCAGTTTATCTGGTGGCCAGCGCCAACGTATTGCTATTGCTCGCGCGTTATTACGCCAAGCGCCAGTACTGATTTTAGATGAAGCCACCTCGGCTTTGGATACAGAATCTGAACGCAAGATCCAAGCTGCTCTTGATGTGCTGTTAAAAGGGCGCACCAGTATTGTGATTGCCCACCGCTTATCAACCATTGAAAATGCCGACAGCATTATTGTGATGGATCAAGGTCGTATTTTAGAGCAGGGCACACACGCCGAATTATTAGCGTGTGATGGTGTTTATGCTTCGTTACATAAATTGCAGTTCGGCTCTGAAAAATGACCGCACTGGAGCGTGGCTGGTATCAAGGTCGATGGTGGTGTTATTTACTGGCGCCATTTAGCCTGTTGTTTTGGTTATTGTCGACCTTGCGCCGCACGTTATTTCGCCGAGGCATTAAACGCCATTATCGTTTAACGGTGCCGGTTATTGTTGTCGGCAATATTACTGTTGGCGGTACGGGTAAAACGCCGTTTACGTTATGGTTATGCCAGTTATTGCGCGAGCAGGGCTTTACCCCGGGCATTATTAGTCGGGGCTATGGCGTAAAATTAACGGCGCCACGTTTAGTTACCGCTAACTGCATGGCAAATCAGGTGGGAGATGAGCCACTCTTATTGGCTCAGCGCAGTGGTTGTCCAGTGGTCGTGTATCCGGATCGTGTTAGCGCCGGCCAACATTTGCTGTCACGTTGCCCCGACGTCGACATTATTATCTCTGATGATGGCCTACAGCATTATCGATTAGCGCGCGATCTAGAAATTGTACTGATTGACGGTCAGCGTGGTCTGGGGAATGGCTGGTTACTGCCAGCAGGCCCCTTGCGCGAGTTGCCTTCTCGTTTAGCCTCAGTAGATTTTACGGTGGCAAACAGTGGGCCATTAGACGGTGTTGATGGCCACATGACATTAACCGTTGTTGCTGCGCGGCCCCTTTTGGCTGAGCAACCGGCCTTAGCGATGTCGACACCGGTTCAGTTAGTGGCGGCAATTGGCAATCCAGCACGTTTTGCTCGTTCGGCGCAAGAGGCCGGTTTTAACATTGCAGGGCAGCATTTCTTTGCCGATCACCATCCTTTTAGCCCTGACGATTTTACCGATTTGACACCCCCGCTGTTAATGACGGAAAAAGATGCGGTAAAATGTCGTTCTTTTGCCAAAAGCGGTTGGTATTATTTAGCCGTTCAGGCGCGGTTAGATCCCCAATTTACTGAACAACTTAGCAAAAAACTTAACTTATTACGGAGTCAATATGGCCATGAATCTGGCATTGATTGATATTTTGGCCTGCCCGGTATGTAAGGGTAAATTAAAATATGACAAAACAGGCGAACGCTTGATCTGCACCTTTGATCAACTGGCTTATCGTTTAAGCAATAACATCCCGGTGTTACTGGCCAATGAAGCAACGCCATTAAGCTCAGAAGAGTGTGAAAAATGGCGTTCATAGTCGTTATTCCTGCTCGCTACGCCAGCTCTCGCTTACCAGGTAAGCCGTTAGCGGATATTGCAGGACAAAGCATGATTGAACGTGTGTATCGACAAGCGATACAAAGCGGTGCCGAGCGCGTGCTGGTAGCGACCGATGATCATCGGGTTGCCGCTGCAGTGCACCAGTTTGGCGGTGAAGTGTGCATGACGGCGGCCAGTCATAATTCTGGAACGGAACGCTTGGCCGAAGTGGTCACTCAATTAGGTTTAGCTGCAGATGATATCGTGGTGAATGTGCAGGGCGATGAGCCTTTTATCCCACCGCAAATTATTCGTCAGGTAGCAGAGAATTTAGCGCTGCAACAAAAAGCTCGGATGGCCACTTTAGCCGTGCCGCTGCATGATCTTGCTGAGCTGAAAAATCCGAATGTGGTGAAAGTAGTAACCGATCATGCTGGTTACGCCTTATATTTTAGTCGTTCAGCCATTCCGTTTGACCGTGACGATCGTTACCGTGATGCCCTTGCCACACATTATCGGCGGCATATTGGCTTATATGCGTATCGTGCGGGTTTTATTGCCGATTACGTGGCGTGGCCAACATCAACCCTGGAACAAATTGAAGCGTTAGAGCAGTTACGAGTGCTGTGGCAGGGGGAAGCCATTCATGTGGCGACAGCCATAGAAACGCCGGCGGTTGGCGTTGATACCGCAGAAGATCTGGCGCGAGCCATTGCTTTTGCTACGCAACAACATGTTTAAACCACTGACTATCGTCGATAGTACCGCAGATTTTGTGGTTATTAATAAACCCGCGGGCTTAAGCTTTCATTCGGAAGAGGGGCCGGGGGTCGTGGCAATTGCCGAGCAACAGTTAGGCGAAAAGCTGTTTGCGGTGCATCGATTAGATAAAGTCACCTCGGGTTTATTGCTGTTGGCGCGCAATGCTGTTGCAGCTGCAGAATTTACTCAATTATTTAGTCGTCGGCAAATCCAGAAATGTTACTTGGCTTTAAGTGCGGCACGGCCTAACAAAAAACAAGGTTGGGTGAAAGGTGCCATGCAGCCTGGCCGGCGTGGTGGTTGGAAGTTAACTTCGGCACAACAAGCTTTAGCGGTCACGTATTTTGTTAGCCAGGGCTTTGATAACTTACCGTTTCGCGCTTATTTACTGCGGCCTTATACTGGTAAAACACATCAATTACGCGTGGCGTTAAAAAGTCAGGGTGCGCCTATCCTAGGCGATAGCTTATATGGTGCTGCAGAGGCCGACCGCGTTTATCTGCATGCCTATGCCTTGGCGTTTCATTTTGCTGGTAAAGAGTATCAATATCAATTATTACCCGACAGCGGTGAGCAGTTTCTGGCGTTAGTGCATCACGGATTACCCGGATCGTGGCTAACACCATGGCAATATGCTTGGCCCGCGGCACCTAGCTTGCCGTTTGAGCGTTAACAGGAAGAAGTATGTCAGATTTTAATACGCGTTTTGCTGGCATTGCGCGTTTATATGGTCAGCAGGCCTTAGCAAAATTTCAGCGATCACATGTGGTGGTGATCGGTATTGGTGGCGTCGGAAGCTGGGCTTGTGAAGCTTTAGCGCGCTCAGGGATCGGTGAGTTAACGCTGATCGATTTAGATGATGTGTGTATCAGTAATATCAATCGGCAAGCGCATGCGCTAACCGATACAGTCGGCCAAGACAAAGTGGCGGTGATGGCTGAGCGGATCTTACAAATTAATCCAGAGTGTAAAGTGAATCAAGTTGCTGATTTCATTGCCTCGGATAACTTAGCGAGTCTATTACCAGCTAATGCAGACTATGTGTTAGATGCGATTGATGCTGTTAAAGCAAAGGTCGCATTAATTGCCTGGTGCAAACGCAATAAAATGCCACTTATTACAACCGGTGGGGCCGGTGGGCAATTGGATCCAACGCAAATTCAATTGGCTGATTTAACCTTAGCGTTTAATGACCCGTTGTTGGCGAAAGTACGCAATATGCTCAGGCGCGACCATCAGTTTACCCGAAATCCCAAACGGCGTTTTGGTGTGGATTGCGTGTTTTCTACTGAACAATTACGTTATCCACAAGCCGACGGCAGTATTTGCCAACAAAAACCCGACAACACAGGCAGTATGCGCTTAGATTGTAGTGGCGGCTTTGGCGCCGCTATGGTGGTTACGGCAACCTTTGGTTTGGCCGCCGTGTCGCGAATTTTAGTCAAGTTGCAGCAAAAAGCCGCCGTTTAATGGGCGGCGACCACTTCTTTTATTCGATTGACCATCGCATTTAAGCCATTGCCTCGAGATTGGCTTAAATAGGGTTTCAAATTCAAACTATCAAAGCTGCGCTGTAAATCCAGTGTAGAGATTTCTTGCCGCGTCATGCCATTAACAAAGCATAACATGATGGCCAGTAACCCTTTGACGATGCGGGCATCGCTGTCTAACACAAAAAAGTGTTGTTCGGTGCGGCTATCATAGTAGTGCAGAAGCCAAGCCCGACTTTCGCAGCCTTTAACTAGCCACTCATTTTGGCGCATTTTTTCTGGGATCGGCGGTAATTTTTTACCTAACTGCATCAATAAACGATACTTACTTTGCCAATCTTGAGGTTGTTGTAACTGTGGCAAATCCTGTTGCCGGATAGCCGTAAGGGCTGTCGCAGTATCCGTAATAAGTTGTGCCATGGTCATACCGTAAGGATCTCCACTGCCTGAGCCAATGCTGCTAAACATTGCTCAACTTCGGTTAACTGATTATAAGGTGCAAATGCGAAACGCAGCGCGCCTGGCGCGGCTAATTGTTCAAATAAGGGCATAGCACAATGACTGCCCGCGCGCACAGCAATGTGTTGTTCGTTCAGCAATGCCGCGACATCGGCAGGGTGTTCACCTTGAATGTTCAAGGTCACAATACCGGCATTATCGTGGCGAGACGATAACAATTGAATGCGAGGGATATGCTTTAAGCCATTATGAAAAGCCTTTAATAACAGGCCTTTATAACTGTTTATTTGTTGAGCGTCAAACCCACTAATAAATTTAATGGCCTGAGCAAGGCCCTGCGCGCCTGCAATGTGCGGGGTACCCGCTTCTAAACGGGCGGGTAAGCTGTTAAAGCGACTGCCACTAAAGCTAACATGCTCAATCATTTCACCGCCGCCATGTAACGGTGTCAGTCGTTCTAAGAATGCTCGCTTGCCATACAACACTCCGATCCCGGTTGGCCCATATAACTTATGCGCTGAGAAACAGTAAAAGTCGGCAGGCAATTTTTGTACATCGGGTCGTTGCCAAGCGATGCCTTGAGCACCATCGACGATGGTCATGGCCCCGGCCGCTTTTGCGTCGCTTAACATCTGTGCTAAAGGCAAAACATTGCCAAGTGCATTAGATACTTGGGTAAGACTGACAATTTTTGGCTTGCGCTCTAACAGTGTTTGATAGGCGGCTTGATCAAGTTGTCTGTCAACGGTTAATGGGATCACATCGATGATAACCCCATGCTGTTGACAATGCAGTTGCCAAGGTACGATATTCGCGTGATGTTCTAAGGCCGAGATTAAAATACGATCACCGGCTTGCAATATGGTATGCATTAAGCCAAAGGCTAATTGGTTAAACGCCGCTGTGGTACCACTGGTAAAGACAATTTCGGCAGGCTCGGCGGCATTAATAAACTGCTGTACCGTGCGTCTTGCCTCTTCAAATTGGCTTGTTGCCTGTTGGCTTAACTGATGCGTTCCGCGATGCACATTGCTATTGTCATGCTGATAAAACTTTACCAGGCTATCAATGACGACCTGAGGTTTGTGTGTAGTTGCTGCGTTATCAAGGTAGATCCAAGTGGGTTGTTCACGAAAAAAAGGGAACTGTTGACGAAAAGCGGCGGCATCAAACACAGACATGTCGGGAAGCTCAAGACAAAAACAAGGCGACTATTATGCCTAAAGCCACCCCTTTTAGCGAGAAGCACCTTTTAATGAGCCTAATAAAAGCGTCATTACTCAGGCGTGTTGGCGATTTTGGCAATTTTTGCTGCATTAGGCTAAGGTAAAAGTATTAAAGTAGCCGAGATTACTTTGCAATGATGAGCCAATTGACTGCGCTAAAAACGAAAAAAGCGGCCAATGGCCGCTTTTAAGCTGCTGCTTGCCAGAGCAAATTACTTTTTGTAATCGCGTGCGGCATGGCCAGTGTATAGCTGACGTGGACGACCGATTTTGTGGCCTTTGTCTGCTAACATCTCGTCCCAGTGTGAGATCCAACCCACTGTACGTGACATCGCAAAGATCACCGTAAACATACTGGTAGGAATACCAATAGCTTTTAAGATGATGCCTGAGTAGAAGTCAACGTTAGGATACAGTTTCTTCTCGATGAAGTACGGGTCAGATAACGCAATGCGCTCTAATTCCATGGCGACATCTAATAGTGGATCTTTAATGTTAAGTTCGGTTAATACTTCATGACAGGTATCACGCATAACTTTGGCACGTGGGTCAAAGTTTTTATAAACGCGGTGACCAAAACCCATCAAACGGAAAGAATCATTTTTGTCTTTGGCTTTAGCTACAAATTCTGGGATACGGTCAACAGAACCAATTTGTTGTAACATTTTTAAACAGGCTTCGTTGGCACCACCATGTGCAGGCCCCCATAAAGAGGCAATACCTGCCGCAATACATGCGTAAGGGTTAGCACCAGATGAACCGGCTAAACGCACGGTAGAAGTAGAAGCATTTTGCTCGTGATCGGCGTGTAACATGAAAATCCGATCCATTGCTTTGGCTAATACTGGGCTAACTTTATAGTCTTCAGCGGGTACAGAGAACATCATGTGTAAGAAGTTTTCTGAGTAGCTCAGTTCATTACGTGGGTAAACGAATGGCTGACCGGCAGTATATTTATACGCCATCGCGGCAATTGTTGGTAATTTAGCAATCAAACGATGAGCGCTACGGGTACGTTGTTGCGGATCGTTGATGTCTAAATCAGAGTGATAGAACGATGACATCGCGCCAACCACACCACACAGCATCGCCATTGGGTGTGCATCAACACGGAAACCTTGGAAAAATGCGGCGATTTTTTCGTGAACCATCGTGTGACGAGTAATGGTTTTAACGAAGTTATCATACTGCTCTTTTGTGGGTAATTCGCCTTCTAATAACAGGTAGCAAGTCTCTAAATAGTCTGATTTATCAGCGAGTTGCTCTATTGGGTAACCGCGGTGTAACAAAATGCCGTTGTCGCCATCGATGTATGTGATTTTCGATTCACAGGAGCCGGTAGACATAAAGCCCGGGTCAAACGTGAAATAGCCCTGTTGACCTAGTGTACGAACGTCAATCACGTCAGTGCCTGCCGTACCAGAGTAGATCGGTAACTCAAAGGTTTTACCATCAATCTGTACGACGGCTTTTTTATCTGCCATTGGATTTCTCCTACTGTTTTTTTATGGGATATTAGGGTTAAGGGTATTCTACTCGCAAACCGCACCTGAAAGTCAATTCTAAAGGCTAATCAATTAATAAGTATTCGACTCTAGTCGTATTGCCGTACCGCTAAAAAGCTGTAAAGTTTTGTGTAACGGATTTTTCCGTTAAAAACCAAACAAAAATTGTAATAGCGTGTCATGAAATATATACTATTTGCGGCGTAAAAACAGTTCACCTTACCAGAACCTTTTTGCTGAACCAGCTTTATAGAAAAAGAGTATATCTGCTTCGGGATGTGGCTGTTTTTTGCAGCGACAATAATGACAACTACGCTCTACACGGGCATCGATAGGCAAGACACTGTGAAAAAGCAAAGACCAATAAATCTTGATTTAACAACTATCTCTCTACCTGCGACTGCCAAAGCTTCTATTCTGCATCGGGTTACCGGTGTTGCAATGTTTTTCGCACTGCTTTTTGTTATTTGGGCATGGGCGGTTTCATTGCAAAGTGCAGAAAGCTTTGACTACGTGAAGTCCTTGCTAAACTCACATTTTGCGAAGTTTATCGCATGGGGCACTATCACGGTACTTATTTACCACCTGCTAGGCGGTATCCGCCACATGATCATGGACCAAGGCTACTGGGAAGAACTCGACTCAGGTAACGCCAGCGCCAACATCACTATGGTGTTATGGATTATTTTAGCTGTTTTAGCGGGGGTATGGTTATGGTTCTAAATCAGGCAAGCCTGAAACGCGATGGTGTTCAGGATTACGTATCATTAAGAGCAACTGCTGTTGTCCTAGCGACATACGCACTTTTCATTTTAGGTTTTTTTCTTTTCACTCCAGAAGTGACTTTCGAAATATGGCATGGCCTGTTCAGTAACGTGTTAATGAAGGTGTATACCTTGTTAGCGTTGATCTCGATTGCCATTCATACCCGTATTGGTTTATGGCAGGTATTAACTGACTACGTAAAGTGTGCCAAGTTACGCGCCGCTTTACAGTTTGTCCTGTACGTAATTGCCTTTAGCTACGTGGCAGTGGGTTTATTTGTGTTGTGGGGTGCTTAAGTGAATATTCCAGTAAGAGAATTCGACGCGATCGTCATTGGAGCCGGTGGTGCCGGTATGCGCGCAGCGCTACAAATCACCCAATCAGGTTTAACCTGTGCATTGTTATCAAAAGTTTTTCCTACGCGTTCACATACGGTGTCGGCGCAAGGCGGTATTACGGTAGCGCTGGGTAATAGCCATGAAGATAACTGGGAGTGGCACATGTTCGACACCGTAAAAGGGTCGGATTATATCGGTGACCAAGACGCGATTGAATACATGTGTAAAACGGGTCCAGAAGCGATCACTGAATTAGAGAACATGGGGTTACCGTTCTCTCGTACTGAAGCTGGCCGCGTTTATCAGCGCCCATTTGGTGGTCAATCGAAGAACTTCGGTGGCGAGCAAGCTGCCCGTACTGCCGCTGCTGCTGACCGTACTGGTCACGCCTTGTTACATTTGCTTTATCAACAAAACGTTAAAAACCGTACTCAAGTTTTCTCTGAATGGTATGCCCTAGATTTGGTGAAAAACCAAGATGGTGCCATTGTCGGTTGTACTGCTATTGATATTGAATCTGGCGAAATCGTTTATTTCAAAGCCAAAGCCACGGTACTGGCTACCGGTGGTGCAGGTCGTATTTACGCTTCAACCACTAACGCACACATCAACACCGGTGACGGTGTCGGTATGGCTTTACGTGCGGGTGTGCCTTTACAAGATATGGAAATGTGGCAGTTCCACCCAACAGGCATCGCAGGTGCAGGTACCTTGGTAACCGAAGGTTGTCGTGGTGAAGGTGGTTACTTATTAAACAAAGATGGCGAACGTTTCATGGAACGTTATGCGCCAAACGCGAAAGACTTAGCTGGTCGTGACGTTGTGGCTCGTGCCATGATGACAGAAATCCGCGAAGGTCGTGGCTGTGAGGGCCCATGGGGTGTTCACATTAAACTAAAACTGGATCACTTAGGTGCTGAAGTTTTAGAAAGCCGCTTACCTGGTATTTGTGAATTATCACGTACTTTTGCACACGTTGACCCGGTTAAAGAGCCCATCCCGGTTATTCCTACTTGTCACTATATGATGGGTGGTATTCCGACTAACGTCCACGGTCAGGTCATTACACCGAAAGCCGATGGTACAGAATCTGTTGTTGCTGGTTTATTTGCTTGTGGTGAGATTGCTTGTGTATCTGTGCATGGTGCAAACCGCTTAGGTGGTAACTCATTGTTAGACTTAGTGGTATTTGGTCGTGCAACAGGTTTACACCTTGGTGAAGCTTTAGCCGCAACCGCGCAAGCTCGTGATGCCTCTCAATCTGACATTGATGCGGCCTTAGCACGCACACGTCGTTGGGAAGAGAGCAAGCCTGGCCAGGGTGAAGATCCGGTACAAATTAAGAAAGACCTGCAAAAATGTATGCAGCTTAACTTCTCGGTGTTCCGTGAAGGTGAAGCAATGGCCGAAGGTTTACAGCAGTTAAAAGAAATTCGTGAACGTCTGCAGTTTGCTCGTTTAGATGATAAGAGCTCTGACTTCAACACCCAGCGTATCGAGTGTTTAGAGTTAGACAACTTAATGGAAACCGCATTCTCTACTGCTGTTGCGGCAAACTTCCGTACTGAAAGCCGTGGTGCTCATGCACGTTTCGACTTCCCAGATCGTGATGACGAGAACTGGTTGTGTCACAGTGTTTATACTCCAGACACTGAGTCAATGTTTAAGCGTAAAGTGAATCTGGAACCGAAGTTCCGTGAAGCTTTCCCACCGAAAGCACGTAAGTACTAAGAGGGCTACAGCGATGCAGAAATTAGTTTTTTCGATCTATCGTTACAACCCTGATGTCGACCAAGCGCCGCGCATGCAGGATTATACTTTAGACAACCCGGATGGCCGGGATATGATGGTGCTTGATGCACTGGTCAAATTGAAAGAGCAAGATCCAACGTTATCTTTCCGCCGCAGCTGCCGTGAGGGTGTTTGTGGTTCAGATGGCGTAAACATGAATGGCAAAAACGGTTTGGCTTGTATTACACCGCTATCCGCAGTGGGTTTGAAAGGCGGTAAAATCGTGGTGCGTCCATTACCTGGTTTACCAGTCATTCGCGATCTGGTTATCGATATGAGCCAGTTCTATACGCAATACGAGAAAGTGAAGCCGTATTTGATCAACGATGGCTTGCCGCCAGCCGGTGAATTTTTGCAAACGCCGGAAGAACGCGCTAAGTTAGATGGCTTGTACGAGTGTATTCTTTGTGCATGTTGTTCAACATCGTGTCCTTCGTTCTGGTGGAATCCTGATAAATTTATCGGTCCAGCGGGTTTATTACATGCTTATCGTTTCTTGGCAGACAGCCGTGATACTGCAACCGAACAACGGTTAAATGACTTAGATGACGCTTTCAGCGTATTCCGTTGTCATGGTATTATGAACTGCGTAAGCGTTTGTCCGAAAGGGTTAAACCCGACTAAGGCAATCGGCCAGATTAAGTCGATGTTGTTAAACCGGGCGCTGTAATGCGCCCTTTTTTAGTGATTTAATTGAAAACTGTCCATCCACTTAGCGGGGTGGCAGTTTTTTTGCTACTTTTTCCAGGTGCTCAAAAATAAGGGAAACTAAATGCACGAAGGTGTAATGAAGGCGTGGTTAGAGTCTTCACATCTTGGCGGTGGTAACATGGCCTATGTGGATGAACTCTATGAATCCTACCTAGCAGAGCCCACCAGTGTTGGTGACGAATGGCGTGAGTTTTTTGCCCAGTTACCAAAGATCGATGGGGTCGAGCTTGAAACCCGACATAGCGATGTTCGTGAACATTTCGCTGAGTTGGCCCGCAACAAACATCGTGAAGTTGTGGTGGTAAACTCTGGTTCTGGTGCTGACAACCGTCAGGTTAAAGTACTGCAATTAATCAACTCTTATCGCTTCCGTGGCCATCAACACGCCAACTTGGATCCGTTAAACCTGTGGAAACAACCTCGGGTACGTGACCTTGAATTGTCGTTTCACGATCTGTCTGAAGCTGATTACGAAACTGAGTTCAACATTGGATCATTTGCTTCTGGTCAAGAAACAATGAAATTGGGCGATTTGCACAAAGCACTGGAGCGCACTTACTGCGGTTCTATTGGTGCTGAGTATATGCATATCGTCTCAACCGATGAGAAACGTTGGATCCAACAGCGCTTAGAAAGTGTGCAATCTCAGCCTCGTTTTGATAAAGACACTAAGCTAGGTATCCTGAAAGGATTAATTGCTGCTGATGGTCTGGAAAAGTATTTAAGCTCAAAATTCCCAGGTGCTAAGCGCTTTGGTCTTGAAGGCGGCGATGCGATGATCCCATTACTGAAAGCCATGATCCACCGTGCCGGTGAGCAAGGCGCCAAAGATTCAGTGATTGGTATGGCGCACCGTGGTCGTCTGAATACCTTGATCAACGTACTGGGTAAGAATCCCTCGAAGTTATTTGATGAATTTGCCGGTAAATACGAAGTTGTGGGTGCTGGCGATGTGAAATACCATATGGGTTTCTCATCTGACTTTGCCACCAAAGGCGGTAATGTGCATTTAGCACTGGCCTTTAACCCATCACATTTAGAAATTGTTAACCCTGTTGTTTTAGGCTCTGTGCGTGCCCGTTTAGATCGCCGCGGTTGTACCGACGGCTCGCTAGCACTGCCTATTACCATTCATGGTGACTCAGCTTTCGCCGGTCAGGGTGTAGTTGCTGAAACCTTCAACATCTCGCAAACGCGTGCATTCAAAGTCGGTGGCACCATCCGCTTGGTCATTAACAACCAAGTGGGTTTTACTACGTCAAACCCTGAAGATACGCGCTCAACCCCTTACTGTACCGACATTGCTAAAATGGTACAGGCGCCCATTTTTCACGTGAACGGTGATGATCCTGAAGCGGTAGTGATGATTGCGCAATTAGCGGTTGATTATCGTAATACCTTTAAGCGTGATGTGGTTATCGATTTATTCTGTTATCGCCGTAATGGCCATAACGAAGCCGATGAGCCAAATGCAACGCAACCTCTGATGTATCAGAAGATCAAAAAGCACCCAACGCCGCGGGAAATTTACGCTGAGAAGTTGGTGCAAGAAGGGGTTATTACTGCTGACGAAGTGAAAGCATTAATTGACGGTTACCGGGATGCTTTAGACAAAGGCGATTGTGTTGTTGAAGAATGGCAACCGATGGCACCTTCTTCAGTAGATTGGACCCCCTTTATTGGTAAAGACTGGGATACCCATTATGACGCCAGTCTAAAGCTTGAAGAACTCAAAGCGTTAGGTGAAAAAGCCATACAGGTGCCCGCAACGCATGTGTTACAACGTCAGGTTGGTCGTGTCTATGAAGACCGTGCATTGATGTTAAAAGGTGAGAAGAAAATTGACTGGGGTTTTGCTGAAATCTTAGCTTACGCCTCGGTGGTTGGTGAAGGAAGCCGTATCCGTATTGTTGGTCAAGACTCTGGTCGCGGTACCTTTTTCCATCGCCATGCTGTACTGCATAATCAAACGGATGGTTCAACCTATACGCCGTTAGAGAAAATCAGTGAACAGCAGGGTAAGTTTGAAGTTTTCGACTCGGCCTTATCTGAAGAAGCCGTTTTAGCGTTTGAATACGGTTATGCGACAGCAGAGCCACGGGCTATGGTTATTTGGGAAGGTCAATTTGGTGACTTCGCCAACGGCGCCCAAGTGGTTATTGACCAATTCTTAAGCTCTGGCGAGCAAAAGTGGGGTCGTTTATGCGGTTTAACTTTATTGTTACCGCACGGCTATGAGGGGCAAGGCCCTGAGCACTCGTCTGCTCGTCTGGAACGTTTCTTACAGCTGTGTGCTGATCACAACATGCAAGTGTGTGTGCCAACGACACCAGCGCAAGTTTTCAACATGTTACGCCGTCAAATGGTGCGGCCAATGCGTCGTCCATTGATCGTAATGTCTCCAAAATCATTGTTACGTCACCCATTAGCGACTTCTTCGTTAGAAGAACTTGCCTCGGGTACCTTCCATAACGTGATTGGTGAAATTGACGAACTTGATGCAAAAGCGGTGAAACGTGTCGTGTTCTGTAGCGGTAAAGTGTATTACGAATTGCTTGAAGAGCGTCGTAAGCGCGAGCAAACCGATGTCGCTATCGTGCGGGTTGAACAACTTTATCCTTTCCCGCATGAGGAAATGGCCGAAGTATTAAGCCAGTACCAACATGTAACTGATTTTGTTTGGTGTCAAGAAGAGCCACAAAACCAAGGTGCTTGGTACTGTAGTCAGCATCACTTCCGTGCTGCAATTCCAAAAACGGGTTACCTGAATTATGCCGGTCGTGAAGCGTCGTCTTCACCTGCAGTAGGTTACTTGTCTGTGCATAACAAGCAGCAACAAGCTCTCGTTAATGACGCGCTAACCGTTAAATAATGATTTTCCAGCCTGCATGCTGCAGGCTGTGATAACTGATATAGACCAACCGTTAAAGGTGAAAAAGTGGAAATTAAAGTACCCGTACTTCCGGAATCTGTTGCAGATGCAACCATCGCCACCTGGCACGTAAAAACTGGTGAAGCTGTTAGCCGTGATCAGGTATTAGTAGATATTGAAACTGACAAAGTTGTGTTGGAAGTTGTTGCACAAGCAGATGGTGTGATGGGCGAAATCATCCATGACACAGGTGCAACGGTAACTGCAGAAGAAGTCATTGGTAAAATGGAAGCCGGTGGTGCACCGGCTGCTAAGAAAGAAGAAGCGCCGGCAGAAAAAGCCGCAGCAGCTCCTGCTGCCGATGACAGCAGTGACGATGCGTTAAGCCCCTCTGTACGTCGCATGATTTCTGAAAAAGGCTTAGATGCCAGCAAAATCAAGGGCACAGGCAAAAACGGTCGCGTAACAAAAGAAGATGTTGAAAAGTTTGTTGCTGCCCCAGCCAAAGCTGCCGCGCCTGCTACAGCTGCTGCGCCAGTGGTTGCTGCCGGTGATCGCAGTCAGAAACGTGTTCCTATGACTCGCCTGCGCAAAACGATTGCAAATCGTTTATTAGAAGCGAAAAATTCAACGGCCATGTTGACCACGTTTAACGAAGTTAACATGAAACCTATCATGGATTTACGCAAGCAATATCAAGATGTGTTTGAGAAGCGTCATGGTATCCGTTTAGGCTTTATGTCTTTCTATGTCAAAGCGGTTACTGAAGCGTTGAAACGTTTCCCTGAAGTGAACGCGGCGATCGACGGTGATGATATTGTTTATCATAACTACTTCGATGTTAGCATCGCAGTATCTACGCCTCGTGGCTTAGTCACGCCTATCTTACGTGATTGCGATAAAATGAATCTGGCTGAAATTGAAAAAGCCATCAAAGAATTAGCCCTGAAAGGTCGCGATGGCAAGTTAGCTATGGACGATCTGTTGGGTGGTAACTTCACTATCACTAACGGTGGTGTCTTTGGTTCATTGATGTCTACGCCGATCATCAACCCACCACAATCTGCTATTCTTGGCATGCACAAGATCCAAGACCGTGTAATGGTTGTTGACGGTAAGATGGAAATTCTGCCTATGATGTATTTGGCACTGTCTTATGATCACCGGATCATTGATGGTAAAGAGTCAGTAGGTTTCTTAGTGACCATCAAAGAATTGTTAGAAGATCCAACGCGTATTCTGTTGGACATCTAACGTTTCATTGAATGTATCAAAAATGCTGTTGTTTGGTACAACAGCATTTTTTATCAAACCGGTTGGTACTATAATAAGCACCGAACCAAAATCAGGTTACTCTTTGTTGAGTAACGTCCCAATTCAAAAGAACGGAAAATAGCCATGAATTTGCACGAGTATCAGGGTAAGCAACTGTTTGCCCAATATGGTTTGCCTGTATCTAAAGGCGTTGCCGCAGCTACAGTAGAAGAAGCGGTAGCAGCTGCAGATGTAATCGGCGGCGATATGTTCGTTGTCAAAGCTCAAGTACACGCTGGTGGTCGCGGTAAAGCGGGTGGTGTGAAGCTAGTTAAGAGCAAAGAAGAAATCAAAGCATTTGCTGAAAAATGGCTTGGTAAGAACCTGGTAACCTATCAAACAGATGAAAAAGGTCAGCCAGTAAGCCGTATTTTAGTTGAACCATGCACCGATATCGCTCAAGAATTGTATTTAGGTGCAGTTGTTGACCGTTCTTCACGTCGTATCGTGTTTATGGCGTCTACTGAAGGTGGTGTGGAAATTGAAAAAGTGGCCCACGAAACCCCAGAAAAAATCTTAAAAGCTGCGGTTGATCCTTTGGTGGGTGCTCAGCCATACCAAGGCCGTGAGTTAGCATTCAAATTAGGTTTAGAAGGCAAGCAAGTTAGCCAATTCGTTAAGATCTTCTTAGGTTTAGCAAAACTTTTCCAAGAAAAAGATCTGGCCTTATTAGAAGTTAACCCATTGGTTATTACACCTGCCGGTGACTTACACTGTTTAGATGCCAAGCTAGTTATTGATGGCAATGCCTTATATCGTCACCCTGACTTAAAAGCGATGCAAGATCCTTCACAAGAAGATCCACGTGAAGCGCACGCTGCCTCATGGGAGCTTAACTATGTTGCCTTAGGTGGTGACATCGGTTGTATGGTTAACGGCGCTGGCTTAGCCATGGGTACAATGGACATCGTGAAATTACATGGTGGCCAACCTGCTAACTTCTTAGACGTTGGTGGTGGTGCAACCAAAGAACGTGTTGTTGAAGCATTCAAAATTATCCTGTCTGATACTGCGGTTAAAGCCGTTTTCATCAATATCTTCGGCGGTATCGTACGTTGCGATATGATTGCTGAAGGTGTTATCGGTGCAGTAAAAGAAGTGGGCGTTAAAGTTCCTGTTGTGGTTCGTCTGCAAGGTAACAATGCAGAATTGGGCGCAAAAGTGCTGTCTGAAAGCGGCCTGAACATTATCGCTGATACCGACCTAACAAGCGCGGCTAAACAAGTTGTTGCTGCAGCGGCTAAGGCATAAGGGGTAAGTAATGAGCGTTTTAATTAATAAAGATACCAAAGTTATTTGTCAGGGTTTTACTGGTGCACAAGGCACATTCCACTCTGAACAAGCCATTGCTTACGGCACAAAAATGGTTGGCGGTGTAACTCCGGGTAAAGGCGGTCAAACGCATTTAGGTTTACCGGTGTTTAACACTGTAGCAGAAGCGGTTGCGGTAACCGGCGCAACAGCGTCAGTCATCTATGTACCTGCGGCATTTTGTAAAGATTCTATCTTAGAAGCGGCAAATGGCGGCATTAAGCTGATCGTTTGTATCACGGAAGGCATTCCAACTTTAGATATGTTAGATGCCAAAGTGAAATGTGACGAGTTAGGCGTCGTGCTGATCGGCCCTAACTGCCCAGGCGTTATCACGCCAGGCGAATGTAAAATCGGCATCATGCCAGGTCACATTCATAAGCCAGGTAAAGTAGGTATCGTTTCACGTTCAGGTACTCTGACGTATGAAGCGGTTAAACAAACCACAGATTACGGTTTTGGCCAGTCTACTTGTGTTGGTATCGGTGGTGATCCAATTCCTGGTTCTAACTTCATTGATATTCTGAAGTTATTCCAAGAAGATCCACAAACTGAAGCTATCGTCATGATCGGTGAAATTGGTGGTTCTGCAGAAGAAGAAGCGGCTGCTTATATCAAACAGCATGTGACTAAACCTGTTGTATCATACATTGCTGGTGTAACTGCACCTGCAGGTAAGCGCATGGGTCATGCTGGTGCGATCATCTCTGGTGGTAAAGGTACTGCTGATGAGAAATTCGCTGCTTTAGAAGACGCCGGTGTTAAAACCGTGAAGAGCTTAGCGGACATTGGTCAAGCTCTGAAAGAATTAACGGGCTGGTAATCTAGCTTGTTAGCCGAAAAACCCGCTTTTAGCGGGTTTTTTTATGTCTAATACCTTTGAATTACAGTTGGGGGTTGATTTTTAGAGTCATTTATCTAACATGAAGAAAGCGGTTAAGTGTCCATTCAGCTTTACTGTTATTTTACTAATAATAATCAGGGAACTTCCTATGAGAATAATGCCATCAGATTCTAAAATTAAGCCGCTTTCCATAGCCATAAGCTGTGTACTGGCCGGTTCACTTTTTCAAGTTCACGCCCAAGACGCAGAAGCTGACGCGCCCACAGCAGATGAAAAATCCGAACGTATTCAAATTATCGGTTCACGTATTCGTACCGACGGTTTAGATCAAGCTGCGCCAATTGAAGTAATTAATGCCAGTGTTGCTGCCAGCCAAGGTATTAGCAACTTAGGTGAGTTATTACGTAATTCCACAGTTGCTGCAGGTTCAAATCAAATTACTGCTGCGGCCTCTACGGCGTTTGTTACTGAAGGTGGTGTCGGTTCAGAAAGCATTTCATTACGTGGTTTAGGTGCAAACCGTACGTTAGTTTTATTAAATGGTCGTCGTGCTGGCCCAGCGGGTACACGTGGCCAAGTCGCTTCTTTTGATCCGAACATTTTGCCTTTATCAGCAATTGATCGTATTGAAATCTTAAAAGATGGCGCTTCTTCGTTATATGGTTCTGACGCCGTGGCCGGTGTAATCAACATTATTACGAAGAAGGGTGATGAAGGTACCATTAACTTTAATACCTCGCAGCCTTTGGAAGAAGGCGGTGAAAGTTATCAATTAAACGGTACTTATGGTAAAACCTTTGGCCGCGGTTCATTCCGTGTTGTCGGTGATTACAAAGTGCAGCAAGAGTTGGCTCAAGGTCAACGCAGTTTCTTTAACTGTGCTGAGCGGTATTTGTTTGATCCAACGACAAATGAGCGAGTTGACCCTGTTGATCCGCGTACCGGCAGTTACCATTGTAATGATTTACTGTGGGGTCATGTTTGGCTTTACGATTACCAAGGTGATGGCGGCAACGTCCCAGGGGGTGCAAAGGCGCAATATGATTATGATGGAAACTTAGGTAACTTCATTCCTGGGTTTGCAACTGATCCCAACAATCCGGATTTTATGGTGACACCACCCGGTTGGTTCCCGGTAGCTTATGATCGTTTATCAGATTCTGTCACCAACGCTGACCACCCGTTTCAAGATTTAGAAACACTGATCCCGAAAAACGAATTAATGACCGTGTATGCACAAGGTGATTATGAATTAAATGACACCACCAGTTTATACGGTGAAGTGTTATTAAATCGCCGTCAAACCACCACCAACGGCTATCGTCAGTTCTGGAGCTACAAATATAACGAAGATTTCTTTGCTGGTGATCCATTAAGTGCCGGTTGGACGGGGGCGCAGTGGTTAAGCCCAACCCCAATTACTGATCACTCAGGTGATAAGATCACTGTGGATTACCGCCGTTTTGTTGCTGGCATCAATGGTGATATTGGTAACTGGTATTATGATGTGGCTTATCAAAATAGCTACAGCAGCGGTGATTATAAGTCTAAGCTTATTTATGAAGATGCTATCTCACCCTATAACTTTTCTTCAGGCTCTTGTGTTGGTGAAACAACACCGATCCGTGGCGTGCCTTGTGTCGATGTACCTTGGTTAGATCCACAGTTTTTAGCCGGTAATATTTCACCAGAAATCCGTGATTTCTTGTTTGGTGAGCAAACGGGTAATACTGTTTATAAACAACAATCAGTGGAAGGTTTTATTTCAGGTGATTTATTTGAATTACCTGCCGGCTTTATCGGTACTGCGGTCGGTTTCCAGTTCCAAAAAGACTCGATCAATGACGTCCCTGGCGAAGAAACCTTACGTGAAAATACTTGGGGCCAAACGGCTGCGGGTATTACTGCCGGTTCACATATCAGCCGTGCAGTATTTACTGAACTCCAAGTGCCATTAGTACGTGATCTACCGGGTATTCAAGCGTTAGATTTAACCATCTCAGGCCGTTACACCGATGTGTCTTCTTATGGTGGTGATAATACCTATAAAGCGGGTATAAACTGGACCATCGTCGATGGCGTGCGGGTGCGTGCTTCACGGGGTACCTCGTTCCGTTCACCAGCGTTATTTGAATTATATTTAAATAACCAAACAAGCTTTGTTGGCCAGCGTAATATCGATCCATGTATTAACTGGGGCCAGGGTGTTGACAATGGTACTATCGATCCTCGCGTTGCTACCAACTGTGCTACTGATGGTATTCCACGTGACTTCGCAGGTGGTGCTATTTCAGCAACGGTGACCACAGGCGGTGGTGCTGGTCAGTTAGAAGCCGAAACCTCTATCTCTGAAACCTTAGGTTTTGTCTGGACACCTGATTTCGAAAATCATGATATCAGCGCGTCAATTGATTACTTCAACATTGAAATCTTTGGCGAAGTGACTAACTTGACTGCGGGGCAGATCTTAGGTAACTGTTATATTTCTGATAACTTTAGCACTGAACCACTTTGTACTCAGTTTGATCGTGATCCTGTTGATTTGCGCATTACCAACGTGCGTGGTGGTTATTTAAACATTGCTAACCAGGTTAACCGCGGTGTCGATATTACCTTAAATTATGCTACTGATACTAAGTTTGGTCGTTTATCTGCCACTTATCAGCATACGCGTCAGATTGAAGCGGCAAGTCAATTGTTTGCTGATAGTGATCCAATCGACCGTACAGGGCAATTTGGTAGTCCAGAAGACGTAGGTAACCTGTTTGTTGGCTTGGAATACCAAGATTGGAGTGTAAACTGGATCGCACGTTATACTGGTGCGGTATCAAACGAGCAGTTTGTCAGCAGTAGCCCCACTTACCGTGGCGAAGCGGTTAAGTTAGTTGCGGCAGCAGATGCGGTGGTTTATCACACTTTCTCTGTGACTAAAGACTTTGCTGATGCAGGTTTAGATGTAACCTTGGGTGTGGCTAATGCTTTTGATAAAGAGCCGCCAAAAGTCAGTGCCGGTAGTTCTGTCACTCGCTTAGGCACTTCAGCGTTCTACAGTCAATATGACTGGTTAGGTCGTCGGGTGTTCTTAAATATGTCTTATAATTTCTAATTATAAGTGTGAGTAAAAATGCCGACGTAGGTCGGCATTTTCCTTTTTTAGTCTTGTTGTTGGAAACCAGCCTCATGCCTCGCGTGTTTGCCAAGCCTGATACTTTGAACGATCTTAATCCACAATTTAACCAGCCAGCTTTGACACAACCGGTGTTTTTAAACTCAGTGCCTAAGTGCGGTACACATTTGTTGCGTAATATTTTCCGGATGTTTGTTCCTGTTGCACAACAATATCATGACGCTTTTGTGCAAATTCCTAACTTGCGCCAGTGTCTGCCGGCGTTTAATCCGGCTAAGCCGATGTTAAGTTGGGGGCACTTACTGTTTTCGGATGAATCGGCCTTAGCCACGCAAAAAGCGGTGCAATATATTATTGTGCGTGACCCTTATGACTGGGTATTAGCGCGTGCACGCTTCTTTTTATCGGACACCTTTCAAGGGCAGATGGACCATTTAAAAGGCGGTCGCATTAAAATTAATGAAATGCTCAATATGATGATCTTTGGCATTTATCAAAAGGCGCCTACCTTACAAGAAATTTATAGCCATAACGCCGTCGCCTGGCTAGGCACCGGCATTAAATTAGTGCGTTATGAAGATGTGATTACCCATTTAAAAAAACTCGATACGCCCGCCGCCGAGCAGTATTTTACTGAGTTATTGCAGCCAGTATTAGTTAACGGTTGCTTACCCGAAGATTGGCGCCGCCGTATTGAACTGGGTTCAGATCGCCAGCAGAGCGGCACCTACAGAGAGAATCTGGCTGGGATCAGTGCCGAGATCCCAGACGAATTACCCGATATGCAAAAACGTTTAGTCGAATATGCTGCGCCAGGTTTGCGGCATATTTTAGGTTATTACTAACAGGAGAGTCGGTGATGCAGCGACCGCAAGTATTAATTGTTGGCGGCGGTTCAGCCGGTTGGATGACAGCAGCTTACCTTAATGGCGCATTAAATAAAGCAGGCCGTGAACCTCGCGTGGATATCCATTTATTGGAGTCTCCTGATATTCCACGCATTTCAGTGGGTGAAGCAACGATCCCTTCTATGCGTCATCTGTTAGCGGTAATTGGCGTTGATGAAATGGAATTTATGCGCGCGACCGATGCGACTTTTAAGCAGTCAATTAAGTACGCCAACTGGGTACACAACGATAATACGTTCTATCACCATCCTTTTAGCAGTATGCGTACGCAACCCTTAGACCATTTAGCCGAAGAATGGCTGCGCAGTGATCGCAGTATTCCCTTTATGGAAACCTGCTCAGCACAACCGATTATTTGTGAGATGGGTTTAGCGCCCAAAATGCTTGGGCAATGGGATATGGGCCCACCGCTTAATTATGCTTATCATATGAATGCGCAAAAGTTTGCCGATTATTTGCGTGATTTTTCCGTGGCCCGGGGGGTTAAACATACTCTGGCCAATCTGCAAGACGTGCAAATGAAGGCTGAGCAGCGCATTGGCGCTATCGTCACCGATCAAGGGACATCGCTGGCGGCCGATTTGTTTGTCGATTGCACCGGTTTTAGTGCAAAATTAATTGAAAAACAACTTGGTGTGGGTTTTGAAGATTGTTCCCAGTGGTTGCTCTGCGATCGCGCCATTACCATGCATATTCCTTACGACCGGTTCTATCCGGGTATGGTGCGACCCTATACTACGGCCACCGCATTATCCAATGGTTGGATCTGGGATATCCCCATGCAAAACCAACGGTCAGTCGGTTATGTTCATAGCAGTGCTTTCATTAGTATTGAAGAGGCTGAGCGTGAAATGCGTGCTTATCAAGGGGTGGGGTGTGAAGATTTGCCACATCGGGTGGTTAATTTTAAAGTCGGCCGTCGTAAACAAAACTGGCAAGGTAACTGTGTGGCTATTGGCTTATCGGGAGGCTTTATTGAACCGCTGGAATCAACCGGTTTATATCTCAGCGATTTAGGCGCCGTCACCTTAGCGGAGCATTTTCCGTTTGCCGCTGAAGATATGCCGCTGCTGGCCAGTCGTTATAATCGTATCTTATCTAATCGCTTTTATGAAATTCTCGATTTTATCAATATGCATTATTGCATGACACAGCGCACCGACACCGCTTTTTGGCGAGAAGTACAAAAACCGGAGCGAATTACCGAGCGTTTAAAAGCCAAGTTAGCATTTTGGAAAGTTAAACCGCCTAGTGCCCATGATTTTCAGGATCAGTGGTTCCCGGGGATGGATGCACAGGGCAGTCATGATGGTTTCAGTGATATGCGCGCGGCGGTTGATACCGGAGGGTTGTGGAATCACGAAAGCTATCAATGCATTTTATATGGTATGGATTACCTGCGAGCGCATTGTGCAGAACGTTACGGGCCGAATTTACCGGCAACGCAAATTCACCGAGCGATATTACAGCGCTTACAAATGGCACGCCACAAATTGCCGCCGCATGCGCATTGGTTACAGCAAGCCGTTGGCATGCCAACCTATGCGACTGCGTCTAAACCTGCGGGTTGGGTCTAATCTGACATTAGCGTGTCACGGAGCAAACAGATGTTGCTATGGGCAGATTTACAGCGTTTAAACCGCCTAGAGCGGCGCTGGTTGCAGTGGTTTTTATGTATTATTTTGAGCAGTACAATTTGGTTTAGTTGGCAAAGTACGGATTGGCAGAGCTATGGGTCAATAACCCTAAATTGGTTTATCAGCCCTATAAGTGCCATCAGTGGTGTCTTGTGCGTGGTGATGGTCGCCAAAGGCTTAATGTCTAACTGGATTTGGGGGCTGATCAGTGCCAGTAGCTACGGTTTACTCGCTTGGACCTCGGGCTATTATGGTGATTGGCTAATTAATTGGTTTTACTTTTTACCTGCGCAATTTTTTATTTATTTTAGCTGGCGTCAACATCTTTGCGCTGAAAGTCAGATCATCAAGATGCGGCGGTTAGGGCGGCATTGGTTTTGGGTGTTAGCTTTAGTTGTGCTGGGGATTGCGGCACTCACCGCGGTATTAGCCGAGCTCGACGGCTTTATTAGTGAAGCCTTACAGCGTAATTCACAGGTGTATGCTAGCTTACGCGAATTAACCGGGCTGACGTTTAGCGGCCCACTGCTGGATAGCGCGACGGTGGTATTACAAATTGCCGCGCAATTATTGATGATCCGCATGTATGCGGCGCAGTGGCCATTTTGGATCCTGACCAATGTCTTAACGTTGTTTGCTTGGAGTTTGGTATTGCTGACGGATCCAAGTGCAACAGCCTATGCGGTACCCACTTTATTAATGTGGAGCGCATTTTTAATGAATTCGATTTACGGCATGATTAGCTGGCACAAAGGAGCATCAGAGCATTGAGTAAAGTAGGCGTTTTTCCAGGGAAGTTTTTACCGCCTCATCGCGGCCACTTAACCGCGATACTGCGCGCTCATGCACTATGTGACAAACTGTATGTGGTGATCAGTGAGCGAAGCCATGAAGATGGTGAGTTATGTCGGGTTGCCGGTATTCCTTATATTGACGGTGTACTTCGTCAGCGTTGGTTGTCGCAAGAGCTGCAAGGCTTGGGGATCCGGGTATTGCTGCAAAACGAAGATGCGATCCCTGCGTTTCCGCAAGGTTGGGGAGAATATGCCGGGTTGTTACAACACACCGTGCCAGAGCCGTTTGCAGTGATATTTGGTGGCGAAGAAGATTATCGTGCCGGTCATCAGCAGCATTTTCCTAACATCGATTATCGGGTATTAGATCCGCAGCGCACCCAATGGCCGATCAGTGGCACTGAAATTCGCAACCGACCTTATTTGCACTGGGATTATATTGCCGGTGCTGCTCGGCCGTTTTTTGCACGTAAAGTGCTGATCACCGGGCCTGAATCTTGCGGTAAAACCACCTTAACTCGTAAGCTCGCCAAAGTATATTGTACTTCTTGGTCAGAAGAGCTGGGGCGTGATTATCAAGAAGACGTGGTGGGCGGCAATGGCGATTTATTTAATTTAGAAGATTTCAATCGTATTACCCATTTGCAATACGAGCAAGATTGGCATGCCTTACGTAGTGCCAACAAGGTCTGTTTTTTCGATACTGATGCGGTGGTTACCGCTTTTTTCAGTCAGGTGTTTTTAGGCAATGTCGCCAGTCGTATCGAGAGTTTTATTGATCCTTTAAAATATGACTTAATCATCGCACTGGAGCCAACCGTGCCCTGGGTAGCGGATGGCATGCGCGAATTGGGTTCGCCGCAAATACGCCAACAAAGCTTTCAGCATTTACTCGACTTATATCAGCAGTATGGTTTTCCCGCAGATCGCATCTTACGTGTTAGCTCGGCTGATTATTACGAACGGTTAGAGAGTTGCATCAGTGCGGTTGATGCATTATTGCAAAAATAGCCTTGCTGATTAAAATCTTTGCAAACAGTGCTGACCAGCAGTAGTCAGCGCCGGTTCGGCTGTTATAATGCCACATCATTTTTCGGTTCACGTAGAATAAAAGGACACCAAGTATTATGTCGGACGTCATTTCGCGCCCAACGAATTTTATACGGCAAATTATTGATGCCGATCTGGCCAATGGTAAGCACAGTGGCGTTCAAACCCGTTTCCCGCCTGAGCCTAATGGTTACCTGCATATTGGTCATGCTAAGTCGATTTGTTTGAATTTTGGTATTGCGCAAGATTATCAGGGGCAGTGTAATCTACGTTTTGATGATACGAACCCTGAAAAAGAAAACGTCGAGTTTGTTGAGTCGATTAAACGTGACGTCAGCTGGTTAGGTTTTGAGTGGTCTGGCGATGTGCGTTACTCATCAGATTACTTCGAACAGCTGTATGGCTATGCGGTGGAGTTAATCAACAAAGGTTTAGCCTATGTCTGTTTCTTAAATGGCGAGCAAATGCGCGAATACCGTGGCAATTTAACCCAGCCGGGTAAACCTAGCCCATATCGTGATACCAGCCCAGCAGAAAACTTAGCCTTATTTGAAAAAATGCGGGCTGGTGGTTTTAAAGAAGGTGAGTGCTCATTACGCGCAAAAATCGACATGAGCTCCTCTTTTATCTGTTTGCGCGATCCGGTTATCTACCGGGTAAAATTTGCGCATCACCATCAAACGGGTGACAAGTGGTGCATTTACCCAATGTATGACTTTACCCATTGTATTTCTGATGCGTTAGAGGGTATTACGCACTCGTTATGTACGCTGGAGTTTCAAGACAACCGTCGTTTATATGATTGGATCTTAGATAACATCAGTATTGCATGTCATCCACAGCAAATTGAATTTTCGCGTCTAAACCTTGAATATGCGGTGATGAGTAAGCGTAAATTACAAACCTTAGTGGCAGAGCAAGTGGTACAAGGCTGGGATGACCCACGTATGCCAACGATCGCCGGTTTACGTCGTCGAGGCTTTACCGCTGCCGCCATTCGTGAGTTTGCTAAGCGTATCGGTGTGACGAAGCAGGATAACGTTATTGAAATGAGCGCGTTAGAAGCCTGTATTCGTGAAGATTTAGACACGTCAGCACCGCGGGCGATGGCCGTTCTTGATCCGATCAAGGTCACTATCACGAATTATCCAGCAGATAAAATTGAGTGGTTATCCGCGCCTAATCATCCCAAAAATGAAATGGGTGAGCGCCAAGTGCCGTTTGGCCGTGAACTTTATATTGATCGTGCTGATTTTCGTGAAGAAGCCAATAAGAAATATAAACGTTTAGTTTCTGGTGGTGATGTACGGTTACGTAATGCCTATGTGATTCACGCAGACGAAGTGATCAAAGACGATGCCGGTAATATTATTGCGTTAAACTGCAGTTACTTACCTGAGACACTGGGTGAAAACCCGGCTGATGGTCGTAAAGTGCGTGGTGTGATCCACTGGGTAGAGCAAACGCAAGCGTTAGCCGCAGAGTTCCGAGTTTACGATCGTTTATTCAGTGTGGCTAACCCTGCAGCTGAAGAAGATTTCATCAGTACTGTTAATCCACAATCCTTAGTGATTAAGCATGGTTTTGTCGAGCCATCACTAGCGACAGCCGTGGCCGAACAAGCTTATCAGTTTGAGCGTGAAGGCTATTATTGTGCAGATAACCAAGATTCTAGCGCAGCTAAACTGGTATTTAATCGTACAGTAGGGTTACGTGATAGCTGGGGTAAAGAAGAAGAGTAAGCTCTAAGGCAGCAGAAAACGGCTGCCTTAGCGTTCAACCTAAAAACGGCCGCTTAGCGGCTGTTATTTTTTAAACAGCATCCCTAAGCCAACAATCGCTGCGATGGCGCCGCCAACAAGAAACCAAATGGCATTATCGGTTGGGTTGCCAGTCACCACTTCAGTAACTTGAGAGGCAGTAGAGTGATACTCGGTATAGCCAAAATATAATAAAATGGCGCCGGCAACTAACAAAGCTAATCCAATAATCTTATTCATTTACTTCTCCTGTATGATGAAAGTGCCTAAGCTGTTAACAAACAACTTGGAAGTAAATGTAGCATATAACTATCGGTATGACATTGTTGGCTTAAGGTCGGCGACAATTTGCAGCAGGAGTACAGCATGGAAATCTTTTGGGCCGTATTATTTTTCGCCTTTTCAACCACGATTACGCCCGGGCCGAATAACGTAATGATGATGTCGTCAGGTGTTAACTATGGCATTAAAGCCAGCTTACCGCATTGGCTGGGCATTTGCCTGGGGTTCCCGTTCATGGTGTTGTTGGTCGGTTTAGGCTTTGCGGTGGTGTTTGAACGCTTTCCTCATCTGCATCAACTGATTAAAGTGCTGGGTACGGTTTACCTGATATACCTGGCCTGGAAAATTGCCAGCGCTCATCCACAAAGTATTGCCACGGGTAAAAGCAAGCCCATGAGTTTTTGGCAGGCGGTGCTGTTTCAGTGGATTAACGGCAAGGCCTGGGTGATGGCTACTGGCGCGATGGCGGCTTTTACCAGCGTGGGCGGGGTTTATTGGTTAGAAGTAAGCAGCATTACATTGGCCTTTTTATTGATGGCCTTTCCTTGTGTGGGCGTGTGGTTGTTGTTTGGTGTGGTGTTAAAAAAGCTGTTAAATAACACCTTCGCGCAGCGGCTATTTAATGCCGCTATGGGCGTTATTTTATTATTGTCTGTGCTGCCGGTGCTTCTGGAGTTATGGCAGTTCTATTTTAGTACGGTTTAACGATGAATGGTGCTGCAGAAAAAATTGCGCTAGAGCATGAAGCCGCTCGCATTTTTATGCGGCTGTATGAGCAACGTTTTGCCGTTAAAATGCGGCATATTTGGCATAACGAGCCGGCGCGGCCCGATGTGTCTTGTTATTATGACGATCAAAAACTCGATTTAGAAATTGCCCACTTATATGGCAGTGAAGCAGAAGCCATGCATATTTTAGGGCGAGCACTGAGCCAACAAACCCATCAAGAATTAATGGCGTTGCTGCGCGTACCGGCAGCACAGCGTTTGTTAGCAGCACTGAATCGGATTATTGCTAATAAAGCAGAAAAGCATTACGACAGCGAGCGAGTTTGGCTGGTGATCCGTAATGCGAATCCGCTGTGGCGTCGCGCAGATATGTTGGCGCATTGCCACAAGTTACAGCTACCGCAGCAGCATCCCTTTCAACAGATTTGGGTAGTCGGGGATTTATTAGGGCAATCGGGAATTTTGCCGTTGTACCCCCGCGCGCTACTAAGTGCTGAGGTGGTAAAGTGCTAAGCCTGTATCGGCGCTTAGCAAGCTGGTTGTCTCCTTGGCAAACCTGGTATCTAGTGTTGGCATGTGGTATCGCTTTGCTGATAACTGGCGGCTTAATTTTTGCTCCTAATGCTTTGAATCCGCATGCCTTGTTAGGGCTGTCGGTCGCGTTGTTGTCTTGTCTTTGTTGCTGGTTAATCAGTGCCTTATTCAGCAAAGCGCCGTTACAACCCGCCGGCTTTTTTCGGCGGTTATTTTATCGCAGCGGCCAATATTTACTGGCGTTCTTACTGAGCCTGATCTTATTTAGCTGGCTGTTATTATTGCTGCGTATGCTCAGTTTACTGCTGCGGCATTATGTTTTTTAATGGAGAAGTTGGGTCATGAGGTTAGCGCAGCAGCAAGGTTGGGATATTTTTTGTGCCGTGGTCGATAACTTTGGTGATATTGGCATTTGTTGGCGTTTAAGTCGGCAGTTGGTCGCCGAGCATGGGCTGGTTGTGCGCTTGTGGGTCGATGATTTAGTCAGTTTTCAGCGGCTTTGCCCTGCAATCGATCCTAATCTGACAGAGCAACAGCAGGCAGGTGTGCTGATTTGTCATTGGCAAGCGCAAACGCCTTGGCAGAGTATAACTCCTGGCACCGTAGTGGTTGAGGCATTAGCCTGTACCATTCCTTTTGCTTATCAGCAGCAAATGGCGCAGCAGGCAGTGAAACCGCTGTGGCTGAACTTAGAATACTTATCTGCTGAGAGCTGGATTGAAGCGTGCCATACTATGGCCTCACCACAGCCACAGTTACCCTTAATTAAGTATTTCTTTTTCCCCGGTTTTAGTGCAAAAACCGGCGGCTTACTGTGTGAGCAGGGTAGGATTGCACAATTAAGTGCCTTTCAACAAGATGCGTTGGCCCAGCAACACTTTTGGCAACAATTAGGCATCAGCTTAACAGATGAAAACACCTTAAAAGTGTCGTTGTTTGCTTACACCCAGCAAGCACTGGGCAGTTTATTGGCCTTATGGCAACAGTATGACCGCCCGGTGTTATGTGTTATTCCGTTAGGGGCTTTGGCCGACCAAGCCAAACAATTACTGCCAGGTTTAAGCCTTGAGGAGCCCTGGCAAGCGGGATCGTTGACAGTGCATTTATTGGCGTTTTTACCGCAGCCGCAATACGATTATTTACTCAGTGCCTGCGATATTAATTTTGTACGCGGTGAAGACTCTGTGATCCGAGCGCAGTGGGCGGGTAAGCCTTTTATTTGGCAAATCTATCGGCAAGCAGAGCAAGCGCATATTGATAAGTTATCCGCTTTTTTAGCGCGTTATACAGCGGCGTTTCCCGCTGAGCTGGCAAGTGTTGTACAAAAATTGCATTTACAGTGGAATACCGAGCAAGATGTGCAACACAGTTGGCAAGATTTCACCTTGGTTAGCTCACAAATTGCGCAGCTAAATCAATTATGGCGCAACAAATTAGAAAGCTTTGGAGATCTTGCTAGCAACCTCGTGCGTTTTGCTGAAAAAAAAATTATAATGTAGCGCAATTTTTCCTAACAAGAAGATATTCTCAAATGATGAAGACAGCACAAGAAGTCCGTGCCGGCCAAGTAATTATGGTTGGAAGTGAGGCAATGGTAGTGTTAAAGGCCGAGTTTAACAAATCAGGCCGTAACTCTGCAGTAGTAAAAATGAAAATGAAAAACCTGCTTAATGGTCAGGGCATGGAAACAGTTTACCGTGCTGATGACAAATTTGAGCAAGTCATGTTGGAAACGAAAGAAGTGACGTATTCTTACTTCGCCGATCCAATGTATGTATTTATGGACGCTGAATACAATCAGTTTGAAATCGAAGCTGAATCAATGGGCGAAGCACTGAAGTACTTAATCGACGGTATGGAATGTTCAGTGGTATTCTACAACGAGCGTCCTATCTCTGTTGATTTACCCACAGTGGTTGTGCGTACCGTAACTTACACTGAGCCAGCAGCGCGTGGTGATACTTCAGGTAAAGTGATGAAACCAGCGAAACTGGAAACCGGTTTTGAGCTGATGGTTCCGGCATTCGTAGAAGAAGGCGATCGTATCGAAATCGATACGCGCACCGACGAATACCGCAGCCGTGCTAAGTAAGAGCATCTGAGCAAAAAAAAGGCGCGTAAGCGCCTTTTTTGCTGAGGCTTGTTAACGTTTAACGATTGGACACCTAATGACTAATAACGATATTCTGCGTCGTCTGCGCTTTATTATGGATTACAACAACAGCACTATGGCGGCAACCTTTGCGCTAGGGGGCTTAGTGTGTAGTCGTGAACAGATTATTGGCTGGCTGGCAAAAGAAGAAGATTCCGTATTTTTAGCATTAGAAGATCAAGCGTTGGCGCAGTTTTTAAATGGCTTAATCAGCCGTCAACGTGGCCAAAAAGAGGGCGAGCAACCGATCGCGGAAGCGCGCTTAAATAACAATATTATTTTACGTAAATTGAAAATCGCTTTTACGTTGCGTGATGATGATCTGTTAGCCCTGTTGTCATTAGCTGATTTTCGCATGGGCAAAGCGGAACTCAGCGCATTTTTCCGCAAACCTGATCATCCCCATTATCGGCAATGCCAAGCGCAAGTGTTGCGTAATGTGCTAAAAGGCTTACAGCTTAAGCTGCGTCCTTAACGGCTATGCAGTTGTAAATCACCTAGCGTGATAGCCGAGTGGCTTTTCTTTAATTGGCTTAAAAACAGTAGGGCACAGCCGTAGGCATCTTCTAAGGCATGATGCTGTGCACTCACCGGTAGGTGATGTCGCGCCAAGCATTGCGGTAAGCGCAGGGCATCAGTCGCTAGCCGCGATCCCAGCTTTTGCAGGCGGTGATATTCGATATTCAGCGTGTCCAGAAACAGCATGCGGGGCGCCTTGCCAAAGTGCCGCTGAAAAGCGATCTGTAAAAAAGCCCGATCTAACCTGCAATGATGCGCCACAAAAATATAGCCGGGATACTGCTTAAGCAAAAACGTTAATACGTCGGCTAACTCTTGGGCATCTTTTAAGTCGCTGTCATGTAAGCCATGATAAATGGCACTTTGTCCGACACTGACCGGTGCTTCAATTAAGTAATGCCGTGCTTCACTCAGCCTAATATGTTGCTCAACAATAGGCAACCAGCCGATACTCACAATATGATCTTGTTTGGCATTTAAGCCGGTGAGTTCTAAATCTAATACTAAGTAACGACACTCGCGTGCTGGTGTGTCAGCACTGGGTAAGGCCACCTGATTAAACGTCAGTATTTCGGCATACAACTCGGGGTTTTTCTGTAACCATCCAAACATTTACATTTCTCGACAGTAACGATGTTTCATGGACGATTGTGCGCCGTTGATTACCGCAAAACTGTCTTTCAATTGATGCCGTTGTAGACCCGACAGCACGGCAGGATCCAATAAATTACTGGCTTCATGGCCTTGGCTAATATCGTGTAAATGCTTATCCCAACGCAATTGCGCTAAAATATCAAAAGCATCCGATAAATTTTGGGTATCTTTTGCTTCCATAATACCTTCTGCTGTCAAGCGCTCTAAACGCTGACGTGTATTCACCTCCTGGATCCCATTTGCTAGAGCATACACCCGCACGATATCGGTAATTAAGCTGATGCCACGTTTTTTCAGATCCAAGCCTTTTTTTTGTTTTCCGTCGTGCTCTAGGATAAAGTTTTTTAAAAAACTCAATGGAGCTGTGCGTTGTAATGCGTTTTTTGCCAGTTGTAATAAAAATAATGATTGATTAGTACGGGCTAAAATATCGTGTTGTAGCGCGTTAAATAGCCCCTTTGAGCCTTCAACCACGCGCATATCAAAGAAGATACTGGATTTTAGAATAGCGTCAGGGGTCGGCGAGGAGATCCAGCGCGCAAACTTTCCTGACCAACCTTTTAAACTCATTCTAAGCTCAGGGTTCGATGCCATAATATTGCCCGGGCACAAAGTAATACCGCAACGAGCCAAACCTTGACAGACAAAATCGGCTAATTTGGCAAAATACTCGCCAATCTCGCCGCTGGGCTCTTTTTCCAGTAATAAGGCGTTATCTTGATCAGCATTAATACTTTGATCCATACGAGCTTGTGAGCCAAAACACAACCAGCTAAATACGCAGGGCGCGGGGCCAAACTCATTCTGGGCTAATTTGATTAAACGCTGCGTCAGCGCATCGGTGATGGTGGTAATAATATGACCCGCTTCATAGGCAGGCACTTGCTGCTTACCTAAAATCAGCGCTAAGTTATTAATTTGCATGCTGCAATGCTCTAAGCCATCGATCGAGGTTTGACGATGGATCTCACCAATCAAATACACGGGGTGATCTTGCTGAGAGCGGATCACATCTGTGGTTGTGATCATGCCATAGCTAATACCTTGGTCCATCACCGGTAAATGGTGCACATTAAAGCGGCTCATCAGCTGGACTGCTTCAAACAAATAAGCATGCTTATCAATAGTTTGTGGTTTTGGCGTCATCACTTCTTTCACCGGTGTTGCTGCTGGTAAGTTGTCCGCCAGAACACGACTGCGTAAATCGCGGTCGGTTAAAATTCCAATTAAGCGTTCGTCTTGTTCAATTAATAAAGAGGAGACACGTTTTTCAGTCATTAATTGGGCAGCGGCTTGCACGGTTTGTTCACCATGTATGGCAACTTTGCGCGCTTGGGCAATGTCAGATACTTTTAAGGTAAAACGCGAGCCTTGTTGCTCTTTGTATTGATGTAGCCTTCGGCCAAATAAGCGCTGAAAAAAGATATCAATATTTTTATATTGATAGCGCATTTGATGAAAAGCCGTGGCCGGTAACCAAAATAATAAACCATCTTCTTCACAGATCAGTTGATCGTTATCAGCTAGGCCGGTTAACAGCAGTTGATAACCATAAAAATCACCTTCTTCCAGTTTGGTAAGCAATTGTTGTTGATCACTATAGAGTGCATAAATGCCGGTGCGAACGATCAGTAAATTTTCTGTGCTGCTATCCACCGTTTCGCCCGTTTGGCAATAATACACATTAAGTGCTGCCGCCAAATCCGCTAGTTGCCCCTCAGCTAACTGATCAAAGGGAGTGGTGTGTGCTAAAAATTTACTGACTTCGGCAACTTCCATGATGCGCTCCTGTTTTAGTTCGTTTAGGCCGGCTTTACTTTGCGCATAGCAAGGTAATGAGAGGATCGGTTGCTGACAAGGAACGCCATTGCGAAGATAAAGCTTCACCTGCAGTAGGGATCTGTAAGTTTTCGGTAAAGTCAGCCTGAGCCATTTGTTGGCAATGCACAACTTGCGGTACACGTTTGGCACTCATGCGCCGTTCAAAAAAATATAAGTCGACTAACACCAGCGCGGAATTGCGCTGATTGACTGCGGCATTAGCCACATCTGCGGCGATAAAACGTAAAGTTTGAGGAAAGAAATAACTCCAAGGACGCCATGGCGCGGTTTGTTCAATGGTTTTTACCACCGCAACGCCCTCGGGTAATAAGCTTGTTTGATGACTGTACCAGTTGTATTCACTGTGAATTTGAAAGCTAAGCATACCCACCGCAGCGAACACAGGGATGAGCCAACGGGGTAGGCGCTGACGACTGATAAAGCGTAAGCCTAGGGCAACGCCTGCTGCGCCTAAACCTGCAAAAATCGTTGCAATTAATTCCCACAACATAACGGACTTCCTAAAAAATTCGGGCTTTCCAGAGAAAGCCCGAGGGTGAGGCAGAACAAGCTGCTCTTACGCTAGCCATGTTCTGCCACGATATTAATGATCGATGGCTTGGCCTGCACCACGTGGCGAACGCACACTTTCTACCAGTTCTTGGATGCGCTGTGGAGGGGCTTCTGTCATCGATGATACAACAAAGGCAACGGTGAAGTTAATCATCGCACCTACTGCACCAAACGACAGCGGTGAAATACCGTAACCTGTACCACCAAATAACCAGTTATCAGGTGTGTTAGCGAAAGACGCAGTACCTGGGATGAAAAACCAGCCTAGGTATAAGAAGATATACACACAGGTAGAGATTAAACCTGCCAGCATACCTGCAATGGCGCCTTTATTATTCACTCGCTTAGAGAAGATACCCATCATCAATGCAGGGAAAATAGAAGCTGCAGCGATACCAAAGGCTAAAGCCACCGTTTGTGCGGCAAAGCCTGGCGGGTTCATCCCTAAGTAGGTGGCGATAACAATGGCGACCCCCATGGAGATCCGTGCGGCTAACAACTCTCCTTTTTCACTAATATTCGGATTGATAGAGCCTTTGATTAAGTCATGACTGATCGCGGACGAAATCGCTAACAATAAACCGGCTGCAGTTGATAATGCTGCTGCTAAACCACCGGCCGCAATTAAACCGATAACCCAGCCTGGTAAATTAGCAATTTCAGGGTTGGCCAGAACTAAAATGTCATTGTTTACTGTCAACTCGTTACCATTCCAACCACGTTCTGCCGCTTTTTCAGCAAAAGCAGGAGAATCGTTATAGAACTGGATACGACCATCACCGTTTTTATCGTCAAACTTGATTAAACCGGTTGTTTCCCATGTTTTCATCCAATCTGGACGTTGCGTGTAATCAACCGCTTCAGCTGTTGGTCCTGCAGGGTAAATTGTGGTTAATAAATTTAAACGTGCCATTGACGCAACAGCGGGTGCCGTTAAATACAATAACGCAATAAACACTAATGCCCAACCTGCTGACCAACGCGCATCGGCAACTTTAGGCACAGTGAAGAAACGGATAATTACATGAGGTAAACCTGCAGTACCGATCATCAGTGACAGCGTGAACAGCACCATGTTCAGTTTATTATTAACATCTGCGGTGTAATCTTGGAAACCTAACTCACGAACAATCATATCTAACTTAGCCAGTAACGGCATACCTGATTCGATATGGGTACCAAATAAGCCTAATGGCGGTAAGAAGTTGCCGGTAAGTTGTAATGAAATAAACACCGCCGGAATAGTGTAAGCAATAATCAGCACGACATACTGTGCAACTTGCGTGTAAGTAATACCTTTCATACCACCCATTACCGCGTATAAAAATACGATAACAGCCGCAATGATCAGACCCATGTCGCTGCTCACTTCAAGGAAACGAGAGAACGCCACACCGGCACCGGTCATTTGACCGATAACGTAGGTTACTGAGGCGATAATCAAACAAGCTACCGCAACTAAGCGAGCTCCTGTGCTGTAAAAGCGATCACCGATAAAGTCAGGTACGGTAAATTTACCAAATTTACGTAGGTAGGGGGCTAACAGCATGGCTAATAAAACGTAACCACCGGTCCAACCCATTAGGAAAGTGGAATTAGCATAACCACCAGCCGCAATTAAGCCAGCCATAGAAATGAACGATGCCGCTGACATCCAGTCGGCGGCGGTTGCCATACCGTTCATGACTGGGTTGACACCACCACCGGCCACGTAGAACTCTTTAGTTGAACCCGCTCGGGCCCAAATAGCGATTGCGATATAGAGGGCAAACGAGCCGCCAACAAATATCAAGTTTATTGCAAATTGACTCATCCTGCTTACTCCTCGTCCACACCGAATTCTTTATCCAGTTGGTTCATTCTCCAGGCATAGAAGAAGATCAACGCGATAAACGTAAGAATAGAACCCTGTTGTGCGAACCAGAAGCCCAGATCAGTACCGCCGACGCTAATACCCGCCAGATACGGCCGAAGTAAAATACCAAAGCCATAGGATACGGTTGCCCATATCACTAAGCTTATGATTATGAGGCGCAGGTTAGCGCTCCAATATGCAGCGGCATTCGTGTTATTATTTGCCATAAGTTGTGTCTCCTTTAGTTTTTATTTTCGAGCAATTCTAATGTAGCAGTAGTTAGCTGCTCTGCTAGCCCGACTTTAGTCGAAGACTTGTACTGAAGCATTGACAAGGTGCCGCACTAAAACCAAAGTTAGCTGACAACCCTAAATGGAGAATCCCGTGACTGCGTGGACTGTAGCCCTATTAGCCTTAATGTATGTCGGTGGTTTGTTTTTAATTGCCAATTGGGGTGAACGCCATGCCGACGATCGTCTAATACGAAAGTATGGCGGTTTAATTTACAGCTTGGCGTTAGCCGTCTATTGTACCTCTTGGACCTATTATGGTGCAGTGGGTACGGCAGTGACCCGCGGCTGGGATTACATTGCTATTTATTTAGGGCCTATTCTGCTGTTTATCTTCGCGCAACCGTTTTTATTTAAGCTGTTGTATGTGTCGAAAAAACAAAACGTGACCTCGATTGCTGACTTTATCTCTGCCCGCTATGGTAAGCGCAGCAATATAGCCACTTTAGCGGCCATTGTTTGCTTGATTGTGGTGATCCCTTATATTTCTTTGCAATTAAAGGCGGTGGCAGGCTCTTATCAGGTATTACTTGGCGGCAGCTTTGATGACAGTAAATTAGCATGGTATCAAGACAGTGCCTTATTAAGCGCCATCGCTATGGCGTTTTTCGCCATTTTATTTGGTACACGCAAACTTCACCTGACCGAGCAAAACCGTGGGGTGATGGTAGCCATCGCCTTCGAATCCGTGGTGAAGCTATTTGCACTTTTAATGTTGTCCATAGCTGTGTATGTATTCTTAATTGATACTGATCAGTCTGTGCTTCGTACTTTTGCCTTGCATTCGGTGTCGCAGCAAGAACAACTGACCACACCCGGTTGGGTTGAATTTATTACGAAAACACTGTTGGCGATGGTCGCGGTGTTTTTGCTACCCAGACAATTTCATGTCGCCTTTGTCGAAAATGTCTCGCATCATTATTTACGTCATGCCAGACGCTGGTTCTCCGGTTATTTAGTTTTAGTCACCTTAGTGGTGATCCCGATTGCCGTGGCCGGTATGCAACTGTTTCCCGATATGCTGGAGCGGGCCGATAGCTTTGTGTTGTTAATCCCCTCGCGGATGGAATGGAACGTTTTAAGCGTATTAGTGTTTATCGGTGGCTTCTCTGCCGCCACGTCGATGATTATTATTGCGACCTTAGCTTTAGCCACGATGATCAGTAATGATGTGGTGATGCCTGGCTTATTAAAGTCGAGTAAGCAAAAAGGTTTATCACACGATTACAGCCTATTAATTTTGGTGGTACGGCGTACCATGATCGTGGTGGTAATGGCGCTGTCTTATCTGTATTACAGTGTCTTTGCCCGCAACTACGAATTGGCCGAAACCGGTTTGTTAGCCTTTGCGCTGACCATTCAATTAGTCCCTGCGGTCGTTGGCGGGCTTTATTGGCGTCGTGGTAATGCTTATGGCGTGTATGCGGGTTTAAGCATTGGTATGGTGTTGTGGTTTTACACCTTAATGTTACCGCAACTGGTCAATGCCGGGGTATTAAGCAGCGCCATTATGCAGCAGGGGGTCTTTGGGCTGAATTGGCTACTGCCTACGGCCATGTTTGGTATTAAGCTGGATTCGTTAAGCCATGGTGTCTTGGTGTCGCTGGGCTTTAATGTGCTTGCTTATACGTTGGTGTCGTTAAGTACCAAGGTAAACTTGCTAGATCGCTTACAGGCGGTGGCCTTTGTTAAACCGAATTTACCGATTAAACATCAAGATACGCCAGCGCGGCGTATTCGCATTCATAACAGTGATTTAAAAATCTTACTGGAACGATTTGTTGGTAATCAACGTGCCGCAGAGTGTTTAGCCGAATTTGGTCGTAAACAGCAAATGACTCTGCAACTGGATGACTTGCCTAGCGTTGGGTTAGTCGAACACGTTGAACGTGAACTCGCTGGGGTCATCGGCGCGTCGTCTGCCTCTACTATGGTTAATGCGGTACTTGAAGGGCGGCAACTGGCGTTTGAAGATGTCGTCACCTTGTTTGATGACACTACGCAGGCCATTCAATTTTCGCGCAAAATATTATTCTCAACGCTAGAACACTTAAGCCAAGGGGTCAGTGTGGTTGATCGTGATCTGAATTTGGTCGCGTGGAATAAATCTTACTTAGAGATGTTTAATTATCCTGATGGTATGGTGCGTGTGGGGCGGCCGGTGGCAGATATTGTGCGGCTTAATGCGGAGCGCGGGCTCTGTGGCGTCGGTGATCCGGATGAGCACGTTGAAAAACGTATTATGCATATGCGAAATGGTACGCCTCATGTTTTTCAGCGGGTGCGACCTGATGGTAAAGTGATCGAAATGCGCGGTAACCCCATCCCTGGCGGCGGTTTTGTCACCAGCTTTACCGACATTTCGGACCATGTTAAAGCCGTGCAGGGCTTAGCCGAGGCGAAGCAGCACTTAGAAGATCGGGTGCATGAGCGTACGCAAACTATTTCTGACATGAACCAGGAGTTACTGGCTGAGGTAGGGCGTCGTCGTGAAACAGAACAGCAATTACTGCAAGCAAAAGCCGAAGCTGAAGCGGCGAATGCGTCGAAAACCCGGTTTCTTGCTTTAGCCAGCCACGATATTTTACAGCCGTTAAATGCCGCGCGCTTGTTTACTGCCGCTTTAGCAGGCATTCACGACAAGCAGCAACAAAGTGCGATTTTAACGCAGCTTGATAATTCGCTGAAAGCTTCAGAAGAGCTGATTTCAACCTTATTAGAAATCGCCAAACTTGATGATGGTAAGTTACAACCGAATGTACAACCGGTACCGTTAAAAGAATTATTAATGCAATTAGCCGACGAATATGGCTTGGTGGCCAGTCAAAAAGGCTTATCCTTAACAGTAAAAACCAGCTCGTTACAAGTGCAAACCGATGCCACTTATTTGCGGCGGATCTTACAAAACATGTTATCTAATGCCATTAAGTACACCAATAAAGGACGCATTTTACTAGGTTGTCGCAAACGTGGTGATCATTTGTTATTGCAAGTGTGGGATTCTGGCCCGGGTATTGGTGAGGCTGATCTGCAGCGTATTTTTGAAGACTTTTATCGCATTGATGCCACGGCTAAAGGCCAACAAGGGCTGGGTTTGGGCCTGGGGGTGGTCAATCGGATGGCGAAATTACTTGGCCATGAATTGTTAGTGAAGTCTTGGCCGGGTAAGGGCACGGTGTTTAGTATTCGCTTGCCGTTAGTGCTTGGTAAGCGCCGCCAAGAACTGCCTCTGCCAAGCCCTCTGCAGCAAAGGCCCTTACCAGGGTTGTCGGTGGTGTGTGTCGATGATGATGCGGCTAACTTAGCGGCGTTAAAAGTCTTATTACAGCAATGGCAGATCACTGATGTGCAGTGTTTTTATGATGAACAAGAGTTACTTAGTTATGCGCCAAACCATCCCGCACCGGATGTGATTATTATTGATTATCAACTTGGCCAACATTTGAATGGCTTAGATGTGTATCGGCAGATCCGTCAGTATTGGGGAGAGGTAAATGGCATTTTGGTGTCGGCTTCACCCCAAGCTGATTTAGCGGTCTTAGCTAAAGCGGAGTCGTTGATGTTTTTAGCTAAACCGATTAAGCCGGGGGCGTTACGGGCAACCCTGAATCATTTTAAAATGCTGAAAAGGGCCGCTAATTAGGCCCTCGCTGGCGATTTAATGGCAAACAAGCACTTATTGTTGTTGTGCCATAGCGCGATCAACCGGCGGCTCTAACGTCAGCCGTTGCGCTTGGATCACCACTTGGGTGCGGTTAGTGCAGCCCAGTTTACGAAAGATTGCCGTAATATGCGCTTTAACCGTGGCTTCTGAGATATGCAGATCATAAGCAATTTGTTTATTTAACCAACCCTCAGTTAAATAATACAAAACTTTGTATTGCTGCTGGGTTAATTGCGCCACCCGTGAGGCTAAATCCAAATCTTGCTCGGTATCACCTTGTTCTAAAATTTGTTTTTGCAAATTCTTCGGAACCCATAACTCACCATCTAGCACCGCATTTAAGGCGGTACTGATATCAACAGGATTAGCGGATTTTGGGACATAGGCAGAGGCGCCAAACGACATGACGCGACGGATCACATCCAAATCTTCACTCGCTGAAATCACCACGATTGGTAAACTGGGATAGTTTTTCCGCAGTTGAATTAACCCCAAGAAACCGCAGTTTCCCGGCATATGGAGATCGAGTAATAACAAATCAGCATCGGGATGTTGTTCTAGGGCGGCACAGGTGCTTTCAAAACTGTCTGTTTCAACGGTGGCTTTGGTCGCAAAAGTACTGCTGATAGCATTAATAAGTGCGTTTCTAAATAGCGGATGGTCGTCTGCTACGATTAACTTTGCCATCTTCCCTCCAGTGGTTTTAGCTTGTTTTTGTTATAAGAAAGGCCGCATGGTAGCGGCCTTTTCTGCTGCGACTGGAGACACACCAGCTCTTCGTAAGAGGACGGGTGTCTTACTTACGATTTAAGCGGTTATTTACCAATAATTCAACCACTGATGGATCAGCCAGTGTAGAAATATCTCCTAACTGATCATGTTCATTGGCTGCAATTTTTCGCAGGATACGGCGCATAATCTTACCAGAGCGCGTTTTCGGCAATCCGGCAGGAGCCCACTGTATCAGATCTGGCGTAGCGATAGGTGAAATTTCTTCACGCACCCAGGCTCTAATCGCTTTGGTTAGCTCTTCACTTGGTTCTACACCCACCCGAGGTGAAACATACACATAGATACCTTGGCCTTTAATATCGTGTGGGTAACCGACTACGGCAGCTTCAGCAATCGCTTCATGCGCAACAAGACAGCTTTCAATTTCAGCGGTGCCTAAACGATGGCCAGAAATATTTAATACGTCATCGACACGACCCGTTAACCAATAATAGCCGTCTTCATCACGACGTGCACCATCTCCGGTAAAATATACCCCTGCATATGTGCTGAAGTAGGTTTGCTCAAAGCGTTCGTGATCGCCAAATAAGGTACGCATTTGTCCAGGCCAGCTATCCGTGATAACTAAGTTACCTTCGCCCGCACCTGTGACGATATTGCCTTCGTTATTCACTAACGCCGGTTTAACACCAAAGAATGGCCGCGTTGCCGAGCCAGGTTTTAAGGCTGTGGCACCCGGTAATGGCGTAATTAAAATGCCGCCTGTTTCTGTTTGCCACCAAGTATCAACGATAGGGCAATTACCCTTACCAATTTTTTCGTGATACCAATTCCATGCTTCTGGGTTAATGGGTTCACCGACGCTACCTAAGATCCGTAACGAAGATAAATCGGCACCGGCAACAGGCGCATCGCCATGCGACATCAAGGCGCGGATGGCTGTTGGCGCGGTATACAAAATATTGACTTGGTATTTATCTACAATTTGCGCAATACGTTTTACGCTAGGGTAGGTAGGAACACCTTCAAACATCACGCTGCTGGCGCCATTGGCCAGCGGCCCGTAAATAATATAACTGTGGCCTGTAACCCAACCAACGTCTGCGGCGCACCAGTAAATATCACCTTCTTGGTAATCGAAAACATATTGATGCGTCATGGCGGCATACAGCAGATAACCGCCAGTGGTGTGAAGCACACCTTTGGGCTTACCGGTTGAACCGGAGGTATAAAGAATAAACAGTGGATCTTCCGCATTCATCGGCTCAGGTGCACATTCTTTAGGTTGTGCAGCAAGCAGATCATGATACCAAACGTCCCGACCATGGTGAAAATCAATGCTTTTGCCAACATGTTTAATCACAATGACATTTTTAACTGGGTTGGTGTCGCCAAGATGCGCTAAGGCTAAATCCGTGTTGTCTTTTAGGTTAGTAGCACGGCTTCCCCGTAAGGCTTGATCGGTGGTGATCACCAATTTTGAATCACAATCGACGATACGGCTGCCCAATGCATCAGGCGAGAAACCGGCAAACACCACCGAGTGCACCGCACCAATTCGAGCACAGGCCAATAGCGCAACGGCGGCTTGCGGGATCATCGGTAAGTAAATGGTTACCCGATCACCTTTATTCACACCTAGGGCTTTCATGCCGTTGGCCAGTTGGCAAACCTCATCATACAGTTGTTGATAGGTAACTTTTGACTCAACGCCAGGCTCATCACCTTCCCAATAAAAAGCCACTTGATTGGCTCGTGTGGCAAGATGGCGATCTAAACAGTTAACACTGGCATTTAGCACACCATCGGCAAACCAATTGATTTTCACTTTGCCCAGTTCATAACTGGTGTCTTTCACCTGAGTGAACGGTTTAATCCAATCCAGTTTCTTGGCTTGTTCGCCCCAGAACTGATCAGGTTGCTCAATTGATTGTTGGTACAGTGCTTGATATTGCTCATCAGTTACATGGCAATGCTGCTTGATTTTTTTAGGCACCGGATAAAGAGTTGGTTGCGTCATATCATCCCCTACGGATTATCGTAATTATTATTAATCATTACTAACGGAGACAGCTGTTTAAAGAAATTAGACCATAGTCTAGACGATGTTAAATCAGAGTGCGAATTGCGACTAAAGGCTAATTGCGAAGATGCAGACTGTCGCTCAGAGTTTGATTACAATAAAAACGACATCAGTACTACTATAAAAAAACATGGAGAACTCCAGATGAGACAAAGTAAGACACGGAATACCTTAGCTGCGGCTATCGCATTAGCCTTAACTGCAGGCGCTGCACATGCGAACAACGGCTTTAAAGTGGGCGACACCGAAGTGAGTTACGGTGGTTACGTCAAACTTGATATGATGGTTAGTGATGCTGACGGTGACATTGCGTCAATCGGGCGTGATTTTTATGTCCCTTCTGTCACACCGATCAATGGCGACAGCACAACACGTTTTGATATGCACGCTCGTCAAACGCGTTTCTTCTTTAGCACCTCGACCGATTTAGGTAACGGTGAAAAGATGACAGGGCGTATTGAATTTGATTTTCAAACCAGTAATAACGGTAACGATGAGCGTACCACCAACGGTTACAGCCCCGTTATGCGTCATGCTTTTGTTAATTACAAAAATTGGACAGTTGGCCAAACCTGGTCAAACTTTATGGACTTACAGTCTTTACCAGATACCCTAGACTTCGTCGGTAATGCCGATGCGGCTATCTTTATTCGTCAAGCTCAGGTTCGTTACACTTCAGGTAATTTCTCTATTGCGGTAGAAAACCCAGAAAGTACGGTCACGCCATTTGGTGGCGGCGCTCGTATCACCACAGATGACAATGCCACTCCTGACTTTACCGTGGGTTACAACTTTAAAACTGAAAATGCTTCTTTCCGGGTGGCCGGTTTGCTTCGACAAATTGCTATCGAAAACGGCGTATTAGATGACAGCGTAGCGTCTTACGGTGTGTCTTTCAGTGGTAAATTTAACTTTGCTAATAAAGATGATATTCGTTTTACCATTAACACCGGTGAAGGTTTAGGCCGTTATGTCGGTTTAAATGCTTCTAATGGCGCGGTATTAACCGGCACGACAAGTGATGCTGAACTTGAAACCATTAAATCAACGTCTTTCTCCGTGGCGTATCGTCATCTGTGGAATGACAAGTGGCGTTCAACTTTCTTATATTCAGCGTTAAATGTTGATAATGACACCAGCTTGACCGGTACTTCAGCGAATAAATCCATGCAGAGTTACAGTGTCAATGCGTTATACCAGTTCAATACCAAATTTATGATGGGTGTTGAATACAAGTATGCTAATCGTGAAATCGAAAGTGGTTTAGATGGTGATATGCACCGTGTGCAGTTCAGCGCTAAATACGACTTCTAAGTTAAATAGTTAACTTTCTAAAAACGCCTCTTTAAGAGGCGTTTTTTATGGCCGCAGCACTTGCTGCCAATGTTTAGCTTTAATAAAAACGTGTTATAGGCGCTTAACTACCAACATGACGCCTGCTCCGTTTTAGTTGGCTCAGTAAGCGCAAAACATTCTGAGTAGACTGATTATTCAAGCCATCTTGCCTCGCTTAATAAGCCGTTGCGATATAATACTTTGCTGGCTGGCTGGCATTGCAAACCTTTGTCAGTAAACCGTTGCAAGTGTCGACTCAAGCGCGAGGTTGGATCAGATAATGCCAGCTCAAGCTGCAGCGATGTTAGCTTAGCCTCACTTGCACCCTAGATTAGCGAATAAAGACATTTTACAGCCATGCTTGATAAAACAAGCTGCATAAAATAATGCACTAAAAAACAGCCAATAAAAAAGCCGGCAAGGCCGGCTTTTTAACTCAGATGCGACAATTTTACTCGGGTTTACCCGGTTTAGTCATCGGTGCTGATGCCGATTGACGCGCAAACGCCGAGCCGGCCGGGCGACTAGAAGAACTGACAACCGGACGTTGTTCAGCAGTGACTGCCGTGACGACGTCTGTTTTGGCTTCTTCTGTTACCGTTTGTGGTTTCGTCATTTCTGCTACGACCATGTTACCAAAGCGACTGCCTGTAGCTTTTGCTGCTTTAGGTTGGGCTGTGACAACAGGAGCGGCTATAACCGCTTCAGCTTTAGCCGGTTCCTCTTTAGCCGGTGCAGCTGCAACTGGAGCCGCAGCCGCAGAGGCGGGGGCCGCAACGTCAGCTTTAGCCGGTGCAGTCGCTTCAACCGGTGCAGTCGCTTCAGCAACAACCGGTGTTGCTACTTCAGCTGGCGTTACATCAACTGGCGTTACTTCGGCTGCAGCCTTGTTACTGTTTTTGGCTGCCACGGGCACAGCTTCGGCTGTCACTTCTTCAGCTTTTGCTGCTGTAGCAGGGGCTTTTACCGGCTCAGTAGGTACAACCACCGCGGTAGGCGTCGCTTCTGGCTCAGCTAATTCTAGCTTTTGCTGTTGCGGGCTTTGCTTAGTTACCACAGGGGCTGATGCCGCTTCATCGGTTGCAACAGTGGCCGCTGCCGTCTCATCTGCTTTCACTGTGTCAGCACTGGCTTTGGCTGGGCGACGACGGCTACGGCTGCGGGTTGGCTTCTCAGCGTCAATCGCAGGGGTATCGGCGACATCCGCTACAAGCTCTGATGTGATAGGCTCTACCGCGTCAGTTGTGGCATTCGCCTCAGCACTCTCTGTAGCACTCGACGCAGTATTTTCTGTGGCAACCGGCTCTTCAGTGGTAGCTGTCGTGTCGGTTTGTTCTTTACGACGCTTTTGACCGGCGGCACGTAAATGCCGTGGCGAACGACGACTGCGACTGCGAGGCTCAGAACTTTCAGTATCAGAGTGGCTTTCAGTTGTAGTGGCTGTTTCTGCCTCTGTTTCGTTACTGTCCGCGGCAACGCTTTCAGCAGTTGCGATAGCCGTTTCAGCAGCCGGTTTGGTTTCGCTGATTGGCGAAGCCTCGGCGACTACCACGGGCTCTGATAAGCTCGAGCTCTTGACGTCAGCTGCAGGGCTGGCGGTTTCAACAACGGCTGGCGCCGCAGTAACGGTTGCGGTTTCAACGGCGTTGAGCTGATCTTTTGCTGGCGCTTGGCTTGCTGCAGCTGTTTCTGCTTTGGCAGCGTCAACCGCAACGACAGCGGGTGCTAGTGTGTCGGCAGCTTCCGCTTTAGCTAAACGTACAGAGCGTTGCAGATTGCGACGTTGCCGACGTTCAGCGGCTGCGGCACGGCTGTTTGGTTCATCCGCTGTTTCTGCCGACGGTTTTTCAGCACGTGGCTCAGACGCGGCTTTACGAGGTTCCGCAGCGCGAGCAGGTTTATCTTGCGATTGTGGGCGATTACGCTCTGGACGAGGCGCTTTCTCTTCAACAGCCGCTGCTTTTTCAACGGGTTTTTCAACCGCTTTATCTGCTGTTTTTTCTTGATCCGGACGACGACGACGATTGTTACGACGACGTGAGTTGTCGTTGCGATCAGAACGTTGCTCGTTACGCGGCTCTTTCGAGCTGTTGGCTTTCTGCTCTTTAGTCACTGGCGTGGTTTCGGCAGAGGGAGTTGCTGGTGCAAATACACTGCTTAACCAGGTAACCAACCGACTGACTAAACCCGGTGTTGATGGCGTAGCCGCAGGACGGACAGCGCTGGCTGGGGCCGCTGCTGGCGCAACAGGTGCAGCTACCGGAGCAGACGCTTGTGATAAGCTTAACGCGGAAACCGCAGGTTTTTCTTTAACGGCGTCACTGCTTGGTTGATACAGCTTAGTACTGTGCTCGGGCACTTTAGGCAGAGTGTAGCTGGCATCTTCGATTTCTTCGTCGATACGAATACGTGTCACTTCGTAGTTTGGCGTTTCTAAATGCTCATTCGGGATAATAAACACCCGAATACCATTACGCTGTTCAATACGACGCACACCTTCACGCTTTTCGTTCATTAGATACGTGGCGACAGACACCGGTACCTGCGCATGGATCTGGCTGGTGTTGTCTTTAATCGCATCTTCTTCAATTAAACGTAAGATTGATAAGGCTGACGATTCAATACTGCGGATAGTGCCACGGCCATGACAACGAGGGCAGACGTGTCCGGCTGACTCACCCAGTGAAGGGCGTAAACGCTGGCGTGACATCTCTAACAAACCAAAGCGCGAAATCCGGCCAATTTGCACCCGAGCGCGATCTTGTTTTACCGCATCTTTTAAACGGTTTTCTACTTCACGTTGATGGCGCACCGGCGTCATGTCGATAAAGTCGATAACAATTAAGCCACCTAAGTCACGTAAACGTAATTGGCGAGCAATTTCATCGGCCGCTTCTAGGTTGGTGTTAAAGGCGGTTTCTTCGATATCGCCGCCTTTGGTCGCTTTTGACGAGTTAATGTCAATGGCGGTTAACGCTTCGGTGCTATCGATAACAATTGAGCCACCAGAAGGTAAACGCACTTCGCGGCGGAAGGCGGTTTCAATCTGGTTTTCAATTTGGTAATGCATAAACAACGGCACTTCACCCTGATACATTTTTACCCGGTGGGCAAAATCAGGGCGGAACTGTTGGATATACACCTTAGCTTCTTCAAAGATTTTCTGGCTATCAATTAAGATCTCGCCAACATCACGACGTAAATAATCACGGATAGCACGGAAAACCACGTTGCTTTCTTGGTGAATTAAGAACGGTCCCGTGCGCTTTTTAGCTTCTTCGGTAATGGCTGACCAATGCTTTAAAAGCGCTTTTAAGTCGTAATCCAGCTCTTCGTAAGATTTACCCACACCGGCAGTACGCACGATTAAGCCCATGCCATCAGGCATTTCTAATTGGCCTAACGAATCTTTAAGCTCTTGACGCTCGTCACCTTCGATGCGACGTGAAATACCACCTGCTCGCGGGTTGTTCGGCATTAATACCAAGTAAGACCCGGCTAAACTGATAAACGTGGTGAGCGCAGCGCCTTTTTGGCCGCGTTCTTCTTTATCAATTTGAATGATGACTTCCTGACCTTCTTTAACCACTTCCTTAATATTAGGACGGCCATCGAAGCTATAACCAGAGGGGAAATATTCGCGGGAAATTTCTTTTAGTGGTAAAAAACCATGACGATCAGCACCATAATCGACGAAAGCCGCTTCTAGACTGGGTTCAACACGGGTGATTTTGCCTTTATAAATATTCGCTTTTTTTTGTTCATGGCCTGGGCTTTCGATATCCAGGTCATACAGTTTTTGGCCATCGACCAATGCAACACGAATTTCTTCTTCTTGTGTTGCGTTAATTAACATTCTTTTCATTGTTGGGTGACTCATTTATGCAGCCACAACACAACTTTTCCGGGCACCTGGGTGTTCAGACGTTATCAAACACATAATGCTGCAGTCTCCCGACTGGGTGCTTGAGGGAACCTAATTTTTTACTCGTTACAGTAGCGAGCCTACACGTATTGTTGGGGCAGGCTAAACTGTCTTCGTTTTTAAATCTGACACACATCGCCATAAAGCGCTGCGTTCTGGCTAATCTTTATTTTTGCTCGGTGACCGGATATTGTGTTTTGCCGTTGTTGGTAACAAATTACGCAACATTACCTCAGGCAAATGGCAGTGAGTAAACGCCGGGGGTATAAAAAACATTGGTTTTCACCACGATTTCGGTATGATCACATCCCCTGACGGTGCCGCACAACTTCTCTTATGTCACTGTGAGCGCCCTAATTGCCGAAACTCGGCAGAATTAGCGGGGTGATTATCCCACTATTCCGCCTTGGATAGCAACTGAATTGTAATATTAGCAGAGTAATTTAAAGCCATGACTGATGAAATAAAATTGCCGGTGCAAATGATTGAAATCGAAAGTGATTTTATTGGTCAGCGCATAGATAACTTTCTGATTGCCCGGCTACGAGGCGTACCTAAAAGTGTCATTTATCGAGTTTTACGAAAAGGTGAGGTGCGAGTCAACAAAAAACGCATCAAACCTGAATACAAGCTGCAAGCTGACGATGTAGTGCGTGTACCGCCGTTTACCGTTGCTGCAGAGCCGGATGCCATCTCTGTTAAACTGAGCATGGTAAAAGATTTAGAGCAGCATATCTTGTTTGAAGACGCTGATTTAATCGTGTTAAACAAACCTTCAGGTATGGCGGTTCATGGCGGCAGTGGCTTGCAGTTTGGCGTTATTGAAGCCTTACGTGCTCTGCGGCCCCTGGCGAAACATCTTGAATTAGTTCACCGCTTAGACCGTGATACCTCGGGCTGTTTAATGATTGCCAAGAAGCGTTCGGTGTTAACGCATTTACATGCCCAGTTACGTGATAAAACCGTTGAGAAAAAATATTGGGCGTTAGTATCGGGTGATTGGGACAACAAAACACGTAAAGTGACCGAGCCGTTAAAGAAAAACACGCTGCAATCGGGTGAGCGAGTGGTGCGGGTAGATGCTAAAGAAGGCAAAGAATCGGAAACGCGTTTTCGTATTTTACAGCGCTACCAGGAAGGTACTTTAGTTGAGGCCTTTCCGGTAACAGGCCGTACCCACCAAATTCGGGTTCATACCGCCTGTAAAGGTCACCCAATAGCCTGCGATGACAAATACGGTGATAACACCTTTAGTAGCCAAATGAATAAAATTGGGCTTAATCGGTTATTTTTACATGCATACAGTTTAAGTTTTATGCATCCCGGCACCGAGACAACCATGCGGTTTGAAGCCCCGCTGGATGAGCAGTTAAACCAAGCCATGAGCCAATTAACGAGAAAATAAGATGTCAGCAGTCAAGTTAGTGATTTTCGATTGGGATGGCACCGTCATGGATTCCGTTGGGCGAATTGTCTCGTCGATGCAAGCTGCTGCCTTGCATACCGGACTTGCTGTGCCAAGCACGGCCGCGGTGCGGCATATTATTGGTTTAAGTTTAGATCCGGCATTTGACATGTTGTTTCCAAGCGCTAATTCCGCGCAGCGGCAGCAACTATTTGAGCATTATCGCGATCAATATGTGCAGCACGACACTACGCCGACACCGTTATTTGCCGATGCCGAGCAGGTGTTACAGCAATTAGCTGAGCGTAATGTACTATTAGCCGTAGCCACGGGAAAGGCGCGCAAAGGCTTAGATCGCATGTTTGCCGAAACCGGTTTAGCGCGCTATTTTGCTACCAGTCGCTGTGCCGATGAAGCACAATCAAAACCCCATCCCGATATGTTACAACAAATTATTCAACAGCTTGGTGTTGCTGCCAATGAAGCGATTATGGTGGGGGATACCAGTCATGATCTGAAAATGGCTCAGGCTATTGCCATGCCTAGGATTGGGGTGAGCCATGGCGCCCATGACGTTGCTGTGTTGCAACAATATGCGCCATTAGTCATTATCGATCGGCTAGCTGATTTACCCGCTTGGGTGCGCTAAGCGCTGTTAAGGCTCAAGTAACAGATCTCGGCCAGCTTGGCGCAGCAGTTGCAACAGCTTAATCAGTGGTAAGCCGATTAAGCTGTTAGGATCATCGCCTGCTAATTTACTGAATAAACAAATGCCTAAGCCTTCGCTTTTAAAGCTTCCAGCGCAATCCAACGGCTGTTCTCGTGCCACGTAACAGCGGATCTCAGCCTCAGTCAATGTGCGAAAATGCACCTTAAAACTATCAAGTGTGGTTTGTGTTTCACCTGTTGCGGCATTAACTACGGCTAAACCCGTAAGAAATTCCACTGCTTGGCCGCTAAATTGGCGTAATTGCGCGCAGGCTTTTTCGACCGTATGCGGTTTGCCAATAATGTCTTTACCAAATACCGCCACTTGATCTGAACCAATCACTAAGCCACTCGTTAACGTGCTGGCCACGGCGTATGCTTTTTCGGTTGCTAAACGCTGTACCAAGGCTTCGGCGCTTTCACCGACACGGGGTGTTTCAATAGTGTTGGGGGCAATACATTGAAAATTTTCAGTTAATTTACTTAACAACGCGCGACGGTAGGGCGAGGTTGAAGCTAAATATAGTGAAGGGCGTTCGGCAATAGTCACAAAATAGTCCTTTTATAAACAACAGGGTGCACACTATAATAGCCTGCTGACAAAAATGTTGAAAAACCTGCAGAACCCTTTGACAGCAAGGGGCTGCTTCTATATGATGCGCGCCTTATGCAAAAATTGAAAATACCTGTTACGCTCGATCCGGTTAAAGCAGCACAAAAACGTTCCGGTTACTCCGGTATAGTGCCACTAAACACCTTAATCCGTCTTAAAGAAGGGTTAATGGCGTACCAAGACGACGTAACAGTCAGAATTGAATGCGAAATTGACCAGCAAAACCTTACTGTGTTAAACGGTACAGCGCATTGCCAGGTAAGTGTTAAATGTGAGCGTTGTGGTGAACCCATACCACTCACACTAGACGTAAGTTTTGCATATACTCCTGTTAAAGGAGATGATAACGCGGCTTTGGAATTGATTCCTGAGCGCTATGACGTGGTCGAGCGTGATGAGCACGGCGAGATTAATTTACGGCAGTTGATTGAGGATGAACTCATTCTGGCATTGCCACTGTTTCCGATGCATGATGCGGTTGATTGTCAGGTTGATCCTGACTCACTTAGCTTCGGTGATATCGGGCCAGAGCCAGAAAAGCCCAACCCATTCGCTATACTGCAAGAATTGAAAAAAAAGTGATTTAGGAGAAATACAATGGCTGTTCAGCAAAACAAAAAATCTCGTGCACGTCGTGACATGCGCCGTTCACATGATGCATTAACTGGCCCTACGCTGTCAGTTGATGCAACTACCGGTGAAACTCACCGTCGTCACCACATTACTGCCGATGGTTACTTCAAAGGCCGTAAAGTAAAATAATTCTGGACGCACTTATCCTAACCGGTAAGCACGTGCAGCAGCTAAAGCCTTCTTTGGCTTTAGATATGATGGGGGGCGACTTCGGCCCCCAATCTACTATTCCTGCCGCTCTGGCAGCGCTTCAAGAATTCCCTCATCTTCAATTAGTTTTATGTGGTGATCAGCCAGTACTAGAACAAGCGTTAAAGCTTGCTGGTGTGGTCGACGAACCGCGTATTCGTTTTGTGCACAGTACTGAGCAAGTACTTATGGCCGACAAGCCGGCGTCAGCGTTACGCAGCAAACGTGAAAGTGCCATGCGTCATGCCTTAGAACTGGTTGAACAAGAACAAGTCCACGCCTGTGTCTCCGCCGGCAATACCGGTGCCTTAATTGCAATCGCACATTATGTGTTAAAAATGCTTAACGGCGTTGAGCGACCAGCTTTAATCAGTGCTTTGCCCAGTTGCCAAGGTAATCCGGTTTATATGTTGGATTTAGGTGCTACGGTAAACTGTGATGCGGATACGTTATTTCAATTTGCCATGATGGGCGCGGTGATGGCCGAGCAAGTTATTGGTATTAAAGCCCCACGGGTGGCCTTGCTGAACATGGGCGAGGAAGAAATTAAAGGCTCAGATCAAATAAAACGTGCCTCGCAATTATTAACCGAATGCAACGGTTTGAATTATATCGGCTATATTGAAGGCAATGATATTTTTTCTGGCAAGGCTGATGTGATTGTTTGTGACGGCTTTGTGGGTAATGTCGCGCTGAAAACCTGTGAAGGCGTTGCTAAGCTGATTATTAAGCGGGCGCAACAGAGTATTAAACAACGGCCATTAGCCGCTTTATTAAGCTGGTTGTTTAAACCTGTGCTAAAAAGTCTTTATCAGGGAATGAACCCCGACCACTATAATGGTGCAAGTCTGATAGGATTGCGCGGCATCGTAGTGAAAAGTCATGGCAATGCGACAAAAGACGCATTTTTAAGTGCCATCCGACAAGCTGTGCGCGAGGTTGAACGCCAAGTGCCAGCCAAAATAAAAGATCGGTTGGAACAAGTTCTTATTGATAAAGCATAGGGTAGCATGTACTCAAGAATTATTGGTACCGGGAGTTATTTCCCGTCACTGGTTCGCACCAATGCGGACCTAGAGTCTATGGTAGAAACCACAGACGAATGGATTATCGAGCGTACTGGCATTAAAGAGCGCCGCATTATTGGCCCTGATGAATCAGTTGCCAGTATGGGTACTGCTGCTGCTTTCAAAGCAATTGAAGCTGCCGGCATCGATAAAAACACCATTGATCTGATCATTTGCGCCACCACCAGCTCGGCGCGTTCATTACCGAGCTCGGCTTGTGAAATTCAGCGTGATCTAGATATTCCAGGCATTCCTGCCTTTGATATAGCTGCGGCTTGCGCCGGCTTCTGTTATGGCTTAAGTATTGCCGATCAATATATTAAAAGTGGTATGGCAAAGCGGATCTTGGTGATTGGCTCAGATTGTTTATCGCAATTAGTCAGCCCTGAAGATCGCTCTATGGTGATTTTATTTGGTGATGCCGCCGGTGCGGTATTGCTAGAAGCTTCTGAGCAACCCGGTATTTTATCGACCCATATTCATGCCGATGGTAAATATTCAGAGCTGCTGTACGTGAATAATCCGATCCGTGGCGATGAAAAATCGGTACACGAATCGTGGGGCAGTATGAAAGGCAACGACGTGTTCAAAGTGGCCGTTAACAAGCTGTCGCAAGTGGTTGAGCAGACGTTAGAAGCCAATAATATGCAGAAGTCTGATATTGACTGGCTGGTGCCGCATCAAGCAAATTTGCGTATTATTGCTGCGGTAGCGCGTAAGTTAGATATGTCGATGGATCAAGTGGTGATTAACCTTGATCGTTATGGCAATACGTCGGCCGCCACAGTGCCCACTGCTTTAGATGAAGCTATCCGCGATGGTCGTATTCAACGAGGCCAAACCTTATTACTAGAAGCGTTCGGCGGTGGTTTCGCTTGGGCGTCTGCGTTAATTCGTTATTAATTTTCAGGATCACTATGACTACTAAACTTGCCATCGTGTTTCCCGGTCAGGGTTCACAAAGCGTGGGTATGCTTAACGAGCTGTATCAGCAACATACCGTGGTTCAAGACACATTTGCCGAAGCTTCTGCTGCTTTGGGTTATGACCTTTGGGCGCTGGTTTCAACTGGCCCTGAGTCAGAATTAAATGAAACGCATCGTACACAGCCGGCCTTATTAGCGGCATCTGTTGCGGTATGGCGTTTATGGCAACAACAAAACGGTGCGGCTCCGGCGTATTTTGCAGGGCACTCATTAGGTGAGTATTCGGCGTTAGTCTGTGCGGGCGTGTTGTCACTTGCCGACGCGGTTAAGCTGGTAGAAAAGCGTGGTCACTATATGCAACAGGCGGTGCCTGCCGGTGTGGGCGCTATGTCAGCCATTATTGGTTTAGACGATGCAGCCATTGCCAAAGCCTGTGCAGAAGCGGCACAAGGTGAGGTGGTTTCACCGGTTAATTACAACTCTCCAGGTCAAGTGGTGATTGCCGGTCATAAAGCGGCAGTAGAGCGTGCTGGTGAAGCCTGTAAAGCCGCTGGCGCAAAACGTGCTTTACCATTACCGGTCAGCGTTCCGTCACATTGTGCGTTAATGCGTCCCGCTGCGGAGCAACTAGCTTTAGATTTAGCGGCACTTAACTTTGCTGCGCCTAGTACGCCTGTGGTCAATAACGTTGATGTAATGGCAACGAATATCCAAGCAGAGATCAAAGATGCACTGATCCGGCAGCTATACAGCCCAGTGCGTTGGACTGAAACTATTGAGTACTTTGCCGCGCAAGGCGTTACCGAAGTACTGGAATTAGGTGCAGGCAAAGTATTAAGTGGCTTAATTAAACGCATTAATAAAGAGCTGAAAACCGCTTCAATTAATGATGCAACGTCGCTTACCGCCGCGCTAGCAGCAGAATAAGGGTATTTAGATGAATAATTTTATCAGTTTAGAAGGCAAAGTTGCGTTAGTTACTGGCGCAAGTCGTGGTATTGGCCGAGCTATTGCAGAGCAATTAGCCGCTTTAGGCGCTAAAGTTGTGGGCACGGCAACCACTGAAAAAGGCGCGGCTGCCATTGGTGAATATCTTGGTGAGCAGGGGGCGGGTTTAGTACTAAACGTGACCGATACCGCTTCGGTTGACGCTTGCCTTGAGCAAATTAAAAATCAATTTGGTGAAATCGACATTTTAGTCAATAATGCCGGTATTACTCGCGATAACCTGCTAATGCGGATGAAAGATGATGAATGGTTTGATATTATGCAAACCAATTTGACATCGGTATTTCGCTTAAGCAAAGCCGTGTTACGCAGCATGATGAAAAAACGTTTCGGTCGCATCATAACTATTGGCTCTGTCGTTGGCTCAATGGGTAATGCCGGTCAAACCAATTATGCTGCAGCCAAAGCCGGTGTTTTAGGCTTTACTAAGTCGTTAGCAAAAGAAGTTGCATCACGCGGAATTACCGTAAACGCGGTTGCGCCAGGTTTTATTGATACAGACATGACGAAAGAGTTGTCTGAAGAGCAAAAAACCGCTATTTTCTCGCAAGTGCCGGCTAATCGCTTAGGGCAGCCAGAAGAAATAGCAGCAACAGTGGCGTTTTTGGCTTCTACGCACGCAGCTTATATCACCGGCGAAACAGTTCACGTTAACGGCGGTATGTATATGGTGTAAGCTAATCAGGTTTGACCAGCAAAAAATGCCTATCGCATTGCTTGCAACAACCTAAGCTTACGAATAAACTAGCGCCACACCAAATTGCACGAATTGTTGCGATTTATATGAGAAAAAGGAAGAAAAGATGAGCAACATCGAAGATCGCGTTAAGAAAATCATTATCGAACAACTGGGCGTTAAAGAAGACGAAGTTAAAAACGAAGCCTCATTCGTTGATGACTTAGGCGCTGATTCACTGGACACTGTTGAATTAGTGATGGCGTTAGAAGAAGAATTCGATACTGAAATTCCAGACGAAGAAGCTGAAAAAATCACTACGGTGCAATCAGCCATCGATTACATCAAAGCCCACGCTGAATAAGCTAAAGGCTTGCAAAACGGGTAGCGCGGCTACCCGTTTTCGTTTTAAGAATCAGAAAAACAGGTACTAACGGAGGACACGGTGGCAAAACGTCGTGTAGTGGTAACAGGTTTAGGTATGCTGACGCCATTAGGCAATGATGTCGCAAGCAGCTGGCAAGCACTGCAGCAAGCTAAAAGCGGTATTAGTTTAATTGAGCACTTTGATACCAGCGCTTATACAACTAAATTTGCCGGCTTAGTCAAAAACTTTGACGTAGAGCCGTATTTTCCAGCAAAAGACACTAAAAAAATGGATTTATTTATCCAATACGGTGTTGCTGCGGCTATTCAGGCATTTCGTGACTCCGGATTGGAAGTTACCGAGCAAAACGCTCACCGTATCGGCGCTGCTATCGGCTCAGGTATTGGTGGTTTAGGCTTGATTGAAGAAAATCATACAAAGTTAATGAACAGCGGTCCGAAGCGTTTATCGCCTTTCTTTGTCCCGTCTACCATTATCAATATGATCGCCGGTCAGTTGTCTATTATGCTTGGTTTGCAGGGCCCGAATATCAGTATTGTTACTGCCTGTACTACGGGTGTTCACAATATCGGCCAAGCCGCGCGAATGATTGTTTATGGTGATGCCGATGTGATGGTGGCCGGTGGCGCCGAAAAAGCGTCTACGGAATTGGGTATGGGGGGCTTTGGTGCCGCTCGTGCGCTGTCAACTCGCAACGATGCGCCACAACAAGCCAGCCGCCCTTGGGATAAAGACCGTGATGGTTTTGTGTTAGGTGATGGCGCAGGAGTGATGGTACTGGAAGAGTACGAACACGCTAAAGCTCGCGGTGCGAAAATTTATGCAGAGTTAGTCGGTTTTGGTATGAGCGGTGATGCTTATCACATGACTTCACCACCAGAAAACGGTGCCGGTGCCGCTCGGGCGATGCAAAACGCTTTAAATGATGCGGCTGTTAATGCGGAGCAAGTGCAATACATCAATGCACATGGTACTTCAACGCTGGCCGGTGATTTGGCCGAAACCAGTGCCATTAAATCTGTGTTTGCCAGCAACATTGATAAAGTGATGGTCAGTTCATCGAAATCAATGATCGGTCACTTGTTAGGTGCCGCCGGTTCAGTGGAGTCGATTATTACGGTGTTGTCACTGCAAGATCAGTTGGTGACTCCAACCATTAACTTGGACAACCCAAGTGACGGTTGTGATTTAGATTATGTGCCGCATGAAAGTCGCCAAGCCCAGTTAGAGTATGCGTTATGTAACTCTTTCGGTTTTGGTGGTACTAACGGTTCTATTCTGTTCAAGAAGATCTAACCTGCTGTGCTTGTTAAAAAACCGCGCTTTATAGCGCGGTTTTTTTATGCCTGTAATTACTGCCGATAAACCGTTAAATAAAACGCTAGCGCCAGCATTCAGGTGAGCTTAAATAAAAAAGTTTGGGGTAAAGACACCTTGCGGTAGACATTTTCTTCACCGGCTTCAAGGGGCAGATCCCTGTGCCTATTAAACTGCGGGATCTTCGTTGCTCTATGCACTGAACGAGATATCACTTAATTAAACCGACATTTTAAAATAATAGCCGGTAAACCCACGGCGCTGTTTTGCCCGCTGAGCGCTTTGTTTTAATGACAGATTAAGGCATACTTGCGCATATTTTTCTGTGCAGGCGTGCTATGTCGGCTGACATTATTCTGATTAAAGACACTGAACAATTGCAGATCGCTGCAGGTTGCCGAGCGTTGCAATACGGTGATGGTGTCTTTACGACCATTGCGATTAAGCAAGGTCAGCCACAGTTGTGGCCACTGCACCTAGCGCGCTTACAGTTATCGGTAACACGATTAGCGATGCCAGCCATAGATTGGTCCGGCTTAACACAAGCGGTGTTGACAGAAGCGGCCAAGCAAAACAGTAATGGCGTAATTAAATTATTGATCTCGCGAGGCATTGGCGGGCGAGGTTATGCACCAAGTCCGCATAGTTCAGCCTTGGTGTATTTGTATCATGCTCCGATGCCCGATTATCAACGCTGGCGAGAACAAGGTGTCAGTGTTGGCATCGCGCAATTACGCTTAGCCATTCAACCGGCATTGGCTGGGCTTAAACATACTAATCGGCTCGAGCAAGTGTTGTTAAAACAAGAGTTGGCGAAAACTGACTTTGATGATTTGCTCGTGGCCGATCAACAACAACAGCTTACCGAAGCAACGGCCGCCAATCTGTTTTACCAACTGAAGGGCCTGTGGTATACACCGCCACTGCATTTGGCTGGAGTAGCAGGTGTGATGCGTCAACATATTTTAAACGAACAAGCGCAGTTTCAAGAACGCTGCTTGTCTTTAGCCGAACTAGACCAAGTTGAAGCGATGTTTATTTGTAACGCCTTGCTAGGTGTGGCGCCGGTGCGACAATTGTCTGGTCGAGCTTTACCGCTTGAACCTGTGCAGCAATTACAGCAAGAGATGCTATGTTAAAACGAGTTTTGGCGTGGACACCACTGTTGGTAGTGTTGATCATCGTGCTGCTTTATTCAGGTTGGCAGCAATTAACCACCACAACCTTAGCAAAGACGGTGACCTTCAGTGACAGCCTTTATACGCTTAAAGCGGGCACATCAGTGCGTAGTTTATGCCGCGATTGGCAACAACAACAGCAATTGACCGCCATAGATTGTTTCGTTTTAAAATTGCATGTTAAACAGCAGCCAAAGCTTGCTGGGTTACAACAAGGTGTTTATCGAGTTCCTAGCCAAAGTTCTCTTAGCGAAGCGTTGGCGTTGTTTCGTAGCGGCAAGGTGGCGCAATTTAGCGTCACTTTAATTGAAGGTGAAACCCTAGCGCAAAGTTGGCAGCGTTTTGCCGATTTGCCGTATCTAATTCAAGATATTGATAGTAGTGATAAACTCGCTGAACTGATCAGTTGGCCTGAAGCTTGGGGCACTTTGGCGCAAACGGGGCGTGTAGAGCAAGAGTTAGAAGGCCTGTTTTATCCCGATACCTATTTTTATACCGCCAATAGTAAAGCCAGCGACATTTGGCGCCGAGCGCATCACGCTTTAAAAACGGAGCTAGAGCGTTATTGGCAGCAGCGCCAAAGCACTTTACCGCTGCAAAACCCTTACGAATTACTCATTATGGCCTCTATTATTGAAAAGGAAAGCGGTCTCGCCAGTGAGCGCGCCTTGGTCAGCTCTGTGTTTATCAATCGCATACAAAGCAATATGCGCTTACAAACAGACCCGACCGTTATTTACGGTTTAACAGAGTACAGCGGCCGTATTACCCGCGCTAATTTACGTGATCCACATCGTTACAATACCTATCGCCATCATGGCTTACCGCCTGGTCCGATCTCATTAGTCAGTCGCAGCGCGTTAATTGCCGCTGCGCAACCCGAGATAAGCGATTACTTTTATTTTGTCAGTCGTGGTGACGGCTCGCATGTGTTTTCACAATCACTCGAGCAGCATAATGCTGCGGTTAAAAAATATATTCTTGGAAAATAACATGACTAAGCAAGGCAAGTTTATTGTCATCGAAGGGCTTGAAGGCGCCGGCAAAAGTACGGCAATGGCCACAGTTAAACGCTGGTTAGAAAAGCATGGCCACCAGGTGGTGTGCACTCGAGAGCCTGGTGGTACGCCTCTGGCCGAACAATTAAGAACCTTAGTAAAACAGGCGGATCCGGCTGAGCAAATTGCCGCCGAGACCGAGCTGTTGTTAATGTATGCGGCCCGGGTACAATTATTACGTAATGTGATTGAACCGGCTTTAGCCGCTGGCCAGTGTATTTTAGCCGATCGGCATGATTTATCTTCACGAGCTTATCAAGGCGGTGGTCGGCAGTTAAACGAACAATTGATTAACGACCTACGCAAAGCGCTGCTGGGTAACACGCAGCCCGATTTAACCTTGTATTTAGATATTGATCCGGCTATTGGTTTAAGCCGGGCTGCGCATCGTGGGCAACTCGATCGTATTGAGCAGGAACAACTGGCTTTTTTTGAACGCACTCGCGCAAAATACCTAGCCATTGCGCACAGTGAGCCGGGTATTGTGATTATTGATGCGGCGCAATCGATTGAACAAGTGGCCACAGCCTTAGAGAATGCCTTGGCTGAGGCCATGTTATGAGTGATGTCCCGTTAAGTGCTATGCCTTGGTTGGCTTCGCCCTTAGCGCAACTGGCTCGATTGGCCAGTGAGCAGCATTTAGCCCATGCTATTTTATTAACCGGTGCCCCTGGCACAGGCAAACAGCTATTAAGCCAAGCATTAGCGGCATTACTGTTATGTAAAAATCGGCAAGCAGACATGGCTTGCGGCCAATGTAAAAGCTGCTTGCTGTTAGCGGCGGGTAACCATCCTGATCTATTAACCTTAAACCAAGATAACAACAGTATTGGTGTGGATGAAATTCGCCGTCTTATCGACTTTACGCAAGGCGCTGCGCAACAACACGGTAATAAAGTGATTGTGCTATCCGAAGTGCAGCGGCTAACGGAAGCGGCGGCGAATGCTTTACTTAAAACCTTAGAAGAGCCACCACAAGGCTGTTATCTGGTGCTACAAACCAGCCAGCCCCAGCGTTTAAAAGCCACCATGCTCAGCCGTTGTCAGCGCTGGAGTTTACCCACCTTAAATGAAGCCAACTTGTTTGATTGGTTAAGTCAGCAGTATCAAGGCAGTTTGCCGCGTTTTTTGTTTGCGTTTAGTGGTGGTGCGCCGTTACAGGCGTTGGCGTTGTTGCAAGGCAATACGGCAGCAGAAATTGAAGAGTTACTGGCCGCACTGTCGCGGCTATTGCAGGATGAGTCGGGCTTAAGTACGCTAGTGAAAAACTTAGAAGGCCGTACCGACTGTGCGCAAATTTTGGGTTACTTTTTAACGCAGTGGTGTAGCCAGCATTCAGATGTGGCGCCTGAAGCACTACAACGCTTGCAACTAGTGTATTATCGTTGGCGTCGTGACGAGCAACAGATTTTAGGGCAGAATAAAACGCTGGCGTTAACCGCCTTATTGCTTGAATTTAAAAGTATCATGCGCCGCCGCTAAGCCAATTGTTGTTATTCGTTTGTGGTGTTTATTTTGGCTTCGATGCCGCCAAGCCGCCAACAACGCACACCCTGTGGTATCGTAAGCTGAATTAACGCACATGGTGTTTAGCCGCGCGCCTTTTGGCAAGCGATAGCTGAGTAGTAAAATGCCCTACTAGCAGCCAAACGCTACATGAATACTGGCGACGATGCGATAAAACCCGTATAAAAGTTCAACAAGCCCTAATAGTCTGCTGAATAAGCAGAGGAGCGAAAATGGAAGAAGTTGCATTAAATTTCAATGATGGCAAAGAGTTGTATAAGTGCTACATGCCGTTTTTAAAAAACGGTGGGCTTTTTATCCGCTCGGCTAGAGTATTTAAAATGGGCCAATCGTTAGCCCTTAGCGTAACCTTGCCCGATACACTTGAACCTATTGTAGCGACGGGTAAAGTGGCCTGGGTATCGCCTTTAGGTGCGCAAAGCTCTAATCCGGCGGGTGTCGGTGTGGCCTTTATTGATGATAAACATGGCTTAAGTGATCGCATTGAAAAATTATTAGGTGGCATGTTAGGTAGTGCAGAAGCCACTTACACCATGTAACGTTATTTACTTTAATAACAGCAGTATTTTCGAGGTTGTTTTGTTTATAGATTCGCATTGTCATTTAGATCGGTTAGAACTCGACAAATTGGGTATGAGCCTAGAGCAGGTGATTGCCGCCGCTGAAAAACGGCAAATTGAACATTTACTGTGTGTCAGTGTGTCCTTAGCTGAATTTGCAGCGATGGCCGATTTAGTGCAACCTTTTACGGGCGTTTCTATTTCATGTGGCGAGCATCCGCTGCATCAAGAGGGCACCGTTGATGAGCTGCAGTTACTGAAACTCGCTAGTGCTGAGCGTGTTGTGGCGGTAGGGGAAACCGGTCTGGATTATTTTTACAGCCCAGAGAGTAAAGCGACGCAGCAAGATGCTTTTGTAAAACATATTAGTGTGGCTCGCCAATTAACTAAACCCTTGATTATTCATACGCGTGATGCGCGCACTGATACTATTGCATTATTAAAGTCGCATCAGGCTGAAAACGCCGGTGGCGTTTTACATTGTTTTACCGAAAGCTATGAGATGGCAAAAGCGGCCTTAGATTTAGGCTTTTACATTTCGATCTCGGGCATTATGACCTTTCGTAATGCCGCAGAATTACGAGATGTGGTCAAAAAACTTCCTCTTGACCGTCTGTTAATTGAAACCGACGCGCCTTATCTTGCGCCAGTACCGCATCGTGGTAAAACCAATCAACCGGCTTATGTTACTGATGTTGCTGCTGCCATTGCAGAAGTTAAAGCGGTCAGTATTACTGAATTGGCCAGCGCAACCACTGAAAACTTCTATCGATTATTTCCTTTGGCGCAGCGCCGTCGTTTAGTGGCGTAATGATAGTTAATTAGGCGTTGCTGCATAAAAGAAGCCCAGAACTAATTTTCTTGTTCTGGGCTTAGGGGAATGGCTCATAGGGAATGAGCCGTGCGCTATCGAAAAGTCATGATGTAAATTGAGTGTAGTTAATACATAGTATTTTACCTGCCATACCGCGAATATTTTTTCTGCCACTTCCTGTGCTGTGAATCAAAAGCAGTTTCCAATTCTGCAACAAAAACCCTGACTTTATAAACAAACCGCACTGTGTAGCCTGATCGTTACATTTACTCTTAAGACATTGATTGTCTATAAAGTACTTTTTTTAGTCTAAAAAAGTCTAAAAAATAATCAGCTATTGTAGTGCAGCGGCTTAAAAGAGTACTGCACACGGCAATAATGTTTAATCTATCCCTCAACATGCCCCTACATCAGACAGATTGTCGACAATCTTGTTTTTGTTAGCTTGACAATAGCGCAAAAACGGCTTAAAACTACACAACTGTTTTATTATGTCGACAATATGATGAATGCAAGCCGCCAAAATATCCCTGTAACTGCCGCCGACCGCGTACTGCAAGAAATGCAGCGTGCTATTGTCGAAGGTGATATTGCGCCGGGTTCGAAAATCAGTGAGCCTGAGCTGGCGAAACGCTTTGATTTAAGCCGTGCACCGCTGCGTGAAGCGTTAGCCCGTTTAGAGCGTTGTCATTTAATTGAGCGTATTCCTAACGCCGGGGCTAGGGTAGTGAAATTGTCGACAGAAGGCTTAATTTCGTTATATCAACTACGCGAAGAATTAGAAGGGCTAGCCTGTCGTTTAGCCGCGACACAAATGACGGATGCGGAAATTGCAGAGATGCAGGCGTTACTGGATCAGCATTTGTCTACTCAGCGTGTACGAGAGGGGGAGAGCTATTATCAAGAAGCCGGTGATCTCGATTTTCATTACCGGATTATTTTGGGTAGTAAAAACCCGTACCTGATTAATATTTTAACCGATGAGCTCTATCATTTAATGCGCATGTATCGGGTACAGCTGGGTATGAACGGCCCTCGGGTATCACGCGCTTTTGATGAACACAAAGCCATTATTAATGCCATTGCTAACCGTGATGGCGAACTCGCCGACTTACTGATGCGCCGCCATGTTGCCGCGTCGCGCCGCAACATTGAACCTACACTTTTACAACGTGAACAAACGGGGAACTAATATGACCACCTTAACTGCCGGACAAAAATTTCGCGCTGCCATCAGCGCTAATCAACCGCTACAAATCGTGGGCACCATTAACGCCTACACGGCGATGATGGCTGAGCGTACCGGGCATCAAGCCTTGTATTTGTCAGGGGCGGGTGTAGCGAATGCCTCGTTTGGCTTACCTGACTTGGGTATGACGTCATTAAATGATGTGTGTGAAGATATTCGCCGCATTACAGCTGCGACCAGTGTGCCGTTATTAGTGGATGCTGACACCGGTTGGGGTGGCGCCTTTAACATTGCGCGTACGGTAAAAGAAATGACCCGTGCGGGTGCGGCCGGTTTTCATATTGAAGATCAGGTAGCGCAAAAGCGCTGTGGCCATCGCCCTAATAAAGAAATTGTGTCGTTAGAAGAGATGGTTGATCGGGTAAAAGCCAGTGTGGATGCGCGCAGCGATGAAAGCTTTTTTGTTATGGCGCGCACCGATGCGCTCGCGCAACAAGGCTTAGAGGCGGCCATTGAACGCGCCTTAGCTTGTGAAGCCGCCGGTGCCGATGCCATTTTTGCTGAAGCGGTGCACACCCTTGAGCAATACACCGCTTTTACTCAAGCGTTAAAAGTACCGGTTTTGGCGAATATTACCGAGTTTGGCCAAACGCCACTGTTTAACAAAGCCGAGTTAGCTGCCGTTGGTGTAGCAATGGTACTTTACCCACTGAGTGCCTTTAGAGCGATGAACAAAGCGGCGTTAAATGTGTATGAATCTATTTTAGCCAATGGCGATCAAAAAGCGGTAGTAGACAGCATGCAAACCCGTGCTGAGCTCTATGACTTCTTGAACTATCACAGCTTTGAGCAAAAGCTAGACAGTTTATTCAGCACCAAAAAATAAATTTTTTAAATTAAATAATCATAAATACAGGAGCAAGATAATGGCAACAGGCAAACAACTGACCGGTGCCGGTCTGCGCGGCCAAGTAGCAGGTAAAACCGCTTTATCTACCGTGGGCAAAACCGGTTCGGGTTTAACGTATCGTGGTTACGATGTAAAAGATTTAGCCGCTAACTGTACCTTTGATGAAGTCGCGTATTTAATTTTAAAAGGCGAGCTACCGACGAGCGCTGAGCTAGCCGCTTATAAAACTAAGTTAAAAGGTTTGCGTAGCTTACCGCAGGCATTAAAAGACGTATTAGAGCGCATTCCTGCGACAGCTCATCCCATGGATGTCATGCGTACGGGTTGTTCTATGCTAGGTAACTTGGAGACTGAGCAAAGCTTTGCTGAGCAACAAGATGCGTCTGATCGTATATTGGCTATTTTCCCAGGTTTAGTAAACTACTGGTATAACTTCAGCCACCACGGCAAGCGGGTTGAAGTAGAGACCGCGGCTGACTCTATTGCCGAGCAATTCTTATGGACCTTGCATGGTGAAAAGCCGTCGGCCTTACATACCGAAGTGATGGAAGCGTCATTGATCCTGTATGCGGAGCATGAGTTTAATGCTTCAACCTTTACCGCTCGGGTCTGTGCATCGACGCTGAGCGACATGCACTCTTGTATTACCGGCGCTATCGGTTCATTACGTGGCCCATTACACGGTGGTGCTAATGAAGCGGCAATGGAACTAATTGAAGGCATGATTGATGCCGATGATGCTGAAAGCAAGCTGTTAGGCATGTTGGAACGCAAAGAAAAGATCATGGGCTTTGGCCATGCAGTTTACTCAGAGTCGGATCCACGCAACGCCGTGATCAAAGCATGGTCAGAAAAACTGGCCAATGCAAATGGTGATACCCGTTTGTATGATGTGTCGGTGCGCTGTGAAGCGGTAATGTGGCGTGAGAAAAAACTGTTTTGTAACGCCGACTTTTTCCATGCTTCGGCTTACAACTACATGGGTATTCCAACCAAGCTGTTTACCCCCATTTTTGTGTGCAGCCGCTTAACCGGTTGGGCCGCGCATGTGATGGAGCAGCGTGCTGATAACCGTATCATCCGGCCAAGTGCAGATTACGTGGGTGTAGAACCGCGCACGGTAACGCCGATTGAATCTCGTTAAAAACTGACCCACTGAGAACCGGCTTGCTCTAAGCCAAGTCTTGAAGGCATGGATGCCTTAATGAAGCCTACATGGATGTATTCACGGCGGCTTGGCATGAGCAATCCGGTTCGATTGTTTAAGCCGGTGCTTTAACATCATCAGATTTTGCAGAAAGAGACTGACCATGAATAGCCAATACCGCAAAAAATTACCGGGTACCCAGCTTGATTACTTCGACACCGAAGCGGCTGTCAATGTCATTGAGCCGGGGGCCTATGCCAAACTGCCTTACACCTCTCGGGTGCATGCCGAAAACTTAGTACGTCGCTGCGATCCAGCGCTGCTAACCGAAGCCTTAAAGCAATTTATTTACCGCAAACGCGATCTCGACTTTCCTTGGTTTCCGGCACGCGTCGTGTGCCATGATATTTTAGGCCAAACCGCTTTAGTCGACTTAGCCGGCTTGCGGGATGCCATCGCTGAAAAGGGCGGTGATCCGGCCAAAGTTAACCCAGTGGTACCCACGCAATTAATTGTTGACCACTCGTTAGCGGTAGAACATGCCGGTTTTGAAGCAGATGCGTTTGAGAAAAACCGTGCCATTGAAGATCGCCGTAACGACGATCGCTTTCACTTTATTAATTGGACCAAAAAAGCCTTTAAAAACGTGGATGTGATCCCGCCAGGCAACGGCATAATGCACCAAATAAACTTGGAGCGCATGTCACCGGTTATCCATGCTAAAGATGGGGTGGCTTTTCCGGATACGCTGGTGGGTACCGACAGTCACACGCCACATGTGGATGCCTTAGGCGTGATTGCGATTGGTGTGGGTGGCTTAGAAGCCGAAAGCGTGATGTTAGGCCGTGCTAGCTGGATGCGTTTACCCGATATTATTGGGGTAGAGCTAACCGGAAAAGCCCAGCCAGGCATTATGGCTACTGACATTGTACTGGCACTGACCGAGTTTTTACGTAAATCAAAAGTGGTATCAAGCTACTTAGAGTTTTACGGCGAAGGCGCTGACAGCCTGAGTTTAGGTGATCGGGCAACCATTTCGAATATGACCCCAGAATATGGCGCAACGGCGGCCATGTTTGCCATTGATCAGCAAACGCTCGACTATTTAACCCTAACCGGCCGCGAGCCAGAGCAAGTGAAGCTGGTTGAAACCTATGCCAAAACTGCGGGTTTATGGGCGGATAGTTTAAAAACGGCAGAATATGAGCGGGTATTAAAATTTGATTTATCTAACGTAGGCCGCACTATGGCCGGACCATCTAACCCGCATGCAAGCTTAGCCACCAGCGATTTAGCGGCGCGCGGCATTGCCGCAAGCTATGTGCAAGAAGATGGCAAAATGCCTGATGGTGCCGTAATTATTGCGGCTATTACCAGCTGTACCAACACCTCAAACCCACGCAACGTCATTGCTGCTGGCCTGTTAGCGCGTAATGCCAATAAAATGGGCTTAACACGCAAGCCTTGGGTGAAATCGTCATTGGCGCCCGGCTCAAAAGCGGTAAAACTGTATTTAGAAGAAGGGGGCTTACTGCCTGAGCTTGAGCAACTGGGTTTTGGCATTGTTGGTTTTGCGTGTACCACCTGTAATGGCATGAGTGGCGCGTTGGATCCGGTTATTCAGCAAGAAGTGATTGAGCGTGATCTTTACGCTACGGCCGTATTGTCGGGTAACCGCAACTTTGACGGTCGTATTCATCCGTATGCCAAACAAGCCTTTTTAGCTTCGCCAGCCTTAGTCGTGGCGTATGCGATTGCCGGCTCAATCCGTTTTGATATCGAAAAAGACGTATTGGGCTATCATGAAGGCAAGGCTATTACCTTAAAAGATATTTGGCCAAGCGATGAAGAAATTGATGCGGTAGTGAAAGCCAGCGTAAAACCTGAGCAATTTCGCAAAGTGTACGAGCCCATGTTTGAAGTGAGCGTGGATTACGGTGAGCAAATAAGCCCACTGTATGACTGGCGGCCACAAAGTACTTATATTCGCCGCCCACCTTATTGGGAAGGCGCGTTGGCGGGCGAGCGCAGCCTTACCGGCATGCGGCCGTTAGCTGTGCTGGGTGATAATATTACGACCGATCACTTATCGCCTTCTAATGCCATTATGCTAGACAGTGCCGCCGGTGAATACCTGCACAAAATGGGCTTACCGGAAGAAGACTTTAACTCTTATGCCACGCACCGCGGCGATCACTTAACCGCACAACGTGCCACCTTTGCAAATCCGAAGCTGATTAATGAAATGGCGGTGGTAGATGGTAAAGTAAAACAGGGCTCGTTAACGCGCTTAGAGCCAGAAGGTAAAGTGACCCGCATGTGGGAAGCGATTGAAACCTATATGCAGCGTAAACAACCGCTGATTATTGTGGCGGGCGCCGATTACGGTCAAGGTTCTTCACGTGACTGGGCGGCCAAAGGTGTGCGTTTAGCCGGGGTAGAAGCCATTGCGGCTGAAGGCTTTGAACGTATTCACCGTACCAATTTAATTGGTATGGGGGTGTTACCGCTAGAGTTTGCTGCGGGCACCACTCGTAAAACGCTGCAGTTAGATGGTACCGAAACCTATGATGTGGTGGGTGCATGGACGCCACGTGCGACACTGACCTTAGTGATACACCGCGCCAATGGTGAAACAGTTAACGTGCCGGTAACCTGCCGCTTAGATACGGCTGAAGAAGTGTCTATTTATGAAGCAGGCGGTGTATTGCAGCGCTTTGCGCAGGATTTCCTGCAAGGAGCAGTGTAATGGCTGCACCACAAATTAAGATCCCGGCGACGTACATGAGAGGAGGCACGTCGAAAGGCGTGTTCTTTAAACTGGACGATTTACCTGCGGCTGCGCAAGTGCCAGGTAAAGCGCGGGATAACCTGCTGCTTAGAGTGATTGGTAGCCCCGATCCTTACGGTAAGCATACCGATGGTATGGGCGGCGCGACGTCAAGCACCAGTAAAACAGTGATCTTAAGTAAAAGCAGTCAAACCGGTCACGATGTGGATTACTTATTTGGCCAAGTTGCCATTGATAAGCCGTTTATTGATTGGAGTGGTAACTGCGGTAACCTCACTGCGGCGGTCGGCTCCTTTGCGATTAGCAATGGCTTAGTGGATGCAGAACGTATTCCGGCCAATGGCATTTGTACCGTGCGTATTTGGCAAGCCAATATCAAAAAAACCATTATTGCCCATGTGCCGATAACAGGCGGTGAAGTGCAAGAAACCGGCGATTTTGAGCTAGACGGCGTAACTTTTCCGGCAGCGGAAGTGCAAATTGAGTTTTTAGACCCCGCTGCTGATGCAGGCGAAGGTGGCGGTGCCATGTTTCCAACCGGTAACCTGGTGGATGAGTTAGCGGTGCCGGGTGTTGGCCAATTTAAAGCCACATTAATTAACGCCGGTATTCCAACCATCTTTGTTAATGCAGCCGATATTGGTTACAGCGGTACGGAACTGCAAGACGCGATTAACGGTGACCCCGCTGCGCTGGCGCGCTTTGAAACCATTCGTGCCTATGGCGCGATAAAAATGGGCTTAATTAGCGATGTTAGCGAAGCTGCCGCCAGAGCACATACGCCCAAAGTGGCGTTTGTGGCACCACCGCAGAGCTATGTTTCATCTAGTGGTAAGCAGGTAGACAGCAGTGATATTGATTTACTGGTGCGAGCGCTGTCGATGGGCAAGTTACACCATGCCATGATGGGCACCGCTGCGGTTGCCATTGGCACAGCGGCGGCTATACCGGGTACGTTAGTGAACTTAGCTGCTGGCGGCGGTGATCGAGATGCCGTGCGTTTTGGCCACCCGTCAGGTACGCTACGCGTTGGGGCTGCCGCAGAGCAAGTAGAGGGCGAGTGGACGGTAACTAAAGCCATTATGAGCCGCAGTGCGCGCGTTTTGATGGAAGGCTGGGTAAGAGTGCCAGGCGATTGCTTTTAGTAGCGGCAATGGATACAAACAAAACAGGGCGCTTTAGGCGCTCTTTTTTTTCGTCAGGCTGGCTTGAAGCACACAGACAAAAACGAGTTCGACATTGTCGCGGTTAAAAAAACTGTGCTCGGCTCATTCGCCTGCAAGCGTCAATACTCACTGCAGATTATTACTGCCGCTGTAAATAACTTGATTCCTCTGATTTATTTTTACAGGTAAAACCGCTAGCACAAGAATAAGCGCCAAGCAGAACCTCAAACCATAAAGCATAAAGGGCTTAGACAACCGACATAAAGTAGATTGATATAACAGAGTTAAGTCAGATAATTGCAATCACACGGTTTATTTAAAGCAGCTGAGATAACGGGCTCTGCACAGCATTTCCCCCTTGTTTTAAGACATGGGTATAAATTTGCGTCGTTTTTACATCGGTATGGCCCAATTGCTCTTGCACGGTGCGTATATCCATACCGGCTTGCAAAAGATGGGTTGCAAAGGAATGTCGCAATGTATGACAGCTAACATGCTTGTTGATAGCCGCTTTACGAGCTGCAATTTTCACCGCTTTTTGCAAACCGGACTCATCTATATGATGACGACGCAGTAATTTAGAATCAGGATCAATGCTGAGTTTGCCGGATGGAAATAAATACTGCCAACCAAGCTCTTTTGGTGCATTTGGGTATTTTCGCGCCAATGCAAATGGTAACCAAACCCCCGCATAATCTGCAGTTGCCAGATCGTGATGATAGTAAGCTTCAACTATAGCAATTTGGCGTTTTAAGGCCGGCACCAGTTCTGGAGCCAGAGTAACGCGCCGATGTTTACCGCCTTTACCGTGCCACACCATAATCGACAGATAGTCAAAATCAATCGCGGCAACCCGTAAACGCACTGCTTCCATTAAACGTAAGCCGCTGCCATATAACAATTGAGCTAGTAAGAGATAGCTTGGATCAATTTCTTTTAATAAGCGTTTAATTTCGTCTTTTGTTAACACAACAGGAAGCTTTCTAGGCTTACTTGATTGATTAAAGTTGAGATTAAGAGCGAGCGGGCGCTGAAAAATCTCTTTATACAAAAAACTGAGGGCGTTCAACGCAAGTGCTTGTGTTTGAACTGCAACATGCCGTTCCACGGCAAGGTAAGTTAAAAATTGTTCAACTTGCGCCTCACTCAAGTCTTTAGGGTGCTGCTTTTTATGAAATAAAATATAAAAGCGGATCCAGTATACATAGGTCTCCACTGTACGCTTGGCATAGCGGCGTTTATACATTTCTTCTGCTACAAAGTCTAAAAAAGGCGATTGCATTGCCATCTTACACCTCCGGCTTAGTACTGTTTAAGTATACAGTTATTTTTGAAATGTCAAGTCGCTCTTGTTAGACGGATATTTCCGTATTTTTTATAGATTGCTATAAATTTAATGTTGCAAACTATTGTACTAAGAGGGCTTTGTAGTTAATGTGTAAATCAATAAATTTACAATTACGGAAATGTCCGTGTTTAAATACGGAAATTTCTGTCGAATAAGCGTTAACTGCATGGATTAGCATGGTCAAGTTTCTGAAAGTATTTGCATATGTTCTTATTGGAGGAGTGGTCATAGT
>NZ_JAPJEA010000004.1:0-175817 GCF_030737935.1 Alishewanella sp. SMS8
ATATACAACTTAACGCAAGCAGAGCCGAAAAGTAAAACAGATTTTGAAACTAAACCATCTCGACAGCCGGCTAACGCTGCCAGCAGCGGCCGAGAAACCGCGCAGCGGGTTTGAGGTCCAGCGACCAACGGGAGCGTTGCTGACTGGCTTTGTTAGCTTTTGTTGCTGCTAAAACTGTGAACTTTTTCAATACTGATGCCCTCAGCCTGCTCTTTAGTTAATAGATGCATAGGATCAGTAAAATAGAATTCTGGTCGCTGCGTTTCGCTCCCAAGCTGAACCGTTAGTTTTAATCCGATAGTATTTTCGTATGAAGGTATTACGTTGGCGACCAAGCCAGAAAATTTTGGCCTGGTACTATTATCTTCTTCATAATTTTCTACGTAATCAAAAAAATCTTCTCGAGACACTTCAGCCCATATACCCCATCCATAGGAATTATCAGTTCCGTTTACTGGCAAATAAGCAACACCGCGAATGAAATACCTGTCATCCAATCTACAAAGGTCAGAGTCAATTTGCGCCCTTTCTTCTTTTTCTGTTTTGGAAAGGCTCCAAATTTCATCAGGCATTTTGTAGCTTTTATCAAAAACAATTTCGCCAATATCCTTACCGCAACATCCACATTTCAATATATTCTCCCTGAAAGCTAACGCCCCGCGCATGCGCGCGAACTTGTGAGCGTCGCAGGGGCCGCAGGCCCCGAATGACGCGGATTGTTATGTTTTACCACACCGATACCTTTGTCTCGATGTAGATTGAATGCTCATCCAGCTCACCAGTAGGCAGAACCGTTACTGACTCAATCTGAACAAATTTACCTTCGCGAACACTATCAGAAAGCCAATAATCTTCTCTTGCCAAAGAAAACTCAGGTTGTCCGATTGCGCCAGGTTGAGCACCATTTAAATCGTCATCCAAAGGCTCGATTGCAACAATGTCGTAAAGCTGACCATCTTCCACGAATGGGCCAACATGCGAAATTTTGCCCTTTGAGATATCCGGCGACAATGAAGCCCACCATTCAGAGGTGCCAATGTGAGGGTGCTCATTAAAAAATTCAGGGAATGACGATTGAAGCTCGTTGTTTATTTCAGAAGCCCAATCAGCATTTTCTTTTTCTAAGTCGAAGATTACATCCATGTCATTTCCTTTAAAACATAACGCCGCCATATGAGGCATGAAAAACTTGGCTAAAATTAGGAGCGAAGTGACGCAGCCAAGCTTTTTGCGTTCCTTCATAATGGCTTTGTTATGTTTCGATTAACTCATTGTCTTTTAGAAACGTTATTGCATCTTCATAGCCACTATTGGCTGCTAAAAACATATAATCAATAGCGAGTTCTTCGTCAATTTCACCACCTTCTCCTTCAAGCAACATACCAGCATAATAATATTGTGCTTTTGGAACCCCCATGTCAGCTGAGCCTTTTAAATATTCACGGGCTTTGACCATATTTTCAGAAACGCCGATTCCATTTGCATATACGGAAAAGAGTAAAAAACCTGATTTAGGATTTTTTCCTATAAATGAACGCTTAAGCCAAAATATAGCTTCATGAACATTCATGACTACACCCTTTCCTTCGAGTTTCAGCGCACCGATTGCCAATTGTGCAGCGGGAGATCCTTTGTAGGCATACTCTTCCATTAATTCAAAGCCAACATTTAATCCTTCGGCTTTTGATGACAAAAGCTTATCAACAAATTCGGCATCAATTTCACTACAATTTTCACTGAAGAATTTGTTAGTTTTGGCGAGTAATTCATCGTCACTTAAATCTTGTTCAGACAAGGATTCTATAAATTTTTTTGCTTGTTCAATTTTAGGCAATGGTCACTCCTTGAGAAACATAACGCCCAGCTAAGCCGCCGGAACGGAGTTGATTGTTTTGTGCGAGCGTAGCGAAAAAGCACAAAACGAGCAACGCAGTGAAGATCGGATTGAGCTGTTTGTTATGCATTACTCACCCGGCCTCATATAGGACTCGAAGTTTTCGATGTAGTCATCTAGGTTTTCTTCGAGCATTTTTCGGTACTCTGTGACGAAGTATTCCAATGTCTCCTGCTTGGACGCAGCCATTTCTTGACCATCGTTCCAGCCACATGCACTAACCCAAGCATTGAAACGGGCTGTAGCGTACATATTTGAGGCGCTGACTTTACCTAGAGTTGCTTTCTCATTTATCTGATCGTTGGACAAATGAATATGCGCATCAGCACGTTCGTAAAACTCCTCATCTACTTCCTGCACGGATTCTCCTTTGATGCATAACGCTTATTCGACGGAAACATCCGTATTTAAACACGGACTTTTCCGTATTTGTAAATTTCATGTGATAACACTACATTGATTTTGACTTGTTTACAATGAGTTATGGGTACAGAAACTTTACTATTAGTGATAAATGCGGAAATATCCGTCTAACAAAACACGATGCACTTTCGATAGTGGCTGTATGTAAATACAAGCATTAAGGCTTGGTCAATATCACAAAAAATATTGTATTTCGTACAAAGCTAAAAAATAGAAATATCGTTCTTTTATTTCAAGTGAATAATTAATAATTAACCAGTAGGTGTTAACAAGCCGGTTGAAGTGAACAGTATTTCAATTGAAATGGACTAATAAGAAATACTTCACCTATCCTCTTTTAAATTTTGCCTTACTCATCGCTGCATAATCCTCCAGCGAAGCATTGAGACAACGCCAATAATCGGTCTTTTAAAGTATTTCGTGAATTACATCGAAAGGTGGCTGAATACCGAGATCTATCGGTATTCAGTTAATCGCTAAGTGGCCAGCTTTACACACCGACTTTGACACACACTTGTTTAATCAAATTAAGTGTTAAGCCGGGTTCTGCGAGCTCAAGAACATGATCCGCATTACCGATAGCATTGAAAAGTTGAACAGAATTCGCACCAGCCCAAGTATGAGTAAGCTCTTTCGGACGATCCGTATTCATATCATAAAAAGTGATTTTAACGAGTTCAGGTACATACTCATCCTGCCCAAACCTTTTTGCATAATATTCTGCAGATGCCTCTTCTACTTTAACTCCAATAGCAAAATGATTATTTAGCGTGAGTTTGTGAATACCGGCTCCGGGTTTCCAAGATGTAATTTGCTCACTCGCAGCTGAAGCATAAACAACCTGCTCTCTGCTTCCATCAGACTTGCAATCCAGCGCCGCCATTGCTGTTTGCGTATAGGAAAAAAACACAATTGTTAAGATCATTCTATAAGGCATTTATAATTCCTTTTTATAAGTCATCCCTTGCTGGCCAGAGAAACAGTTCAGTTCGTGCGCTGTTAATTTGTTTGGCTAGCCATAGCCATTAACGGTTAATTTAGAACAAAAAAAGCTTTACTGAAGAGTATTATTCCAATAAGGCCTTTATAATTTTTCTCTATGGTTTATGAAACAGACTAAACCAGTGAATTTTATTTAACGAAAATTGCGATACCATTAGCTTTAGTGATGAATCTATCTTCAGTGGTCAAACCGACAATTCCGTTATTCGTTGCGCTTGTTGTAGCGACCTTTTTAGTGGAACCTTCATTATCAAGATACGTTATGATAACGCCGTTTGCACCTAAGGCTGCAGCTTCAGATTTTAACAGATCCACTACTTCCTCTTTGCCTGAGGGATCATAAGGTACGGTATATTCTCGACTACTGGCACTGACCGTGGCTATTTCTGTGTAGTCCTGTGGCGCGTCGTCATAAACAACAACATTTGAGGATGCAATAACAGGTTTAACTTGGCCAGTAATATTATGAGACGATTTTGCACAACCCATAATTAGCATAGAAAATATGATAGCAGCTGATAATTTGATCATTTTTAACACGCTCCAATTGCTTAAACAATTTACAATAATTGCTGGGATTGAATCTTAATGTTGGATTTTATGTAAATATATTGTTTTTAAAGCTACACTTTTTTTTGCTCAAAAACAATTCAAATTAGTCAATAAAGCAACCTAAATACGTAATTTGTTCAGCATATTGCTACATTAATAGGGCTAAAAGCGCTGGAGTTACGTGCGCCGAGTTCTTGATTATCGCCAAGTAAATATAAAATTTTTCTCTGCTAATCTAGGTTTTAACCAGAGGTGCTTATTAGAGCTTGTCGCTGAAGAATCGTTGGCAATAACGATGAAGATTAAACGTGAGTTAACTATGCTGGGGCAGCTAAAAAGCTATAGCAAATGGTGTGATTGAACGGAATAGTCATTAACATTATTTATCATGTCAGTTTGAGAGAGCATTTTCAAACAACAAGCAATACATCCCTGTATCTGTTTAATAGGTATTTCGCTATTAGTTACAATGCTTGTTATCTGCTGGTCTGATGCCAGGGATCTGTAGAAACTCATGAAACTGTTTTAACTTCTGTTTTTTAATATCGTTATCCGCCACTAATAAGTACAGTGTACCCATATGTCTGTTGAATTGATTTTGGTCGGTCACTTGTAAAAAACAGGTGGTATTCATTTCTAACTCAACTAATAGTGCTAAAGCGGCCTCGCGGTCAGTGCCATTAAAGTAAATAACCTTCTCTAACGATTCCGCAGACTGTTCAAACCAGTGCTTTTCTTCAGCAGAAAAGGTCATATGATTCAAAAAAGTGGCTAGTGTTGCTCTTGCTTGATGAAAAGATGAGCCCGCGGTGTGTGCAGGGCCAACTTCCACAGCTTGAGTCATAGGTATCATGAACAACAATGGTACTAACAATTTTGATAATTTCATAATGGCGACCCTCTTTAACGACTTGCTACAAACTCATAATAGCAGCTAATAATTTATCAACCTGCTACTGTTTTTCCTTAAAAAAATGAAATTATTTTAAGGTTATGATTTTATTCAATATAAATGCTATTTTTTAGGTTTTTTTATAGCGAGCTCAGCACTCAGTATAACCCATTTGGGCTATGCAGAATGCTTAACATTTACGCGATATTTATGCTCATTCGCCGTAGTATGGCCTAACATAAAAACCTCTGTTGCATTAAAACCGCTAGGGTTTTAATGATATGCTTTGTTTTATTGCACACAGAGTATGACTTTACGTTATGAGCAGAGATAATAAATACACCGATTTACCTTTTTCACTGGCCTGTGAAAACAATAAAGTCACTATTCTCAGTCATTTACAGCAATTGTTTGCAAAACATCAGCGAGTTTTGGAAATTGGTAGTGGTACGGGCCAACATGCGCTTTACTTTGCCGAACATTTACCCCATTTAGTTTGGCAAGCATCCGATCAATCGCAGTATTTACCCACATTAACTGAGCGTATTCGTCGTGCTAACTTGGCTAATTTACCCTTGCCTTTGGCATTAGATATCTGTGCAGATGCTGCGCCGGTCACGCGGGCCGATGCGCTCTTTACCGCAAATACTTTACATATTATGCCTTGGCCTGTGGTGCAGCATTTTTTTAGTCGTCTTAATGAATTAACCCAGCCAGAAGCCATCTTGTGTATCTATGGCCCTTTTAATTACCAAGGGCACTTTACCAGCACAAGCAATCAGGCCTTTGATCTAAGTTTAAAAACTCGGGATCCAGCAATGGGTATTCGTGACCACGAGCAGGTTTTAGTGCTGGCACAACAACAAGGTTTTCACCTAACGCATGATCACGCCATGCCAGCAAATAATCGTTTATTATGCTTTAGCAAAGTTAGGTAACTTTTTGCTTTACAGCATATTCTGCTTTTAAATATTCGGCTGTTTTTACCACGTCACTTAATATTTCTACGGCGATCCACATATCGATATAACGTAAATATAACGGGGTAAAACCTAATCTTAAAATATCGGGAGCGCGAAAATCAGCGATTACGCCGCGCTTGATTAACGCCTGACATAACGCATATGCCTGAGGATGACAATATGCTAACTGACTGCCCCGCTCGGCTTCTGTTAATGGCGTTAACAGGGTTAATTCGTGAAGTTCAGCATGACTTGTCAATAATTGATGAAAGGTATTGGCCAATGCTAAGGATTTAGCACGCAGAGTCTGCATATTAACGTCAGCAAACACATCAAGTGCGGCATCAAGTACACTCATGGAAATGACGGGCGGTGTACCTGTTAAAAAATGCTCGATGCCGGCAGGTTTTTCATATTGAATAGTGAAAGCAAAGGGCGCTTTATGCCCCATCCAGCCACTTAAAGGTTGTGATACTTTAGATAAATGCCGCTTCGCCACGTATAAAAAAGCCGGTGCGCCAGGGCCACCATTCAGATATTTATAACCGCATCCCACTGCGAAATCGACCTGGCAGTCATCTAAGGCGACGGGTAAAGCTCCGGCACTGTGGGCTAAATCCCAGATCACTAAAATGCCTTGTTGCTGCGCAAGTTTTGTCATGCGCGCCATATCAAGCAATTTGCCAGAACGAAAATCGACATGCGACAGTAATAACACCGCAATTTGGTCAGTTAATGCTTGCTCAAGTTCCGCTTCTTCCACTAATTGCATTTCACAGCGATCTTCGCCAATTAAGCTGCTTAAGCCTTGAACCATATAAAGATCGGTTGGAAAGTTGCCATTAAGTGATAACACAATACGGCGTTTGGGTTGCAACAGTAAGGCACTGCTTAGTACCTTAAATAAATTAATAGAGGTAGAGTCGCAACACATCACTTGCTCTGGTGCCGCACCAATTAAGGCGGCAATTTTGCTACCTACTTTGCTGGGCAGTTCAATCCACTGATGCGTGTTCCAGCTTTTGATTAAGTCTTGTGACCATTGCTGATGTAACACCTCTTGCGCACGTTCAGCACACACTTTCGGCATTGGACCAAGAGAATTACCATCGAGATAAATGGTGTCGTCTGGTAACACAAAAGCTTCACGCAGTTTGTGTAACGGGTCTTGTTGATCTAATAGCAGCAGTTCTTGATAATTCACGGCGAAATCAGCTCATTTAAAGAAAGTAAAAATTGGTTATACGCAGCGCTTTGTGGATGGATCCAATCAAAATGCCCCGCGTCGGGTACCAACAACATCGGTAAACCACTGTCACTGGCCTGCTCAATCGGAACGATACTGTCTGCACTGCCGTGTAACAGTAAGGTCGATTGAGGTAGTGGTTGTTCTACCGGGTTAGCTTGTTGGTAAGCCTCTGCTTGGCTTTGTAGATCACCGGCAAAGAAGCCTTGCGTCGCTTTTTGACAGCCATTTTCACCCTGGCTGTAGCGTTTTACATCGGTAATCGCGGCCAGCCCAATGACGCCTTTTAATGCAGGTGTCATAGTGACTTCACTGGCGGCCAAGAGCGCCAAATGCCCGCCAGCGGAATGCCCGGCTAGCACAACACGACTAAGATCCAGTTGCTTGCGGGGCAAGTAAGGAATGTAGCGTAAAGCTTGCATAATATCTTGATAACTGCCTGGCCAACCGCCGCCTTCATCTCCGGTTCGCCGATACTCAATAGACCAAACCGCATATCCTTGTTGGGCTAAGGCATAGCTAAAGGCCTGGCTGTGTGTAATATCATAGGCATTTAACCAACAACCACCATGCACAAAGACTAGCAGCGGTGCCGGCGTGTTCGAGCCATTCGCCGGTAAAAACAACTGGCCATATTGCAGCGCGCCTGTACCGTAGTTAATGCGTTGGCTGGCCGATTCTGGAACAGCCGCGGCGAGGGGTAATAAGCTGCTATAAGAAACTTGTGATAACAGCGCAGGCTGAGTTAACGACCTGTCATCAACAACAGTGGCTAGGTCAGGTTCTAAGTCAGGTTGCTGTGCACAGGCACTGAGTAGCAATGTTAAGCTAATAGGAATAAGTAGGCGCATTTAAACAAATATTAAAGAATAATTGCCGCAGTTATAACATAAAGTCGCGCAGATGTAAGGCCTAAACTCGCCAAAAAGAGTGTAGTTTAAGCCTAGGTACAAACCACGCGAGTTAGCGCTGTTAGCTATTGTCTTGTTTTTCTAAAAAGGATTTAAACTCAATGGTATAAAGCCGCAACAACACCAAGGTTAACGCAAAAATAATCGGCCCATAAATGACGCCTATTAAGCCAAACAATTGGATCCCACCAATCAATGACAAGAAAATCAATAAGGTGCTCATGTTTGAGCTACCTTGCATCAAGATCGGCCGTAGCACATTATCAATAGAGCCCACCACGATAATCCCCCAAGCGGCTAAAAAGAGAGCCCAAGGCCAGTCACCGGTGAGTAGCAAATAAAGCGTTGCCGGCAACCAGATCAGCGCCGTACCAATGGCTGGAATAAACGACGCAAAAGCCATCATGGTTCCCCAAAATAAACCGGGAAAGCCGACAATGGCCATGGCAATGCCCCCTGCAATACCTTGAGCAATGGCGGTTAAGACCGATCCTAAAACAGCTGAGCGAGCCACCGTTTTTGCTTCAGTTAATAACGCTTCTTCTTGTGAGCGTGATAGCGGGATCACCCAATGCAAGGTATCGACAATTTTGTCGTGATCACGTAACAAGAAAAACAGAATAAAAAGCATCAACACAAAACCAAATAAGAAACCGGTGATATCGCCTACCAATTTTGTGCTGAGATCTAACAATTCACGACTAAAACCAGAAGCAAACTCAGTCATTTTTTCAACAATTGATTTGGCAGTAAAGCCATCGCCTGGTAAATATTCAGCCGCCAGGGTTTGTGCTTGTAATAAATACGGATGTTGCAGCAACTGCTCTGCCCCACCACCATTTAACCAAGTGTAGCTTTGCTTGGTAAACATGACGCCCTGTTGCACTATTGCCATAAACACAATCGTAATAGGCACGATAATCACCACCACTAACAATAAGCAGGACAAGCTTGCAGCCAAATTGGGTTTACCGGGACATTTTTGTTCAATCCATTGATGCAGCGGGAAACACAGTAACGATAAAACAAAAGCTAACACCAAAGCACCCACATAGGGCGCAATCAGCAAATAACTGCCATAAAGCGCCAATAACAGCGCGGCAATTAAAATATAGTGCCGCGATTCGGCGTTAAACTTTTTAGCCATGACGGTTGTTCCTATAACAAATTAAAGCGCTGCACCTTAAGTGCGTCGCAAAGGCAAAATAAGATTATTCAGCGCTGCTAGCGCTAGCTAAAGGTTTAATCCGCACCGTAACAATTCGTTCGCCGACCATTTCAACGATCTGAAAATGGCGCTCGGCAAACTCAAATTCGGCTTGATCGGCAACATTGTCGCCAAGCTGAGCAATACACAAGGCTTCTAAGGTTAGATCGTCACGGCCTTGATTTAAAGCAACGCCATAGCCATAGCACCAATCAATATCACTCAGCTTAGTCGCCCCTTTCATGCGCAACTCACCTATAGGCCTAGCTAACTGAAAGCCTTTGTCGGCAAAGGCTTGCTCAACAAAATGTTTGTAATCAACATGCAGTACGACAAACAAATGATCACCCGGGTGTAAAATCGTCGAGCCCCGTGGTGGTATCACTTTATCACCTCGGCTAATCATCGCAACGACCACGCTCTCAGGTAATGCCATGCGAGATAAGCGTCGATAAGCGGCTCGCGAGTTTTCAGACAAACTGTACTCTACAATCTCGGCATCAACATCACCTAAAGCGGTAATTTCTAACGTAACGGGCGCTTGAGCCGTGGGTTGCTCAATCAGATTTAAGCGCCGTGCCACCCAAGCTAAGGTTGAACCTTGTAAGGTGGCAGAGATTAATACCACGAAAAACACCACGTTAAAGATCAATTCTGCATCGGCTAAACCAAACATCAACGGAAAAATAGCTAAAATAATCGGTACTGAACCGCGTAAACCTACCCAAGAGACTAAGGTCATTTCACGCCGATTAAAGCCAAATAAGGTTAAAATAGGCACTATGGTAATGGGCCTTGCCAAAAACACTAATACCGCAGCAATTAAAATACCTTGCCACCAAACGTCTAATAACGAGCTGGGGTTAATTAACAAACCCAGTACAACGAACATGGTAATTTGACTAAGCCAGGCTAACCCGTCATGGAATAAAAAGGTCGTTCGTTGAAAAGCGAATTGGGTATTCCCAATTAAGACACCACAAATAAAGATGGCCAAAAAACCACTGCCGCCGGTGTTTGCTGCAACGCCAAAAGATAATAAACCTGCTGCGGTAACCAGCACAGGATACAAACCGCTGGCTTGTAAGTGAATACGATTAATGACCTTTAATACCGCATAACCTACTGCTATGCCGACAAGCGCACCTACACCCATTTGCATGACAAATAGTTGCAGTAAAGGCCAACCCGGCTGCATATCATTCACTAAAATTTCTAGCAACCCTACGGTTAAAAATATCGCCATCGGATCGTTCGAGGCACTTTCAATTTCCAGTGTAGATTTTAAACGTGGATTTAAATGAATACCGGCATTACGCAATAAAGAAAAAACGGCCGCGGCATCGGTAGAGCCGACAATAGCCCCCAATAACATACCGGTAAGTAAACTGATATCTAAGATATAACTGGCGGCTGCGCCGGTGATCACGGCCGTGCCCAATACGCCAAAGGTGGCTAACATGGACGCCGGTTTCCAGACTTGCTTAATCGACTTCAGGGGTGTTTGTAAGCCGCCGTCAAATAAGATCAATGCCAAGGCTAAGGTGCCTAAGGCATGCGCGGCCTGCGGGTTGTCAAACGCAATACGACCAATGCCGTCTTCGCCAGCCAACATGCCAACCAGTAAAAACAGTACCAGCATAGGTAAACCTAAGCGGGCAGAGATTTTACTGGAGAAAATACCCAACAAAATTAATACGGCGGCCAAAAGGATCAGCTGATCAATCAAAAACATAAGGTATTATTTTCCTGAAAAAGCCGCGAGGCTATTAGCCTGACTATATGGCAACAACTCACTGGCGGCAGCTAACATATGTTGGCAATGTTGTTGTTCTTTTTGGCAATATTGCTCAATAGCCGAACTTAATATATTGGGTCGATACCAGCATGCACCGTAACGTAAAACCGGGCTAAACCCCCTTCTGAGTTTTTGCTCCCCTTGCGCGCCACCATCAAAGTAGCGTAAACCGTGTTCAATACAATACTGGATACCTTGATAATAACAGCATTCAAAGTGCAGTAATGCATAATCCGCTAACGCACCCCAATAACGACCATACAAGGTATCGCCGAGCTGAAAACACAAAGCTGCAGCAACCAATTGCGCAGGATCATCCTGCGTGAAAGCCGCAAATACCACGATCTGCGCTCGCATACTGCTGAGTAATTGCCACCAACTTTCGGCGCTAATGTAGCCATTATGCCCTGAGCGCTCTTGGTAGGTTTGCTGATAACAGGCGATCACGCTTTGCCATTGCGCTGGGGTAATATCGATGCCTTGCAACGTTTTAAACTGCAGCGGTAATTGCTGCGTTTTTTTTCGTTCTTGTCGAATTTGTTTCCGCTTACGTGAAGACAATGCCGCTAAAAAATCTGAAAAGTCAGTATATTGCTGGTTCTGCCATAAAAACTGCACTTCGTGTCGAGGTAAGCATTGTTGGTCGATTAAAAGCTGTTGCAGTGGCAAGTGGCAATAAAACCAATGCGCGCTATGCCAGCCTTGCTGTGCAATGTCAGCTAAAACGGTTTGTATTAATAGGCTGGCAATACTTTGCCAATCTAAACAGGGTAATACCGCCAGCCGCGAGCCAGTAACGGGCGTAAAGGGAATAGCTGATATCCATTTAGGATAATAAGGCAATTGATAATGCTCATAGGCGCGCACCATGGGCCAATCAAATAGATACTCTCCATAAGAATGCGTTTTTAGATAACCAGGGATCACCGCTATCAACTGATCGTCTTGCCATAAACTAGCATGACGGCTAAACCAGCCGCTGTTGCCATCCACACTGCCCCCCTGCTCTAAAGCAAGCAAAAAGGCATGTTTAGCAAACAACTCGGTTGGCTCAAATAAGGCATCCCAAGCACCCGCCGGGATACTGTTAAGTGATGTTAGCCAACGAAACTGCATAATGGCTGAGGGCTTCGTTAAAAGTTAAACAGCATAAAGCCTAAACCGATGCTATTTTGCCGATGATTATAATCCAGTAAGGTTTCGGCATAACCTGAAAACAACTGCAAGTGTACCCGTAAACCATCGGCTTTTGATTTATCAATTGGGTAAGTTAAGTCTAATTGCCATGAGCCATTCGAAAAGTCATTCCAACTCATTTTGCGCGTTAAAGAAGCGGTCGCGCTGCCCGGTAACCAGCTGAGTTGTAATTCAGTGGTACCCAAAAAAGAGGTCAGATCAGGGTTGTCATCATCATCGGCTTGCTCTGGAATACGCCGATTCACTTTAACTCTAAAACCCACTTGGTCACGTTCGAAAGCCGCTGCGGCATAAATACGATTCCAACTGCGCGACATGGGTTCGCTTTGTCCGTTAGATTGGTGTACAAAGCCAAGTTGGAGCATTTGCATACTCCAACCTAGTGGCAGATTACCCAGATATTTTGCAGTAGGAATAACGTAAATGACTTCAGGCTGATAATCGGTGCTACGAAAGGGGGCGGAGTCTTGCGAGTTCCAAAGTTGCCACATCGACGTTTGAGTGTAAGCAAACCATAAATCTGCATTAGGCAATAATACATCTTCTAACATCTTCGCGCGTAAAGACACCTGCAATTTTGCTTCAATTGGTTTGTAATTCTCTTGTAAATCAGCCAAACCTAAAGTTGGGCTTTGCGGTTGCCGATTAATCGACGATGTGTAATGTGCGGGTAATAAGAAGTTTGGCTGATAAGTACGCACCACAAAAGGCCCGCGTTTTTCATTATCACCCAGCTCCCAAAGGCTTTGCAAAATAGTCGCTACCGGAATGGGTGCTGCCTCTTCAACTTGAGTCACCTTTATCGAAGGCGTGGTTTCAATTTTAGCTTCAGCAACTAAGCGAGCTTTTTGTTGCGCTTCCACTAAGCGGTCGTAACAAGCCAACCTTTGTAGATCATCTTGACCAAGACATTGTTCCATCGGCGAAATATCTGCCGACACTGCACTTGAGCTTAATAATAAAATTCCGGTTAATGGTGTGAGCACGGCCTATTTCCTTTAGCGTCAATCTACTTATATTAATAGCTTAACATGACAAAACGCTGAACATGACAAATTTGTTAGCTCATGTTATCTAATTAGCTGATTAACATAGCGAAGCGCTATTTGTCACTGGCTTATTCCTTGGTTATTCAGCAGCGTAAATTGCTATTTTTTACTTTGCTAAGATGTTTAGTTACTTTGGCCAGTTATAGGGTGTTGGTGTTTAACTTTGTCGATATCAAGCCCATTTAGCTGATTTCGTTAAACCCGCACTTTAAATTTTTTAGCCGCACCCTCAGATAGACCGTTATATGAAAACCCGAGCATAAGATATTTCATGGCAATGCCCTGTTTTATTTTATGCAGCAAGGCAGAGCCGTTATCACCCAATAAGGAAAGCTTTATGAGTCAATCCACTTACCACCCCCCCAAAGTTTGGCAATGGCAGCAAGCTAATGGTGGCGCCTTTGCTAATGTCAATCGCCCTATCGCGGGGGCGACGCATGATAAAGCTTTGCCCAAGGGGGAACATGCTTTACAGCTGTATTCACTGGCCACACCGAATGGGGTTAAAGTCAGTATTTTATTAGAAGAGTTGTTGGCCGCAGGCTTTGAACAAGCAGATTATGATGCTTGGTTAGTGAATATTCGTGAGGGCGATCAATTTAGCAGTGGCTTTGTTAACGTTAACCCCAATTCTAAAATCCCCGCTCTGATGGATTATTCAACTACTCCGCCAACACGGTTGTTTGAATCTGCATCCATCATGCTGTATTTGGCAGAAAAATTTCAGGCATTTATACCCAAAGACACCTCAGCCCGTGCGCAAATGTTTAATTGGTTATTTTGGCAAATGGGCAGTACGCCCTTCTTAGGCGGTGGCTTTGGGCATTTTTATGTTTATGCTCCCGAGAAAATTGAATATGCCATTGATCGCTATGCTATGGAGACAAAACGGCAATTAGACGTATTAGATAAGCAGTTGGCCAACAATCAGTTTATTGCCGGTGAAGAATACACGATTGCGGATATGGCCATTTGGCCATGGTACGGTGCTTTAGTATTAGGCCGTTTGTATGATGCGGCAGAGTTTTTAAGTGTTGATAGCTACACTCATGTACGACGCTGGGCCAAGCAGATTGACGCGCGACCTGCGGTAAAGCGTGGTTATATTGTTAATCGTACTTTTGGACCTGAGCCGCATTTGGCTGAAAGACACAGCCAAGAAGATTTTAAAGTTTTTGGTTTGTAAAAATAAGGCGCGTTAAGCGTAATACCCTCTAGGTTTAGCGTTTAGCGCCTTTTTTTACGTTGCCTGATACCTTATTAAGTTTGAGCCGCGGTAAGCTGCTGCGCTTGTCTTGCTTGGTGCTGCAATTCATTTTGTAAACTTTCGGGTAAGGCTAATTGTTTGGCAAGTTCATTTAGGTAACTGCGCTCCATAAAACTTTCTTCGTCAATTACCAATACGCTGGCAAGATACATTTCTACGGCGATGTCTCTGCTGGTCGCATATTTCGCTACATTGGCAGGATCTAAAGGTTGTTGTAATTGCTGATCAATAAAAGACAGTAACGCCTGATCGGCAGTTAGTTTAGCCACTTCGGTATCAATGATGTGTCGTTCACGATCATCAATATGACCATCTGCTTTGGCCGCGGCAATTAACGCAATTAAAATAGCTTTGCTGTGCTCATCGGCTTCTGCAGCACTCAGGTTTTCTAACGATTGTGCCGCAGGTGCTGTTTGCGTCTGCTCCGATTGCTGCCAACTTGTATAAGCTTTGTAAGCGAGTACACCAACCGCGGCTAAACCACCGTAAGTTAACACTTTACCGCCAAGCTTTCGGCCTTTTTTATTCCCTAATAGCAACCCTAAAGCACCACCAGCCAAGGCGGCACCGCCCTTACCTTTTAGCATGTCACTCACACCACCACTTGTTGCAGAACGGCTGTTATTACCAAGCCCGGATTGCAGCAGCTTTTCTAAAAAGTTTTTATTAATCATCACAACATTCCCCCTCTCTCAGACACTTATTAGAGTGTTTAATGGTTAAAAGTTCCAGTGGGTTACTTTGGGCAATTGTTTGCTTGTCGATAGCCTTGCGCTTCAGCTTCCGAGGCCGTATCAAAACTCACGCGATTGCTTACCGCCATACTTAAATAATTAGGACAATCAGGTCGGTGATAGATTTTTGAGCGACGATTACCATAAATCGGCGTAACTGCCATGCTGGCACTAGGTGCTGCTGCAGCGAGTTGCTCTTTGACCACTAAACCATCCCCTCTCGTTTCATAACCCAGCGACCATTGCTCTGCCCCCGAAATAAAGGGATTGCTTCTGCCGGTTAACGCAGCGGTACGAGCATGTCGCTGTTGTTCAATTGCCGATACCGGATCTTGTAAATGCCACGCCATATACAATTGTTGATCCTGGCGACTGAGTGTCAGGTTATAACGGTCTGCCATATAAAATGCTACTCTGGCAATATCGCCACGAATAGTCATTTTCGGTTGAACTTTACGGTTTTGGGTATCGATTTTAATGTCGCATTGGCCAAATTGCGCGGTTAGTGTTGGGCTAACCATACCAAATGGTAGATCCGAGCGAAGACCATTAATTTGGCCAACCGCATAAGTTAAATTAAATAAATCCGCTTCAATACGATTAAACAGCGGATCGTTTTGTTGGCAGTTTTTTCTGCCTCCCTTTTGCCAACACTGTAATTGTTTACCCACCCATGAGATTGGGATGATATGTTCTACTTCAGAGCGCGCCGCGCGAGCTAAGGTGGCGGTACTGGGTAAACCTTTTGGTGAATAAACCGCAAAACCACAAGCAGCATGATCAACTCTACCGCCACTGCGTCCTACCCAGCTGATAGGGCAATCGCAATAAAATGTTTGAGGTTTATCTTGATACACCTGTTTTAATAACACTTTCGCTTGTTCAAAATTGGTCGGTTCTGCTGCAAAGGCCAACACACTGAGCAACCCGCTTGCTAACAAGCCACTTGCGAAAAACCATCTTGTTCTCATACTGACAACGACTCTACGGCGCGGGCCGAACGCGCAAAGCTGACTACCTATTTTGTGACGGCCAGCACAAAACAGCGTTACGTTGTACTTAGAGAACCCTTCAGAGAGCAAAGACAACTTAGGGAATGTTAACAGTTTTAGTGTTTAAAACGAAGCGAGTTCAATTGCGCGCGAAATATTGCAAATTAGCGTTTGGCTTGCCTTTTAAAACACGATATGCTGATTGAAATTAATACTTAAATACTTACTAACAGTAATAATTTTTTGTTTTTTTCAGTCTGGGTTAACTGCTAAATTAGAGATCAGTGATGATTCTTACATTGTCTGAACGGTATGCTTATAGTATGAATAACGGGTCGAATTAAATGGATGTATTCCCCTGCATGCAGCATATTTTAAAAAGAGGGTTTCTATGCCTGATGCTGCTCTGCTCCCCAACTGTCTTAAGCCTTGATTATCAATTTAGTCCAATCGATGATCCCCTGTTAGCACGACAAGCTTCTGTTTATGACATTAAAGCGGATAAACAAGGTCTTCTGTGGTTTTCCAGCGATACCGATGGTTTGATTCGCTTTGATGGTTACAGAAGCGCCAATTGGTTGGTACCCGATTCAAACGAATATAACCGCCTAAACATCAACCGCATGGTGTTTACTGAACGTGGAGACATGTGGCTGGGTGGCTGGGGTGAAGGTTTACTCTTACTCAAACAGCAATCTAAAGAGCGCATTAATTTTAAAGCCGATAGCACTGATGACAATGCGTTAGCTTCTGATCGTGTTCAAGAAATATTTTCAGACAGCCAAGATCGTATTTGGATTGGCTCCGCAGGTGGTGTCAATATTATTTACCCTGATCAACCTTATCGCCTCACGCGTTTTGCGCTAAACCAGACCAATCATCCGTTAAATGGCCAGCGCATTTGGGGTATCACCGAATTTGATAATGCGATTTGGTTTGCCACTTCCAACGGTATCGTTAAACTCAATTCAGATCTGTCAACTTATACACAGCTCGATTTGCCTGCTTTAAATAAGTTGGTAGCCGATCGCGCTCGAGAAGTACGAAATATCGCGAATATCAATAATCAGCTATGGGCACTTTCCTCTCAAGGCTTATTTCTTTACCAGGCAGCTTGCCAGTGTTTTACTGAAATAGAAACGCCAGAAGATTTGCCGACCCCTCGCGGTAATGTTTTAGCCGAATTAAGCCCCGGAAGATTGTGGGTGGGTGCCTCAGATGGCTTATATTTATTTGATATCCCATCACTGACTTGGCTAAAAAACAATAGCAATAACAATTACAACTTTTTACCTAATGCCGATGTACGCAGCTTACATCAGAACAGCAGTAAGCAATTATGGGTAGGCACGCGTGATCGCGGAATCTTTGTTGGTTTGGCACAACACTCGGTTTTTAAACCATTAGCTCTCACTATGCCAGCTACCTTGCAAGAAGCGGCGTTAAAACGCATAAGCGCGGTTTACCATGACAAAACGGGTAATCTTTGGCTTGCAACGCCCAATCAATTATTACGCCGTGATCCAAAACAGCAATGGCAAATATTTGATTTTGGCTGGCAAACTGGGATCCGTAAAGTTTTTAAGCTCTACAGCGATGCAAATGATGTGCTTTGGCTCGCTACCGATGTTGGTTTGTTCCATTTTAAAGATGAACAATTGACCCAAGAAACGCGTCCCTTTGATTTAGCTAATATTAATAGTACTGCCGTAACCGACCTCTTTATCAGTACTACCGGTACCTTCTATTTTAGTTTGTGGCAGCAAGGGATGTTAATCTGGCAATCTGATAAACAAGACGTAAAAATGGTTATCAGTGATATTCACGGTATCAATGGGGATTTAATTCATCAAATAAGTGTGCAAGACGGTTTACCACTCTATGCTGCCAGTCGCTACTCAGGCTTATTTGTTAACAATGCTGCGCAGGAGCGTTGGTCTCGGCTTACTCTGCCGATCCAAGATGATATTGATGGCTTTGGCTGTGCCTTACCCGAAGATAACGGCATCTTGTGGTTATGCTCTGAATACGGCTTGTGGCAATTTGATAAAACCAATAACAATTTGCTGCATTACATGCCAGAGCAGGGGTTACCTAGCCCATATATAAATAGTGCCTTTTTTGATGCACACGGCCAGCTTTGGGCTCTTACCAACAATGGTCCAGCTCGTTTTGATTCTCAACTTCAGCGTTTTGTTAGTTATGGTGTAGCCGATGGCTTACCCGATCTTACTATGCAGCGTAATGCCTATTCTATTTCTGCCGATGGCGAAATGGTGCTTGGGACCGCCATTGGTGCTGTGGTGCTGAATAACGAGCCAGAACAAGAAGTGTTTCAACCGCCGCGCCTGGTGCTTACCGAGTTGATTGTTGATGGTGTTGATTTAACGCGTGAGTTTGACGTCCTGAATGAAAATTTAGAATTACCCTATGCGTTTAACGAGCTGATTATTCGTTTTGCGGTATTGGATTATTGGGAGCCTGAGCTGAATAGCGCGCGAAGTCGACTCATTGGCTTATCTGATCAGTGGTCAGCACTGAATAATAGCCGTGAAATTCGCTATGTCAATTTGAAGCCAGGCAAGTTTCAATTAGAAATTGAAGGCCAAAACAGCCGTGGTTTTAACACCATAGCGCCTTTACGCTTAACATTTAGTGTTGCGGCACCTTGGTACTATTCTGTGTGGATCTGGCTGTTATTTATTGTGTCTTTACTCGCCTTGTTTGTGCTAATTGTTTGGTTACGCGAAGCCAGTTTACGCCGACAAAATGTTCGCTTACACGACTTAGTTAAACAGCGCACGCAAGAGTTAGAATCACTGGCAGCACAATTGAAAAATCGAGCCGACCACGATCCATTAACTAATCTCTTAAATCGAGATGGGTTTGCTGAGAATTTCTCTCGCCTGTTAGCCCATGCTACCCGTGAAAATCAAGCCGTCAGCCTGGTATTAATTGATATTGATTACTTCAAAATGCTCAATGACCAATACGGTCATAATGCGGGCGATGTGGTGCTGCAGCATTTTGCCAAGTTATTAAGCCAGCGAATTCGTGGTACTGATATCGTGGGACGCTGGGGTGGCGAAGAGTTTGTCCTCGCCTTAGCGAATTGTAATGCTATGGATGCTAAGGTTTTTTGCCAGCAGTTTTTACGGCTCTTACAGCATGACGGTTGTAAGTATCAGGGCACACAACTCACCATCAGTGCCACTATGGGCATTGCCAGCTTGCCCTTATCTGTAAACTCACTGCAGCAATGGGTAAAGTATGCTGATGAGGCATTATATATCGGCAAAAATAATGGTCGCAATCAGGCGGTGATCGCCACTATACCAACTAATTTAACTTCAACCTGACGTGCAGCATTATTCGATCAGTTCCGATAAAGCGTAACTTTTACCTACGTAAACTTGCAAAACGCGCTTTAGTAGCCAATTAACACTGTCTTTAGCTAACCATCACACCGCTAACGTTAACTATAACGGCGTGATGGTGAGTAGATTAGTTACTTACACGACGGTAGGAACGATACTGTGGCTGCCAAAAATTTTGTTCAATTTTTTGCTGTAGCACGTTATCGTCTATCTCTAGCGCTAAACCCTGCTGGATCGCCACTTTGGCAACCGCAAAAGCAATCTTCTTACTTAATTCTGCCAGCGCAGTGAAATTTGGTAATAACCCGCCCTGCCCGGTATTTGCCAGCGGTGAGTTCGCCGCTAAGGTTTCGCTGGCCGCTCGTAGCATGTCATCACTGATCAAACGGGCTTTTACAGCCAGCACGCCTAAACCAATACCAGGGAAAATATAGCTGTTATTACATTGGGTGATCAGATGTTGCTTACCCTGATAAGTCACGGGGGCAAAAGGACTCCCCGTAGCAATAATCACGTCACCGTCAGTCCAATGAATCACTTGCTCTGGTGTGGCTTCGACCTGACGTGACGGATTACTCAATGGGAAAATAATCGGTGTGTCACAGCCTTTTTTCATGGCGCGGATCACTTGCTCGGTAAATAAGCCCGCTTGGCCAGACACCCCAATTAGGATAGTGGGCTTTGCACAGTGCATGACATCCAGTAAGCTTGGGTAATCGCCACTGAAGCTCCAATCACTGATCGCTTCGCTGCGTTGTACTAAGGCTTGTTGAAAATCACGTAAATCGGGCATCGTTTCGGTTAATAAACCAAAACGGTCGACCATGTAAATCTGGCTACGCGCTTGTGGCTCCGTTGCACCTTCTGCAACCATTTGGCTAATAATTTGTTCTGCAATACCACAACCCGCAGATCCCGCACCGACAAACACCACTTTTTGCTGATGCAACGACACGCCTTTAGAGCGGCAAGCGGCAAGTAAGGTTCCCACGGTAACGGCTGCTGTACCTTGAATATCATCATTAAAACAACATACCTGATCACGGTAGCGCTGCAGAATCGGCATGGCATTAGGCTGCGCAAAATCTTCAAATTGAATAATCGCATCAGGCCAACGTCGATTAACGGCAGTCATAAATAAATCAATAAATTCGTTATACTGTTCTTGCGCAACCCGTTTTTGCCGCAGGCCCATGTACATCGGATCATTTAACAGCTTTTCGTTATTGGTCCCGACATCCAGCATCACAGGCAAGGTATAAGCGGGGCTAATGCCACCACAAGCGGTATAAAGCGATAGCTTACCGATGGAAATACCCATGCCGCCGATACCTTGGTCACCTAAACCTAGCACTCGCTCACCATCCGTTACGACAATAACTTTAACTTTCGCTTTAGTGGCATTGCGCAGCACATCGTCCAAATTGTAGCGATCGTCATAACTGATAAATAAGCCGCGCGAGCTGCGATAAATATCAGAGAATTGCTCACAAGCATCACCGACTGTGGGGGTATAGATAATGGGCAACATTTCTTCTAAATGCTGCTGCACTAAACGATAAAACAAGGTTTCATTGTTATCTTGGATCGCCCGTAAATAAATGTGCTTGTTGATGGCATCATCAAAACTGCGATACTGCAAATAACAACGACTGACCTGCTCTTCAATCGTTTCATAACGTGGTGGCAGTAAACCGGTTAAATTAAAGGTGGAGCGCTCTTCTCGGGTGAAAGCACTGCCTTTGTTTAATAATGGCGTTTCAAGTAATGCTGAGCCTGCGTAGCCTGTGTAAAGAGGACGCTTGTTTGATGGTGTTACAGACATGATTTAATCCGAAAATGACCACTGCCACCTGTCGATGGCAGTAAATTGATTTAATAAATGGTGCTGATCCTAGGGTTTAAAATGGACAACACGAACAAGCCTTCGGTATTACAAAAATCGATCGCTTTAATCAAATCCGCCTGCGCCAGTTGCAGTACTTCTAATAAGTAGGGATCGACCAGCGTTTGCATATTATAAAGCTCAGGGTGCTGATTAGCTAAGGCTAAACGTACAGCAAGATGCACTACAAGCACATCAAGTGATCTCGCTTCATAATGGGTATTATTTTGCAGAGCAAGTGGCTCTACGATTGAATCAGGCAGCTGCCACATATTCAGTAATTCTGCACCGCAAGCGGCATAGCTAAAGCCAAGCAGTTTTTGTTGTAGTTGCCAGGGTTTCATTTCATCGGTGTATTCTTGACAAGCTGCAGCCACGTCAGCGTTTTGCTGCACAACGACTAACTCACCAATATTATGTAATAAACCAGAAACATAAGAGCGATCGGGATGTTTTAAGCCAATACGCTGTGCTAAATATTTAGCAATTAATGCCGCATTAACACTTTGTTCCCAAAAACGTTCGGTGTCAATCGCTTGCGTGTTCAATTTACTACAGGCGGTACTGATACCAATACTGAGGATCAAGTTATAGACTTGGGTTTTACCCAATACCAATAACGCTTTATTGATGGTTTCAACTTGGTAAGGCAGACGATAAACCGCACTGTTGGCCAGTTTTAGAATTTTTGACGTTAATACCGGATCAAGCAGAATGACATCGGCAATATCATCAAGATTTGCAGTGTCTGAATCCATAAGCTCTTTAACCCGGAAATAACTATCCGGTAAAGAAAACAGCTCTTGCACATTTTGCGCATACTGTAACGCATTCATTCGACCTTCTCCGTTTTAACCTACGCTTAGACACTACATAACCTACACTAAGGTAAGTATAAGTGTTACTTCAAGTTTTGATTTTACAAGGTTTTAGCTAAAATACTTAGAAATTTTAGCTCAGAAAGGCAAAAAGAGTGATAAAAACCGCCAACTGTGTATGTTTTACCCACAGTTAGCGGCCAAAAACTTAACCATAAATCTCAAATAAACCGGCATTAATCCATTGATGCGTGGCAATGGACGCCGCATAACCAAGAGCAATAACCGGCGCCCACTTTAAATGCCCAGAAAAGGTATAGTAACCTCGGGCTTGGCCCATTAAGGCCACCCCTGCCGCAGAGCCTATCGACAGTAAACTACCGCCTACCCCGGCGGTTAAGGTAATTAATAGCCATTGACCGTGTGACATCTCAGGTTGCATGGTCAGTACCGCAAACATCACCGGAATGTTATCGATCACGGCCGAGATCACGCCCAAAGCGATATTGGCATGGGTCGCGCCCCATTGGGTATACAGAATATCAGACATCAAGCCAAGATAACCTAAAAAGCCCAAGCCCCCCACACACATCACGACTCCATAAAAAAATAATAAGGTATCCCACTCAGCGCGTTGTACCCGACTAAACACATCAAATGGCACAACGCCGCCTAAACGTTTTAAGCGTTCCACATCACCGCTACGTTCGGCCATTGCTCTTTTGCGCGCCAATGAACCCGGTAATGTTTGCCGCAAAAAGTAGCCAAAAAATTGTAAATAACCCAAGCCCATCATCATGCCCAGTACAGGGGGCAAATGCAGGAAGGTATGACAACTTACAGCAGTGGCAATAGTGACAAGAAATAAACTCACGATACGCAGTGCACCGCGCTTTAATTCCACTTCTTCTAATAACGCACTGGGTTGACGTTTTTCGACAAAAAAACTCATCACTATGGCCGGGACTAAGAAATTAACTAAAGATGGGATAAACAGTGCAAAGAATTCTTGAAAATGTAATAAACCAGCTTGCCACACCATCAGCGTAGTGATGTCACCAAACGGACTAAAAGCGCCTCCGGCATTAGCGGCGACCACAATATTGACACAGCATAAATTGATAAATTTTTTATCGCCTTCAGCCACTTTCATCACCACAGCACACATCAGCAAAGCCGTGGTCAGGTTATCTGCTACCGGTGAGATAAAGAAGGATAAAAAGCCGGTGATCCAGAACAGGTTTTGATAACTGAAGCCCTTTTTTATCATCCAAGAACGTAACGCATCAAATAAACGCCGCTCTTCCATTGCATTGATGTAGGTCATCGCTACTAATAAAAAAAGCATTAACTCAGCAAATTCGAGCAAATTATGCCGAAATGCCACCTGCGTGACTTCGGGTTGCCCCTGCTGAATATAAACCCAACCAATTAACATCCAAATTAAACCGGCCGCAACTAATACTGGCTTGGATTTGCGCATATGCAGTTTTTCTTCGCCCATCACCAGTGCATAAGCGATAACGAAAATACCGATACACACATAGCCAACCATCGATTGTGTCAGTTCTAGGTGCCCAGCTGCTGCCGCAAAGGCTGAGGGGGTAAGTAATAACAGCACGGCACAGCAGAAAACAGAAAGGAACTTTTGCATGCATAAACCTATTCGGGTTGCGTTTTAAAACAGATCCATGTTGGATCAGCCAATTTCAGTTAATAAAATATTGCACTTCTGGATGGCCAGAGTGCCAGATGAGTTGGCGGATTTCCACGATAAATTGCAAAATTAGACCAAAGTTTACTTTTTAGACATAAAAAAAGGAGCCTCAGGCTCCTTTAATTAACGATGAAGATGGGCAGATTAAGCCACTAAGCTACGTAACATCCACGCATTTTTTTCATGTACTGTCATACGCTGCGTCAGCAGATCCAGCGTCACTTCATCTGAAGCGCCGTCTGCCACGGGCACAATAGAGCGAGAAGTCTTAGCAATGGCCTCTTGGCCTTTGACTAAGTCTTTAATCATCTCTTCCGCTGTTGGAATACCGTCTGCTTCTTTTAAACTGGTTAAACCGGCATAAGCTTTATAAGAGCCTGGCGCAAATTCACCTAAAGCCCGGATCCGCTCGGCGATATCATCCACGGCAATCGCTAACTCGGTGTACTGGGTTTCAAATAATGTATGCAGGGTTTGAAACATTGGCCCCGTAACATTCCAATGATAATTATGTGTTTTCAGATACAGCGTATAAGTATCTGCCAGTAATACCGATAAACCATGAGCAATGGCTTTACGCTGTTCTTCTTCAATACCTATATTGATCTTCATTTTCTCTCCTTGGTCTAGGGCTTGTTGACGTTTGCTGGTTGTTTTTGCAGCTGAGTGGCTGGTATTTATACAAGGCAGAGCTTGTGCCGTGTAGTTATTCTACATAAACAAGCGATAACGCAGTAGAAATGCCAGCCACACGCTGCCCGAAGGGTTCGTCTGGCGATGCTTTGCTCTTTGTCTCTCGTCGTTTATTTAGAATAACTAAATTACACTCCTCGTTTCGCGATCAAAACATCGCCAAACGAACAAAATCTAAACAGAAAACGTCAACAAGCCCTAATAGTTAATGCACAAGAAATGTTAGCCTATTAACAGTAACATGGAGGCAAAATATTCAATATCAAGTGCTGGTATAATATAAACAGTTTATACCAGCCGTGAAGTTGTTATTGTAAGGCGAGTTGTTGCGCCAAATATTCTTCGTAACTACCGGCAAAGTTACTCATCCCTTTGTCGGTGATTTCGATAATACGGCTGGCCAACGAAGAAACAAACTCACGGTCATGACTGACAAACAACAAGGTCCCTTTGTAATGCTCTAAGGCTAAGTTAAGTGACTCAATCGACTCCATATCTAAGTGGTTAGTCGGTTCATCCATCACCAAAATATTCGGTCTTAATAACATCAGTTTACCGAACAACATGCGGCCTTGCTCACCACCCGATAACACTTTAACGGACTTTTTGATGTCATCTTGTGAGAATAGTAAACGTCCTAAAACACCACGAATCGCTTGTTCGTCATCTGAGGGTTGTTTCCATTGGCTCATCCAATCGAACAACGTCATGTCAGTTGCAAATTCATGTGCATGATCTTGCGCATAGTAACCAATACAGACGTTTTCAGACCATTTTACCGTACCGCTATCCAGTTTGAGATCACCCACTAAACACTTTAACAGGGTTGATTTACCGATACCGTTCGGGCCCAGGATGGCGACCTTTTCACCGACTTCGATGGTCATTTTTAACTTGCGTAATAGTTGTAATTCACCAAAGCTTTTGCTTAAGTCTTCCACTTCTAACGCTAAACGATACAATTGTTTTTGCTGTTCAAAACGAATAAACGGATTAACACGGCTAGAGGCTTTCACTTCTTCTAACTGAATTTTATCAATTTGTTTAGCGCGACTGGTGGCTTGTCGTGCTTTTGACGCATTGGCAGAAAAGCGGCTGACGAACGTTTGGAGTTCGGCAATTTGCGCTTTTTTCTTGGCATTATCCGATAACAAACGCTCACGTGTTTGCGTGGCGGCCGTCATGTATTCATCATAGTTGCCTGGGAATACGCGTAACTCGCCGTAGTCTAAATCAGCCATATGCGTACAGACGCTGTTTAAGAAGTGTCTATCGTGCGAGATGATGACCATGGTGGAATTACGCTCAGCCAACACGTTTTCTAACCAACGGATCGTATTAATATCCAAGTTGTTGGTAGGTTCGTCTAGCAACATGATATCGGGATCAGCAAATAACACCTGGGCCAATAAAACACGTAATTTGAAGCCTGGCGCGACTGACGACATCAAACCATAATGCTGTTCAATCGGGATCCCCACGCCTAATAATAATTCACTGGCCCGCGATTCAGCAGAGTAGCCATCCATCTCACCAAAAGCGACTTCCAGATCGGCGACTTTCATGCCATCTTCTTCAGTCATTTCAGGTTCGGCATAAATACGATCGCGTTCTGACTTCACCGACCATAGCTCTGCATGCCCCATGATTACCGTATCAATAACGGTGTACTTTTCAAAAGCAAATTGATCTTGGTGCAGTTTTGCTACACGAAAATTAGGCTCAACAAAAACATTACCCGCGCTAGGTTCAAGCTCGCGACTTAAAATCTTCATGAATGTCGACTTGCCGCAGCCGTTCGCGCCGATCAAACCATAACGATTGCCATCGCCAAATTTAATCGAAATATTTTCAAACAACGGCTTAGCGCCGAACTGCATGGTAATGTTATTGGTTGAAATCACAGAAAAGGGTCCGTTACAGGGTTAAAACAGCTAAAAATGGTGCGCTACTATACGCGTTTTGTCGGTAAAACTCAAAAGCACAGTGCTTTTAAATGTGTTTAAAACAACAAACCGGCCTAAGCCGGTTTGTTGTTACCTTATTTTGCCTCGGCAACGGCTTTGGCCGTTAGCGCGGTAATAGTTGCCCAGTCTTTAGCATCGACTGCGCTATCAGGTACTATCCATGAACCGCCAACACAACTGACATTCGGTAGCGCTAGGTAATCATGATAGTTTTTCTCGTTAATACCACCGGTAGGACAAAAACGAATATCAGCGAAAGGACCATAAATTGATTTTAGGTTTTTCACGCCCCCGGCAGCTTCTGCTGGGAAAAATTTAAAGTGGGTATAGCCTAATACGGTGCCTTGCATTAACTCTGAAATGGTGGCAATGCCGGGGATCAGCGGAATACTGGATTCTTTGGCGGCAATTAACAAGTTTTCGGTTAACCCTGGGCTGATTGCAAATTTAGCACCTGCTGCGATGACTTGAGCTAATTGTTCTGCAGTGGTCACTGTACCGGCACCGACAACCGCCTCTGGCACTTCTTCAGCTAAAAGTTTAATGGCCGCTAACGCTTGTGGAGTGCGCAATGTCACTTCTAACACCTTAATACCACCGGCAATTAATGCTTTGGCTAACGGAACAGCGTCATTAATATCTTTAATAACGATTACTGGAACTACAGGACCCATAGCAAACAACACCGATGGTTGTAGTTGCCAATTAGAAAATGCCATAAATTAACCCGCCAATGTTTGTTTTAGATAAACCGCGGCACCCAATAAACCGGGTTGCTCGGCTGTAACAATGAAAACCGGTATTTGCCGGTTGAAGCCACTAAAGCGCCCTTTTGCATCAAATCGTTGACGAAATTCGCTGCGACCTAACAAGGGTAGAAGTTTCGGTACAATGCCTCCGGCCACGTATACGCCACCAAAAGTACTGAGCGTCAATGCTAAATTACCGGCAATGCTGCCAAGACTGGCATAAAATTGTTCAACTGTTGCTACAGCTAACGCTGAGCTGTTGCTGAGCGCTTGTTGGCCAATCTCACCGGCAGTTAAAGCGGGCGTGTCGATTTTTTGATAAGCCGCTAGCGCACGATAAATGGCTTCTAAACCAGGGCCAGATAACAGGCGCTCTGGTGATACATGATCATGCTCAGCAGCTAATTGTTGATAAATAAACCACTCTTGTTCAGTTTGTGGCGCCCAATCAACATGGCCGCCCTCACCCGGTAACGGTATATACTTTTGGCCAAAAGGCACTAAATTCGCCACGCCTAAGCCCGTTCCGGCACCCAGCACAGCCATAGGCTGTGCTGGGTTAGCGGCTTCACCACCAATCTGAATTTTTTGGTCGTCAGCCAACGCCGGTAATGACATGGCAACAGCGGTAAAGTCATTCATTAACAGCAGCGTATCTAACCCCAAGCCGGCTTGCATGGCCTTAATCGAAAATTGCCAATGAAAGTTCGTCATCCGAACTTCATCACCGTTAATGGGGCAAGCAATACCAATAGCAACATCTTTTAACGCAGTTAATCCTTGCTGCTGCTGATAGTGCGATAATGCATCGGCTAAGGTTGCAAAATCTGCGCAAGGATAAACTGCGACTTTATCCAGCGCTAAGGTATCTAATGCAACCCGGCTGAAGCGGGCATTTGTGCCACCAATATCGGCGACGATGGCAAATTTACGAGTGTCAGCCATGCAGGTGTTCCTCCGTAATAAATAAGCTGCATGCACCCTGCTCAGCCCCAGTAAGTTGCTGACGCATGGCACCAAACATTTCACGGCCCATGCCGTATAAATTCGGTGCCATGTCTGCTACTGCAACCGGTCTTGCGGCAAACTCTTTAGCATCGACCAACACTTCTAACTTGCCACTTTCGCCATCCACTAACAGCATATCGCCATTATTAATACGAGCAATGTTGCCGCCATCTAAGGCTTCTGGTGTGACGTGGATGGCTGCTGGTACTTTTCCTGACGCGCCGGACATTCGACCATCCGTTACCAAAGCCACTTTAAAACCTTTATCTTGTAACACCCCTAACGGTGGCGTTAACTTGTGTAGCTCTGGCATACCACAGGCTTTTGGACCTTGGAAACGCACTACAACAACACAGTCTTTGTCTAATTCACCGGCTTTAAACGCCGCGTCTAATTCATGTTGGCTGTGGAAAACGACTGCTGGCGCTTTAACAATTTCGGTGCCTGGACGCAGTGAAGAGGTTTTCATGACGCTGCGACCGACATTACCGGATAACACTTGTAAGCCACCATGAGCTTTAAAGGGTTTGTCCACTGAGGTTAAAACATCATCATCAGATGATTGCTCGGGACCATCCACCCAAACTAATTTGCCGTCTTGTAATACCGGAACTTGGGTATAACGACGTAGCCCTGGGCCAGCAATCGTTCGCACATCTTCGTGTAATAAGCCGGCATCTAATAAAGTGCGCATCAAGTACGCCATACCACCGGCATATTGGAAATGGTTAATATCTGCTTGGCCGTTCGGGTAAATGCGCGTTAACAACGGCGTCGCATCTGAAAGCTCAGCAAAATCATCCCAATTCACAATAAAACCGGCTGAACGCGCAACCGCAATCAAGTGCATAGTGTGATTAGTTGAACCACCCGTGGCTAACAGACCCACGATACCGTTAACAATGGCTTTTGCATCAACCAATTTACCGATGGGTAAATAGTCATTACCTAGCTCTGTTAAACGCGTTACTTGACGAGCTGCCGCCTTGGTTAATTCATCACGTAACGGGGTGTTGGGGTTAACAAAAGACGAGCCAGGTAAATGCAGGCCCATCATTTCTACCACTAATTGGTTCGAGTTGGCCGTGCCGTAGAAAGTACAGGTTCCAGCAGAGTGATAAGACGCGGCTTCCGCTTCTAAAAGCTCTTCTTGACCGACTTTACCTTCAGCATAAAGCTGACGTACGCGCGCTTTTTCTTTATTTGGGATCCCTGATGGCATCGGGCCGGCAGGAACAAACACAAAAGGTAAATGACCAAAACTCAACGCTGCCATTAATAAACCCGGAACGATTTTATCGCAGATCCCGAGCATTAAGCCGCCATCAAACATATTGTGTGATAAGCCTACCGCAGCAGACATCGCAATAATGTCGCGGCTGAGTAAACTTAATTCCATGCCAGGTTGGCCTTGGGTGACACCGTCACACATGGCAGGAACACCGCCAGCAAACTGGGCAACACTGCCGATCTCATTAACGGCTTTTTTAATGATGTCTGGATAAGTTTGATAAGGTTGATGCGCCGACAACATATCGTTATAAGACGAGATAATGCCAATATTAGCTTTAGTTAGACTGCGTAAATCCGCTTTATCGCTGGCACTACAGGCGGCAAAACCGTGTGCTAAGTTACCGCAACTCAAAACACCACGGTGTGGGCCCTGTTGACGGGCTTGCTCTAACCGTTCTAAATAAATAGCACGACTTTTACTGCTGCGGGCGATAATACGATCGGTAACTTTCTGAATCACTGGATTCATAACTAAAACCTCTATTGCGGTGCGTACATCACATCAATGCTGATGGATGGATGCTGTAAGAATGCTCGAATGGGCATTTCCATTGGATCGGTGTCGGCTAATGCTTGTTGTAAAACCGGATATTTGTTTTCACCCACTAAGTGAAGAAAAATATGCCGACTGTCTAACAAACGCGCTTTGCTTAAACTGATCCGTTGATAAGGGGCACTGGTGGGCTCTGTGGCCAGAACCGCCGGTGCATCATCAGCTAAACCTGCCGCCAACTGTTGGCTGCACGGAAACAAAGATGCCGTATGACCATCTTCACCCATGCCTAAAATAACGGCGTCAAAAGTGGGCAAAGCCGCTACACGGGGCAAAATCTGCGGTACGGCAGCAAACGCATTCGCGGCTTCGGCGTATAAACTAATAAAGTGCGCTTTAGCCGCATGCTGTTGTAACAAATTAGCCTTTACCAGCCGCTCGTTGCTGTGCTCAGCACTGGTGGGTAAATAACGATCATCGGCCAGTAAAATGGTCACTTTATCCCAAGCTAGATCCGTATTGGCCAAAGTGCTAAATAACGCTAATGGCGTACGGCCACCCGAAACAACCAGCGTCGCTTGGCCACGTTCGGCAATCGCCGTGCTGAGAATAGTCAATAGTTGCTGAGCAAAGGCTTGGTTTAAAGCGTTGCTATCAGAAAACGTTTGTAAATTCATGCTTATTCGTCCCAATTACGATCGTCACGTGCCATCATCGAGATAGACGAAACGGGGCCCCAAGTACCGGCTTGATAGGCCTTCGGTGGCTCATTGGTGTTTTTCCAAGCGTTGATAATACCGTCAACCCATTGCCAGGCTTGTTCAACCTCATCACGACGCACGAACAAGTACTGGTTACCCAGCATCGCTTCAAGTAACAGCCGTTCGTAGGCATCTGCAATACGCTGTGATTTAAAAGTTTCATCGAAACTTAAATCTAGCTTACTTTGTTGTAAGCGCATGCTTTCGCCAAGACCTGGAATCTTATTCATTACCTGAATTTCGACCCCTTCATCTGGCTGTAAACGAATAATTAATTTGTTGGCCGGTAAATCGCGGTAAGTGGCTTTGAAAATATTGTGCGGTTGTGGCTTAAAGCAAATCACCACTTCGCTGTGTTTCTTCGGCATGCGCTTGCCCGTTCTTAAATAAAACGGCACACCGGCCCAACGCCAGTTATCAATATCCACCCTTATCGCCACAAAGGTTTCAGTTTTACTGTTTGGTCTAGCGCCCTCTTCTTCTAAATAACCGGGTGCGGCTTGACCCGCCGCAAAACCCGCCGAATACTGACCACGTACGGTTTTTTCTTGTACGTTACTATCATCAATACGACGTAAGGCTTTCAATACTTTTAATTTTTCATCTCGAATGCTGTCTGCATCTAAGCGTGCAGGCGGCTCCATGGCAATCAATGACAACACTTGTAATAAGTGGTTTTGCACCATATCGCGCATTTGACCAGCATCATCGTAGTAGCTCCAGCGGCCTTCTACGCCGACCTCTTCAGCCACCGTGATCTGCACATGGTCAATGGCATTGTGATCCCAGTTAGAGGCAAAAATAGCATTCGCAAAACGCAGGGCTAATAAGTTAAGTACCGTTTCTTTACCTAAGTAATGATCGATACGATAAATTTGGCACTCTTTAAAATGCTCAGCCACTTGATCGTTAATCACATAAGACGATTGCAAATCATGACCAATCGGTTTTTCAAGCACCACTCGCGATGGCTCTGCGGCTAAACCTGCTTCTGCTAAACCCCGACACAAATCGCCAAATAATGAAGGAGGAGTAGCAAAATAACTCACGGGTACACGTTTGGTGATATCCACCACCTCAGCTAACTTTTTATAATCAGCCGTTTCTTTTAAATCGATAGAAACATAATGCAGCTTTTTAGATAAGGTCTCCCAAACGGTTTCATCTAGGGTTTCTTTTTTTAGGAAGCGCGTTAGGTTGCTTTTAACCAGTTCAATATAGGCAGCGTTATCTAAATCATCACGCGCCACCCCAATAATACGGGAGTCTGCGGCTAATAAACCGGCTTTCTCAAGTTGATATAATGCGGGCAACAATTTTCTGCGAGCAAGATCGCCCTTGGTGCCAAATAGAATAAGATCACATGCCTGGTTTTGCTTGGAGGTTGTCATAACTCAGCCTTAAAAGATGTAATTTTACAACACTTACCCCATACTAACGGAGAGAATGTCGCTTGTAAACGTCAGATAATGTAATTTAATTACAGAACTGTTCAAAATTTAACTAAAGTAGTATTATAGTGCAGGTTTTATCCTATTCCTCAGGTTTTGTGGTAAATTTAATACTGTTTTGTCGGCGCAATTGAAATAAAACAGTATAACCGACAGATCATTAAACTTAAAAAACTCACCTCGACCTTACGAGGAATGATAAGTGCAGGTAGCAGCGAATGAACGTACTTGAAAAAATTATTAATAGCGTCAATAACTTCAGCAAATCTGAACGCAAAGTTGCAGACGTTATTCTGGCGAATCCTCAAACCACTATTCATAGCAGCATTGCTTCTTTAGCAAAATTAGCAGATGTGAGTGAGCCCACCGTTAATCGCTTTTGCCGTCGACTCGATACCAAAGGTTTTCCTGATTTTAAACTACACCTGGCGCAAAGTCTTGCTAATGGTACGCCTTATGTGAACCGGCATGTCGAAGAAGAAGATGGCCCAGAGGCTTACACCGCCAAAATTTTTGAATCGACCATGGCTGCACTGGATACTGCACGGCAACGAGTTGATATTGGCGCCATTAACCGCGCGGTCGATGTCTTAACCCAAGCAAAGAAAATTTCATTTTTTGGCCTGGGGGCTTCTGCCTCGGTAGCCCATGATGCACAAAACAAATTTTTTCGCTTTAACGTCCCGGTGGTATGCTTTGATGACATCGTCATGCAACGTATGTCGGCAATTAACAGCTGTGATGGTGAAGTGGTCGTGTGTATTAGCCACACGGGTAGAACGAAAAACCTGTGTGATATCGCAGCGATAGCGCGTGAAAACGATGCAACGGTTATTGGTATTACGGCTTATGACAGCCCGTTAGCTAAGGAATGTACCTTGGTGCTTTCTCTCGATGTACCCGAAGATACCGACATGTATATGCCAATGGCTTCACGGGTCGCGCAACTGGTATTAATTGATATTTTAGCAACCGGCTTTACCTTAAGACGTGGCAGTAAGTTTCGAGAAAACTTAAAGAAAGTCAAAGATAGTTTGCGTGGTTCGCGCTTTGATAAAAAAGATCTAATCAGCTAAGCGTTGAAATATGATCGCTTTTGTAATTTTAATTCAGTTTTCTGCTAGGTTATGTAATAAAATTACATTAGACTAAGTAGTAAGCTATTCACAGCTTCAACAGCAGGAGTTTTCGATGCTCAGAAGAACTAAAATCGTCGCCACCCTCGGCCCCGCAACTAATACGCAAGCTATCCTAGAAAAATTGATCAGCGCTGGTGCTAGCGTTTTTCGTTTAAACTTTTCTCACGGAACGGCAGAAGATCACAAGCAACGTGCTGAGATGGTCCGAGCTGCCGCGGCTAAGTTAGGCGCTAATGTCGCCATCTTAGGCGATTTACAAGGCCCTAAAATTCGGGTTTCAACCTTTAAAGATGGCGCCATCATGCTAGAAGAAGGTCAAATCTTCGTGCTAGATGCCACTTTAGGTAAAGGTGAAGGCGATAACTCACAAGTGGGTATCGATTACAAGCAACTGCCACAAGATGTCGTTGCCGGCGACTTACTGCTGTTAGATGATGGCCGTATTGTATTAAAAGTAAATGACGTGCAAGGCGAGCGCGTGATCACTGAAGTCACTATCGGTGGTAAATTAAGTAACAATAAAGGGATCAACCGCCAAGGTGGTGGTTTAACCGCCCCTGCCCTGACTGAAAAAGACAAACGCGACATTATTACTGCCGCTGAAATTGATGTTGATTACCTTGCCGTCTCTTTCCCGCGTTCTGGTGATGATTTACGTTATGCCCGTGAACTTGCCGTGGCAGCAGGCTCTGAAGCCCGCATTATGGCAAAAGTAGAACGTGCTGAAGCCGTTGCCGATGATGAAACCCTCGACGATATCATTCGTGCTTCTGACGCCGTGATGGTAGCACGTGGCGATCTGGGTGTTGAGATTGGTGATGCTGAACTGGTTGGCCAACAAAAACGCATTATCGCGCGTTCACGCCAATTAAATCGCATTGTGATCACCGCAACGCAAATGATGGAAAGCATGATCGAAAGCCCGATGCCAACGCGTGCAGAAGTCATGGACGTGGCCAATGCTGTGTTAGATGGTACTGACGGTGTCATGTTGTCTGCTGAAACTGCTGCAGGTAAATATCCCATTGAAACCGTCAAAGCCATGGCGCGCGTTTGTATTGGTGCTGAAAAACACCCATCAGTGCAAAGCTCTAAGCATCGAATGAACTTAAACTTCACAGAAATCAGTGAAACTATTGCATTGTCTGCGATGTATGCGGCAAACCATTTACCAGAAATTAAAGCCATTATTGCGTTAACTGAATCAGGCTATACTGCGAAGTTGATGTCTCGTATAACCTCACCACAGCCTATTTATGCGCTATCGCGCCATACCAAAACCCTGAACAAAATGGCGATGTATCGTGGTGTTTATCCCGTGCATTTTGACAGCACCGAAGTAGAAGCCTTGTCTTTAGCGGATGAAGCCATCAAGGTGATCAGAGAGAAAGCCGGTTTAAAATCAGGTGACTTAGTCATTATGACGCACGGCGATGTGATGTTACAGGTTGGCGCGTCTAATACCTGCCGCATTGTGACCGTTAAATAAGTTTTTGTATCATTAGCAAAGGCCCTGCAATGCAGGGCCTTTTTGTTTAGCGTTTTTAATTTTTGGCCGTTGTCTTTGTTATAACACATCGCGTTGTAGTTTTCTCACTCGGCGTGCTTCGCGATATTGTACGAACTGCGGTGCTAAAGCCGTTAAAGCAGAGCCCATTACCACTAGGATAGCGCCTAACCAAGACCAAATATTCAGTTGCTGTGGAATTAACAAGTCAGGCCAAATTGCGGCGACGATGTTGGCACTGATAATGGTGACCAACGGCGTAATCGCTAGTACCGCACTGACCTTCGAGGCTTCCCAATGGTGTAAGGCTTCGGCAAAAGCGCCATAAGCTACCACCGTGTTTAAACAACAAAACAGCAGCAATGACCATTGCAGTACACTTAATTGCCCCAGTGGCGTGAAGTCTGACACCGGAATAAAAGCAATACTCCCGGCAAAGTAAATCAGATACATAATTTGTTTAGAACTATAACTGACCAACAACTGTTTTTGCGCCAACGCATAGGCGGCCCAGGTAATGGCCGCAAAAATGACTAAGATCACTCCAAGCGTTTCATTGCTGGCCTGCACAATTAAACTGAGCAGCCGCTCGTTAAAAAATAATAACAAGCCACTGACCAACAATATGGCGCCTACGCGTTGCCAGAGTAACAAACGTTCTTTAAAAATAATAATACCGCCAAGCATCATTAAAAATGGCGCTAATTGTATTAAGGTTTGCGCGGTTTCTGCGGTTAAGTTATTCAGACCAGATAAATATAAAATGTAGTTTAGCAGCAAGCCCACCACGGCAATGGCCATTAAGATAAAGATTTTGCGCTGTTTCATTAACGCCAATGACGGCAACTTACCTCTTAGTCCAAGCCAAACCCCTACCATCAAAGCCGCAAACAAAAAACGAATGGCAGTAATGGTATTGGTGGTAAATACCTCCAATAGCACTTTTAATGCGATGGGTAATATCCCCCATAGCACGGCAGTGGTTAAGGCGAGTAAGAAACCGATCAAGGTTTTACCGGTAATTTGATGCATGCCGCAGGTTTTCCTAAACAAAATAACGAATCAACAAGAAGGGTTTATATTGTCGCTTAAAACTCGGCCTACTGTCGCGGTGTTTCTATCAAATTGCGATAAATCAAAGTAAATTAGAGATCTGTCGTTATAATCAAGGCTTATGGCAAAGGAGAATAATTATATGGCTACGATTAAGCGGATTGCATTACTGACCTCAGGCGGAGATGCGCCAGGAATGAACGCCGCCATCCGAGCCGTGGTGCTAACGGCGGCGGCGTGTCGTATTGAAGTGGTCGGCTTTGAGCACGGCTACATCGGTTTATTAGAGCAAGAATACCGCACCTTACTACCGCAGCATGTGCATAATATTATTCAACGCGGCGGCACCATATTAAAAAGTGCACGTTGCCCTGCTCTGCAAACGCCAGAAGGCCCCAATCTGGCCGCCGATAACCTACAGCAATTGAATATCGATGCCTTAATTGTGATTGGTGGCGATGGTAGTTTTCGAGGTGCCTTGGAAATTGCCCGGTATTATGATGGGCAAATTATTGGCGTGCCCGGCACCATTGATAATGATGTTGATGGCACCACCAACACCATTGGTTATGCCACAGCCATTGATACAGCACTGGATGCTATTGATAAAATTCGCGATACAGCCGATGCCTTTGAACGTATTTTTCTGGTGGAACTGATGGGGCGTCACAGCGGTTATATCAGTTTAGCCGCAGGGATTGCCGGCGGTGCCGAGCAAATTATTTGCCCTGAGTTTAGTCAAATCACGCCCACAGATTTACGTCAAATCACCACGCCAATACAGCATGCTCAACTGTTAATGGGCAAAGCCAGTTACATTATTGTGGTGGCTGAAAACAGTTACCCTGGCGGCACCACCGCGCTGGCTGAAGCATTAACTAAAGCGATTGGTATTGAATGTCGCGCCTGTATTTTGGGGCATATTCAACGTGGCGGCAGCCCGGTTGGCGCAGATCGCATCTTAGCCACTAAACTGGGTGCTTATGCAGTGGAAGCCTTACAACAAGGGGCGCATTTACAAATGGCCGGTGAAGTACACGGTGAGGTAACCCTGTACCCACTGGCTAAAACCGGCGATCGCACTAAGGCGATTGATCCTTACTTAGTGCGCTGGCAACAGCAAGTGGGCAGTTATTAAAGGGGCAGTTAATGGCTAAACACTTGTTTTACACGGTCTTTGTAACTACGGCTAACCTTAACCGCTTGACCATTAGTTAACAGTAATTGATGTTCGCCATTGCTAAGCATTTGCAGTTTAGCAATGGTTTGTACATTGACAATAGCCGAACGATGCACTCGCACAAATTGCCTTGGATCTAATTCGCTCTCTAATTCTTTCATGGTACGGCGTAAAATATGGGTTTGGCCATCGCGAGTATGAATACACATATAATCGCCCGCAGCATCTACCCAATCGATTTCGGCTACCGGTACCCGAGTGATCTCACCACTGTCTTTAATACTGATCGCTTCAGGGAAACGACTGTTCACCACGGGCTCTGCTTTATCTAAACGCTCTAAGATGTGATTGGCTTGATCACCGGTTAAACGCGCCACCGCCGCTGCCAGCTGATCTTTATGTTTTTGATTGTCAGACGCCCCATGATAAGTAATCACCTTGTCTACCGCCGCTTTCAGCCGATCCGCTTCAACAGGCTTTAACACATAATCTAATGCATTCACTTCAAAAGCATTAAAGGCATATTGATCATAAGCCGTCACAAAGACGATGTAGGGCAATTTAATTTCTTGCGCCTGTAATTGTTTTAACACTGCAAAACCGTCCATGCCTGGCATTTCGACATCTAGAAACACCAAATCGGGTGACAGCTCAATAATGGCTTTTAATGCATCAGGCCCGTTCGCACATTCTGCAATCACCTTCAATTCAGGAAATGCAGCTAATCGAACTAACATACCTCTGCGCGCTAAGGGTTCGTCATCCACTACGATTACATTAAGCATGTTCAATATCCGTCTTCTCTAGTTGTAATGGAATTCTGATATTCACTTTTACACCTTGCGGTTGATTATGAGTTAATACCAAAGCAAAATCATTGTCGTACAACGCAGCCAGTCTTTCTCGTGTATTCACTAATCCAACGCCACTGTCCGTGTTGTCAGCAGCTTTAACTAAGCCATCAACTAACGGCATGCCTGGGCCATTGTCGGCCACCTCAAGCAATAGATCATGGCCAAAGCGTTTGGCTTTGATGGTGATCTCGCCTCCATCCACTTGACTTGCCACCGCATACTTAATGGCGTTTTCAATTAATGGCTGCAAAATTAAACTGGGCACTAAAGCTTTTTCGGTGCCAGGCTCTAAATCGATCACTATTGCTAGTCGTTCTGAGAATCGCACCTTTTCAATTTCTAAGTACAACCTCGCCGCATAGATCTCTTGCTCAAGCATGACCTTATTAATCGGGTCTTTATACAGCGAATAGCGTAAGAAATCGCTTAAACGGCTGACCATCTTATTGGCAGTATCGTTATCGTTAATTAATACTAAGGTTGAGATGGCATTCAGTGTATTAAATAAAAAATGGGGGTTTAGCTGATACCGTAGCATTTTTAATTGCGCTTCATGCGCTTTATTCATCGCCGTAAGCAGTTTTTGTTTTTCTAGTTGTAAGGTTTGATAGTACTTAATACCAAAATACAAGCCACTCCAACTAAGCATAACGTAAAAGGCCACGGGCGTATCACGGATATATAAAAACCAGTCGGCTGGGCGGTAGCCATGTCGATAGATCTCCCAATAGTTAAAATTGCGGATCACCGTCCAAACTAACGCCGTTACTAATGCCGCTGCCAAAATAACCAGCACCATTTTCCACGGTTCCCAGAACCAGACTTTACGATAAAGATAGCGCAGCGGTATGGTTAATAACCAACCAACATAAGCATCGAGGCTAATCACGATCAGAAAAGCATCTCGGGTGTCTAACATCAGAGAGCTGAGATAATTGACTATAGCGAAACCGAGCCAGCCGAGAGAATGCAGGATCCAGAATTGTCGGTTTCTATCTTCGAAAAGTTTATTCAATGTTGACGCCGGTTTCTATCATAATAGAGATGCATTATAACGATAGCTGCGCATAATGCCTCGGCTACCTGCCGTATACAACCAGACATTAATCGCAACTTTGGCCATAAAACCGCGCACACTTCACAAACTAAATTAATAGCGAATGCGAAAACGTTGCAAAATGAAACCGAGTAACCAGGCAGGACCAATCAACAGAAAGGCCAGATCTTGAAAGAATGACGGTTTTTTACCCTCAATTTTGTGGCCAATAAATTGTAAGATCCACATCAATACAAACACCGCAGCGGCAATTTGCCAAATGGCAAACAGGCTTTGTTGCTCCAATGCTCTTAGCGCTGTCACCACGGCAGCGGTAAAGATGGTCATGCCAAGGCCTAAACTAAAAGCGAGTAAAAAGTAAAAAAGTAACGCGGGCATTACCAGTAACAAAGCCCAATTAATGCCCTGCTCTGCCAAGCCTGAAAATGGCATAGGGATCTGCCACAGCAAACCCAACACCGACGCGTAAATAAGCGGCACCGCTACCCAATGGATGGCTTTATTCACCGAGTTTTGATGACTAACGGCGTATTCACTAAACCACTCTGTTGCTGTCTTCATGTGGCTAACTCTCTGGCAGGGCTAATTTTTAATGCAACATAACAAGGTCAGGCCAGTTATACAAGTGCAACTTAGCCTAGCACCGGTGTGGGTTTGCGATCTTCATCTAAAGCGACAAAAGTAAAGCTACCCGAAATGGCTTTGTGTTGATTGTCGTTGTACATGTTTTCAACAAAAATATCGACCTGCACTTTAATACTGGTACGACCGACGTGCGCAACACGGGCAACTAACTCGACAATATCTCCCGCCGCAATGGATTCTTTAAAATCAACGCGATCGGAACACACGGTAACTAATGGCTTACGACAAAAACGCGTCGCCGCAATAAAAGCGGCTTCATCCATCCAAGCTAGGGCTTCACCACCGAATAACGTATTATGATGATTGGTGCGCCCAGGAAATACCGTTTTTGTCACTCGAGTAACCGCATATTCCATGCGCTTTATGATGAGGGCTTCGTTAGACATAAAATTCCTTAAGTGATAAATGGTCATATTATACGTGATGTCAGCCCTGAGTGCTGAACACTTGTGGCACATTTGGTAATTTAATAACGAAACGGCATAATAGTGTTCAATTAGCCGTTAGCATAAGCCTTTGGAGATCTCGTTATGTCAGCCGTGCAGTATGAAATAACCTTTGATGATATCAGTGCGCATCTACTCACCCTATCGCTGCATTTTGAGCCTAGCAGCGCAGTGCATCATTTAACCCTGCCGGCTTGGATCCCTGGCAGTTACCTTGTGCGGAATTTTGCGCGGCATATTGTCAACATCCGTGCTTATGATGCCGACGGTGAACTTCATCTGGCGCAACGTGATAAACAATCTTGGCAGCTCAGTTGTGGGCAACAACCGGTCACCGTAACTTACCAAGTTTACGCTAATGATTTATCGGTTCGCGCAGCCTATGTTGATGATGAACTGGCAGTGCTTAACCCGGCTTGTCTGTGTTTAAACGTCAGTGAAATGACGGCACAGCCCCATTCACTGACCCTGCACAAACCCACTGATCTTCGCTGCGCGGCATGGCGTGTTGCTACGGCCATGCCCAAAGCAACTCATACCGCCCCGCTCGACTTTGGTTGTTATCAGGCTGATAACTATGATCATCTGATAGATAGCCCCTTACTGGTGGGCATTTTCAATGTGCAGCAATTTAATTTGGATGGTGTGCCGCATTACGTCGTGGTCAGTGGTCATAACCTGTATGATGAAGCGCGCTTAACTGCCGATGTCGCTAAGCTTTGCCAGGTACAGCGCGATGTATTTGGCGAATTGCCGCGAGATTTAGATCAATATTGGTTTTTACTTTGGGTGACCGAGCAAGGCTATGGTGGCTTAGAGCATAAATTTAGTACCTTGTTACTGTGTAATCGCTATGACTTACCTGCAGTACAACAAACAGAATTAACCGAAGCCTATCAGAATCTGTTGGGCTTATTCAGCCATGAATACTTTCATACTTGGTGGGTAAAACGCTTAAAACCACAATGTTTTACGCCCTATGTCTTAGACAAAGAGCAGTACAGTCGGCAATTATGGCTTTATGAAGGTTTTACCTCTTACTTTGATGATTTAGCTTTAGTTAAAAGCGGTATTATCGAGCAAAGCCGTTATTTAACGGTGTTAGAGAAATTAATTACTCGGGTCAGTCGCAACCCCTCAGATAGTCAGCAAAGTTTAACGGATAGCAGCTTTACGGCGTGGACTAAATTTTATTTACAAGATGAGAATGCGGTTAACAGTGTGGTCAGTTATTACGCGAAAGGAGCGTTAGTGGCCTTATTGCTAGAGGCTGAACTGCAATCTAAAGGATTAAATTTGGCTGCTTTTTGCCGACAACTGTATCAGCAGCATGTTGCAACAGGCACCTCGGATAACGCTATATTCGAGCAACTCATCGCATGGCAATTACCCGAACTCGCTGCCCAATTGACGAGCTGGATCAATGAAGCCAAACCCTTACCGCTGGCAGCAACCTTGGGCAAACTAGGCCTAACCTTAACACAGCGCGCGCCCAGCAGTTTTAGCGATCTGGCCGGTGAAAGCAGTAAGGTCGTGCCAGCCAGTTTAGGCTGCAGCCTTAAAACGACAGCGCAAGGCGTGTTTATTCAGCAATTATATCGGGGCTCGGCTGCCCATCAGGCCGGATTAATGAGCGGCGACCAATTAGTGGCCTTGGGCGGTTATAAGATCAGCGAAACGAGTTTAACGGAGCTAATGCTACGTTTACCGCTGGGTTCGGTGCAGCCGTTATTCATTTTTAGAAAAGATCGATTACTCGAGTTGGCACTACCGATACAACAGGCTGCGCCAGCAGTTGCCATGTTAAACGTAGCAAACGAAGTAACAGTAAAACACTGGTTGTCGAGTTAAAACTCAACAACCCTTTTTTAGCTTTAAGGGGTAAGCGCTAAACGCTGCGTTTGGTTTGGCGTAAATTCGGGTAACAACAGTTGCGGGTCAAGCCGCTCTTGAAACCAATTGATACGCCAATCTAAATGCGGGCCGGTAACGCGGCCTGTCGCACCAATATCGGCAATATGTTGGCTTTGTGCTACGGTATCCCCAACCTTTACTTTAATGGCATTTAAATGCATAAAGGTTGAGCTTACCCCAAAGCCATGATCAACAATTACCGTTAACCCTGAAAAATACAGATCTTCAGCCAGTAACACCTTACCCTGCCATGGCGCCAATACCGGTGCACCGACCGGAGCGGCAATATCTAAACCAAAATGTGGATTGCGCGGTTGGCCGTTAAACACACGTTGACTGCCATAAACACCACTAATCCGCCCTGCGGCTGGGCGCATGGGTGTGCTAAAAATGGCATCACGCTCGCTTAAAGTGGTGCGAACTTGTCGCACCTTAGCATTATCATTGGCAATGCGCGCGCTAACTTCTTTTGGCGGTGCTACATACTTTTGCTCCACGCCGGTAATACGCTGAATATCGTATTCTCTGGCGGTAAAGCGCAGTGGAAATTGCTGTTGCTTGCCTTGATGTACCACTTTAAGTTGATGTTGCAGTGACGCATCACGGCCAATACCAAAAACAAATTGGCCTTGCGCACTAACAACAACTGGTTGCTCGTTAAACCAAACCTGAGCACCCATCGGCGCTTGACCACGGATCAAACTGCCTTGGGTTAATGGGCCATGTAACACCACTTCCGCGGCGTTAGCCGCAACACTAATCGCGCAAAGCAATAGCGCCTTTACCCACACCTTCATAAGCTACCACCTTATATTGTTTACTGCCATTGGCCGCTTTTAACTGATCGGCAATAAAATCGGCCAGACATTCTACCGTAGTATCACAAGGCACAAGTTCACAATGACTGGCAGGTATACATAACTCGAACCAACCTTGGGTAGCCTGATAACGGAAGCTATAATCATCGCTGCCCGGCGTTAAAAACGACAAGGCTTCGGCCGAAACGAGATCGTCTTTACTGCCTAAATAAATATCTTCCCAGCGCTCGCACCACATTTTATTTAAGCGTGGTACTAACATGCCATCTTCAAAGATTTGGATAGTAGAGCGATGACCATGGGCAATGCGCTGACAATTACCATCGTGCTTTTTCAAACCATGACTGTAATGATAATAAAAACCGCGCATCGCTTCGCTGCGCAAATTTAAAACCAGTTTAGCGACATTATCAGGTAACAAGGGTTTTATTTGTTGCTCAAGGAAATGGGCTACCGTTTGCTCGTTAATCTCTGTACCGGGAATAAAAGCAAAAGCAGAAGGCGGACAAGCGAGTTGTAAGGTGCCGCGTTCACTTTGATACTGCAGCACAATCATTTGCTCTGCTTCACTGTGACGAAGCGCAGGACATGCCGCAGCAACGGCTAACTTGTGATCAACTAATTGGTCAATCGCTTGTTTAATCACTTTTTTCACTTTAGCAAAATCGAACACCATAGCGGTGTCATCTAAAGCACCATGTAGCTCGACATCGACAATAAAGCTTTCACCCAACATACCACGCTGCCGATGCAGATAAGAAAAATCAATTACGGTAAGATCCTGCACAAATAAAATCATGGCGCCTTCCTGAAATAAGCTTCAAGCAAAAAATGAAGCCTATTATACCTTTACCACACGGTGGCGTCACTTTTAGCGTTTATGTTCATTTAACCAGCTATTTAAAATCCCCACTTGGCCAAGTTTATGTGCGGCATACATTAAACGCAGCGCATTGCTCAAAATTGTACTGTCGTTCCACTGCGTTTTTTGCACAATATCTTCGTAGCACTTTAAGGCTTCTGGTGTTAAATAGCCGCGTAATTCTTTTTTACCGGAGTCTTTTTGCCGATCACGGTAGCGTCGTTGTTTTTCTGCGTTACTTAACGCCGGCTTTTTTTCATTACTCATGGGACACTCCATCATAACGCGTTACCCGCACCTGCTTGGTGTCGGAGTGTGGCTGTTCAGTTTCAGCGCTGAACAAACCGTTTTAGAATGATTTACCTGCAGAAATCGTTAATACTATAACAAATCGGACTTGTTTAGCGTACAGCTGTTCGCTAAGCTGATGATGCATTTTTATTGGATAAACATACATGACTAAGAATAGCTTTTCAAAAGAAGATTTAATCGCTTGCGGCAACGGTGAATTGTTTGGCCCAGGCAACAGCCAACTCCCTTCTGACAACATGCTAATGATGGATCGCATAGTGCACATCTCTGAAGAAGGCGGTTTATATGGTAAAGGCCAAATCATTGCCGAATTAGATATTACCCCTGAGCTGTGGTTCTTTGCTTGCCACTTTAAAGGCGATCCGGTTATGCCAGGTTGTTTAGGCCTTGATGCCATGTGGCAACTGGTTGGTTTTTTCTTAGGTTGGGCCGGTGGCCCGGGTAAAGGGCGTGCTTTAGGTGTTGGTGAAGTGAAATTTACTGGTCAAGTATTGCCAACGGCGAAGAAAGTGACTTACACCATCAATATGAAGCGTGTGATTAAGCGTAAACTGTTTATGGGGATTGGTGACGGTGTAGTGAGTGTCGACGGACGCGATATCTATGTAGCAACCGATCTCAAAGTAGGTTTATTTCAAGATACTTCCAGCTTCTAATACCTATTGCCTGTAAGCTTTAGTGCGTTTTAGCACTTAGCGCTTAATACCAAAAAGCCCCGTCTAAGTACGGGGCTTTGGTTTAGGTGTATATGAATTCTAGGCGCCTTTGTTAAATAAACCCACGTTACGATCTTCTATGGCCTCCCGCCAGCCACCTAACCACTCAGAACGAGCGTCTAAATTTTGATAAGGACAAAGTTCTTTTGAACGGCCGGTAACACCAGCACGATAACCTTGAGCATGAGCACGTTCCAGACGATCACGTTTTTGTCTTTTCATACGGCAATCTTCCTCACAATTTTTATTTAGAAATAACACTGCGCTGCCATAACAGCTAAATGTTACATTTAATAGATAGTCAAAGACGGCAAAAGGTTCAAGCGAAATTACCATAATAAACAACTTGACTTTTACTAACAGCATGAGAACTAGTCGGTTTTTGAAGTTTTTTATTTTTAGATGGAAGAGCTATAAGGCAATGTGAATTTCAAACATAAAAGCATAAAGCGAAGTCGATGAGGTTATGCAAACAAAAAAGCTGCCGAAGCAGCTTTTTTGTTTGCCGTAAACTTAATAGCTTATCGGTTTAATCGCGCGCGGCTGCGACGACGTAGTAAAGGTAAAGTACCTAGCAACATCAACCATAACGCTGAAAGTGAACCAGCGTTACGTTCATAGGTATTTTCTTCGGCATTACAGTCTTCAACTTGGCCATTAGCAATAGGCTGTAAAAGTACCGTAGTCGCTTGCTCAGATTCAAACACATCACCGTTTTCATCAAGCACCGGCTCGCCATTATAACCATACACCACTCGATTAATTAGCGCGGTTGCGGTGATCACACCATCATCATTAATTGAACTCGCTTCAACTAAGGTGTAAGGCGCATCACATCCCACTAAACTGTTCAAATTAGTAAAGGTGTTACTGGCGTTATCATACAGAAAAGCATTAATACGGCGTGAGGTAGTACCGCCTACAATCACTTCAGCCCGGCCAACTACCTGACCTTGGTTATTCATATCCAGCGGTTCAGTACCTGAACTACTGAAAAAGCCCTCAGGAAAACGCAAGGTTTGCGTGTTCATATCATAAGTAAAAAAACGTGAGCGAACACTGCTATTAATGTTTTTCAGCGCATAGCCCGCTATTAAATTCTGATTATTAATATCAGTAGCGACACTACCCACCCATTCTTCAGTATCAATAAAGCCGGTCACGCTGTCACCATTAAAAATGGTGGCATGTGGCGCACTGTAAATAATTCGGAATTCACCACCAAAACCATCTAGAAAGGTCGTAACACGGCTGGTATCTGAATATAACGAACTACCGACAGCAATACCGCTGTCATTAACAGCATTAGCCCGACTGTAATATACCGGCACGGTATAATCTTCAGAAGTCGTTGCCGCTAAACCTGTACCTTTCTCACCTAAAAAGCCCCAAGTGCGATTTAAAACCGCTGTACCCTCTGGTGAATATTGCCAAAGAGCAGCGCGCTCTTCATAACCCTCGGTATAAGTATCTACCGTTCCATATAAACGTACTTTGCTTAACAAGGAAAGCACATTCACGCTTCTGGCAGACAGCACTTGATTTAAACAAAACTGCAATGGCTGACTAAAGCCAGTACAAATTGAATCAATGGTTTCTTGAGTGGTTGTAGTAATACCGGTAGAGGTGAAACCCGCCACAAGATTATTGTTATTAATATCAAGGGCCGCTGACATGCCACCACCATAACTAGAAAACTGCGGCGGTAAAGCGGTGCTTTGCTGACCATTAACAACATAGCCGAACAAGTAGCCGGCTTCGGGGATCCAGGCAGTATAAGGATTGGCTGGCTCAACCGGATCTTCACCTTCAGCTACCGGCGCAGCCGTAGGCGTAAAAGTGCTTTTAAAGGATGGCGCGGTGGCAATACCTGCAATATATCCGCTGTTGTTCACGGCATAAGCAAATTCACTGTTATTTTTGGTTTGCTGCGTATCACGCAACACCACCTGCGATTGCCCTGAATTTTGAGTTTGACGTATAACACGTGTCGAACCAACAGGCTGAATAGTGACAAAAGCTTGTGAACTAAGATAGTTGATTAACGTGGATTTAACCGTGGAACTAAAGATCCCATTATTAATTTCTTCAATCTGCTCATCAGTAAATAGCGCTAAGATGATTTCACTTTCAAAATCGATTTCATCAAGATCAATTTCAAAGTCTAATAAGGTGCTGCCATTTAAAATTACCTCACCCTGAGGCGTTGCCGCAACGCCCGAGGTAGAACGAACTTTAGTGGTAGTATCTAATTCAACGATCTGATACACCGCGGCTTGCGCCGTAAATACTGTCAGCAACGGCAATAATGCTAAGCTGATCGGTGATAATTTCATGCATGGCCCCTAAAAATTTACGAAATTGCAGCTTCTAATTCTTCCCAGCGCGTGTACGCTTGCGCCAGCTTCGACTCGGTATCTTGTAATAGGTTCAATCTTTGCTGTGTGTGTTCAGCAGAACCTTTGAAAAACTCGGCGTCGTTCACTTCCAACTGTAAGGCTTTGACTTGTTGATCAAGCTCTTCAATTAAGACAGGTAACAGCTCTAGCTCGCGCTTTTCTTTGTATGATAGCTTTTTACCATTGTTAACAGAAGCCTGTATCGGCTTTTCCTCAACTTGGCTGTTGTTTTTATCATTATTTTTTACTGGCGCTTTGCTGTTTTGCGCCGTTTGTTGACGTTTTTGCCAAGCAATGACTTCGTCATAACCACCGGCTAATTCAATGATTTTGCCTTCACCGGCAAATAATAATGAGCTGGTTACGGTATTATTAACGAATTCACGGTCATGACTAACTAACAACACGGTACCTTGATACTGCTGTAATATATCTTCTAACAGCTCTAAGGTTTCCACGTCTAAATCGTTAGTCGGTTCATCGAGGATCAATAAGTTACTTGGCCTTGCAAATAACTTAGCCAGTAATAAGCGGTTTTTCTCACCACCCGATAAAGCGCGCACGGGTGTTCGAGCGCGCAGTGGCGGGAATAAAAAGTCTTGTAAGTAACTTAATACATGCCGTGTTTGACCGTTTTGGGTAATTTCTTGTTTACCATCAGCCACGTTATCTTGCACCGTGGCATTTAAATCCAGCGCCATCCGGTGTTGGTCAAAATAAGCCACTTCTAAATTGGTACCGCGCTTAATCTCGCCACTATCTTGCTGGTAATCACCTAACAGTAATTTGATCAGTGTGGATTTACCGACACCGTTTGGCCCTAATAAGGCAATCCGATCACCGCGCATCACCAGTAAATCTAAGTCGTTCAACACCGCTTTACCACTAAAGGCATGGCTTAACGCTTTGGTTTCAAATACTAACTTACCTGAGCGCGCCGCTTGTTCGATATTAAAATCGACCTTGCCTAGTTGCTCAACCCGAGCCGCCCGTTCTTGCCGTAATGCCTTAAGCGCACGCACGCGGCCTTCATTGCGGGTGCGGCGCGCTTTAATACCTTGGCGGATCCACACCTCTTCTTCGGCTAAACGTTTATCGAAGAGTGAATTATGTTGTTGCTCGTCTTCTAGCATTTTTTGCTTACGATCGAGGTATTCTTGATAATTACCGGGGTGCGAAGTGAGCTGACCACGATCTAAATCGATAATGCGGGTGGCTAAGGCGCGAATAAAGGCCCTATCGTGCGAGATAAAAATAATGGCGCCGCCAAAGCTTAATAAAAATTGCTCAAGCCAGTTAATGGCTGCCACATCTAAGTGGTTGGTTGGCTCGTCAAGTAACAAAATATCGGGCTTGGCAATTAACGCGCGGGCTAAAGCCGCTTTACGTAACCAACCTCCTGATAAGGTCGCTAAACTGTTATTACCGTCCATCTCAAACTGCTGGCAAAGCATTTCAACGCGCGCTTCTAAACCCCAACCATCGCGGGCATCTAAATCAGCTTGCAGGCTTTCAAATAAACGGTATTCGGCATCGCCGGCACCGTCTAAGTTTTCAGATAAGGTATAAAATTGCTGTACTTTATCCGCTAAATCGCCGGCACCTTCCCGAATAAAATCGGCAATTTTCACGTCCATTTTCGCCGGGGGATCTTGCTCTAAACGGCTTAAAATTACGCCGTTGGTCATAACGATTTGGCCATCATCTAAGTTTTGTTGACCGGTCAGCAATTTTAAAAAGGTTGATTTGCCTGCACCATTCCGCCCCACTAAACAGACGCGTTCGCCGCTGAATAAACTAAAATCGACTTGATCTAATACCGGGTTGGTACCAAAAGCCAAGCTCGCCTGTTGAAAACGTAATAACTCCACTACTTTGTATCCTTAAGCCAATGCTGTAACTGTGCCGCTGTAAAAGGCCAATATAATAGGTTTTCATTACCTTGCTGATCGATGCCAGCTAGCACCGGGATATGTACCCGAAAACGTGCTAGCAATTGTTCATCGTCGATAATATCCAGAACCTGAGTATGCTCGGCAATGCCGACTGTCGCTAACAGGCTTTCTGCCTCTTCGCACAGATGGCAACCCCAGGTACTGTAAAGGGTATAAACAGACATTAACGTGTTAACTCAAAACAAACGTGAATGTGCGGATTGCGTTTAAAGTCTTCCGGTAATGTGGCGGCAGAAATGTCTTTTACCTGCCAGCCAGACTCGACTAAGGCAGCTTGATCAATTTTGAAACGCCGCTTGTTGTTCGAGAAAATCACCTTGCCACCGGGTGCCAAGCGGCCAATCAACATATTGATTAATTTCACATGATCGCGCTGCACATCCCAATTGTCTTCCATCCGCTTTGAGTTAGAAAACGTGGGCGGATCCACAAAGATCAAATCATACAAATTGCGATTACGTGACAGCCATTGTAAACAGTCAGCTTGCTCAAACTGATACTGATTGCCTTGCAGGCCATTCAGCATGAAGTTACGTTTAGCCCAATCTAAATAAGTATTCGACATATCGACGGTAGTAACACTCGCCGCACCACCCATACCAGCGTGAACAGACGCGGTGCCTGTGTAAGCAAAGAGGTTAAGAACTGTTTTGCCTTTAGCCTGTTGCTGAATAAGCCGACGCGTTAAGCGGTGATCTAAAAATAAACCGGTATCTAGGTAATCACGCAAGTTAACCAAAAAGCGCGCGCCATATTCTGACACTTCTTTATATTGCCCCGCTTTGGCCATGGCTTGATACTGATTGGTGCCTTTTTGCTTTTCCCGCACTTTTAAAATCATTTTATCGGATGTAATACCCAGTACCGTAGGCACTTGATTAACCACATCAAACAACCGTTTTTGTGCAATATCTTCATCCACTGTCGCCGGTGCCGTATACTCATGCACCACCACTTCGCCATCGTACCAATCTACCGCAACGTTATATTCTGGAATATCGGCATCATATAAACGATAACAATTCAGGTTTTCGCGTTTGGCCCATTTTTGTAATTGCTTTAAGTTCTTCGCCAAGCGATTACCAAAAGAGCTGCTTTCGCTATAAAACAACGACGGTGCGCTAGAACTCACTGCCACTTGTTTTTCGGTTAATTCAAATAAGGTGAATTCACAATCCAATGGGCCGTTGGTAAATTTGTACGTTTTACTTTTTGATAAACGCAATGAACGCAGTAAATCGGCATTTGAGGTAATAATGGCTAAACGCCAACCTTGATAATGCTGTTTTAACGCTAAGGCAAATTTGCTGTATAACGGAATTAAACTGGGTAAATCACCTAACCGCTCACCATAAGGCGGGTTAGTGACAATCACACCCGGTTGCTCGCTAACCGCTTTTTGTAATGCCGTGGCATCACCATAATCGACACTAACTAAATGTGCGACACCAGCACGAGCAATATTCTGCCGCGCTTTCCCTAAAGCGCGCTCGTCGGTGTCACTGCCATAACAGAGTATCTGATCGGGTAAACTGCGTTCTTGCGCCTTAGCGGCGGCTTTAAGTTGCTGCCATATCGCAGCACGATGGCCAGGCCAGCCTTCAAAAGCAAAACGCTCGCGCTGTAAGCCGGGAGCTTTGTTCAGCGCAATTAATGCCGCTTCAATAATAATGGTACCGCTACCGCAAAACGGATCAAATAACGGTTGCTCGGGTGTCCAGCCAGAACGCTTTAATAAGGCGGCCGCCAGATGTTCTTTTAACGGCGCTTCACCCTGCCCGGCGCGATAACCACGCTGATGTAATGATGGGCCAGAGAAATCTTGCAAGAAATGAAAGAAGTTTTTCTCTAAACGTACTTGGAAACGCATATCGGGGTTTAAGCGATCCACATCCGGGCGCTGACCGGTTTCTTCGCGAAATTGATCGACGATGGCATCTTTTAAACGCATACCGCCAAACTGACTGTTATCAATAGTGGCATGTTTACCCACGCAATCTACGGCAAGCGTTTGACGAATGGTCATGAGCTGTGGCCAATCAATTTTACGTGCCACTTGATAAAGATCGGTTTCTGCTGTTACCGGCTCTGACTGGATCAGCCGCATAATACGGGTAGCCAAGCGCGACCATAAGCACAACTGATAAGCGCTGCTTAGCTCTGCTTTAAAGCGCACCACACCCATAGAAACTTTTAATACTTCGCCTTGATGTGAACGTATCTCATCGGCTAACAGCTCTTCGACGCCTTTTGACGTTAAAGCCCAGAATTCCAGCATAACACCCAACCTTCAAATAAAATGGCCAGTAGTATAACAGAATGTGCTTTAAAGACGTTTGAAGAATTATCGTTAGTAACGATATTGATGTTAAAAACAACAAGCCGCTGCTTAAAGCAGCAGTTGACTGCCATTCGCAAAAATATTGCAATTAACCGCTTGCATCGCTTATCTAAAAACACTAAGATGCGCCCCGCAATGACGGACGCGGGATGGAGCAGCCTGGTAGCTCGTCGGGCTCATAACCCGAAGGTCGTCGGTTCAAATCCGGCTCCCGCAACCAAATTGATTGTGACAAGTAGTTATTAAGAAACGGCCCTCGGCCTCCTCTTTATAACCACGGGGCGAAGGTCTAAATCCGGCTCCCGCAACCAATTGTGACCAACTTATTCCAAAGGTCATCAATTAACGTCTTGCAAATCAAACTATTACCCTCACTGCTCAAGGGTAATACACGGACGCGGGATGGAGCAGCCTGGTAGCTCGTCGGGCTCATAACCCGAAGGTCGTCGGTTCAAATCCGGCTCCCGCAACCAACATCTTAATCAGCCTTGTGCTGATTTTTTTGTCCCTAAATTTCGGTAACCCGACGGACGTCGGTTCACTCTTCACTCAGAACAGGGCTCCCGCCACCAACATCTTAATCAGCCTTGTGCTGATTTTTTTGTCCCTAAAGTTCGGTAACCCGACGGACGTCGGTTCGCTCTTCACTCAGAACAGGGCTCCCGCCACCAACATCTTAATCAGCCTTGTGCTGATTTTTTGAAATTAATTTAAATTTTTGCCCTTATAACCTGGAGCTTAAACTGCTTTAATCTTGCAAAGAATTTCCGTTATTTGCTCTAGCGCTAAGCTATGTTTCACAGCACCTAGCTTTGCCGCCTCTTTTGGCATACCGTACACCACACAGCTTTGCTCATTTTGACCGTAAGTAACAGCCCCTCCTTGTCGCATGGCAAGTAAACCCCGAGCACCATCATCGCCCATTCCGGTTAAAATAACGCCAATGGCGTTTTTACCGGCACTACTGGCAACAGAGTCGAATAATACATTTACAGAAGGTTTGTGACGTGACACCGCAGGACCATCCTTCAATAACGTATAGTAAAATGCCCCCTGCCGGCGTATTTGCAAATGTACTCCCCCATTGGCAATGTAAACATGACCAGGCAAAATACGTTCGTTATTTTCTGCTTCCTTTACTGTAACCGCAGAACATTTATCTAAACGCTCGGCAAAAGCGCGAGTAAATGCCTCTGGCATATGCTGTACTACAACAATACCTGGTACAGATATAGGTAGAGCACGACAAATATACTCTAAAACCTGAGTACCACCCGTTGAAGTGCCTATTGCAATTAACCGATCAGTCGTTTGTTGTAAGGCAGTATTTTCAGAAGAAAGCAGTAATTGCTGTGCAGTTTTTACTAAACTGGCGTTCTCTTCATTGCCAGTTCTAAAAACGTTTCGTTTTACGTTGGCTTTAGCCGCTATTTTTATCGCAGTAAGCATTTCAATACCAATCGATTTCAAATGATTTTTTAAACCTGCGGTAGGTTTGGCAATGATTTCCACTGCACCTGCCGCCATGGCATCTAAGGTCATAGCCGCGCCTTTAGTGGTTAAAGAGGAGCAAATGATCACAGGTAAAGGTTTGCTTTTCATTATGGTTTTTAGAAAGGTAATGCCATCCATCCCCGGCATTTCAACGTCAAGTACGATAACATCAGGCCATACTTGCTCTAGCGCTTTCATAGCAAACAGCGGGTTACTATGTGCGCCAATTAGCTCAAGTTGCATATCAGATTGTATAATTTGTCCTAAGGTCTGCCTAACAACAGCAGAATCATCAATAATCATCACTTTAATAGGTGAATTATTCATATCGCACCTTTTGGCTCTTTCAAGCAAATAACAGTTCGAAGCGATTCACTTCAGATTGCTCAATACTGAAATGCCCGCTGGCAATATCTACAGTTAAGCGCCGATATAGTGGGCCTCCAACGTCGGTGCTTTGTACAGGAATATTTAAAGCCCCGAGAAGACTTAAACAGCGCTCAATATTTTTTTCGCCTATACCTGGCGCTTTTTGAGCATGCGGGAACATATTGCCGCCACCAATTAAATAAGCTTTAAACTCAGAAGCTTTGATACCAAATAGTGCTATTTCGAGTTGAAATATCTTCATTAAATCATCGGCAAAACGGCCATTTAGGTCAGATTTTTTAACACAAGATAGCGGCATAGCTGACTGCTGGTGATTTGGTAAAAGAATATGGCTTACACCTAACACGTGTTTTTCAGGATGCCAAAGCACTACTGAAACACATGATCCTAAAATAGTACTCACCTTGCCTTGACCTTTACCAAAAAACCACTCACCGGGTTTTAAAAACACGTTTTTGTTCATGAACGTGCTCCTTTAAAGCGATAAAGTGCAGGTTTTAGAGCGGTAAATTGCTCTGAAATTCCGTGCAATGATTCCGAATGTCCTATAAAAAGTAAGCCATTGGGTTTTAAACAGCGTGATATGTTATTGATGATTTGTGTTTTGGTTTTATTATCAAAATAAATCAGTACGTTGCGTAGAAAAATGATATCAGCCTTTGTATCGAGCTGCTGTGGTTCCATTAAATTACGCTGCGCAAACTGCACGTGTTGCTTGATTTTGTCATCAACTAATAAGTAACCGTCAAAATCACCATGGCCTTTAAGGCAATATTTTTTTAATAAATGTGTGGGTAATTCTTTTGCTCGGCTAAGTGGATATAACCCAGTTCTGCCACTTTCGAGCATTCTCATCGAGATATCACTGCCTAAGACTTGCCAAGGTCTACTACCAAATACTTCTGCCATAAGCATGGCGATAGTATATGGCTCTTCGCCAGAGGAACAGGCAGCGCTCCATATTAATGGAGCCTTTTCTCCCTGCTTTTCTGTAAGTACTTTTTCTAAAAAAGCAAAGTGTTTGGGCTCACGATAAAAATAGGTTTCATTGGTAGTTAGTAAATCTACCGCCATTTGTCTTTCTAACTCGTTACCTTGTTTTGCAATATAACTGAGATAAGCATTAAAATTATCCAATTTTAATGCTCTTAACCTACCCGCTAAGCGGCCAGATACTAAGCTGCGCTTAGTATCTGCCAAACATATACCGGATTCTTGCTGAAAAAAACGCCGTATCTGGTCAAATTCAATGTTAGAGATCAGATCCACTTGCATGGTTTAACCCCCTTAAAAGGCCCCAAACTGGCTTTTATCTACTTTTTTACCCAGTACGGTTTGCTTGGCTGTTGTGGGTGCAGTGACAGCTTTAACGGATTGTTGTATGGGTTTTGACGTTTGTGCGGAGGCTTTTACATAACTGGTTTGGCTTTGTGTTTCATCATCAATATTGAAGTAACTAACCAGCTGCATTAACGTTTCAGCCTGACCTGACATTTCTTCAGCCGTAGCTGCCAACTCTTCAGACGCAGAAGCACTTTGTTGAGTTGCCTGTGTAACTTGCGCCATGGATTCGTTAATTTGCCCAACCCCTGCCGATTGCTCATCGGATGCCGCAGCTATCTCTTGCACTAAATCAGAAGTTTTTCCAATGGCAGGCACGATCTCATTTAATAATGATCCCGCGCGTTCGGCTTTTTGAACTGAACCACTAGCGAGCGTAGAAATTTCCTGCGCAGCAACTTGTGAACGTTCGGCTAATTTACGCACCTCTGCCGCAACAACAGCAAAACCTTTACCATGCTCGCCCGCCCTAGCCGCTTCAATGGCAGCATTGAGTGCTAGCAAGTTAGTTTGATACGCGATATCGTCAATAATGCCTATTTTAGAGGCTATCTCTTTCATAGCCTGAACGGTATTTTCAACCGCAACGCCTCCCTCACGCGCCTCAGCAGCAGCCTTGGCTGACATCGAATCGGTGACTTTGGCATTTTCGGCATTTTGGGCAATAGAGGCGGTCATTTGTTCAACAGCAGCAGAGGTTTCTTCTACTGACGCGGCTTGCTCGCTGGCACCCTGTGCTAATGATTGGGCGGTTGCAGATACTTCTGACGAAGCTTGAGCTAATGATTCGGAGTTAGACCGAACATCAGATATAACTTGGCGCAGGCTCTCAATAGTTCCATTTACACTGGTTTTGAGTTCACCGTAGGTACCTTGGTAATCTCCTTCAATCATGATATTTAAATTACCGTCTCGTAAACTATTCATGACCTCTGCAGTTTCTTTAATGGGCCGTTCGGTGGCTTCTAATAGCTGATTCATGCTTTCAATTAACACTTCGAAGCTATTACTGTACTGACCGCTATCCGCTCTGCTGCTTAAATTACCTTGCTGAGCATCCGTGACCATTTCAAGAACACTGTTAACAACAAGTTTAACAGTATTGGCTACGGTGGCGGTACTTTGTGCTAATTCGTCTAATAAACCAGCACACTCCACCTTGGGCATAACTTCTAACCGACCCTCAGATACTGCTTTAAGTACACTAGCGTTATCGGACACTGCAGAATCGAGTACAGAAACCGCCTCATTATATTTGATAGCAATTTCCCTCACCACGCCCTCTAACAATTGAGTTTCAATTCGCTGATTAAACAAACCTTGCTGTATAGCAATAAAAGCGTTACCAAATATCTCTAACATTTGCTCATCATATTTAAGCTGAGCGGTAATATCTTTCCATTCCACGATTGTGGCGGTTCTTTGGTTATCTTGATTAAACACCGGTGTAATAATCAGCTCAAGTGTGTATTCGGCAAAACGTAATATGGCTGTATAGGGTTGCTCAAGTGCACTTAACATTTTACGTTGATGTGACGGGTTTTTATGAAAGACATCAATATTTGTTCCAACAACACTTGCGGCGGAGAAAACAGGTATGGTGGTTTGAATTGCACTCTCAATACGCCTTAACGTATTTGCCATTGAGCGATTCACATAAATGATATTGAGATTATCATCTGCTAGCATAATATTGGCGGTACTGGCATCTAAAGCCGTTCGAACTCTGAGATTTTCTTCTGCAATCTTTTGCTCTTTAATAACTGCTGCTTTTTCTTGTTCTACTCTTTGCAGTTGGTCAGTCATATCTTGCCACTCAACAACCGTACCAATACGAATTTGCTGATCAAACACTGGCGTAACCAATAAAGTAAAAGTGCGGCCACCAATTAATAGTTTGGTTTTATGCGGTGCTTGCATGCGATCAAGCATATTACGTTGATGCGCTGGATTTTTGTGAAATACATCTATATTAGTTCCCACAACGGTGTTAGCTGAGAATTTAACTAGATCTTTCCTTATGTCTGCTTCAGCAAACTGCAACATATCCATCAGTGATTTATTCACATAGACAATGTTATAGTCAGCATCAGCAACCATAATGTTGCTCTCAACAGCTTCAAGCGCACTGACGACACGCATATTATCCGTCGCACTTTGTATCAACTCTTTTTGTTGTTGCTCGCGATGAAGCTGCTCGCTCATGTCTTTCCATTCAACTACGGTACCTACACGCAGCTCTCGTTCAAAGACTGGCGTGACTAACAATGTGAACGTTCTGCCACCAATCAGTAACCGCGTGCGATGGGGAGAGGTAAGCTTATCTAACATGCCACGCTGCATAGCAGGTTTTTTGTGGAAAACATCAACATTACTACCAACAACATTGTGGGCTTGAAAGTTGGGTAAATCTTTTTTGATATCGCTTTCTGCTGTTAATAACATGTTTAATAATGAATTATTAGCATAAACAATGTTGTAATCTCTATCCGCGACCATGATATTGGTTTCTACGGCATCTAAAGCGCTATTTTTCAGCATACCTTGACGAACATTTTCAATAAGTGCATTTACCGATGCGGCAAGTTGCGCGTGTTCTCCCGCATAATTTCTTGCAGCTAACGCTTGAAATTGTTTTTGCTGAACAGTTTGCTCTATTGCAGAGGCTAAACTTTTTGTTTGGTTTTTACTTAAAAAATCGATAATGCTCATTTGATCACCTCGTGCTTAGCATTGGCTATAGTGCTTTTAACTGTTTGTGTATTAATTAGCTTTGGAATATCAAGAATTAGCGCGATATCACCAGAACCTAAAATGCTGGATCCGCTTATGCCCTGCATAAACTCGAATAACTTTCCTAAAGGTTTAATAACGGTTTGAAACTCACCAAGCACTTGATCAACGACCAAGCCTGCTTTATGTTGGCCATATCGCACGACGATAATGCTGCGTCTGCCTTGTTTTGCCGTTGATAGTTGAAACATTTGATCTAAAAAAATGAAAGGCAGCATCTCGCCACGCAAATTCATAAAAGCTGTTGCCTGACTTTTCGAAATGTCTTCAGGTAATTCAATGCATTCAGTAACCAGATTAAGTGGGATAACAAATTTGGATTCGGCCACCCTAACCATAAAACCGTCAATAATGGCTAAAGTTAAAGGTAAACGTAATTGAAACGTGGTGCCTTTGCTTGGAACTGAAGCAATGTGCACAGTCCCTCTTAATGCCTCAATATTTTTGCGTACCACATCCATGCCCACACCGCGGCCGGATAAGTTACTCACCTCATCAGCGGTTGAAAAACCTGCAGCAAAAATAAGCTCATCTATTTCATTATCAGACAACTCAGCCGTTTTATTTACAATGCCTTTTTCTATGGCTTTTTTTAGAACTTTTTTGCGGTTAATCCCACGACCATCGTCTTTAATTTCAATAACTATTGAACCTGAGTCATGGTATGCGCTAAGCGATAATAAGCCCTGAGATGTTTTACCCGCAGAAAGACGCTCTTCTGGTGATTCCAAACCATGATCCATAGCATTGCGCACCAAATGCATCAAAGGATCGCTTATCCGCTCGACCATAGACTTATCAAGCTCAGTTTCAGCACCTTCAATTTGCAACCGAATATCTTTACCTAAAGATGCGGCAATATCACGAACAACACGATTGAACCGATTAAAGGTTTCACCAATTTGAACCATCCTTAACTGTAAAGCCGTTCCCTGAATATCATCCACCAATTGTTGAATATGTTCTACAGTCTCACTTAAGGCCGTATTGCCGCTTTGCTGAATTAACGATTGCATTGTTGCTGTGGCAATGAGTAGTTCACCCAACTGATTAACCATTTCATCTAGGCGATAGGCAGGAACTCGCATTAAACGTTGATCTTTCAGTACCGATTTTTTGGGTATTACTTGTGATGTCTCTTCTTCAGCAACTATTGCTAAATTATCATCCTTGGCAGCCTGTGCTGAAGAAGTCATTGATGGCGTATTGAGCGGGATCTCGTTAGCCAAAGGCAAAAGATTAAGGCTTTGCCAATGTGCTTTTAGTGCAATGGCTTCGTCTGTGGGATACTTACTCAAAAAATCGTTGTAGTCTGACAAATCAGCGTTTGGACTGAAAATTTGGACTAAACTATCTGTTTTTATGTATTCAAAGGCTTCAGATAGCAACGTGGAAGAAGCTTGTGAGACATGTAAATCTAAGATTAGCCAGCAGCTTTCGAAATCTTCAATGTGAGTTGTGTTTACTAAATTTGGTAATTTTTTCGTGTCATAAGACCAGTGTTCTAACAGAACATTAGCCTGTTTAGCAATAAAGCGAACTATGGCTATCGGGTCGAAGCCATCACGGAACGTATCGATACCAAATTTAATGTAGATATGTTGGGTTGTATCGACTGACACAGGCGTTTCTGTAACAACAATGTGTTTATTTGTTAGTTCAGATTGATTCAAAAAAGTACTCAGCTCGTCTAGTAAAGCCTGACCAGCCTGAATATCCGGCTGTGAAACCGCTTGTTGCCTCTCAGCAAAATTAAACAAATTGACAATGTGATCATTACAGCGCAGTAACACATTAATCAGAGGAGTATTTAGTGTTAGCGCTTTTGCACGGACACTTTCAAACGCCGTTTCTACTAAATGCGTAAAGGCAACAACCTCGTTCAACCCTACCACACCAGCTGATCCTTTAATCGTATGTGCCGCACGAAACAGCGCATTTACAGTCTCTTCATCTAAGTTATTAGGGTCTTGGTCTATGTGTAATAGTTGCTGCTCTAGAAAATCTGTGAGCTCTCTACCCTCAGTAAGAAAAATGCTGACAAGTTCTTGCATATTAAGCATTATCGTTACCTCGCGCTAAACTAAGCCTTGGCATGAGCCAATGTGCAATATCGGGATTTACAGGTGGTTTTATGCTTAATTTCCTGTCTTGATTAAGAGTGTTAACAGCATTCGACATCGCTATTAATAACTGCAGACCTGCCGCATCAAATTCTGCTAAGGCCTCTAAAGACCAACAATCAATCATTGTCGTTTTTAGCTGCTCTTGCCATATGGCAGCTTGTTGAGCCACCTCATAGATGGTAAGAATTGCTGGCGTTTCTATTACCTGTAAGATGTCAGACATAAGCACCTCGTTACGGCAGCAGTTTTTGTACTACATTTAATAAATTGTCGGGTTGAAAGGGTTTTACCATCCAGGCTTTGGCACCCGCCGCTTTGCCTTGCGACATAAAGCTTTCACCCGATTCAGTTGTTAACATCACAAAGGGGGTAAATTTGTATGCCGGTAGCTCTTTTACTTTTTTTAGTAGTGACAAACCATCTAACTTAGGCATATTTAAATCACTGATAATGAGATGAATTTTTGTACCATCTAATTTATTGAGTGCATCTAAACCATCCTCAGCAGTAATCACATCAAAGCCATTACCTGTAAGTACCATGCGGCTTACTTGCCTGATTGAAGCGGAATCATCTACCACTAATATTGTTTTACTCATTTCTCACCTCAGAAAAAGGTTATTTCGCTTTCAACATGCTTGGTATTTGCTGTATTACCTTGATGACTTTGCCGCTCTTCTTGCATGGTATAAGAGGCATACAGTTGCTGACTGACTTGTTCAATCTGCTCACGCTGTATGGGTTTTTTACTGTCGCTAATTTGCTGCAAGCTTGCTAGCGCGAAGATGGTATGTTCTAACTTTTGACTCACGCGATCTTGAAACTGAAATTGTGTTATAGCTGTAGCTACCTTTTGCTGTACTTCAGAAGAACTTTGCTCAAGGGCAACCACATTTTGGTTAAGGTTTTGGTTAACATCGTTCATTTGCACTAAAACATCAGAAATTTTCTGTTCAGCATCGTGCAAAATTTGCTGATCTTGATGTTGTGAAATCGACAATTTATTGCTGCTTTCAGTCACAGCAGCCATAAGCGCATCCATCCGGTTAATAATTAAGTTAGCAGCGTCTGCAGTGATATCAGACAATTCTCGAACTCGCTCAGCGACTACGGCAAACCCACGGCCTGCTTCCCCTGCTCGTGCAGCTTCAATAGAGGCATTAAGAGAAAGTAAGTTGATTTCTTTTGATATCTTTTGAATAGAAGTTGTTTGTGTCATCAGTTCAGTTGCCGTTTCTGACACATAACTCACGGCTTGTACCAGCTCTGATTTACTGGCAAGCGCGGCATTTAAGGCACTAATAACCTCGGCGAGCTCGAGTTTACTCTTGCGGACAAAGCCCTGCTCTGCATTACCAAACTGTGTAGTAGCTTCACTGGCTAAGTGGATGCTTTGATCTAAAGCCTCGTAAATAAACTGAAAGTCTTGGGTTAATAAGGTAACTGCACTGTTGGCATCCGTTCTAGCTAATTCGAGTTGTTGACACAGGGTGGCCAGTAACTCAGTTAAACCATTTTCTTGCTGCGCTACAACATTTTGTTCCAGAACACTAAGGCTACACTCAAGTTGCGCTATTGTGGTTTTGCCGTGCTGTAACTCTGAAAAAATTTGACGCTCCAGTAACCAAGCAACACATAGCACCGAGGCAATCAACAGACTCCACAAACACCAAATAGCAAATACGACAAACAATAAAGTTAAACCAAGTAGTAAATAAGGTAATGACGGACCATAACGGTTGAGGTGAATAACACTGCTTTGTAAAAAACGTTGCAATAACCACTCTGAACTGGAGTGCTCTGGTGCCATAATTGAAGATTTAAGGCTGCTCATTTTAGTGCTCCTTTGCTGATGCATGCTCAGTTGCTGCCACTAATGTTGCCATTTCCTCCACAGAGAGTACTTTTTCAGGTGCCAGAATCATTAGAAGGCGGTTTGATAAACGCGCCATGGCCTCGATAAAATCTGTTCTTATTTTGCTACCAAATTGTGGAGGTGCGGTTAAATCTGCGCTATTAAGTTCAAGCACTTCATTTACGCCATCCACCACTACGCCAAGTTCTGTAAGCCCTTCAGCGTTGTCTGGTATTTCAACAATAACAATGCAAGTACGCTTACCCTCATCAACACATTTGCCATAAAGGCGGGCGCTAAGGTCGATAACAGGAACTACCGAACCTCTTAAATTGATCACGCCACGCACAAAATTTGGCATTAGTGGAATTTTAGTAATTCCGCCAAATTCGATAATTTCCTTAACAAGAAGAATGCCTAATGCATAGCATTCTCCACCTGTATTGAAGGTTAGATATTGCTTAATGCTTGGAATAGCTGAAATAATTTGCATACCATTGGATTGTTGCTGCATAGCCCCTCCCGTGTTTACCTAAACAATAATTACTTCATTTGCCAAATATGTCAAGAAATCATAAAAATTAAATTTTAATTCTTATTAATTGATAAATTCAGCAATTAATATAATGGCTTTTTTTATCTTAGCTGCAACAGTTAATAGCGTTCATTTCAAATTTTGCTGCCCGCCTGCTGCCATTTTGGGTCAAAGTGCAGCGTGTTTTTTTGGGGAGATGAGCTTAAAATTTGATAGTAATTCGTAAGCGGTGCATCAATCTCAGGCACCGGAGTGGTTGTTGCTCAGAAAGGTTGGATTTGTTGCAGTTGCACTTGGGTGCTCGCTGTGAAGCGTTCTGTCAGCAAACGGCCAAGCCAAGCGCTAAATCGGTGAAACGTGCAGAACGTGATGTCCCGATCAAGGAAGCGTTTGCTGAATCCAAAACACGTAATGGTTTCAGACGTATTCAGGTAAACCTGGCTAAGCATGACAAGAAACCTGATATAAAAACGACTAAGCAGCATGATGTGCTAAGGCTCGCTAGCTAAAACTGCACGCAAATTTAAAGTGACGACTGACAGCAAACACTCGCAGTTATTTATACTAAATTTACTTTACAGTGACCTTAACTAAACAATCTCAAGCCAGAAGTTCGTTGGTGATATCATGTCTTTGATGACCAGTGAAAGCGGGACCTATGTGGCCGTTTTATTGATCTGTATTCGTATGCAGTAATTAACTGGTTTAGGAGCAACCGTATGACAGCAGACTTGATGTGTATTGTGCTAAAGATGGCTCTGTTTCGTTGGAACTGTCCTTCATCAGTGACGGCTCATATGGATATCTTAGTCCAGAAAATTTTGAATTGAATAACAGTGCTTAGTGAACTGTGTACCGTTGTTGGTACAGATCAGGTATAAATTGCGCGATTTTCTAAACAATAACCCGCAAAATAGGCCATCCTTATTTACCAAAGTTAATTAAAGATGGCAGTATCAAAAGGCTTACGTTTGAATTGGATAACCGATTCAAATACCCTGAGGATATCTTGCTCTGAAAATGGTTTACCAACAATATGATGGCTGAATTGAACCGCTTTTTTCAGCATTTCTTCCGAAATATCACCTGTTAGTAATACTCTTACTGCTGTTGGACAAGCTGTTTTTGCTTGAAATAAAACTTGTTCGCCGTTCATTTCTGGCATTTGATAATCACATATAATCAAATCCAGTGGAGCAATATCTTTTGCAACTTTCAGCCATTCAGATGAGTGCTCACAACCAAAAAAATGCCAATCTGGTTTTAGTCGTTTTCCTATTATCAACAATGCTTTTAACATAAAGGCATCATCATCTATAAACAGCACATTAAAATTCATAAGAATTCTCCCTATTTAGGCGCTTCAGCATTTGCGCTTAAAAGAGCAATATAATCAGTTTCATTTAAAGGTTTGCTGAGTAAAAAACCTTGCACCTGATCGCAACCTAGACGTTCGAGAATAGTAAGTTGTTCGGCTGTTTCTACGCCTTCAACTACTACGGTTTGATTGAGATCATGAGCCATACGTATGATATTTTGCAACATAGTTTGTATATTTAAATTTCCATCAAGATCTGTGATCAATGCGCGATCAATTTTTAGTGTATCTACTGGTAATCGTGTTAAATATGCCAACGATGAGTAGCCTGTGCCAAAGTCGTCTATTGCTAAACTCAAACCCGCATTTTTTAACTCTGTTAGTTTTTGGGCATTACTCTCTAAATTTTCCATCACTGCGCTTTCGGTAATCTCTAGCTGTAGTAAATCGGTACTTATTGCGTATTGTTCAATCAACTGTAGTGTTTCTTGCAGAAAATCGGCTTTTACTAACTGCAATGCCGACATATTTACTGCCAAAGGTAAAACTGCTATGTCCTCTTTTTGCCACTTGGCTAGAAATTGGAGGCTACGACTTAGAACCCAATGACCCAGTTCCAAAATTTGGCCATCTTCTTCCGCTATAGGAATAAAAACCGCTGGCGAAACGCTGCCAAAGGCACTACTGTGCCATCTCAATAACACTTCTGCACCTATGATCTTATTTGTCTTAATGTCCCACTTGGGCTGAAATTGTAATGAAAGCTCTTCTTGTTCAACAGCATAGTACAGCGCTTCGCTTAATTGTAGTTTCTGTTTACGGTTAGCCGTAAGGCTTGCACTGTAACGCATAAAGAAGTCAACATTACCTTTGCTGTTTAAACGGTTTGTTAACAGAACATTGTTAAGTATCGCTTTACCTGAACGGCCATCTTCTGGTGCTATAGCATAAGCAACTGTAAAGCCTAATTGTACCATCTTGCCTTTTATCAATTGTCTAGCATCTACTAGGTTGATAAATTCAAGGATTTTCTGGTGTAATTCAGATTCCGAAGACACATTTGGAAATAAAAGAATAAACTGCTCGTTAGCCAGATAGGCTAATCGACCTTGTCGTTCCATACCTTGTAAAAATGCGACTGAAACACGTTCAAAAACCCCTTCTGCTTCATGAATACCGATAATGTCAGCCATAAGATTAAAATCACGAATTTGTAAAGAGACCACCGCAAAAGTGTCTTCGCAGTAAAGAAGATTATCCATCTCTTGAATAAGTTGCGATTGGTTTAACACCATCGGTAAGTTAACGATATTGGTGAAAGTAGACGATAATTCGTCAAGCTGCTGAATTTTTATTAGTTTGATATCATTATCTGATTTTTGAACAACTAATTCGAATTCTTTCCCGAGCTTACTTGCAACTAACATTGATATCTTGGCTTGCAAAAAAGGCATCACCTTGTCAGCGGTTAAATCATTAAACACCTGCTCTAGCAAAGACCCATTTATTTCAGCTGCGGATAATTGCAAAAGTTGTTGGGCCGCGAAATTACATCGCAATACCACACCGTTTAATGCGATCTCTAATAAAGGTTCGGGGCTTGAAATTAAAAACTGAGTACGAATGTGCTCTGATCGTTTTGACTTATATTTTTTAAAAGCAGATTCAACTTCAGTAAGCAACTGTGAATCATCCCAAGGCTTTTGTAAAAAACGAAACACAACACCCGCATTTAATAAATCAATAACCGCATTAAAATCTGCATAACCGCTTAAGATCATACACACCGTATTTGGATAACGTTTATGAATCTGCTTTAGCAAGGTACCGCCATTCATTTCAGGCATTCGATAGTCTGATATCACTACCTTGCATGGCGTTAACGCAAGTAACTGTAGCGCTTGTTCAGCGCTTTCTGCTGTAAAAACATTAAAACCGGCACGGCGTAAAAGTCGCTCTAACGACTTTAGAATATTTATTTCGTCGTCTACTAGCAGAATTTTTTCCATATTAATGGCCTTATATCTTGATAGAAACTCAGCTACAACACTTTTAAACGCTTATTTTCAAGGGGTTTTGCCAGAAATTATCAGCGGCACTCATCATAGCTGTTACAAATTCGATGTCAGATAATCCTGATATTACTAACACTTTAAATGCCGCTAGGTCAGGCGTATGTCGAATATAACTCAATACCACAAATTTATTTAAACCCGAGATATCAAGATCAAAAGTCATTAAAACAAGCTTTAGATGCATTAACTTGAGCCTAAACTGGAAAACATTATTAACCAGCGTAGTATCCTGCTCCTTGCTGTTGAGGGCACGATTTATGGCCGCATGCAAAAGTTATCCATCGTCAATCACGAGTAATGTGCTCACTGAAAATTGTGTTTGAAAAGCGAAGGCCACTGTTTGAGCTTTTTTGCTTTTGCAAAAAAGCGAGAAAACTTTCAAATTGTACCCGTAAATGCCCTCTTCCAAATAGTTCATGGTCTTTTAATTAATCATTATCGATACAACAACTCGCTTTCTGTGACGAATATCATAATAGGCGGCAATTTCACCGAGTTTAAAAGCTTTCATCAAGCAATTATCAGATTACTATTTGATCTTTTGCTTCTTATAGCATATAAATACACCAAAAGACATATGAGACAAATGAGAATTTTGAGAGTGTTACATTACGCTAGTACAAAATAGCCCAGCTTTATGGTGTGTTGATGACGAAACAAGTATCTTTAAATATCTTGCTCGGTTTTTTTCTGGGCAAATTATCAACCTGCAGTTAGCAAACAGCGGGCAAGAGGTATGGGTCACTCCTAGTCTACAACCATTTGTTCTTTTTATTATTGATGTGCTCATGCCTGAAATGACTTTAGGTAATACTTTTAGCCCAAGCAGTGTTAATTCGGCAAGACATTTACCGTATCATAATGACCGGTTGTCTTGATCTTTGCTCGACTATCAATTCAATTAATGTTGAAAAATTAATTAGCATGAGCAACACCCTGTTTTGATAATATTAAATCGCTTTCTAAAACAGCCCTAGAAGAGGAAGAGTAGCAATGCAAATCCGGACCTTAAGAATTGTTGGTGACCAAATATCGACGCTTGGCGCTTGGCAGTTTGATGATTTATCAAATCCAGCAGAATTAGCAATTGCTTTTGGGAATATTGAGGGTATAAAACAATTAGGTCTGCGAGCGGATCTTAAGCAACTTGCCAAAAATTGGCTTGCAGGTTCTTCTTGTTTAGGATGTGCCGATCAAGCAGGGTTAAATAATAGTAGTGCGCCAAGTGTCACAGTATTATTAATAGATGATCCAACAGGTCACTATGGTGTTGGCTCAGCTGAACTAACGGGCAATATCGCGGATAAAGCAAGCAACGCGTTACAAATGGCTATGGATATCGCAGGCAAAAGCCATGAACTACCAAATCTAATTTGGTGTTTACAAGCGCCAGGTACAGAAGAAGCAGTAATACAGGGCATAGAAAATTTAGTTGGTGACCAAGTTCCGATATTTGGCGGTAGTACAGCAGATAATGATGTTAGTGGACAGTGGTTACAGTTTGATGGTAATACGCTCTCTGCTAACACCCTTTTATTAGCTGTATTCTACCCTTCCACCCCAATCAGCAATTTCTTTAGTAGTGGTTACTTTTTAACTGAATGCCATGGTGTTGCCACTGCTGTAACTGAAAGGCGCCTTTATAGTATTGACAATCAACCTGCCGCTAAAATTTATAACCAATGGTTGCAACAAACAAACAACAGCGTATTGAATCCCGGAAATATTTTAATGGAGAGCACACTCTTTCCTTTAGGTCGTGAAGTAAAGCAGGAAAGTCACTTACCTTTTTATTTATTATCTCATCCAGCAGTGTTGCATGAAGACGGCAGCCTATCGCTATTTTCCGAGATACAAGTTGGTGAACAACTTTGGTTAATGCAAGGTGACAAAACGGATTTAATTGCTAGAGCCGGCGAGGTGGTTAGAACAGCAAAACAAAACTTAAAGTTTCATTATAATTGCGATGCAGCTGGCGCAATCATCGTCTATTGTGCAGGCTGCATGCTGGCGGTGAAAGACAACATTGATGAAGTACAACAGGCTATTCAAGCAGAACTTGGTGATATCCCTTTTATTGTGACTTTTACTTTTGGCGAACAAGGTTGTTTTGTTGACGGCTCAAACAGACATGGTAATTTAATGATCTCGGCTGTTTTAATTGGAGCACACCATGCTAACGAATGAGCAGTTACATGAGAAGCTCATGCAACTTAGTTTTGAGAAAAAACAACTTGAGCGATTTAAGTTTTTAAATGACCTGATATTAAATGGCTTGAATGCCATTTTAAGCTCTGATAATCATGAACAAATATTTCAGAAATTATTCTCGGTAATCCATGAGGTGATTAGTTGCCAGGATATTGTTTTATTGTTGGTGAATGACAAACCGCAGCAGCTAGAACTGGTTCGCAGTACCAATGAAAACTTGCCCTGTGAGCCTAAACCTTTGGATAAGTTAGTACATCTAACAGAGCATACTCTGAATTGTTTTAATGTGAAAAACTTGCCATGGTGGACAGATATTTTTGCTGATACCTTTGACACAATTAATTCGGCTTTAAGTCACCCTTTTAAAACATCTCAATCGCATTATATATTACTTTTATTAAGTGAAAAGCGTGGTGCTTTTAGTCCACAGATCCAAGAGTTGCTTAGCTCATTTACCAGCTTTGTTGCCAACACCCTCACTCAGGTAGAGACGCGCAAACTGATATCTGAACGGGATAAATTATTACTGCGCCAACATCGTATTGAGCAAAGCTTATTACAACAAGAAAAAATGGCGTCTTTAGGCCAATTAGCTGCTGGTGTGGCGCATGAGCTTAATAATCCGCTAGGCTTTATTTACAGTAATTTAAATACCTTAAAAGTGTATTTAGCTGACTTTGAAAAGGTGATTAGAGCGCACCCTTCGGCAGAGCAAAACCAACAGAAAATTGATGTAGATTTTTTATTAGATGACGGCAAAGATTTAATTGAGGAGTCTTTAGAAGGAGCACGTCGTGCAAGGGATATTATCAATAATCTGAGAAGTTATTCTCATCCCGATGACAAAACCTCAAGCAAGATGGCATTAAATCAATTATTGGACAGCGCAGTAAAAATTGCTAAAACGCAGATAAAGCACAATTCGGTAATTGAACTTAAATTATGCGCTCAGAATCCAATGGTCATTGTCAATGCGAACCAACTTAATCAGGTTATTTTGAATCTGATTGTTAATGCCAATCAAGCCGTAGCTGAGGGTAAAGGTATTATCTCCATCCAATCAGGCTTTGTTGAAGATAATTGCTATTTTGAAATTATTGACAATGGTTGTGGTATATCCATAGAGGCACAATCGAAAATATTCGAACCCTTTTTTACCACTAAAGATATTGGTCAAGGTACAGGTTTAGGCTTATCTTTGTCCAAGGCAATTATCGATCAGCATAAAGGGCAAATTGAACTGCGCCATTCTAGTCAAACAGGTTCTACATTTAGAGTGACCTTACCTGCTGTGCTAGTGTAATTAAACAAAATAAGTTGCTCTGCCTCATTTAAGACTTCGCGATCGGCTTCGTAAATCTCACTCACTGCTTGGGCTAAATATCTGATACTGCCCTAGGTTGTAGCAATCAAGTACTTGTTTTGATTATTAGGCGTTATCTGAATCTGCACTAAACTGTGTGCAGGCCATTCAAACCAATAGACGCTATAGCGAATTATTTGCAACACTAATAACATAAGTTAAGGAATAAATTATCAATTTAGATGATTTTGTTTTTTTTGTCAGTTATTATTAATTGTATTGTTTATTGATTGAGAGAGTCAGCTTGAACACTTCTACTAAAAAAAATCAATATTGCAGCACTACACAGGCCGCAAAATTATTAGGTATATCGGTTGGGACTGTTCAACAGCTTGTTGAAAACGGTACATTACAAGCTTGGAAAACGGCAGGTGGGCATAGACGTATTTTATTAACGTCTGTCGAAACACTACTCTACACAAAAGACACTGAAACACAAGTTAATACTATACCTAATCAAAAGCCGTTATCGCTCTATATTGTTGAAGATGATCCTTTGTTGCTTAAGAGCTATCAAAAACTCATTGAAAAAACACAATTACCTGTAATATGCGAGCCCTTTGACAATGGCTTAGATGCCATGCTTAAAATTGGCTCAAATTTTCCGGACGTGCTTTTTCTGGACTTAGAAGTACCTTTTATAGATGGCTTTGAAATGTTAAAGCGGCTACAGAAAATATCCGTGAATAAATCTAAACATATATTAGTTATTACTGGTTTAACTGATAGTGAAATCCTTGTAAGTAATGCACAGCAACATAATATTACTTTATTAAAAAAACCTGTTAACCCTGCTTTTATAGAGGGGTACTTACAAGCCATTTGTATGGAGAGACGCCGTTAGAAACGGCGTTATTATTTTAGATAATTGTTCAATTGCTCCATGACAACAGCGGCAGTTGCAATTAAAGTATAGTAGATGTCGTTAACCTGCTCTTTATGGTTAAGATTATTCGAGGCGACAGCCTTGCTGGCCTGTTCAAAGTTAGCAAAAGCGTCGCCTAATTCTGTTGCGCCAACAAAACGACTTGATGATTTCAGTTTATGTGCCTCAGCAGAAGCAGTAGCAAAATCTTTTACTATCATAGCTTGTTCAAGCTTCGCTATGGCGTTATCAAGAGAGCAGGCGTAATCTTGCAAAATTTCTGTTACCGACTCTTCACCAACCGTTTCTGCCAATACGCTAATATCAAAATCTATCGTGTTGGTGTTGAGTACATGGGGCTCAGTAGTTTGAGTTTGTAGCTTAGAAACCATACTATTTTTTTCACTTTTTGAATTTAACCAAGTATCTAAAGTGGCTTTTAATTGATCTGAGGGCAAAGGTTTAACTAAGTAGTCATCCATGCCCTCGTCTTTACAACGCAACAACTCTTCGGGGACGATATTTGCTGTCAAGGCAATAACCGGAATTCTGGTGCGCCCCTGCTCTAACTCTTGCTGACGAAATTTTTTAACAAATTGATAACCATCCATATTCGGCATGTGTAAGTCACTTAAAATGAGATCAAATTGTTGTTTTTCTAAACAACGCAAACCTGTGAGACCATCTTCTGCCACAACCACGTTATAACCTAATCGCTGTAATTGTTGTTTAATAACCTTTTGGTTGGTTGAGTTGTCTTCAAGTACAAGTATGCGAGAGTGTTGTTGGGTAAAAACCGGTTGATGAATTTGTTCGACGTCTTGCGCTAAGTCAGCATCATGAAAAGCAGCGTGAACAGCTTGTATTAACTGACTACGTTGTAATACATTAACATCAACTTTGACCGAATCAGGGCCAGTGCGCCGAGTTTTTCTTCTGCGCCCTCGGTCGAGAACAACAAAACGACTGTTTTCTTCACAATACTGCTTTATTTTGTCGATTAGTACTAAAGAATCACCTTGACTGTATACACTGTCAAATAGCCAAACTACTCGATGCTCTAACTTAGTTAACCAATCTACCGTCAGTTTAGTAATTGGCATCCAACTTATTGTTGCACCTGCAGCGGTTAGATAGCTAGCATAATCAACAAGCTGCTGTTGCTTGCTCTCACCTAAAATGACTACTTCTATCGCGTTTAAGAGTTTTGTTCGTGACAAATCTTTATTACTACACATTTCTACAGGTAAGCTGACTTTAAAAGTACTCCCTATACTAGGCGTGGATTCAGCAGTGATGATTCCCTGCATTAGTTGCACTAATTGATGAGTGATAGCTAATCCCAAGCCAGTTCCGCCATATTTTCGGCTGGTAGAATCGTCAGCTTGAGTAAAGGGCTGGAAGAGTTTTTCAACAACATCAGACGCCATGCCAATACCATTATCGGTAATACTAAAATCAATTAACGCTTGATCTTGTTGTTTATCTGCTAACGTCACGGCGAGTCTAACTTGGCCAGTTCGATCGAGCTTGCTGGAAAATTTAATCGCATTGCTTAATAAATTAACCAGTATCTGCCGCACACGATTGGGATCAAACATAATTTGGGTGTCTATGGCAGGATCAACATAACAGGTCAGTTCAACGTTACTTTTTAATGCCAAGTAATCGAGCATATTGCATATTTGCTCTATCACCGGTTCGAGCATTAAAGGCTCTTTAGCAATGTTTAATTTACCTGCTTCAAGTTTAGAAAAATCGAGAATATCATCAATGATTGTCAGTAACGAATACGCAGATTCGCGCATCAAGCTGATACTTTCGGTCTGTTTTGCGTCAGTATTATTTTCTGCCAGAATATCTAACATACCAATTACACCATTCATCGGTGTTCGAATTTCATGACTCATGTTGGCCAAAAAACTGGATTTAGTAGCAACAGCGAGTTCGGCTTGAGCTTTTGCGGCTTCGAGAGCGAGCTGCATCTCCGTTTCTTCTGTGACATCCTGAATATAACCATGCCAAATGATAGCGCCATCATCTTGTATTTCTGGACTGGATTGTCCTGCAAGCCAACGATACTTCGCACCTTTTGCAGAAATTCTAAATCGCAGACTCCACTGTTGTAATGTAGCAGCAGAATGCTGTAAAGATTCATAAAAAACTTTAAGGTCTTCAGGATGTACCTTTGAGTAAACCAAAGCGCCTTCTGTCGCAAGTTGATCAGCAGTAAAGCCGAGTAATTTTTCGACGGCAGGACCCACATAGGGAAATGAACTGCTTTGATCGGGTTTTAGCTTAAATTGATACACCATACCCGGCACGTGCTCTGCCAAATGACTTAATTGATTTTGTAATAATTTCTCTCGCGTAATATCGATATTAATACCATAAAGTTTAGAGAACTTAGTGCTTTGGTCTGAATCAACCATAATACGTCCACGTGCTTGGATCCATACCCAATATCCTTTTTTATGGCGGATCCTAAACTGGCTCTCGTAAAAATCTTTAATGCCCTCTAAATGCAAACGAACACTTTCGCGTGAAGCGAGTAAATCATCTTGATGCATATTATTACGCATCCACGACAACGTTACTTGGGGCAACTCGTTTGGTTGATAACCTAACATCTCCAACCACCTTGGATTGACTTCGAGTAACTCCGTTTCCAAATCTAATGTCCAGGTCCCAATCTCAGAGGCTTCTACAATATTTTTCAGTTGTTGTTTAACCTGTTGTTGTTGGCGTTTAATTCGGGTGGCATAAACAAGTTGACCAATAGTAGTAAGAAACGGACGTAAAAATTCAACGTCTTCTTCATGATAGCCACCAACTTTATTTGCCAATCCTATCATCGCAATAAGCTGATTATCGAAAAAAATAGGAAGCCCAAGATAGCAATTCAGTGGCGGATGTCCTTTGGGTATACCGCAAGAATGAGGATTTGTTGTTGGATCATTGGTAATCATCACTTGTTTTGTGCGTAGCGTATAACCAAATATTGACTGTAAATTTCTAAATTCCAGCCCTACAGGGGCATGTTCATCATAAAATCTTTGGCTTGCTTCATCCCAAGCGATGTTGGTTAGCGCAAAAGTTTTAAGGTAAGGTGCACCCTGCTCATCGTAGAGCACCTCTCCAACAAAACCGTATCCGCTATCGGTGATCTGTAAGATATCGTTTAATACACGAGCAAAAGCTGCTTTTCTATCATCTTCGAGAATAAAGTCGGATTGCACGCGCGCAATACTTTCACTAACCATCTGAACTTTATTGATTTTATGGATTTGCTCACTAATTAAGTCTGAAGCGAATTCTTCTGCAAGAATATCAGCAAGATCGACCAATTGTGCCTTGGCTTCATCAGAAAAAACTCTTGGCTGATGATCAATAAGATACAGGATACCCAAGGTATGTTGTCCCTGAACACAAATCGGCACGCCAGCATAACAATGCATACTCATCTCATGCATATCAGAAGATACTTTAACGGGCCTAGTAATATTTTGGGGCTCTGTAAGAACGAAAACCGCTTTTTCATTAAGCGTTGCAGCACATAACCTTGCAATTTGCGCTTTAGAAAAGGCAGATTGGCCAAGTTCAGCAAAGCGGTAAAAAATCTCGTCATGCACAAGGGAAAGCGATATGAAAGGAGTATTAAATAGCGCTTGCGCTAAACGAAGAATACGTAAATAGCGAGGAATATTCTGCTCTCGGTTTGCCAGTAGCTTTGCAATCAGAACAGAATGTTTATGTGTAATTAGCTCAAATTCGGCCATTATTTCGGCTCCTTTAGCTTTGTCAACAGCACATTATCGCTCACAATTCAAACTTGACACTGACGGGAAAACGAAAAGAACCTAACGTAATATCGAGTGACGTTGCTTTTAGCTGAAGATCCGCGCTGATAACAATTACAATAGTTTTGATATAATGCTCTCTCGGTGTTTTCAATACTTGATAGCTATCTATATCAGGCATTTACAAAACAAAAAAGCACATCTGTTCTATCAACATCACGGCCGTTAAAGCCTCATTACCATTGGTTGCTTCACGGAACATTGCAGCGTAATGTTCCGGAAAAACTCGCCCACGCTATCAATTTAAGGGATAAGGCAGAATCATCTGAGAAGGTAACAAGTCACGGCATTCACCCTCGACCCCTCTGACCCTTTTGTCTTATATGTCCCATAATGGCTTTGAAATCTTACCCTGTCAAGTTGTAGATTTATTATTCAGCGCTTTTGGCCAACCAATACTGTAAAGCCGATGATAAAGTGGCAAGTGATATAGGTTTAGCTAAATGTGCATCGACCCCTGCAGCTTTTGCCTCAGCCTTATCGTTATCTAATACGGCAGCAGACAGTGCGATAACAGGTAGTTTAGGAAATGCGGTCTTTAACGCGCGAGTCGCAGCAAAGCCATCCATGACAGGCATTTGTAAATCCATTAGAACTAGATCAAAATGCTGCTTTTTAGCTTTAGTTACTGCTTGTAAGCCATCTTCAGCTAAAGTAACTTGCACACCTAACTTAGCAAGCATTTTGCTGATTACCAGTCGATTGGTGCTATTATCTTCCGCTACCAAAATGTGTTTCATGTACATCTCGGTTTGTGATTCTATTTGTTCAGTTTTAACATCCGGTTCAGTTTGCTCTAAAACAGTTACACCGGCTACTACCAGTTCAAAGCTAAAATTACTGCCAGCACCCAACTGAGACAAAATATCAAGCTCGCTATGCATTTGCTCTAACAATTTACTCGTGATGGCTAAACCCAATCCGGTGCCACCATAGCGTCGGGTAATGGAGGTATCGGCTTGAGTAAAAGCATGACAAAGTGTGGCTAGATGAGATTGATGTATACCGATCCCTGTATCTTTAACCTGAAACCTTAATACATGGGCGTTCTGACGTTGCCCGAAGTAGCCAATAGTTAGTTTTACACTGCCTTTTTCTGTAAATTTAACAGCATTACTCAACAGATTAGTAAGAATTTGCGTTAAACGGAGCGGATCTAAATATAATGTTTCTGGCAGCAAAGGATCCAATTCAATGTTAAAAGCTAAGCCTTTGTCTTCTGCTACATGAGAAAATAAATTGTATAATTGCTGACTAATAATACCTAAGTTGGCTGGTTTAGGCTGTAAACGCAGCTTACCGGCTTCTACCTTGGAAAAGTCGAGTATGTCATTGATCAGATTTAATAATAATTCTGATGATTGGGTAATTTTTTCTAAATAGCTGCTTTGGGTCTCGTTAAGCTCACTAAAAGCCAACAAATCGGCAAACCCCATAATGGCATTAAGAGGGGTTCTTAATTCATGACTCATATTAGCAACAAAATCACTTTTCACCCGGGTAGCTTGCTCTGCCTTTTCTTTGGCCGCAGATAACAGTGCAATAGAGCGAACTCTAGCCTTAATATTGACCAGCATCTGTGCAAAAACGGCTAATAAGGTACGCTCTTGCTCACTGTAGTGATGATAGGCATTAACCGAATCGAACCCAACAAAACCTAACAACTCGCCTTCATTTAACATTGGCAACGTAATAATGCTCTTAATTCCCTGCGGAAATAATATGGCTTTAATAGGTTCGTCATCGGCTAAACCTGGTACATCTGCGATATACATTTCTTGACCATTCTTATGGGCAGCTACCCATTGAGGAATTGCATCGATCGGTGTTTGTTGTAAGTGGGCAATTTCTGGTGTAATACCTTTGGAACACCATTCGTAGGTGTTCGAGCAAGTATTATTTTCAAAGTCATAATCAAAAATATACACTCGATCAGCATTTACAAATTGCCCCATTTCAGCCAGGGTGAGATTAATGGTGCTATGAGCTTCTGTGAGCGGTACGTTGATATATCGAAGTGCGATTTTTAACAATAACTCATATAAGCCATCAGGCTTATCTACAGTGTTTATCGCTGATGTCACCATTTAAAACTCCGAAACTGTCTTATCTGTCTTTAAGGATAAGACTTTAGAATAGCTTGTCAATATTTTAGTACATTAACTCCCACTAAATTACTTAGATACGTATTGAGTAAAACTTCGATGTTCTTCCTCACTTTTAATCAATCAGCCAATAGATAGAGCTCACCCATTTTACGATGCAAAAAAACACATATGCTAACGAACTAAGCAAATCATTTTGCTACATACTCAGCAAAATGCCTTCTTGATCTAAACGAAAGGCTAGATAGTTAAAGGCTCGATTTTACTGTAACGGCTCGCAAACAAATTGCGTCAGTCTTAACACGGGCTGTTGTTGCTTTGGCAAAATGGCTTAGTAAAAAACAAATAGTATCAGTGCCTTAATCATAGGATTTTCGTCTGGTAAAAGCATTGAAAATTAAAAGATAGCATTTTGATACGGCACAAAAACTCACCGATTGAAGAAAATTATTCACATAACACAAGATAGAGAGCTTTGCCTTTGTGCGAATGCATTCTTGCTGGTGTTCAAAAGAAAAACATGGTCAGAGCTAGCACGACTTTTATAAGCCGGCTGCTTATCACTAAACCGCTGGCTGAAATGAACCGACACTGCCACAATTTATGATTAACTGTGTCAACAGCCCCATGCCGCCACTAACGCGGGCACCTGAGTTGCTGCCTTACCTTGAATAAATTGATAGCCCGTTTCAATATCAGCAATATCCAGGTTAATCAGCACTTTTTCAGCATCCTCTCTGGCATAAAACAACAATGAGGCTGCCGGGTACACTTGCAATGAGGTACCTACCACCAAAATTTTATCGGCACTGGCCACTTCTGTCATAGCCGATGCCATAGCGGTAACTTCTTCACCAAACCAAACAATGTTAGGTCTAAGCGGTGAGCCATCAGCGGCGAGATCACCTAGGTTAAGCGCCTGGCTGCCAATCTCTTGTATTAGTTGTGGATCGCGGCTACTGCGGGCTTCTGATAATTTGCCATGTAAGTGCAGTACCTGGCTTGAACCAGCCCGCTCGTGCAAATCATCCACATTTTGTGTGATCACCACCACTTGATAAGCCTGTTCCAATTTAGCAATAGCCAAATGCGCGGCATTTGGCTCTGCCTGTGCCGCTTGCCTGCGCCTGGCATTGTAAAAGTGGTGTACCAATTCAGGATTGCGTGCAAAGGCTTGCGGCGTTGCCAGATCTTCCAGCGAGTATTGCTGCCACAACCCTTCGGGATCACGAAAGGTTGCCAGGCCACTTTCGGCGCTGATGCCCGCGCCGCTGATCACCACAATTTTTTGTTGATTGTTTTGCACTTGTCCTTTACCCCTAGCCAGTCATAGTTTAAACACAATGTAAAGTATCACCTCGACAAGATAAGTCGCGCCGCTATTTAAAAATTAAAAAAGGCCAGAGTTTTCCCTAGCCCTTGCAATACTTCACACTGTGCTATTGGCAAGCATGTTAGTTGCTCTGTTGCTGATACAACTTAACCCACTCTGTTAATAAACGAACACCATAGCCATTACTGCCTTCTGGATGAATGCCTTTCGCGCTGCTATTAAAGGCATCGCCAGCCATATCAACGTGTGCCCATGGCGTATCAGCGGCAAAGTGTTGTAGGAAGATGGCACCCGCTTGCGCACCGGGTGAGCCGGTATTGATCCTATCGGCAATACGGCTTTTAATAATGCCGTCATAACCGTCAAGAGGTAATGGCCATACACGCTCTTGCACTTTTTCGCCTGCCTCGCGTAGCGTTTGTTCAAGGGTCGCGTTTTCGGTAAACACGGCCGAATAAACCGTGCCTAAAGCGCCCACTTTGGCCCCGGTTAAGGTAGCCACATCAACAATTGCCCGCGCCTTTAAATGCTCACGCGCATACCAGATGCCATCGGCTAAAATTAAACGGCCCTCAGCATCGGTGCTACCAATTTCAATGGTACTGCCATCACCGGCGGTAACCACATCACCCGGCAGCTGCGCATCACGCGAAATAATGTTAGTAGACAGTGGTGCTACCGCCACCACATTCACCGCCGCTTTTTGCCCTGCTAACGCTTGTACTGCGCCAACAACAGCGGCCGCACCGGCTTTATCGGTATGCATACGAATAATAGAAGAGGATGAGGTTTTTAAGTTATAACCGCCAGAGTCGAAGGTATTGCCTTTACCCACTAAGGCAACGGGTTGCCCGTCGGCGCCTTGCCAATGCGCAATTAATAAATGTGATTTTTTATCGCTACCTTGGCTGACACCATACAGCGAACCCATGCCTAACGCCTTGATTTGCTCTGGCCCTAAGATAGTCACCTTAACACCCAGTGGCTCTAATACCTGTTTGGCATAATTAGCAAAGGCTTCAGGATAACCGCTACTACCCGGTAAATTGGTCAGTTCCCGCGCGGTAAATACGCCTTGTGCTAGCGCATGCAGTTGCTGGTATTGTGCTTGGCTGGCTTTAACATCAGTGACTTGCAAAGTATATTGTTGCACAGGCCGTGCATCCGGTTTCGATTTGAAGCGATCAAAGCGGTAATTACGCAGCTCCATACCATGGGCTAAAGCAGTACTGATGTGGGTATTCAGGGCGGTATCGCTGATCAACTGGCTATTGACTTGCACCCGTTTAGCCGAGGTGCTGTTAACATGCACTCCTAGCGTCGCACCCAACTCTTCGGCTTTTGCCCGACTTAACTCTGCGGGGTTACCCACACCGAGTAACACTACTCGGCCAACATCTAAGCCAACGGGTGCAACGACTTCCAGTTTACTGCCACTTTTACCGGTAAACTCGGCCACTTGCATGGCGCGGTTGATGTGCGCGCGAGTGGCACTGCTCCACTTAGTTATCGCCAGATCAGTGGTATTTTCAGGCACCAAAAGCACTAAGATGTCAGCCTGCTGCTGGCTTTGACTGAATTGCACCTGCGTATTTAAAAAGGGCTGTGGTGTGACTGCCGCGGCACTAAAACTAAAGAGCGCGACTGCGCAGTAAAGTAGAGACTTTTTCATATGGCTCCTAAAATTTTCAATAAACATGTTACCAACGTCAGTACTGGCTTAACGGGGTTATGAATATTTAATTATCATACCCGTCATGGCTTGCGTACTTTTTAGCGATAAAACTGAGTATTTAACCGATAGTTAACGGTGAAATCGCTTTTGTCGCACCTGGCTATTTCGATGAATTAGCTCATGAAAACCGCTGTTTGTTGTCATGCTTAATAACAATGAGCTTTTCAGTGATTATGCCTTGAGCAATAACGGCAGGTTACGGCGTTTAGAACAGCGCAACCTGCATCAGATCATCGCTTTGTTTTAGGCTTTGGTTGGCTGATGATAACGCTCAAACCAGTCTAAAATGCGCTTTAAACGCTCGACCAAATTAACCGGTGTACCGCTTCGAGACAAACTGTGGTTCTCATCTTTAAACACCACCATTTCAACCGGAACCTGGTTGGCTTTTAACGCATAAAACCACTCTTCGCCTTGACCAATTGGCGTTATGTGATCGGCGGTGCTGTGAATAATCAAGGTGGGTGTCGTGACTTTATCGGCATGCTTTAACGGCGAGCGATCCCAATACAAGTCATAGTTTTCCCAAATGCTACCGGCAAATTCACGACGCATTGAATTGGGTGGAAATTGCTGAGTACCCGCTTCAGAGATCCAGTTACTGACACTACGCTGGGTGACCGCCGCTTTAAAACGGCTGGTTTGCGTAGTGATCCAGTTGGTTAAAAAGCCGCCATGGCTGCCGCCGGTGATAAACAAGCGTGTTGCATCAAGCCAGTCATGTTGCTGTAATACCGTATCCAGCACCGCCATATTATCGCGATAATCTACACCGCCGTAATCGGCATGCACCGCATGTTGATGGGCAAAACCATAGCCGGTACTGCCACGATAATTGGTAAAGACCACGGCGTACCCCCTGGCGGCCATCATCTGAAACTCATGAAACCATTCGTCACCCCACATGCCACCGGGGCCACCTTTTATATTCAATACCAGTGGATACGACTGCCCGGCTTGCCAACCAAGCGGTTTAATGAAAAAGCCCTGACTTTTGCCCTGCTCATGTTCAAACCAAAACGACTCTAGTGGCTGTAGTGTTAACTCGGCCAATAACGCTTGATTAAACTGGGTTAATTGGCGCGGCGCATTGCTCTCTGTTTGAAACCAAATTTCGGGCAGGTTTAGCGCATCTTGCCACAGGTAGCTTAGCTGTTTGCCATTGGCGGAAAGGCTCACATTTGAAGCACTACCTTGTTCGCTTAAGCGAATTTGCGTTTTATCACGCCGTAAGTTGAGTTCAAAAAGAGGCCGAGCGCCTAAGTGATCCGCACTGAGTAAAATACGATCATTATTAAGCCACTGCATGCTATTAGCATTACGATCCCAATCAACTGCCACCTGCTTGTTAGTGCCATCGCGTAAAGTCAGCAACACTAACTGCTCTGGCGTAAAGTAATCGGCTTGATATTGATAGAGCAGTCGACGGCCATCGGGTGACCACTGCGGCGCGCTGGCATAACCAGGCAAGGTAGTCAGTTGCTTGGTAGAGCCATCGCTTAATTGATAAAGATATAACCCCTGCTGCATGCTGCCTTCCAGCGCATCAGCACTGCGATCTGAAGCAAATACAATCTGTTTGCCATCAGGTGAAAATGCTGCTGAATGATCATGCCAACGTGTGTCACCGGTGAGTTTTGTCAGTTTTTCGCTGTTCAGATCCAATAACCATAAGCCAGAGCGGCGTTCATTTAAATAGCCACCGCCATTGCGTTTATACAGTGCATCCGTAATCACCACCACATCGGCTTGAGCTTGGTCACTTTTGCTTTTTTCTGTGCTGGGATCCGTAACAGTTGGATCCACAGATAATGTCAATAGCAGCTGTTGGCCATCAGGTGACCACTTAACATCCCGAATGCCAGCTTGTTTTAATGCGGTTATCGCTCGGGCTTCGCCACCCGCCATGGGTAGGATATACAGCTGTTGCCCCACTTCACGACCAGAGATAAAGGCCAACATGCTGCCATCAGGAGACCACACTGGGCTGCTATCGGCGTTACTAAAACTCAGTTGCCGTGGCGGGCTTTTGCCATCGGTCGCCACCAGCCAGAGGTTACTTAACCGCTCACGTTTATCGGCCGCAATGGTGGTGTGTACAAAGGCTACCTGCTTGCCGTTGGGCGCTAATTGCGGCTCTGCCACAAACACAAAACGATAGTAGTCTTCTGGTTGCATGCCTCGGGTATCGGCAAAAGCGCCAAAACAACAGCACAAGATGAAGTAGAGAAAATAACGTAGCAACATAAGATCGACCTTTAGCTGAATCACGACAATCTTGATTGAAACGTAACCGCTAAAAATCTACAAGTGAAAACCGTTCAACGTGCTAATAAATACGTTTTATGTTAATTAAATCAGCAGGCTTTAGTGAATAAAACCCAACCGTTTTACGCCTGTTATCTGAGGCAATAACGCTAAACGGTTTGTTTAGCAGAGAAGCATGGCGGGATAATAAAAAACCCAAGTTTTTCAAATACTTGGCTATAAATGGTTTTTAACACGCTGCTCAGCTTGGATATAGGCTTGCTCTGCGCTATAGGCTTGTTCTTCTAACCCCGGCAACGCATTAAGCGCTTCATTAATTTCATATTTATGCAGCTCAATTTCATTTAATAACTGTACTCGGTCATCGCGCGTTAAGCCATCGGCTACCAATAATTCGGTTTTATCGACGATTTCCTGCTGTAAATTCGCAATAACACGACGTTGTTTATCAAGGCTCGAACGCGCTGAATTTAACGCTCGCTGCAATTCAAACACGGTTTTACCATCGCGATAACCGAGCAAAAAGCCCTTTTCTAAGTCGGGCATACAGCTATTTTGATAATGACTGCCGCGTTTGCCTACAATAAAACCGTTACGCGTAGTGCAATAACGCTCTGAACCTTCACGATGACCCAGCCGATACGCTTCCAGTTGCGGTGTGACACCGTGCTCTGCACACTCTTGCCGGTAAGTGGCAATGGCGTTTTCTGCTTTACCATTAACGCCATCTTCAAAACCAATGGTGCGCCAATCTGCCGTAATACATTGCGATTTGTTCATGCCAGAACAGCCAGAAATGATCATGCTCAGCAGCAAAAGTGGCCATTTATTGTTATTCATTACCGTCTCGATATACTGATTACGCCTTGTAACTCATGCATTACAAAGCAATGATGCCGTATACGTTAACTGCTAACACGCTGTTTTGGCAAGCGAGGATCCTAAAGACCCGGTCTTATCGCCGTGCCGTGACGAAACGCACCGCTCTGCAGACAACATTTTTATCTCTCGCCTGTTGCTGCACATACCGTGTATTTAAAAAAATTGGCCATTTTGCGTTGCTAACCAGCTCAAGTCTTTTTGGTGATGCTATCGCTCATGCTTTAGGCTGGATCTGCTATTTTGTTAGTTGGCACTGCGTGATAGTCGTTCAGCAGCGCTTGCACCTCAGGTTTACTCGCGCCATAACTGACAATATTAACGGTTAAACCACTGTGTTTATATTGCTCTAGTGCAGCGCTGATCGCCTGGATAATCCATTTTGTCGGGTTACCAAAGGCGCCACCACCGAGTAGCGTTAAATACAGCGTTTTATTACCCGTTGCTGCGGCGTTTACTACTGCTGCAGCCAGCGTTGCCTCGTATGCAGCTTGCAATACCAAGGTGGCTAACGGTTGCCATAACGCTTTACTGTGTTGGCTATATGCCACTGGCATGGCCGAGCAATATGCTTGCGACACGGCATGAAAACAGCCTTTGAGCGTAACTTGGGTATCAAGTTGCAAGCCGATTTTTATTCTGCCGCGTAACTGCGCCAATTCAGCGCTAGAGCAGGTAGTTAACACCTGATTAATCAGTAATAGTTGTTGCTGATTTGGTAATGCGTAACCATTTTTCATCAACCAAAGTGGCTGATCATTGCGCCCCGTGCTTGTTTTAATATGGCTAAGTAAAGCGTCAGAAAAATCTTCCAACATATCTAACTGGCGCTCAGCCGTTTGGCCTAGTTCACCTTGCACCGGCACAAAGTAGTTGCGATAAATCAGCCCAGCACCACAGGCCATAGCGCAGGCTGGGCCCTGGGTTTTATCAAATTGATAATTAGTAATACCGCTATCTGGGGTAATGGTCGGTGACACCATTTCCAACAAGTTAAATTGTGATGCGACTTGAAATAGCGCCCCTGCATTTTTCGGATCGGCATGTAAGGCTTGCGCATTTGCCACCACCTCGCGCAGTTGCAGATGTGATAACGGCTGCTGTGGCTGTTTTAACACAGCCGCAGCACGGGTATGTAGCTCCGCTAAACTTGGCGTGATTAACGAGCCCACTTTATAGCTAACACCATTCACTTTACTGCGAAGATAATCACCCTCTAACTGCAGTAATTGTCTGATCTGGGCGGCGCCCTGCTCTTTAAAACCGGTTAACTCTGCAAACCACATACTTATCTCCCTAAAATGGCATCCCTGCCTCGTTATCCCTTGCTCATCCTGACCTGCTTTTAGCAGTCGCGCCGCGTTAACTACTGAATCAACAGCGGCGTACATCCTTGCTGCAAACAGCATAACGCAACGTAAAAAAGCCACCATACTGTGTAAGTATGCAGTGTCGCTTTTTCAGGCAGATCTCGTTTACCTTGCAAAAAAAGTATTAGGCCTTAACCTCAGTATGTTCTACGGTTTGATGAGCCGGTAAACGGTTAAGTCAAGTACCTAGCCACGCTTAGCTTTTGTCGCTTTACGCTTATTCGTTTAGCCAACCTGCGTGAAACCAACACAAAAAGAAGGGCTTGTCAGGATAAAGCGATTTATGCAGGCAGCAAAGGGTGTTTTGCTGATTTAGTATATCTTGTTTACCAGTATTATTTTTTGTTAAAACACTTCGATTTAAATACCGACAGTGTTGTCACCGGGTTAGTGCAATAACATGCCATTTTAAACGAGCATCATTTAGCTTGGCCCATTTAGTGGTGTCTGTTTTGTAAACAGATCAGCTGCATTTGAAAAGGACTTTTATGCTATCTAACGCTATTGCTGTATCAGCGCCCACCGAAAATTGGCCGCTACGTTGGGAATTACTGATGCGTTATCGGCTGATTGAAATTGTGGCGCAATGGGAAGGTCGGCTCACGACTAATCATTTGTGTAACAGTTTTGGTATCGCTCGCCAACAAGCGTCAAAAGACATTAATACTTATTTACGTGAAATTGCGCCAAACAATCTAGTGTATGACAGTAAGTTAAAAGGCTATAAACCTACTGCCGAATTTAGCCCGAAAGTTACACGTGGCCTCGCCGACGAGTATTTACATGCACTGGCCAGCTCACAAGATTTTTCGCATACCTTTACCCAACTCGATCTAGGGTTTACGCATACCGAAATGCTCACGCCACCACTGCGTCAGGTGAAACCCGAGATCTTACGTACTTTGGTGCAAGCAGCTCGCGAGAGTAAAAAAATTGATATGGGTTATGTGTCGCTATCATCACCCGATGAAGAAAGCCGCATCATTGCGCCGCACACCTTGGTATGCACACCACTGCGGTGGCATGTGCGTGCTTATTGTGAGAAAAATCGGGATTATCGTGACTTTGTACTCAGTCGTTTTCGAGGCATTAACGGTATAGAAGGTGATGCCAATATGAGCCGTGAGCTAGATCTGCGCTGGCAAAATACCGTTGATATCGTGCTGATTCCCGACTCACGCTTAAGCGCTTATCAGCAAAGTATCATCGCCGAAGATTATCATATGATCGCAGGTAAACGTATCATCACGGTTCGCTCAGCTTTAGTGCCTTATGTTGTGCAGGCCTTGAATCTGGATTTACATAAATTAGATGCCAGGCCCGAAGCGCAACAAATTATGGTCGCTAACCTGGCAGAGGTGCGTTTACACGCCTTTTAGCGTTCATTTACACAGCTTTGAAACATATCTTTATTGCGCTGATACACCGCAGTTTGCACATTAAACATACCTAGCAAGCTATGAAATACATTATCGTGGCTGAAAGGCTCGGTTTCTTTATCTCGCAAACAGGTTGCGGTAAGTGTATGCGCAGTTACATAATCGGGCGACATCCACCAAATCAGTGGCACATGTGTTTGTGCGTCGGGCGCCATAAAATAGGGTAAACCATGCAAATAGACACCGTTTTCACCTAAAGACTCACCATGATCTGACACATAAAATAGCGCCGTTTGAAAATCGGTTTGTTGTTGTAAGCGGTCAATCAAATCGGCTAATAAATGGTCTGTGGCAACAATACTGTTATCGTAAGCATTGATTATGCTGCTAGGTTCGCACAGTTGTAATTGCTTATCACCACACTCGGGTAAAAAATGCTTATCCTGCTCAGCACTTCGCTTAAAATACTCTGGGCCATGGCTTCCCAGTTGATGAACCACTATCAGTCGATCAGTGGTTAAATCTAGCGCGATTTGCTTATCTACTGCCGGTAATATAATGCTATCTAAGCACTGCCCATTTTGACAATCTTCGGACTGTTGCTTTTGAAACAACAATTCGGTGGCAACACGATCACATACCCCTTTACAGCCTGAATTATTATCCAACCACGTTACCGCTACGCCACTGCGTTGCAAAATATCCAACACATTACTGCTGTTTTTAGCTATGCGTTCGTCATAGTGTTGTCTGCCCATATTCGAAAACATACAGGGTACCGAATGTGCCGTTGCTGTGCCGCAAGAGCTTACTTGCTGAAAACTAAATACTGGTAATTGGCTTAATTTAGGGTTAGTGGCGCGCTGATAACCGTTTAATTGAAAATGATCAGCCCGCGCGGTTTCGCCAAGCACCATGATGATTAAACGAGGTTTGTTTGTTCCAACATAAGGGGCTTGCACAGCGTCTTGCCCTAGTAAAGTAAACTCTGTTGGAAATTGTTGTTGCAGCAAGGTATTACCCATGGATACCGCTGCAGACACCGCACTAAAGGGTAATGCCATATGTTTAACTTCACGATTATTACGAAAAAAAGGCGCGAGCTGTGCATATTCCACCACCACAATACTGCTTAAAGCCAACATAATTAACACTAAACACAGCAGCCAATGCTTAAGCAATTGCATACGGGGCAATCGCCGTATTTTAATCAAGGTGCTGGCCAGAAACGGAAACAACATAATAGTGATCACCTGCCAGTACAGGTTTAATGACAAGATCCCTTGTGCTTCGGCCGCATCGGTTTCGATAGCATTTTGTAACATGGATTTATCGATAACGATGCCAAAATTATCGATAAAGTAAAGACTGATGGCTCCTACGGCAAACAGCGCGATTGAAATAGGCTTTTGTAACCGATTAACACTCAACAAAACGAGTAATAACAAATTAAGTAACAGCAACATACTGAGTAAAAATGCTTGTAACAGATATTGGCCTGGCACTTTGGCTTGTAACGCGGATAAAAAAGGCGCGTTTAACATTAAGGTCATTCCTATAGCCATCAATACGGCAAACCATAACGGATGCCAGGCATGTTGTAATGCCCGTAAACTAAAGGTTGTATGATTTACCGTTAACGCCGCTTCCGCCATATTGCCCCTCTTAAAACTCAGTCATGTTATTTCGGCGCTGAAACACCGAGCAAAACTGATGACTCAGCTAACCCCTGCCCGTTTTGGCAAAGCGCACCTTTTGAGGCAGGTGCTGAGCACCGAATACAGCAAAGTTTAAAGCAGCTTACTTAAGAAAGGCTGAAGTTGCGGGATGAAGCAAAGGCAGTTTGCGCGTTACATTTATAGAAAACGCCGCGCAATTTGAGCATGTTAAATGAGATATCTCCTTTTCAGGCAAGCTTAGCATATCGATTTAAACTAATGCTAAGCCATACATCTGGGATGTTGCACTTTAAAATTCTCGGTTTAAGATGATTGCTCTAACCAATAATTCACGGCAGAGAGCAATTCATCGGGATGGAATTTAGCAATAAACTGATCTGCCCCGACTTTTTTTACCATAGCTTCGTTGAATACACCGCTCAGTGACGAGTGAAGAATAATGTGAATATCTTTTAGCTTAGCATCGGCTTTAATTTCGGCGGCTAGGGTATAACCGTCCATCCGAGGCATTTCGATATCCGAAATTAATAACGGGACTTCATGAATCAAATTCGTCCCTGCACTCTCGGCTCGTTTATGTAACCAGTCGAGGGCTTCTTGACCATCTTTCACTAATTCCGCATGAATATTCACGCTATTTAACGCCCGTTTTACTTGATTTCGCGCTACCGCAGAATCGTCGGCTACCAGTACCACGATTTTGCTCAGATCTAGTTTGTGTGACTGCGCTTTAACTTGATCACTGACCTCTTCTTCCATCGGGATAATTTCAGAAAAGACTTTTTCAACATCAATAATTTGAATTAACTGCTTTTCTATTTCTGTTACTGCCGTCAGATAATGACCACGGCCTGCACCTTGTGGTGGTGGCTTAATTTGATCCCAATTTAAGTTCACGATCCGATCCACGCCCGACACAAGAAACCCTTGTACATGACGGTTGTACTCAGTCACGATAACAAAAGCTTTCGACATATCTGCAATTGGTACGCCGGTTGTTGCTTGGGATAAATCTACCACAATAACTGAATCACCCCGCAACTGCGCAATGCCCTTAACACAAGCATGTGAGCCAGGCATTTCTGATAATTCGGGAGCTTGAATCACTTCGCGCACTTTAAATACGTTGATACCAAACAACTGATTACCATTTAACCGAAATAACAGTAACTCAAAGCGGTTTTGCCCAGCTAAGTTAGTACGCTGATTAACTGAATTTAAAACATTACTCATTACTGCAACCCCTGCTTGCACGCATTCTGCTCATTTGGCAAAGCGTTATTTATTGTCATATAACGATAGCATAGTTTTTCTGCTTTCTTTTTACCACATCGTTAAATCTATAAATTAATTTATTCAAGGTACATAAACAATTTGCCGATTCAGGCCTTCACTGTCTGGATCGGCCACTGACGGCAGATATTGCCAGTGTTTAGGCTGACTCGCCGCCAGTAATAAAACAAAAGCATCGATAATATCATCGGGTTTTGCGTGTTTTTTTAAGGTTTCGCTTAACGCCTGCTCAATAACGGGTAGCCAGTGAGGTACTTGTCTCGCGATCACCGCTAAGCGTGCTTGTTGCCCAGCAGCAGTACTTTTCAACTCCGCCATCGGAGCCTGTGCAAAACCGGCAAACACCAATTCCGGATGTGATTCGTAATAGTCGCCATTACAGCGTGGTTGTGTTTGCAATAATTGATGTACTTCACGTATTTTTGGCACAATGTGCCAGGTTTGAATGGGAAAACGTTTCCCGATCTCAGCCGCATTGATGTCACAGGCGGTAGGATAATCATCAGCATACACCGCCTTTCGACATGGCACCGGAAAGACACTACCACGCCGTCCTGGCAAAGCCTGACGGGCTAAGCGATCGCATTGGCGCTGCGCTTCACCGGGTTCAATAAAGCCAATTGGCATATCAATAAACACAATACTGTGCCTGGGCAAACGGGCATCCACTTCAGCTAAGGTACGACACAGCTGAAAACGAAGCTGCTCGCCCTGCAAAATCGCCACAAACCAACCGCTTTTGCAGCCATCAATGCCCACATAAGTTGTGTTATGTTCTGTTGGCGTTGTTTGCATAAAAACTCCTTTTGTATATTTCGCGATGAGCCCCGCCTTTTCTGAGATAACTCATTCTAGGGCTTGTTGACGTTTTCAGTTAGGATAAGTGCATACCTTACGTGCTTTAACTTGCTTTGTGCCAACACTCAGCTGAAAAAGGATCATCTTATGATATCTGTCTCTTCTTACTTGGTTCGTTCTGCGGTAGTCACTGCCTTGCTTGGCAGTGTTTTTTTAAGCGCTACGCTGACAGCCGCTACGCCGGCCAGCCAAGGCCGGGTACTGAATAGCGCTGCTGACTTTGCGGTACTTAGCCCACGCCAGCGTATTGCACCTGAAAATGCGTTACTCAGTGAGCGTATAGATAAGCTTTTACCCACCTTAATGGCCGAGCAAGATTTGGATATGTGGTTAGTGATTAACCGAGAAAACGCTGAAGATCCGGTGTATTTCACCTTAGTGCCACAACCCACTTTTGCTGCTCGACGCACCACTATGCTGGTGTTTCATCGTTTAGCCGACGGTACTATCGAAAAACTCACGGTGAATCGTTACCCGTTAGGTGCACCTTACAACTCAGCCTGGCAAGGCGGCAGTTTAGATGAACAATGGCAGGCCTTGGGAGAGTTAATTGTCAGTAAAAACCCGAAGCGTATCGGCATTAATGTGTCTAAAGATTGGCCAGTCGCCGATGGTTTATCGTCAGCTTTACATAGCCGTTTACAAGCTGTGCTGCCGCCAGAGTATCAATCGCGTTTAATCTCAGCAGAAAAGCTGGTGGTACGTTGGTTTGAACAGCGCACAGCAGCCGAGCTGAGCGTCTATCCACACAGTGTTAGCCTTGCTCGCGGTGTGATTGCCGAAGCCTTTAGCAGTAAAGTGATTACGCCAGGCGTAACCCATACCGATGATGTGGCCTGGTATATCCGTGAGCGTTTTGCTCAGTTGCAATTGCCGGTGTGGTTTATGCCCTATGTCAGCTTACAACGTGCCGGCACTGCTTGTGCGGCTGATGCCGCCAATTGTGGTCAAAGCGGCGTGATCCAACGCGGTGATATTCTGCATACCGATGTTGGCATTTGTTATTTAACCCTGTGCACTGACACCCAAGAGATGGCTTATGTGCTCAAAGCCGATGAGGAGCAAGCGCCGGCCGGTATTCGTGCGGCTTTGGCCACCGGTAATCGTTGGCAAGATCTGTTAACTGAGCAGTTTGTGGTGGGTCGTACAGGTAATCAGGTGTTAGCGGGCGTTCAACAAAAAAGCCAAGCGGCAGGTATTATTAGCAGCACTTACACCCACCCAATTGGCTTTACCGGCCATGCCCCAGGCCCAACTATTGGCATGTGGGATAATCAGGGCCCTACTGAGATCCATGGCGATTGGCCGCTTTATAGTAATACCGCTTATGCCATTGAAGGCAATATTAAACAAGCGGTACCCGAGTGGCAAAACCAACTGCTGCAGGTCAAGCTAGAACAAAGCGCCTATTTCGATGGCCGGCGCGTGATCTATTTAGCCGGTCGGCAAACACAGTGGCATCTGGTGCGTTAACCCCGTTACTTTTAGGCCTCGTTGCTTAAATACGGGGCTAACAAAGCGCGCACATTGACGCGCGCTTTTAACCGCGCCGCCAACAAATACAAACCACCTATTTTGCGATGTAAAAAGATCGCATCTGCCGGCGGTGTATGCCAGTAATCTTGCTGCATACTTAAGGCGGTGCCCGCTTCACGAATTCGCAGTGCTAAATCCGTTTGCCCAAAATCAAAGGCGCTATCGTGCTTTAAAGGCTCGGCCGCTAAATTCACTAATGAAAGTACGGCTTGTTTTTGTGCGGGTAAAATCTGTTGGCTGAAAAAACCAATCTGCGTTAACGCAGCGGCCATGGCCGCGTGATCTTCAGTTAAGGCCGCAGCAAATAATTGGCGATAACCATCACTAAAGCGGCTGCTGTAATGCCTACAAGCGCCAAAATCTAATAACACCAGTTGTTGGGTTTTCGTGTTGTATAAATAATTGGCAAAGTTCGGATCGGTTTGCACCAATTTAAATTCAAATAATTCACGAAACAGCAGTTCAAACAACAAGCCCATCACACGATCGCGCTCGGCTTGCTCATGACTGCTTAATGCCTCTAACGCACTGCCTTCCACAAAACTCATCACCAAAATGTTTTCGGTGGTTAATTCTGAGAACACTTCGGGTACCACAAAGTGTGGGCTTTGCCCCAAGGCTTGGCGATACTGCCGCAAGTAGGTGGCTTCTTGCAAATAATCGGCTTCGCTGTGTAATTGTGCTTTTGCTTCGGTTAAGAGCCCACGATAATCGACACTTTTAGGCACCAGCCCGCTAATGCGTAATAAGGTTGCCACGTTATCAACATCACTGTCGATACTGGCTTTAATCCCCGGATATTGAATTTTTACCGCAAGGCGCTGGCCATTGTCATGATAAGCCTGATGCACCTGACCTATCGAGGCGGCGGCTAAAGGCGTAAAGGTAAAATCACTGAAATGACGCTGCCATTGCTCACCCCATTCGTTGCGTAACACCTGTGCTAACTGCTTAACGGGCATGGGGTTACCGCTGGCACGCAAGCGCGCTAAAATTTCAGCTAAAGCTGGTGGCAGCATATCACCGCTGTCCATGGACAATAACTGACCGACTTTCATCGCCGCACCGCGCAAATGCGCCAATTGATCGGCGACGCGTTTGGCATTGCCTGGGGTAAGTAACAAATCTTTTTTAGACGGCACTTGGCCTTTGGCTAATTGTCGTGCCCCTTCAGCCAGCATGCCACCGGCGACTCGCCCTGCTAATGAGGCTAAACTACCAAAACGGGATATCCGGTGCGCGGGCACCTTTGAACTACCTGCCGACATAAGTACCTTACTCTTGCAATCTGTATAGTAGGCTATACGCAGCTAACCGCTTTTTGGTTGCTTCTCGGGCATAAGTTAGCACTTGTTGTGCAACCTGAAGCAAGGCATACTACACTGTATAGATAAACAGTATTTGAGGTAATGCCATGTCTGTTCAGTTTCTCGGTCAGGCGCAAGCCGGCGCACCTATTCGGTTGCCTTTTTTTAGCAGTAAGGTGCCTGCGGGCTTCCCTTCACCCGCGCAAGATTATATCGAGCAAAGTATCGATTTAAACCAGTTGTGTATTCATCACCCCACCGCCACATTTTTTGTGCGCGTATCGGGGGATTCGATGATTGAAGCCGGTATTTTTGAAGATGATGTTTTGGTGGTTGATCGCGCGATCACTGCTGAACACGGAGACATTGTGGTGGCTTCAATCAACGGCGAATTTACCGTGAAGCGTTTAAGCTGCAAAATGAATTTGATGCTGCTGCCAGAGAATCCGCGCTATCAGCCAGTGCACATTAAAAACGCCGATGAGTTACAGATCTTTGGCGTGGTAACCAATGCTATTCGTCGGTTTAATCGTAAATGAAAGCAACGTGTTTTGCGCTGGTCGATTGCAATAACTTTTATGCCAGTTGTGAAAAACTGTTTCGGCCTGACTTAGCGCACCGCCCGGTGGTGGTGTTATCGAATAACGACGGCTGTGTCGTGGCGCGCTCTAAAGAAGCGAAAGCGCTGGGCATAAAAATGGGCGTGCCGTTATTTCAAATTAACGAGTTAATTAAACAGCACCGTATTGTCACCTTTTCATCGAATTATGCCCTGTATGCCGATATGTCTGCTCGGGTGATGACCACCTTAGAATTAATGGCCCCCGCCGTTGAGGTGTACAGTATTGATGAAGCCTTTTTAGATTTGAGCCTCTTACCGCATTCGGAGTTAACGCAGTATGGCCAATTTATCCGGCAGCGCATTGCCCAGTGGCAAGGCATTTCCGTGTGTGTGGGTATTGCGCCGAGTAAAACGTTAGCCAAATTAGCCAATCATGCCGCAAAAACCTGGCCAAAAACCCAGGGCGTGGTCGACCTTACGGCGGTCACGCGCCAACGTAAGCTGCTGGCATTATTACCTGTTGGTGAAGTATGGGGCATTGGTCATAAGTTATCGATCCGTTTACAAGCACTGGGGATCCACACCGCTTTACAGTTAGCAGATGCCAATCCCAGCTTTATTCGCCAGCAATTTTCGGTGGTGGTCGAACGTACCGTGCGCGAGCTGAATGGTGAGTCGTGTATCCCGTTAGAAGAACAGCCCCCCACTAAAAAAGAGATTGTCAGTTCGCGCTCTTTTGGTGAGCGCATTACCGCGCAGCCATTATTGCAAGAAGCCATTGCCGAGTATGTGGCACGAGCCTGTCAAAAACTGCGCAAAGAGCGGCAACATGCCCGACAACTGACGGTATTTTTACGCACCAGCCCATTTAGCAAACCACAAGAGCCTTATTATGCCAACAGCGCCAATGCCACGTTGGGCGCGCCTAGTGCTGATACCCGTGATTTTTTGCCCTTAGCTAACCGCTTATTACAGCAGATCTGGCGCGATGGCTATCGCTATGCCAAAGCCGGCGTAATGTTAAGTGACTTTTATGATGAGGGCGTATATCAACCCAGCTTATTTGAACCCACCGCCAGTTATCATGCTGATCCCAGCTTAATGCAAACACTCGATCGGTATAATCAGTCGGGTAAAGGTAAGATCTGGTTTGCCAGCCAAGGCGTGAAGCAAAGCTGGGCGATGAAACGACAACATTTGTCACCAGCGTACACCACCAACTGGTTACAGTTGCCGGTGGTAAGCTAAGTGTTAAGCTAAGACGGGTTAATCACCGGGTAAATCGCCTCACCCCATAATTGATCGGGCGCATTCATCATCAAACCAATAATCAGCGGTACCAGTTTACTCAGTAAATTACTGGCATCGTTTACTTGTTGACGATTTATCTGGCTATTCCACGTCGAGCCGCCATGCATAAGTTGATTACGTAAGGTGTATAAACGATTAAAAATATGCGATAGCGCCAGCGGCACATTCTTGTTGGCTAAGGCGTTGTGGGTTTGCTCTTTAGACTGCGCAAAACGTTTTAACCACTCCACCTCACTGATACGACCGCGTTGGAACTCCCAATACGGCGCATAAACAAAATGATTACTAATTAACAGCCGAATACTAGATGAAAATTGCTGCCAAATCAGTTCATAAAGATGCTCATCGGTATCATAAGCGCAGATCTTAGCTAAAAACTGCTGAAAGTGTTCTTGCTCCGGTAACCGGTCGGCTTGACCAAAATCATTGGCATAGGCGGCATTAAAGCTGATCCAATAAAAGATAAAGGCACTGTCGCTATCTTGCGCCGCTCTGGCGGCTTCGGCGCGGGCTAGCCAACTCAGCGCCCGATGCACCCGCAACGCTAAATTTTCAGGGAAATGATCACGATATAATCGCTGATAGGTTTTGAGTTTAGCGTAGGATAAATCCGTTAAAGTCAACATAAGAGCCAATCCATAGCATTCAATAACTTATGATGCATAAATATCGCGAGGATGGCAAGTACCATTCCCCCCTGAATAGCGCAGCTTATGCCGCGTTATCAGGGGGAGATTGACCGTAATATTAACGGCATGGGCTATGGGCTAAAAGATAAATGCAATTGACCTGCCCGGATCGTTGGCCGATCCACCGCTTGTGTTAGCACGGGCCATGACGGCACCACTAAGGTCAGTTGCTGAGCAGCACGGGTTAAACCGGTATATAACAGTTCACGGCTTAACACCGGGTTATCACGATCCGGCAGTACTAACACCGTATGCGTAAACTCTGAGCCTTGTGACTTATGCACCGTCATGGCAAAAACAGTCGTCACCTCGGCTAAACGGCTGGGTAAGATCCAACGAAGCTGATTATCACTGTCCACAAACACCACCCGTTTCTGCTCTGTATCGGCGGATCGCAGAACGATACCAATATCGCCATTACGCAAATTCAAGTTGTAGTCATTCGCCGTGATCATCACCGGCCGCCCTTCATACCAGCTATCTTGCCGCCCTTGTGCCGAGGCGCTACGTGATACAAAGCTAAGGCTTTGCTGCACTAACGCATTTAAACCGCTGACACCAAAAGGGCCATCGCGTACGGGCGTTAACAGTTGAAAGCCATGATAAGCCTTAAGCACCGAACGTGCCCACCGCTCAAACTGCTCAGCACTCGCGCCAGGCGCAGGCCGAGCTGAAATTTGCTGCAAATAACCGGCAAAACCTTGCTGACAAAGTTGCTGCAAAGACGCTAACAGCGCTTGCTGACCTTCTGGATCTGGCTGTGTTGGCTGTAATAAATGCAGATCAGTAAAACCACTGTCCGGTTTAAATAATGCCGCCACCTCGTTACTGCGACCGTGATTAACAACACGAGCCAGTGCGCCAATACCACTGCTATCATCAAAACGTCGACTAACGCGCAACATGATCACATGCTGAAGATGCCGTGGTGCTTCAGCAACATGCATAAACTCCGGTAAATGACTTTGAGTAAAACCTTGCAAGAAGGCTAAGGTTTCACGGCTATAACCGCCCTGCTCAGCGCCAGCACATAACTGCCCTAAAATGGCGCCCGCTTCCACCGAGGCTAGCTGATCCTTATCGCCTAGCAATACTAATTTCGCACCGGGCGGTAAAGCCGCTAAGGTGGCATGCATCAACTCAATATCCACCATAGAGGCTTCATCAATAATCAATACATCTAAAGCTAAAGGTTTGGCGCGGTGGTGACGAAATTGCCGTGTACCGGCTTGCACCCCAAGTAATTTATGTAAGGTCGAACTGTCGGCGCTAATCTGCTGAAGCGCGCTGTGCCAACTGGCGGGTAACTGCCGTAATTGCTCGGCGGCCGCTTGGATAGACTCTTTTAAACGTGCCGCCGCTTTACCGGTAGGCGCTGCCAATTTAATCACCAACGGCCGAACCTGAGCATCGGCTGAGTCTGCCAAATGCAGCCGTTGCAATAAGGCTAATAAGCGCACCACCGTATAGGTTTTTCCGGTACCGGGCCCGCCCGTGATCACACTAAAATGACTGCGCAGCGTGTTCACACAGGCCAGTTTTTGCCAGTTAATGGCGGTGGTGGTTTGCGGGGTATCAAATAATTCACTTAACCAGCTATTAAGCTGCGCCACCGGCGGTAATGCTTTGGCAACCGGTTGCATTAAACGCTGTAAATCAGCCGCTAACTGCCGCTCATATTGCCAATAACGGTAAAGATAGAGTGTCTCACCCACCAGCACTAAAGGATGTGCTTCCTGCTGTTCACTCGAAACTTGCACCGCGGCACTGTGCGCTAAGGCCTGCTGCAGATCGCTAAGCGTTAAGCCTGCTAATAACGCTGTAGGCGTGACTAATGAAGCTTCCTGCTCGTTGCCAAGACTTGGCGCGAGTAATACAGATGACACCGCTGAAAGCGGCGTAAACGAAGCGCTAGTTGACGCTGATAATGCACTCTCCACAGAGATATTCAACAACCGCTCTGGCTCGGCTAATAACGCCCTAAGCGATAAACAGACATGGCCACGCCCCACTTGATGCGAAAGCAAAGCGGCAAGTAGCATACTGATATTGTTAGACAGGTCCGTGACAGTGCGGTTAGCTGTGTCACACTCGGCTCGGCTTGGAACCGCCGTATGCTGCTGAATAAAACGAGCAAAGGCTAAATCAAGCGCAGTTAACCAACCCACTCGCTGCCAATCAACCAATAACTGCAATAATTGCGGGCTATTAATCTGTTTAAGTAAGCCGATCTCAGCGGCATTGCTCACCAGGTTATTCAACATCTTGGCTCTCCTTACTAACGGTTTTAGCCGAGTCACCCTGCGGTGAACCTTGGTGTAAATAGTGCTCCAGCGCCATAATTAGCGAGGCCGGTGGCAGATCGGTAAAGGCGGCACTGCCGTTAGATGTTTGGCCGCGCAAAAATAAATAGGCCACGCCGCCCATATGCTGCTCATAACAATACTGCTCTTTTAACCGCACTTTTAGCAGCTTATGCAATGCCAGCGTGTACAACACATATTGTAAGTCGTAACGACTACTTAATATTTTATCGCGCATCGCACTTGGCGTGTAAGCACTGTTATTGGGCCCTAAATAATTCGACTTGTAATCTATAACGTAATAACGTCCATTATGCTCAAACACTAAATCGATGAAGCCTTTGAGCATGCCATTCAAATAGTTCGCTTGTAACCCCGGCCGGGCAAAACCTGGCAGCACATGCTGACAGATCAACTGATCGAGCTGCAGCGTACTGATACCATTAACCGCAAACCAAAACTCAGGTTCAGCCTTATAGTGCTTAAGATCGGCTAAACACAGCTGAGTGCCATCGGCGAGCGTAAAACGTGATTGCAAATAGGCCGTCAACCAGCTATCGAGCTGCTCCCGCCGTGCCAGCCAACTGCCATGCCGACAGCGCCGAGCCAAAATAGCGGCGCGAACAGCAGCGTCATGCGCTACATTAGCAAAACCTTCATCGGCGGCATCTTGCAATAGGTTATGTAAAAAGGTGCCAGGCCCCGCGCCGCGGGGTAAATCGTGTAGGCTCAGCGCCATAGCTTGCTTACTTACGGCAGTGTCATTATTCGGTGCACGACTTGCCGTATCTTGCGCTAAGGCATTAGCCAATTCATCCCGTGCATCGTCTTGCTCATCCAACAGATTATGCTCACTCGGACTGTCCGGCTGGCGCAGTGCACCGTATTTTAACGCGGAATAACTTGCCACCCACCATAAATCAAACCGATGATCGGCTGGCATGTGCCGGGCTTGCGCAGCTGCGGCGGGCTCGGAGCTTGGCGCTACCTGATAGAACACGTTGCTGCTAGCTTGCGGCAAAGGCGTAATAGCAATCGCCGGGTGTTGCCACACCTGCTGTGCTTGCTTAAGCAACTCATCAGGTAAGGCGTTGTTAGCCAACCCGGCTAAATGTGCCCAGGCGGTTTTTTGCCAAACCCGATTGTTACTGCTTCCCACTGGCGCTAAACTCACCCAGCAGGCATGCTTGGCGCGGGTCAGTGCCACATAAAGCTTACGGATATCTTCACCTAAACGCTCTTTATCAGCGCGAGCCAGCATCAACTCGTCTGCTTGCAATACTTGCTGTAACTGACCGTGCTCATCATGAAAATTAAACACCTTGTCATCGGCTTTAATGGGTCTACAACTGCTAATAAAAGGTAAAAACACCAGCGGATATTCTAAGCCTTTTGATTTATGGATCGTGACAATTTGAATCAGCTCAGCATCGCTCTCTAGCCTAACAATTTGCTCATCGGCCGCTTGCTGCAAACTGTCACGTTGATAAATGTGCTCGTGTAAAAAGCGGATCAATGCCAAGGGCCCATCCAATTTCGCCGCAGCTTGTTGTAACACTTCAGCCAAGTGCAGCAGATCGGTTAGATAGCGCTCGCCAGCGATACCGCTGTTGCGGGCACTGTCGGCTAATAAACGCTCGGCAATAGCAAATTGCTGTAATAACTGACGGATCATCGCCAGCACACCTTGCTGCTGCCAGGTGGCGGCAAATTGATAGAATTGCCCGACCCGCTGATCCCAATATTGGTCATCATGCTGTAAGCGGTCGAGTTCAGTTAACGGCAATTGCAACAACGCGGTATAAAGTGCCGCTAACAGCGCACGGCGATCGCCAGGCTCAGCACAGGCGTGCAGTACCGTTAGCAGATCGCGCGCCACTTCGGTATCAAACACCGATTGCCGATCAGACAAATAGACACTGGCCAGCCCACGTTGGCGCAGTGCTTGTTGCATTAAATGCCCTTCTTTGTGGGTACTAACTAAAATGGCAATATCATTACTTTGCAACGGCACTAACGGCTCGTCGCCCAGCTGAAATCCGGTTTTGCCCACCGCCGCTTGCAATAACAGCTGCACGATATAATCACTAAAGTGCTCAGCCTGACTTTGCCGATAGCGTTCAACGCTCAGTGGTTTACTGTCATCCATACTGCTATCTAGCATCGAGGCACTGCACTGCCAAAGCGTTAACGCTTGGCTTGGTACCTTACCATCAATCAGTAATTGCGCTTTAACGCCTTTGGCCGCAACCTCAACAAAGGGCACTTGATTACCTTGCTCGCTATTAAACAAAAAAGCTTTTTCGCCAGCGGCCTGCTCTGCTGGCATAAAGATAGCATTGGTGGCACTGACTAAGGCTTGGCTAGAGCGGAAATTCGTTGCTAAGGTGTAATGACGCCCCGCCGTGTCGCGTCGGGCTTGCAGATAGGTAAAAATATCGGCGCCACGAAAGGCGTATATGGCTTGTTTTGGATCGCCGATTAAAAATACCGCAAGATCATGCCGATCGTTGGCTAACTGATACACCGCATTAAAGATGCTGTACTGCGCCGGATCGGTATCTTGAAATTCATCAATCAGCGCTACCGGATATTGCTGTCGCAGTACCTCGGTTAATTGTGCACCGCTCGCCGACGTGACCGCGCGCGCCGTTTGTTCAATAATATCGTCAAAACCCATTAATGCATCCCGCGCTAACTGCTGTTGAAACCGCGCTTTACACCAACTGACGGCATGACTTAATAAACTCAGGGTTAAATCCGGGCCTTGGTTAAACAAGCTATTCAGAGCCAATAACTGCGCCGGAAAATCTTCCTCTAAAGCTGGGCCAGTGTAATTACTCTGAAAATCGCTACCGTAGTTTTTTAGTAGCGCGTCTTTTAAATCAGGAAAATCTTGCAGTACCTGCTCATCGGCAGTGGCTAACCATTGATTTAATGCCGAAAAATCTTTGCGTACTTTATTACTGTTATAAGTGCGTGGTTTATCCAACCATTTGTTGTTGCAAGCCAAATCAACCCAATCGATATAACGTGGTAAGCGCGTTTGCCAATCTTGCTGCGCCGCGAAGATCTGTTGCTGATACTGCTGCTGTTGCGCATTGATCATCTCGGCCAGATCCTGCGGCATCAGGCTTGGTTTGGCATGCTCCCATAAACCATTGATCCGCTCTAACAAGTCTTCTGGGCTTTGACACACAGCACGCACCGCCTGCAATTGCTGTGCAGTTAACGGATAACAAAAGTTACGCCAGTAATCACGAACGGCTTCTAGCTTCAATTGACTAAGATCGGTGACTAATTGCTGGCTAAATAAACTGCCACTGCTAAAGGCATGCTCGCGCAGCACATTTTGACACCAGCTGTGGATCGTTTTAACACTGGCTTCATCCATCGCTTCGCTGGCCATTTGCAACGCATAAGCACATTGTGGCCAGTGCTCAACGGCAAACTCGGCTTTTAGCGCCACCAAAAAAGGATCGGCGCCAGCCGGTGTTTCAGTGTCTCGAAACAACACCGCGGCTTCGACTAAACGCTGGCGAATACGATCTTTAAGCTCGGCTGTGGCTGCTTTAGTAAACGTCACCACCAAAATATCTGCGGGCAATAAAGGTAAAGCGCGACGAGCGGGTGCCAAAAGTGTGGGAATATGCGCCAAAATAAAGCGCACATACAAGGCCGCAATGGTAAAGGTTTTGCCCGTACCGGCACTGGCTTCAATTAAAGCACTGCCCGCTAAAGGCAATTGCAAAGGACTGCTTAACGTGACGCTCATGCCTCATCTCCTGCATCCTGAGCCGCATCCAGTTTCGTGGCACTGCCTTGTTGTAATAAGGCAAACATCGGCTGGTAAAATTGCTGACAATAACTGACGAAGTTCGCGGCAAGCAGGCTCTGGGCATCGGTGTAAAAACGCGCTAAATACCCTAACTTGCTTTGTTCACCGGCAATAAAGTCATCACCTAGATATAATTTGCTTAAGTCTTGTTCAGTCAATTCTTGGTCTTTATCTGATTTTTTCCACCAGGCTTCGGCCAAACTTAACGCAACCGGTAATGGCTGAGACAGCGCCTCGGTTAAGAGTTTAAATAAATGAGCCAGCTGACGTTTCGCCTCATCTGCTGCGATGGGTGACAAGGTTAACATGCTGCCTTCACCAATAATAACCGTACTGAGTAACTGATTTGGTAACGCGGCACTGGCAAAAAGATGCTTTAAATAAGCCACGATAACGTTACGCCAAACCAGTTCGTAACTGCGCGCTTTAAAATTAGCGACTTTGCTCACGTTTAATTCGATTTGCAGCAACTGCCCATCGGCAACGTGATACAGGCTGTTTAGCTCATCTTCTAACTGGTAACCCTCGAAAGATAAGCTGAATCGCTCAGCGCTAAGCGGCCTTTTGGTATCGCGTAACTTGCAAAAGTGTTCATATATCGTCAGTACTGCCGCCTCGCTGTCGGCTAAAACCGGATCAGCCGCATGGCCATAAGGCAAATGACCGCGCTGCCTAAGCCGAGTAATACTTTGTTGTAACAACAGTGTCGGCGCGATGCTCATGCTGTTGGTTTCGGCTTGCAATAGTTGCTGTAACAACAAATCGCGTTGTTGCCAAGCCACTAAATTATCGGCAGTGAATTGCTCAACATCAGTGGCGGCTTGCTCAACACGCTCAAGATAAACCCCAAGCCGTCTGCGGGCTAACATTTGTGCCGGTTCACGCAGTAAGATGCGTAAGTCAGCTAAACTAAACGCCGCTTCAGCTTGATACGGCGGTAAAGGTGTCAACGTAGCCGCAGCCGCAGCTGTATTAGCCTGATGTAACGGTAACCACTCTTTGGCATAACTAAAATAGCGGGCATCCGCCTCAGCTTGAAAATAACTACTGGCAAAAGGTTGTAAGCGATGGTTAAGCGTTAAAGCCGCAGCGCAGTCTGCACCCCATACCGCGTTCAGGTGATCTTGTAATTGTCCCACTAATACCGAAGGCGGCAAATGGCTATTATCTTGAGCACTTTGCCCAACCCAACTGATATAAAATTGCTCACGCGCCGAGAGCATGGCCTCTAAAAATAAATAGCGGTCATCTTCACGGCGCGAGCGATCACCGGGCCGCGTGTAGTAACTCATTAAATCAAAATCGGTTTTACTGCTGGTTCGTGGGTAATCTTGATCATTCATTCCTAGCAAACAAATACGTTTAAACGGAATAGCCCGCATCGGCATTAAGGTAGCAAAGTTGACACTGCCGGCCATAAAGCGCTGTTGTAAATTAGGCTCATCCACCGCACTTAACCAAACATCCAACACGATGTTATAACGCAGATCGCCGTGAAACTCGGCTTCATCGGTACTGCTTAGCCACTCATCAAGAGTATCGCGTAACCGACCAAGCAGTAAATATTCCTCATCGGCCTTGGCTAAAAACAGTTCATCCAGCAAGTTTTGTAATAATTGATGCCACTGTGCCGGTGTTTGGCTTTGTGCCAAGGCTTGCCAATAATGCTGTAATAGCTGCAGTATATTGGCAAGTGCCCCCACCGCTTGCGCAGCAATACCGGCGACTTCAGCATAGGGTTCAATCTGCTGCCACGGTTGCTCAACTTGGTTGCCAGCGGCATAGCCATACAACATACGATCTAACGCAAATTGCCAACTATTGGCATTAAAGGAATAGTCTAAACCCAAGGCTTGGCGCTGCTTCGCATCTAAGCCCCAGCGAGCACCGGCTGCTTGGCTCCATTGCTGCAGTTGCACTACCTGCGCTTGGTTGATCGCAAAACGCTGTTGAATTGCCGGCACATAAAGTAAGTCGAATACGTCGCTTTGGGTAAAACGCTGTTGTGGCGCACTGAGCACCAATTCAAGGGCTTGCAAAATCGGGTTACGCTGCCGTAACCCTTGATCGGCAATGGTATAAGGAATAAAGCGTTTATCCTCGCGCGCCAGTTGACCGAACACGGCATCAATATAGGGCGCATAATGGTTGATATCCGGTACCATCACCATAATATCGCGCGGTTGCAAGCTTGGGTCGGCGGCAAAGGCGGCAAGTAATTGATCATGCAGCACTTCCACTTCGCGCTGTGGGCTATGACAAGATTGAAAAAGTAATGACTGATCCGTTGCTTGGCGCTGCCGCCCTTGCTGACTTTCTGCTAAAGGCCGTAAATTCAAAATATCACTTTGTAATTGTGTTAAAAGCGTGTCGTTTTCATCTTCATCAAATAAATCAAAATGCAGATCGGCAAAACGCTCAGCCTTAGCCCGCGTTTCATCAAACTCATCCAGTAAACGAATATAATCACGCCCCTGTTTGCCCCAAGACGCCAGCAAGGGTTGAGCAAATTGATGTAACTCGGCTTGCTCCACAGCTGTTAAGGGCTGTTTTTCTTTAAAGCGAGGCTTCGCTGCCTGATTTAACAGCTCACGACCATCCACAATATCGGCCCAGTGGTATTTACACGGGTTATGAACGCATAGCACCACCTGACATAGCCCTTTAAGGGCGTGTAGCACTTCTAAGGTTTGCCGCGGCAAGGAAGAAATACCAAACACCACAATGCGCGGCGGTAAGGCGGCCGGTTTGCGACCCGTGGCGGTGAGGATAGCGGCTTCTGTCAAAAAGCGCTGATGCAAGGTGGCGCGGTTACTACAAATTTGCTCGGCGCCGATATCTTGCACCAAGGCTTGCCACAACAGAGCTTGCCATTGCTGATCGGCGGCTAAAGGCTCGGCTTTACCACGATGCCAAATTGTTGCCTGACAGTTGGCCCAAGCGTCCAGCCAATCGGCTCGATACACTTGATACTGATCGAACAAATCAGCAAGCTTGTCACTTAACTGAAATAGCTTACGTTGATCGGCATCTTCTGCTACATAACTTTGCAGCGCTGCAAACTCGGCATGTTGCTGCATCAACGCAGGTAGTAAACGCAATAAGCGCCAGCGTAAACGGCTTTTATCAAACGGTGATTGCCTGGGGATCGCTTGGCCAAGCACGGCCCGATAAGCACGCCACACAAGACGCGCAGGCAAAGTCACCTCCAGCATAGTGGCAATACCGGTATGGCTGGCCAGCGCTTGTTTTAACCACTGGGCAATACCATTAGATTGCACCAATACCACTTCTTCTTCTAAAGGGGCAATCGGATATTGCGCCACTAACTGCACCACAAGATCAGTTAAGGCTTCTAAGCGATGGCTATGGGCAGCAATAAAGCCGGGGGTGAGGGTCATTGTTTCGTTCCTGAAAACTTGACTGCACTTGCTAGAACAGTCAGTTAACTGTTTGCAAAGGCAATAACGATGGATGCAATATCATAACGAGCAGGCAGTATAACGCCACACTGTAAATTTGCACAGTGTAGCGTAAAGCGACATAACACAAATTACTTGAAGATAAACGGCTACTTATAATCACAGAAAAAGATAGAGATACCCTGCAAAATGGCACCCTAGCGTAGCAAAAAAGGTGATTTACAGCCCATTTGCACCATGCTTAAATGGCTTTTAATGCACTTTGGCTAATCACGGACGATGAATGACATCCACTGCCACCTTTACAAAACGCACCTTTAGCGCAATTTTTATAACGGCTTGCTTAAGCGTAAGTTTACTATCCTGCACTAAGTGGCAAAGCCCCACAGCCATAACCGATGATACTAAACCATCGGTCGAATCGAGCTTAGCGCTTATCGACTTTAAGACTCGGTCGTTAAATGAAACCGGTTTAATGCAGGTGCAGTTTCGCTTTAACCAAGCGCTACATATACCCGGGCAATTACCGCCCGCTGAGCTTACCGAGGCCATTGAATTTCAGCCTGAACTTAGCTGTCGCTGGCATTTCCCAGAGCCGAGCGTATTGGCCTGTGATAGCCAAGTGGCCACAGAGCAGCAAGTTACTGTGACGCTAAATGAGAAGGTAACAGCCTTAAATGCCCATTTAGCCAGCTCAGTCACTAAACACTTTAGCGCGGGAGCGTTTTTATTAGAAGTGGAAGGGCTAAGCGCCTTTATCAGGCAAAGTAGTTTTAATCAGGCGCACCTTTTAAAAGCAGATCCACGCTGGTCAGAAGCGCAATTAGCACAACTTCAATTACGTTTGCCCTCGGGTAAGGTTCGGCCAACAGCTTTAACTGGCGGGCGCTACTACCCTGAAAATCAATACAGTTATCAAGAAATCAGCTTAGCAACCGATGAAACCGGCGAGCATCAGCTGTTTTTACCCGCTGGGGTGAGCCAGCCGGATGCACCAGAGCGGGTTATTTGGCAAGGCGAGGTGTTTACGCAAAATCGCTTTTTAGGCTGGTATTGCCTTGCTGAGCCTAGCCAAACTGCTATGACTTATACCGCAGATCACAGCGAAGAGCGGCAGTATCGCGCCATTGATCCACGCCACACCGACTGTTCACCACAGCAACTGGCACTGCGCATGTTGTTAGCAGAGCCCGTTGCAAAAGATTTTTTTACTGATCATAACGAGGGTATCGGACACTTAGCTGAACATTGGGTCACAGGGCCTTATGCCGAGGGCAAAATCAGTCGCGAGGCTGATGGCACAACGCTGCTGCAGTTATATCTCAGTGCTTTAGCCAGCTATCAGTTTCAACTCACGGCTATTTTTCCAGAAGCCACTAACCTGACGTTTTACACCAATGCCGCCACGCCTTTTTGGCAAATAAGCAAGCAAGACGCGCAAAGCGCACTCTTGCTGCCTTGGCCAGACCAAGCCTGGCAGCAGCACTATGCCAAAAAACGCACCGCCTTTATCACGCAAACCGACGAGGCATTAACCAGCAGCATTGCCGAAAAGCCTAAAGCGGTGCCTGAAGTCCTCAGTCAGCAAAGCCAGAGCTTTGATCTTACGATCTATTATCAACATTTTACCAACGCAACGGCTTTTCAAACTTGGCTTAATAACTTATGGCAAGGCATACCGCCACGTAAAGTTGAGCGCTATGGCAATGAGCATTCCTTATTTCCGGCTTTCACTGCCGCAGAGCTTGCCACGCATTTTAACACGCAGCAGCCTTGGCAAAGTGCGGTAAACGATGAACACTTTGCCGCTCGTAGCCCGCTTTTTAGCGGCGAAACACTGGCCCAAAGCGGCGTGTATGTTTATCAACTGGAGGATAACACCGGCAAAGCGGTGCAAAACTGGCTGCAACGGGCGGCCTTTAATCTACAGATTTTTCAGGCCGGTGATCTCGTTGTACAAGTGACCAATTGGCAACAACAACCGCAGGCTGAGGTAGCGATCTCACGGCTTTGTTTGGGCCAAGCCACACCGCTATTACTAGGACATACCGATCCAGCCGGGCGTTTAGCGCTGCCTAAACACCAATTAACACAAGGGCTGGCGGCACCTGAGTATGCACGTTGTTGGATCTGGAGCCAACAGCAAAACTTCATTGCCATTAACCCCTTGTATCTTGATGAAGAGGACGCTGCCCCACAAGCTTGGCTAGAAAGTAATCAGCCGGTGTATCAACCAGGCCAAAGTGCAGAGATCATGTTGCTGTTACGCCAGCAAAGTGCAGAGGGCCTGACTGCGCCTGCATCGCAAAGCGAATTTCAACTGACACTGAGCCGCCATGGCCAACAGATCTTAAGCTGGCCACTGACCAGTACACTTAGCGAGAGCGCCACAACGCCTTTTGTTACGATTGCCAAGATAAACGCCAACCCTGAAGCCTTTTATCACTATCACTTACCGGCTGCGCTCATCAAACACGCGGGGAGCTACAACGTGTCACTGCTTAAGCAGGATCGCGTGCTTAAAAGCCACTATTTTGAGGTGAAACCCTTGCGTTTACCGCTGTATCGGATTGATACCGCTCACCCAGAGTACGTAACCCCGAAACAAAGCGCTGCGCTAACGCTTTCTGTAAGCTCAATGACAGGTGTACCAATACAAACCGAATTACAGCATGAGGCCAGTTGGCGACCGCTGCGCTACCACTATGAAAGTAGCTTTCCCAAAGAGTATCGATTTGATGATGAGGGTGATTACGCCACCCCTGCCAAGGTAATCTCGCCTTATACAAACAATGAAAACGGACAGCTGAGTATCCCATTACAACTGCCAGCAGGCATAACGGTCAGTCATGGTGCCCCGGCCTATCAACAGCATCATATTTTTGATGTCACCGATAGCTTAGGTGAACGCCAGCGCAGTGGTAGTGGCTTGGTTATTTACAATCGTACCCATTTAATTGGCCATCAGCGCACGGCCAACCTGGTGAAGTTAGTGGCGCTTGAGCTAGGTACTTTACACAACACATTGGATAATACCGTGCCGGTTACGCAAGCGCTCTGGCGTGAAAGTGCCGATCCGACCTCAGCGGTGCTCGCACGCTGTATTACAAAGCCTACGCGCTTGCCACTTGATTGTGAAGTTCCTACACAGTTAAAAACAGACAAAAGGCAATGGCTATACTTGCATTTACACTACGGCACACCCAGCCAATTAGCCATTAAACGGGTCAATTTGACGGAGCAAAAACCCAGGTCAAAAGCGCTAAGCAAACCCCTCATTATCGCGCCTGAAACCTTAAATAGCTGGCCAGCAACGCTGGATATCAGTATTCAAAGTGAGATAGCGCGTGATGCGTTATTGTTTGTGCTAAGCCAAGGTATTGAACAGGTTATGCCACTGCGACTTACGCCAGGGGATAACCCCGTACAGCTGGCGTTAACGCCAGCAATGCAGCCCGAACTGTCGTTAACACTGCAGTATGCCGATGAACAGCAACAGTTAACGCGCGTAACGCATGACATCCGTGCCGCTGACAGTATCAGCGCCTTACCTTTTACGCTGTCACTGTTAACGCCGGCTACAGCGTTACAGGCAGATAACAGTGTCGATATTGAGATCACAAGCAAGAGCGCCGCTTCGGTTATGCTGTTTTGGTTAGATGAGGCGCTGCTTTATCACACCCGCAGTGGCGCCCTAGGTAACCTAAATCCTAATGATCTGGTTTCACGTTTTAAAGCGTCTTACTTGTATGCTACTGATTTAGCCAGCGCCTTTGAACCTGAGCTTATAACACCCTTCATTATGGCGCAGTGGCCATTATCTGCTCGTATGCTAAGCGCTGGCCTGCAATTCGCTATGGCAGATAGCGCAGTGAGAAGTTCAGAACCCCCAGCATTACCTCAGGCCGAAATTCCCCTTTGGCTAGGACAACATAGGCTTATGGCAAACAAGCCACTTCGTTTAACCCTGAATACACCGAAAAAACCGGGCAACTGGCATTTGGTGGCCATTGCTGCTAGTACACAACAGCAGCACAGCCAGTCTATTTCGACCTTAGTAAAGGCTAATCTCGAAAACCGCTTACATGCCCCCGTTGAGGCGTTCGAAGGTGATGACAGCTATGCCAGCGTGATGCTCTTTAACCCAAACAAACAGGCTGAGCAGCAACAGCTAAGACTGCTACTAGATGATGTGCCTATCGCACAGTGGACAGTCACACTTGCCGCAGCAGAGCGGCAACAACATGCTATTGCGCTGCCAAAACGTCACGCCGGCCACTACACCTTGCGCCTGGAGCTGCTAAGCAACAGCTCAGATAACCCTGGCGTACCCAGGCTGCTACAACAACATAAGCTGCAGGTTTTAGCCGCGAAAGCCCAGCAGCAACGGCGCTTACTAACCAGCAATACCTCAAGGGTAAGCCTGCCTGTAGGGGCAACAGTACTAAGCGCCCAAGCCTTTGCTGCCGCTACCCAGCAAGCTGATTGGGCCGCCTTGATGCCACAGCAAACCGAGGCGCCAACAGAATGGTTTGAGCAACTGAGTGATTGGTTAATCGCTTACACTCTGTCTAATAAAGCACCAACCTGGGCCGGGCAAGTGCCGCTGTCAAACTGGGCAATTGCCTATCGTGATGATAGTGGTTATCGTCGTCATCAAGCGCAGCAGGCCGATAACAGCAGTCAGCTTTATACGCTCTGGGCGCTACAGCACCTTGCTGCCTTGGGGGTAAACACCGTTGACTTGCTCTCTGCCAGTAATATCGCCGAGGCAGAAAAACAATTAACTTCGCGCTATCGGCCATTATCTTTGGACGAGCAGGTGTTATTGGCACTGTGGCAAAGTATGCGCCAACATGTACCGCTTGAAACCTTGCAAGGTTTACGCAGCCAAGTGGGGCAAGCAAGCGATGCGGCCAGTTTAAAATTGCAAGCCCAATTGGTTGTTGCTTTAGGTCATTTACTAAACGAGGATGCAGCCTTACAACCGCAATACCAGCAATGGCAAAAGGCCCTTATCCAAAGTGGCTACCAGGATCAGTCTTTTAGCCAGTTAGATACCGTCACCGCCTGCTGGGTGTTATACGCAAGCCCCGTTAACCTGCCACGCTTACAAGGCTTAAAAAGCCGAATTGTCGAAGCACAACACGCAGCTGGCCATTTTGGCTCTGCCCAAGCGAATTTTATTTGTACACTGGCACTTTATGGTGCGAAGTCGCAAGCCGTCGCTAAGCCGGTTGCGGCTAAACTTCGCGCTGTATCTAACAGTGACGATTGGCAGCATAGCCTACCGGCCAATTATTGGTTAAGCGTGCAATTTGAGCAGCCGCTTAGCCGCATCAAGGCGTTACATCAGGGACTTGGGCTTAAGCGGCAGTTGTTAAAGTTGCAACAGGGACGATGGGTTACGGCAAATGAGGTGCTATCAGGCGATATTTTACGAGTACAACTTATCGTGCAAAGCCCTGTGTCACGGCGCGATCTCACAATTCATGAGCGCCTATTACCGGGGTTATTATTGTTACCGGCCCGTGATGCAGATACCTTACCTGAAGAGCATGCCACTCACACGGATAGCCGCAGCCAAATCATCAATACGCTTTGGCAGCAAGAGCAGCAATTACAGCTACAGGTTAATGCTATCGAGCAAGGAGAAACCATTTTGGAGTATCGTGTACTGGCGACCTTGCCGGGGCGTTATCAATTTGGCAGTAGCACCATTGTGCTAAATAATGATTGGTTAGTGTATGGTCAGAGCGCGGGCAGCGATAGTTTAACTATCCTGCCCCAGCCGTAGGTGGCATAAAAAAACGCGCCAGCATAAAGCCCAGGCCAGTAAGCAGTAAAGCGCCAATTAAGTGCAGCGCCGCTGTTGCGGCGGCGTGGCTGTATTTTTGCTCTAGCAGCATTTCAATCACTTCAGCAGAAAAGGTGGAAAACGTCGTTAAGCCACCTAAAAAGCCGGTGATAATCAATAAGCGCCACTCTGGCGCTAAGTGAGAGTGTTGCGCCAACCATGGCACCGCCACCCCGACTAAAAAGCCGCCCAGTAAATTGGCAGTCAAGGTACCCAGTGGTAACACATGCCAATGTTGATTCAGCGCTGAGCCAAGTAACCAGCGCAACACCGCGCCACAGGAAGCGCCAACACTGATGGCAAGAATAGGTAGTAACATTGCGCACTCTTTGCTTGTTATTGGGGTTTGTGAAGCTCACCGCACCCTGCCAGCGCTCTGGCAAACTTATCAGCTTTGGTGAAAACTTACTCCGTTAAAAATTGCAGTTGCGCCAATTCTTGATACAGCGCACAACTTTGTAAGAGCTCGTCATGCTTACCGCTGGCAATTACGCGACCTTGATCTAACACTAAAATGCGATCGGCAGTCAGTACCGTGCTCAGTCGATGGGCAATGATCAAGGTGGTGCGACCTTGCATCGCTTGCTCTAACGCTTGTTTAACAGCGTGTTCGCTGCTGGCATCTAAAGCGCTGGTGGCTTCGTCTAATAGCAAAATCGGCCGATCCGCTAAAATGGCGCGGGCAATGGCAATACGTTGTTTTTGACCACCCGATAAGCGCACACCGCGCTCACCCAGTTGTGTTTCGTAACCGGCACTAAACTGCTGAATAAATTCATCGGCACGCGCGGCTTGGCAGGCCGCTTTAACATCAGCCAAGCTGGCCTCTGGCCGACCATAGCGCACGTTTTCGACAACAGAATCGGCAAATATTACGGCATCTTGCGGTACCAGTGCAAATTGTGCGCGCAACTGCTGAGGGTCAAGCTGTGTAATGGCTTGGCCATCTAGTGCTATGCTGCCTGCGGTAACATCATAAAAGCGTTGTAACAATTGAAATAAAGTACTTTTACCAGCGCCACTGGGGCCAACAAGGGCTAAACGCTCACCGGGTTGAATGTGCAGATCCAGTTGTGACAACACGGTTTGTTCAGGGACTTGCGGATAAGCAAAAGCAACCTGCTTAAATTGCAGCTCACCGCGCACCGGAGCGGTAAGCGTTAGCGGTTGCACTGGCGCACTAATCGTCACTGGCATTTCCGCTAATTCAATTAAACGTTCAGCCGCACCTGCGGCACGCTGTACCTCACCAATGACTTCGCTAATCGTCGCCATGCCGCCGGCCACCATTACGGCATAAAACAAGAAGGCAGTTAATTGCCCAGGGCTAACCTTCCCGCTCACCACGTCTAAAGCGCCGACATAACCGACAATGGTGATAGCGCCAATACTCAGCAGCATCACCGTACCAATTAACAACGCACGATAAAAAATACGGCCGCGCGCGGCAGCGAGCACCTGCTCGATTTTTGCTTTAAACACAGTTTCATCGCGTGCTTCGTGACCATAGGCTTGTACGGTATGAATTTCGTGCAGACTTTGATCCACATGAGCACCAATAACGGCTAATTTGTCTTGGCTGTCTCGCGCCAGTTGCCGTACCTTTTTGCCTAACACTAAAATAGGTAACAGCACTAACGGCACCGCGATAAATACCAAGGCGGTTAATTTAAAGCTGGTAAAAGCCATCATAATTAAACCGCCGATAGCCGTCACCGCAGAGCGCAGCGCCATCGAAAGGCTGGAACCGACCACGCTTTGTAACAAAGTGGTATCGGCGGTAAAACGGGAAATGACTTCGCCAGTACGCGTTTCACTGTAAAATGCCGGTGAGAGCCTTAGCATATTGTGATACACCGCATTGCGAATATCGGCACTAACGCGCTCACCCAGCCAGCTCATAAAATAGAAACGTAAAAATACCGCAACCGAGGCAAGTAAAGTGATGCCAAGCACCAGGGCAGTGAGTTGATTTAAACGCGCTAAATTGCCGGTGACAAAGCCTTCGTCGACCATCAGTCGCACGCCCTGCCCTAAACCCAGCCAGGCTAAAGAGCCAATCAACAGAAACACAATGGCCGCGACCACACGGCCGCGATAGGGTAATAAAAAGCGGCCGATCCACGGTAATACTGCACGTGTGGCAACGCCTTTGCTGGCAACAGTCATACATTCCTCGGGTAAGTCAGCAAGTAGGCTAGCTTGTTAATGGTGACAACAGACACTGAATACAAGCGCTGATTAAACTTTAACGCTGCTGACTGTGGTATGGCCTTGTACCCGCTTCAAAATAATAAAATTTAAGTAATTTATTCACTTAGCAAAAAAGGACTGCGCACGTAGCGGTTCGTGCTAAACCTTACCCCTGGTTGGCCGATATAGCTTTATTGAAGGAAAAAGGGATCTGGCATAATGAGCAGCAAACACGATAACAGCAGCATTACTCCCGAGTTTACCGAAGAATTGCGTTATTTACACAAAGTGATGCAAGCCATTGATATTTTGGGCGAGCAACCTGAGCTCGCTGTGGTTGCCTATGGCCGGATCTGGCAATACCCTGATTTATTAAAAACCGCTATACGTTATGCGTGGCTGGCGCAATTACACGGTTTTGATATTGAACCGTTTCGGCGCTGGTATAACCGCGATGCCGAGATTTTTACGCATTATGGTGTTGAGTGGCAACCACATTAAGCTGCCACTTTTAGCCATTTATTTTAACCATCAATTCATTTCCTAATTCAAAAAAGCTATTAGACTGTTCGGAATAAGTTACTTTAAAAAAATTTGTTAGAGGTCTATAGTCAATGCAGTTACAAACGGCTTAGCCGTAAACGTTTTTGCAACGACCTCTACAAGGAGTGATCAATGAGTACGAACAATTCTTCTGGCAAATGTCCTATCGCGCACGGCGCGAATACAGCCAATGCCAACAGCACCATGACCTGGTGGCCAAACTCTCTTAATTTAGACATTTTGCACCAGCATGATCAGAAAACCAATCCACTGGGTGCTGACTTTAATTACGCCGAAGCCTTTAAAAGCTTAGATTTAGACGCCGTTAAAACCGATCTGAAAGCCTTAATGACCGACAGCCAATCTTGGTGGCCGGCTGACTGGGGTCATTATGGTGGTTTATTTATCCGAATGGCTTGGCACAGTGCCGGTAGTTACCGTATTGCCGATGGTCGTGGCGGTGCCGGTACCGGTAACCAACGTTTTGCGCCACTAAACAGCTGGCCTGATAACGGTAACTTAGACAAAGCACGCCGCTTACTATGGCCCATTAAAAAGAAATACGGCAATAAACTCTCTTGGGCCGATTTAATGATCTTAGCCGGTAACATGGCTTATGAATCAATGGGTTTTAAAACGTTTGGTTTTGCTGGTGGCCGCAAAGATATTTGGCATCCAGAAAAAGACACCTACTGGGGCTCAGAAAAACAATGGTTAGCCCCCTCTGGTAGCCCAGGTACTCGTTACTCTGGTGAGCGAGATTTAGAAAACCCACTCGCTGCAGTAATGATGGGTCTCATTTATGTCAATCCTGAAGGGGTTGATGGTAAATCCGATCCGCTTAAAACCGCACACGACATGCGCGTGACTTTTCAACGCATGGCCATGAATGATGAAGAAACCGTTGCTCTAACGGCAGGTGGCCACACCGTCGGTAAAGCGCACGGTAACAACAAAGAAAGTAATTTGGGCCCAGCGCCAGAAGGCGCGCCGATTGAAGAGCAAGGCTTTGGCTGGGTTAACCACAAAACCCGTGGCATAGGTCGCGATACCATGACCAGTGGTATTGAAGGCGCGTGGACTACCAACCCTACCCAATGGGATAACGGTTACTTCTATTTACTGCTAGAGCATGATTGGCAACTGACCAAAAGCCCTGCTGGCGCCAGTCAATGGGAGCCGGTGAGCATTAAAGAAGAAGATAAGCCGGTTGATGTAGAAGATCCGTCAATTCGTTGTAATCCGATGATGACCGATGCCGATATGGCACTGAAAATAGACCCAGAATATCGCAAAATCTCTGAGCGTTTTTATAAAGATCCGGCTTATTTTGATGACGTATTCGCTCGGGCCTGGTTTAAATTAACGCACCGTGATTTAGGTCCTCGTAGCCGTTACCTTGGCCCAGATGTGCCAGCAGAAGAGTTAATCTGGCAAGATCCGATCCCCGCTGCCGATTATCAACTTACCGATGCTGATGTGACAGCATTAAAAGCAAAAATCTTAGCCAGTGGTTTAACTATTGGTGAGTTAGTAGCAACCGCTTGGGATAGCGCCCGTACATTCCGTGGCTCTGATTACCGTGGCGGTGCTAATGGCGCGCGTATTCGTCTGGCGCCTCAAAAAGATTGGGAAGGTAACGAGCCTGCTCGTTTACAAAAAGTTTTGGCGGTGTATGACAAGATTAAAGCGGATTTTGCTAAAAACGTCAGTATCGCTGATCTTGTTGTGTTAGGGGGTAGCGCCGCTATTGAACAAGCCGCCAAAGCGGCAGGCGTGAATGTTAGCGTGCCCTTTGCTGGAGGTCGTGGCGATGCGACACAACAACAAACGGACATCGAAGCGTTTGAGGTTTTAGAACCTTTACATGATGCTTACCGCAACTACCTGAAAAAAGATTATGCGGTACAGCCAGAAGAAATGATGTTGGATAAAACGCAGCTATTAGGCTTAACAGCGCCAGAAATGACCGCGTTAATCGGTGGTATGCGGGTACTTGGCTCCAACTATGCTGGCAGCAAACATGGTGTCTTTACTGACCGTGAGGGGGTGTTAAGTAATGATTTCTTTGTTAACTTAACCGATATGCAATACAGCTGGAAACCAACGGGCCGCAATAGTTACAACATTGTTGACCGTGACACCGGCACAGTAAAATGGACAGCGACACGAGTCGATTTAGTCTTCGGTTCAAACTCTATTTTACGTGCTTATGCCGAAGTGTATGCGCAAGACGATAACCAGGAAAAATTTGTGAAAGACTTTATTAACGCCTGGGTAAAAGTGATGAATGCCGATCGGTTTGATCTGAAATAATTCGCTTTTAAAAGAACTAAACAGGCACCCTCTCGGTGCCTGTTCTTTTTGGGTATACCTTAGGTCAGTAAGTCGCTCTATCGATACCGCTTATGGCCACAAGCCAAACACTAAACTGTACAATAGAAACTGACAGATATGATAGCCACCATCAATTAACCACAAGCGACCACTGCGCTGCACAAACTGATAATTAATACCAAAACTAGTGGCGACAAAACACACCCCAACTAATAAACCCATATGCAAGGCTGTGGCCAGCTCTGCAGACGATCCCATTAACACTGCAAAGGCATAAGCTGCCAGCAAACTGCAGATAAAACTGATACCAAATACTTTAGCGGGGTGACCCGGTGTTGTCGGTGCGCCACTTTCTTTCAGCCAAGCCTTACCAAACAGTAAGGGTGAATACCACAAGCCACCGAGCACAAAACTACTGACTGCTGCTACCAATACGGCAAGTATACTTACCTCAACCATGTCAATTCTCCATCACCACGGCAACGACGCCGGGTATGCCATAATCATCAAACCGATAGGAATAATGAATCGTGATCCCAGCGATACCACTAAAAGGTTGAAAATGCATTTTAGCGGCATCTTTAGCGAAGCCGTTAAACACCTCTTGAATAGATGCGATACCTTCATCCGATTTTAAAACTTCCACATTTTCTGCCAATGTCAGCTGATTTTCAGCCATCATTTCTTGTAAAAAGGTCTCAGCTTTAATCACATAGTTATAATTTAACAAACAACGATTATTGCTGCTGCTATACAAGGCAACGGCCCCAGTCAGCGTGGTCATATAATCAACGGCTATTGGCGCTTGTTGCTGAATATCAGCAACCGCACCTTGCAAACTTTTGCACACTGCCTGTGGTGTTGCCGCTAAGCTTTGATAACACACTAACCCTAATGCGAATAAAACAACCGTTTTCTTCATTCCTTTACCTTATTATTGTTGTTAATGGATCTCGTTCGCGCACCTGTCGGTTGTACATAACACTTTACCCCTTGCCAGGGTTTTCGTCATTTTAACGTATTAAAAAACCCCTATTATGGGTAATGCGTTTTTTAAAACAGCCCAACTGCCAGCTGTGCCCACACCAAACAGAATAACGCGACACAAAGTAGCAGTAAGCTAAGCCGCGTTATTCTGCCAGTTACTTTGCGCCTAATCATCAAAATAGTAAAACCGAACATAAACAATAACCCGGCTGCCACTATAAAGTCAGTGAAGCTCCAATAAACTTCTGCGGTAACTTGCATAGCTAAAAAAGGCAACATTAACAGCGCGAAGATGCCAAATAGCAATGTAAATAAACGGCGTTGGTCAATAAGGTTTTGCATAATCTAAACACCATGGTGAGGTAACAGCGCGCGCAACCTCTTCACCTAGTGATAAACGCCACCGCTGCCAAATAACAATCATCTGATTAAATATAGCTTAATATTGCTAAGGTGAAATAACGCTATTGTTTGGCAAGACCATGCTGCAGCAAACTGCAGCGAAACCGCCGTATAAAAGCATTCACTACAAAATAATTATTTAAAATTAATAGCTTAAATTTAAGCCAGTTTGGGTGTGCCTTCTAATTGTGCTAAACTGTATTGCTTGTTTAACAGACCCATCTAAAACAGGCACTTCTCATGATCAAAAAATCACTGTTGGCATTCTTTATTACTGCCGCCTTAACACCCGCTACCGTTGCAGCTGATGAGCAACAAGATGTAAAAGCCCAACTCGAATTATTAAAAGCACAAATCGCCCGTCTTGAAGCCCGTTTAGCGCAACAAGAAGCGGCAACAGCTGACGCTAAAACCGTCACCGTTGTTGAAGAAGTTGGAATAGCAGCCACTGAAAAAGCAGAAGAAGCAGACGGTATTCGCGTGGGGGGTGCTATCCGTACCAACTTTAGTCATACCTCTTATAACGATGGTAATAAGAACCGTGGCGGTGATTTTGATTTTGATATTTTTCGCTTAAACCTGCATGGCAGCGTGGGCAATGTCACGTTGGATGCCGAAATTCGTTTCTTTGATTATATGACGGCCATTAAATATGCCTATGTTGGCTATCAATTATCTGAAAATTGGCAAACGCAAGCCGGTATTATTCAAGTACCGTTCGGCAACTGGCCTTATAACTCGCATAACTACTTCTTTAGCACCAATTACTACCTTGGTTTAGAAGATGATTTTGACTTAGGAATCCTGTTTAAGCGACAAATTGCCGACAACTGGCAGTTAGATGTGGGTTTCTTCAAAAATGATGAGCTCGGCGGCGTAGATGGTTATGTCGAAGACCGTGCAGATCGTTACTCTTATGACATTGTGGGCGGCCGTGTCGGCAACGAAGGGATTTATGCCGATCCCAGTTATGCGATTGGCGAATACAACACCTTAAGTGGTCGCTTTGCTTATCACACCGAATTTGCCGGGGTAAAAACCGAACTGGGGATCTCGGCTTTAGCTGGTGGCTTACATGACGGTCGGCAACGTGCGGGTGACTACAATGCCTTTGGTTTACACCTTAACAGCCACTATGGTCGCTGGAACTTACAATTACAACACACCGAGTACAACTACAACTTAGATGACACCACACGGATCGCCGTTGGCGCTTATGCCTTCTACGACAGTATTGCCGCCGAAGCTAAATCAATTACTGCCAACCTTGCCTATAGCCTGCCCGTGCAATGGGGCCCAGTAACGGGTCTGCAATTTTATAACAACTACGGCTTGGTATATGACAAATCAGACGGCACCGCCGATACCATGATGAATGTCGCCGGTTTCTCTGTTGCTGCAGGCGGTCTCTTCACTTATTTCGATTTAGTGCATGCCCGCAACCAACCCTTTGTTGGCGGCAGTGCTGCAGGTAACAGCGATGATACCGAGCGCCGTTTCAACATCAATATTGGTTATTATTTCTAAGCAAAGGATGTAATGTATGACACAACAAAAAGATCCGATGATCCCCGATGGGGCCGTCAATCCGATTGATACCGATTACCAAATTGGTCAAGACAATGTTGTCGTGAAAATTGGTCCCTTTGGTCTGGATATTCACAACCGCGTTTTTTTAATTTCCGCTTTGGCGATTATTGCTTTTGTCATTTTAACCCTAGTTTTTCGGGAAGAAGCTGGCCCAGCCTTTACCACTTTGCGTAATACCTTAACCTCAAACCTCGACTGGTTTTTCCTATCGGCAGCCAATATTTTTGTGCTGATTTGTTTGGCGCTTATTGTCAGCCCCTTGGGCAAAGTTCGTTTAGGCGGTACTGAAGCCACACCTGATTTTAGCTATATGGGTTGGTTTTCCATGCTGTTTGCCGCCGGTATGGGTATTGGCTTAATGTTTTATGGTGTTTCTGAGCCACTAACGCATTTTGGTACAGCAATGCAGGGCACACAATTTACCGACGGTGTACGCACCGACTGGGCGCCGTTAGGCGGTGCCGCGGGTGACAGCGCCGCTGCAGCAGAACTTGCGATGGCAGCAACGATTTTTCACTGGGCGCTACATCCATGGGCGATTTATGCCATTTTAGCCTTAGGTTTAGCCTTATTTAGCTTTAATAAAGGCTTACCACTGACCATTCGCTCGGTGTTTTACCCTATCTTAGGTGAACGCGTTTGGGGCTGGCCTGGGCATATTATCGATATCCTCGCGGTGTTTGCTACCCTATTTGGTTTAGCCACCTCGTTGGGTTTTGGTGCATCACAAGCCAGTGCCGGTTTAACCTATTTATTTGATATTCCAGGTGGTACTACTACCCAAGTACTGTTGATTATTGGTATTACCGCAATCGCCTTATTCTCTGTGGTTGCTGGCTTAGAGGCCGGTGTTAAACGACTGTCGGAAATTAATATGGTATTAGCCGCGTTACTGCTGCTCTTCGTGATTATCGTTGGCCCAACGTTAGCGATCTTCTCCGGTTTCACCACCAACCTGATTAGCTACCTAGAACATTTACCCGCACTGTCTAATCCGATTGGTCGCGAAGATACCAATTATTCACAAGGCTGGACGACCTTTTACTGGGCATGGTGGATCAGCTGGTCACCGTTTGTTGGTATGTTTATCGCACGGGTTTCTCGTGGTCGTAGCGTACGCGAATTTTTAATTTCAGTACTGTTAATCCCGTCATTAGCCTGTGTATTCTGGATGACCGTATTTGGTAGTACCGCCATTAGCCAAGTGGTGCAAGACGGTTATCAGGCGGCGGTAGAAGCGGCTTTACCTCTGCAATTATTCGCCATGCTTGATGCGTTACCGCTAGCGCAAATTAGCTCGTTTATCGCCATTATTTTGGTTGTGGTGTTTTTTGTGACCTCTTCAGATTCCGGTTCATTGGTTATCGATACCATTGCCGCCGGCGGCAAAGTAAATGCGCCAACGGTACAACGTGTGTTCTGGTGTACTTTTGAAGGCTTAGTTGCTGTAGTGCTATTACTGGGTGGCGGCTTAACGGCCTTGCAGGCCATGGCGGTCTCAACCGGCTTGCCGTTTACCTTGGTGCTTTTGGCAGCGTCTATCGCTATTATCAAAGGTTTGATGTCTGAACCTAGACCGGATTAAACGACCCAATGAGCAGCGATCAATTAGAAATTGAACAACTCGAGGTATTAAGTTTCTTGCAACGACACTCGCCTTTTCAAGAACTGTCGTTGCCGGAGCAAACCACTTTGGCACAACAGATTGATGTGGCCTATTATCGCGCTGGTAGCGAGATCCTCACCTACAATGCTCCGTTAGATGCCTTGTATGTGATCCGCTCAGGTGTGGTTGAAACCTTTCGGCGTAATGGCGATTTATATAATCGCATAGCTGAAGGCGGTTTATTTGGTGAACAGGGTTTGTTGCGTGGTAAAAAAGTGCGCTTCCCTGCCCGTGCGCTGGAAGATACATTAATTTATTTAGTGCCTGCAGTAGCCTTTGAGCAATTGTTCGATAATAACGAATTTTTCGCTGATTATGTCGAAGTCGGTGATGCGATGCGTCGCGCAACACCTCGCTTGGCCAAAGCGGCGGATCATCAGCTAATGAGTGCCCAGGTCTGCGAGTTAATTAATCGTGAACCGGTCATGTTGTCAGCGGATGCCACAGTGTATGAAGCGGCGGCCTTAATGCGCGAGGCGAGCGTGTCGTGTTTATTATTAACCGATCCTGCAAAGCCTGAGCATATTTGCGGTTTAATTACCGATCGCGATATTCGTAATCGCTTAGTTGCCGCGGGTTTGCAAAGTGATATTAACGTTCAGCAAATCATGACGCGAGAACTGGTCACTGTTCAAGCCGAGCAGTTTGTGTTTGAGGCGATGATAATTATGCTGCGGCATAATTTGCATCATTTACCGGTGTTGCAACAACATAAAGCGCTGGGTGTGATCGCCATTGCCGATATTATTCGACACGAATCAAACAACAGCTTGTATATCGTCAGCAGTATTTATCAGCAGCAAACGGTCGCAGAATTAGCGCAATTGCGCCCTGCGGTTCAAGCCTGCTTTGTACGAATGGTCAATGAAGATGCGAATTCGCAAATGATTGGCAGTGCCATGGCCACCATTGGCCGTAGCTTTAAACAGCGATTGCTAGAATTAGCCGAACAACAACTTGGCCCACCACCGATACCTTATTGCTTTGTCGCTTTAGGCTCAATGGCCCGGGATGAACAACTGATCGTCACCGATCAAGATAACGCACTTATCCTAGATGACCGCTATGTTGCCGAGCAACATGATGCTTATTTTGCAGCATTGGCCAACTTTGTTTGTCAGGGGTTGGATCAGTGTGGTTATCCATTGTGTACTGGCAATATTATGGCCACTAATCCTCGTTGGCGGCAGCCTTTAAAGGTGTGGCACCAGTATTTTAGTGACTGGATCTTAAAACCGGCACCCGAAAAACTGCTACACAGTAATATCTTCTTTGATTTAGACGGTGTCTGGGGGGAAAACCAATGGGCGACGCAACTGAATCAACACATTGCCCAACAAGCACCTTTGCATAAAACCTTTTTGGCCTCGATGGCGCGCAATGCACTACTGCGCACGCCACCCCTGGGCTTTTTTCAAGATTTTGTAATGGATGAAGATGGTAAGCATAACAAATCGTTGAATATTAAACGCCGCGGTACCGCGCCATTAGCCGATTTATTACGAGTGTATGCTTTATCGCTTGGCTTTGATAACCCGAGTAGTTACCAACGTTTAGCACGATTAAGTAAATTGAATATCTTACCAAAAGGTCGGGCTGACGATTTACGGGATGCCTATGAAGTGATTGCGATGACGCGCATTCGGCATCAGGCAGCCATGTTACAACAACAGCAAAACCCCGATAATAATGTCCTACCGGAACAACTGTCTGAATTTGAACGTAAGCATTTAAAAGCGGCCTTTCAAGTGCTGGCTAATGCGCAGAAGTTTCTTAAATTTCACTTTCAGGCCTAACCATGTTCTATCTTGGATCAACTCAGCCCAGCCCCACTCGCCTGAATTGGCAGCAACGTTTTAGAGAGTTGGCCCAAAGTAGCCGGCATGTATTGCTACGCCAATATTATCAACAAGGTGTAGTCAGCCCCGAGACACCGGTGAGCGAAACACCCATCATGGCATTAGATCTGGAAACCACCGGTTTAGATCCCCGCCAGCATGGTATTGTAAGTATTGGCTTAGTGCCGGTACAGGGGCAGCGTATTTTAAATTCAGCGGCGCAGCAATGGCTGGTTAAACCGCGCTTTGAGTTAACCAACAGCTCGGTGCGCGTTCATCGCATCACCGACAGTGCGCTACAAACTGCGCCCGATCTGATTGAGATATTACCCGAGTTTTTAGCGGCCATTGCCGGTAAAATTTTATTAGTGCATTGTGCCGATATTGAGCGGCGCTTTTTAACCGCCGCTTTGCAGGTTCGCTTAGGTGAGCCATTGCAGTTTCCTGTGATTGATACGATGGCCTTAGAAGCCAAAGTGCATCGCGCTAAACCGTTGAGCTTATGGCAGCAATTTCGTAAAACGCCCCGCACTTCAATCCGCTTATCGGCCAGTCGGCAACGCTATGGCTTACCGCCCTATTTACCGCATCATGCGGTCACCGATGCTTTAGCCTGCGCAGAGCTATTTCAAGCACAGCTCGCCACCCGCTACACCTCAAACACACCTATTGCCGACTTGTGGAGCTAACGCACCCTCTGGTTAAAATGGTTAAAACATCGGCGCTAATTGCATTAAGGTTATCTGCTGCTCCGCCATGTTCTCTGTCAGTATCAAGGGTAGTTTTACAATATGCGTTTCATCTATAAGATCTTTATGCCAAATGCGCAATTGATACTCAGCTGTAGGAACATCCTTTAAGGTGGCCCGGCCATTCTCATCGGTGATAGCATAATAGGGCGTATCTAACGCCACGATCCACGCAATCATATGATCATGAATATTACATCCCAGCACAGCAACACCGCTCTGATCAAACACCACTGGCTCGGCTGGGGTGCCAACATAAAGTTTGATTTCAAATTGTTTTACTGGCGAAAATGAATAAACATGGTGACGCACAGTATCTTCATTCGGGAAACTCACCGCCGTACCTTTAGTAATCACCGTGAGCTCTGGCGTGAATATTTTATCGCGCTGTTTAATTTGCGCCAGCGGCCCAGGTTTAACCAACGCCGCCGCTGCTGTCGATTCTAGAAATACCACTGCATCGTTTACCACTTGCCCCTGAGCATCTTTTACAGTAACGTTTAAGCTCGCAGCCTGAGCGAACGCACTTTGTAAAAGAATGAATGCAGTAACAAGATAGAGCTTCGTTTTATGGTTCAATGGCCATTCCTACAATGGCACTGCCATCAATGAGTTGCCCTATCAAGTGCGTTTGACCTGAAGCTAAATCAATTTGATAAAGCATGGTACTCGGTTGACTATCAGTAGTAAGCGCGACTAGGCCTATATTGTTGATATCAGAAATATCAAAAGAAACCTGTTGTAAGTCAGGAATACCTAATTGTCCAACGGTAAATAATTGGCCGGTATTAGGTGAAATGCTGGGCGTTACACCCGCTAAGGTACCCTGGGTAACCAAGTTACCGGCCCCAATATCAATGGCATAGTTGCTGGTAACTTTCGCATCCTGCTGATCGTAAGTATAAGCTGCAGCAACAATATTGGGTTCCTTCCCTGCGTGGCTATCCACTGCAGCGTAAGCAAGATCAGGATCTGTCGCGGCTAAAGCCCCCGTTTCAGGATGGAGTCGTAAATTTTGGCCTAACGCATTTACCACTCGGATCCGATCAGCTGCAGGGTTAAAATCAAAACCAAATTGTGCCGATTTTAACGTGCCTGCAGGCAACTTATTACCGACAGCTGTTGCCTGTCCCGATGTGGTATTAACGGTATAAAGTTGCCCTTGATCAGATAGCGCAAACAACACGCCATAAGCGACACGATAATCAATACCGACGATCTGCTCACCAGTATTAATACCTTTAAGCGACTGTTGCTTTAATACCGTTTGCGGCGCTTGAGCATTGACCTGCACTAATTGTTGTTTTGCCGTGAGTAACCATACTGTTTCGTTGCCTTTTAACATGGGCATAGTATGTTGTTGGGCGCATAACGCAGCACTGAAGCTCAATGTTGCCAATGCTGTCGTATAAAATATTGTTGATAACGATAATTTCATAAACCAATCCTGTTATAGAAAATAAACTCTCTAATGGAAATTAGTGCGACCTAGCCGAGAACTTCAACCTTGGCTTCATTGATAACGCTTCTCGTAAATAAAAGCAAAATATTTACACTAAAATACTAGGGCTTGTTGACGTTTGCTGGTTGTTTTTGCAGCTGAGTGGCTGGTATTTATACAAGGCAGAGCTTGTGCCGTGTAGTTATTCTACATAAACAAGCGATAACGCAGTAGAAATGCCAGCCACACGCTGCCCGAAGGGTTCGTCTGGCGATGCTTTGCTCTTTGTCTCTCGTCGTTTATTTAGAATAACTAAATTACACTCCTCGTTTCGCGATCAAAACATCGCCAAACGAACAAAATCTAAACAGAAAACGTCAACAAGCCCTAACCAATAAGCCTAATACGCCACCAAAAACACCACCCCATACTACTAACCAACCAAGATGCTCGCGGATCATTTGTTGGATAATGTCTTTTACTAATGCCGGGGTTAACTCATCTAAGCGCTGTTGTACGATGTGCTCAACTTGTTCGGCCAATTGATTCAATTGATCGGCCTGTAATAACTGGGCTTGCACTTGCTGATGAAATTCTGGAGTTTGCGTGATATCAATTAACGATTGCTTCAACTTCGTTAAAAATGGCTCTTGTAATGGTTGCAACACCGCACTGCCACCAAACATTGCCAACATGCCGCCTAATGAAGATTGCTCAACCACCTTTAACAAACCGGTAAAGGTGGCCGATAAATCAGTTTGCTCAATAATGGGGGAAAAATCAAAAGCCTGCTGTTGCTCTTTGGCCGATAAAAAACGCTGCATATGTTCACGGCTAAAAAACTGCGTCATGACTAACTGGCGAATACCCGTTTTAAACTCATTAAAACGCAGTGGGATCACGCCCGATCCATATAAAAACGGTACGCGCTCAAACAGCATATGAATGGCTAAGGTATTGGTAATGGCGCCAGCCAGCGCAAATAACCCCATATTGATTAACAAGGCATGGTCGAGAAACCAACCGATCAACACCAAGACACAGGCTAAAAAATTGGTTAAAAAGTTTTTGTTTAACACGGTGTAACGCTTCCTTTATTAGCAACTTACGCGATCGGCAATTGTAAGCGTAGCGTGGCAAATCAGCAATCCTTTAAATTATTCGCCGCTAAGCTAAGCTAGTTTTCAAGCAGCGAGTCAGCTTATACTGCACGCCATATTGATAAATACAGAGACGTTATGGCCGTATTACAACGTATTGCGCTAATACAAGCACGCTTACGCAAAACAGAACAAGCAATTGCCGATTTTGTGATGGCAAATCCGCAACTTATTCGTCAATTATCCTCGCAAGAATTAGCACAACAAGTGGGGGTCAGCCAGGCCACCGTAGTACGTTTTAGCCAAAAACTCGGTTATAAAGGCTATCCCGATTTTAAGTTTGCGGTTAATGATACCGTGCTTAACTTTCCTGAACCGAAAGATGATAAATTACACGGTGATATTGCTTTAGATGACTCCTATTCAGAGATGGCCCGCAAGTTATTAGCCGGTAAAATTGCGGTGTTAACCCACACACTCAGCGCAAATGATCAACCACTGATGGAACAGGTATGCCGTATCATATTGCAAGCGCGGCGTATCATGCTGACCGGTAAAGGCGCATCCTTTTTAGTGGCACAAGACTTTTGTCTTAAGCTACGCAAATTAGGCATGAACGCGACGGCAGAGAGTGATAACCATATACAGTTAGCTGAGTTAGCCCATTTTGGCAGTAAGGATGTGCTGTTTATGCTCAGTGAATCAGGCGAAACACCAGAAATGGTGGCGATTGCCCACTATGCGCGCAGTCATAAATTAAAGCTCCTCAGCTTAACCGGCTTTGCGCCCAACACCATTGCCAAATTATCGGCCGTTAACCTGAAAACCATGGCCAACGAAAGCGCGGTGCGTCTGTCGTCAATCTTGTCACGTAACGCCCAAGAGTTAGTGATCGATTTGCTGTTTATTTTACTGACGCAATCTTCAGCGAAAGGCCGAAAAATGCTCGCAGCATCCAATGCAGCAGTCAGTCGCTATCGCGATCCCAATTCCAGTAATCGGGCCTAAGCGCCATCCTAGCCACCACTCGCGTTTGCGTCTGCTGCCGTCGAGCGTTGTGTCTAGCGTAATACCCGAGTAAACTACTCAACCATTAGTCGCACACGCTGCTTAGCGGCGTACTGAACAGTGAGTCGTTTATGTCGTCATTTCAGCCTGAACATAGTTATCGCCAGTTACCGCCTATCTGTTATGCAGATTGCCAGCCGACACCGGTTAAAGCGCCACAATTTATCGCCTTTAATCAGGCATTAGCAGCAGAGCTAGTCTTACCTGAAGCGTATTGGCACAGCTCTGCGGGCTTAGATTTGTTCAGTGGTAACCAACTGCCCACATGGACAGCGCCTTTAGCGCAAGCTTATGCTGGCCATCAATTTGCTCATTATGTGCCACGACTCGGTGATGGTCGTGCCATTTTATTGGCTGAAGTACGAGACAGCCAAGGCAAACGGCTTGATTTACAATTAAAAGGCGCAGGGCAAACCCCCTACTCGCGTCGTGGTGATGGTCGCTCGCCGATTGGCCCCGTGATCCGCGAATACCTGATCAGCGAAGCCATGCATGCATTAGGGGTTCCGACTACACGCGCCCTTGCTGCGGTCAGTACCGGAGAAGTGGTTTTTAGAGATGAAGGTTTAGCTGGCGCTATTTTAACTCGAGTGGCCAGTAGCCATATTCGTATCGGTACCCTACAGTTTGCTGCAAGCCAAAGCGATAGCTCAGTGGTAAAAGCCTTGGCCGATTATGTGATTGAACGCCATTACCCAACATTAACTCACGCAGAAAACCCTTATCGTGGTTTGTTACACGCGGTAATTGCTGGCCAAGCCGCCTTGGTGGCGCAGTGGATGAGCTTAGGTTTTATTCATGGGGTGATGAATACTGACAATATGTTGTTGTCGGCGGAAACTATCGATTACGGCCCTTGTGCTTTTATGGAAGCCTACAATGCGCAGCAAGTGTTTAGTTATATTGACCAACAAGGTCGCTATGCTTACAAAAATCAGCCTGCAGTAGCGCAATGGAACCTTGCTCGTCTGGCCGAAGCACTGCTTGGCTTGCTGGCGCCGGATCAAGCCGCAGCCATTGAGTTAGCCATGGCCGAGTTAAATCAATTTCCTGATATTTACCAGCAACAATGGCTCAGTCGTTTTGCTGCCAAACTGGGTATTGCTAACCCGGTTGCGGAGGATCGTTCGTTAATTGAAGATTTTTTAAACTTATTACAAGATGCTGCGGCTGATTTTACCTTGTCATTTCGAGATTTATTAAACGCTGATACACCTTACTTACAGCAAAAGATCGCTGTAGCGCCATTACAACAATGGCTAGCTCGCTGGCAACAGCGTTTAGCAAGTCAGCAGGTTGCTGCTCACGCCATTATGGCCAAAGCAAACCCCGTACTGATCCCACGTAATCATCTTATTCAACAAGTGATTGATGAGATGAGTGATACCGGTGATTTAACCTTGTTTAATACCCTGCATAAGTTGTGGCAAGATCCCTTTAGCGCTACGCCAGAAAATGCACCATATCAACAACCGGCGAGCGCCGCGCAATGTGTTAAACAAACCTTTTGTGGCACCTAACGAGAATAATGCGGGTTGAGCTCAACACTTCGCCCGCACCACGTTAAAGTTTTAAGCTAACCAGCTTTGATAAAGCGGAATACCGACGAGGATATTAAACGGAAAGGTAATGCCCAACGAGGCAAGTAACGCAAGGCCTATATCGGCTTGTGGAATCGCCGCACGAATAGCCGCGGGTGCGGCAATGTAAGACGCACTGGCCATTAAGGTCGCTAACACTAACGCACTGCCTGCGGGTAAACTGAGCAAGGCCGCTAACAGTAAACCAAAGCTGGCTAACACCATGGGCGTCACGATTGCGAAGATCATTAAGCGCCATTGCCGCCATGGCAAAGGTTGAAATACTTTAGCGGTACATAAGCCCATTTCAAGTAAGAATAACGCAAGTAAGGTTTTAAAACCGCCCACCAAGACGGCTGAAATATCTGCCAGACCTGACTGGCCATATAAGGCGCCAATCACCAAACCACCGGTGAGCAAGAGTACGCCACGGCTGGTTAACGCTTCATGTAAAATCGCTAAGCCGCTGGCTTTGCTACCATTAAGATAACGGTACAACCACAGCATCATCACAATGGCTGGCAACTCTAATAACACCAAATACAAGGTTGTTTGTGGAGACATCGCTAAACCACTGGCGCTGACCACCGCGAGCACCACCGCAAAAGTACCAGCACTGACTGAACCATAATGCGCCGCAATACTGGCTGCATCCGCGCTTTCTAATTTTACTAACTTACGTAACACCGGATAGAGCACCAAGGGCAACACGGCACCGGCTAAAATAATGCTACCTAATTCAGGCAGTAATGGCAGTAGCGGTACACCATGTAATGCCATCCCACCTTTTAAACCAATGGTCAGCATTAATAAAATCGATAAAGTTTCATAAATCGGCACGGGTACTTTTAAATCAGACTTAACCAAGCCTGCAATCAGACCCAACGCAAAAAACATGATGACGATATCTGGCATTTTTAGCTCCTTTCATTTTGGGCGCTATCTTGCCTAAGCCTAGCTTTTTATGCTAATTAATAATAAAGCAAATCAATATAGATAATTATCTATGGACCAGCGTTTACTCACCTTTCGTTTATTACAGGTTTTTCGCCAAGTGGTACAGCACGGCAGCATAACCGCAGCTTCACGAGCGCTGCATCTGACACAGCCCACCGTATCGTTGCAACTTAAAAAACTCAGCGATGCGGTCGGTACGCCGCTGGTCGATTATCAACAACAAAAGTTACAGCTCACCGCCGCAGGAGAGTTACTGTACCAAGCGGCTCAAGATATTGATGAACGGCTATCAGAACTCCGTTTTCAATTAAGCCAACAACAAAGCGGTAGCATCGGTAGCATCTCACTGGCGGTAGTGAACACCGCTCAATATTTATTACCCGAGCTATTAGCGGCGTTTTATCAAGATTATCCGGCGGTACAAGTGACCTTGCATATTGGTAATCGTGCTCGCATCCTAGAGCGGTTTGAACAACAACAAGATCACCTCTATTTGTTTAGCCACCCACCCAGTGGCGACCATGTGCATGCTAAACCGGTTGTGCGAAACCCACTGTATTTAGTCGCGCCTTTAACACATTGGGCGGCTAAACAAAGCAAACTGAGTTTTCAACAATTAAAAACAGAACGCTTCTTGTTACGTGAGCCGGGCTCTGCCACACGGATGATTTTTGATACTTGGCTAAGTAGCCAAGCGATTGAATTAGCGCACAGTATGCAGATAGAAACCAACGAGGCGATCCGCTTAAGCGTCAGTGCCGGTTTAGGCTTAGCCGTGTTGTCAGCACATACATTGCAGCTGCCCCATGACCGGTTAGTTATTTTACCGGTACAAGGCTTTCCATTGAGTAGCCATTGGTATTTAGTGCGCCATGCCAACAAACGCTTACCGCCAGCCGCGATGCGTTTACAACAGTTTATAGAGCAAAGCCTGGCCAAATGGCACGATCCGCTTGGGGTTTAAACGAGACTAAACGACAGTACTAACCGTTTAAACTTCATTAAAAAACGTACCACCTTGACTTGAAAACGATGTTAACCAAAGACTGAAATCTTCAGCCGAAAGGGGTTTAGAAAAGTAATAGCCCTGCACATTCTGACAACCTGCTTGCAGCACGCTGGCTAAACCACTGCGATTCTCTAGCCCCTCTGCTGTGACTTTCAAACCTAAGCCCATTGCCAGCTGAGTGGCGGCTTTGACAATCAACGCATCTTGAAAATTATTTTCAATGTCTTTAATAAAAGCACGATCTATTTTTAGCTCATGCACCGGTAAGGATTTTAAATAAGCTAATGACGATTGGCCTGTTCCAAAATCATCAATGGCTAACCGAATACCCGATGTTTTCAATTGATGTAAATTATTGATGACTTTTACCGTGTCTTGCATGACAGCGCTTTCGGTCATTTCTAAACTTAAGGCTGACACTGGCACTTGCCACTCTTCTAGCCACTCGACAATCGTCTGCGGTAAATGTTCATCTAATAAATCATGAGCCGACAAGTTAACCGAAACCGTCAGATCCGGATGGTCTTCTTGCCAGGCTGCCAACTGCTTGATCACCGATTGCAGCATCCAATTTGAAATTAAATTAATATTACCCGAGCGCTCAGCCAATAATATAAACTCGAAAGGTGAAATAAAACCCAATTGCGGATGTTGCCAGCGGATCAAGGCTTCAGCACTATTACAATCTTGCGCCATAATATCAACTTTGGGTTGATACACGATATACATCTGACCGCTGCTCAAGGCGATAGGTAAATCACGAATTATCGTTAGCTCTCGCTGATGACTTTCATCTTGGCCAATTTGATACAACGCCAGCGCCAAACCCATGTTTTTGGCAGAGTTTAAGGCAATATCTAAGCGGCGCAGCACTTTATTCACATCGTTCTCGCCTTGACGATATAAATAACTACCCGCTATCAATTGCAAAGAAATCGCCGAGCCAGCGATATCAAAAGGTTGGCTTAATTGTTTTAACAATACATTACGCGCGATATCACTGATGCTCTCGGGTAAAACAATTAAAAACTCATCGGCGCCCAAGCGTGCAGAGAAAGTAATGTCATTATTTAACACCAAACGAGAAGCCAATTGCTGTAACAACACATCACCGTTGCTAAAACCAAAACTATCGTTCACATGCTTAAATTTAGCGATATTAATTTGCAATAACTGGCCATCACCCAACGCAAACAAGCGCGGCAAATGCTTCTCCACCGCCAAACGATTACCTAAACCCGTTAAGCTATCTCGCTCGGCTTGTTCTTTTAATTGCGTTTCCCTTTGATAAATACCCGTTCGCATACTGGTTAAGGTATTGGCTAACATGCCAATTTCAGCGAGTTTTACTTCCGGTGCGGCAACTGTTGAGCCCTTGCCTATCGCAGTAGCAAACTGCACTAACTGTTCTAAAGGGCGTGTAACACTGCGGGTGTAAAAGAACGCCACGACTAAAGCTAAAGCCAACCCCAGACTAAAAATTTGCACTAATTGACTACGTAACTGCTGATAATTACTTAACCAACGCTCATTCGGTAAGTGCAGCCAAGCCCATAACTGATTATCTTGATCTAAAGCAAAGGCTTGCGAAATGTAGTTTTCACTCTCATCCATTAAAACTTGCGACTCACCCAGCAGCACGTTTTGCAGCATAGCTGAAAATTGTTGTTGTGCCCCCGGCACTAAGGTCGTTGTTAACATGTTACGGTTAGCGCCAGATAATTGAGAGAAACTGACATCCAAGCCGGTGATATTCTGAATTTGCAGTGCAAGCTGCTCATCGACAGTAAACCCCATGCCAACCCAAGCCACCACTTGCGGGGCTCGAACCGGCACTAATACGATTTGATACGCTTCGTTGTCTAAACTGATGATGTCGGCAAAGGCGCCCTGCTGTGAACGGGCGGCTTGAAAACTTTTCTGTAAAGGATCAAGATTGGTTATAGGCAATGTTGACGCTAGCATGCGACCATCAAGCGCAAATAATACCGCTAAATTAGCATAAACTCTGCCGCCATGATTTTCTAAAACACTTTGAATGGTGCCTTGCTCAGCAGTAGCAACGGCTTGGCGAAAGCCAAAATCAGCCGCTAAAATGCGGACACTTTCCGTTAACTGATCGCTTCTAACCTGCAGTGTTTGCCGAAACACATTAGTAGAAACTTGGAGAATTTGACGGGCTTGCTCTTCGCTATCTTGGCGCATCGTGCTGAGGGTAGCGTAGCCGGTAACGACTGAAAGCAATACCAGTAAAGCAACCAGCAATAAGGTTAACTGACTACGTAAAGAATTAAACATCTCGAGCCTTCAGCCTAAATCAACACCTCTAATACCCAGAGGAAAAGTTAAAAATATGATATTTATTTTTAATAACAAGAAATAAGATGCACCGGAAAAGCAGTACCGTCAATCATTACGTTGTAAATAATTCAATACTTTTCAGGCTTTAACCTATCAAGGTGTTAAAGCCCTATGTGAATAAAATACTAGCGTTTAAAGCGATGCACCATTTCCGCTAAATCATCAGATACGGTGTTTAGTTGCTCTAACGTTACGGAGGCTTCAATGGCGGCTTTAGTACTTTGCTCTGCTAAAACCGAGATATTGACGATCTGCCGATTAATATCGTCAGCGACATGCGCCTGCTCTTCCACCGCGGTAGCCATTTGAGTCGACATTTGAGCAATATCACTGACTGCAGCATTAATACCATTTAGCATATCGCTACTTTCTTGCACTTTATGTACACCGGCATCAGCGTCAATCGCGCCTTGTTTAGCCACTTGCACGGCATTCTCTGCACGCGCGGTCAACTCCGTAACAATGCCATAGATCTCTTGCGTAGACTGTTGCGTGCGCCGAGCTAAATTTCGTACTTCATCAGCTACCACCGCAAAACCACGCCCCTGCTCACCGGCTCTGGCCGCTTCAATGGCCGCATTTAAGGCCAATAAATTCGTTTGATCGGCAATTTGTTCAATCATTTGCGCCGCTTGCACAATCTTACCGGTTTGATCGGCCACTTCGGTAACCGAATGGCCAATAGTCGCGACGGTTTCCCGCAGTTTCTCTATCGATTGACGGGTGCGATCAGCAATTTCATTACCTTTGCTTGAGAGTTTATTCGCTTTGTCGGCCTGCAAAGCGGTATCCGTAACATGATGCGCCACTTCCGCTATCGTGGTGGTCATCTCATTCATCGCCGAAGCCACCTGCAGCGTTTCTGCTTGCTGACGATCAATTTCGACATTTGCTTCACGCGTGAGGACCAAACCACGGCTTGAATCACGTGATACATCTTTTGCCGCACTTTCTATACGGGTAATCATCGAGGCCAAATGCGCCCTATCGCTTAAAATACTGACTTTTAATAACCCTATTTCTGAGCGATCATCGGTGTAACTTGACGCCGCTAAAGGATCGGTAAAACGCCCCGCTAATAAGGTTTTTAAATCACTTAATAACTTAGCGCGTCGTTGCTGATAAGTTGCAGCAAGAAACAGTAAGCCAGCTATCAACACCCATTGGGCAAGCGCTAAATCGGCTAACCAGAATGTAGCGGCACTGACGATCAACGTGGCGAGTGATACCATTAAAGGAATACTGGGTAAATTTAATGATTTTTTGCCTTGGCTGATCTGATTGTAGAGTTTCTCTGCACGAATCACGTCCTCTTCTCTAGGGCAGCTTCGAACCGATTCATAGCCAATGACATTGCCCTTTTCCGTGATCGGCATGACATAAGCATCAACCCAATAATAATCACCGTTTTTACAACGATTTTTAACCAGCCCCATCCAAGGTTGGCCTTTTTTTAAGTATGACCACATATTGGCATACGCTTCGGGAGGCATATCAGGATGGCGCACTAGATTGTGCGGTTGGCCAATCAACTCTTCACGAGAAAAACCACTGATCTTCATAAAAGCATCATTGCAGTCAACAATGACGCCACGGGTATCTGTTACTGAAATTAACCGCTGTTCAAGGGCAAAGCGTTGCCGTTGATTTGTTACTGGTAAATTTTTTCTCATAACGTATTGTTAGCCTTTGCAAAGGGTCAGATACCGTAAAAGATCATAACCAAAAGTTGAACTTACAGAACCGATCATCAATAACAAAATTTGTTAGTAAAACCGGAACCTACCAACATAAATCAAGCATTTACAAAGTATAAGCATAACAGAGATTTCGACATTCAACCTGATTGTAAAAAAATTAACTGCTGCAGCTTTTAGCGAAGCCAGTTATTTTACGGTATGATCACATCATCTTAAGTTGCAGCTTCGCTGCTCTGATAAAAAAGGTCTGGCATGACTGATTCGCCGAGTTTTTATTTTTATGATTACGAAACCTGGGGCGCCGATCCTAAGCGCGATCGCCCCTCGCAGTTTGCCGGTATTCGAACAGATTTAGCCTTAGATGAAATCGCTAAACCGGACATGTGGTATTGCCAATTGGCGCCTGATTATTTACCGCACCCGGCTGCCGCGTTAATCACTGGCCTGACCCCACAACTCTGTAATCAAAAAGGCTTACCCGAAAATGCCTTTATGCAGCAGATCTTAGCACGTTTTAGCCAAGCCAATACCTGCGTGTTAGGCTACAACAGCCTGCGTTTTGACGATGAAGTAACACGTTACAGTTTATATCGTAATTTCTTTGAGCCTTATGGCCGTGAATGGCAGCAAGGCAATAGCCGTTGGGATTTAATTGATGTGGTGCGCGCCTGTTATGCTTTGCGCCCAGACGGCATTGTTTGGCCACAAAAAGAAGATGGTAGCCCCAGCTTTAAATTAGAAGAATTAAGTAAAGCTAATAACTTAAGCCATGCTAATGCGCATGATGCCCTCTCTGACGTATATGCCACCATTGGTTTAGCCAAACTGATTAAACAACAACAACCCAAGTTGTTTCAGTACCTCTATGAACTGCGCAAAAAACAAAAAGTAGCAGAGTTGATTGATGTTGCAGCTTTAACCCCCCTGGTGCATGTGTCATCAAAATTTCCAGCCACGCAAGGCTGTGTTAGTTGGATTGTGCCACTTGCCTTTCACCCTACTAATAAAAACGCGGTTATTTGTTTTAACTTACAGCACGATCCTCGCCCTTTGCTAACGGACAATTTAGCCACACTGCAAGAAAAGCTGTATAAAAAAACCGTTGATCTGGCTGAGGGTGAACAACGGCTGGGCTTAAAATTAGTGCATTTAAACAAATGCCCTGTGCTAGCCAATGCCAAAACACTCACGGTAGAACGTGCCACAGAGTTGGGCATCGACCGTGCCACCTGTTTAGCGAATTTAGACTGGATCAGGCAACATAAACAAGTGCAACAAACTGTGGTGGATTTGTATCAATTACCCCATGAGTATGCTGTAGAGACTAACCCGGATTATCAATTGTATAGTGGCTTTCTTAGTGATGCTGACAAACAAAAAATGCAGCAATTACAACAGATGTCAGCTGAGGCGTTAGCGGCCAATCCACCCATATTTTCTGAAGATCGCCTTAATCGTTTATTATTTTTATATCGTGCTCGTAATTATCCGTTGACCTTAACTGAGGCCGAGCAACAAAAATGGCGCCGATATTGCTCAGATAAGCTGTTACATGGTGAAGATAACCCCAACTTAACCTTTGAACAGTTTACGTTGGCCTTAGAACATCTTGTCGAATTACACAGTGGCGATGAGAAAAAAATCGCCTTATTAAAATCCTTGTATCGTTATGTTGAAGCGCTCTAATGCCCATAGCGATGGCTTAATACTGCCGTGGCGGGCATTTCACTTTAACTACAAGGTTTTTGTCATAAAGTATTTCTCGCCACCGGCAAACGGATAATCTGCTTGGGTCCACTCTACGCGATAACCTTGGCGCTGATAAAACGGGCGCGCCTGAAAGTTTAGCGTATCTAAAATGACATAACGACAGCCTCGCGCTTTCGCAATCGCTTCGGCCTCAGCCAACATTGCTCGTCCGATCCCTTGTTGTCGCAGCGAAGCATCTAACCAAAACGACTCTAAATAAAACCAATTGCCAAAAGTACGACCGGCTAACGCCGCTAATAACTCGCCGTTATGGCCAACCTGCTTTAACCCCAGTGGTTGCCGCTGACTGGCATCCCAATGCAGCGCGTTAAATTCAATAATTTTTTGTTTTGCGATTTCAGCAAAGGCATCGTTGTGTTCACAAATAAAGGACATAGGTTCTGATATTCGTTCAGTAGGATTATGACTGCAGTATGCCAAGGCTGCCGCTTTTGGCAAAGTGGCACAGCGGCTGATCATCAAATTATGTTGCTGCAATCAGCCGATACACCTTGCGATGTATTCATTATCAAGCCGCAACGAATGCGTGTTGGCCCCTAAAAGCCCATAATTTTTAACGCCAGATAAGGTGCAACGAAAAACGTCAGCGTTATCACCTTATACTGGCTTAAAAAAGCATAAAACTTGAGTTGTAAAGCGGTGGCATCTAAGTCAAAAAATTTTTGATGTAAGGCGACGGCAAGATTGCGTCCTAACATCAGCATCATTGAAACGAAGCTTAAATAGGCCAAATTCAGCAAAGTTGCCCAACCGAGCAACTCTGTAAGCTGGGATAACGTCATACCGATGCTCCTTGTTAACGACAGTGATCGGGCGTTACCCCCTCATCCTGAGCAAGCAGCCCGAAGTCAAAAACGGTGTTGCGGGATCTCAAGCATAAGTCATTTTATCTAAACTACCAGCTTAAACCGTTAATTCGTTTAAAGCCGCTAAAGCCGCTGTCGCTTTGCTGGTTGGCACAAAAATATGATCATGGTAATAAGCCGCCATAACATTCGCACTAATGCCTTTTTCGGTTAATTTGGCGGCAACGGCAGCGGTAAGCCCCACCGCGTCTAAACTGGAAAGCACCGTTAAAGTAATTTGTTTAAAACTACTGCTGTAGGCTAAACCGGCTTGATCTGCAGTCGTTTTTTTTAACACTAAGGTTAAGCCTTCAGGTTCCAGAAAGGTCGCAAGAGGGTCGAGCGTCAAGAAATGAGCTAAAGGTTGTGTCACCGTACAAAACACCCATTCATCAGCCATGAGCTGAGGTTTCAATCCGGCCAACAATTGTTTTAATTCGACAACAGCAGTCATATATTACCTTTAAAAATAGGGAGTTATGACAATAAGCGATACCTTAGAGACGCAGGATATCCCAATTAGGTATCAGGTAAGCAAGGGACAATCGCTTGTAAAAACGGGAGATACAAAACCATGTTTTTTGTATCACCCGAAAGGAGCACTTAAACGCTGTCACAATCCAGAGGAAGAGCCAGCGTTGTTGCAGTTCAGCTTGTAAGCCGTTTAGCCATCAGCATTAATCTGTTTAATTAACGCTTGTAGAGTAGTGAGCGCTTCATTTTGTGGGATCTGACAAGTCCCCGCAGCCTGATGCCCCCCACCGCCGTATTTCAACATTAACTCACCCACATTGGTTTTTGAGCTACGATCGAAAATGGATTTACCGGTAGCAAACACAATATTTTGCTTTTTAAAGCCCCACATGACATGAATAGAAATATTGCATTCAGGGTATAAAGCATAAATCACAAACCGGTTACCGGCATGAATGATCTCTTCATCTCTTAAATCCAGCACCACCAAGTTTTTGTGCACTTTAGCACAACGACGTAACTGTTCTTTGAACAAGACATCTTGCTCAAAATACAGCTCTACCCGCTCATATACGTCAGGTAACGCCATGATTTCAGTAATGGTATGGGTTTTGCAGTAATCAATCAGATCTAACATTAAGTTATAGTTAGAAATACGGAATTCGCGGAAACGCCCCAAACCAGTACGGGCATCCATTAAGAAATTGAGTAAATCCCAACCTTGTGGATTTAACACTTGTTGCTTAGTAAATTGCGCCGAATCTCCGCGATCTACCGCTTCCATCATGTCATCCCACTCTGCCGGAAAAACATCATGGCCGCCATAATAATTCCACACGACACGCGCAGCGGAGGGGGCATCCGGCTCAATGATATGGTTATCCATTTTTTCATTACGGATAGTTTCAGAAAGGTGATGATCAAATGCCAGATGAATACCGGGTACAAATGGCAAATTGGTTGAAATATCATTGCTTGAAACTTCAATTTTGCCATCTTGCATATCTTTTGGATGTACAAAGGTAATGTCGTTAATCATATTGAGATGCTTTAATAGCACGGCACATACCAAGCCATCAAAATCACTTCTCGTGATTAAACGGTATTGTTTTTCTGACATATTTTCCTCTTCGATCTCGAATAAACGGACTAATTCTAATTAGCGCCAAAATTGTTCGGCATCCCCGCAGGCATGTTTTTTAAAGCTCAGGTCGGGGCATTGAATCGTAAACACTTTATGCTGTTCTCTATCATTACACACTGGGCGAAAAAAGCCATGCTATAAACCCGTGTAATACAAAACTTCTTTCATTTGTCGGTGAGGTTGCTGCAGTTTTAAACGATACGGACAGGTTCGAAGGCCGAGCCTTGCCGTTCAATTTACTTAAATAGGACAACAAGCTACAAGCTTTGCGCTTAACATTACAAAACAGTAATAAGCACAGCGTATTATAATCAGCCACGCTGAAAACGTAACCTAACCTCTTACGCAATATATTCCATATCGACGGCGGTTTGCAGGCTGATAACAACGGGTTTATTAACAACAGTCTTAACGCTACCAAACCGCGTATAACACTTAGCCAAAATGCTGGCGTGTTTATTTTGCTAAAGGGATGCGCCGAAGTAACACAGGTAAGCCCAGCATCGTAAATAACACCGTCATAAAACAGGCTAAAATCATAGCGCTAAACACGCTTTGGCTGACACCCGCCTCTAGGCCTTTTTGCATCACTACCATCGCAATCTCCATACGTGGCACCATACTCACGCCAAGTAACAAGGCGGCGCCAAAGCCCAAGCGAGGCCAGGCAGGTAACATCACCCCGAGTATTTTACCCAGTATAGCAAACAACACTAACACCGCCGCAGGCCAGATCAGGCCATCAAGACTACTGATCTCAAACAACATACCAAGACTGATAAAGAAAAACGGCGTTAAAAAATCGTATAAGCCATTTAATACCGGTTGCTCATGCATGGCACTGGGATCGCGTGAAAATGCTAACCCCGCAATAAAAGCCCCCACTGCCAGCGATAAACCCGACACTTCAGCTAATGCCGCAACAATAAAACCTACGGCAACCATAAAGACCACTAATTCATGCGACACGGCATTGTGCGCAATCACGCGGGTTAGCCGTGGCTCAATGTGTAATGAAAAAAACCACGCTACCACGGCAAAAGCGGTTAATAACAGCACGATATACCCAAGATTAAGGACCACATCCAAGGGTTGAATAGCGGTGCCACTGTAATACAGCGGTAACAGTGCCACTAACATAGCCACTAAACAAATGGTACTAAGATCATCTAACTCCGCAACATCGAGTAGCAAGGTGCCTTGTGGCGTGCTTAACTTACCGGCGTCAGACCATAAACTCACCGTCACGCCAACACTGGTTGCGGTAAATGCAATGGCGATAAATAAACTGGTCACTACATCTAACGACAGGATCCAATAAGCTGCAAGAAAACCTAAAGCACCACTGACGACAACATTCCAAAGCCAGATCCAAGAGGCATTAGGAAGTTGCGTACGCAAACCTTTTAAATCGGCATTAATGCCGACTTTAAACAGCAGCATAATCAACCCGGCTTCACCTAGCACGCTCAAAATAGCGCGCATTGACAAATGGCTAGTCGCCATATTGCCATTCACCACTTGTCCCACCACGATACCAATCAGCATAAACATTAACATCAGTGGGCACCATCGACGGTTCACAAACAAACGCACCAGCAATATCGCCAAGAAGATCACTCCAAGCACAAAGATGGCGTAAAAAGTATGTTGTTGCTCCATCAGCGGGCGATCCTTTTCATTGGCGAGTGCGGCAAAGTAACGCTTCGTTAGGTAAAACGGTTTAGCGCTAAGAGCGAATATAGAGGGCTTGCAGACAAACTTAAGCCGAATAAATTTAGACGGCTGTAGTCAAATCAGTGTTTTTTTTGCCCTTGCGCATAAACCAACGCGTAACCAAAACACCCAAAACAAAACCCATCAGTAATAAGAATAACATCATGAAGATACGTGACAGCGCAAAGCGCCAGAACAAGAAACTGATCTCCACAGTTTCAGTATTTTGCATCACAAAAATCACGGTGCAACTGAGCAAGATCAATAACATTATCGCTTTAAATTTTGACATAAACAGGTCATTCCTTATGATAGAACCGAATGAGGTTTGTACTGGGCTGAACCTTTGCTCATCAATGGCTAAGTCAAGTTAGCCCTAAGCTTTTTTCACAAACTCTGACTTTAATTTCATGGCACCAATACCCTCTATTTTGCAATCAATGTCATGATCGCCACTTACCAGTTTAATATTTTTTACTTTCGTACCTACCTTAACCACTAACGATGTGCCCTTCACTTTCAAATCTTTAATAACGGTAATGGTATCGCCGTCTACTAACTTATTACCATGTGCATCTTTAATATCAAGCTCATCCAACACAGCAATATCATCACGGGTTTGCCATTCATGTGCACACTCAGGACAAATGAAGAAGCCTGCATCTTCATAGGTATAAGGGGAATAACATGTCGGGCAGTTGGGTAAATCACTCATGATAGCGTTCTCAATGTCTTCATTTAGCTAATGGCATGCCAAATCTAAAGGCGTGATATACCCCCGACTTGCATCATTTAAGTTTAAAATAGCTATAGTTTACAACCTGGTGCCAGTTTACAACGGATAGCCTAATAATACTTTGATTTAAAATAGGTTTTGTACTTTTACTTGCCTTGATCTAAAGCCTGCATCTCCCTGTAAGCGTGATAAGCCCTACGCTTTAAACACCTCAGTCTCATCGCTAAATGATTTAAACTCTAATGGATTACCACTGAAATCTAATACAAACATAGTGTGTTGCTGGCCGCTTTTACCCGCATAACGCAATTGCGGTTTTACGATAAAAGTCACCTTCGCTTGTTCAAGTTTTTGCGCTAAGCTCGTAAATTGCTCGGCAGTTAATAAACAACCAAAGTGTGGGATCGGCACGGCTACGCCATCTACTTGGCCACAGTAATCCAGTGCGCTCTCTACTACACCCACATGCGCTGTTAGTTGATTACCATAAAAATCAAAATCGACCCAATGTTCGGTCGAGCGTCCTTCTGTGCAACCTAATATATCGATATAAAAAGCCCGTGTACTGGCCAGATCTTTGACTTTAAAAGCATAATGAAAAATATTACTCATAAATTACTCTGCAAATAAGATGACAAAAAAGCGTTATCGCCCAAACTAACAAGCTCGCGCGGTTTATTAACCGTTACTGTTAGCTTGCATACCACCATCAGTACCGTTTTATGCCATAGCCTTATAATGAGGCAACTGCGTTATCCGTTTTAACCATGCCTGTATAGCCGGATAAGCGGCTAAAGCAAAGCCTCCCTCATCGGCAACATGCGTATAAGCGTATAGCGAGATATCGGCAGTCGTAACTTGCGATCCAGTAAGAAAAGGCGTTTTAACTAACTGCTGTTCCAGCACCGCTAAGGCTTTATGCCCACCCTGCTGTTTCGCCGAGTACTCTGACGCTCTGTCTGCAGGTAAGCCTAAATATTTATTAATAAACCGCGCGACGGCAATATAAGGTTCATGGCTATATTGTTCAAAGAACTGCCATTGCAACACCCGAGCGTGCGCCAATGGCTCAGTGGGATAAAGCGCGCTGCCATGAGCTAAGTAATTTAAAATAGCGTTAGATTCTGACAAAGTCTGCCCGTCATTCAGCACTAACAGTGGAATTTTGCCATTGGGATTAAGCGCTAAAAAAGCGGCGGTTTTCGTATCACCTGCCAAGATATCTACCGCCTGCCATTGATGCGGGATCTGCAACAAACTACAGAGTAATTGCAGTTTATAACAGTTGCCCGATTGGCTATCACCATAAATTTTCAAGGTTAATCCTTCACGGAGTTTGAGTCGAAGTGCGCTGATAATGCCTTGAAAAAGGTGTATTCGTCTAGCCCCGCCATACCCAGCGGTTTAGATTGCGCACTCCACATAGCCACCACCAAGTTTTTATCGGGGTCGACAAACACGTACTGACCAAATATACCCTCTGCCGCATAACTGCGGCCATGCATAGGCCAAAACATATAGCCATAGTCGATAGTCTCGCCCGCGATCACTTGACGCGAGCTCGCTTGAGCCATCCAGCCTTTGGGTAAAATACGTTGCTGATTAATCACACCATCATTTAATAAAAACAAACCAAAGCGACCATAATCGCGCAAAGTGGCTGATAAACCACTGCCGCCAATTTCTAAACCCTCTGGCGATTGCAGCCACCAGTTTGCGTCTGCTTGCATGCCCATTTTCGACCAAATTTTTTCGGATAAATACTCGGCAACAGGCTTACCGGTGGCAGCGGCAACTAAAGCGCCAGCCAGTTGTGTTTCACCCGTGCTGTAATTCCAAACACTGCCGGGCGCAGCCGCGCGCGGTAATGAGGCCATCAAATCTAAAATGGCCCCAGGTTGCTGGCTTAATTGCGCTTCAAGCATGCGTCGTCGATCGGAGTTGGGATCGGTGTATGTTTCATTCCACGCTACTCCCGAGCTCATTTGCAGTAAATGTTTAACCGTTACACCCTCGTAAGCGCTACCTTTAAAGCGCGGCAGATACAGTACGATAGGATCATCAATACTGTTAATAGCACCGTCATGGATCGCCGCACCGATCAGAGTGGCGGTGATTGATTTAACGACCGACATCGACATCCAGCGGGTCTTGGCATCGTTACCCAGTGCATAGTGCTCAAATGAAATCTCACCGTTGTGAATAATTAACATGCCACTGACCCGATTGATTGAGAGCACATCAAACATGTCGTACTGTGCGCCGGCAACCTGATAACTAAAATCGGTCAGCGGTGTTTTACTCAGCGGCAACGCGCTTACCGTATCGCCACGAGCAACCGCGCGCGTCGGAAACAGCCTGTCAATATTGCGAAAGGTATTAACCTGCAGATCAGGGTAGAGCTTGCCATCATACACTTGCCGCACACTGCCAATAGGCTCCGCCGCATGACGGTAAGGCTGTTCAGTTGCGCTAAGCACACCACTTAGTAGCAACAGCGCCACACTGCAGAAGATGGTTAATTTAGCTTTAAAAAGTGACCATAACATCAGATAAACTCCCGGTTTAATCTCGCTGTTAGCAAATAACCCCAAATAGCTTGTGCCAACACTTGTTATTGCGCGTTGCTCACAGCCCGATGGCGATAACTTAGCCTAGATTAAAGCACATTCTTTAACCTTACGAAGGACTTAAAGCTATTTTACCGCCAATAACCATTTGCTCCGTCAATTGAGCACGAAGTCATCACGCTAATAACAACATCAATATTCAGCGATATAGGCCTATCAATAAAAATGCCGCCGAAGATGGGCATCTTCGGCGGCATTATTGAGTATGACAAGCGCGGTTTATTTGGTGCGTTTGCTTTGAGCGCCTGCTCTTTTTGGCTTATTGGCAGTCGCGCCACTGGATTTTTTCACACTGGCCGGTTTTACCGTATTGGCATCTGCTGGCTTGGCAGTGCGCGCTTTACTCTTCGGCTTAGCTTTGCCTGCAGCATCCATCTCAATGGTGGTTTCACTGGCTTTATTGGAGCGGCCTGACAGTACTTTGCGTGAGATACTTTTTAGTAAAGACGCGCGGTTACTAACTTCAAAACCAGGCTTGATAATGCGCTCAATCTTGGCACCAATCAGCTTTTGAATACGCTCAAGTGTTTGCTCTTCTTCACGGCTGACAAAGGATATGGCATCACCCGCCGCACCAGCGCGACCAGTACGACCAATCCGGTGCACGTAATCTTCTGGCAAGTATGGCAAGTTAAAATTCACCACATAGTCTAAGCCTTGAATATCTAAACCACGCGCTGCCACTTCGGTGGCGATCAGCACTTGTAACTTAGCCGCTTTAAAATCTGCGATGGCGCGACGTCGAGCGCCTTGGCTTTTATCGCCATGACACACTGCCGCGTCTATCTTACTCATTTGTAAGCCGGCTAATAACCGATCAGCTTGCTCTTTGGTACTGGTAAAAACCAACACCTGAAACCAGTTTTTCTCGGCTAACAATTGCTCAAACAATTCAATTTTTCGGTTCTCTTCAACCGAGTACACCACATGGTTAACCGTATCGGCGGTACTATTCACCTTTGCAACGCGAATTTGCTGATGATTGTGCAAAATCTTATGCGACAGTTCATTGACGGCTGGCGATGTCGTTGCCGAAAACAACATGGTTTGACGATGTTTTGCGGTCATTTGCATCAGCTTTAAAACATCAGTAACAAAGCCCATATCCAGCATGCGATCCGCTTCATCTAGCACTACAAACTCAACATCGCTTAATATCACGTGACCCAGCGCTAAGTGTTCCAGTAAACGACCCGGTGTGCTGATCACCATATCGATGCCGGCTTTTAACTTATTCGCTTGGCCACCCATCTTCACACCGCCATATAAGGCAGTGACTTTTAAAGTAGTGAATTGAGCATAGCCGCTGATCGCATCGGCTAATTGCTCAGCCAGCTCACGCGTTGGCGTTAAAGTTAAAGCACGAGGACGCTGTGGTGCCGTGTCTTTGGGTTTATCCAACATGCGTTGTAAAATAGGCAAGGCAAACGCCGCCGTTTTACCCGTACCGGTTTGCGCGGTTACTTGTAAATCTTTACCACGTCGTGCTGGCACTATGGCTTGCGCCTGAACCGGCGTCATGTTGGCATAACCCATTGTTTCTAAGGCGCGTTGTAACTCTGGCGCTAAATCTAAAGATGAAAATTGCATAAAGGATCCTCTGTAGAATAGCTACAGTCAAAAAATAAGAGGCGGAATATACAGTATTTTAGCGGTTTAACAGAGGATTGTTTGTTATTGCGTCAATTTTACTAAGTAAAAACGGCTGAAAGCTTGGCGTATTAAGCCAATATAACACTAATCTATCTAACCCTGCGTTAGCTAAGCACCTTAAATACTTAGCTTAAACGTGTTTGCCGCTGGCAAATCACAGCACGGACATATTACTCCCGTGCTTTTCATATCCTAGCACTCACTCAGTGCCAGTACTGGGCGTTTACTCCAGATCTTCGTCAGCACGTGGCGCGTGCTGGCAGGCTTTAGCCAATATTTCCACGTAAAAAGCGTCGAGCTGTTGCTCGACGGCCGCATCAATATGTTTATTGATTTCAGACGTAAAAATCTTTTTAGCCACGTCTTGTGTTGCGCCAAAGCGGCAATCAAAGGTCCAATAGTCAGCACCCGCTGGCAGTTGCTTGCGCCGCTCTCTGGCTAAATACTTTTTAATATCGTGTTTAATAGCGTCCACCAAACGAGCAGGTTGCAATTTTGGATGAGTTAACGCGAATGTCTTTTTCATAAATTCCTACAGAGGTACACTAAAGAGTCAAAGCTAAATATGCTTTTGGCCGCGTATTCTACATGGATGAGCGACAGATAACCGCTTCTATCTGCACTTTTTGTTAAATCTATTTGAAAACAAGACCAGCCTGCTCGCCCAAACCAAGCCATTACCATTAAAAGCTTTATTAATGACACTGCCTTGCCCAGGCTAAACCGTTAGCGATAAATGTCTTTTTGCTTATTATTGGCTAAGTGAGTTTTTATCGGCTCGAAGTAGCAACAAAGCTTCTAGAAACTGCTGTTGCTGCTTTGGCGAAATCATCAGCGAGCGACCTTGGCCATAATCAATCCGCAGTCGATCTAGTGACAACGCGGGGCTCGATAAAAGATTAATGGTTGGGGTAATGTTGCTAATTTGCACAATCGGGATTTGCCACTGAAAAGGGCCACTTTGCACCAGCAATTGCTGCTCTGTTAGGGTATAGCGAGTACTGTTAATCAGCCAAATAGGTAAACCTGTGCTTACCAGCAGCGCGAATAACGATGCGACAATATCAGCATTGTCGCCGCTATTTAAAGAATGGATGACACCATAAAGTACCGCAAGTGCTGCAGCAACCAGCACGATCCCCAGCCAAGTATCCACTTTTGATCTAAAAACCTGTGTCATATCGCTGCTCCTGCTGCTGTATTTTACAGCAGCCAAAAGGATTAAATCTCAAAGCGTCCACGTTAAGGTTTAAACGACCATGAGGTTAAACATGTGTCATTTTAAGACCCACAATACCGATACAAATGAGTGCCAAACTGGCTAATTTAAGCGCGCTAACAGACTCGCCAAACAAGAAAATACCAAGAATAACCGTACCCACCGCACCAATCCCTACCCAAACAGCATAAGCCGTACCAACGGGTAAGGTTTTTAACGCTATCCCCAGTAAGAAAAAACTGGCGATTAACGAGCACACGGTGGCGACAGTCGGCCCAAGCTTGGTAAACCCATCGGAGTATTTCAAACCAACGGCCCAAGCAATTTCCAACAGCCCAGCGACAAGTAAGACAAACCAACTCATAACAACCCCTTTTTAAAATCTGGGGTCGTCCCCGAGCACATCGAGCGGTGAGGTCGTCCTCACTTCAAGCTGTTTAGCATTTCATCATAGCACTTCACAAAAGAACCGGTGCAATAGTGCGCAAAAAATGCGGTTATACCACTGTCTTACGGTTTAAATAACCGTGTTTGAACTTAATTTGAAAATAAACCATTGTGTTATTATTTTCTAGATAAACAACCGACTTTGCTCCGTTATCGTCAGCAAAATCCGCATTCGGTAAACTTTGCAGCAAACTTATATAGAGGTTAAACCAAGTATTAGCCGTTTTCTCAGCCCCCAAAATATCGCAAATTAATTGTTTGCACGACACATTGATGACATTAAAGCTAGCACTTAATTCATGCTGAGCAATCAACATTCTTACTTGCTGCTCCATAGTATAGGCCCAATTCGCATCTTCCACCGGATCCTGTTTTATCTTGGGCTTCTGCAAAAAGTCATTGTCTTTCGCGATCTGTGATTTCATGCCCTCAGCACTGCGCTGATTAGACATATATGCATCGATTAAATCATTAAGATGGTTTTTATGCTCAGTAGACCAGTCTTCTAATGCTTGTTTAAAACCTAACACTTCTTCAGCTGTTACCCCATTATTGAATATCGCGCTGCCATGGCTAATGTCATCAACATCGGCATCAACGATTGCGGTCAATTCAGTTAACTCAGCGGTTTGCTGATTGTTAGCCGCCGCAGTTAAATGTGGATTGATGGTTGACATGGTTTCGCGCGGCTTTTCTATTGAAATAGCCGCTTTATTACTAGTATTTACATTATTGTTGTTGGATACCGTCATCACGGTTTCAGGGTTATTGATTATCGGATAAGCGACATAACCTGATACGAAGCACAGGATGCCAATAGCACTATTTATGAAGATTTTTTGCACGTTACGTCCTTGTTATAAATTGACTTAGCCTATCGATGTTTATCGATTCGGCACTTTCTGCAGTGTTTTCACAAACCACATAATATGCCCACAATCTAGGCATGCTAAGGTTGTCGCAGTTTTATTAGCCCAATCCAAACCGACAAAACTCATGCCCGCAGTATTTAATTGCGCCTGACCTTCGTGAAAGAACTCATTTTTACACTGATTGCAGGTAATTCTGTGCTCATTAATTTCGTATCGATGTGGCCCATTTTTCATGATGAGATAATCAATACCACTTTGGATTTTATTTCGAAGACTCATTGGCTTCCTTGTCAGTTTTAAGCGTTTAATAGTGAATAAGCGGTTTTGAGATTAAGATCGTAACTCATGAGGTTAAACGTTTAGTGAAGTGTTTTTGCCGCATGCTATGCTGCAACAATAAATGCGATAGATTATTTCATTAGTCTAACCGCTTTGCCATAGCGACATATAGTTAGGGCGCATCGCTGACACACCAACACAAGCATTAACATTTAAAACAAAATAGTAAACTTTAAAATAACAGATTGCACTAATTTTTTTCCATTAATAAGGTATGCAGTTTCGCCTCGTATAAACGCCGATCATGACTCTTATAGCTAAGTTCAATGGCTTTGTTCAGTGCTTTTTCTGCCGAGTTTAACCTTCCCAATTGATAATGACTTTTGGCTAAACCAAATTGCCCTTCATGCAGGTAAGGCGCGGTCTCGTTGGCTTTTTGGTAATATTTAAATGCTAGCGTGTATTGGGCGGAGGCAAAAGCTTCATCCGCCATATCAATCCAGCGATAAGGGTTGTCATCGTTAATCTCAGCAACCTTCTGCGCCAGTGCCGCCACCTCGCTATCACGCCCTTGCGACTGCAGTAGCGCCACATAGTTACTGATCACATTACCCGAGGCAAAATCATTATCTAACATAAATTTGTATAAGGTTTCGGCTTGCTTGGCATCACCAGCCCGATTAAAGGTAACGGCTAAACTGTTTAAGGTTTCTGCGTTAAAAGGATTAAAAGTTAGTCCCTGTTGCAGGGTCGAATAAGCATAATCGAGCTGGTCGTTTAGCAAGGCCTCAGCAGCGATGTTCTGATAATACATCGCCATAAAGTCATCATGCGAAATATGCTCGCCCCGAATATCCGATTCACTTGGAAAATAATCAATAATGATGCTGCGGCGTCTTAATACCATCATGCCAAGCGAAGGTTGATAATTGGGATCATAAATATAGGTTCTTACATGGGATGACAGCGTCATTAAAGAGGAATTAAGTGCATACACTGGCGCAGCATGCACAACTTGATAAGACACCTCTAAATTAACAATATCAGCCAGCGCCTTAGTAACAATCGCCAGCGTCAGGCAATTGCCGCTTTTCAATGATAATGCTTCAGAGGCTTTTAGCGTTGCCCCACGAAAACCGAATTGATGTACAAAGGCATCAAAGTAATTAAATAAGCGTAAGTGCCCCGCTATTTTGCGGTTTCTGGGATCATGATAGTAATCTAGAAAATGTTTTTTCTGAGCCTCAGTTAAGCTAAAAATCTCTGCTTCAGTGGGTACGGGTAAAAGTGTAAAGATCTCAGTATTTAAATTGGGTAACGTTAGTTGCTGTTGCTCTAAGGTTTCCTGCAGTAACGAAGCTTGCTGGTTCGCCACTGAAGAGCAGCCACCGAGAATTAAAAAACCACAAGCCGTAATTAACTTTAAACCGTTGCGCATAACATGACTCCACTTAATCGATACTAAGGCCCATTCCCTGGTACTGAAACCTTGCAAAGCTAACTGTTGCCATCTCCTCTGTTACAAGCGAATATTAAACAGATCGCACTGAGTGACATGCTAGCGTTTTTGCTTTACGTGTGAACGGCCTACTTTGCTCAATGATCTGCAGATTAATGCTCGGATTTAAACGTGTGTTTAGGTTTACACCTTAAGCGCTATTTCGCGCCTTAGCCTTGCCAACAATTCGAAATCAAGCGCACCCCATAACAAAGCTTCGCCGTTGGCTGCACGGCCCTGTTCGGCCTGCTTAGCGCAACAATTATTTTATTCATACTGAATCATGTTTTTAGAAAAACATATCCAGCCCACTCTTAGCACACTGCATTCTTTGCCGATCATGAGATTTGATAGACTTACTACGAGCTGTTCACTCATCCCAACCCAATTTTTTTCGAATACGCTTAGCCCATGCAGGTTTTTGCATCTTGTAACTATATATATTGTCAGGAACCATGATATTCGGATTGGCTAAAACAAGCGCCTCGAAAAAAGCGCGTCGATCAAACCCTCGATAATTCCCGTACATCAGTTGCTTTTGCTCTCCGTTTTTCAGCACCAGCACATTCGACAAAAAGTTTTGCTGGGCATCAGTAACTTGCTTTATTTGCGCTATGTCTGCCATCTTGACTTGCCAGCCCACATCACTAAAAGTAGGGTCAAAATAGCTTAAGGTACTTGGCGTCACGCAAACCCTAATTTGCTTATTTTCAAGCCAAAACCACAGTGCTAATCCAAGCAAAACGGCTTCAATAACCCAAATAGCGATATCCAGCACATTAAGCAGTTGTGTCAGTGCATCCTTATCACTTGTTAACTGAGGCAGATAGTGGTGAGCAGCCACATATAGAAGGAAGGCCACGCCAGCGTTGATCACAAGTAGCCGTGCTGAGGCCCGTTGTTTGCGTGTAAAAATAAAGTACGTTTTCATGTTTTTTCCTTCCCGAACATCCAGTACTTTCGCGCAACAGCCATTGCTGAGATCGCAGATGAGTATACTGCTTAGCCTGCGTATCATACCAAGATTAGCGAAATAGCAGCTTGAAAAGGCTTATTCACAATATCACCCATTAGCCGCACCTGTAGCTACCGCATACAAGTGCAGACACAACCTAAGCTAACGTGACGGTACTTCTCTTGGTTAAATGCGCTCTTCGGTTCTAAGCGTTAAAACCTCGTAATCCTCTGAGGTAACAGCCACGGCAAGGCAACGTGTTGTCATTCGAGCACCCAAAGGGCGCGTTTTTGATGGCTATCGTTAGGTGCCAAAGCTGATTTTAAACCATAAATAAGCGACATATAAAACAACAGCTATATATACGGCGGAAATCACCAGATTCAGTCTCCAAAGATTTAACCAAAAATGACCTTTAAAATAATTACGTTGTCTTACTGCGTTGTTAAACAAAGCAAATGAAGAAGGTACTAACATTAACGCAGACCAACCAAGCATGGGTAACACCATAAATATAATGCCTATTCCTGCACCTCCAGCGGAGGCTTCTGATGTTTCACCATCAATAGGGGCCAGCATCACATAACCTAAAATAAACCCTGCAATCGCAAGCATAAAACCTAAAAGTTGGAGTGTTCTCATAATCGTCCTTGGTAACTCGCGCTTTACTCAACGGAAAGTGATGAGCGCCAACGAGTTATGTTTTCGATGCAGTAACTTGTAAGCCGCCCAGCACAAGGGCCCCATTTTAAGCGCAAAAGCCCCAAAAAAAGCCACGAATCTTTTTTTAAACAGTGAGTTACGTTCCGAAGCCAAGCCCCCTAAATACTCGATTGGTGTTCCCAGTTACACCAATATATCTATTGGAAAATAAAGAACCAAGCCATTTGTGTCCGACTATCCATATTAAATAAGGCGACTTTGTTGTTTTTACGCAACAAATGGCGAGTATTCCAGCTAAAATATGAGTCAAGTCCGTAACAGGTTTAAGCACTTTCAAAGATGAAATTATTGCGGCTATAGACTTTTTGATTACTGGTATATGACGCTGCCAACACGCGCAGCGGTTGAGGTACAGGCCACGCAATGGCTGTTTGTGATTGCGCTTGTTATGCACGTTTTTTTATAAGCCAGCGAACTGGTATTCTTACTACTGTAAATGTTAAAAACCAGACCAATATCAAGCCAAAAGAAGATCCAGAAAACCCAGAATTATACAAAATTTGTTCATCGTCTTTTAACTCGAGGATGAAACCATTAGATTTTAAGTACTTTGCCATTAATGATTTACCTGCCATTTCTGCTTTAAATGCGTCACAAGAACTGTATTTTTGCAAGGTATAGTATTGTTCGCTATTTAAACTAAAGTAACCTAAATAATGTGACCACTTTTTATCTTTTTCGCAGGTAAGTAAACTACCTGCCAGATCGATGTAGCCGATATTTGAATCACTTCTGCTGTTTATAAACCATCCAATAAAAAACAGCGCTAGCACCGCCAATACAAGAAAATCAGCTTTCATTATATTGCTAAATTTGAACATGACTGGATCTCAACACACTGCAACGCTCCATTAGGAAACAAAATGTAGTTGGCTAAACTGTGGAGCTGAACCAGCCAACTGTAATTTGTCGCGCTTAATAACTTGTTAGGTGCACTTAATTACCTGCACAGGTGAATTACAATGCGCTAAGTTCCCTATTAATTCGTTATTTTCTTGATAGTTAGAACAATTACCGATATTAACAGCATAAACGCTACCATTTGGTTTTATCTCGACATCGACAAAAGATGCAACTAGCTGGTCTTCTAATTGCCGGCTCCAAGTAAAGTGATAATTGGTATTATGTGAACTTAGAAATGTTCTATCTGGCACATTAAACTTACTTGTATATGAAGTTAAAGCCATATCCTGATTTTTTATATTTATTGCCGCTGAACTTACTGTCCAAGAGAACGGCCAAGATCTCGTGATATCGACAGATATTTTGCATTCACCAAGCTTAGAAGTCCGCGATAACACAGAGACTATCTTTGCGTATTCACTATTCTTTAAACTACTTAAGCCTGCTTGGCAGAGCCAAGTAAAAAGAATAACTATTGGAATCAATTTAAGATTCATAATGGATACGCCTCACGTCCTGTGCTCCTAACACTCCGCGCATTTGCGCGAACTTCTCAGCGTCACAGGGGCCACAGGCCCCGAATGACGCAGTTTGTTAAATGCTATTGTTAGAATATTGCGAAACAATACCTAACCATGTTTTCTCGATTTCAGGGACTAACTTTTGAAATGCGGCTTTTTCCGTATTAATCCTCAAATCGTCTACTGCATCAGAAGTGCTCCAGACACTGGCAGCTTTAACTTCTTGTGCAGTTGCTTCAGAAAGACCATACAAATATTCCGTTCTAACATCGAAAAAGGCCGCAGATACCGTTGTTGTTACAGTAACTTGTTTATTTTTCAAGAAACCTAGCGAAATAACATTCAAAGGAGCGAATTTTTGTTCACCTGCATGAAACGTCGTATCAAAAGTATAGATTAAAAGAATATCTGCTTTCAGGCGTGCTGACGCTTCGCGCAACGCTTTCACAGAATCAAGATCGACTGGAAGCAAAATCCTGTTTAAAGGGGCAATACCGGCAAGTTGAGGTAATTTAGAGAGTCTGATGAAATCGTCATCAGACTCCACTTCTCTCGTCGTAATTACGCTATAACGCCCTGTACCAAAACTATTCACTTTATAAGATTGATAACCGGGAGCTTGAACTCGTGCTACCGACATATTGGCAGGAAAAGAGGCGGCGGGTTTTTTAGACATTAACTCATTGATATCTGAATCAGCTAATTGACTTAACTGAACGCTCCCTCCTGGCGTTGTATAAGAAGCGCAGCCACTCAAGGTGATAGCTAAAGATAACATTACAGCCTTGTATATTTTCATTTGAACTCCTGAACTTGAGTTTAACAGCATTTAACGCTTTGCTAATTGGCCGGAGCAGCGCAGCGTAGGCACTGCAATGGAGGCCACGTTTTTTGTGGCCAAAACGAAATTAAGCAACTTATTAGTTTTTCTTTACTTCGTTTAGCTCGTTGATTGCAAAAGATTCATTAATTAATGCAAAGCCATAATTGCCGGAAACCGCAATAACGTTGCCATACACACCAACATTCTTGAGCTCTGCGGATAAACGAACAATTCCAATTTTTCTCAGTCTCATGAAGACGCTAAAGCATTACTAAAAGGCGAATGACGTCGGCTAAAATAGTGAGTGAAACGAAAACAAGCCAACTCTTATTTATCCTTGTGAGTAATTTGTTAAGTTACAAACCGCATTGCTAGAACGATAAAAATAAGAACAAAAGCATTATTAAACATGTGGATTGATATTGTTATTAAAAATGCCTCGTGAAAGGATTTTTTTAACCAAACTAGATAACCTAATGAGTAGATAAAAAAGCTAAAGAAATTAACTACTCCTTGAATGGGAAATGATACCCCATGAAGCACAGCCCAGATCCCTGCACTTACCGCACATGTAACCAATAGTCGTTTTGTGAAAATCCTTATCAAAAGAAAAATCAATCCCATCATCATGGTTTCTACTATGGGGGCTGCCAGGAGCTTAAATATAAATTTTCTATCAGAGAAATCAAACGAGTCGGCTAATTGATTTACATTAGGAAATAACGCAGTTAAGGTGATTGCAAGCGGCAATCCTATGACCAAAACTAGAAGTCCTGCCTTAAAAATATACTTCAAGCGGCCCTGCTCATTATCAAGTAGAAATCCAAGACAGCGAATTGGACCTGTACTTTTAGATAGTGTTACCGAATTATTCACTTGCTTGTTCCTCCGCACTGAACATTTAACGTAAAGGCCCGGGCATACGCGCTAGTTTGTCAGGACCTATTTCAAGGTTATCGGTAAAACGCTAACGCCGCAAACTAGGGCGAACATAGCGAGTCCTAGCAGCCGCAGGCTGCGCTTTTTCTTGGTTTGCCTTGCTAGGTTTCACTTTTGGACAGAGCCTTACTGAGAAGAACGACCCCAACAAATGTCAGAATGAGACGAATATGTCATGAGACAAAGTGTCAGGGGACACATCGAGTTCAAACAAGAAGGAGCCGAAATACCTACCTAGAGTCACACCACCAAGCAAATATAAGTAAAAACCAGATAAAACCTTAAGGGGTTTGTCGCCTCGAGTTTTTCGAGTTGCTGCTTCCAGCTCTTTGATTGACCTTTCATATCTACTCTCGTGATACCTAACGCCCAAATTTAGCACGGAAAGCCGCGCAGCGGGTTGCCGTCGCAGCCAGCATTTTTTGCTGGCGATAAAATTTGTTTGTTATGCGTCTTGCTCATAATTCCACTTAATACCATAATTAGGTATCTTTCGGTATCCGGAGAACTACACATGGCCAAGAACACAAGCATAACTATTGGAGAACACTTTGAGGGCTTTATTGCAAGCCAGATCCAAAGTGGGCGTTACGGCTCAGCGAGTGAAGTCATTCGCTCAGCGCTGCGCTTACTCGAAAACCAAGAAACAAAACTAAACTCTCTTCGTCAACTACTTGTCGAAGGCGAACAAAGCGGTGACGCAGAATATGACCTCGATAGCTTTATCAATGAACTTGATAGTGAAAACTCTCGATGAAGCCATTTAATCTCACCGTTGCTGCTAAAACAGATTTGCGAGATATCGCATTATTCACTCAGCGTCGCTGGGGAAAAGAGCAACGAAATATCTATTTAAAACAATTTGATGATTCATTTTGGCTTTTAGCAGAAAACCCCGACATCGGTAAAACATGCGATGAAATCAGAATCGGATATCGTAATTTCCCTCAAGGTAGCCACGTCATCTTTTATCAACAGATCGGCAGTCAACAAATTAAAATCATCCGTATTCTTCATAAGAGTATGGATGTTAATCCGATACTTGGCGCATAACGCCGCAAGCAGCGGCGAGCTGGGGCCGCAGGCCCCGAATGACGCGGCTTGTTAGCTTTGTTTAGTTTGCGGTAATTAATGAAGATGTTGGCCACAAGTAAACACCGTTATTTATGTAATATGACTTTAAAACCGTCATTTTACGCATTTTGAAAATAGCAGGTACGCCGCCAAATCGTTTCTCGAAAACTGCAACGGTTTGAGTCTGCGTACACGCCAAACATAAAACTCAGAGCTGCCTTGTTTTAACTTTGCAGCTTCTTTGGTTGCAAACCTGTGAATCAAAGTTCTAAGTTGCCTCTGTGGTAAATTTTGCCACACAAGCACACGAAGCAATGGGCTACCTTTTTCCAATTTCCATATGCGATGCAGGTAGAATTACTCCGTAAAGCTAACGCCTCGGTAAGGGGCGTGAAAATGCGCAGCATTTTTTCGGCCCAGCCGAAGGCGACTTAACCGACTTGTTGTGTGCCTTGACTAAGACTGTGTTACTTGAGGCTAGATACACTGTTTAAATATCCTTCTCAAACGCAATGATGACCCCATTTGCTAGAACTGCTACCGCCACGAGTAGAGCTGTCCACCAAAAGCTAAAATCTGTGTACCAGGAAATCAGTGCACTAACCATAAAAACGATCGAAACTGAAAGCACAAAAATTTTAAGATCAATGATATTCCTGATCTTGTCTCTAAGTGATATGCGTTCATGATCGGTCATAGCAAAAGCCTAATTTGGCACATAACGCACCGCGCATGCGCGCGAACTTGTGAGCGTCGGCGTCCCAGCGACCGCAGGGAGCGCAGGGAGCGCAGGGAGCGCAGGGAGCGCAGGGAGCGCAGGGAGCGCAGGAAGCGCAGGAAGCGCAGGAAGCGAATGGTGCGCATTGTTATGTTTCATTTACTAGGGCCACTTTTAAACCCACATTGTTAATTACCGAAACCCGAGATAAGCCTTTTACAAAACGATCAAACGCGGCTGGTTCTACCTTAAATGAGAACGAAACCAAAAAACATACCTTCTGTCGGGGATAACGCGTATCTCTGGAAACAATTTGTATAGCCGCCAGTATGCGCCCGGAACTATCGATGCAAGAGAACTCAATATCGAAGTGAGACAATTGATCACGTTCACCAGAGCAAAACCGAATGCTATCCTCTCGTTTCTTGGGAAAGCCAACTAGTTGTGCGCAAAACGCTTGAAATTGGTCTTCGTTAACGTAGCAATCGGCAGTACCGGCAAAGCCGCTACTTTTGCCCTTAACTCTTAGTTTCAGCAGATCATCTATTTCGGATAATTGCTCAAATTCCAAATATTCAATCATGACTGACCTGAAACATAACGCAAAGCAAACGGGTGACAGCCGCGCAGCGGTTGGCATCCCAGCGGCCGCAGGCCGCGAGTGATGCGCCTTGTTAAGTGTTTTTGTATAGTTTTGACCATGAGTTCCAATCGTCTTCGTTACGCAGATAAACAAGCAGCGGAAGGTGCTCCATCTTATTTGGATACGGAACCGCTAACATCTCTTCGGTATAGCTGCGATGGCTCTTTGAATAATTTGCGAGGATATTGGTCAGTGCAACGCTAGCAACTTCCTTAGCTTCTTCGCTTGGCTCACCATCGAATATAAAACGCGCAACCAAGTCTTCACCGTCCTTAGACAGGCTGAATGACACTGCCCTAAAGGATGGCGCAACCTCACCCAGAAGCCCGCTTTGGGCATACAACATTAATTTTATATCGTGCTCAGTTCTCATAGACACTTAACGCTAAGCCAGGGGGTGCACGAAGCAACGCGTAGTGCATCCCACGGAGGCCACGTATTCTGTGGCCGGAGTATACTTGGGCGCATTGTTAGGCTTTTTCCCGAACCCTAGCATTCCAGACAATCTCACTTTTATACCTGCAGGACTTTTGCCTGGCCAATTATTCTGATGATGTATCAACGAGTATAAGTGCCTATCAGACTTTTACTATGCCCGCTCGCCGCCTAGCACATATCACAAGAAGCCCAACAATCACAAATGCTCCTGACAATGCGGGCATGTTAATAAAGCCCATGAACATGAAGACGAACTCCGGCATCTCAGGAAGTACCTGCCACGCGACCAACTGAAGGGCCACGGACACCAAAACCCATACCGGCAGGAGACTAAGAATCCGCCCCCAAGAAAGAGAGTAACTTTTTCTCCATATCCAGACCGCACAAGCTGCTGAGCCTATATGGACCGGAAGGCCGATAATCACAGCAATCTGTGTGAACTGCATAATTTTCAGAGGATCTTCCATATATGCCTAACGCCGCCATAAGCGGTGAGCGTTAGCGAGTCCGGTGGAGGCCACGCTTTTAGTGGCCGGAACGAATTTAAGCGGTTTGTTAGGCATTTTTTTGCTCCAGTTTTACACCCATTGTCATGGGGGGGAAGACATGCCTGATTATAATTCTGCTTTTGTTCACTAGGCCGAGGGTAATTTCATTTACAACTCCCTCTCCCAAGTAATCATTTTGAATCACTTCCTCAACTTTCATCGGAAGGCACAAAGCATTGAACGACGACTGACAATTCACTGACTCAATTTTTTCGAGTGATAACGCCATCCCAGGATACCGACCAGTAATCTCCACTTCACATGGTTTGACTTGGAATATCGTTTGATCATCAAATACTAAATTAATGTCATAACAAATCACAAAACCTTCATTAGTATCGTCTTGCCAAGCAGCATGAACCTTCTCATGGTTTTCCCCAAGACGAATTTCAACAAGGTATTTGCTATCTAAACTAATCTTTTCGTTCATGGAAATGCCTAACGCCCTGTTAAAGGGCAAAATTACGTTGGCTAAAATGTGAAGCGCAGCGAAACAAAGCCAACGTAATTTTGTCCACTTTAAACAGTTTGTTAGGCATCTTCATCCGGCTCGGCATCGAAGGACCCAGGAATATGCTCGTCACATGTTTCATAAGCAAAAATATCTTCCGCATCCCAGATATCAAACTGTTCTATTACACTTAAATAGCAAGCAGATTTACGAACATTGACAGTTAAATATGTTTCATCCCATCTTTCCAATGAACAATCCAAATTGCGAATTTTTTCGATATAAAAATCTTGTTTATCTCTATCAATTGATTTGTCAAAGATTATTCTCAGTGTGCGGTTACCGCTTCTTGTTATGACATTTTCAATTTCCAAAATGCCGTTGTCGTCTTTAAAAGCTTGTACTTCATCCTTGAAATTTAACGAGTATGCAAAGAACGGGACATTTTCAAGCCGAAAAATATTATTCCCTAGAGGCTCTGCCCACATAGACTCGCCGCCAATCATCCAATGATTGGGCAAAGATACGTGAACTTTAACTAATCCTTCGTTGCTCATTTAGATGCCTAACGCAAAGCACACGGGCGGAAAAACGCGTTAGCGTTTGACGTCCCAGCGACCAAAGGGAGCGAGTGATGCGCCTTGTTATGTAGCATTGCAGATGACCTTACCAAATACATGTGCCTGAATCTCCTCGCACTTCTGTTTACCGTCTATAACCTCTAAAGCATCACCACAACTCTTTGGCCTGAATAGAGGTTTATCGCTTGGCTCAATTTTAATTACCCCGGCGGGACATAAGCTTTGGACTTTCTCATTCCACCGTTTGGTAAGGTCTGCCTCTGACAGCTCAGAACCAAACACGGTAACTAAATGCACAGTTCCTTGTTCGTTACTACTAACCATAAATTCCACATCACCTGCGACACAAACGAGTGAAAGAAATATTGAGGTTAAAAATAACGCTGATTTCATAGTGCTACATAACGCTTTGCTAATTGGCTGCCGCAGAGCAGCGTAGGCAGTCCAGTGGAGGCCACGCTTTTTGTGGCCGGAACGAAATTAAGCAATTTGTTAAATTGCATTTGGTTTCAACCCGATGTCAGAACACACTTCGGGTAAAATCTGTTCTGTGAGGCCTGCAGGAAGGCGCTCCAATTTTGGAAGTGCTAGTTGCCGCTGATCAGCATCTTCGCCAGTCGTGATTGTTTCAATCCAAGGCTTAAAGAAAGACACTCTGGAATACACTTCCACTACACCGTACTTCCCGATATCGCCGCCTTCAACTCTGGAGCTAATACCGAGTAAGTGGCTCGTACCGTCAATAGTCAGATAGGCTGGGCCGCCACTATCGCCCCCACCAGAAACACCTTCGTGTGGTAAAGCTGCATCATCTCTGTCAAATTTGAATTTTAATAGCGGCCCCTCTGCTTGTTCGATTCGATTTTCGGCTTTTCGTAAAACTCCGCCATTTTCATAATTATCAACCGTTTGTCCGGTTAGCCCATTTCCAGTGCCGCCAACACCGATAAACCATATTATCTTGCCAACTTCATCTGTTTTTTCATACAAACTCGCCGGTTCTACATCCTTTATTTGATTTACTAATTTTATTAACGCAATGTCGTGACTTTTACCTGGCTGATAATCTTTATGAACAAAGACACTTTCCACTTTGTGGTAGCCATTATTTAGACCGATGTAGCTACCAGAATTAATACAGAAAGTTGCGTGAGCGGCAGTCACAATCCAATCAGGCTTAATTAATGTGCCATGAGCCCCATCAACATACAGTGTTGCCAATGGTGCAAAATCTGCAGAGTCAGCAAGATATTTTTTGTCATCAACATCATGACGGACCACAATTGCTGAAGCCGATAAGCTTGAAATTATTAATAAAAAAGACAGAAATATACGCATGACTTCCCTATGCAATTTAACGCAAAGCACATGGGCGACAAAAACGCGCCAGCGAGTTTGGCGTCCCAGCGACCAACGGGAGCGAATGGTGCGCATTGTTATGTGCGAGTTTTATACTAATAGCCACCGCGAATTACCCTGAAAACAAAGTCCATAACGAAAAATGTTATAACTGAATATAAAATGTTCATTATTATTGCTCTGTATTTTCTAAATAATAATGTCTTTGATAATTCCGGGTTCATTTGCCTTAATTCAAAGAGCATACTTGTACCACTTTCTGTAAGAGAGGGATTCACAAATACGGATTTGTCAGGTGCCAACATTGTCGTACTAACGTAACCTTTTTGAATTAGCTCCGAGAGTAATTCGCGAGAAATAAACTTATCGCAGGCAATTCTTACTGGAAGTGAGCCCGAATGAATATCGAATAAAGCTAGCAAGTACTCGCGTGTGTTCATTTATAAACTCTATTTCCGACGATCATGACAACCTAAGCACATAACGCACAAAGCAGCTGCGCGGTACGCGTCGGCTGGCTTTGCTTGTTATATGCAAGTTATTCGACAAAGGGGCCATGCATTTGGTTACTACCATCTAAGCCATTGTAAAGTCCAATAAAATAAGAGTCTGTTTCCGTATTTTTATATAAAACATAGGCCAGCCCATCCATCTTTTCTATGTTTTTGATCTCGCAAAGACTCTCAAATTTTTCGTCCAGTTGAAAAGGCACGTAGGATATAGAGTTTTGACTTTTCTCAATTTTCGATTGAATGAATGCCGTTTCGGCATTGTCACAAGCATCGATTTGAGACGCACTGGTAAAAGGTGCAATTAAGAGTAATAAAACTAGAAATTTACGCATAAGTTCCCTTGCATATAACGCTTTGCCACAAACGCGAGCAAGTTGTTGCGAGTCGAGTGCCCAACGGGCGCGTTTTGATGGCGATTCTTATATTTGTTCACATTCTTTGGTATCAATTGGTATGTCAACAACTTTGCGGTCTTCAAAATCAACGTAGCTGTATACTACCTTTATTTTCATTTTACGAAACTCCGCAGTGGTATCGGATGTGCAAACCCAGTTGAAAAGTCTTGGTGCCATACCAGCATTAAAATCCTGTAAATCTATTTCATCAACATGATAATTGATAAGTTTATAAAGGTACCTAAAGGTGTCACCTGAGCCCACTGTAGATACCAAAACTGTATCCATATCTATAGTCATAGGTAAGTTTTTATTAATTTCACTCGCCGCTCTCATCAGGGTTTTATTATTGTCTTCTGCATCATAAGTTTTACTAGAAAAGACATCGATAGCCAACCGCCCTGCGAAAGCAAAAAACAGAATAGCGAGCAATATAGAGGTGTTAACAAATTCTTTTTTCAACGCTTGCACCTTTCAAAATATAACGCCCCGCGCATGCGCGCGAACTTGTGAGCGTCGCAGGGGCCGCAGGCCCCAAATGACGCGGATTGTTAGGCTACGTCTTCCAGAAGCCAATAATTAAGCCAGCCAACCCAGCTAATACAAAAAAAGTTTGTAAAACTAATATGTCCCATCGACGCGTTGGCAAAGTATGGGCTGGATATGTTACTGCCCAATTTTTAAAATTGGCATATTTCTCAAGAAGTTCCGGTGTAATGATTATTCTACTCACGCGCCGATTAGGCGGAGGAAATATAAAAGCCAAAGGGCTAGAAACCTCTTCACAACAGTGAAAATACCATAAGTAATTATCTAGATTCACGCCGAACTCTTTTGAGTAGGCAGCCATTAAATCATCAAAATCATCACCATACACACCAAAATCTTCGCAAATATCCGAGTCTGGCCTTAGTTTTGCAGCCTTTATTCCACACTCTTTTTCTATCAGATTGTATATGTCGTCGATGGTCACCATTAGTAGCCTAACGCTCGCAGCACAGGCCGAAACCCGCGCAGCGGTTGAGGTCCAGGCCTCGCAGTGGCCGATTGTGACTGCGTTTGTTAGCCATTTTGCATACTTGCCGTTATTACGCCCGCACCCACAAGCAAGCTACCGCCAACTTTGTTAAAGCCATTTTGAAAGCTAGGCTTAGCTATGTAACCTCTAAGATAACCTGACAATAAAGCGTAACAACTTACACTAAGCAGTGATACCACTAAAAATGACACTGCCAGAACGACCATTTGCGGAAATACGGGCTCTGCTGTGTTTATAAACAGCGGCAAAAAAGCCATAAAGAACAAAATGCCCTTCGGATTTAGAGCGGTCACAATTAAAGCGTCACGGAAAATAATAAATGAACTCTCTTTTTGGGCTATTTCAGCAGTCCGGCTTTTAGAAAGGCTATTGGTGCGAAATGCTTTTATACCCATGTAAATAAGATAAGCTGCGCCTATGAATTTAATAAGGTTAAACATCGTAGATGAAATAGATAGCAGCAAACCTAACCCCATGAAGCTTGAAGCCATTAGGATTATGTCACCTACAATCGCTCCTGCCGCTAATGCCATAACAGATCTTTTACCATGGGTTAATGCTTGCCCTACGACAAGAAAAACTGTCGGGCCTGGCGTAAAACACAAAACCAATGATGCAGTGACAAATGCTAGCCAAATCTCAAAACTCAAAATGAACTCCTATAGGGCTAACGCTCGCAGCACAGGCCGAAACCCGCGTAGCGGTTGAGGTCCAGGCCACGCAGTGGCCGTGTGTGGCTGCGCTTGTTATGCGATTGAATTTTTAACAAAATTTCCATCGAATTTTATTATGATCTCTTTTTTTTCCGTGTGAATACAAATGGTCTTTTCATGTAGCCAATTAATTCCGATTACACTATCAATGCATTGATCGTCATACTCATCGTCAAGCGTTTCCTCTTTATACGACTCTATACCAGTAAATATGATCTCTATCACTGGTTTACATATTTCAGGAGAATCAACACAGACCAATATTAGCTGCCTTTTGCCAATGTCATATATCAGTCTATCAATGTAAGGCGAGCATCCTTCCAGATATTCTGATGTCATATCCATTACTCGAACTCCATCAGCGCATAACGCCTCATTAAGAGGAAATTTATAGTTGGCTAAAATGTTGAACGCAGTGAAAACAGCCAACTGTAAATTTTCCTGCTTTAATGACTTGTTAGGCATTTTTATACTGAGTCGATTTTATCAGTTTGGCGCAAAGTAAAGCTGCCCAACCAATAAGAACCCAATGTCCAGTAAACAGCCTCAATTGATAACTTAACAGTTGATTATAACCAGCATAATCAACTTCTCGGATAACTGTACCTTTTTGAACTAGGAAATATGCGCCATTAATAATTTTGGGATTACCACCTTCAAGTAATGCTATACATAAGAAAAAATTCATTAATATATATGGCATAACAGGAAAGAATAGCCCTCCTAGCAATATTGGTGCATTTTCACCACCAAGCTTAAAAAACTCCTCGCTGCTTGAGATAACTCTTTTTGCCAAAAATATAAAAACACCCGCAACCAATATTGCGGTCCCGTGAAGCTTTGACATTAAGCCGTTTGTAACTGCGAAATCTAGTTCAAAATATGTACTCACATGAATTGCCACAAACACGAGGAAAACTAAATTTGCAAAAGGAGTTAAGAGCCTATCCATGTAATATGCCTAACGCAAAGCTTTGGGGCGGCAGGAGCGCAGCGTAAGCCGTCCCAGCCGCGTTAGCGGCGACAATAGCGCCTTGTTAGTGTTTTATAAGCCGCTCAATAATTAGGGTGAGTTCACTAATTACTAATTCAGGCTCGTCAAACTGCACAAAATGACCACTCATCTCTGTTAACACTGCCCGCCCTTGTGGGAAAGCTTCAGCCCATTGTTTCCATGTCTCACCCCACTTTACTACACCTTGGTCACTAGCCAGCAAGTGTGGAGGATTGGGATCTTTTTTGATCGAGGCAATAACAGTAACAGGCATATCTTTGATCTGTGGGTAGTTTGGTAAAGGTCTCTTACTCCAGAAATCCAAGTAGTTGTTTGACATGCCATTTTCCATATCAGCAAGTTTAACAGCAGCAATTTCTTTGTTAGCCTGCTCTAAATTAATTGCACGCATAATATCCACATCATGCTCCGAAGAGGGATCAAGCATCAGTAGTGCCTTTATTTGTGCAGGGTAAGTCACTGCAAAATCCCTAGCTACATTTCCGCCATAGGAATGAGCAATTAAAATGACAGGCTGCGAAATCCCTAAATTTAGTAAAAGGTTGCTTGCATAATGAGCATACTCGTCAGAAGTAAAATGACGCTTTATTGCAGTTGAGTTGCCATTGCCTACCCTTGAGTAGCGAATAACCGTCGCTTTTTCAGCAATTTTATAGAAGACAGGATCCCAGTCAGATAAACCAGCACCAGCACCGCCTTCCAAAAGGACTGTGTACTCACCACTGCCCGCGATTTCATATTCCAGCTCAAAGTCCCCAACCTTTGAAAACTTCGGTTCTGCGACCACAGAAAAGGACAAGACAAAGATCGATAACAAAATGAATTTCAAAAAAACTCCTTAAAACACTAACACTGAGCGCACGCGCGGAAAACTGCATCGCAGTTGACGTCGCTGCGGCCGAAAGCCGCAAAGTGCCGCGATTTGTTAGGGCTAAGCTGCTGATAACACAAAGATATATCCCCCTAATAAAATGGCAATTATAGGAACGATAAATAGTAAACCTTTTGATAGTTTGTGATGCATTGGAAACAAGCGAGCGGACGAAAAAGCAATGACACCGACTAATACAATGGGTACAACAGCGCACAACAATAATTTAGTTTGTGTTAGGGGTTGGCAGTTTGGCACTGGATTTAATTCACCACAACCGACAGCTGATGCATAAGGCAACATTTGATATATGAAAATTGACGCAGCAATTGCGAGCGCAATATTAATCAGAATCAAAACTTGCTTAGTCATAAAGCCCTAACGCCTCGCTAAACGGCGAGCTTTAGCGAGTCCGGTGGAGGCCACGTTTTTTGTGGCCGGAACGTATTTGAGCGGTTTGTTAGGCATTGATTAATTTCACAATAGGTGGCTTTTCAGAAACAACATCTATTATTTGGTTTAAGCAACAAAAGCCATAGTGTACAAACGGACCAGGATAATCTTCTGTAGCGAACGTACCTTGGCCAATATAGTTTAAAAATGCTGACTTCGAATAAACCCGTGCAAGCCTACCCTCGAACTTTTCTTCAATGCCTCCAGCATAACTTTCATTCGTTACTGCATATGCTATGTAGTCATCGAAGACTATTTCATAGCGGGCGCTGTTGTCGGTTACTGCTATGGGTTTGCTTTCCCTCAATATCTCTCTTAGTGCCTCAACTGGCTCTTCTACTGATGATATTTCCGAGACGACATCAGACACACCTGCCTCAGCGATTACAATCCTGAGGCAATCTTTATAGGTTTCTTGTATCTCAATCATATCGAGATACTTATGCTTATTCATTGCACTGAACATAAATGCCTAACGCCCAAATTTAGCGCGGAAAGCCGCGCAGCGGGTTGTCGTCGCAGCCGGCGCTTTTCGCCGGCGATAATATTTTTTTGTTATGTTCACTTGCTATTTGAAATGCACCCATGCAAAAAGCTCTAAAATACAATTAGTTAATCCAGTAAAAAGCCTATCCTGAAAAGGTTTGGCTGACTAACTTTGAAAAGTTCTCTTTCTGGTAATCTTCCATTGATGCGTAAAATGCAACACACCCAAGCACTAAAACCAAAGCAGTGTATGCAGCTGTTTTTCTAAAATTTTTACTCATGTGTAACTCCGTGATTATGATTTGAAGTGAACATAACACCCGCCACAAACGCGAGCAACTTGTTGCGAGTCGAGCGCCCAACGGGCGCGTTTTTGATGGCGATTGTTATGTGCCCCTCTCTACATCAGGCTCGTACCAGATACCATACTTATCACCTTGCCACTTCAACAAAGAATAAAAATAGGCTATTGCCAGCATGACAATTCCGCCAGTTAAAGCCGCCTCATTTACCAATCCAACGCAACAAAATATAAAACCGGCAATGTGCGATATTATCTCTGCCCGCTTTATTGATTTGCGCTGAGTCCGCACGTGTATATAGTTTAGCCAAAACCAAATTTTTAAAAATAACGGTAACTTCTGCCATTCATTTGTGCTTTTATCTATCATAAATTTCTCCTGATTCAGTGTTGTCACATCGACATCAAGAGCCGCAGCAAGACATTTTAATGATTCAAAACTAGCATTGTGACCACTCTCAATACGCTGAATGGTTCGAACATTAAGCCCGGACATTTGCGCTAATTGCTCTTGAGAAATATGCCGACTAAGTCGCAGTTCTTTTAAAATCATCAGATGGCTCCTGTACTCCTGAACCAAGAGTGTTACTTATATTTTCATCTGTCAGGTACGTAAATTACCCGACAATAACCCGACAGCTGCAGAGTTAGCGCACATAACGCCCGCCACAAACGCGAGCAACTTGTTGCGAGCCGAGCGCCCAACGGGCGCGTTTTTGATGGCGATTGTTATGTTTTTTTTGATTTAAAGGCACCAAAAACACCCTTATAAAACAAGAAAATCCCACAAAATACTAATGCCATAACTCCCAAATGAAAAGCTATTGGATTATCATGTATGTTTAACATTTCTCGTCTATTGTTTCTAGACATAAATACTCCACTGATATAAATGAAGTATGAAGAAGCAAACATCAAACATGAACACATCGTCAAGAAAACACGAGTCTGGATTTCATTATTACCATCTGTTTTGTTCTCTTTAGCGATATTCACTTTTTCATTTTTACGCTCAGGTTTTTCAAGCTCAGCTAGCAAATTTTGATAGTTTTCAGGGAATGCATAAGCATCTATGCTTTCAAGCGCTTCATGCAACTCCGACAGGCTATATTTTGTATAATCGACCTGATTCAAACGACACTCCATTTGAAAACATAACGCCCGCCACAAACGCGAGCAACTTGTTGCGAGTCGAGCCGCAAAGCGGCGTTTTGATGGCGTTTGTTAGTTTCGTCCAATTAACGCCTCGGATAGTAATTTCTCAGTCATCATTTGCGCTTGCTCTAGCTCATAATTGCTCATGTTGTTTAGCAGCTGCTGCTTAATCCAGTCGACCTTCCGATACAAATCATTATTCCGTGTAATTGCCATGGCATAGTTAGCGTATGCCACCGACTTATAATAGCTTTGCCCATTGGTTGCAGGGTCAAAATGCTGATAGCCTTTAACTAGCTTTTCTAACGATTGCTCACCACCTTGCAATGCAACTTTATGCGCCAAATCGTATTTCTTGTGAGTAAATGCTACTCTAGCAGCAATTCTCGCTTCCCTACTTAATCGCACTATACCGATGTTTTCAAAATATTCCCGTTCACCGATTGCCCATAATAACGACACTGCATCGTCAGATCCTTGCTCTGCCGCAATTAACAAAAGGTCTATGTAGTTGTATTCACCTTTAGGTTGCTTTGAACATTGATCAAATCTGGCGAGAACATCTTCGATATACTCGTTTGGTTCTCCAACACTATTAGCTTCATCAAGCCATACTGATAATTCAGAATCAGATTTCGGCACACTTTTACAAAGGCGAAGCTCAATTGCTAATTCAAGAATCTGATTGGCGCTAAGTTGCAATATTTTGTCTTGGGCATCATCTTCGGCAATATATTCAACAACTGATTCCCGCTCCTTCTCTTTGTCGACTTTACTATCAGCATCTTTAAGCTGAGGCACATGCTCATCACTCACAGCGGGAGTAATGTTCTCTTTTGGATACATCCAGAATGCAAACAAGGAAACAATTAAAATGATTAATAAAATTCTATACACGAAATTACACCTAAGAAACTAACGCCCCGCGCATGCGCGCGAACTTGTGAGCGTCGCAGGGGCCGCAGGCCCCGAATGACGCGGATTGTTATAAATCAATTGCTGTGATGGTTGGTTCATCATCAATTAAAACTATATCAATAAAGTCATCATCTGAAACAACAGCAAAATGGCGATACTTAGCTTTATCAATTGAGCGATCTCTTTCTTCAAAGCAAAAGTTGATTAACTCTGTATCAAACAACTCATATATGAAGCTTCCAGCAAATACTGGCTCTTTAAATTGCTTCTGAAACCTCAAAAGATCCCCTTCATCCATGACCCTAAACAGCGTCGGCGCTCTAAACATCAACAAATATGATCTTTCTAGCTTCATGTACGCTATCTGAATTGTTAGCAGGGCTCGGGAGTAATTAAGATTAGCTAAAAATCTGTCCTGGCCTGGATGCTCTTTAAGTCCTTTCCAAGGTTCTACGTGCACAAATCTCTCCTGATTTATAACGCCCGCAGCTGCGGGCGCCTTGTAGCGACGAAGGAGCGGAAAGGCGCTCCGATAGACTGCGTTTGTTAGGTTTTGATCGGCACTAACCACTGATTTTACCGATAGTGAATTCAAGTCCTTTAGGAGACATACTCACATTTGGAATTTCCACTTCATCTAGATGCTTGTGATAACCGGGCACCTCACAGTTCGCCACCTCGATTATCTTGGCTGCCAACGCTAACAACCCATTTTTATCACCTGATAGATATACACTATTTACATTTATATCTACCTCAATCTTACCAGTGTTATTTCTTTCACTGAATGGAGTACCATGACGATTAATTTTAAATTTATGGGTAAATTCGACTTCTCTCATAGAAAACCTAACGCCCAAATTTAGCGCGGAAAGCCGCGCAGCGGGTTGACGTCGCAGCCAGCGCATTTTGCTGGCGATAAAATTTGTTTGTTAGGTTTTTTGTTCGCATAACTACTTCCAGCCTGATGATAAACCGAGATTTATTTGCAAGTTTTCAAAACCTTCTGGTACGTCACCTATTTTTACATAAATGCTAAAGGCTTCTTTACCCGTAGGTAAAGAATGAATATATGTCATTTCCTTCGCCGCATAAGGAACCTCTGAAATTGAAAATGGTACTGCCCGATTTTTAATGTCGGGTGATGAGTATTCATATCGCCCGTTCCATTCCATTTCGTTTGCCCATGCTGCTTCACCAATCTTTTGCATGCGGAGGAAATGACTATTTAGAGCTGACTTCCGATAAAAATACGTAACATTATTACCGCCATAAACCCGAACTTCGAGAATTGTATTCAGTTTTTCAAAGTTTACAGGAGTATCACTAATTAAATTAATGCTTAGAAAAGAAGTGCCATGAGATCCATAGCCATCGAATTTGAAGAGCACCTCTTTATCAGATTCAAAATTGAAAGCAGGTAACTGCAAATTGTGTGTTGTTAATGGCCAAAATCCGCTTTCTTCATAGATTCCATCGCCTTCAAATCCACAGGCTGTAAGGAATATACTTAGTAGAAGAATCCATTTTTTAGTCAAATCCTGCTCCTAGCTGAGACAAACCTAACGCAAAGCTTTGGGGCGGCTGGAGCGCAGCGTAAGCCGTCCCAGCCACGACAGTGGCGTCAATAGCGCCTTGTTATACATACTTTTTCACTATTGATTGGAGCTCGGCTTTTTCTATATCTGAGGTAAAAGAAGCAGCAGGGATGATTAAGGCAAAAAGCTTATCTAAGAAAATATAAATATCACCGCTATTATCTTCCACTGACTCAACGCTTTCCCATTTATAGAAACAATTTCCAAGTGGGTTTATTTCTGTAATTCCGTCAGTACCAAACTCTATGGTTTTTTCTCCAAGCATTAAGCCATTTTGATTGGGAATACTCGACTGACGGAGTTTACGCATATTCATATAGTAAGCGACAATAAACACTGTAAAAGGAAATGTGACTATTAATGCTGACGGCCAATGAAAGCTAGATAATGATATTGAATCAATCTGAAATAAGAACATAAAAGCTATCGTTAAAATGCACCAAATAATCATGTTCTTGATGAAGCCTTTACCGCCCTTAGGTTGTGGTGTGCACAGCCGCTTAAACGCGTAATTAGTGAAGTTGAGGTAATCTTTCTCAGTTACTCTAATTGTTTTAATCATGAATCAACTTTTCCATGTATGTATAACGCACAAAGCAGCTGCGCGGTACGCGTCGACTGGCTTTGCTTGTTATATGCAAGTTATTCGACAAAGGGGCCATGCATTTGGTTACTACCATCTAAGCCATTGTAAAGTCCAATAAAATAAGAGTCTGTTTCCGTATTTTTATATAAAACATAGGCCAGCCCATCCATCTTTTCTATGTTTTTGATCTCGCAAAGACTCTCAAATTTTTCGTCCAGTTGAAAAGGCACGTAGGATATAGAGTTTTGACTTTTCTCAATTTTCGATTGAATGAATGCCGTTTCGGCATTGTCATAAGCATCAATTTGAGACGCACTGGTAAAAGGTGCAATTAAGAGTAATAAAACTAGAAATTTACGCATAAGTTCCCTTGCATATAACGCCCCAAGCAGGGGATTTTATGAGTGTTTTTCAGGGAGTAAAATTCCCGCTGGCTTGGCTTGTTATAAAGCAATTACCCACCCACCACAATTATTGATTGGCGCACAAAACTTATGACAAAAAAGGCAACACCAATTAGAACTAAAGCAACAGGAACACCTAGGAGAATGCGAGTAAAACTAGACCTGTTTTTAAAAAATTGAGAACTAAAAACAACTTCACCTAACCATTCCATAAGTATGTATGCGGGAATACCTATAACGAACAATGCAGCCCAGCCAAAGAAGCTAGATGGAATTTCCGGATAAAATGTCCAAATAAGAAGAGTAATAAGAAAAACTACTACCCCTAATATTCCCAGCATTCGATTCATGCACAATCCTTTGATGCTTTATAACGCCCGGTTCACCGGACCAATTAAGGTTGGTGCTGCGAAGCTGAGCCAGCCTTAATTGGATCAGTGTGCAACCGTTTGTTATCAGTTTTTCGCAACCAATTACGATCGATAAACATGCATATTATTAGTACTGCAAAACAAGCACTAATAACAATCCAATTCATGTGTTCTCGAAATTTGTAGCTCGCCGATATAACGAGAGTAATATATAATGCACCTAGTAAATCTATAAAAATATTATGTTTCGTGTTTTTGTTTATCATGTACAGCATCAATAGGGATACAGGATATACGACAGCTAAGCAATAAATGCCTAAGGCAACAAATCCCATTGATGTGTTCGCGAGTTCAGAATCTGGAGATCCTCGAGTAACTATAAATAGACCAGCGCCGATACCAACCAACATACCACTAGCTATAAAACCACAACTTATTCCTGCTCTGCTTGTTGCCAAAACTATATTATCGAACCACCACTTATCATTGTGGTTCTTAGTACCTCCCCAAGTCACCAAGGCTGTAGTTAATAAGCTTAAAATACTCAAAATGAAAAAATATGAAATTGAAACTGGCTCTTGAATTAGGCTCAGATACCAGTCTGGCAAGTCACTGGTAAGATCTACAAAGCAGCCACCTACTACGACTACAAGAATACCCAAAACCAAGAATACTAAAAAACTTTCAAACGCAGGACCAATAGATATTTTTTCAAATGCTGACTTTTGCACAATGTATCCTTACTGATAACGCTTACAATAACGGGAAAAACCGAGTGCTTTGCAACGAAGTTGCAGCGAGGCTTTTTCCCAGTGAGCAAAGCGAACGATGTTTATTGTTTTGTTAGGTAGCATGTCGCAACCGTTTGAGTTGTATGACACCAATAACAGTACCTATTGGAATAAATAAGAGCCATAAATAAGACATCAAACGGGTGTACCTTTTAAACCAATTTGGTAGTGCCTCGATAGAACGTAATAAATTTAAGCTTAATAAAAGCCCCAAAATTGAAGGCACAACAGCAATTAAGGATTTAACAATACTGGCAGATAATGCCCCTGCGACCAACTTAGGATCTGCGGTGGATATGGCTTCGACAGCATTGAAAATACCAATTCCGAAGTGTAGTAACGCAAGCAGATAAAATAGCTGAAGTGTTGTACTCAAAATGACCAAAATTATTTGCATTCCTTTTGCTACCTAACGCCCAAATTTAGCGCGGAAAGCCGCGCAGCGGGTTGACGTCGCAGCCAGCGCTTTTTGCTGGCGATAAAATTTGTTTGTTATACGTATTTAACGACTCTCTCTCTGCTGACTCAGCGATAATCGGTTTGTTGAACTGAATACGGGGACGCTTTCATCGTCTTTAGAAAGAAAAGCATCAACCTCAACTGTTAAAAAAGCGCGAGGTATAATTTCAATTATGCCTTCCTCACCCAAATTAGCAAACATCAAAACTTCATTTCCAAAGGCTAAAAAACTGCTGTCATGATCCCTTAAATCACCATCGATATAAAGCTTCATACCATGAAACCAAGTGTTAACAACTTTGATTGAATGGCCTTTTACTTTAAAGCTCCATGTTTTTCTCATCGATTACTCCATAAATCTGAAAACGTATAACGCACGCCTAAATGGCGAGCAACTTGTTGCGAGTCCAGCGGCCACAGGCCGCGATGTTTAAGGCGCTTGTTAGCATTACTTTTGAGAGGACAAAGCGGCCTTTCTTGCTTCGGTTGCTATTTCTTCGGTTAAGCCATCATCAAATGAAAATGAGTATATTCTCCAACCGCTTTTTACTTTAAAAAATTGAAACTCATAACGAACGGGTTGCCTATCGTAAGTGGCTAGATAAGTAACATGCACAAAATTCTCACCAACTGCGTAAGTGTCAATTTTACCTATATGGTTAATTTCTCCAATAAGCCCTTCAAGCGCATTTAATTGCGTTTTAACATTTTTAATTTGATCTGGAATTGATGATACGTATTTATTTGTTCGATAAATGGAATCAACAGCTTCATCTACTTTCCCAGATTGATACAACTTGAAAAAATCATCAATCTCGGTTTGATAATCTGCAGCTAAAGAGTTAAATGATAGCAAAGTAGCTAAAAATATAATTGATAACTTCATGTTTGGTAATTCTCCAGTAATGCTAACGCTGCCAGCAGCGGCCGAGAAACCGCGCAGCGGGTTTGAGGTCCAGCGACCAACGGGAGCGTTGCTGACTGGCTTTGTTAGCTTTTGTTGCTACTAAAACTGTGTACTTTTTCAATACTGATGCCCTCAGCCTGCTCTTTAGTTAATAAATGCATAGGATCAGTAAAATAGAATTCTGGTCGCTGCGTTTCGCTCCCAAGCTGAACCATTAGCTCTAATCCGATAGTATTTTCGTATGAAGGTATTACGTTGGCGACCAAGCCAAAAAATTTTGGTTTGGTACTATTATCTTCTTCATAATTTTCTACGTAATCAAAAAAATCTTCTTGAGACACTTCAGCCCATATACCCCATCCATAGGAATTATCAGTTCCGTTTACTGGCAAATAAGCAACACCGCGAATGAAATACCTGTCATCTAATCTGCAAAGGTCAGAGTCAATTTGCGCCCTTTCTTCTTTTTCTGTTTTGGAAAGGTTCCAGATGTCATCAGGCATTTTGTAGCTTTTATCAAAAACTATTTCACCAATGTCCTTTCCGCAACATCCGCACTTCGCCATATTCATCCTTAAAGCTAACGCAAAGCTAAGCGGCGCGCGTTAGCGCGTCTTTGCTTGAGCGCCTTGTTATGCGTGAACGATACACAGCCATATACCAGAATACGGCTGCACCAATCAGACCAAATATGCCACAAAACAGTGCTTGTTTTGCTAGATCAACACTTGAGTCGTGACCGAATGGTTTAAAACCATAAATGAATATTACGCTTGGAATTACAGAGGCGAGTAAGTACCAATGTAACGCCTGCCGCTTTAATTTTTTAAGCACGTAATACAAAGGCAAAGCCCAAGCTATTACAACAACCATGGTCACTGTTGCCGCCACACTTGCCGTCAGTAGCGATATAGTTATACCGGAATAAACAGTACCAATTGAATCAACCGCACTGACAACAAATGTCACCACAAAAACGGTTAAAACTGTACATAAGCTGGCTATCGATAGTGATTTCATAATTTACGCATAACGCCCGCCACACACGCGAGCAACTTGTTGCGAGTCGAGCGCCCAAAGGGCGCGTTTGTGCTGGCGTTTGTTATGCCCCAACGCTAGCCTCTATAAACTGCGAAATAGTTTGCTCTTCTCTTTTATTACCTTGCAACCATTCAACTAACCACTCGGTGATGCGCTCACCTTTCATGGGAATAAATTGACCCGGTGTTGGTTCATCTATCCACTCAAATTGCCGCACTAAAACCAGCGGTTGCTCAGAGCCTATAGTGTTATCAGAAAATTCCTTTGCAGCCTCAAACGAAGAAAACGCGTAGTAGTAGATTTCGCCATCAAACTCATCAGGTGCGCCAAGCCACGGACGGCACCAGACACGATATTCAAGCACATCATCATAGAAGTAACCGCCGCCAGACTTTGCCTCTGCCGGATATTCGCCAACCATTTTTTCATCAACTGCAACGGGAAAAATGCTCATATCTCTCTTAAGGCATAACACCCCATTAAGCGGCGAAAATTGCTTTTTATTTTTGTCCGCTTGAATGGTTTGTTATACATCGTTTTTAGCTTTACGTGATTCATACATAACTATAATTAAGCCGGTAATAATAGATAGAGGAATTGTGATTGCCATCGCATACAAGAAATTACCCATAGTAATGTTGCCTAACCCACCATCTCCCCAGACTTTAATTAATCCAATAAAAAAAATTGCGAACTGAATGAATACAGTGTTACGAATAACGGCGTCCCAAAATGGTGATTTAACAAACACTTTCAACATTTCCTCCGAGATGTATAACGCCCCGCTAAGGGGAAATTTATAGTTTGCTAAAATGTTGAGCGGAGCGAAAACAGCAAACTGTAAATTTTCCCTCTTGAGCGACTTGTTAGGTGTACTTACTTGTTAACATACTTTTGAATAACAAATACTTGTAATACACCGCATTCTTGATTATTTCTTGGTTTATGATTTTTACAAAGATCTTCTATATAGCCAACAACATATTTAGCCGATGTAAGTTTAGGGCAAACATCATTGGCTGAGCCTTTTGTAAAATATGATTTACCAATACCATGAGGCTTTAAACTAAATACAACTCCAAGCTCGCCTCTTGCTAATGGGCCACAATCATCTACTTCTACTTTTAACTGATTTGCATTAGCTAGATTACTAACAGTGAATAAAGCTAAATATACTAGAAGTTTTCTCATGTACACCTAACGCTTGGCACACCAGAAAATTTGGCGCGCAGCGACCAATTTTTCTGAGTGATGCCACTTGTTATATTCCAATTTTTTGTACACCAAAGTTAATCTGTTCAACTGGTATAACTATTTGTTGATAGCTACCACCAACAGTCTCTTGTTCAGTTAGCAATACATGATCAAAAGGTGGCGCCATATCGAACCACTTGCCTTCAAAAGTAACGAAAGCATCAAAATCAAATTTTGTTAAATCCACTTTCGATTTAGAGAGACGATCTACAACTGTGGACTGAGCAAAACATATTATCTTGTGAGTTGGCTCTGCATTGTGGAAAAAAACTCGACTATGTGCCGCTGCTTCATAATCACTGCCCGAACCATAAATGACAAGTGATTCATTATTGGAGCATACAACTCTTTCAACCAGTAGTTCCCAATTTGCTTGCGCCCAATCATCAAAATACTCTTCAAAAGAGACTAAGAATAATTCTTCCTGTTCTGCGTAAAATTTATGCGTTTCATATGACTGAGTAACCAATTGATAATTGGCATTTAAGAATCTAATGAAATTAGCAATGCTGGAACTTAGAAACTCAATATTCATACGGGCAACATACTATCCTTGGAATATAAAACGCTTCAAGAACCGGTGCGGCGTGCCGCATCCGTGTTGCTTGACTTGTGATGTTTCGTTGCCTCTATGTACACCAAGATATAGGGCAATAAATATATTAAAAACAAAGCCGTATATAAATATGAAAAACCACTACCTAATACAGCCAAAAGTAAGATTAGAACTGTATGCCCTAGCAAAGCGCCAAGTTTATGTTTAAACGTTAAAAAGTTTAGCCCTATAAATACCACTAAATAAAGAAAACCCCAGTCACCCAAAGATAAACCATGAATTATTGCAGCCAAGATTAGCGAAACTGGTGGTACAAAAAATGAAAGTAATGCAGCTAAGCTTGCAAGCCCAAATACACTACCAGAAGTGATGTCAGAGAGTTTAAACATAGTTGCGCAGAGCTTAGACATACTCACCTAGAAACATCGCTCGCAGCACAGGCCGAAACCCGCGCAGCGGTTGAGGTCCAGGCCACGCAGTGGCCGATTGTGACTGCGCTTGTTATATGCCCAGCTGCTTCTGTAAAAAATAACTTGTGTGACCTTTCGGCATATCTGGTAATTCGCCAAAAATTGAATACCCCGCTTTAACGTAAAAACCCAGAGCTTGGAAAGTGGTCGTTTCTAAGCGAATATTCGTAGTGTTTTTTGATAAAGCATATTCCTCCATACGAGATAATAGCTTTGCTCCCCACCCACCTTTACGAATACTTTCATCAACCCAAAGGCCTTGAATATGCATCCAATTCCAGTTTATCTCGCCTAGAATGCCACCAACAATTACACCAGATTCATCCTTTACGAAAGAAGAAACTTTTTCTCTAAGTACACTGCCTGTGTGTGATTCGTTGTAAGCCGTTAAACCAGCCTTCAGGGCTTCAAATTCGTTATCTTTAGGTGGTAGAGGATTAGTTAATTCCATAATTATGCAACGAACTCCGTTTGGGCATATAACGCCCCAAGCAGGGGATTTTATGAGCGTTGTTCAGCGAGTAAAATTCCCGCTGACTTGGCTTGTTAACTGCTT
>NZ_JAPJEA010000005.1:0-164945 GCF_030737935.1 Alishewanella sp. SMS8
AGGTTTTGCTGAACTCTCGTTCGCCGCATCCCCCGTGGCATGGCGCGCATTATAGGACCTTTTAAATATCCTGCAAGTGCTTTTTTGTAAAAAATAGCTCGTTTAATGTTAAGAGCTCAATAAAAGCTCATTTTGATTATTTTTGTACCAAATAGTAAGGCATTAGATGCATTATTTCTGTTGGCTGTTCATAAAATAATCGTTAAGATGTCTATGCTTTTTATTACAAGAATCCTTTTTTCATTTATCTGCAGGAATTTACTATGTCACCCACTTTAAGAAACACCTTACCTTATACTTTGGCCCTCGCTGTTATCGCCTTTGTCCTTTTCTATTTAGTTTCATCTATGTCTACTGCTTTGACTTTTATCGCTGGCGTACTAGCATGCGGTATCTTAGTCCCTATCTTAGTTGATGTTAAAAAACCAACCGCACAATTTAAGGCAGTCAACAATCCCGTTTCGACTGAAGGCTTTCAAGGCGATACCGCCACGTTATATGTAGGTAACTTACCCTACCGTGCTAATGAAGATGCAGTTAAGGAATTATTTGGCCGTTTTGGTACGGTTATAAATGTACGATTGATGAAAGATCGTCAAACTGGTCGCCGTCGTGGTTTTGGCTTTGTTGAAGTTGCGGCTACCGATGCGAACAACATGATTGGCAAATTAAATGATTTCGAATTTCAAGAACGCACATTAAAAGTTCGTGAAGCCCGTGATCGTCAGGATGATGAAAACCAAGCTGCTGAGTAATCTTTTAAAAGTTGACCTGGCCCTTACTAATAATGATGTTCGGTGCCAGGTTTGCTTGTTGCGCATTGGCTCTGCTAGTAAAAACACGTAAAATGTCCGTTTAAATGCTAGCAATAGAGAGTCTCATGTCGATAGGTCAAGTATTCCCCGCTTTATATGAAACACAATTAACTGAAAAGGCAGAACGCCTTACTCAGTTATTGCAACTCGATGACACTGCCCCTTTACAGTTATTTCGATCTGCGGCCAGTCATTTTCGGCAACGCGCAGAGTTTCGTATTTGGCACAATGGCGATGACATCTATCATGCGATGTTTGATCCAGAAACGCGCCAGCCCGTCAGAATTGATTACTTCCCTGTTGCCTGCACGCTAATAGCTGACTTTATGCCAGTACTATTAAAGCAGATCCAATTCAACCATGAATTACGTTACAAACTTTATCAGGCCGATTATTTAGCGACGTCTACGGGTGAATTACTCGTAAGTCTAATTTATAAAAGAAAGCTAGATGAAACATGGCAATTAGCTGCGGAACAATTAGTCGCTAGCTTGTCGACTGATTATAAGATCAAAGTCATTGGCCGTTCGCGTAAACAAAAAGTGGTACTCAGCGAAGATTACGTTATCGAGACTTTTAATGTCGACCAGCAACCTTTGCATTATCAACAAGTCGAGGGGAGCTTTACGCAACCTAATGCCGGTGTTAACCAACAGATGTTGCAATGGGCTGCGAGTGTTGCTGCAGAACTGAACGGTGATTTACTCGAACTGTATTGTGGTAATGGCAATTTTTCTCTAGCTCTTGCTCGACATTTTAATCAAGTGGTTGCTACCGAGTTGGCTCGAAGTTCTATTAAGTCAGCCGAATTTAATATTGCGCTGAATAAGATCGACAATCTACAAGTGCTACAAATGTCGGCCGAAGATGTTGCAGCTGCCTTAGCTGAAGGGACAACCCTAAAACAGTTAGATTTGAAAAATTTAGCGTTGAATACGGTATTAGTTGATCCACCGCGCGCGGGCTTAGATCCTGCCACCTTAGCGTTAGTGAGTGGTTTTGACGATATCATATATATCTCATGTAATCCTGAGACACTGGCCGATAATCTCGCCTTTTTACAAAAGACCCATCAATTACAAAAAGTGGCGATGTTTGATCAGTTCCCTTATACCCATCATATTGAAACCGGAGTGTGGTTAAAACGGTTGCCACACTAATCCGTTAGTTTTCGACCATAACTGGCTGCGCCATGCGCCAGCCAGCGTAATTGCAAAATGGTGCGACGTGTTAACTGCCGACATTGTTCGGTTGGTGCATCTAAGGCATCTGCGCCAGTATGGAACACTAATGTCACCATGGCATCGGCCTGTAACTGTGCTTGCTCAACCGTACATTCGGTTTGCTTACGAAGATAATGCGCTAACTCAGCGGAAAAGTGTTGGATCTCTCGTGCTACCGCTGCCCGAAATGCCGCCGAGGTACCAGAACGCTCACGCAGTAATAAACGAAATACGTTACTGTTTTCAGTCACAAACTCCATAAAGGTTTCAACTGAAGTACTAATAACACTGCCATTATTCTCAATGCGAAGCCGTGCTTGGCGCATGAGTTGCCTGAGCATTAAACCCGCTTCATCTACCAGAGTTAGCCCTAATTCATCCATATCTGAAAAATGCCGATAAAAAGATGTGGGTGCAATTCCGGCTTCACGCGCCACTTCACGTAAACTTAAACTCGCGAAACTTTTTTCCGCACTTAACTGTGAAAACGCCGCATTAATGATGGCTTGGCGGGTTCGTTCTTTTTGTTCTGCTCTGCTCACGATACATCCCAATCTTGGTGTAATAGAACCGATTTACCTTGACCTACCCGCAGCTGCTCGGTAAATTAGCGAACAGTTGTAAGCTCAAAGTGTGGTCCCATGAAAAAAAATCCAATTATCTGGACTAATGTACTGTTATTTAGTTCTAGTTTCTTAGTTGCCGCTGTCGCGGCTCCCTATTATGCCTTGACTATTGGCTTTACGGCAGTAGAAATTATCGCCATGATCTTATGTATGGGTTATTGCGGTATTGCTATTACTGCTGGCTATCACCGTTTATGGTCGCATAAAACCTATGATGCACATCCTATTTTGCAATGGATTTTTGCTATCGGTGGCGCATTTGCTCTGCAAAACAGTGTGATCCATTGGGCGTCAGATCATCGAGATCATCACCGGCATGTTGATGATAATGACAAAGATCCCTACTCGGCAGGCAAAGGCTTTTGGTACAGTCATATCGGTTGGATGCTACGTGATTATCAAGGCGACACTTATAACAACTATAATAATGTTCGCGATCTGCAGAAAAACCCAATCTTAGCTTTTCAACATAAGCACTATTTATCATTAGCCTTACTCACTAATATTGGTGTGCCCGTTTTATTGGGTTTTATTTTTGGCAATATGTGGGGCATGTTATTAAGCGTGGGGGTGTTACGTTTAGTATTAAGTCATCATTTTACTTTCTTTATTAACTCGCTAGCGCATATCTGGGGTAAGCAAACTTATACCGATCAAAACAGCGCACGTGATAATGGCATTCTTGCCTTATTAACTTACGGTGAGGGTTATCATAACTATCACCACATTTTTGAATATGATTATCGTAACGGTATTCGTTGGTGGCAGTTTGATCCGACTAAATGGCTGATCAAAAGCTGTTCATGGTTAAAGTTAACTTGGAATTTACGCACCGTGCCCGAAGATCGTATCGCTCAAGCTGTTGCGAAAATGCAATTAAAACGCGCACAACAAAAAGCCATGTTACTGCCGAACTCAGAACAGCTATTGCAATTACTCGAACAGGAATACCAACTGTTAATGGTTAAGTTGCAAGCTTACTATCAGCTGAAAAAAGACTTTCTGCAACAACGTCGTGCTGCTTTGGTTAACCAATACAATGCTTCAGAGTTTGCCCAACGTTATCAAGAATTAAAAGAACATTTGCAGCAGCAACAAAATCATTGGCAACGTTTAACTGCGGCATTTCAATAAGGGATCAACCCGCTGACATTTAAAAAAGAGGCTTTGCCTCTTTTTTTGTCTCTGATACCTGTTATGCTAATTTGTACAGTAAAACGGTGTGAGAATTCAGCTAGTGACAGCAAAATCGGCAAATAAAAAACCTAAATATGACTATGATGCCATTGTAATTGGCACAGGGCCTGGCGGCGAAGGTGCCGCCATGTATTTAGCCAAGAGTGGTAAATCGGTGGCTGCAATCGAGCGTTACTCTTCAGTAGGCGGCGGCTGTACCCACTGGGGCACTATCCCCTCTAAAGCATTGCGCCATTCGGTTAGCCGACTGATTGAGTTTAATGAAAACCCACTGTTCCAAATGGAAGAGCAGGTAAAAAACCTGACATTCTCGCAAATTCTGAAACATGCCGCTGGCGTGATCCGGAAACAAGTAAGACTGCGTGCGGGCTTTTATGATCGCAACATGGTCAAAATGCATCAAGGCGAAGCGAACTTTATTGATAACCACCATATTCAAGTCACTCAAACTGACGGTAGTCACTATGTGATTAGCGCAGAAACGATTGTTATTGCTTGTGGTTCACGCCCTTATCGACCACCGCATGTTGATTTTAGTCATCCGCGTATTTATGACAGCGACACTATCTTATCGTTACAGCATGATCCACGGCATATCATTATCTTTGGTGCTGGTGTGATCGGTTGTGAATATGCCTCCATTTTCCGCGGCCTTGGCGTGCGTGTCGATTTGGTGAATACCCGTGACCGTTTGTTATCTTTTATGGATGCCGAAATATCTGATTCTCTCAGTTACCATTTCTGGAATTCAGGCATGACCATCCGCCACGGTGAAGAGTTTTCTCATATCGAAGGCACCGATGATGGCGTTATCTTGCATTTACAGTCGGGCAAAAAGATGAAAGCCGACTGTTTCCTATTTGCTAATGGCCGTACTGGGAATACCGATACGCTGTCATTAAAGAATGTGGGGTTAGAAGCAGATAGCCGTGGCTTACTAAAAGTCACTAAACAATATCAAACCAGTATCGACAATATTTATGCCGTCGGCGATGTCATTGGTTACCCAAGTTTAGCCAGTGCTGCCTACGACCAAGGTCGTTTAGCCGGTGAAGCTATTGTGAAAGGTAACTTAGATGGGCATTTGATTGCGGATATCCCTGCAGGTATTTACACCATCCCTGAGATGTCTTCAGTCGGTAAAACCGAGCAAGAGTTAACGGCGGCGAAAATTCCGTACGAGGTGGGCAGAGCTCAATTCAAACACTTGGCACGGGCGCAAATTGCTAATACCAATGTCGGTAGCCTGAAACTGTTATTTCACCGTGATACGTTGGAAATCTTAGGGATCCATTGTTTTGGCGAGCGGGCAGCAGAAATTGTGCACATCGGCCAAGCTATTATGATGCAAAAAAATGGCGGTAATAACCTCAATTACTTTGTGCATACGACCTTTAACTATCCGACCATGGCAGAAGCCTATCGGGTAGCCGCACTCAACGGTTTAAACCGGTTGTTCTAAACGAAAAAAGCAGCACCCGTGCTGCTTTTTTTACTTACGCTAATGGCTACTCTGTTTGCAGATGGTAAGTACGGCTTAAATCTTGTACAGCTTCGATAAAAATACCGGCATGTTCAGGATTCACGTCTGGGGTAATTCCATGCCCCAGATTAAACACATGTCCAGTGCCTTGACCATAGCTGTCTAGAATGGCTTGCACTTCTTGCCGAATCCGCTCTGGGCTACCTAACAGAACAGAAGGATCCATATTACCCTGTAGCGCAACCTTATCACCGACTCGCGCACGAGCCTGACCAATATCCGTGGTCCAATCTAAACCTAAACCGTCACAACCGGTTGCTGCCATGGTCTCAAGCCATTGACCACCGTTTTTGGTGAACAAGGTGACGGGCACTTTACGACCGTCAGCTTCTCTTGTTAGGCCATTGACGATCGTTTGCATATAGCTTAATGAAAACTCTTTGTAATCGCGTGGTGTTAATATTCCACCCCAGGTATCAAAAATCATCAGTGCTTGCGCACCTGCAGCAATTTGCGCATTCAGGTATAAAATGACACTTTGCGCCAGCTTATCCAATAACATGTGCAGGATCTCTGGCTCGCTGTACATCATCTTTTTAATGATGCTAAACGTCTTGCTACCACTGCCTTCAACCATGTAGGTTGCCAAAGTCCATGGGCTACCTGAAAAACCAATCAAGGGCACACTGCCGTTCAGTTCGCGACGAATAGTACGAACGGCATCCATTACATAACGCAGCTCTTGCTCAGGATCAGGAATAGGTAAATGCACCACGTCCATAAAGTCACGGAGCGGTTTACTAAAACGAGGGCCTTCACCGACACCAAACGTTAATCCTAAACCCATCGCATCTGGGATCGTTAAAATATCACTGAACAAAATAGCCGCATCTAAGGGGTAACGGCGTAATGGCTGCATTGTCACTTCACAAGCCAATTCTGGGTTTTTGCACAGCGACATAAAGTCACCTGCTACGCTTCGCGTGGCGCGATATTCAGGTAGATAACGGCCGGCTTGGCGCATCATCCAAATAGGCGTTTGGTCGACAGGTTGACGCATAAGCGCTCTTAGGTAACGATCATTTTTTAATTGCATAACTTTTCCGCTGTGCTAATAGTTGCGATATTTTAACAGCTAAGCGCCCGAAGCTCTATGCTCTGGCCGGAATTGCTGCGTTAAGGCCGTACTAAAATTCACGATATATTCAGCTAAGGTTCATTATTTTGTCATATGGGCTTGTATCGCTGCTCGCTATCTGCTATAAAATCCCTGCGCTAGTCAAGAAACAACAAATACGAAGCTCGATTATACGAGACCATGCTTTCCCCATTGAAGCCACATTTTGTGGCTTTTTTATTTTCTGCCATAACACTGCTGTGCTAAAGCAATGAGTTGTCCTGATAAGGTTTCAATACCTGGCGTTTGTGGCAACTTATCCAACTCACACCAATACGCCTCTTCAATTTCATGCGGTTGACAAACAATCTCTCCGCCAGCGTACTGGGCTAAAAAACCAGTCATCAAAGAATGCGGAAATGGCCAAGGCTGACTCCCCACATACTGCAAATCCGTAATATCAACGCCCACTTCTTCTTTTACTTCACGTATAGCGGCTTGCTCTAAGGTTTCGGCAGACTCAACAAAACCGGCTAGCACCGAAAAAAAACCGGCTTTATGCCGACTAGAACGCGCCAGCAAGATTTTGCCATCATTGACGATCGCCACTAATACACAAGGTGCGATCCGAGGATAACAGCGATGACCACACTTATGACATAAGCTGGCTAATTCCCAATTGACCAAATGCATGGCGCTACCACATTGCCCGCAAAAGCGATGTGTTTGTAAAAACAGTGCGACTTGCGTGGCTCTGGCCGCTAATTGAAATAATGCCTCACCATGCGTTAAAAAAACGCGAGCTGAATGCCACTGCGTTTCATCGGTTGCCTGATCATCAAACACCATTAAATAACAGGGATGTTGCTGATATTCGCCGATCCAACAAATCTGTGTACCTTGGCTTGCTATCGGTAAGTGACTTTGACTACCAAAAGGCAATGTGCCCTCAGCTGATAAAAATACCCGGCCTTGGTTCACAATGAACCAATATGCTTGCTCTTTTGCTGATAATACAACACTGTGTTTGATCATTAGTGGGTTATTCCGCGCGCTACTATGCTATGTTGCAGCTATCATACTGGTAGTTACTGAGCAGACCAATAAAAAAACGGTTGATCTTTGCTATGAAATTCTTTTAATTTGGCATTAATGCAGAAACGTAACTGCACCTAAGGAGAAGCTAATGTACACCCGCGTACAGCAAGCACAACAAAAGTGGGGCGGTAGCCTAACAGCCATCGATAATTGGCTAGCAGAAAGACAGCAAATTATTGTTTGCTATTGCCGCTTAGCTGGTTTGCCACCTTTTGAAAAAGATCGTCATACCATGCCTTCACAAGAAAAAATTAGAGAGTTTTGTCAACTATTGATGGACTACTTATCGGCGGGTCACTTTGAGGTTTACGAACGAATTGTTACACAATGTGCCGTTAATGGTACCGACAGCCGTAGACTAGCAGATAGCTTATATCCAAAGATTGCCGTTTCTACTGACTTATCGTTAGAGTTTAACGATAAATATGCCGAGCATCTAAGCACACGTAACAGTGGCAGTTTTGATATCGAATTGTCGGCTTTAGGCCAAGCTTTAGAAGAGCGCTTTGAGCTAGAAGATAAACTGATTGAAACGCTTTATATTAGACACGCGGATAATACCACCGCAGTTTGAAGACCATAAAAAAAGCGGCTTTAAGCCGCTTTTTCTGCTATTGGGCTACTTACTGTGCTTTAACGATATCCAATAATTCTACTTCGAATACTAATACGCTATGTGGTGCAATAGTGCCCATATCACGTTCGCCGTAAGCTAATTCTGACGGAATAGTGAAACGGAACTTAGAGCCTACATTCATTAACTGCACGCCTTCAGTCCAACCTGGAATAACGCGATTCAATGGGAACTCAATTGGCTCGCCACGCTCTACTGAGCTGTCAAAAACCGTCCCATCCGTTAAGGTACCGGTGTAGTGTACTTTTACGGTGTCTGTTGCTACGGGCTTAGCGCCATCAGCAGCTTGCACAACTTCGTACTGTAAACCTGATTCAGTTACCATCACGCCTTCTTTCTTGGCATTTTCAGCTAAGAATGCTTCACCGGCTGCTTTAGCCGATGCCGCTGATGCTTCAGCAACTTTTGCTTGCTCTGCACGGTAAGTTTCATCTAACGCGGTCAATAGCGCTTGAATGTCTTCTTCAGATACTTCAGATTTACCCGCCATGCCATCTTGCACACCACGTAAAATTAACGCAGAGTCTAATGGAATAGCAATTTTGCTGTATTCATCTACGGTGCTTTGTAAATAACGGCCCGCAGATACGCCTAAGCTATAAGCTTGTTTTGCTTGTTCTGTTTCCATTACTGGAGCCACTTCAGCTTTTTCTTCTTTGTTACAAGCGCTCAGCGTTAACAACGCTACAGCAACCAGAGTCAGTTTAGTTTTAACGCGCATTCTTTTCTCCAAAGTTTAGCAGTGCAATTGCTAAAATATGATTTAATAAGGGACTATTCGCCCCGCTATACTAACGCTTTGTTTGGATGAGGTTAACACCTAAGATGAAATATCCTGTGCTTTTCCTTAGTTTATTACTCAGTGCCTGCAGCAAGGTAGAAACGACCCCTGTGGAGCAATGGCCTCATGTTGCCAACGTAAGCTATGCCGCAGCACTGTCTTCAGATGGCAAATATGCGGTGGTCTCATCCGTACAAGACGGCATTGCGTTTTGGGATCTACAGCAAAACGCCTTAAAGTATCAATGGCGACATGAAGAAGCCAGTGACAATTTAGTGCTTAATTTGGCACTAAGTGAAGATAACAGCCACGTATTAACGGCAGATCAACACACTTTTGCGCTTTGGCGCACGGCAGATGGTCAAAATGTTGGATATTGGCAAACCGACCAACACAGCATTCGCGATATTGCTATTTCGAACAATGGCGCCCATCTTCTGATTGGCAAAAGCGATAATACCGTGCAACACATTACGCTGAGCAGTGGCCGTCGCTTAGATTTTATCGGTCATACCGAACGCATCAATAGCGTGGCCATGTCACCAAACGGTCGCTATGCCTTAACGGGTAGCAATGATTACAATGCCTACCTGTGGGACACTCAGACCGCGCAAATTCGATATAGTTTCACGCATCCCAGTCGAGTAACTAAAGTCGCCTTGGATCCACAAGGGCGTTTCGCCTTTACTGCCGATAGCCAACATTTAGCGCAAATTTGGGATATACAAACAGGACAACTTGTCAGCCAATTGCAAATGCTTACAAGGCAGCAAGTATTCAGTGCCGTTCGATTTAGCGCTGATGGGCGTTTTTTATTAACCGGCGCGCCAACACGTAACCTCGTGTTATGGGAGGTCAAAACCGGTCGCGAGATCCAACGCTGGCGGGTTTCTCCACGCGTTGGCAGCCGACCAGAAAGTGCCGTAGTGCATGCAGTCGCTTTTCTTGATGCACAGCGTATAATTAGCGAAAGCTCCAGTGGCTTAGCCGAAGTATGGAAAATAACCAATGAGTAGTGAACCCATAGATATTCAGTTACATCTGATTGAACTGGAGAGCAAAATTGCTTTTCAAGAAGATACCGTTAACTGCTTACACGAAGAATTATTAGCGCATCAAAAACGTATTGATCAATTGCAACGCCAAATTTTAACTCTGGCAGAGAAACTACAGCAATTACCGCAAGACAGTGAAATCTTACGACCTGAAGAAGAGCCGCCACCGCCGCATTATTAAGCGCCTGGCAATCATCTTATTCTGGTTTAAACACACCAATGACCATTTCGTTGCTGCGGGTTGATTTTGCGACCTGCTGCTCGGGTTGGGTCATTTGATGACCACAAGCCACGCATTCCACCTTCTCAACATTATTTTCGATAAATAAACTCATGGTGTCTTGCGCTTTACATTGTGGGCAACTTGCGCCAGCGATGAAGCGTTTCTTTTTGCGCTGCGTCATTTAGATCCTCATGGGGTATAGGCAGAGTAAAAGGCAAATTTCACGAACTGCCCTTGGCTTATCTGGGATATAGCGTAAAATTGCCCACCTAGTTCACTGTTACAAGGAAAAACATGATCCAGTTACAGCAGGTCGAATTACGCCGCGGTATAAATGCGTTATTCAGTGGGGCCGATCTTACCGTATTTCCAGGACAAAAGGTGGGAATTGTCGGTGCAAATGGCTGCGGTAAATCAAGCCTGTTTGCGTTATTGCTCGGAAAACTGCATGCCGACAGTGGTAACGTTAACCTGCCCGCTGGCTGGGTTATCGCCACCGTAACGCAAGAAACCCCTGCTCTGGATTGTTCCGCCCTAGACTATGTGCTGCAAGGTGATGAGCAACTTTTCCCGCTATTAATCAAAGCGCGTAGTCAGTGTAGTGAAAGCGATTTAGCGGCAGTACACCAACAAATTGAAGCGCTTGATGGTTATCGAGCGGAAGCGAAAGCCGGTATTCTGTTAGCGGGTTTAGGCTTTAGTGGCGATGCCCAACAACACCCCGTAAAGTCTTTTTCGGGTGGTTGGCGTATGCGGATGAACTTGGCGCGCGCACTGATGAAACCTGCGGATCTGCTTTTGCTGGATGAACCGACCAACCACCTTGATTTAGATGCCGTGCTTTGGTTAGAAAAGTACCTCACTAATTATCCGGGTACCTTATTACTGATCAGCCACGACCGCGATTTTCTTGATGCTGTAACCGACAACATTGTGCATATTGAGCGACAAACCGTTACCTTGTACAAAGGTAATTACAGCCAGTTTGAGCGCCAGCGAGCCGAACAATTATCGCAACATCAATCGAATTTTGAAAAGCAGCAACGCCAAGTTGCTCACTTACAACAATTTATTGACCGTTTTAAAGCTCAAGCCACTAAAGCACGCCAAGCGCAAAGCCGCATCAAAGCGCTAGAACGCATGACCATGTTGGCACCTGCCCATATTGATTCACCGTTTAACTTTAGTTTTCGCGATCCTAAAGCCTTACCTAATCCGTTACTGAAAATGGAAAACGTGCAAGCCGGCTACAGTGACAAGGTTATTTTAAGTAATATTAATTTTCAGCTATTGCCTGGCAGTCGTATTGGTTTACTGGGTCGCAATGGTGCGGGTAAATCTACCCTGATTAAAATGCTTTCCGGCGAGCTAACACCGAAAAGTGGTGAAGTGTGGTATGCCAATGGCGTTAGCTTAGGCTACTTTGCGCAGCATCAACTAGAAACGCTTAGACCACAAGATTCGCCGCTGCAACATCTGGTGCGGTTAGACCCCTTAGTACCCGAACAAAAGCTCCGCGATTTTCTGGGTGGCTTTGGTTTTCATGGCGATAAAGCCTTAGAAGCCTGTGCGCCCTTCTCTGGCGGCGAAAAAGCCCGTTTAGTGTTGGCACTGTTAGTCTATCAACGACCTAACTTATTGTTACTTGATGAACCCACCAACCACTTAGACTTAGAAATGCGCGAAGCCATCGTTATGGCGTTACAAGACTTTGCTGGGGCCATTGTTGTGGTGTCGCATGATCGGCATTTACTGAGCAGCACCACCGATGAGTTTTATTTGGTAGCACATGGCAAAGTGGCGCCATTTGAAGGCGATTTGCAAGACTATTACCAGTGGATGCAACAAGATGCCCGGCAAACCCAAGCCGCCGCACTGGATAATAACGCACCAACCAGCAATAGTGCGGTGCAGCGCAAAGACACAAAACGCTTAGAAGCTGAGCTTCGTAATGTACTGCGGCCATTAAAGCAACAAATCGACAAATTAGAACAACGCCAGCAACAACTTGCCGCCCTACTTGCTGAGATAGAACAACAACTGGCCGATCCGGCCATTTATGATGCAGAGCAAAAAGCCCAGCTTACCGCGTTACTTAGCAAACAAAGCAGCGCCAGTGCCGAGCAAGACCAAGTAGAAGAGCAATGGTTTATGGCACAAGAGCAATGGGAACAACAAACCAGTAGCTTCTGGGCAGCAAATGGCCAATAAGCCCTTAGACGAGCCGTTACTTAGCCTAGACAGTGCCTTGCTCTGGCAATTTAGCCTGGCCGTTTATCCACAGCTAAAAACGCTTTGCTTACGCTGGCAAAATGACTATTACGCCAACATCAATGTACTGTTGGCGTTAAGTTTAGCAGAGCAGCAACACTGGCAACTGACTTCGTTTAGCCTAGCAGCAGCGCTTAAGGCGTTAACCCCATTAAACAGCCAAATTACCGAAGGCTTGCGCCAGCAGCGTAGCCAATTAGCCTGTTTAGGCCTTAGCGCAGCGCATCAGCAACAATTGAAACAAGGTTTGCTGCAAGCCGAATTAGTGGCCGAACAACTAGAGCAACAACTGTTAGTGGCGCAGCTACGCTTTCATACCCAACGTAATGCCGATAACCTCAGTGATTACCTGCAGCAATTAAAGGTACCTTCATCAGCGCAATTAAGGCGTGAATTAATTGATCTACGTCAAGCCAGCGCACAGTTCGTGGCGAGCTTGTCTTAAAGCTTGATCCAGATCACAGCTGGCCTAGATAGCCAAAACTACACTTTGTTTGTCACAAGCAAAGAGGGTTTTCTAATGAACATTTGGCATGAGTTTCTTAACGATCCGGTGGTTTTTATTTCTTTTGCAGGGTTAGCCATTGTTATTGGTTTATGCATTTTTTATGCGGTTTATTTTATTTATAAGATTGAAACTGCTGAAGAATAATTTACCCGCTGCCTAGGTTTCCAAATATTGTAATTTGTCGGCTACACCATTCCAGGCATCCGCATCGGCGGGTGCCGCTTTTACCGTGCGAATATTTGGCCAAACCTCAGCTAATGCTGCATTTAGGGCAATAAAGTCGCGCTGCTCGGTCGGTACTTTCTCTTCTTGGAAAATCGCGTTCGCGGGGCATTCTGGCTCACACAAACCACAATCAATACATATGGTTGGGCTAATAACTAACAAATTCGGCCCTTCAAAAAAAGCATCTACTGGGCACACCGCCACACAGTCTGTAAATTTACATTTGATACAGTTTTCGCCTACCACAAATGCCATGTCACACCCCTCTTACTAAAACAGATGCTGATCATACTGCAGCAGCCACGAAAAACAACTGAGCAACGCAAGACAATCGCAAACGAATACGGACAACCGAGCCGAGATCACGTAAAATAACGCTTTTTAGCTGGCACTTTGCCTTGCTTAGACTTTCAGCGATTATCAGCAGGATTGTTATGTTGCGTTTAACCGAAATTAAAATACCTTTGCACCATCAGGATGAAAACGCCGAGTTACGTACTGCCGTACTCACTAAATTGGGCGTGGCTGATGCTGATGTGCGACACATCACGGTCTTTAAGCGCGGAATTGATGCTCGCAAAAAAATGGCGATCCAACTGACCTATACGCTGGATATTGATGTGGCACAAGAAGCCGCTTTATTGGCGCGCTTTAGCAAAGATCCGCATGTTCGACCCACACCCGATACTCAATACAAATTTGTGGCAGAGGCTCCTGCTGAACTCAGCTCACGCCCCATCGTGGTGGGTTTAGGTCCTTGTGGTTTATTTGCGGGATTATTATTAGCACAAATGGGCTTTAAACCGATTATTTTGGAACGTGGCAAAGCGGTACGTGAACGCACTAAAGACACTTTTGGTTTTTGGCGCGGTCAAGCGCTTAACCCTGAGTCGAATGTGCAATATGGTGAAGGCGGAGCCGGTACTTTTTCTGATGGTAAACTGTATAGCCAAGTCAAAGATCCGAAACATTACGGGCGTAAAGTGTTAACTGAATTTGTCAGCGCCGGCGCCCCTGCAGAAATTATGTATGTGAGTAAACCGCACATCGGTACCTACAAACTGGTGGGTGTGGTCGAAAAAATGCGTGCGAGCATTATTGCACTAGGTGGCGAGATCCGCTTTAACAGCCGAGTCGAGCAGTTGCATATCACTGATGAGCAACTAGAGGGTGTCACTCTGAATAACGGTGATTACTTAGCGTGTCAGCATTTGATATTGGCTATCGGCCACAGCGCGCGTGACACCTTTCAAATGCTGTATGATGCGGGAGTGTATGTTGAAGCCAAGCCGTTTTCGGTTGGCTTTCGCATTGAGCATGAACAATCTATGATCGACTCCTGTCGTTGGGGCCCTAGCGCAGGCCACCCTATCTTAGGCGCGGCTGACTATAAGTTGGTGCATCATTGTCAAAACGGACGCACCGTTTACAGTTTCTGTATGTGTCCTGGTGGCACTGTAGTCGCTGCGGCGTCTGAAACAGGCGGAGTTGTGACCAATGGCATGAGCCAATACTCGCGGCATGAACGCAATGCCAACAGTGCTATCGTGGTCGGTATTCATCCCGAGCAAGATTATCCTGGGCATCCATTGGCCGGTATCGATTTGCAGCGTAAGTTAGAACAAGCCGCGTTTAAATTGGGCGGTGAAGATTATCGGGCGCCAGCGCAATTAATTGGCGATTTCTTAAAAGGCCAATCGTCTGCTGAATTGGGTGAAGTACAACCGTCTTATACCCCGGGCATAAAACTAACCGATTTAGCGGGCTTACTGCCCGACTATGCCACCGCCGCCATCCGTGAAGCGATCCCCGCTTTTGAGCAGCAAATTCGTGGCTTTGCCAAAGCGGATGGTTTACTCACCGCAGTAGAAACTCGCACTTCCTCGCCCATTTGTATTAAACGTGGCGCCGATTTTCAAAGCGTTAATATCAAAGGTTTGTTTCCAGCCGGTGAAGGCGCAGGCTATGCGGGTGGTATTTTATCCGCAGCGATAGATGGCATCAAAGTAGCAGAAGCTTTAGCACTGGATTTACTTGCGACACATCAGGCATAAGATTGCTGCGCTGAGCCCTCTTCAGCGCAGCAATATTTCAGACTGACGTTATTTTTTGTAACAACGCTTGTGCTTTTGCCAGAGAGTAGCCATTATGATATTCAATACGTCGTTTAGTCACTGAAGTTTTTTATGCCTTTGCTAAATTTGTTCATTGCGCTTTTTTATCTGAGTCTGTTGTTAACAACAGAAGCAGGTCATGCGCATGACCAAAGATTATCGCCATTGGCTGACAGTCAGTTTCAAGCACTAACACAACAAACTCCAACCTATAATTATGCGGTCACCAACGCCGAGCCAGAACCGGATGAAGCGGAAGTTGCCAGCACTATTGCGCAAGTACTCAGCATTATTAATTTGCCAGTTGTCGTTTCTGGTTATGCTGCGCCTTGGTTAGCATTCACGAGTAGCCCAGATACCGCTCGCGCTCCCCCCGCTTTACTCCACATCTGATTTTAATAGTTTATTTCTGTTATTAATTCGGCGCGGCCTCTGCGTGCCTCTATGTGTGAGTATTTATCATGAAAAAATTAGCCTTATTTAATTTAGAAAACGTCGATCATTTAATGCAACCAGCCGACTTCGCCCAAGCGACGCTGCAATCACCTGCCACCAGCGTATTTACTGACTTTAAACACAGCGAGCCGACCATCATTGCCGGTGATACCACTGCTGCTGATGCATTTCTGATGATGCAACAAGAACGCAGCCCGTTAAAACTGGTGGTGGATGATCGCAATGAACTGACTGGCTTGATCCATATTGAGCAGTTATCTGAACAAGCCATTATGCGTCAGGTAATTTTAGGTGCAGATCGGCGTGAGTTAAAAATTCGCGATTTAATGCGGCCACGAGATCGCATCAAGGCCTTGGCGTATCAACAGCTGCAAAACTGCACCATTGCCGATATTATCAATACGCTGCAATCTAGCGGGGAACAATATTGCGTGGTGGTTGACCGTGACCAACATCATATTCGTGGTTTGATCCATGCTCAAGATTTAGCACGCCGCTTAAAAATGCCAGTGGCTATCCGCCAACAACCGACCTTTTTAAGTATTTTCGATAGTTTATACGCTTAACCTTTCAGGTATGCGGGCTGCTGTGTTTCTCCGAGCAAGGTGGCCCGCTTTTTTATTGCAACACGGTGCTAGCAGTCGTTAAACTAACGACATGCCAGTATCTCCCCGAATTCAACGCCAATATTATCGTAACGGCCCACCGCATCGCAGTGGCGCTGATGTTAGCTTTGCCGATCTCGTAGCCATATTTGGTTTTAACAGTATCCATATCGGCCGCTGGGTTACCGCGGCAGAGCAACAGCTCGCTGCCAACTTATTCTTTGATGCCTTTTGTGATTTACAGCAAATACTGCAAGTTCCTGCTGAAGTCATTTCATTAAAAGGAAGTTTGGCACTGACGTTTGGCATTGGTGGCCAACCCGGTGTGGCCGCTTTTTATCAACCACAAGGCCGTATCTTGGCACTGGCTAAAAATGCCGGTGGTGGCAGTTTAGCCCATGAGTGGTTTCATGCTTTTGATCATTTCGTTGCGGCAAAAAGCTTTAGCGTGGCCGCGCCAACAGGGCGCTTTGCCAGTCGTATGTGGCTAGATAACCTCCCCTTAAAAGTGCATCCATTAACCCTGTTGCTTGAAGAGGCCTTTCAGTTACTGTACCTCAGCCCAGACAAACAAAACCCTAGCGCGTTTTTTCAACATTGCCATCAATTGGATCAAGCCCGGCAACGTGCTTATTTGGCTTTGCCAGAAGAAATGGCCGCTCGTGCTTTTGAAACAGTGCTGCAAAGCCAGCCACTTAAGAACAGTTTTTTGGTGTCTGGTACGCAGAAAAGTGCTGCAGCGAAGCTTGGTATTTATCCAGATGCCACTTTAACCGCAGCATTAAGCCATTACTGGCTCAGTTACTTTAAACAACTTGGCGCCAGCTTAATTGGGCTTAGCTTCTAACCAGCGATTGCCACCCTGCCGCTTTGCTTGATACATCGCTTGGTCTGCTGTGGCCATCAGCTGTTCGGTGTTGGCGCCGCAGCTAGGATACAAAGCCACCCCAATACTACTGGTGACATGAATCGCATGCTGTTTAAACAAGATAGGTTTCGCTAAAGCAAGCCGTATTTGCTCAGCAATAGCGAACACCACGTTGTACTCATCTAACTTTGATAACAAGATAACAAATTCATCGCCACCAAAACGCGCCACCGTATCGCTATGCCGAATACAGCGTTGAATACGTTTTGCCACTTCCTGCAACACGCTATCACCCGCCGCATGACCTAATTGATCATTGATGGGTTTGAAATTGTCTAAGTCGAGATAGAACAAGGCTAAACAGCCATTATGTCGAGGCAATGCCGCTAAAGCTTGTTGGCAGCGATCTTTAAACAGTTCGCGTTTAGGGAGCTGGGTTAGCTCATCGTATAAAGCACTGTAATGTAAACGCGACAATAATTCTTTTCGCTCGATAGCGATAGCAATATGCTGACCAATAAAGTCAATCAGTTCACTATCGGCAAAACCGGTGGCCCCAGGCGCTGTTGGCAGTTGTACCGCTAGCACACCTAATGTTTTAGCCGACGCTTTTAACCGCACCCCTAACCAACCCTGCTGATCGGGTACTAATTGCTGATGCGGTGCAGTGCTTTGTTGCAGCACGCCACAACAAAATTGTTCAGCACCTGCCTGCTGAGCTGCGTTTGTTTGCTCTAAATTTATGTAGGGTAGGTACAATTCAGCGGCGTTGGCACCTCGGGCAATAACAATACTGCGTAAAGGCATCAGACTGGCAATAATGTGTTGCAACTGTTGATAGAGCGCGGACAGATCATCTGCCGTAAAAGCGGCTTCTGAAATAGCATACATAGCCGCTTGCCGCGCTTCAGTCTGTTTTAATTGGGTGATATCACGCGCTACAGCCACTCGCTGTTGTTTGTCACCAGACCAACGCGCCGACCATAACAGATAGACCACTTGACCATCTTTACGAATATAACGGTTTTCAAAGTCGATAACGACTTGGCCTTGGTTAATAGCTTGCGCTGCGTCTAGGGTTTTTTGCCGATCATCAGGATGAATAAAGTTGAACATTGACTTTCCAAGCATTTCCTCTGGCTTATAACCAAAAATACGCTCGGCGCCCTGACTTAAAAACTCAAAACATCCATGCTGATCAACAGCACAAACCGCATCGAGTAATAAATCGATGTAGTGACTTAACGCAGTGTACAAAGGAGAAGTCATAACCGCTCATAAAACAATCTATAATCGGTAATTAGCCTAACACAATTCCGTTTAATCTTAAGATTAAAGTCGATGCTAAAAACAAAAATAGTTAAGCCCTATACCCTTAAAAATTCAAGCTAGGTTAACTGCTGAATTAACTGCTGACAATTACGCCAAACCAACGCGTAAATAGTCAGTTGCGGATTAACCCCCAAACTGCTGGGTAAAATAGAGCCATCAAATATTGACAGGTTTTCCAGTTGAAAATGTCGGCCAAAACTATCAACTACCCCATCCTGCTCTTTTGCGCTCATATTACATCCTCCCATCACATGGGCGGATACCACGGTTTGTTTCAGTGGTTTTAACGCTAAATTGTGAATAGCTTGCCGCGCCTCTGTCCAGCTACGATAAGCTTGCGCGTCATGGTGGATAGGCAAAACCTGTTTGGCACCGGCGGCGAATTGTAACTCGGCCATCGATAACAACGCCTTGCGCATCCCCTGCCATAGGTAATCACTGATCGGGTAATCCAGCAATGGCTGATCAAATTGATCTAATTGAACGTGCCCTCCTTGGCTATCAGGGTGAAAGCCGTCGCGTAACAACGCAATGGTGACTTGAAGATGGTCAAATTGCTGCATTAATTGCGCATGCTGCTCGGCGAAACCCGTTAACTTCGTTGCCATTAAAACCGGATGTACGGGCGGCACTTCTAGTTTATAACCGATGTGTTCTTTATCTTGTGGCCAAACAAACTGATCAGAATAAATAGATTGCGGCGCGCCTTGATGACCGGCAATACGCTCGTCAAATATGGCACCCGAAATGACACTCGGATGTAAATAAGTATGCTTACCCAACCGTTTCGAAGGATCGGGTACCTTCGAGCGAAGTAACAACGCCGGTGAACCTATGGCCCCCGCCGCAACAATATAATGCTTGGCACTGATCGTGACGTTAATGCCTTTTTGCGGCTGAAAATAAGCATTAACCGGCAATGCACTGAGACTGTGTATTTTGTTTCCTTGCCAGTTTAATTGCCTTACCGACAAACGAGAGAGTAATGTTGCCCCTTGCGCCAGCGCTGCAGGAATAGTGCTAACCAACATCGATTGTTTGGCGTTTATCGGGCAACCAAAACCACAATAGCCAAGATTCGCGCAACCATTCACATTTCGACTAATGACACCAGAGTGCCAACCTAATGCCTTGCAACCTCGCTGCAACTGCTGGTTGTTCGCATTTGGTGCCAGCGACCAAGGCTGCATATTTAAACGCTGTTCCGCTAAAACAAAAAACGGCGTTAAACTTTGCTCAGCCTGAAAAGCTAAACCAAACTGCTGCTGCCAGTAATCTAGGGTGGCTGCTGGCGTACGAAATGACGATGTCCAATTGACTGTGGTTGATCCTCCCACCGTACGACCTTGTAAAATACTGATCGCTTGGTCACGCGTTTTACGAGCCGCACCTTCTTGATAAAGCTGCGGATAAGCCCAGCGCTCTTCCATGACAAAATCTTCACGCTGATACCATGCGCCCTCCTCCACTAACAACACCTTAAAACCGGCTGCGGTAAGTTGCTCGGCGGCAATGCCGCCCCCTGCACCGGAGCCGATAATCACTACATCTGCACTATAATGCTGATCGTGCGTTAAAGTACTGGCATCAATATGTTTCACTGTCATTAGCGAAGTCTCAGGGCTTGATATGGCAGCGCGGCCCAATGCTCGGGTTGACCATAGTAAGCGCCATATAGCAGCTCTCTTAGTCCATGATAAGCTTGCTGTAACAATTGCAAGTAACTATCACGCCAAGCCGCTAGCAGGCTCAAACGTTGTGGCAAAGATAAACTTGTTAAATGGCTAAGATGCCCAGTTAAACCCAGCTGAGTTAGGCGCTGGGCAAGCAGATTAAACAACTGATGTAATTCTTGTTGCTGGCGTAACGGCAAGAAAGGGATGAAATCGGCAATGGCTGTTTTAGTGCGTATCAGCTCCGCTTCTGCTAAAGTCGCAGCTGTGGGTAAGGCTCCCAATAATAAAGCCGGTAATAACGCTGATAGCACAAGATCTCGGTTAGCATGGTTTGGGGTAAAGCTTTGCTGCCAACCCCAAACGCCAATTCCTAGGCTTGATGCAGCAGCAATAGCGATACCGGATAAAATAAATTGTCTTCGTTGCATAGTGCTGCACCTAAATATCATTAATGATTCATTGTTTACCAGGATACCGCCTTTTGCAAGCTCAGATCAGACCAGTTTATACCAGCAGCTTTAAAGCACCGTGGTGGCTAAAGCATGCTCACCTGCAAACCATTTTCGCCAAGTACTTGAGCCCAAAAGCTCGGCTCAGTAGCCAAGCAGAATTATTGACCCTCAGTGATGGCGATGAACTGCAATTAAATTGGACAGAATTACCCAAGGCGACGGATACGCGGCCTTTAGTGGTGCTCTTACACGGTTTAGCGGGCAATATCGATAGCCATTATATTCAAGGCTTACTCACAGAACTAAAACAGCGCAATTGGCCTGCCGTGTTAATGCATTTTCGTGGCTGCCATGGCCAACCTAATAAATTGCCACGCGCTTATCATAGTGGTGATACCGGTGACTTTGCCGAGGTCATAGCGCAAATACAGCAACGCTTTCCGCTAATGCCGATCAGCGCTGTCGGCTTTTCGCTCGGCGCCAATGTGTTAGTCAAATATTGTGGTGAGCAAGGTGGGGCGAATTTACTTAAAGCTGCGGTGGCCATTTGCCCGCCCTTAGAATTAGCAGCCAGCGCCAAACGGATCAATAGTGGCAGCAGCAAGGTGTACCAACGCTATTTATTAAGCCGTTTAAAAGCCAGTACCCAGCAGAAACTGGCGTCTCATGCTAACTTTCCCTTACCGCTAACCCTTGAGCAAATTCGCAGTTTTAGCAGCATTGAACAGTTTGATCAGCATTATACTGCACCAATACATGGTTTTCGTGATGCACAAGATTATTATCAAAAAGCCAGTGGTAAAGCGTTCTTGCGGCATATTCAAATTCCCACCTTGGTGATCCATGCACATGACGATCCTTTTTTAAGTGATGCCGTTATCCCTAAACCAACAGACTTAAGCGCCAGTGTACACTACGAACTGAGCCAACATGGTGGACATGTTGGCTTTGTGACGGGTAGCAACCCGTTTAAACCGGTATTCTGGCTTAACCAGCGGATCCCCGCCTTCATTAAGCAGCAACTTAGTCTATGATTATTTCTTATACCGATATCGACCCCACCACGTTAGATAACTTAATTGAAAGCTTTGTGCTGCGCGAAGGCACCGATTACGGTGAGCAAGAAGTGTCCTTAGCAGCCAAGGTGCAAGCTATCCGGCGGCAACTAAAAACAGGCGAAGTTTTGATTGTCTATTCTGAGTTAGACGAAACAGTCAACCTGATGTCTAAGCAACATTTTATGCAACAACAAGCTGCTGACGGCTCAATGTAGAACCTAGCCGATACCGCAATAAAGGAGCGATAAACAATTATGTGGGAATATAAAATTATTGATTCTGCCAACGCTGGAAAAACTGGCTTTCTTAGAGGACGAACGGTAGAGCAAGCTGAAGCTTACTTAAATGCATTAGGTGAAGAAGGTTGGGAGATTATCGATATCGACTTTCAAATGGATCCCACGATGCCCGGCGGCCCAACGCATTTTCACGGTATTGCCAAGCGCGCGAAGTCATAATCGTCTTCTGCCATTCCCAATGGCAGCAACGGTGACATAGCACCAACTTTGCATCAAGGTGATTAATATGACAAAGAAAGCCGCGATGGCTAGCGCAATACCCACCAGAACCTGCGGCTTACAAAGCAAAAAGCCAACCTCACGAGGCTGGCTTTTTTAATAACGCGCAATAATTACAACTGAGGGCCAGCAGCAACTAAGGCTTTACCTTCGGCATTATCAGTGAACTTTTCAAAGTTCTTTACAAAACGGCTGGCCAGATCTTGAGCTTTCACTTCCCAATCAGCCGCATTGGCATACGTCATGCGCGGATCCAAAATACCATCTTCAACATCGTGCAAATGTTTTGGCATGGCTAAATTAAAGTATGGCAATTGCACAAACTCTGCGTTCTCGATACTGCCATCTAGAATAGCGTCGATAATAGCTCGCGTCGCTTTAATCGAAATGCGCTTGCCTGAACCATTCCAACCGGTATTCACTAAATAAGCTTCAGCGCCTGATGCTGCCATCCGCTTACCTAATACTTCCGCATATTGCGTTGGGTGTAGGCTTAAGAAAGCCGCACCAAAACAGCTAGAGAAGGTTGGTGTTGGCTCAGTAATCCCACGCTCGGTGCCTGCCAGTTTCGCCGTAAAACCAGACAAGAAGTGGTACTTCGCTTGTTCTTTGGTTAATTTTGATACCGGTGGTAACACACCAAAGGCATCCGCCGTTAAGAAAATGACTTTTTTCGCATGACCCGCTTTGGATACAGGGGTCACGATATTATCGATATGATAAATCGGATAAGAGACACGCGTGTTTTCGGTTTTAGAACCATCGTTGTAATCAATCTTACCGTCAGCTGAGACCGTAACGTTTTCTAACAAGGCATCACGACGGATAGCATTAAAGATATCAGGTTCATTCTCTTTCGACAGGTTGATCGTTTTCGCGTAACAGCCGCCTTCAAAGTTAAATACACCAGCGTCATCCCAACCGTGTTCATCGTCACCAATTAATTGACGTTTTGGATCAGTTGATAACGTTGTTTTACCCGTGCCTGATAACCCGAAGAAGACAGCAACATCGCCTGCCGCGCCCACGTTGGCCGAACAGTGCATCGAAGCGATACCTTGCAGCGGTAAAAAGTAGTTCATCATAGAGAACATACCTTTTTTCATTTCGCCGCCGTACCATGTGCCACCAATTAACTGAATACGCTCAGTTAAGTTAAAAGCCACAAAGTTTTCTGAATTTAAGCCATGTTTCTGCCAATCAGGATTAGTACATTTCGCGCCATTCATCACAATAAAATCAGGCTTGTACGTCACTAACTCAGCGTCTGTTGGGCGAATAAACATGTTTTTAACGAAATGCGCTTGCCACGCCACTTCAGTGATAAAACGAACGGCTAAGCGAGTATCGGCATTCGCACCACAGTAGGTATCAACAACAAATAAACGCTTACCTGATAATTGCTTGGTGACCAGCGCTTTTAAGTCGGTCCATACTTCAGTGCTAATAGGCTTGTTGTCATTTTTACCTTGATCAGACCACCAAACCGTATCGCGTGTAGTGTCATCTCGAACGATGTATTTATCTTTAGGAGAACGACCAGTAAAAATTCCCGTATCAACTGATACGGCGCCTGACTCTGTGAGTTTACCTTTTTCATACCCAGTTAAATCACTACGTGTTTCTTCCGCGAATAGTAAATCATATGAAGGGTTGTAAATGACTTCCGCGACATCCGTGATGCCGTATTGGCCCAGATCCAGATCGGACATGTTGTTGACTCCTAGGGTACTGTAGGTAAAGGTGCGTCTCTAGCGGACTATTTAAATTTTGTTGCGTTTTGAACAAACGGCTGAAATTTGTTCAAAAAACACCTGATAAGCATAGCGTTTTTCAAACATAAAAGATAGAGATTATTGACAAGCAATCGGGCTGTAAGCCAATAACAGCAAGGGCTGCAGCCTGTTGCTTACTTACAGGATTTGGTAATTTAATTACAGGATCCGCGTAGTACTTTTTGCGCGGATTAAGTCTGACCAAGGAGCCGCAGCTTGACCTATCACCATAAAATCCGGATTGGCCAGTGTTTCACGCTGATTGTAACTCAGCGGTGCAAATTGACTGTCGAGGATTTTACCACCGGCCTCTTCAACGATGACATGCACCGCGCCCGTATCCCATTCACCGGTTGGTCCTAACCGTAAATAACAATCGGCTTTTCCTTCAGCAACCAAACAGCTTTTTAAAGAGCAGCTACCTAGCGGGATATACTCGACCTGTTGTGTCACACTGAGCAAATCAATTATCGGTTGTCGTGGTTGGCGTCGACTTACCGCAATACGCAGCTGTTCACCGGCTTGATGTTGATGTACAGCGATGCGTTTAATTAAGTTTGCCTGCTGCTTAAAAGCACCATTGCCGCGCGTTGCATAATAAATAACGTCTTCTTTTGGCCAGTAAATCACCCCTAGCGCTGGCCAGCCGTGTTCTACTAAAGCGATGCTCACGGCAAAATCGCCACTACGAGCCACAAATTCTTGCGTACCGTCCATAGGATCAATTAACCAATAACGTGGCCAATCAGAACGCTGCGCTAAAGGAACCAGATGTGTTTCTTCTGAGATGATCGGGATATCGGGCGTTAAGGCCGATAGTTGTGCAATGATATGGGCATTAGCCGCCAAATCAGCGGTGGTGACCGGACTGCTGTCACTTTTTTGTTGTTCGGTAAAATTACCAGTTTGGTACATTTCCCACAAAATAGCGCCCGCTTCACGGGCTGTCGTTTTTACAGGTTCCAGCAGTTTGCTTAAAAACATCCGGATTCGCTTCCAAATACTGTTGTGCCAGCAACAAAGCAGCTACGCTGCGTGCTTCGGTAAAATCGGCCTGTTGCAGCAATAAATCCGTTTGCTGACGTGACCAGCTCACTAGCTCCAGTGGCTCTGGCTCATCGCCAGCCAGACGCTCCACATATAAATCGAAGGCTAATACTATGTGCATTGTAGCATTAAAATAGCCTGGGGCTAAAGCCAGAGATTTTAATTGCACGAAGCGCTTCGCGCCAAAACCAATCTCTTCTTTGAGTTCACGATTAGCCGCTGTTACCACGTCTTCACCAGGATCAATCAAGCCTTTGGGAAAACCAAGTTGATAGTCATGGGTGCCTGCTGAGTATTCACGGACCAGATAAAAGTTATTGGGATCAGGGCAAGCAATAATCATTACTGCACCACGATTACTTCCACGCATTCTTTCGTAAGTGCGTTCTACGCCATTGCTAAACCGTAACTCTAATTGTTCAATTTTAAACAATCGACTTTGAGCGACAATTTCCTGCGCAAGAATTTCTGGTTTTTGTTTGTCGCTGTTACGCTGCGTCATACTGGGCTCTCTGGTAAACTTAACATCAGACACTACTATAAAACGATTAATAGGAAAAACCTATGCTGCAATGGTCAGAAATCGACACCGTCTTGCTCGATATGGATGGCACCCTGCTCGATTTGCACTTTGATAACTACTTTTGGCAACAGCATTTACCCCTGCGCTGGGCTGAAATTAGCGGTATCAGCCCTCAGCAAGCGGCGGCTGAATTGGCAGAAGAATACCAACGTTTGCAAGGTAAACTAGAATGGTACTGCCTCGACTATTGGGGCAAAAGACTGCAATTACCGATCACCGAATTAAAGCGTGAAATTATCAATAAAATCCAAATGCGCGCAGATGTGCCGGCTTTTCTCACTGCCCTAAAAGCCACCGGGCGACATATTGTGCTGGTGACTAATGCGCATCCTGACAGCTTGTCTTTAAAGCTCGAACGCACTGATCTTGCTAACTACATTGAAGAGTTAATCTCGACACATGAGTTTAGCGTAACGAAAGAAAGCCAACTGCTCTGGCAAAAACTGCAACAACGGTTAGGTTTTGATGTTAATCGAACCTTATTCGTCGATGACAGCTTAGTCATTTTACAAGCCGCAGAGCAGTTTGGTATTAAGCATCTATTGGCGGTGGCTAACCCAGACAGTCAAAAACCGCATAATAACTTCAGTGACTATGCTGCGGTTACCGATTACCACCAACTGCTACCGGCTATTTATGAGAGCCGCCATCAAAAGTTTAATGAATAACGGCCATTCGCATCCGGCTGCCCGACAAAGCGCATCGCTTGATGCACCTCTTCGGGTAAGTCGGCCGACGGTTTTAGGCTGCCCTGTACCGTCAAACGACCACTTGGCTTGATACTCGCGCGAATATCTAAAGAAAGCACGTTATTGGCATCGGTTACCAGCACCGGCAGATCCTGCTCACAGCTGAGATCAGCATGCAATTGCTGTAAATCTAGCCATTGCCCTGTTGGCGGTTGTAACTTGGCATCAAGCCATGACGCTTGGCCCTGCAATTGCTGACACGCACCTTGTTTTAAATTAAGTTGGTCTATTTGCAACAGCAAATTCCCCGTCGCTTGCACGGGTAGCGGTAATTGCAACATCGGCACCACGGTTGCCACAGGCATTTTAAATAAGGATTGCTGCAATTGCATCCCGCTAAAACCTGCAATCAAAGTGCCTTGCATGTAAGGCTGTTGCTCTTGCTGCACACTGCCGGCTTGAAAGCTAACTTTGGCTCGCAGCGTGAATAATGACCATGGCGCGAGTTGCCATTCTAATGTCGGCAACACGAGGTTTTGATAAGCGATACCTTGTACTTCGCCGCGCCATAATGTGCCAGTAACCGTGCCTAGCTGCACATTAGCCGGTAAGGGCACTAAGCGTAACCACCAACTGGCTGGCGTTAGAACTAACATAAAAACACTATAAGCCAGCAAACAAACTAAAACATACTTCCAATATTTTTTCATACTACTCAATAACCATTCTGCGCACGCGAACGATACCCGGTTTATCAGTGACGCCGATGTCTAAACTGACTAAACGCACCGCATTTTGATACTGTAATTGGTGTAACCACGGTAATAATTGTGCGTAAGCAATATCATCTAGCACCAATTGCAACTGATCATTTTGCGGTTGCATCCGACTGACCCGAATATTAAAACTACGTGCACTATTACTAATAATCTGCGCTAAACTGCCCCCCACGCGTTCTGGGCTGGTATCGCCCAGCTGTAATAGCGGCTTAGCTTGTTGTAAAGCGATCAACTGTTGTTGCATTTGTTGTAAAGCAACCACATTTTGCTGCTTAGCCTGATGTAACGGTTGCCAGATTAACCAATAAAAAACCCCCAGTATTACTAAAGGCACTGCAATTAATACTAAGCGTTGTTCACGTGACGCTAAGCCATACCACCATTGAAAAAAGCGTTGCTTCATACTGCACCTCGCATCACAACTGAGCCTTGTACCCGATTACCATCGTTACTCAGTGCGCCTTGTTCGACTTGATAGCCGGCCTGCTCTAGTTGCGATTTTAATTGCTCAAAACTCTGAAAGCCGGCGGCACTGGCACCAAAACGTAATTCTTGCCGAGATGCATCGTAGCGAAGCGAATCTAATTTCAAATCAGGAAGCTTTTCTAACCGCTGCTGTAGAACCGCTAATAAATTTAAGAAATGCGGCTCTTGCTTACCAGCACCTACGGTTTGCAGTTTCTGCCGTACTTGCCTAGACAAATTGACAATGCGATCATTCGGGAAAGTCTCGAGATACAAGGCACGCAGTTGCTGCTCTGTCGCCGCTAACTGTTGTTTTTGTTGATATACTTCTGTGCCAAGCTGCACAAAATACAGTAAACAACATAGGCCGCAGATCATCGCCGTTAATTTCCATTGTTGCCAATAACGATTCTGTGCACGCTTTGGTGCATATGAACCTTGCAACAGATTAAAATCGGTTTCGTTTAGGCCTTTGGCGAGCAAGGCTAAAGGTAGCTCAGGCGCTGCTGTATCATGCAAATGCTGCACATGTGCTGGCCATGGGCTATAGCTGAGCACTTGCGGCAATTGAGCTAAAGCCAAATAATCTGGCCACCAACCGCTTTCAATTGAGGTTGCCTGCCACTCATCTTGCCGCAGTAACCATTGTTGCTGTAACTCAATACAACAAGGCAAACGGGTAGCGGGCAGCAATAAAGCATCAGGCACCAAGCGCACTACCTTAAAGCCAGCCTCTTGTAACCAACCTAGCCATTGCTCTAGTCGATGTCGCTGACAAATGGCCACTTGTTGCCAATATTGTTCGGCTAGCTGTTCTACCTTACCCAGCGCAATATAAAGTTTATCAATATCTTCGGCTTGCTCTTCTTCTAGCATATAAGGCAAAGCTTGGAGCAGTTGCTTGTTCGGTTTTGCTGGTAACGCTACTTTTTTCAGTAACACATCGGCCGCAGGTACCAGAGCCACCACGGCACGAGCAGAGCCCAGCCTTGCAGCGAGTTGCGGTAATTCACTGACAGCAGCAATTTCGCCACTCGCGATCACTTCTTGCGTTAACGGCGCCCAGACCAACCAACTGATGCTTTGCTCAGGCTGACTACCCAGCCTGATAATTATGTGTTCATTCATCCCTGGCCTCCAAAACGCCGAGCCAATACCTTGATTGCATTATTTTCTTCTCGTTTAAATACCACTGTCAGCCGAAAACCGGTTTCTAGGTAGGCAGTGGTTGCTAGCAGTGTAAAGTGATCAGACTTAACGGTCAGTACTTTTTTCACATCATCTGGCACAGTTAAACCGGCCAAGGCGCTGCTTTGCAAAAAGCTGTCCACATCAGTGTAACCCTCTTCTGGTCGCGATAAGATGGCTTCTTGTGCTTGTGCTTCAGTTAACTCCGGTAGCAACGCCATTAATAAGGCCGCGCGCTCTTCGGTTAAGGTATTCACGTTTAACAACCATTCAGCTTGCTCTGGCACAACACAAACATAAGGCAGCAGTAACTGATAATCTGCCGGTGTTAAATCAAGCATCAATCGCAACTCGGATACCGACACAAACAAACTATTCGCGGTGTAATAGGGAAAAGCTAAACTGGCATAATCATCTTGCTCAGCACCGCCAGCGGTATTGAGCAAACTATCGGCATCTAACCAATCACTCACCCGAGCCGTTAAATATTCTGCAGGCATACTCAGCTCTGGCACGACTTGTTCTAACAAACGTTGAAAACTACGCTGAGCTAACGTTTGCTGCAATTGGCCTGGCTGAGTTCGGTCCGGTTGCTGTTGCAAAGCATTTAAATTAAAACAACTATGTAAGTCTTGTATTTCACCGGCAATTTGACCATCTTCAACCATAAAACTGGCGCCCTGCGCAGCCCAATCTTGGCCTAAATGCACCGTCTCCGCGCCCGCTAAGGAGCGACGTAACAACACGCGGGCAAAGGCTTCTGCGCCCATGCCATACCAAAAAGCTTGTTGTTGTTGTTGTAAATTTTGCTGACGTTGCAATTGCAATTGCAAACGGCTACTCATGCCAACGGCCAGCACAGTGATGATGGCCACAATCATAATAACGGTGACTAAAGCAACGCCCTGTTGCGATTGGCATTTGCTCATAATCCCCCCTTGCGCCAAAGCGCATTGGGTAACACAAAGATCCGCTCTAACTCACCTAAATCGCGTTGCTTAATGCGTACTTTTATCGCTTCTGGCAAATATTGATGCTGCCAGCGCTCTTCCCACTCGCCTGCGCTATAATACGTCAGTTGAAATTGCTCAACCTCTGCTAATAAATTTTGTTGTTGTGGCTCGGTATTATTAACGGCATCGACATAGACATTAAACAAGCGTTGTAACTGACCATCTTGTAAACGATAAGCCACCGCTTGCACTTCACTGCGCGGCAATAACATACCCGGATTACGCCAACCTTGCTGCGTAAAACTGACTCCATGATCTTCACTTTCAAGCAAATACTGCTCACCCCACAACCGCTCTTGCTGCGGTGCATCACCTTCAATGCGCACATAGCGAGGGCTGATCTGCATAATGTCGCGCTCTAGCAACAGCATCGCGCGTTGTAATTGTTGCAAACGGGCGATAGATAACTTAGAGGCAGCATCGCTTTGCGTCACGGTGCTTAAAACGGCTACGGAAGATAAACCGACGATGGCAAAAAGCGCCATCACCAACAACATTTCTAAAAACGTGAATCCACGGTTATTCATCAAGCCGTCCAACATAGGTTTTCAGCTGATATATCACCACGTCGGGCTGCTGCTCTAAACGTACACTGACCGTCAACTCCCGCAAGTCTTGATCCGGCACTGTGGTGGCACGCATTTGCCAACGCCAGGTGCGGTTTGCCATCTCGACTTCGCCTTGTTCTAACTCACGCGGAGGCCAAGTACGCGAAAATTGTGCTTGTTGCAATTGATTGTTCGCGACATAACTGGCAATGGTTAACTCTTCTAATTGCAGTAAAGCGCGCATGTGATTTGTGCTAGCTTGCATAATCGCCACACCCGCGGTGGCAAAAATCACTAGCGCGACTAAGAGCTCTAATAAGGTAAAACCACGCTGGCGCATTAACGATTACCTAATTCAAAACGTATTAACGGAATACTAAAATCGGTGCCGACCGTTTGCTCTAAGGTTTCACCATTTTCACGCCATCGAAACTGTAATCGAAACGGGCTGATTTCGCCGGACGACAACATAAAAACCTTGGGTAGCGGTGGCTCAGCCGCCGTTTCAGCTAATTCTGTTAACTCAGGCGTGTCAAACTCTAACTCACTCAACAAATTTTGCTCAGCGCCCTGCAAACCCTCTAGCTCTAACTGCAATAACAGGCCGCTAGGTAATTGATAGGCTGCCGCAGCCGTCGGGGTTTCAACCCACTGCCATCCATCATCGCTGTATAACACAAAAGCGTAACTGTTTTCTGTGACTACTAGGCCCCATTCTTGCTGCTGCAATTCAGCCGTTTCAGCAAAGTGCTGAAACACTTGTTGAAAGCGATTTACCTCTTTGTCTAAACGGTCTTGCACTGAGTCATTACCAAAACTCAGTACTACCGTTGACACCAGGATACCGATTAACAGTATCACCAGCATCACTTCCAATAAAGTAAAGCCCGCAGCACGCCGCATTAATTATTGCCTGAATTGCTACCGTCTAAATTCCAATTACCGATATCGTCATCCGTACCAGTAACTCGATCGGGTCCTTTACTAAACACATCTAAGCGACCCATTTGGCCAGGGCTAATCAAAATATACTCTTCACCCCAAGGATCTTTGGGTAAACGACGAATAAAGCCATCTTCAGGGTAAGAACGTGGCACCGGTTGCGAGGTAGGTGCTGTGACTAAGGCTTCTAACCCTTGCTCCGTGGTGGGATAGAAGCTATTGCGCAAGCGGTACATATCTAGGGCATTTTCTAATTGTTGAATGTCCACCACAACTTTTTGACGAGCAGCTTCTTCTTGATTACCCATTAAATTTGGCACGACAAAGCTGGCAAGCAATCCTAGGATGACGATAACCACCATCACTTCCAGCAAGGTAAAACCGGCACTCTTTTTCATTTAGTATTTTCCTACCATGTTATTAAGCTCTAAAATCGGCAATAAAATTGCCAATACAATCAGAAACACCACCACCGCTAGCACGATAACCACTAAAGGTTTAAAAATCTCTAACGATACGGTCATGGTCATTTCAAATTCACGATCTAAAGTATCAGCGGCACGGCCTAGCATTGAATCTAGTTGACCGCTTTTTTCACCACTGGCAATCATATGCAGCATCATCGGTGGAAACAGTTTAGTTTGCTCTAAAGCTGACTTTAATGATGTCCCCTCACGCACTCTCGCCGCAGCTTCGGCCACGCTTTGCTTCATGTAACTGTTGGCTAACACATCAGCACTAATGCGCATAGCATCTAACAACGGCACGCCACTGGCATTTAAGATACTGAGCGTACGTGCAAACCGCGCAGTGTTTACACTGTTGACGATGCGGCCAATCACTTTAACCCTGAGAATACGCCGATCATAGCGCAACCGAAATGCAGGCCGTTGTAATAATCGTTGCCAACCTACCAGTAACAACAACAGCGCTACGACAATAATCACACCGTAACTTTGGGTAAACTCACTGGCATTAATCATAAATCGGGTCAGGGCAGGCAATTGTTGCCCCATATATTCGAATTGCTCAGTAATTTTGGGGACGACTGCGGCCAATAAAATACCGATAACCAGCAAAGACACCACGACCATAACGATCGGATAAACCGAGGCCATAATGATCTGATTACGCATATGTTGCCGCTGCTCGGTATAATCAGCTAAGCGATTAAGTACCTGATCCAAATGCCCAGATTTTTCGCCCGCCGCCACCATTGAGCGGTAGAGATGGTCAAACACGTGTGGAAATTCGGCTAAGCCTTCGGCGAGGCTATAACCCTCGACAACTTTAGAACGCACCGACATCATCATATTTTTTAAACGCGGCTTTTCACACTGCTCGGCAACCGCCAATAAGGCACTTTCAATCGGCAAAGCTGCTGCAATTAAGGTCGCAATTTGCCGTGTGATCAGCGCCAGCTCGGCTGCTGATATTTTGCGTTTCAACCAACTTTTACCACTGGCCAGCATTTTTTCTTGCTGTGAGGCCACTTCAACGGTCAAAGGCGTTAGCTTACGCTCACGCAACAGCTGTCGCGCCTGACGAGCATTATCAGCTTCTAATACCCCCTTGGCTTTTTTACCAAAGGCATCTAAGGCTTGATATTCAAAGGCCGCCATTACAGATCCTCACGGGTAACCCGCAGTACTTCTTCTAACGTTGTAATACCGGCTAACACCTTACTAAAGCCATCGCTGCGGATACTGGGGCTGAATTGTCGTGCATATTTTTCAATATGTTGCTCGCCCTTGCCGTTATGTACCATCTCTCGCATCTGATCATCAACCACAATCAGTTCATGGATGCCGGTACGGCCTTTGTAACCACTAAAGTTACAGTGCTCACAGCCGGTGGCACGATAAATTAGCAAGTCTTCTTTTTTATTGGCCGAGAGTAAATGACGTTCTTCTTTATCTGGCACATGCTCAGCTTTACAGTGCGGACATAAAGTACGAACCAGTCGCTGCGCGAGCACGCCGAGTAAACTTGAAGACAGTAAAAAGGCTTCAATACCCATATCTTCAAGACGCGTTATTGCACCTGCAGCGGTGTTGGTGTGTAAAGTCGACAAGACCAAGTGACCGGTTAAGCTGGCTTGTACGGCAATTTGTGCCGTTTCAAGATCGCGAATTTCACCGACCATCACCACATCGGGATCTTGTCGTAAAATCGCACGCAAACCGCGAGCAAAGGTCATATTCACTTTGCTATTCACCTGAGTTTGGCCAATACCCTCTAATTCATATTCAATCGGATCTTCTACCGTAAGAATATTCCGATCTTTAGTGTTAATTTCGGTTAAACCGGCATACAGCGTAGTACTTTTACCGGAACCCGTAGGGCCGGTGACCAAAATAATGCCATGCGGTTTTAAAATAAGTTGCGAGAATAGCTGCTCTACCGCAGGGGTCATTCCCAGATCGGCTAAGTTCAGATGCGAGTTATTTTTGTCAAGTAAACGCAGTACCACACGCTCGCCATGACTCGATGGCATGGTGGATACGCGCACATCCACTGCGCGACCGGCAATACGTAAACTAATACGACCATCTTGAGGCAAACGCTTTTCAGCAATGTCTAACTTGGCCATAACTTTAATGCGCGATACCAATAAGCTGGATAAACGCCGATGTGGTCGCAGCACTTCCCGCAATAACCCATCAACCCGAAAGCGAATAATTAAGGCTTTTTCGAAGGTTTCTACATGAATATCTGAAGCGCCTAGCTTGATGGCCTCACCGAGCATCGCGTTAATTAATTTAATGATCGGCGCGTCATCTTCGTTTTCTAGCAAATCTTCTGTTTCAGGAATTTCATCAGCAAGTGAAGCCAAATCGACCTCGTTACCAATATCCTCCATCAATTGCTGTGCTTCGGAAGAATCGCGCTGATAAGAAGCTTCGAGCAATGCTTCGAAGGCTGCAGCATCCAGCTTTTGTACTGTAAAAGGCTCTGCCAACAAACGGCGCACCTCAAGCAAAGCTTGTGGCGTCGTTGTCGGCTGCACATACAGCACCCAATTTTGCGATTGTTGCTGCAATAACACACCATAGCGTTTAGCAAATCCGAACGGTAAGCGGATTTTGCTGCTGACCGGTGTTATTTCCAGGTCGGCGACATCGCTCATCATTGTTCTTTCTTCCCATCAACAGCAGATCGGTTTTGCTGCTCAATATATTCGTTAAAACTGGGCGGTAATTTTAACGACTCGTCCCATTCAGGCAGCACAGCTTGATTAGTCAGCGGCATTAAGCGAATACCTTCTTCTTCGCGCTTTAATTGCTCAGCACGAATAAAGTTATATTTTTGCTTACTAATGCCACTGATAGCGCTACCGTCACGGACAATGGTCGCTTTAATAAATACCATTAGGTTACGTTTACGCTTACTGACACTGGTTGATTTGAATAAATGCCCCAGAATAGGTATGTCGCCTAACAGCGGAACTTTTGATTCACTTTCTTGCACGTCTTCGTCAATTAACCCACCCAGTACAATGGTGGCACCATCATCGGCCATCACGGTGGTTTTAATTTCACGCTTGTTAATCGTGATATCAACCGCGGTGGTGCCGCCAATACTGGATACTTCTTGCTCAATCACTAACTGTACCGCATCGCCTTCGTTAATTTGTGGGGTAACTTTTAACTTGATACCCACTTCTTGGCGCTGTACTTGTTGAAAAGGGTTAGTATTGTTAGAGCCAACGGTTGAACCTGTAATCACCGGTACTTCTTGACCGACTAAGAAAATCGCTTCTTGGTTGTCCATGGTAGTGATATGTGGCGTGGCCAGAACGTTAGAGTTAGTACTGGTGCGAACGGCCTGTAAAATAGCAGCCCAGTTACCGTTATAAAACCCTAACAAAGCGCCATTCAGGCTCTGCAAAGCAGTGGCTAGCTGTGTATAGTCACGATTTGTATCAGCAGTTGTGGTAGTAATTAATTCACCGGTGGTAGGATCACGAGATTGTGTGGTATTTCCGCGAGTAATTTGTGACGCTTGTGCCGCACCCGCTGCAATATTCACGATTGGAATCGTATTCGTGCCGGTAAAGTTGGTGCCACCGCCATTTTCATTTAACCATTGCACACCAAAATCGGTGCCCGTGCCATCAAACACTTCGACTATAATCGCTTCAACTAGCACCTGCGCACGGCGAATATCCAATTGCCTTACGACATCTTCGAGTGAGCGCATCATATCGGGCTGTGCTGTTATCACTAAAGAATTGCTATCTGGATGCGCTTCAATACTGATTTCACGACCGCCACTGCGTCGTGCCGTTTGCGGTGTCGGTTGCTGTGCACCTTGCGCTTCAGCGACAATAGAATCACTTACGCCTTTTAACACTGGCACGAGATCTTCAGCTTTGGCGTATTTCAGATACAACACTCGGGTATTACCGCTGGTTTGTAATTCCGCATCCAAACGTTTGGCCAACGCAATCACGCGCTCACGGGCTTGCGCTTCGCCGCTGACAATAACGCTATTGGTACGCTCATCTGCGACAATTTTCGGCACAAGGAAATCAGGTTGTTCACCACGATTCTGTGAACGATAGATATTTTCTAAAATACGAACGATTTCGGCAGCAGAGGCATAATTCAATTTCAGGATTTCTAATTCCTGATCGCCCGCTTTATCCACGCGTTGAATAATATCAACCAAGCGCGCCACGAGGGCAGCAGGGCCCGTCATCATAATAACATTAGAAGGGTCGTAGTTTACCACGTGGCCACCACCACCCTGGTTAACAAACTGCCGTAGCAAGGGGGCTAATTCGCGAACCGAGACGTTACGCACCGGAACCACCCGCGTCACCATTTCATCACCAAAGCCAGGGTCATCATCCCCCACTACCGGTATATTGGATGTCTTCGCATCTTTGTTGCGCACGACTTTCATAATGCCGCTGTCCATTTCGACAACAGCAAAGCCGTATACTTCCAGCACATTGAGGAAGAATTGATAATACTGCTCTTCGGTCAGCATATCGTAACTACGCACATTGATCCGACCCCGCACTTGCGGGTCAACAATAATGGTTTTTTTCAGATTCATACCGACGATATTAATAAACTCATTAATGTCGGTGCCTTTAAAGTTTGGCGAGTACTTAATGTCACTATCTGCAGCCACTGAAAAGCTGAGCAACGCAGCTAACATCATACTGGCAAGAGTGCGCCCTTTGTTCCTGAGGAAAAAGCCTGATTTCATGAGAGATTAACCAATTTTTATCATTATATTATTGTGACAGACTAAACAGAATATCTCTGATTTCGCCATCTCGTTCAACCTTTACCGATGCTTCAGTGGCATCGCGGATATCATTTATTACACGCAACGCTTGTTGCATATCGTTTAGCGCCACACCATTAATCTCAATAGCCAGGTCGCCTTCTAAAAAACCAAGCTGTTGGAAGATGGCAATATCTTTGCCTGGCATCAATCGATAACCCGCAAGCTGTCCATCTCGTTGTACCGGTGTCACCCGCACATAATCGAAAAACTTCATCGGCTCAGCCATAATCTCGTCACGGCGAGCCTGCACTTCAGGTGTATTAAACCCTGTCGCAATAGGTTGCGCTAACACTATGGGCTCTTCTACTGCATAGGCATCGGCATTATCTTCACGGCCTAAGCCGGCATTTGCTTGCGCGATGCGCGTAAATTCGACACCATCCAGCATTAACGTTTCATAGCGGCCATTAATTTCCAGCAATACGCGATCATCTAACACTTGGTGCAATTTAGCACGGGTACCCTCAAGATTATCACCAACAGCATAAGTTACCTCTGTGCCGCGTTGCTCAATAATGGCACTCCCGGCTTCAGGCTTAGCGGGCACAGCCACTAAGCCCGTTAATTTGGCATTTAATTGTGTTTTTGGCGCCTCCGTGACAACCGCCACTGGCGCGGCTGTTTCGGGTGCCGCCTCACCAAATAGCGCGTAGCGCGTTAAATTGTTTAAATCTTGCGGTACTTCATGATTAACGTTGCCGATACTAGCACTGCTCGACACCATTAAAGCGGGCGAGGTGGGCGATGGCAGTAACTGCCAACTCAATTTTGCGAGAAGCCATGCTAATATCAACAGCAGCAACAGATTCAAGGCACTGCGAAACGGCCGTAACGGCAGCTTTTTTAGCTGCGTGGGCAACTGAAGAAGGGACATTGAGAAACTCAAATTTATACTCTCATCCTGATATTAAGCTAAAGGCATCTTACTGAGTTGCAACGGCATCAACAAGCTTTGCCGTGCTTATTTACAAACTTATAACCATAAAAATAACGCTGATTGTAAGCCAAAAGGAACTTTTCCACTATAATAGCCAAACCGACCATCAGGGTAGCTATGGTTTTTAGTCAACTCAACTCGTGATAACCTTTGTCTATACGTGAAATAATCTACCATGGTCGAACAATTTACAGGTAAAAGATGACAACTCAACATCACACTGATAAAAAAGCGCCGCAGAACATTCGCTTAGACAAGTGGTTATGGGGCTGCCGCTTTTATAAAACACGTGCGTTAGCTAAAGACATGATCGACGGTGGAAAGGTTCATTACAATGGCCAACGCTGTAAATCAAGTCGTCAAGTTGAGATTGGTGCAACCATTCGTTTAGCGCAAGGTGTAGATGAAAAAATTGTGATCGTGACTGGCTTAACTGAAAAGCGTTTAGCCGCACCTTTGGCACAACAACTTTATGAAGAAACCGCTGAAAGTACGCAGCGGCGCGCAGAACGCGCGGAATTACGTAAAACTAACTCTTTATTTGCACCGCATCCGGATACCAAACCTGATAAGAAAGAGCGGCGGCAATTATTATTATTAAAATCCCAGCAGTGAGAGAAACCAGCATGGCTTCGGATGCATTGATACGTTTTTTATTTCAACAAAAACATGTTCGCGGTGAATTAGCTTATGCGAGTGACAGCCTAGAACACATGTTAGAACATCACCAATATCCATTACCCGTTAAGCAATTACTGGCAGAACTGGTTATGGCGACCAGCTTACTCACCGCTACCTTAAAGTTTGAAGGCGAAATTGCTGTTCAGCTGCAAGGTGATGGCCCAGTTAAATTCGCCGCGGTAAACGGCAATCACCTTCAACAGTTCCGTGGTGTAGTGCGAATGCAAGCGGAATTACAAGGCGACAGCTTTAACGAACTGATTGGGCATGGCTATCTAATAGTCACCATCACTCCCACTCAAGGCGAACGCTACCAGGGCATTATTCCGTTGACAGGGAATAGCCTCACCGAAACATTAGAAGCGTATTTTCATCAATCAGAGCAGTTGCCTACCCGCCTCTATTTATTCACCGATATTGGCGAGAAAAGCCGTGCCGCCGGACTTATGTTACAAGTATTACCGGTTGAGCCTGATAAAGCGCGAGAGGATTTTCAAGATTTAGTCACCCTTTCCGATACGATTACCGCAACGGAGCTGTTAGACCTGCCGCCTAATGACATGCTCTATCGCTTGTACCATCAAGAACAGGTTGAAGTGTTTCCTAGCCAAACGATTAGCTTTGTCTGTGGTTGCTCGAAGCAAAAGTGTGAAAGCGCTTTATTTAGCTTAGGCCGTGATGTAGTGGCAGAACAGCAAGCCTTAGGTGGGCTGGATATGTCATGCGAATACTGTAATAAGTCTTATCACTTTAGCGTAGATGATCTGCAAGCTATCCACGATAAACTTTAAACTTTTCGTTTAACCTATAAAAAAACCTCCGTTTTTACGGAGGTTTTTTAGTTTAAAGCGAACGCTTAATTACGCTTTTTTAGCAAAGCGGCGACGGATAAACAGTACTGGCACTAATAACAGGCCAAACAGTCCGAAAGCACCTGAGCTCTTATGCGTTACAGTAACACTGGCGTTAGCCGTAGCTTGTAAGCCTGCAGAGTCACGAGCGGTGATCACGATGCTATGTGTTTTCGCATCATCACGGCTCGGTGAACGCGTCAGAATTAACTGGCCATTTTGTACCGCAAACAATGAATTGTTTGTGGTTACCGAGCTGATCGTGGCACCCGATTCGTTCGCTTGCGCAGCAACAGAACCAACAACTGTACCAGCAGCAGTACCCGACGCTAAGCTTGCCATACTCACCGTGGCCGTCAAGGTCGGCATAGCATCTGCAACGTTAACCACATTTACTGTTACGCTAGCTGGGCTAGAGACACTACCTGAAGTATCCATTGCAGCAACTTCAAATTGTACTGACGTCAGACCCGCTTCATAATCCAATAAAGCTGCATTAGCGACAACGATGTCACCGTTGCTCTCTACTTTGATGACCGAAGAAGAACTGCCCAGAACAACAAACTCGGCTACGGCAGAGCGGAAATCACTTTCTGCATCAATGGTACCAATCACTGTACCTGTCGCTGTGTTTTCATTCACGGAGAAAGTTTGGTTTGCAGTAACTGTTGGTGCTGCCATTGGGGCTGAGTAATCGGCTACGGCAATAGCTTCTGCAGCAGCAGAAATCATCACAAAGCTACGATCATCACCCTCTGGACGCATCACATAAGCTGACTCACCTGGTTGTAACATCGTTACAGTAGTGTCGTCATCTGCTGCTGTCGTTTCCGCACCCGTTGGAGCAGGTGCTGTTTCAGCGCTGCTTGATAAGGTTACCGCTGGTGATGGTGCAATAGTCATCGTAGTGGTCAGTGAATCAGCAATGTTCGTTGCTGTCAGTGAGTAAGAATCACTACTTGTTCTAACACGTGCATTCACTGTGCGACCTAAATCCATGGCAGATAAGCCAACAGACTCAAAACAAGCCTCAAGCGTCACTTGTTTACCACCAGCATAGTGGATTACATCACCAAATGGACCAGATAAAGTACCAAAGCGAGTATTAAACGATACAAACACACCAGGCGAAGCCGCATACGCCGCACCAAAACGTGTAATGAGTAAAGTATTCATTGTAAAGTCATAAGCACCATCGTTATTCACATCCAAATCAACTGAATAGTTGCCTTGTAATAAGTGATTAACGCCACCTTCTAAGTGAATCGTCGGGTATACTGCATAACCTGAACCACAGAAACCCGCCTCTGCAATATCCAAGGTTACTGCACGAATATCATGCTTAGGATTCAAGGCCGCGTTGACTGGCGACGCTGCCACTAAGGTTGAAGCAAAAGGTTCAACATCAACAACACCGGTGTTAGTAATTTTTGTTGCCGCTTTACCACTGACTAATTCACCTTCTAAGCGAAGTTTAGCTGCGGCTTTCGGGATGATGTGATAAACCAAATGTAAGTCGTTCGCTGTGCTGGTTGCAGCATCGTTGAAAACAATAGCACCATCATATTCAGCAGTATCTAGCTGAGATGCTGCCATCAACGGGCTGTAATACACGCCATTGCTTAATGTAAATGCCGGTAATTTAGCTGGGTCAATCGTCAAGGTCACATCAAAGTTAACAGTTTGACCTGCTGGCACAGTAATACTGGCTGGCATGTTCCAACTTAATGCACCCGTTTCAGCCTTGTCAGCATAACGCGCTTGAGTGCTTAACTGGTAGGTTTTTGCGTCAGAACTAAAGTTCTTAACCGTAACCGTTTTCGTCATTGAACTGACACTGTCCAGCGTCTGTAAGCCAAAAGATAATGCCGCTTGTTTGGTATCAAAAGCAGTATCATGTACCCAAGCAGCCACTGGCGAACTTACTGCCTTTTCCACATCCACTAAACCGGCACCAATCAGGCTGATCGGCGCTAATTTCGCGTCTGGATTAATGGCTTTTGGCGTTAAGTACACGTCCATATTGGCCGTATTCATTAACGTTGCTTTAATTTCAGAAGCATTACGCTCTGGCAGTAACTCACGAACTAAGGCCACACCACCTGCGGTGATTGGCGCAGAGAAAGAAGTACCATTCGCCCTTGACGTACCTGTTCCTGTGCCGGTTCGTGCCATTTCAATTTGTACGCCTGGCGCAGTAATTTCAGGTTTTAATAAACCATCCATCGATGGCCCACGTGATGTAAAGTCAGCTGTCGCACCCGCACCTGATTTAGCAACAGACGAGATAGAATAATCTACCATATCGCCAGCATCTAACTTGGCTTTCAGAGCATCGCCCACTTCTTTGGTAATCATAATCGTTGGTACTGTTACAGAGTCGTCTGTACCACCAGCAACAATCGGTGCTTCACCTGGGTTGCTGTTAGCAATGATCACAAACGCTGCTCCGCGATCTTGTGCTACTTTGGCTTTTACTACGAAGCCACAGGTACCACGCGACAGCAATACCGCTTTACCCGTTAAATCCACATCTTCAGCTAAAGGATCACAGGCAGTGTAACTTCCCGGGATAACCACTAAAGGTGTCGTGCTTGAATTAAAACTAAAATCAAAGGTTTTGTTAAAACCTGCTGCAACCATAACGACATCTTCACCATCAATCTCAGCACTTTCAAATACACCCACTGAGGTTGCTGGGTTGGTCATCGCGCCAACTGATAAAGCATTTGGTGTGGTACTTGGGCCACCAACGCGAAATGGAATATTGCCGTCATTACCGGCAGAAATCACCACGTTCACACCTAAATTCACTGCACGTTGAATTAAGAATTGCGTACCCGATGTTGTTTGAGTTGAACCAAACTGACCACCTAAAGACATGTTGATAATATCAACGCGGTCTTCTAAGTTACCATCACCATTGGGATCCATCGAAGCTTCTAAAGCACGAAGTTGTGCCACACCCGTACAGTTGACCGGTGCTGGCGCACACACTTTATAACCGTAAAAAGAAGTATCTGGGGCAATACCATTTACGGCGCTAGCTACCCAAGTACCATGGCCTTCGGCCGCAGGGTCAATTGGGTTTGGATCATTATTAATAAAATCAAAACCACCAATAACGCTGCCTTGTGGCCAAGCTGGAGCCGTGCTTTGTGCAGAGGCAGCAATAGCAGCGCTATAAGCCTCTGCTGTGCCAGGGCCGCCTAACAGGCTATGTGTATAGTCGATACCGGTATCTAAAATAGCCACTCGAGTATTCGCGCCCGTGGCTAAGCCAGCGTCGACAATTTGTTTCGCTTTGATATAAGGCGCACTATCTGCGACATGCAATTCGCTGTCATAAATAGGCATAATATCAACCACGGCAGGATTCGCACGCAGTGCAACTAAAGCTTCTGGGCTAGCCTGCACAACGAGACCGGCTGCTAAGTTTTTAGTCGTTGCTAAAACTTGTGCGTCTGCATCTAATACTGATAATTGCGCTGTGATGTCTTGTTGTAAAGTTTCAACTTGAGCGGTAATTTGCTGCGCAAGTTGCACATTATATTGTTGACCGCTTAATGCTTCGGTAGTGGCAGGGGCATTTAATAATACGTACCATGCGCTAGGCGTTTGAGCTTGCTCGTCAATAGAAGCTGACACAGCACCATAAACTTCATGCACGCTTTGGCCATTGGCCGCTTTTAATTGCTGAATACCGGCCTGCGCAGAGCCTGAGATCGCTATGCTGATGGCCGATGCCAGTAGGGCTTTTTTCATGTTCACCAAGGTGTTGCTCCTTAAAACTATTGTTTTTATATCATTATGCTGGCGTTTATTTATCGTTAAACGCTCTTACTAACCAGCGTTAACACCTTTCACTAGGTTAGTGATGGGCATCACCGCGAGAATGTTGTTTTTATAAGTAAAGCCAAGTACGTTTTAACGGCTTCCTTATTGTTTTTACCACAGCTTAATACAAATGTAATGATGTTAGAGACAAAATAAGTGTAAAGAGATGTGTATATTTAAACTTTGCGTCAAGAATGGTTGACAAATGTTACAAAAAAACTAATGCGGTTTTTGCAAGGGAAAAAGTACAGTTACGACTAAGCCCCCCTGCGCATGGTTACTTAATCGAACCTCGCCTGAGTGCGTATCAATAATTTTTTTGATAATAGCCAAGCCTAAGCCAGAGCCGCCACTGCCTCGCGCTTCATCACCTTGCACAAATGGCGTAAACATAGCCTGCATTTTATCTTCTGGGATACCTGGGCCGTGATCCCGGATTTCAAAGTAAACCAATTTCTTTTGGCGCTGATAGCCACTACTAATTTCAATAGCGCCGTCACTGTAGCGCAGTGCATTTTCCAATAAATTATTTAATACACGTTTTATCGCAATACGGCGCAGCCATAATAAGGGTAAATGGGGATCTAAGCAGGTGATCAACTGTCGTTGCTGCACATATTCCGCTTGCACGGTTTCCAGCAGCAATTCATTTAACGCCACCTGTTGTAGCTCTTCTTGTTTGTGATGGCGCAAATAATCAATAAACTGATCGATTATGGCATTCATATCTTCAATATCGTTAATAATGCCCTCTCTGATCCAGCTATCTGGCTCACTCATCATCTCAGAAGCCAAACGGATCCGTGTAAGCGGTGTGCGCAAATCATGTGACACACCAGCCATCAATAGCGCACGGTCTTGTTCAAGCTGCTGGATCCCTTTTGCCATGTAATTGAACGCTTTGGTTACTGCTGTAATCTCCCTTGCACCGGTTTTTTCTGACAATGGTGGTGGAAATTCACCTCTACCAACTTGAATCGCTGCGTGCTGTAGCCCCTGTAAAGGCCGATTTAGATGACGTGCTAGCAACCAGCCACCAATAACACTGAGGACACCAATCATTAATAAATAAAAGGTTAATAACGGAAAGCTAGTTTCTTCTAAACCGGTGAGTGGTACGCGGACCCAATACTCGGGAGCAGTGCTTGAACGCACCCAAAATACAAAGTTTTCTGTTTGCGAAATACGAACTTCGGTATCAGTTTGTAACTCTTTCGACATCAGTTGTGAAAAATAACGATAATAACTGGCATTCGCTAAGCCTTGCTCTTGTGCTTCGGCTTCCGAGAACAGTTGAGCGCCGGTGATGCTTTCGACATGCTGACGTAATATCGCATTGGCTTCTGCCGACACCTCCGTTTTTGGGATCAGTAAGTTAACTTGGCGAGCAATCAGATAGCTTATTTGTTGCGTGCTGGGTTTAATAACATAAAACGCCACCGAGAAATACGACACTAATTGATTGATCAGCAGCAAAAAACCAATTAAGAAAACCGTTTGGCCAAAGGCGCTTTTCGGTAAAAACGGCATTAATTCAACCGACCATCGGGTACAAACACATAGCCTAAACCCCATACTGTTTGAATATAGCGAGGGTTAGTTGCATCATCTTCTAACATACGACGTAAGCGCGACACCTGCACATCGATACTGCGCTCCATCGCTGAATAATCACGACCACGCGCTTGATTCATCAATTTGTCTCGTGAGAGCGGCTCTCGGGGATGATTCACCAACACTTTAAGCACCGCATATTCGCCGCTGGTTAATGGTAAAACGGTATCACCTTTAAACATTTCACGGGTAGCAAGGTTAAAACGAAAAGGACCGAAAGTGACAATAGTTTCTTCTTGGCTTGGCGCACCAGGCACGTCTTTGTTTTTACGGCGCAGCACTGCACGAATACGAGCCAGTAATTCACGGGGGTTGAAAGGCTTCGGTAAATAATCATCTGCGCCCATTTCTAAGCCGATAATCCGATCAACCTCATCCCCTTTTGCCGTTAGCATAATAATAGCAATATCGTTTTCTTGTTGACGCAATTTACGGCAGATAGATAAACCATCTTCACCAGGTAACATCAGATCGAGCACCAGCAGGTGAAAATGCTCACGCTCCATTAGGCGCTGCATTTGCTCAAAATTTGCCACACTGCGGACCTGATAACCTTGCTCGACCAGATAACGCTCTAATAATGAGCGTAAACGTAAGTCATCATCCACTACTAGGATTTTTGTTGTCTCTGTGACCACTGCCTTGTCCTTTGTGCTGCATTTTCCTCACTATAAACGAAATCACTGGCTTTGCATCAAGCCTTAAGCACAAACAATGTTACAAAACTTTTCAAACGAACACGCCATCACTAAGACAAGGCAGCTCCTTTATTCTAAAAGAGCTGATGATGTAGCGCGGTAGGCCCCTAAAAGGCTTTACGCCAACAACGGCTTTGATTGATAATCAGCACTAGCAACTGGCAACATCGCCCAACACTTTATGCTTTTTTTAACAAGGCTTGTTACTTCTCGTGAAAAGAACCAGCAGTAAAACAACATTGATCACGCGCGCCGGATATCAGCAATTAAAAAACGAACATGATGAACTGTGGTTTAAAAAAAGGCCCGAAGTCACCCGTATTGTTAGCTGGGCTGCCAGCCTTGGGGATCGCTCAGAAAATGCGGATTATCAGTACAATAAACGTTTATTGCGACAGATCGATAGCCGTATCCGTTTTTTACGAAAGCGCTTAGATACGCTAAGTATTGTCGATTATTCGCCACAGCAAGAAGGTCGTGTTTTCTTTGGCGCATCGGTTGTAATTGAAGATGATGATGGTCAAACGTTATCCTTTCGGATTGTCGGCCCAGATGAAATTTATGGTCGCAACGATTACATTTCTATCGATGCTCCGATGGCCCGCGCCTTACTCAAAAAACAAGTTGATGATATGGCCACAGTGCAAACACCGACCGGACTAAAAGACTGGTATATCGTTGCTATCCATTACCCCGATGCAGCATTGTAAAATGTCACGCTATTATTTTCTCGTTAAGGCCTTAGCCTATACTCATTTAACTCACCAACGTCTGCCTCGTGGTTACTGCACAATGCAGACAGGAAGCTATTATGTCTATCATTGTTAAACAAATTGCCGCCGAAATTGCTGCTCGTCCAGAGCAAGTTGCCGCAGCCATCTCTTTATTAGATGAAGGAGCGACAGTGCCCTTTATTGCCCGTTACCGCAAAGAAGTGACAGGCGCCTTAGACGACACTCAACTTCGCACCTTAGATCAGCGTTTAACCTATTTGCGCGAGTTAGAAGAGCGTCGGCAAGTGATCTTAAAAACCATTGCTGAGCAAGGCAAATTAACTACTGCGCTAGAGCAGGCATTATTAACCGCCGATAATAAAACCCGTTTAGAAGATTTATACCTGCCTTATAAAACCAAGCGCCGTACCAAAGGCCAATTAGCTATTGAAGCGGGGATCCTGCCGCTAGCGGAGGCATTATTAGCCAATGCGATGCTGGAACCTGAGCAAGCCGCCACAGCGTATATCAATGCTGACGCAGGCTATACCGATGTGAAAGCAGTGCTAGATGGGGCCAAATATATCTTAATGGAGCAATTTGCTGAAGATGCGGACTTGTTAGCTCGACTACGTGAATACCTTACTGCTAATGCGCAATTACAAAGCACGGTAGTTAACGGTAAAGAAGCGGAAGGCGCTAAATTTAGTGATTATTTTTCTCATACCGAACCGCTGAAACATGTTCCTTCACACCGCGCCTTAGCGATGTTTCGTGGACGAAACGAAGGTATCTTACAATTACAATTGATCCCCGATGCTAACGCTGAGCAACCACATGCTATCTGTGAGCAAATGGTGGCGAATCACTTTAAATTGCGCCAGCTTGATCGCCCTGCCGATGCGTTTTTACGCACCGTGGTGCAATGGACTTGGAAAGTGAAACTACAACTTCACTTAGAAAATGACTTACTGAGCGAATTGCGCGAGCGCTCTGATGCCGAAGCCATCAAGGTGTTTGCGCGCAATCTAAAAGATCTGCTAATGGCCGCGCCTGCCGGTATGCGCCCTACACTCGCGCTCGATCCTGGCCTACGTACCGGCGTTAAAGTGACCGCCATTGATGAAACGGGCAAGGTGCTTAATCACACGACCATCTATCCTCATGCACCAACTAATCAATGGGACAAATCATTACAAGCGCTGATTGCCCTATCTAAACAGTATCAGATTGAATTAATTGCGGTGGGTAATGGTACCGCCTCACGAGAAACCGATAAACTGGCCGCTGAAGTGATAAAAGCCTTACCACAACAACGTATCAGCAAAGTCATGGTGTCGGAAGCCGGCGCTTCGGTTTATTCAGCATCTGAATTAGCGGCCTTAGAATTTCCCGACCTCGATGTCTCAATTCGTGGCGCAGTCTCTATCGGCCGTCGCTTACAAGATCCACTTGCCGAACTGGTCAAAATTGAACCCAAAGCCATCGGTGTTGGCCAATATCAACATGATGTCAATCAGAGTTTATTAACCAAATCGCTCGATGCCGTAGTCGAGGATTGCGTAAACGCTGTTGGTGTTGATCTGAATACCGCTTCTGCCGCCTTGTTAGCCAGAGTGGCGGGCCTGAATAAAACTTTGGCACAAAATATTGTGCAATATCGCGATGAGCATGGTCGATTCAACACACGTAAACAACTATTGAAAGTGCCACGCCTTGGCCCTAAAGCCTATGAACAAGCGGCTGGCTTTTTACGCATCAACAATGGCGAAAACCCGTTAGATGCCTCTGGTGTGCATCCTGAAGCCTATCCTTTAGTGGAAAAAATCTTAGCGGCACACCAAAAAAGCGTGGAGCAAATTATTGGCAATAGCAGCTTTTTACAGCAGCTTGATCCGGCTCGCTTTGTTGATGAACATTTTGGTTTATTGACCATCGCCGATTTAATCAAAGAGCTCGATAAACCAGGGCGCGACCCGCGGCCAGAATTTCAAATGGCGCATTTTAAAGAGGGCGTGGAAACCTTAGCGGATTTAAAAATCGGCATGCGTTTAGAAGGCGTCGTAACTAACGTCACCAACTTTGGTGCCTTTGTTGATGTCGGTGTGCATCAAGATGGTTTAGTGCATATCTCAGCTTTAGCCGATAAATTTGTCAGTGACCCGCATCAGGTTGTTAAAGCTGGGGATATTGTGCAGGTTAAGGTGTTAGAAGTGGATGCGGCGCGCAAACGTATTGCTCTTACCATGAAATTAAACGAACCTACACAGCAGGCGACAACGGCAGCGAGTGGTCAAAAACCCGTAACCACTAAAACAGCTAAGGCAAAACCGCAACCCGACAGCGCAAACGCGGCCATGGGACAGGCCTTTGCGGCCGCATTAGCGAAAACCAAAAAGTAGCGATGGGCTGAAACTTAGGCTTGTTGGCGCAGTGGCCGCTGTTGTGGCTCTGTCGCCAACTGGTAGAAGTTTTGAATCACTTTAGTACGTGTCTGCATCATGGGGTTTATTTCTAAGCGCTCACGCTGCGGTAATACAATACCGGCAACCGGTGCCGACTCTACTTGCTGAGGGGTGTCTGTTGCCGTCGCAGCATTCAACGAAGCAGTTGTTTCACTATTAGCTGTTGAACTGGCCGCAGCTTCAATCAGCTTTTCGGCATTTTGTGCTATTAATTCTGCCTGGGCCTGTTGCGCACGCTGACTCGCTGCCGCCGCAATACTGCGATCTGCCCCCGAAGGTTCAGCAGGCGCTAATGCCGCCGCTTTAACCTGCTGCATTTTACGAATAGTCTCTTGCGGATCACCTGGCACAGGACTGAGATCAATTTGCACTTCACCACCGACAGCATAACGACGACCATCAGGGCCTTGTTGATAATCGTAACTGGGGCTACCGGCATAACGACCGCCAATGGTGGCATGCGCTTGCTCGTGTGCCCGCACTTCTTGATCGCGCGCTTGTAACTCACGCACTTCATTTTGCTCGGTTTGGGCTTGTTGTTCTGCCTGTTCAGCGGCTTGCCGCTCGGAAGATTTTTGCTCTGAAGCCTGTTGTTCAGAAGATTGCTGATCGGAAGACTGTTGCTGCCGCCCTTCTACCGCTTGTTGGGTTTCGGTTTCTTTACCATTACGGTCGTACAAAGTGACATTGCTGTTCGCATTGCCATTACGGGTGCGATCATCTGAATTTAATGCACGTTCAGCACTGCCTTTTTCAGTGTCACGAACAGGCTCCACCAACTCTCGACGCTGCATATCACGCCGCGCCTGTTCCGTTGCCGGATTCGCGGTGTTGATACTGACGTTAGGATAGGTGGATGTGATTTGCATAGAGTTTACACTCGAATATCGATGATACTACCGAGCATTTCATCTGCCGTACGCAAAGAACGAACGTTCGCTTGTGCCGCGACTTGTTGCTGCTCCATTTTAACTATGGATTGCGTTGTGTCTTGCACCGGCTCAGATGCTGTGGCAGCGGTTGCTTCACGATTGTTTTGTGCGGCAACATCTTGCTCTTGAATACGATTTTGCTGAGTTTGCCGATTGATATTAACGGTTTCTTCCGTAATACCGGCACTCGCGCGCTGCAAACCTTGCATGCCTGCAGCATAAGCAGATTGTATTTGCATAGTGTGACTTCCGTAATGAGATCTATATTGATTAATTATTAACCATAAAGCCAGAAAAAGAAAGCTATTCCTTTGCCAACAACCCATTCTGTAGCCAACTGACAAACTCGTTAGGATGAGAAATAAAGGGCGCATGCGAGGCTTTGTTTAATACCGTGCAGTGCGCTTTTGGCAAAAGTGTTTGTAGTTCAGGCACTACCGCAACTGGCACCAATGAATCAAGCCGACCAAAGCAACCATACACCGGCTGGCTTAAGGTGCTAAACGTTTGCCTTAAATCTTGCTCTGTTAATAAACGTAAAGCCCCGTGTACGGCCTCGTCTGCAGGCAAAGGTGCGGCGGCAATCGCCTGTTTAAGCTGTTGAATATCAGCGCGGGCATGTTCTGATCCCATCGCCTGGATCGCCAGAAAACGCTGAATAGTCAGCGCAATATTCTGGGTCAGTGCTTGAGCAAATTGCTCGAGTACTGCCGCTTGCATACCAGGCCAGTTGGCGTTCGCCAGAAAACACGGTGAGGCGGCAACTAACCCTAATCGCGCAACCTTATTGGGATAACGTGCGGCAATGGCAATAGCCAATAGCCCCCCCAACGACCAACCGCATAGATAACTTTGTGCAGGGATCATCGCCGCTAGTTGCGTTACAACGTCGTCAAAAGCATAGCCGCTTGGAAAACGCTGATTCATGCCAAAACCCGGTAAATCTGGCGTAACGACCTGATAATCTTCTGATAGGGTGGCTTTAACTTGCTGCCAGACACCGCTGTTCAATCCCCAACCGTGCAATAGCACCAAGGTTGGCTTAGCATTTTTACTCATTTCTGCCATGCTTATTCCATTTACACTGACCACTAATGACTATGCAGCTACTCGATACATTGCGTTGGCTATGGCAAAAACTTCTGCCGTCTCCCTGTTTGTGGTGCACCCTGCCAGTGCTCAACCATCAGCAATTGCTTTGCCCTGATTGCCAAACTGCTTTACCGCAATTACCTTTTGCCCTCTGCCATTATAACCTGCTCTGGCTTCCGGCAGTCAGCAATGGTTTAACAGACTGCCAGTTTGATCGCTTACTCAGTTTAGCTTGGTATCAATTACCTTTTCAGCATTGGATCCGCCGTTGGAAATTTCATGCCGATGCCTATTCGGCCGCATTATTACAGCAGCAGTTTGTGCAACTACTGAAACACTATCAAGCTGCAGGCCACCCCTTGCCCGATGCGATTGTGTATGTGCCAATGACGCGTAAAAAAGAGCGGAAACGTGGCTTTAATCAAGCCAAAATACTGGCTGAGCTTGCCGCCAACAATTTGCAGTTGCCATTGTTGGATATTTTACAACGCGGCAAAGACGGCGCACATCAAGTGGGGTTAAATCGACAACAGCGCCAGCAGAATTTAAAAGGGGTGTTTCAAATAACTTGTGCCGGCAAATTACCGGCACATGTAGTGTTAATTGATGATGTTGTAACAACCGGCGCAACAGCCAACCAGCTGACGCGCCTGCTAAAACAGCATGGTGCTAGCCTGGTTAGCGTTTGGACGCTGGCAGTAACCCCCGCGTTTAACTACTCGTCATCCTCTTCATCTTCCGCGTTAGCACTAAAACCATGACCTAAATACAGTGCGTTGACGAGTAAACGGCTTGAACCTTGGAAATAGCCACGGAACACCGGGTTATCCGTCATACCAATGACCCGACCACGACCTAAGTTATGCGCAACGAGAGCCGCACCTTCGGCTATGCGTGGTACGTATTCTGCTGCGGTGTAACCGGCTAAATGGGGTTCAGCACTGTACTTAGCAACATTAACAAAGGGTGCTTTGCTTGGCTGTAACAACACATTAGAGTTTTTAAACAGCGGCATATCTTTACGATTGAGACCAAAGGTTAACGGATGTGATAAATCCAATTCAGCATTAAAAATAGCCCCAGCAATGCGACGTTTGCCGGCCAAAGCCTCTTTATCAGCATAGGTTAATTCATTAGCAGGGATCAGCTCGGCCATATCATCTGCAGTCCACACCGCAGCTTGTAGCAGTTTGGCTTGCGCTAACATAGTGGCGCCACCTTTATGACCCCACAAAATACCGCCTTGCATGGTCCATTGCCGTAAACGATTAATGTCTGCTTCAGACCAGCTACGGTAGTTACCATCTGGCACAATAATATGGGTATAGCGGCTTAAATTAACTCGTGATAAGCGATCAGGCTCAATCATACTGGGTGAAACACCGGCTAAACGCTCGAGGTTAAACCACACTTCACCGGCTTCTGTTGAGTTAACACCCGGCCCCGCCACCACTAACACTTGCGGTAAAGTAACAGGCGTAAAATTACTACTACCCAGATCACTACCACGACTATTTAGCCCTGTGGTTAGGGTATGGATGGGTAAATTAAAACGCTCTTGTATTTTTTGTAAGCGGAAAAACCAATCTGCATGAGGCTGTAAACCCGCAGGGATAACCATGGCACCCGCTTTAAAGCCGCGATTACCCTTGGTGGTGGTCCCCGTAAAATCACCCAGCGCTGCACGCACCACTAAACCTTCAGCCAGCATCGCATGCAACATTACTGGGGCTTGCTGATCCTGCCAATTTAATACGTAGGCATAACCTTCTGCTTCTGGCGTTTGTTGTGGCGCCCGAGGCTGCCATTGCCAAGGTTGATCAGCTAAGGCACGGCCAGGCTCACGGTTGACCTGAACAAAATCAATGTTATAAGCATAAGGCAGGGTCCAAGCCGACACATCATAAAACGTGTTGTCATTAAAGGACTTATCGGTACTAAAGGCCGCTTTTAATAACCGATACTGCGCCTGTTGTAATGGCACATAATAACTTTGACCGGCTTTAAACTGTTGTTGCTCATATTGCCAATCTTGCTCTAATGGATATACCGTGATCTGATGCTGTGCTAATAAACGCAATAAGTCCGTTAAACGACTTTGATCTTGCGATTCCGTTAAGATATAGCCTTTAGCGCGATCACTGCGGGCTTGCTGCGCGGCAGACTCGAAAAACGCTTGTTGATAGGTTAATAGCTGTTGCCGATTGGTTACAGCACCACGAATAGTTGATAACGAGGCATCAAACTGGTTTTTAATGGCATCAGCAAAAGCTAAGACACCATTAATCGACTCTTGGGCATGGCCACGGCTACTGGCTTGTTCAAATAAGATGCCGACACTGCCATTGATATCCGGATAGGTTGAGCCTTTACCGATATAAAAATCATCGAAGCTTTCTTGCGTGTAATACAGTGCGCCTCGTTGATTAAAGGCTTGCGCATGAAAACCCGCCATCATTTTAGTCAGCTCAAAGTTGCGCTCAGGTGTTAATGGGTAATTGCGTGACGGAATGCCGGGCTGGAAGAAAAACGTGCTGTTGGTACCCATTTCATGATAATCGCCAACAATATTCGGCTGCCATTTGTGAAACTGCACTAAACGCGCCTGACTTTCCGGATGTTGCAGTAATAACCAATCCCGATTTAAATCAAACCAATAATGATTGGGTCGGCCGTTCGGCCAGGGTTCAATATGCTCACGATGTTGTGGATCTGTCACCGCAACTTTGCCTCGATGCATATTCACCCAACTTGCAAAGCGGTCATTACCATCAGGGTTTAAACTGGGCTGAATTAAAATGATGGCCTGCTTTAACCACTGCTGTACTTCTGGATTAGTGCTTGCCGTTAAATAATGCGCTAAAACCAAGGCTGCGTTGGCGCCACTCGCTTCATTACCATGGATACTATAACCCAACCAAATGACCACTGGGCTATCTGCAGTAATGCGAGCATTGCCTTGCACCTGAGCTAAATGCTGCAAGCGAATTTGTTCTAAATTAGCTAAATTTTCAGGAGAAGAAACAACCAATTGTAGCAACGGCCGCTGCTCATGAGTTTTCCCGATAACTTCCAGTTGTGCTCTATCCGATTGAGCTGCGACCACTTCAAAATAACGTTGAATTTGATCATGTCGCGCATGCCAGTCACCCACTTTGAAACCTAACAGCGCTTCAGGTGCGGACACGTCGTTAATGACTTTTTCGTTGAAGTAGTTGGCCTGTACCTGCCAAACTGCAAAAAACAAAATAATTGTAGCCAGTTTTTTCATTACAATCCCCCGAGTTTATGCGCTAAGTTAGCCAGAAAGCAGCACAAAACTCAAGCAGGGCTGGCATCGCCGCAATAGGAAGAGTATCATAAGGCATAACCTAGTAATTTAGTCAGGTACTACTATGATTGCAATTTCAGAACAGGCTCAAACCCACTTTGCCAAGCTGTTAGAAAAACAACCTGCTGGCACCAACATTCGGGTGTTTGTGGTCAACCCTGGCACGGCTCAGGCGGAATGTGGCGTGTCTTATTGTCCACCCGATGCGGTTGAAGAAACCGATATCACGCTGAACTTTACCGGCTTTGATGCGGTAGTTGATGAAGAAAGTAAACCTTACTTAGTGGACGCAGAAATCGATTTTGTGACCGATCAGATGGGTTCACAGCTGACATTAAAAGCGCCGAATGCCAAAGTACGTAAGGTGAGTGACAACGCCCCTTTAATGGAACGCGTGCAATATGTCATCGATAGTGAAATCAATCCGCAATTAGCCAACCATGGTGGCCGTGTTAGCGTGATGGAATTAACACCCACTGGCGTGGCAATCCTGCAATTTGGCGGTGGCTGTAATGGCTGCTCACAAGTCGACTTAACGTTAAAAGAAGGCATTGAAAAAGAGTTATTAGCACGTTTCGAAGGCGAGTTGTCTGGCGTAAAAGACATTACAGAACACCAGCGCGGCGAACACTCTTATTACTAAGTGCGCTAGCAGCATTTTATTACCAACTATGCTATAACAGCCTCGATATCCTTATTGGGGCTTTTTTATGCGTGCGCTGATACTTCTGTTACTTTCGTTAATACTTTCTCCGGCTCAAGCGGCCGTAATGTTGATTTATCATCATGTTGCCAGCGACACGCCGCGTGTGAGCAGTGTTACCCCAGATGAACTTCGCGCCCATCTCAGTTATTTTCGCGATAACAACTTTCAAGTTATTGGCCTTGACGTGTTAATTCAACAATTAACCTCGGGACAACCGATTGCCGATAATGCCGTGGTAATCACCTTTGATGATAGTTATGAAAACAATTTCACCACGGCACACCCTATTTTGCAGGAATTCGGCTACCCCTATACGCTTTTTATCAGCCCAGGCGCGATTGATCAGCGTATCGGGCCGGTGCTAACTTGGCCGCAAGTCAAACAAATGTCAGATGATGGCGTGTTAATCGCTAACCACGCCATGTGGCATGAGCATATGGCAACACGCAATAAAGATGAAACAGAAGTTGCTTGGTTAGAGCGGATGAAGCAAAGTATTCTGCAAGCAGAGCAGCGCATTCAAGAAGAAACGGGCCAACAGCATAAATGGTTAGCCTACCCTTATGGCGAATTTAATAATGCACTAGAAGATTTAGTGCAGCAATTAGGCTTTATTGGTATTGGTCAGCAATCGGGAGCCATTGGCCCTTTAACAAAATTAACGCGGATCCCGCGTTATCCTGCAGCGGGTCAGTATGCGGATCTCAAAGATCTCAGTCAAAAATTGCGTACGCTGGCCTTTCCTATTACAGAGTATGTGATGGCCGATCAGCAAGTCAGTGCTAACCCTCCTACACTGCGCTTATCCCTGCAAATAGAGGATTTTCGTCGGCAACAACTGCGCTGCTATGCAGGCAGTGAAGTGCTTGAGCCGGTCTGGTTAGATGCAACAACATTTGAAGTCACCGCCAGTAAACCTTTAAATCGCGGACGCAGTCGTTATAACTGCACTGCGCCATCGCTCAGTAAAAAAGGTTACTTTTATTGGTATTCGCAACCTTGGTTAAACGCAGGCTAAGGTCAATAACGTTATTTAAGTTGCGCTAACACCAACGGGAAATCGGCAAGCAGCTGTTCGGGATCAATCACCGGCGGCTGCCCAACCACCATCTCGGGTTTAAACATAGCTACCACTTGTCCTTGTGGATTCAATAGCACCACCGAAGCACTATGATCAACCAGATAATTGCCTTCGGCATTACTGCTCATGGCGTACATCAAACCAATATTTCGAACAAACGGAAACAGCTGATCGTGCCCTGCCGTAACACCTAACAATGCCGGTTGCTGAAAATAATTGACGTACTCGTTAATTTGCTTCGGCGTATCACGCTGTGGATCAACCGAAATAAACCAGATTTTCAATGGCTCGTTGAGCATTTTCGCTAATTCGGGCTGCACACCCGCAAGCTTAGCTAAGGTCAGCGGGCAAATATCTGGGCAAAAGGTGTAGCCAACAAAAGCGAGCGTCCATTGCCCATACAGATCTTGTCGACCAACGGTCTGACCATGTTGATCGGTTAAGCTAAACTCGGCTAAATTTCGCGCCTGTGGATATACCAATGCCTGCTTCGGCGCTGCGGGTTGTTGTAACATTAAAAATGTTAGCACACCGGCGACCAATGCCCCTACGGTCAATAATAAATAACTAATACTACGAAACATAAAGCGTTAATACCTTAAAATAATGATCGACCACTAACACCAAAAATAGCAACATTAAATGCACAATGGAAAACTTAAAGGTGGCCATCGCTGTGCTGGCCTCTGCAAAAAATTTCAGTTTCCACGCGTACTGCAAAAACCGTAAATTCAGTAACGTACTGGCCACTAAGTAAATAGCGCCGGTCATGCCGACAATATAAGGTAAGAGACACACAATGCATAGTATTAGGGTATATAACAGAATGGCACTTTTTGTATATTCAATGCCATGCGTTACTGGCAACATGGGCATATTCACTTTGGCATAATCATCGCGACGGTGGATAGCCAGCGCCCAAAAATGCGGCGGTGTCCAAGCAAAGATGATCATCACTAAGAGCAGAGCATGACCATGAATATCACCGGTAACAGCAGCCCAACCTAATAAAGGGGGCATGGCGCCCGCTAAACCACCAATCACGATGTTTTGCGGGGTGGCCCGTTTTAAAAACATGGTATAGACCACTGCATACCCAAACAAACTGAGTAAGGTTAACCATGCTGTCAGCGGGTTTACTGCAAAGTACAGCAAAACAAAGCCCGCTAAGGCTAAGCTGCAAGCAAAAATCACCGCTTGTTTGCTGCTAACCCGACCACGAGCCACTGGCCGACTGTGGGTACGAGCCATTTGTGCATCAATGCGCTGATCAACTACATGGTTTAACGCTGCGGCGGCAGCCGACAATAAACCGATCCCCACCGTCGCTGAAAACAACAAACCAAAGGAAATCCATTGATCTGTCGCCAACACCATTCCCACCCAAGCGGTTAACACTAACAAAGCGACAACCTTGGGTTTAGTCAGCTCTAAATAGTCGCGCCACAGCCGGCTGTGCATCCCTGATAATAATAACGTTGCCATATTATCTCTCCCTGCCTTGTTGCTGATTAATTTGATAGACCGATACCACAACGAACATCAGCAAACTGGCACCGACAAAGTTGTGTGCAACTGCATTTGCTAAAGGTAGGTGTAGCACAATATTGAGCACGCCCAAGGTAAATTGCAGTAACAAGGTCGCGCCAATGGCTAGTGCCAAGCGCTGCATTAGCGAAGATTGCGCATTCTTGAATAAACGCCACGCATAAAAGGCCACCACGCTAAAGGTAATAAGCGCACCAATGCGGTGTAATACATGAATGGTGGCACGAGCATCTTGCGACATCACGCCATATTCGTAATCACCGTGACCAAGATGTAAATCGAAGGCCTCAGCAAAGGCTAAACGATTTGACCATCCCGTTTCACACAGGGGTAAATCTAAACAGGCCAAAGCCGCATAATTTGCTGCAGTCCAGCCGCCTAGAGCAATTTGCATCAACACCACAATAGCCGCCAAGATGGCGAGAGGTTTTAGACGAAGCAATTGAGGCTCTCGACTAAGCCAATGAGGATGCACCTTAAGCCAATATAAAGCCAATAAGCAAAAAATGCCAAAACCAAACAGTAAGTGTGCCATCACTACCAATGGAAATAGGCCCATCGTAACCGTTAGTGCACCGAGCAAGGCCTGAAAACACACTAAGATAATTAACGCCGTGGGAATAATAGTTAAACGCCGTTGTTGCCAAACACTACTGATAAAGAGTGCGGCAATCAGCAGACCTAAAGTACCGGCCAAATAGCGATGCACCATTTCATTCCACGCTTTATGCGTTTCTAAGGGTCGCTCAGGAAAACGCTCAGCAGCTATTAACACTTTTTCTGGATGGGCCGGCACCTTCAAAAAACCATAACAACCTGGCCAATCTGGACAGCCTAAACCGGCGTCCGTTAAACGGGTGTAAGCGCCTAAAATGATCACGAGCATGGTCCAGCATAGGGTCAAAGTGACCAATTTTTTATGTAATGTCATACGCTGGTCCTGTCGTAATTCATCAACTTCATTAAATCGCTGCGGATCGATTTAGCCGTAACCGCCATTTGTTCTGCTTGCTCTGGCATCGGATAACGCAATAACACCAGGCCGCGTTGATCAACTAACACAATTTGGTTTTGTAATGCCGCCGTTGCCGCATTGGTTACATCTGACTGCGGAAAATTGGCATAATCAGCCGGTAATTGCTGGCCAACATACACCGTTTGCACTTGGTTTTGCTTGCGACCTAATCCGGTATACAGTTGCTTTACGGTGTATAAAGCTTGCTGGCAGGACTTTTGATCACACGCTGCAGCAACCACTGCAATACGCCAATGATCTTGGCGAGCACTGGCATCATCGAGTAAATAGATCTCTTGTTCCAACCAAGCCCCCTGACTGCTCGAACCAGGTGAAAACCAACCGAGCTCTAACACCAGCTTAGCCAAGGCCAATGGCAGAGCACAGCAGAGGATAAACAACAGCAGAAATTTGTTTTTATTCATGTTTTTTCTCCAATTGCAAACTAGCTGCAAGCGCAACACCTAATACCGCGATGGCTAAACCTAACCACTGCACGGCATAACCGCGATGTTTTTCAGGCGGTAACACCACGGCTTTATAGTGCGGAATAAAACGAGAGGGCGCTTGCTGATAAATAACGGCCGCATAAAGCGGTACCGGCAGTTGTTGTTGTAAAGCAGTGATATCGACTTGTTGCATACGCATCGGGTAAGTATTGCCTTCAAGGTTTTGCCCAAGCAGCACGCCACCTAATTTTGTTCTCACTAGACCCGATACACTGACTTCAGCAGGGATGGTTATTTCAGGTAAACTTTGACGACTGCTTGGCGCGGCAACCCAACCTAAATTAACGAGTAACGCGGGTGCCGTTGCTTGAAATTGCACCGGTATTAACACATCGTAACCGACGCGGCCTTCGACAATTTTATTATCTAATAACCACACGTAAGGGGCTAACCAACGGCCAGCATCTTCTACTAACACACCATCGGCCTCGGCACTGACCAAGTTAAACAGTTGCGACGCAGAGATAGCACCTTGCTGCTGCAGTACGGCCAACTGTTGTAATTGCTCGGTTTTTTCTGCGGCACGTTGCCATTGCCAATACGACAGCTTGATTAATATTAAAAAAGCGGCCAGAGTAATAAAGCACCACAGCCGATTAACGTTAAATAAGTGACCGAACAACTTAAACTGCATCAGTCAAACTCCGGAGATGAAATGATAATAAAAATAGCCATCGTTCTATTGCTGATCTATATCGTGGTTAATCTGGTAAAAGCCGGTTTTAGCGTTATGCGTCAAACCGAATCCAGCCACAGCTTGTCTCACTATCTTGGTAAACGGGTGTTGTTTTCAGCGATCGCCCTCGCCTTAATTATTATCGCGATGGCGACCGGACTGATTGCACCTAATGCCCGCCCTTATTAAAGCCGTTTAAATGATGTAGACAAAGACAAATAAACATAACCAAACCACATCAACAAAATGCCAATACAGGGCACCGGCTTTAAAAGCGAAATGCTTTTCTGGCGTGAAGTGCCCTTTTAACACTCTAAAAAAAATAAACAGTAGAATGATTGCACCCAGCGTGACATGTAAGCCGTGAAAACCGGTTAACAAAAAGAAAGTGTTACCGTAAAAGCCAGAGTCTAAGCGTAAGCCAAGATCACGATAAGCATGAATATATTCATAGCCTTGTAAACACAAAAACACTGCGCCTAAGAGCAACGTCAGCAACAAAAACAACTTTAATTGGCCACGCTTTTCTTTTTCTAACCCCACATGCGCAAAATGCAATGTGACAGACGAAATCACTAAGAGCGCCGTATTAATGGTCGGTAAACCCCATGCTGGCATCGCTTGTGTTTCAATACCACCGGGCGTTTTTAGTAGTGGCCATGACGGCTGAAAATCGGGCCATAAAATAGCAAAAGTCATCGCATTGTTACTGGCACCACCGAGCCATTCCATCGCAATCACCCGGCCATAAAACAAGGCACCAAAAAAGGCCATAAAGAACATCACTTCAGACACAATGAACCAAATCATACCTTGTCGGAAAGACCGATCCATTTGCGCACTGTATAAACCGGCCATAGATTCATCGATGACATTTCTAAACCAACCTACCAACATAAAAATGAGGATGGCAAAACCGGCAAGCAATAACCAACCGCCAAAACCACTTTGTTGCTTACTGACATCAATCACGTAATGCCCAGCACCAAAGGCAATACAAAACATCGCTACCGCACCGACTATTGGCCAAGGGCTTTGTGCCGGTACATAATATTTTTCATAGGTCTTATTCATTATTATTCCCCACTTTTTGCTGTAGCAGTGTCCGGCTGCCAACTGGCAGTCACGTCATACAGGGTGTAGTTCAATGTAATCGTGCTGAACTGCGCCGGTAGCGCCGGATCGACATAAAACTGCACAGGCATCAGCATATTATTGCCGCCCGCCAGTTGCTGTTGGGTGAAACAAAAACATTCAATCTTGTGTAAGTAGAGTGCAGCTTGGCCTGGCGAAACCGATGGCACCGCCTGGCCTACAATCATGCGGCTGGTGGGGTTTTCTGCGATATAGTTCATCACGTAAATTTCACCTGGATGCACCGTCAAACGGCGGATCTCGGGTTTAAAAATCCACGGCATGTCTTTGTTTGGTCGCGCCAAAAACTCAATGGTCACTTCGCGGCTAGTGTCGATATTATTCGCCAGCACAGTGGCTGGCGTTGCCGAGGGTTTGCCATTAATACCGGTAATATCACAAAACACGTCATATAAAGGTACTAAGGCAAAACCGAAGCCAAACATCAGTAACACAACCAGTAGTAATTTACTGACCAGCGTACGATGCAGCTGCATAAGCCCTCCGCTACTTAATTACGGGTGGTGTTTCAAAGGTGTGATAAGGCGCAGGTGACGGCACTTCCCACTCTAAACCTTCAGCACCTTCCCAAACCTGCGCAGTAGCGGGCACACCGCCGCGCGCACATTTAACCAACACCCACACAAAGATCAGTTGCGACAGGCCAAACAGGAAGCCACCGATACTGATAAAAGCATTAAAGTCAGCAAATTGCAGGGCATAGTCAGGGATACGGCGTGGCATACCCGCTAAACCAACGAAGTGCATTGGGAAAAACAACATGTTTACAGAAATCAAAGAACACCAAAAATGCAACTGGCCAAGACGCTCGTCATACATGTAGCCGGTCCATTTAGGCAACCAGTAATAAGCCGCCGCAATAATCGAAAACACTGCGCCTGTTACTAACACATAGTGAAAGTGTGCTACCACGAAATAGGTATCATGGTACTGGAAGTCAGCTGGCGTTATCGCCAACATCAAGCCCGAGAAGCCACCGATGGTAAACAGCACAATAAAGGCTAAGGCAAACATCATCGGCACTTCAAACGTCATGGCCCCTCGCCACATTGTGGCCACCCAGTTAAACACTTTTACCCCGGTAGGTACCGCAATTAACATAGTGCAATACATAAAGAACAAGGTCGCAAACACCGGCATCCCCGTAGTAAACATATGGTGGGCCCAAACCAAGAACGACAAGATAGCGATACTGGCGGTGGCATACACCATAGAGGCATAACCAAACAACGGTTTACGGGCGAAGGTTGGAATAATGGCGGAGATAATGCCAAAGGCTGGCAAAATCATGATGTACACTTCAGGGTGACCAAAGAACCAGAAAATATGCTGAAACAGCACGGGATCACCGCCACCGGCAGCATCAAAGAAACTGGTACCAAAAAATTTATCCGTCAACACCATGGTCACGGCACCTGCTAATACAGGCATAACCATAATCAGTAAGAACGCTGTGATAAACCACGTCCAGACAAACAATGGCATTTTCATCCATGTCATACCAGGAGCACGTAAATTCCAAATGGTGACGATCACGTTAATTGCCCCCATAATGGAAGAAATACCCATGATATGCACCGAAAACACAAACAGCGCCGTACTGTCACCGCTGTAGGTTGTCGATAACGGGGCATAGAACGTCCAGCCAAAACTGGGGCCACCGCCTGGCATAAATAAACTAAGTAAAAGGATCAAGAACGCAAAAGGTAAGATCCAAAAACTCCAGTTATTCATCCGTGGTAACGCCATATCTGGCGCACCAATCATCATTGGGATCATCCAATTAGCTAAACCGGTAAAGGCCGGCATTACCGCGCCAAATACCATAATTAAGCCATGCACTGTGGTCATTTGGTTAAAGAAGTGAGGTTCGACAAATTGCATACCCGGCTGGAATAACTCCAAACGAATAACCATTGCCATACTGCCGCCAAGGAAAAACATCACCAAAGCGAAAATAAGGTACATGCTGCCGATATCTTTGTGGTTCGTGGTAAACAACCAGCGTTTTATGCCGCTAGGTTTATGATCATGCGCATGATCATCATGTTCAGTAGTAATTGCTGACATCGGTTATTCTCCCTTGCCTTGCTGGACAGCGAACACATCGGCAGCCTGCACGGTATCACCGGTATTATTATCAAAAGCATTACGGGTATAGGTGATGACCGCTGCTAATTCTTTTAAGCTGAGTTGCTTACCAAATGCCTGCATCGCGGTACCCGGGCGACCATTAACCAACACATTAATATGGCCGTTGCGATCGTTAAGGATTAACTCGCTGCCTTTTAACGCAGGGAAAATACCAGGTAACCCCATGCCAGTAGCCTGATGACAGGCGACGCACCAACCTTGATAGATTTTTTCACCGGTACTCATTAACTCTGCCATGCTCATATTCATGGCAAGTAATTCTTGTTCGGCGGCTTTTTCACCGGCGATCCGCGTTTCTTCTTGCTGGATCCACGCTAAATAATCTTCTTCGCTTTTGGCGATCACCACGATTGGCATAAAGCCATGGTCTTTACCGCATAACTCAGTACATTGCCCACGATAAGTGCCAGGCTCGTCTACCCGAGTCCATGCTTCGTTAATAAAGCCAGGGTTCGCATCTTTTTTAATGGCAAATGCAGGTACCCACCACGAGTGAATCACATCATCTGAGGTCATTAAGAAGCGAATTTTTTTCCCAACAGGAATCACTAAAGGCCGATCGACCTCTAATAGATAGTTTTCACCCTTGGCCAGTTTATTGGCCACTTGCTCTCTGGGTGTCGCTAATAATGAAAAGTACTCAACATCGTGTTCAAGGTATTTATAATGCCATTTCCACTGCGAACCGGTAATTTGCACGGTCACATCGGCAGCAGAGGTGTCATCCATCGCCAATAGGGTGGTCGTGGCGGGAAATGCCATCACAACAAGAATAACGACCGGAATGGCCGTCCACAGAATTTCAACCTTGGTACTTTCATGAAATGAAGCCGGCTGCACCCCTCTTGCTTTGCGGTGAAGGATCATGGATACAAACATAATCCCAAACACCACTGCACCGATAGCACAACAAATCCAGAAGATGGTCATATGCAGTTGATAAACCTGCTGACTGATCTCCGTAGCGCCTTTGGTCATATTCAAAGGCATAGATGTTGATGCATTTGCCGATGCGGCAAAAAATAGGGTCGGCAGCGACCAAACCAGACAACGCGTGTTTGTCACTGTACTTCTCCTCTGTCATTTGCATTGCAAACTGCAGAAACCAAGAACACAGAACTACACGGCTTTTATGTAAACCTATCCTGACCGAATCTATGTGGTAAGTTTCGCAATTTCTTATTTTTATTATTTTTTGTGATTTCGAAGCAAGCGCTGAAACCAGCAACTGTTAACTTTAATTATTTTTTGAACAGTTACCGCTTAAGAATTGTCCAGTATGAGCGTTATGTAAACCCCTAAAATGCAAAAGCACCGATAAAACCCAGAGGTCATACCAGTGCAATTATAAATTAACTTGTTGAACAGCGACTATTTTATAGCCAACTGCCGTTACGGATCACACCTACAGCAAGGCCTTCAACGGCAAATTGCTGTTCACGTAAATCGATTTTAATCACCTCAAAATCTGGATTCTCAGGAAGCAATAAAACTTCATGTCCTTGCCGCTGAAAACGCTTTACCGTTACTTCATCATCGACACGGGCGACAATCACTTGGCCATGTTCTGCTTGAGTTGTTTTATGCACGGCTAACAGATCGCCATCGAGGATGCCGATATCTTGCATACTCATACCTTGTACCCGAAGTAAAAAGTCAGCATGGGGTTTAAATAAATGCGCATCAATTTGATAATGATTTTGTACATGCTCAGCGGCTAAAATAGGCTGACCAGCGGCAACTTTGCCCACCAAAGGCAAACCCAATTGCTCGGGAGCGGAATCGTCTTCCAATAAACGGATCCCTCGCGAGGTACCGGGCATCATTTCCAGTACCCCCTTTTTAGCTAAGGCTTTGAGATGTTCTTCCGCTGCATTGGCAGATTTAAAACCTAAACGCAGCGCAATCTCGGCACGCGTGGGTGGCATTCCGGTTTCTTGTTGGTAATCTTTGATTAATTGCAGAATTTCGGCCTGACGAGGCGTTAATGGTCTCATAATGCTGGCTACCTATACAGTAAGTACTGTCAGTATATACAGCCTTTTTCGAAATGCCAAGCGTTGTTCTGCAGCTGAATTTGCCAGCTTACGCAGCTGTGGTATTCTTAGCACTGTTCAGTTTGCTCGGTATCATTATGTTCTCAAGCTTGTCGTTACTGACCTTATTATTAAAATGGCCTATTCGCCTACTCGTTAAATTCAAAATCGTTCCTGATAACCCCCTACAACAACTGGGAGTTAATAAAGAACGGCCATTATTTTATATATGCCACACCGAATCAGCCAGTGATGTCGCCACGCTGCGTCGCGTTTGCCAGCAACTAGCCTTGCCCGATCCGCTTAGCCATGTCGAACTGCGGGGGCAGAAATTATCACGCATCTTATTTCTCGAAAAACCTCACCAAATCATTGGTGGCCGCAGCGATACCCGTGCATTAAAGCAAGGACAAACATTACTCGCGGCTCATTTAGCCAACCCCAAATTACAGGCACAGCTGATGCCGATCTCGATCTTATGGGGTCGTGCACCAGGTAAGGAAGACAGTATTAAATGGTTACTGGGGGAAGCACATTCACCTAACTGGTTAGCTAAGTTACTGATTGTATTTATCTCAGGTCGACACACGCTGGTGCGCTTAAGTAAACCAGTAGATCTACAACAAATGGCTGGACAATTTGGCGCTGAAGCCAGCACTGCCAGAAAACTGCTGCGCATGTCACGGATCCACTTTTATCGACAGAGACTGGCAGCAACAGGGCCAAAACTGATGAACCGCAGTCAGTTATTTAATGCGCTATTAGCCACGCCTGCGGTTAAAAAAGCCATCGCCGATGAAGCGGCTAACCGCAATGGAGATTACGCCGCAGCGCGACAAGAAGCTCGCAAATTACTGCAAGAGATTGCAGCCGATTACCGCACGTCAACTTTACGTTTTGGTGATCGTATTCTGACATGGTTATGGCAAAAGCTTTATGCTGGCATTAAGGTCAATAATGTCGACACTTTGCGCGATCTGGCGCAAAAAGGACATGAAATTGTTTATGTACCTTGCCATCGAAGTCATATGGATTACTTGCTACTCAGTTATATTATTTATCATCAGGGGTTAGTGCCACCGCATATCGCCGCAGGCATTAACTTAAATTTCTGGCCTGCAGGCACGATTTTTCGTCGTGGCGGGGCATTTTTTATTCGACGCAGTTTCAGTGGCAATAAGTTGTATTCAACCGTTTTTCGCGAATATTTAAGCTTGCTGTTTATGAAAGGTTATGCGGTGAAGTACTACACCGAAGGTGGCCGTAGTCGCACGGGACGTTTATTAAACCCTAAAACCGGCATGCTGGCGATGACCCTACAATCAATGCTGCGTGGCATCGATCGCCCCGTTACTTTAGTGCCGGTTTATCTGGGTTATGAGCATGTCATGGAAGTAAACACTTACCTCAGTGAATTGCAGGGCTCTGGCAAGAAAAAGGAATCGGTTGGTGGTGTACTTAAGGCGATCCGTAATTTACGCGATTATGGCTTTGGCTATGTTAATTTTGGCGAACCCATTTCACTCAATCACTATTTAACGCAGCAAATACCGGATTGGAAAAGCGAGATTAATTCTCTTGAAGCGCCTAAACCGCAGTGGCTGAACCCGCTGGTGGCTAAATTGTCTGAGCAAATTATGCGACATATCAATCAGGCCGCGGCACTGAATAGCATTAATTTGCTGTCACTGGCGCTATTAGCCAGCGATAAACAAGCCATTAGTCGGCAAGAGCTGATCCAGCAACTTGACTGCTACCTGCAACTCCAGCAAGGCGCGCCCTATCATACCTTGGTGACACTGCCGCATATGTCTGCCGCAGACATGATTGATCATGCCCTGCAGATGAAAAAAATCCAAGTCAGTCGGGATAGTTTCGGTGATGTCATCAGCTTAACGCCAGCTAATACCGTATTGATGAGCTATTATCGCAATAATATTCTGCATTTATTTATTATCCCAGCCATCTTAGCCTCAGCCGTTTTACATCAACAACAAACGAGCCAAAGCCAGCTAATTCGTATTGCCGAACAATTGTATAGTTTGCTGCGCCAGGAATTATTTTTGTACGTACCCTCGGTAGGCAACTACGTAAAAACCATCTTGCAACAATTTATGCATCAGGGTTTAGTCCGGTTAGATGATGAGTATTATCGTGCGCCCTCTCAACACAGTCGCGAATATGTGATGCTGGAGCTGCTCGCACATAATGCCGAGCATACTTTACAGCGTTATGCTGTGGTCTTTAATTTATTGCGCGCGCATGGCCCATTAGATCGTGCAGATTTAGAGCAGCAAAGCCATCAGTTGGCGCAACGCTTGCTAACACTACACGGTATTAATGCGCCGGAATACTACGATAAAAACTTATTCGCCACGTTAAGTCAGGCACTAAAACAGGCAGGCTATACTCAGTTGGATCAAGACAACCGAGTATGTGCCACGGCAGAGCTTAGCACCCTATCTCAAACCGTGAATGTGCTGCTTCGCAGTGACGTACTGCAAAGTATTAATAGCATTATGCCGAAAGAATGTCGGGCTTAATCAGCACTGGCATACTCGCGAATAACGCCCTGTTGAATGGTGGTTGCTACAAGGCGGCCCTCACGCGTAAAGAAGTGGCCGTGCACCAAACCACGGCCGCCTGATGCCGCAGGGCTATCTACTGCATATAACAACCAGTCATCAAAGCGGAAATCATGGTGAAACCACATGGCATGATCAATCGTGGCCACTTGCATGTTTGGCGCTAAAAATGAGCGACCATGCGGTTGCAGTGCCGTGGGTAAAAAATTAAAGTCAGAGGCATAAGCTAAGAGATATTTATGCACGCGTAAATCATCCGGCATATTGCCATTAGCTTTAAACCAAACAAAACGCTTAGCGGCACTCACTTGTGGCGAAAAAGGGTTTTGAAAATCGACAGGTCGCATTTCAATCGGTTTTTCGCAGATAAATTTACTGCGTAACTTCTCTGGAATTTGTGTCGCATGTTGCTGATAAAAGTCTAAATCAGAAACTAATTCTTCCGGTGCCGGTACTTCGGGCATGGCAATTTGATGCTCAAAACCCACTTCACCGGTTTGAAACGACGCGGTCATATAAAAAATGGGTTTGCCAAATTGAATAGCGCTGATCCGTCTGGTGCTAAAACTCTTACCATCGCGGATGTTTTCTACTTCATAGACAATCGGTTTGCTGGCATCACCGGGTCTTAAAAAATAAGAGTGAAACGAATGGATTTTGCGCTCTTCAGGTAAGGTTTCTTTCGCCGCAGATAATGCCTGCCCCATTACTTGGCCACCAAACACCGCTTTGAAGCCTAAATCTTGACTTTGGCCACGATATAACCCTAACTCAATGCTTTCTAGCTTCAGTAAAGACAATAGATTTGCTAATACCTGACTCATATTCCGGCCTGTTCCATGATAAAAGTCCTGTTATTCTGCCGTAATTCATGGAGACTGGCAAAATGAACTATTGGATTTTTAAAACAGAACCGGCCGAATGTAGCATTGATGACTTTGCTAATGCCCCAGAACAAGCTATTGTTTGGGAGGGTGTGCGCAATTATCAGGCACGTAACTTTTTACGAGATGCCGTAAAAATTGGCGACCAAGTGCTGATCTATCATTCCAGTTGCCGCGTTATAGGTTTGGCAGGAATAGTAGAAGTTGTCCGGGCGGCTTACGCTGATCCCAGTCAGTTTCAAACTGACAGCCCATACTATGATAAAACAGCAACAACTGAGCAACCGCGATGGACCGCCGTGGATTTGCGATATTTGACACGATTCTCGCAAGTGGTCAGGTTGGACAAAATCAAAAGCTCAGTTATGATGAAAAATCACTCGTTAACCCAACGAGGAAATCGTTTATCTGTCATGCCGTTATCTAAAGAACAGTGGCAATCATTACTTGATTTACAGTAATGCAGTGCAGATTAATCGATCTTAACCATCTTGGAGCCCAGTATGTTTGCAACTCAGTCACAAGAAAGGCGCCGGATTAATAGGGACATTGATTATTTTTGGCAACAACTTAGCTTAGCTCAGAAATTTGCTGTTTCTGAACTGCAGCGGTATGGTTACCAATTACAGTTTGTTAGGAATATGGCATTTGGAAAAATTGCGGTGCTTGATTTTGATGGCAAGCTGGCAGCCATTGATCATCATGGTGAAATAGATACCGCACCCAATATTGTCTTACGTCATTAAATTTGTTTGCCTGCTGCTTATTACAGCTTCGCTTCAGGTTTAAAATAAGTATGCCGGCACTTGCCGGCATACTTATTTAGACTGATTTATCTACTCTGTAGCCAGTTTTTGAGCAATATAACGCCGAACTTGTTGCTCTAACACCGCTAATGGCACACTGCCATTACCTAATACCACCTGATGAAACTCTCGAATATCAAAACGCTCAGCCAGTTTCTGCTCGGCCTCTTGTCGCAAACGTTTAATGGTTAGCTCACCCAACTTATACGACAGAGCCTGCCCTGGCCAACTGATGTAACGGTCAATCTCGGTTTGCACATTATGTAACGACAGTGCCGTATTTTGTGCTAAGAAATCGATAGCCTGTTGCCGACTCCAACCTAAACTGTGCATACCGGTATCCACAACTAATCTGGCGGCGCGCCACATTTCATAAGTTAAGCGGCCAAAGTTACTATAGGGATCCTGATAAAAACCCATCTCAATACCTAAGTACTCCGCGTATAAGCCCCAGCCTTCACCAAAAGCTGAGGTGTAAAATGAACGACGATAATCAGCCAGTGTTGCTTGCTCTCTGGCCAAGGAAATTTGTAAATGATGGCCCGGCACCGCTTCATGCAGCGTTAACGCTTCCATTTCATATAATGGCCGCCGATTTAACGCATAGGTATTAACCCAGTAAAAACCCGCTTGATCATCACGCGTTGCTCCCGAATAACGACCGGTTGTGTATTTAGGAGCAATTTCAGCAGGGACTTCTACCACACCATAAGGTGTCCGCGGCAATAGCTTGAAAAAACGCGGTAATTGCGCATCGGCGCGTTTTGACAAATACGCGGCGTAACGCAGCAGTTCGTCTGCTGATTGCGGATAAAATTGTGGATCGGTGCGTAAAAACTGAACAAAGTCAGCAAAACTGCCGTCAAATCCCAAGCTATTAATCACTTGCTGCATTTCAGCTCGAATACGTTTTACTTCAGCCACACCGGTAGCATGCACCTGTTCAGGTGTTAATTTTAACGTTGTGTAATGCTCTAAACGATTTTGATAAAACGCCTTACCATCGGGCAAGTTGCTTGCGGCAATATCATCCCGCGCCCCAGGCAGATACTCATCAATCATAAACTGATAAAACGCTTGAAAAGCCGTATTCACTTCTGATCTGATCACATTTTTGGCTTGTTGTTGATACTGCTGCCATTGCATATCGGTTACAGCCGCCGGCTTTTGCAATAAAGGCTGAAAAAATACGCTTTGTTCTATATTTGTCACAATATAAGAGCTAATACTTTGCTCGTATCCCGCCAGCACGGCCTTAGGTTGAGTAATACCCTGACTTAAACCTTGACGCATCCAGCTAATTTGCTGCGACATATACTGGGGTACCGCTGCTAACTTCTGTAAGTACTGCTCGATATCGTTAATGTCTTTGATGGCAGTACGCTGCAAGCTAAATGCTAAAGCAGTATGAAAACCGGATTCAGATGTCAGCGGCATCAGATGGGCATTAAAACGATACTGGTCAATTTCATCAGCTAAACGATAAGCCAAAATGGCATGGTCAATTTGCTCTTGTTCAGTTAACTGCGAGCTGTCAATCGCCAATAAACGTTGCTGTAATGCTAAACGCTGATTTTGCCGCAAGCTCATGGCTTCAGCAGACATATCCATTAACTGCCCTGGTGCGGCAGTTTGAAGAGCTCTTTCCGCCAACCAAATGGTATTTGCCACCTCTTCAAAACTTAAGGCTGCTGGTGCGGGCGCTTTTGAAGCACAACCACTCAGCAAGGCTAATGCGGTTAATACGCCTGCCACTCTTTTTATTGTCATTAGCATAAACACACCCTGTTTTAATCGCTCATTCTTGATTGTAGCGGCTTTATTCTCAGATAGCAGCCCTACGAAACGCAGTATTACTGATGTTTATCGAGAGAATTAAGTAATGGAATTTTAAATTCCGTATCAGCTTTGGGATTTATTCACTGAATATAACAAATTATCCATAAAACCTGTTGCCACTGACGTTATATCACGTACTATGGTTTTGTAAATTAACAGCTTACCGTTAACGGAGCTCTAAGTCGTGCTATGAAGTATAAAGATACGATGCAGCAAGCCACGGATAAAGCCGCTCAAGTCGTTGCTTTTCTGAAACATAACCAGCTGGCGGCTCATCCGACAAACTACACGGTTGGGTATGAGTATATCAGTGGTAACAACAACGCGTTGTGCCAAGCAATTGAAGAAAAACTGGCTGCAAAAGCCCGCTTTGATGATTTTATTATGGCGGAGTTATACAACCGTCATTTGCTTCCCGAACAACAACAACAAGAGCAGTTACTGCAAGATGTTTCTGGTATGGTCACGCGCCTGTCTGGTTATACCGACTTAGCGGCTGAAGCCACTGAAGATTTTATTGATCAGCTTGATCATACCGTGTTTAAACTTGAACAAGATGCCATGCCAATGCCACCGGCATTAGCAGAGTTAAAGCAAGTTACCCTGACTTACCGCAAACAACAGCAACAGCTAAATCAACAGCTGGTAAGTGCCAATCAACAAAGCCACCAACTACGCAATGAACTTGAGCAAATCAAGCAACAGCGTTTACAAGACCCCTTAACCGGCTTGTATAACCGCGTAGCGATGCAAAGCCAAGTTGATTTATGGCTTAGTGAACAGCCTGATCGACAAATTGCGGCCATCGCGGTCGACTTAGACCATTTCAGCCGCTTTAATCGGGATTATGGTCATCTTATTGGCGACATAATATTGTCTAAAGTGGCAACTAAAGTGCGCAGTTATGTGCAAGAAAGCGGCCTACCTGTTCGTTCTGGTGGCGAACAATTCTTGTTATTACTACCCGATGTTGATTTACGCACTGCTAATGAAATTGCCGAACAAGTGCGTAAAGGCGTAGAAAAACTCCGTTTTATTTCTGCAAAAGACAAAAAGAGTTTGCCTAAAATCACCATTTCTCTTGGTGTCGCCCTGTATCAATCATCAGAAAACTGGTATCAGTTCTTAGCACGTACTGACAGCATCATGCTGCTCGCTAAACAGCGTGGGCGTAATCAAGTTGCCAGTGAAAGCATGCTAGCATTTGCCTAAGTTGCCGTTTACGGCAGTCGTTGACTTGACTACCGAATTTTCCCCTGTTCTGCAGTTACGCCTGTTGGCTCGGCTGCAGTAATCTTTTACACTAACAGTCTAGTATTTAAATCAGGCACTGTTATGAGCGATTCCAACAACAACACGACACATTTTGGCTTTAAATCGGTACCGGCAGAACAAAAGGTTGCCATGGTTGCGGATGTGTTTCATTCGGTAGCTGCCAAGTACGATATTATGAATGATGTCATGTCACTGGGCATTCATCGGTTGTGGAAACGCTTTACCATTGATTGTAGTGGTGTGCGCCCTGGCCAGCAAGTCCTTGATTTAGCCGGGGGAACAGGTGACATTACCGCACTTTTCTCAAAACGCGTCGGCACCACTGGCAAGGTAGTATTAGCCGATATCAATGAATCGATGCTCAATGTTGGCCGTGATAAATTACGTGATTTGGGCTTGGTCAATAATATTGAATATGTGCAAGCGAATGCAGAAGCCCTGCCCTTTGCCGATAACAGCTTTGATATCGTTTCTATCGGCTTTGGTTTACGCAATGTCACCGACAAAGACGCTGCCTTACGTTCCATCTTTCGCGTATTAAAGCCGGGGGGGCGCTTATTGGTACTGGAGTTCTCTAAGCCTAGCCATGAATGGTTAAGCAAGGCATACGACTTATATTCGTTCCGCTTATTGCCCTTTATGGGGCAATTAATTGCGAATGATAAAGAAAGCTATCAGTATCTGGCAGAATCTATCCGTATGCACCCTGACCAAGACACCTTAAAAGCCATGATGAGCGCTGCGGGCTTTGCCGAAGTCACCTACGAAAACTTAACCGGCGGTATTGTAGCGTTACACCGCGGGTATAAATTCTAATGTTACCCTTACTACCGCAATTACTTTGTGCCATTGCTGAAAAACTCAGCCGTAAGTTAATTGCGATGGATCCTGCTTGTAAGCCTGCTTTACAGCGTCTGCAAGGCAAGCAGCTGTCTTTTTGTTTACGCGACTTAAACTTAACCTTAGTGGTCAGCGCAAGTCATGACTCGTTACTGATTAATATGCATAACGAGGCTACTGATTGTAAAATCTCCACAAATTTAGCGACCTTACGCCAGCTGCGTGATCCCAGCCAGCTCACTAAATTGATTAAAAGTGATGCTCTAGACATTGATGGTGATTTACAAGTTGCCCAGCAATTTTCTTATTTTTTACAGCAATTAAATCCCGATTGGCAGCACGCTTTATCGGGCTATATCGGTGATGCCGCAGCACATAAAATCAGTATTACCTTGAGCCAGTTACAAGCCTATTTGCAAGAAAAAGTAAAATTACTCAGCCAATTACAACTGGAGTTGGTTCAAGATGAACTGCGGCTCAGCCCAACCCGTTTAGAAGCAGATCAATTTACCCAAGAACTTAGCGAGCTACAGGCACGATTAGAAATGTTACGTCGCCAGTTAAAACAATACCAGGAGCTTTAGGTGCGGATAAGTCGTTTTTACCAGATCCAAAAAACCATGCTGCAATACGGTCTGGACGAACTACTGCCAAAACACTGGCAACCTTGGTACGCGCGTTTATTCCGTCGTTGTGCCTTTTGGTTACGTAATCGTTATCCAGAACACGCCGTGGGCGCCAGATTGCGTTTAGCCTTGCAAAGTTTAGGGCCGGTGTGGATTAAATTTGGCCAAATGCTCTCAACTCGCCGTGACCTGCTTCCCGCAGCCTTGGTGGATGAATTAAGTATTTTGCAGGATAAAGTGGCGCCCTTTCCTGGAGAGGAAGCACAGCAACTGATCGAACAAGCACTGGGGTTAAACCACATCAGTGATTTATTTGCCGATTTTGACGTGACACCTTTAGCCTCAGCCTCAATCGCCCAAGTGCATACCGCGCAATTGCGCCAAGACGATGGCCGTGTCGCAGACGTTGTAATCAAAGTGATCCGCCCCGGTATTCGTAAACAAATTTTGGCTGATTTAGCGCTAATGGATAGCTTAGCGCAAATTGCAGCACGGTTTTTACCTGACGGCAAACGTTTGCGACCACGCGAAGTCGTCGCGGAATACCGCAAAACCATTTTAGATGAATTAGATTTACAACGTGAAGCCGCCAACGCCATTCAATTAAAACGTAATTTCGAAGGCTCAGATTCGCTGTATATTCCTTTGGTTTACGCTGATCACTGTCGCAACAATGTCATGGTGATGGAACGTATTTACGGTATTCCGGTTTCAGATATACCGGCGCTGCAAGCACAAGGCACCGACATGGAATTGCTGGCCAAACGCGGTGTAGAAGTCTTTTTTACGCAGGTGTTTCGCGACAGTTTTTTCCATGCCGATATGCATCCAGGTAATATCTTTGTCTCGCGTGAACACCCCGAGAACCCACTGTACATCGGCATCGACTGTGGCATCGTGGGCACCTTAAATGCTGAAGATAAACGCTATTTAGCTGAAAACTTTGTCGCCTTTTTTAACCGTGATTATCGCAAAGTGGCACAGCTTCATCTGGATTCGGGCTGGGTACCGGCTCATACCAAAGTAGAAGAGTTTGAAAGCGCAATCCGTACCGTGTGTGAACCGATCTTTCAAAAACCGTTGGCCGAAATTTCCTTTGGCCAAGTCCTGCTCAATTTATTTAATACCGCGCGACGCTTTGAAATGCAGGTGCAGCCGCAACTGGTTCTTTTACAAAAAACCTTGCTTTATATCGAAGGGCTAGGTCGCCAGCTATATCCGCAACTGGATCTGTGGAAAACAGCGAAACCCTTTTTAGAGAATTGGGTAAAACAACAAGTCGGTTTACCGGCTATTTGGCGCCAAGTAAAAGAAAACCTGCCGTTTTGGGCTGAGAAGATGCCGCAAATGCCGGAATTATTTCATCGCTATTTGCAGCAAGGCCCACAACATCAGCAAGCCTTGTTATTGCAACTACAACAACTGCAACTGCAGCAACAACAAAGCAAACGGCAAATAATTAACGCTATTCTTGCTGCAGCCAGCGTGATTAGTGCTAGTATAACGTTCAATCAAGGGAACACTTGGCTTTCTACCACACTGGGGCTGTTCGCCGCCTTCTTTGTAATTAAAGCCCTTTTGGCTTAGCCAGCGCATAACATAGTTTTAGCATCGATGAGGAGTGCAACATGGGTATCAGTATTTGGCAATTATTAATTGTCTTAGTCATCGTGGTGTTATTGTTTGGCACGAAACGTCTAGGCAGCATAGGCAATGATCTTGGCGCTGCTATCAAAGGGTTTCGTAACTCAGTAAAAGATGAAAAAGCCGACGACGAAACAGACGAAAGCTTTAAAAAACCAGAGCAACTTGCTGAGAAATCGCATGGTGCAACTGAGTCAACTTCTACACAGTCTGTTAACTCTGAGAAAGATAAACACTAACTATGGGCTTTTGGGAACTCCTCGTCATTGCCATAGTAGCGTTACTCGTGCTTGGGCCAGAACGTTTACCAGGTGCTATCCGCAGTACCATGAAAACAGTGCGTAGCGTGAAGCAGTTTGGCCAACAAATGCAAGCCGAACTCAGCGACAACCTACGGATACACGAATTACATCAAAAACTTAAAGATGCTGAAGCTAAAAACTTACTTAATCTTAGTGATGATGAAAAAGCAGCCATCAAAGAATTAACTGAAGCGGCAAATTCGGTAAGACCATCCAATGCCCAAATGTCATTGAACAACTTAACTCAACAACTTGGCAAAGACCTCACCCCTACTTCCAGTGAGACTGTCGTAAAAGATGAAAACAAAACCGGATCCTAATAGCCTTCTTGGTCATTTAATTGAATTACGCAATAGAATACTGCGCTCTGTTATTGCAGTATTACTGGTATTCCTTTGTTTGGCTTATTTTGCACGCGACATCTACGCTTTACTAGCCAAACCCTTGCTGGCGGTGCTACCAGAAGGTACCAGCATGATTGCCACCGATGTGGCTGCGCCTTTCTTTGCGCCGTTTAAATTAACCTTTATGGTCTCTATTTGTTTAGCGATTCCCTATATTTTACTGCAAGTGTGGCAGTTTATTGCCCCAGCGCTATACAGCCGGGAAAAACGCTTAATGGCGCCGTTAGTGGCGAGCAGTACCTTGTTATTTTATGGTGGCATCGCTTTCGCTTATTTTATTGTTTTCCCATTGGTTTTTGCCTTTTTCACTAGCGTCGCGCCAGAAGGTGTAACCATTGCCACTGACATTACCAGTTACCTAGACTTTGTTCTGAAGCTGTTTTTTGCTTTTGGTTTGTCCTTTGAAATTCCTATCGCCATTCTATTACTGGTATGGAGTGGTAGCGTTAGCCGTGCCACCTTGGCAGAAAAACGGCCTTACATTATTGTCGGGGCCTTTATTCTCGGCATGCTATTAACCCCACCAGATGTGTTATCACAAACGTTATTGGCTATTCCAATGTGGATGCTATTTGAAGTGGGCCTGTGGCTTAGCCGCTTTTATGAGCCTAAAGCCGATAACAGTGCAGCAGACAACACTGAGGAGCAACAACCATGATCAAACGCTTGTTAACAACTAGCAGTTTATTGCTGTGTTTCAGCCCGTTCAGCATGGCACAAAGCCCCCTTGCGAATGCACTTGAACAGTGCCGCACGCTAACGCAAACAGCGCAACGCTTGGCCTGTTATGATGCCATTAATACATCGACCAATACGTTAAGTACTTCAGCACCGACACTTGCACCTGCAGAAGTCGTGCAAACTAAGCCTGAGGTTGCAGCCGAAGTTGATCTTAAAACGATAGAAAGCCAATTTGGTCACGAACGTAAGCAAGCCGTGGATAATATTGAGCAAATCACTTCTATCGTGCGAAAAGTCAGCTATAGCTTGCGTAAAGAGGTCATTGTGGAATTTGAGAATGACCAAGTGTGGCGTCAAACTCATTCTGCTTTTTATCCCATCAGTGTAGGTGAGGCACATCATATTAAGCGTGGCGCGGTCGGATCGTTTTATCTAGCCAATGATAAAAACAACCGTACGCTTAAAGTAAGACGCATTGACTAATCATGCGCTGGTTTGACTGTGGGCTTAATCTTTTTAGTGCCCAATTCGCGGCCCAAGAAAGCGCCATTATCGCTGCAGCAAATGCCGCGGGTGTCACTGATTGTTTATTAATTAGTAGCGACTTAGCCGAAAGCCAGAAAAATCTCAGCTTTTGCCAGCAACATACCGGTTGTTACAGTACTGCTGGCGTGCACCCGCACCAAGCGGCCAACGTCGGGGCAGACTGGCTGCAACAACTTGCCCTGCAGCTGCAAGCAAACCATGTATTGGCGATAGGCGAATGTGGCTTAGACTTTAATCGCAATTTTTCACCACGCGACCAACAACAACAGGTCTTTGCCGAACAGCTCACGCTGGCTAAGCAGTATCAATTACCCGTGTATCTGCACGAACGCGATGCCTTTGCTACGCAAATAGCCATGCTAAAAGAACAACCCCCGCTTCGCGGTGGCATTGCCCATTGTTTTACGGGCGATACTAACCAACTGAAAGCCTACCTTGAGCTTGGACTTTATATTGGTATTACCGGTTGGTTATGTGACGAGCGCCGAGGCCAAGCCTTACAACAAGCTATTCAATATTTACCGGCCGATCGTTTAATCTTAGAAACCGACGCACCCTATTTAACCCCCCGAACTATCAGGCCGCGCCCTCGGCATAATACGCCCGCTTTATTGCCTGCTATTGGCGCCGAAGTTGCGCGTTTAACGGGGCAAAGCTTAGCGCAAGTCGCCGAGCAGAGTTACCAAAATAGCTGTCGTTTATTGCAATTACCCGTTGAGGATATTATTGATGCACACTAACCGTTTTTTTCCTGCTAGCCGTTTACGCCGTATGCGTGAGCATGATTTTAGCCGACGTTTAATGGCAGAAAATCAGCTAACAGTGAACGACCTGATTTATCCGATGTTCATTATCGACGGTGTTAATAAACGCGAAGCCATTGCCTCAATGCCCGGCATAGAACGGCTTACACTGGATTTGCTACTCGAAGAAGCCAAAGCATTAGTCGCACTGGGGATCCCTGCTATCGCGCTGTTCCCAGTCACCCCAGCCGCCAATAAATCATTAACCGCTGAGGAAGCGTGGAACCCCGATGGTTTAGCGCAGCGCGCAGTTCAGTTATTAAAAGAACATACACCCGAATTGGGCATCATTACCGATGTGGCATTAGATCCTTTTACCACGCATGGCCAAGACGGCATTATTGATGAAAAGGGTTACGTGCAAAACGACATTACCACCGCAGCATTGGTAAAACAGGCATTGTCGCATGCCGCAGCCGGTGCCGATGTGGTGGCGCCCTCTGATATGATGGATGGTCGAATTGGGGCGATCCGCGAAGCATTAGAAGAAGCCGGTTATGTGAATACCCGCATCATGGCTTACTCTGCTAAATATGCCTCCAGCTATTATGGCCCGTTCCGCGATGCGGTTGGCTCAGCTGGCAACCTAAAAGGCGGCAATAAAAAGAATTACCAGATGGATCCGGCAAACAGCAATGAAGCCCTGCACGAAGTGGCCATGGACCTGGAAGAAGGTGCGGATATGGTCATGGTAAAGCCAGGTATGCCGTATCTGGATATTGTCCGTCGCGTGAAAGACGAGTTTGGCGTGCCAACTTTTGCCTACCAGGTTAGTGGTGAATACGCCATGCATATGGCCGCTATTCAAAATGGCTGGCTTGCAGAGCAACCGGTGGTTATGGAGTCGTTATTAGCCTTTAAACGGGCAGGCGCAGATGGCATTTTGACGTATTTTGCGAAGAAGGTCGCGATCTGGTTAAAACAAAACGGTTAAGCGACAAGAGGATGCTTGCTGCCTTGCTTTTAGCAATGGCGGCAAGCAGACTTAATTGATAATTAATTCCCAACCCGCTTGTTGCTGATATTGTACTTCTTGTTCTAACTCGGCACGCATTAACGGATGCTGCTCTAGCCAACCCGCTGGCATCGTTAAGGTCAGGGTTTCTGCCTTAGCGCTAATCGTTACCTGCGGTAAAGCCTCCAACCGACGCCGCATCGACATAATTACCGCTAAACGTAAGATCCGCGTTAAACGCACGGTTAATAACACCGAGGTCATAGTTTGTCTGGCGATCACTTCCCGTGCAATATCAGCACGATGGTTATACACCAAAGCCATCACTAACTGCTGTTGCGCACGGGTAAACCCGGGCAAGTCAGAATGATTGATAATATAAGCACCGTGGTGATGGTGATTTTTATATTCAATCAGTAAGCCCAGCTCATGCAATAAGGCACCAGAACGAAGCATACTGTGCCCTTCAAACTTTTGCAGATCCCAACGGCTTTGTAATTGCCCAGCCAACTCCGTCGCCATCTCGGCAACCCGCTCGGCATGTTGCTGGTCAATAAAGTAACGTACCATCAAGCTGTTTACTGTACGATTACGCACATTACTGTCTTGCAGGCCCGGCAACATGCTATACAGCACGCCTTCGCGTAAAGCGCCACCGGATAAGGTCATGCCACTAATTTGTAGCTGCCGAAACAGCGCAATCAAAATCGCTAAACCAGAGGCAAACACTTGTTTACGTTCTTGCGCTAAACCTAAGATACTTAATTGCTCAACCGGACCACACGCCATGGCTTGCTGCATAATGTCTTCTAAACGGCGCAGTGTAATCACTTCGTCTTTGCCCTGTGCCACCAAGATTTCTTGCATGGCTTGCACGGTGCCTGACGCCCCCACCGCAATTTGCCAACCTTCATTAAGAAAAGACTCACGGATCTTAACGATCTCCGTTTCAGCCGCTTGAATCGCCGCCGAGAAATTATCTTCGCTTAATTGTTGGTCTGTAAAATAACGCTCAAGGTAGGTTACGCAGCCCATATTCAGGCTAGATAGTAAAGTCGGTGTAAAACCCTGGCCAATGACGACCTCGGTACTGGCACCGCCAATATCGATCACCAAGCGGTTGCTGTCGCTATTGGAGGTATGTGCAACACCTAAGTAAATAATGCGCGCTTCGTCTTCACCGCTAATCACTTGCACCTGTTGGCCAAGGATCGCTTCTGCTTCTTGCAAAAACACTTTGACGTTTTGGGCTAAACGTAAGGTGGCAGTGCCGACGATGCGAATATTTTCAGCCGGAATATCTTGCAAGCGCTCTGCAAATAACGCCAAACACTCCCAACCACGTTTCATGGCTTTGTGGCTGAGGACTAAGTTGTCATTTAAACCCGCAGCCAAACGTACTTTGCGTTTAACCCGGCCAATAACTTGCACAGAACCGCCAACCACTTTGACCATCAACATATGAAAACTGTTGGAGCCGAGATCAATCACCGCATAAATATCACTATGCGGTGAGCGTATCGAGGCAGCGTGATCGCTGTCGAGGGAGTGATTATCTAGGGCGGCTGCGAGGAGATCTTGTGCCATTACTCGGGCGTCCACTATTACCGCGGTTACCTGCACCACTTCGTGCTTGTGCTGGACGGCGTCTAACACGTGGCTTCGGTGGTGTAACATCAGTTAACAAGGCATCAGCATCATACTGGGTAACAGGTACCGGATGCCGAATATAATCTTCGATCGCGGTTAAGTTTAGGGCATAACGCTCACATGCAAAACTGATCGCTTTACCACTTTCACCCGCACGGCCGGTTCGACCAATACGATGCACATAATCTTCGCAATCATCGGGTAAGTCATAGTTAAATACATGACTTACCATCGGAATATGCAAACCACGCGCAGCCACATCGGTGGCAACTAAAATATCTAACTTACCGGTTGTAAAATCGTCGAGAATTTTTAAACGTTTCTTCTGAATAACATCGCCAGTCAGTAAACCGACGCGGTGACCATCAGCATCTAACCAATGATACACGTCTTCACAGGCGTGCTTAGTATTCGCAAAAACAATGGCTTTATCTGGCCATTCTTCTTCTAATAACGTCAGCAACAAAGCCATTTTGTGCTCATGTGCTGGATAAAACAGCTCTTCACTGATCCGGCTGCCGGTCATTTCTTCTGGTGCGATATGGATATGCACTGGCTGATTCATTTTTTCAAAGGCCAGTTCTTGTACCTTGTAAGACAAAGTAGCTGAAAAAAGTAAACTTAACCGCTCAGTGACTGGCGGCATACGATTAAACATAAAGCGGATATCTTTGATAAAGCCCAGATCGAACATGCGATCAGCTTCATCTAACACCACCACTTGAATTTGTGACAGCTCAAATAAGCCTTGTTTTAAATAATCAATTAAGCGACCGGTAGTGCCGATCAAAATATCTACGCCTTGTTCTAACAATTGGCGTTGAGAATCGTAACCCTCGCCCCCATAAATCAAGCCAAGGCGCAGATTCGATTTTTGCGCTAGCATAACGGCATCATTATGGATCTGAACTGCCAACTCTCGCGTAGGAGCCATTATGATGGCGCGAGGTTGACCTGAACCCTTGGGTTCATGCGTAAGCAGATGATGGAAGGTCGCAGTAAGGAAAGCGAGTGTTTTACCCGTACCCGTCTGTGCTTGACCTGCAATGTCTTTCCCAGCAAGCGCTAGGGGTAAACATTGTGCCTGAATTGGCGTACAATAGTCATAACCTTGCGCTGCAAGAGCGTCAAGAACCTGTGGTGCCAATCCGAAATCGGCGAATTTATGCGATGTTAAGTGTGTTTTATTCATATCTACCTAGCATAACTGTTACGCTTGCAATAAGAAACAGCCGCGATTAAATTGATAATATATTTTTTGCAGTGTAACTGCACAGCATGAACGGAGAAATAGATGAGCGAACATATTTTACAGGTTTCTGACGACAGCTTTGAAGCTGATGTATTAAAAGCAGAAACGCCAGTACTGGTTGATTTCTGGGCGGAATGGTGTGGCCCATGTAAAATGATCGCGCCAATCCTGGATGATGTCGCATCTGAATATGCGGGCAAAGTTGCAGTGGCCAAGGTCAACATCGACCAAAACCCGAACACACCACCAAAATTTGGTATTCGTGGCATTCCAACCTTACTGTTATTCAAGAATGGTCAAGTTGCCGCTACTAAAGTAGGTGCCCTGTCAAAAACGCAATTAAAGCAGTTTTTAGACAGCAATATCTAACGATGTGCTAAAAAGGCGTATTTTTTATACGCCTTTTTTCTATTGTCCGCTGGACGGACGTTATCGCAGCTGCTATTGTGTGCAGTAGCAAACACCCTGAACCACGCTTGTCTGTCGAATAAACCAACTTCTATCCCATATTTATCGAATTGATAAGCATTTAATCTGTTTCCACCAACAAGAACCCATCAAATATGCATTTAACAGAACTGAAACTGAAGCCAATTAGCGAGCTGGTTGAGTTAGCTGAGTCTATGGGCCAAGAGAACATGGCTCGTCTGCGCAAACAAGATATCATTTTCGCCATCCTTAAATCCCATGCCAAAAACGGTGAAGAAATTTACGGTGATGGTTGCTTAGAAATCTTACAGGATGGCTTTGGTTTCCTTCGTTCCTCTGACAGCTCGTACCTAGCTGGCCCAGACGATATCTATGTCTCGCCTAGCCAGATCCGCCGCTTTAACTTGCGTACGGGTGACAGCATTTCCGGTTTAATTCGGCCACCTAAAGAAGGTGAGCGATACTTCGCCCTGCTAAAAGTCAGCGAAGTTAACTTCGGCAAACCTGAGCATGCTCGTAACAAAATCTTATTCGAAAACTTAACGCCGCTGCATGCGAACTCACGTTTACGCATGGAACGGGGTAACGGTAGCCGCGAAGATATCACGGCACGTGTCCTAGACTTAGCCTCACCTATCGGTAAAGGGCAGCGCGGGTTAATTGTCGCGCCACCAAAAGCCGGTAAAACCATTCTGTTGCAAAACATCGCCCAATCTATCGCCGCCAATCATCCTGATTGTGTACTGATGGTGTTGTTAATCGACGAACGCCCAGAAGAAGTCACCGAGATGCAGCGTTTAGTGAAAGGGGAAGTAATTGCATCTACCTTTGATGAACCGGCTAGCCGTCACGTACAAGTTGCTGAAATGGTTATCGAAAAAGCCAAGCGCTTGGTTGAACACAAGAAAGACGTGATCATCCTGCTTGACTCGATTACGCGTTTAGCTCGCGCTTACAACACCGTGATCCCTAGCTCAGGCAAGGTATTAACCGGTGGTGTGGATGCAAACGCCTTGCACAAACCAAAGCGTTTCTTTGGTGCGGCACGTAACGTTGAGGAAGGCGGCAGTTTAACCATTATCGCCACAGCCTTAGTGGATACCGGTTCTAAAATGGACGAGGTTATCTACGAAGAATTTAAAGGTACCGGTAACATGGAACTGCACTTATCGCGGAAAATCGCTGAGCGCCGTGTGTTCCCTGCTATCGACTTTAACCGTTCAGGTACGCGCCGTGAAGAATTACTGGCGTCACCAGAAGAACTACAAAAAATGTGGATCCTGCGGAAAATCTTACATCCCATGGATGAAACCGATTGTATGGAATTCCTTATCGATAAATTGTTAATGACTAAAACAAACGACGAATTCTTTGATGCGATGAAACGTCAAAAGTCTTAAGTTGAGTTGTTAATAAAAAAACCGGCGCAAGCCGGTTTTTTATTACTGCATGCCGCATTTAACAAAACGAACCGCATAGCGCGTTATGCACTACTCGTTTCGTGCGTAAAAACACCGCTTAAAAAATCTCAATAGCAAACCGTCACTCCCGTTAACCAATCACTTGATGTACTAACGGTGCTACCGCGGTAAGGTCAAAACGACACGCAGCTAAAAACTCTGCTTTTGCCATCTCGGCTGCAGCCGTGGTTGCCGCATGCACGGTGGCTAAAGGTTGCCCTATACTGACTTGATTTCCCGCACTTACAATCTGACTAAAGCCAACCGCAGGATCAATTTTCTGTGCAGGATGCGAACGCCCTCCACCCAATCTTACAACGGCCATGCCTAAACCAACGGTGTTGGCATAGTGCAGTTCTCCTGCTTGAGGTGACTCGATCACTAAATTCACTGGTGCTGCCGCTAAATATTGCGCAGGCTTTTCAAACAAGTCTGCGGGGCCACCCATGGCACTGACCATCTTCGCAAAAATCTCTGCCGCTTTACCCGAACTCAGGCTGTGCTCTAACGCAGCTACTGCAGCGGCTTTATCGGCATACACCTTGCCTAGAACCAGCATATTCGCACCGAGTTCTAAGGTTAATTGATGTAATCTTGGCTCACGGTATTTACCGGTTAAATAATCCAGCGTTTCCATCACTTCTAACGCATTACCCGCAGTAGCCCCTAAGATTTGATTCATATCAGTAATTAACGCGCGGGTAGCGACACCTGCACCGGTTGCAGTGTTAACAATGCTGTTCGCCAGCGCAGCAGCATCATCCGCCGTTGCCATAATGGCCCCATTGCCCACTTTAACGTCCATCACCAGCACATCTAAGCCTTCAGACAACTTTTTCGACAAAATAGACGCGGTAATCAGTGGTATAGATTCTACCGTGGCCGTCACATCACGAATGCCATACAAACGACGATCTGCAGGGGCGAGCTCACTACTTTGACCAACAATAACGCAACCTAACTCAGGTAACAGTTGGCGAATACGGTTCAGTGATTGCGTACAGCTATAGCCTGGGATTGCTTCCAGTTTGTCTACTGTGCCCCCCGTATGGCCCAACCCGCGGCCGGCAATACTTGGCATATAGGCACCACAGGCTGCGACCATCGGAGCTAACATGAGCGTGACTTTATCACCCACACCACCCGTACTGTGTTTATCAACTACCGGGCCATTTAACTGACCTTGCCAATTCAATACCGTGCCTGAATCGCGCATCGCTAACGTTAAGGATACGGTCTCGGCTACCGTCATACCGTTTAAATAAATGGCCATGGCCAGCGCAGCCGCTTGGCTATCGCTAAAGCTGTCGTCTGTTAAACCTTGTACGAACTGTTTAATCTCGGCCTCAGTTAATACTTGGCCATTCCGTTTTGTTTTAATAATTTCCTGTGGGATCGCCATGCTTAATCCTTTGATATCTTGTTACTAGCAGCTAAATAGTTAGGGGTAAAGGCATCGGGTAATAAGTATTGCAGTTCCCAATGTTGCTGTTGACCTAAATGGTTACAACTGGCAATAGGGCTGTCTGGTTGGAAAAATTCTGCAATCACCTGACGACACATACCGCAAGGCGGTGTCAGCTTTTCTTGTGGGGTATAGACCATAACGGCCAGTAATTTACGATGCCCCGCTAACACGGCAGCGGCGATGGCATTGCGCTCTGCACATACCGTTGCACCGTAAGAAGCATTTTCAACGTTACAACCAGCAAAGATGTGGCCATTCTCGGCCAGTACAGCCACGCCTACAGGGAATTGACTATAAGGGGCGTATGCCTGCGCAGCGGCGTCTTTTGCGGCCGCTTCTAACGCGGCCCAATTAATTGTCTTCACAGCTAAAACTCAGTGACTAATGGGCATATAGTTTTGCTGGGTTTTTCGCTGCGGTCAAGCGCTTGCGGTTAATGGCGTTAAACGACGGCAGAACAACAGAATCATCAGCAATAACCACGCACAAGCTAAAGGTACTAACCAGTAAGCTTGTAAAATACCCGCTTGCTGCGCCCACACCCCAGTGGCTAACCCCGCAAATTGAAAGCCCACAGAAGTGCCAATGCTGGCAATACCCGATAACACGGGGCCATTCTCACTATCTATATCCATCGCTGTTGCCAACATCAGTGGAAATAAGCCGCCGATGCCTAAGCCCAGTAATACATTACCTGCGGTAAGTTGTGGCAAACCAACACTGAGTTTTAATAACAAAGCACCGCTCAGTGCGAGCGAGGCTAACAGCAACATTAATTGCGCTGGGCTACACCAACGGAGTAATAAAGCGAAGCCCAAGCGGCTGAGCACCATACCACCGGTAAACCAAGCAAGTAATAATCGCGCTTGCTCGGTTTCTATACCAATACCGTCTGCTGCGTAACTGACAAACCAATTACCTTGGCCCCACTCGGCTGCGCCGTAGCCAATCATCACTAAAAACATTAATAAAAATAACGGCTGACGCAGCACTTTGACATAAGACAAACTACTGCCTTTGTGCTCCGCCTTACTGGCCATTTGTGGCTGCACCTTGGCGACATATAAGCTGTAAAACCCTAATAGCAGTAAACCCAACGCAATAAAACGCAGCGGCCAGCGCCAGTCGTCTAGCACCCAAAATAACACTACGACCCATAAGGGCGCGGCCAAGGTCCCTAAACTAAACATAAAATCCATCAGCCCCATCATCGCGGCGCGTTTATTCGCAAACAATCTCGCGATCAAGGTGTGGCCCACAGTAAACATGACCGCGTAAGTCATGCCCACTAACACGATGAGCGGCAGTAATAACTGCCAGCTTGTAATAAATGAGAACAATAACAGTAACAAGGTTTCAACCAACGCCAAGCTGGCAAACAACCTTAAAAAGTGAAAACGCTGCGCATATTTGCCGCCCATCACCGCCCCAAAAATGGCACCCATCGACAACAAACTAAAAAATAGACCACTGATACTGGTCGACATTTGTAGGTCTTTGGCCATATCAGGCAATAAAATGCCCCATAAAATGATCAAATTACCTAACAGAAAAAAACCACTAAAAATCACTACGGTTGGCGCTGCACGCGACATAACCTACTCCAAAATGCTGACCGAAGGAGCTTCGGTATCAGCGAAAAAATTGCTTCATCCCTGCTAGGCAGTATGGCGGATCACGTTTTAACGCTAAACCAAGTTAAAGTTGTCGGCATCTAAAGCGGCTGGAAATTTTTCACGAAAAGCATGTAATGCCTTAAGATCGGCTGTGGCATAGAGCACTCCGGCTTCGTCTGCGGCAAGCTCTGCTATTGGCTTTCCAAGATAGTCCACAATTAAACTGTCACCCGCATACTGCATGCCATGACCATCTTCACCCACCCGATTACAGCCAAACACATAAGCTTGATTTTCAATCGCCCGCGCTTGCAATAACACCCACCAGGCACGACTGCGCGGTGCTGGCCAGTTAGCAACGTAGATCATCGCATCATAGTCATTTTTATTACGGCTAAATACGGGAAAACGCAGGTCATAACAGACTTGGAGCAAGATGCGCCAGCCACGGTAATTAACAATAACGCGCTGCTGCCCAGCCTGATAAGCATGATGCTCTCCGGCCATACGGAACAAATGCCGCTTATCATAAAATTGCACTGCGCCATCCGGCGTCACAAAATATAATCGATTTACCCGATGATCTTCTGCCGTGCGCACAGCAACTGAGCCAGTGATGGCCGCCTGATACAACGCAGCTTGCTGTTTTAACCACAACAAGGCCTCACCCGGTTCAGGCTCTGCCACTTGGGCGCTATCCATACTAAAGCCAGTGCTAAACATTTCGGGTAGCACAATTAAGTCTACCTGCTCTAAATCAGCTAATTGCGCCGTCAACTGAGTCAGGTTTGCGTGGCAATCTTGCCACACTAACGTGGTTTGCAGCACCGCGACCTTTAAAGTTGACATAAGATCTCCGCAGCCTGCGCCAAAGTATGTTGCTCTTTAGCAAAACATAAACGAATAATCCGATCTGCTGAACCTTGCTGATAAAACACAGAAAGCGGAATGGCTGCCACTTTATGCTCAGTGGTGAGCCACTGACAAAACTGCACATCGGTCATTTCGGCAGCAATTACACTGTAATCTAACAACTGAAAGTAAGTACCGGCACAGGGAAGCAAGGTAAATCGGCTAGTCGCTAGCGCCGCAGCAAAAAAATCGCGCTTTTGCTGATAAAATTGCCCCAGCTCGGCAACCTGTTCCGGCTGCTGTTGCAACATATCCGCAATGGCATATTGGGCGGGCGTAAAACTGGCAAAGGTGACATATTGATGAATCTTTCTAAACTCAGCGGTGAACGAAGGCGGGGCTATGGCATAGCCTAATTTCCAGCCAGTAACATGAAAGGTTTTACCAAAAGAGGATACCACCACGGTACGCGCCGCTAATGCCGCGAAGCAATGCGCGCTCAGTTGTGCGGCCTGGTCAAACACCATGTGCTCATACACTTCGTCACTGATGCAATACAGTTGATGTGTCAGCACCAACTGCTGTAAAGCCAGCCAGTCTGATTCCTTAAACACCATACCGGTGGGGTTATGCGGGCTATTGACGATAATTAATCGGGTCCGAGGCGTCATCACCGCGGATACTAGTGACCAGTCAACCTGATAATCAGGTGCTTGCAGCCTAACATGCACGGGCGTACCACCGGCTAACTGAATTGCCGGAGCATAACTGTCGTAGGCGGGATCAAACAGCAGCACCTCATCACCAGGCTGCACGAGCATTTGGATTGCCACAAATAAGGCTTCCGTTGCACCTGACGTTACCGTGATCTCATTATCGGCACAGACCTGTCGCTGATAACAACGCGCGGTTAACGCCGCAATTTGTGCTCGTAACATCGGCACACCAGGCATCGGCGCATATTGATTTAAACCCTCCGCACTGTGCTTAGCTAAGCGCTGTAACAGGAACGGATTAGCTGCAAAATCCGGAAAACCTTGCGACAGATTAATGGCATGATGCTCTGCCGCTAATTGCGACATCTGACTAAAGATGGTGGTACCTACCGCAGGTAACTTGGAAACTATCGACATAAGTGCAGAAAAAGTTGCGAAAACCGCCTTCAATGCTATCATTTGGCTTATTTCATGTATAGACATCTATACGCTTAAACACTTAAACGTATGGCTTTATTATTTCCCGCGATGAGGCAAACCGTTATGAAGGTAAGGTTCTGATGAATAATACCGCACAGGTGCAACAACTTAATCCAAACGCTATTGCGCTATGCACTTTAGGCCGTTGGATCGCCAGCCGCCACTGGGTACCCGCCACCGGCGGCAATTTCTCGATCCGTCAAACTGACAATATGGCGTTGGTTACCGCATCAGGTAAAGACAAAGGTGAACTTAGCCCACAAGATTTATTACCGGTGAGCTGGCAAGCCGATCAACTGCATTGCCAATACGGTACTCCCTCGGCAGAAACCGCACTGCATGCTCAGCTTTATCAACTGGACCCTCAGATCAAAGCCGTTCTGCATACCCATTCCGTGCATGCTACCGTTTTTTCTCGCTTGATCGGTGCCGATAACTACCCATTTCGTGGTTATGAAATGCAAAAAGCCATCAGCGGCATTCAGAGCCATGAGCAAACGCTCACTTTAGCGATTTTTGACAACACCCAAGATATTCCGGCTTTAGCTCGACAAGTACAGCAACGCTGGAAAAGCAAAGCCTTACCATTTGCGCTGTTAGTTAGAGGCCATGGTCTTTATGTGTGGGGATACAGTTTAGCTGAAGCAAAAAGGCATTTAGAAGGCTGGGAATTTCTCATAAACTGCGAGCTTGAACGTCTAAAAATTACAGGAAAACCGTGACTTATTCAGCCATTATTACCGACATTGAAGGCACCACAACACGCATTAGCTTTGTCACTGAGGTGCTGTTTCCTTATGCTCGGTTACATTTAGCGGCTTTTGTTCGTCAGCATCAACAGCAACCGGCGGTCTTGGCGGAACTCACCGCCGTGCGCGAACAGCTACAGCAACCAGAAGCAGATATAGAACAATGCATTAGTGCCTTATTGTCCTGGTTAGATGCCGATCAAAAAATAACGCCGTTAAAAAGCCTTCAAGGCATGATTTGGCAAGAGGGTTATCAGCAAGGTCATTTTACGGGCCATCTGTATCCCGATGCCGTAGCGCAATTGCAGACGTGGCAACAGCGCGGTATTCCATTGTACATTTACAGCTCAGGCTCTGTTACTGCCCAACAACTCTTGTTTAAATACTCTGACGCGGGTGATCTTACACCCTTACTCAGTGGCTATTTTGATACGCGCATTGGGGGGAAACGCGACTTAGCCAGTTATCAAGCTATTTTAAAACAGCTGCAATTGCCGCCAGCACAGGTGTTGTTTTTATCCGATGTCGTCGCAGAATTAGATGCCGCCCGACAAGCAGGCATGGCTACGGTGCAGTTAATCCGTGAACAACAAGCCGCTAGCGATCACCCCGTTGCCGAAAACTTTTATCAAATAGAGGTATAAATACGCATGAGTACTTTGCATATTTTTGCTATTAACCAACCCGAGCAAGCGCGCTTTGTTTCAACAGACGCTAATGAGATCAGCGCGCAGTTACAACAACAAGGCGTACAATTTACGCAGTGGCAAGCCAATGCACCTATTGATGAAAACAGCAGCGCTGAGCAAGTAATGTTGGCTTATGCCTCAGATATTGCCAAACTACAACAACAGCAAGGTTACAGCACTGTCGATGTCATTTCTTTGCATCCAAGCCATCCTGACAAGGCGGTATTGCGACAAAAATTTTTGGATGAGCACATCCACACGGAAGATGAAGTACGATTTTTTGTGCGAGGCCAAGGCTTATTTTGCTTACATTTAGGCGATGAAATCTATCAAGTGTTATGTCAGCAAAATGATTTAATTAGCGTGCCTGCCAACACACCGCACTGGTTTGATATGGGCAGTGCCCCAGATTTTACCGCTATCCGTTTTTTTAATAATACCGAAGGCTGGGTCGCCCATTTTACCGGCAGTACAGTGTCTCGTCAGTTTCCGCTGTTAGACTAAATTTAGCGCAAAATGCACCAACTTCGTGCATCTTGTGCTTAAAGTCAGCTTATTGTTGCCAGTAAACCACTGAATGCGAAGATATTGCATTTAGTGGTTCAGCTCTTGCATTAATTTTGTCATACTTAACATCTAAACTAACCAATTTATCCCATGCTTTACTGCAGGTAAGTCTTTTATGTCTTTGCAAACACCGCTACGCGGTCTACGTTGTTTTTGTGTTGCAGCTGAATGTTTAAGCTTCAAAGATACGGCTAAACAGCTGTACTTAACGCCTTCTGCTGTCAGCCATCAGATCAAACAACTTGAAGACAATTTAAATTTAAGCTTATTTGAACGCAAAACGCGGGCCATAGAATTAACCGAAACGGGCAAGCAATTTTATCTTGAAATAAAACCGCTACTGGAACAGTTAAGCCAAACCATTACCCAATTTAGCCAAGTTGAGCGCGTGCGTGAAGTTAGTATTTCCATGCCTGAATTCTTTGCCAGTGAACTGTTTGTGCCACGTTTGCGGGGATGGTCAGAGCAATTCCCCAATATCAACTTAAAGTTAGAAACCGTTAAATCACGACGCGAAAACACTAAGTATACCGATGTCTCTGTGGTGCTATCCGGTAAAAAACCTGAAGACGCTTCCGTTTACGATTTATTCCCGATCAGTTATTTACCCGCTTGTAACCCGGCGCTGTTTCAAAAATTGCATAACAAAGGCTACCGGGTATTAGAAAAAACACCGCTAATTTTGCATCAAGCACGGCCGACTGCTTGGCATCAATGGGCAGAACGTGTCGGTTATCATCAATTTCAGCCGAAACAAATTATCCAACTCGATAGTATGTTTAGTGTGGCACGTGCTGCGCAACAGGGTTTGGGCGTTGCGTTAATTCCAATGCCCATCAGCCACGCATGGTTTACTGGCGGCTCTTTAGTTAAATTATTTGAACAAGAGTTAGTCAGTCGCGATCGCTATTACCTCGTGCAACATAATGATGATACCGACCGTCCGGAAATTAAACTGCTGATTGATTGGATCTTAAAAAGCTTTCATACCGCCGACTTCTCTTTACCCGCCATGACTAAGTGATGATTTCTCTGCAATATGCGCTAAGACCATAACAGCCAATCGCCTTCTTACTCGCTCAAGCTAATTTATTAATAATTACCAAGTCGCGTTAATGACTATTTTTTCTTTATTTCGCAGCCGCAAATTTTCCAGCCTAATCGACTACTCTTTGCACAAATACCCCGTATTTACTGCATTTTAGGCTATTATCGCCGCTTTATTAACCTTAAAAAGTTCCCATAATACAGTTGAATAAATTTAATCTATCAGGTTTTTTTTTATCGTTTGTACCGATCGCTACAAAATTCTATAGTTAACCCGTGTTCGAGATTCGAATGCAGCGGTTAAAGTTGTTGAAGGGTTTAACCTACCCTTACCTGTCTACCTTGTCTTAGCCCGGTTTTTATAAACCGGGCATTTTTTTATCAAAAATACCCCGTTAACTTTTACTGTCTCAGTGTTATGAATTAGACAATGAAGTGCTTTGCTTATTTTTTTGGTAGCGCCGCCAACACTTTAGCAATCAACTGGTTCAACTCATCGCCATTTCCAATCCAGCGTGCAACCAGCAGTACATCATGCTCTTGATCGAGGTAAATCACGTTACGCCCAGCGCCCTGAAAGGTTACTGCACTTTCTGGTGCAGCCGGTAACGCTTGCCGGCCGGGGTTGAGAAACCAATTAGCATAACCATAATCGGCTTTGGCACTGCCGCCCGTTCTGGCAGCACGAATGAAGTCTTGGCTAATTAATTGCTGGCCTTGCCAATTGCCGTCACGTAAAAATAAATAACCAAAACGCGCTAAATCCCAAGCATTGATAAACATACCGCCGCCCCAGTGCCCCCCACCAGAAACACTTTGGATTTTCTGGCCATCCAGTTCAATCCAGCTGTTGTCGTAACCGTGCCAACGCCATGTGCTGCTGGCACCAATTGGCTGCATAATCCGTTCGTTTAACACCACCGGCAGCGGTTTGCGCCAAACATAGGTGGTGGCCAGCGCCAGCACATTAATGCGCACATCATTGTATTTGTAACGGCTACCCGGCGTATAAAGTGGCCGATTAGGCCAGTCTTTTGCTTCGCCTTCCGGGCGATCGGCCCAATCCGGTTTACCCCATAAGGTTCCCTGCCAATCACTGGTTTGCCGCAGCAAATGATCCCAGCGAATTTGCTGATTGTGCTCACTGGCAAAGAGCTCACTCGCTGAAGGTAAATAAGGGCCAACTAAATCCTGCATATTGTGGATCAAGCCCTGCTGCAACGCCAAACCGGTTACCGTGGTTAAAAAGGTTTTACTGATACTGTGTGTCATATCGACACTTTGCGTATCGCCCCAAGTCGCAATCACTTTACCTTGATAAATCACCATGCCATTGGCCGCGGCTCTTACCGACATTGGGCCAATAATCTGATCATAGGGTTCGCGTGCGCCAAAGGTGGTTGCTTGCACTAGGGCTTGATCTTTGGCGGCGGGATTTTCGCTGGCAATCGCATAATCAACCGCTTGTTGCAGTTTACTAGCGTTAACGCCCAAGCTTTGTGGGCTAACCTGCTGCCAAGTACCGGCCGGGGGAAAGTAAGTTTCAGCGCTAATCGCAACGCTGCTAAATAACATTAAGGCACTGATCAACGTTAACTTCATAGCGGGCTCTTCTAAAATCGGTTTTAAAGCCCATGCTAACAGTAATGGCGCCACTGTCACAACTTGGTCATGTAAACAACACCCCGCTGTCATCTTTACTGCTTAAAGTGCTTTCATTTGCACATACCCTGGAGATGATAATGCGCTTTAACAAAACTCGACTGGCTCAGTTAATCTGTTTTTCTAGCATGGCGCTAATAATGGCCGGCTGTTCTGGTGACGATGGTGAAAATGGCAGCGATGGCGCTACCGGTTTAGCCGGTTCGGATGGCGCCACTGGCTTCAACACCTTGATCCGCACAACTCACATTGGCTTAGATCGTGATTGTGATGTCGGAGGGGTAAAACTGGAAACAGGCTTAGACAGCAATCGTAATGATCAGCTCGATGATAGCGAAGTCTCGCAAACGTCTTTACTCTGTAATGCCGCTGCAGCAGAAAGCACGCCTAACCGCATAAAGCTGGCATTTGCTGGTCGTTATGAAAGCAATGCATTTGGGCAGAGCGCGGCTGAAATAGTCACATTTGATCCTGCAACACAACGCAGCTTTGTCGTTAACGCTCAACTGGGTGAGCTGGATGTGTTAGCCATAGACAATCCAATCGCCCCAATAAAAATAGGCAGCATTTCCGTGGCAGATATCGCTGCGGGTGCAAAAGTTAATAGCGTAGCAATATACAAAGGACTTATTGCAGTAGCCATTGAAGCTGCAAATAAAACAGATAACGGCTTTGTCGCCTTTTATCGCGCTGAAGATTTGAGCAAACTGGCTCAGGTACAAGTAGGTGCGCTACCTGATATGCTCACCTTTACCCCAAATGGTCAGTTTTTATTAGTTGCTAATGAAGGTGAGCCCAGTGACGATTATCAAGTTGATCCTGAAGGATCAATCAGCATAATTAGTGTCAGTGATCTGAATAATATCACTCAAACACAAGTGCGCACGGCCGGATTTAACGCCTTCAACACAGCAAAAGCCGAACTCTTAACTGCCGGTGTTCGGGTGTATGGCCCCAATGCTAGCGTGGCTCAAGATCTGGAACCTGAATATCTTGCCGTTGCACCAGACAGTAAAACCGCATGGGCGGTCTTACAAGAAAATAATGCCGTTGCGGTGATAGATATTGAGAGCGCCAGTATCAGCGCTATTTTGCCTTTAGGCTTTAAAGATCATGGTGCCAGTGGCCAAGGCCTTGACCTGAGTGATACCGAAGACAGTATTAATATTGCGCAATGGCCCGGTATCACCGGTATGTACCAACCTGATGCGATGGCCGCTTATCAAGTAGGCAATACTACTTATCTCATCACTGCCAACGAGGGTGATGCCCGAGCTTGGGGCGAAAACAACGCTGCATATTTTGGTACCTCCGGCAACACCCCTTGTAATGGCGATACCAACGAGGGGTTTATCGAAGAGTTCCGCGTTAAACACTTAGTGCATCGTAACGGTTTTGATCGCCGCTGTGGCGATGACTTACCCGCCCATTTACGTGAGTTAGCAGCCGGCGCCCTACTTAACCCCAGCGTTTTCGCTTACTGTGGCGCAGCGCTGGGCGAACCCGGCAACTGTCGCGAAGATGATCTGTTAGGCCGCGTAAACGTGAGTTGGACCATGGGTTACCAAACTCATGCTGATGGCTCGCCATTGCTTTACAAAGCTGATGGCACTTTACCTGCGTTGGGTGAAACAGGCGACAGATTGATGTATGACAAACTCTATACCTACGGGGCGCGCTCCTTTGCCATCTGGGATACCACAGATATGTCATTAAAATATGATTCTGGCGACTTTTTAGAACAGCTGCTAGCCAGTGACGATTGTATGCTGGGTAGTAACCGCGACATACCTTGCAAAGACTGGTTTAACAGCAACCATGAAGAAGGTGATGCCTTTGACAATCGCAGCGATAATAAAGGGCCGGAGCCAGAAGGCTTAGCTGTCGGTAAAATTGGCAATAAACATTATGCTTTTATAGGCTTAGAGCGGATGGGCGGTATAGTGGTATTTGATATCAGTAATCCTGCAGCACCTGTTTTCCAAGATTATTTGAATAGCCGTGATTTTTGGGATGAAGCTGATCCGTCACTCAATTTAAGCAACAGCGGCGACTTGGGCCCTGAAGGTTTATTTTTTGTACCCGCAAAACATTCACCTAGCGGCCAACCCATGCTGCTTGTTGGCAATGAAGTCAGTGGCACCACTAGCGTATATCATATCCAGTTACAGTAAACATTGCGCTTGACGTTATCGCCTAACACCTGCTGCGAAATCACGCAGGTGTTAGGCCTTAACACAACGCCTAAACTACCATTTGCCAATAACGTAACTGAGCAGTAACAGGTTTGCCGCTACGGACAGCCAAAACCAGGCCAGAAAAGAGAGTAACCGTCCTTATTTAGGTTTATTCAGCAGCGCTTTTAAATCAGCAAAAGGATTATGCGTTGCCGCTGCGACCTTTTGCTCGGTGGTGCCGCCATACAACACATATTCGTGGAATTTATTGTGCTCGTTATCGTGGCAATAAATACACAACAGCTCCCAATTGCTGCCATCTGCAGGGTTATTGCTGTGATTATGATCAATATGATGCACCGTTAATTCTCTCAGGTTTGAATGCACAAATTCACGGGCACAACGGCCACAAACCCAGGGGTACATTTTTAACGCTTTATCGCGATAACCTTGCTCTTGTTGCTGATAAGCACTTTTGCTCATGACTGTCCTAGTATTTTTGGGGTGGCATGGCAGATAACCGCCACTGCGAGGCAAACCATTTCGATGAAGGGTTATCTTACCAGCCTGTTTGATTGATGCAATTCATCAGCGCTGCGTCACCGCAAAAAATGCAGCTTATTGCAACGGCTCTCTCTATTGCAGCAACACCATTGAGTGGGCGTAACCGCAGGGGTTAATACCTGAGCTTAAATGACTTAGCGGCTGCCACCCATTTTTAAACCATTGTGGTCCTTACCGCGTCTTTTAGACTAAACATTCTCAACACCTAGACCAAAGTCGACAGCCCTGTCGCTTGCAAAATGGCAGCAGTTGGCCTAAATTAGACCAAGCAGTCTAATTAATTAAAGTGAGCTATGGATAACCAAAAGCGCCAACGCGGCCGACCGAAGAAAAACCAAGATGCCGATCCGAATACCAAGGCCGTGCTGCTGCGCGCAGGCTTAGTATGGTTGACCTCGTCAGGATTTAACCAAAGCAGTTTGGATACTATATTAAGCTCGGTGCAGGTCCCCAAAGGTTCGTTTTATCATTACTTCGAAAACAAAGAAGCTTATGGGTTAGAAGTATTAGCTCACTATCGCCAGTACTTTGAAGCGAAATTAAGCAAACATCTTAACGACCCCCGTTATCCCCCTCTGCAACGGCTTAGCCATTTTATGAGCGATGCCAGTAACGGTATGGCTAAGTATCAATTTAGTCGGGGCTGCCTGATCGGTAATTTAGAACTGGAACTACCGCAATTACCCGACACCTTTCGCCACGCTATTGTGGCGACCTATAGCAGCTGGCAAGCATTGGTCGCGAATTGCTTAAAACAAGCACAAGCCCAAGCTGAGATCACGGCAGATAAAGACCCAGCAGCTTTAGCAGAAGTATTTTGGATCGGTTGGGAAGGTGCGGTCGCGCGGGCGCGCTTGCTGCAATCCGCACAACCGTTACAGCAATTTGGTCAGTTCTTTTTGAAACAACTTACCCATTAATTTTAATTACACCCCACTGTAAAACGGAGAATCGTATGTTTAAGGCCATTTTAATTAATAAAGATGAGCAAGGTTATCGCGCCGAGTTAACAACCGTAGACGAGCATCAACTGCCTGCCGGTGATGTCACCGTAAAAGTATTAACCAGTACCCTCAATTATAAAGACGCTCTGGCGATCACGGGCAAAGCGCCGGTTGTGCGCAGCTTTCCCATGGTGCCCGGCATCGATCTGGTTGGCGAAGTCTTGCAATCTGATTCTAGCCGTTTTCAAGTCGGTGATAAGGTGCTGCTCAACGGCTTTGGGGTGGGCGAAGGTCATTGGGGTGGCTTAGCTGAAAAAGCCCGTTTAAAAAGTGATTGGCTGATCCCGCTTCCTAAAGGCATTAGCCCAGCGCAAGCGATGGGTGTAGGAACGGCGGGCTACACCGCGATGCTATGTGTGCTCGCGCTGCAAAAACATGGCGTTACCCCTGAGCAAGGTGAAATTCTAGTCACCGGCGCTAATGGCGGTGTGGGCAGTTATGCGGTGCGCTTACTGAGCAAACTGGGCTATAACGTAGTGGCGGCCACCGGGCGGCCTGAAGAAAGTGACTACCTGAAAAAACTTGGGGCAACAGATATTTTAGCCCGTGAACAATTAAGTACACCGGGCAAACCGCTGCAAAAAGAACGTTGGGCGGGTGTTGTCGATTGCGTCGGTAGCCATACCCTCGCCAACGCCTGTGCTAGCACCCGTTATGGTGGTGCCGTTGCCGCTTGCGGCTTGGCACAAGGCATGGATTTTCCCTCTTCCGTGGCGCCCTTTATCCTGCGCGGTGTCGTGTTATACGGCATTGATAGCGTAATGCGCCCATTAGCAGATCGCATTGAAGCCTGGCAACGCCTAAGTGAATTGTTAACGGCAGAAGATTTTGACACCATCAGCCACGATATTACCTTAGAGCAAGTGGTCACAACCGCGAACGACCTGCTACAAGGTAAAGTACGCGGCCGAGTAATTGTGAAAGTCGCTGAGTAATGCTTTGAGTTAGGTTGATAAACTGCCCGTTTTTGCGGGCAGTTTTGATTTAACAGCAGCGAAATAATTCGCCTGCGTCACTGAGTTTAATTAATAAAAAATTAAACCCCTACTCTCTTGCCTAAAAGTATTAAATAGCTGCATTGAGCGAACAACAGAAATTTCTGCCGCATCAAAATGTCTATGCGCATGTCCGCAATTACTCATTAAATGAACCACTTTTTCGCCGTTGGCGAGTAACTTTCTTTTGTTTCGCCAAAAGAAAGTCACCAAAGAAAATTCGACCCACGTTGCGGCGAAAGCCCGTTCAATTTTGCCCGCCCAAGGCGACGAGGTAACTCGCTCGGCGCTACCGCACCTCACTCAAACACCCCTCGTCTTAAAACCTTGGTCGTGCAAACTTGCACGGCTTGCAACGTAATGGGATTTAAAAGCACTTCAGCCTTTGGAGTATTTCGATTTAAGATTATGACTGCTTTGAGCGAAAAGCAGAGATCCATCACCGCACCATAATCCATATGCCAATGTCTGCTTTACTGCAAAACCGGACATTGAGTCCGGTTTTGGTTACACATTACCGATCTATCGGGCTCGATGTCCCAGATGAATGTTGCCCTATGACATGCGTGTATATTTGAGTGGTTTTCAAATCTGTATGCCCTAACAACTCTTGAACCGTGCGTATGTCAGTACCTGCTTTTATTAGTACGATAGCAGAGTGCCAAGTTTTGAGTGGACGCAGTAACTTGTCTATTTGCGGCTAAATAGGTCAAGAAACCAGTTACCTCCTGCTCTCCCATGTCTTTAGGATGCTTTTTTTATTGAATAAAATGAAGCGTTTTATCCACAGTAGATACGTTTTCTCAGTTTGAATTGAGTAATGTTTAGTGCACAAAACCTGCCTAATACTTTCAAGGAAAAGTGAGCTAGCCATATTAATCCTCCTGTTGAATATCGGGTGTATTACTGAGAAGTCTCAGTAATACACCCGATAAACAGGGCTAAATTAACCTAGGCTGTTGATGTTGCGTATGTTTACTCTGTTTGGATGTGGGGTGTTACTGAGACTTCTCAGTAACATGGTAAATTTAAAGTGAATTAAATGCTTGGTTGGCTTCTCAAGTTATTGATTTTCGGTAAACTCATAGGTATATATTTATTTTTACCTCTCGGGTGTTACTGATAGGTCTACATAATAACTGTTAGCTTTGCGGAGGCATTTATCGACACTTTGATATTTTTGATTGGCTCCATACTATTTTTTGTATTGGTAATAAAGTTGGAATCAATGATTCCTATTAACTATTTGGATAAAGTCGAAAGAACATTTAGTGATTTAGGTACAACCGTGCAAGTAAGGACAAATTCTTACTCACGTTTTTATAACACCAAAGGACGATTGATAAAAAAGTCTGATATATCAAAAATCCAAATAGCTGGTTGTCTTACACTTTTTACGCTATCAGATAACGCAATAGATATTACAGTTCATCCAGCTAATAGAGATATCGTGTTTGAAAAAGCTAAAAGTATATTTACAGAGGCTCAAGTTGTTGAAATTGATATGCAAAGCTAACAATGCGCATCACTTGCGCCCTGCGGTCGCTGGGACGCCAACCCGCTGCGCGGCTCGTCGCCCGTGTGCTTTGCGTTATGTGTTGGTTGTTTTGGATGATAAAACCGGCGACATTATCGCCTGAAATACTGTTGCTACATGACGAAAATCGTTAGCGTGCTGTTACACCGTAGCTGGTTATTAAATAAGGCTCAACCCATTACTATAACAATGATACTGCAGCAAAGTTCTGTTAGCCGCACACACAAGCTTTATAAGATCCTGCTGGTTAATGGCATTATCTTAAGTGCCACCTTTTTTGGCTATAAGTACCTGCCAGCGTTAATAGCGCTGGAACCGCGCCACAGCGGCCGTTTAATGGCGCTGCTGGCAATTGCACCGCTGTTAGCACTGTTTTGTTCTATTGCTATAGGCGCAAGGCAGCCGAAAACCTTTAGTGCTAGCCTTGATGGCATCACGCTAAGCGATGGCATCGCCGGCAGCGAGTTTTACCCCTGGCACAATATCAGCGGCTTAAAGCTAAACCCCAACCGCAAAGTACTAACATTTCGGATAGAAAGCCTGGAACTTAAGCAAACCCTGCGGTTAAAGCAGTTTGGTATTACCGAACTGCAGCTTGAGCAATTGCAGCAGCTGGCAGCAGTGGGGTTAAAAAGCAAGTAGGGGATGGCAGATTTGTACCAAAAGCAGATATTCGTTCTGGTATTTAGTTTCCGAAAACCGCTGTATTTGTATGCACATAATGCCCAAGCCTAACTCACGCTTTGTTAGACGGGTTAACCCGTATTTGTTGCTGGCACAAATACCAGCTGTACCTATAAGTCATTGTAAGTTTAAAAGAAGCGGTGTAATGTTTCGCACATTAAATTTACAAAGGCAGGTTAACCCGTGTTTAAAAGCGAGTCGACCCGCCGAATAAGCGTTATACGTCAAGGAGAGTATCTTGGCCACGGTATTAATCACTATTTTCTTACTTCTTTTCGCGGCTGCTGAATTGATTTTTAGGTTACGAATGAGAATAGGAGCAATTCCTGTCTCTTCTATAGTATTGTTTGTAGTAATTCTGCTTGGTGCATATGGGTATTTCTTCGAAAGTTCTCCCTATGGAATAGTGCAGCCCCCAATTAAGTATGCTTTGAGCAACATTATTATGTATGGGAGTCCGATTATATTAATGCTTGTTGCAGCCAGTTTTTTTAAGAAACCTTCATCACTCTTTATTCATTGGTTTGCAGGTGTTTTCTCAGCTCTTTATACGGCGTTTTTCCCTTTAATTGCTATCTACACTGTATGTGCCTTAGGAATTGATTGCCTTTGAAGATGACGTATAACAAGTTGCTAAATTTCGTTCCGGCCACAAAAAGCGTGGCCTCCACTGGACTCCCTACACTGCGCTGCGGCAGCCAATTAGCAAAGCGTTAGGCAATTAATCCCATTAACTTTATTAAATGCCCAACCTTTTTTGCTTTGATTTTTGTCGTGGTAGCGATTCCATTTCCGATAGATTTGTTAACTGAGAAAACCGGGGTCAGATGAAGGTTTCTTGATTAATCTTCATCTGACCCTAATATCTCTTATACACTTTCGCAACTCCTCGAAGATCTTGGGGAAACCGACGAGATAAATTGCGAATAAGTTCCTAGACCTGAGACAATCGAAAAAAGCGGGAAGAAGCGGACTTGATCGTACTTTCCTTACCATGTTGATAAACTCATCATGTTGATGATGAAGACGGTGATGAAGAATATGGCAGCACAACATCGCGTTGCTCGGCGGTCCCTCCCGACAGGCCCCGTGACAGCGGCGTATGAACGCAAGGTGGATGCGGAGGAGGTGCGACGAGATGACGCGCAAGTCGCTCTGGCGGCAAAACTCGATGCCCTGCACGAGTCTCTTACCTCGCTCCCACCAGTACCCGTGCGCACCGACAGACCGACAGAGAGCAGCTCTACAAGCAGCAGTCCGCTGTTACTGTTACTGACGCGATCCTTGGCATCCGCTCAGTCCTTTCTTCGAAAGAAATTCCATTTGTGGTCTTTTGGTCCACCACCGCGAGGCATGTACATTCATGGACCGGTCGGGGTCGGCAAAAGCTTTCTAATGGATCTCTTTTACGCGTCGGTTAATGTTCCTGATGATTCTTGCTGTAATAATGACAGCCACAGCTTCAAACACGTAAAAATTACCAAACGCCGCGTCCACTTTCATGAATTCATGCTAGACGTCCATCATCGAATCTTTGTCTACAAACAGAAGCACCCACGAGATGATGCGATACCCATCATTGCGCAGCAATTGGCACAGGAAGCCCAACTCCTCTGTTTCGATGAATTTCAAGTAACAGACGTTGCCGATGCCATGATTTTGAAACGACTTTTTTTATTATTATTGGATTGGAATGTCGTGGTGGTGGCCACCTCGAATCGCTCCCCCGATGCCTTGTATAAGGGAGGCATTAACCGATCCCTCTTTTTGCCATTCATAGACATGTTAAAACACAGGTTCGACATTATTTCCATGGAGGATTCCGTCAAGGATTATCGACTCGAAACTCGAGCTGATGGTCAATCCTATTTTTGGTCAAACAAAGATGTTCACGGCGATAATAATAGTGATAACAACATACAGGCGCAGTTGAAAGAAATATTTGATAGCACTGCATCCGGAACTGAGGCCGAGGCCATTCACGTACCTTTCGGTCGCACCGTCCAGGTCGCCCGATTGAATGACCGGTGCGCCTGGTTTGACTTTTCCGAGTTATGCTACCAACCACTCGGCGCGGCTGATTATATTTCCCTCTGCGACCGATTTCAGGTCCTCATCATGGACCGCGTGCCGCAATTAGACGCCAATCTCCATGACGAAGCGCGTCGATTCGTGACCCTCATTGACGTGTGTTATGAATCTCGCACCCGCTTGGTGCTAGCGGCAAAAGTCCCGCTCGATGAATTATTTGTCGAGTTTGAAGCGCAAGTTGAAAGCAGTGATGGAAATGAAGAGTTGTTTGTTAGTGAGAAGGGGGGAAACTCGAGTTCCTTTGCGACGACCATGATTCGCACCAAAGAGGGTGAACAATTTGAGTGGTCGGCGACGGGTCGAAGTGGCGTGTCACTGGCACAATTATCAGCCGCCAATGATCTCGCCTTTTCCTTTCGACGAGCAGCGTCTCGGTTGGTAGAAATGGGTGGAAAGGAATGGGGACGGCAATGACGAAAGCTCTTTACCTTGCAAACCATTGAAACTATGTCAGATTTTTACCTAGGGAACATGCGTATAAGTCCCTAATATGAAATAATCTGCCACAAATGATAACTCATAAAGAACGCATCATGAGCCATCAACTTACTTTTGCAGATAGTGAGTTTTCCAACAAGCGTCGTACAACGCGTAAAGAGATCTTTTTATCACGGATGGACGCTCTGTTGCCTTGGCCTCAACTCCTTGCGGGAAAACCGGGGGCAGATGAAGGTTTCTAGATTAATGTTCATCTGACCCTAATATCTTTTACGTTAGCCACGAGTAGGATATTCCAAGTGTGGGAACAAGCTTTAATCGCAGCCATCATCAGCCTGCCCTTAGCCTTTGCATTACTCGTTTGGCTGCTCAGCCCAGCTGGCTGGCTGGCTAAATAGTTTCCAAATTTCATTAATACCTGCTCTATTAATATTGGCAAGCTGTTTTATGCTGGTCTTAGTGTTAATAGCCGCAACGCTACCTATCATCAGGTTATTACGCGCCCCCATTTTTTCATTATTGCGTTCGCTGTAGTTTAAAAAGCGCTAAGCAGACCAAGCGCATTTATAAAAACAGATTATTAAGCGGCAAGCTGATTTTTTGCTTTTTTACGCGGCAAAACCAAGCTTATCGCTACAATATAGGTGATGAGGCTGGAGCCACTTCCCAAATAAGAGATATTGCTAAGATGGCTGGTGGAGTTCCAGTGGTAGAGGTCGAGTCAATAAGACTGAACGAGACTGAGAAAAAAAGGGAGTAAGTCGTGCAAAAAATCCCAGCGATGCCTAAACGATCTAAAACTATGGCTTGGTTAAAACGCTTGCCTGTGCCATTTCAAATTATACTAATCGCTGTGTTGTTGTATTTAACGTGGCATTTCAGGTACTACACTGATGGCGTCGATAAGGCTGAATTAACAAAGGTAGAGGGGACTCTATACTCGTTTAGGTGTAATTCTAGAATATCTGGCCCAGACGATATTATTTTGTTTACGTCTTTTAAGGAAAAGGAGATTTGGTTCCGAGGTTGGCAAAAGTGCAAGAACTTATCAGAAGCCATTAAGTACTCTGATTCTCCACAACAAGTCGTTTTTTATACGAAAATTACAAAAGGCAGTTTCAGCACTAACACTGATGGTGTTTTAAGGATTTATGCAGTTGATTTGGCAAATCCAAATAAACCGTTAATTCATCCGGTTAGAGGCTTAGGCATTCATTACAATCCTAATCCTTTTAGTCTAGCTTTTTTCTTTATTGCTCTGGCATTAATAGAGTCATTAAGAGAACGTTGGATTGACTACAGAGCTAGTGTATCGACTGAGTCGCGGAAAAAATAACCGCACTGGATTTTTCCATTCACAACTCATTGCAAACCATTAAAAGCCTAACATTGAAGATGATTCAGATAGGGCTTTAATTAAGATAGTTTTTCAGATATACGTCGTCGAACAAGCGTGACATTTGGTTTAAGTATTGCCCGCTGTAAGATATAAAGCAGTCTTTGCTGATGACCCCGTGAAATGTCCGCTTTGCACAAACAAGCTATTTACCGCTCTGGCTTTTATTACCCTTTGAGCGTGCCGACTGATCATCGTTGGCCAAGGTTTTAAGAAAACGGGTGTTTGAGTGCGGCGACGAAGCATGGCGCGAGTTACGTTTTCGCCTTGGACAGCGCATGAGCAGTTGGGCTTTCGAGCGGAAGTGGGGTCGCATTTTCTTTGGATACTTTCTTTTGGCGACGCAAAAGAAAGTATCTCGCCAACGGCGAAAACGTTAAGCTCTGAAAGCTCGGCATCTGATAGCATTCAGCAAAAAAATGCTTCAATTAAAGTCAGAGTCTAAAAACTTTCGTCAATAGAAAAACTGTTAAACCCATATCTTGCACCATATTTATAAATAATTTCTCCTCGAATATGTGTAGCTTTTATTGGTCCAAAGTGCCTCGAATCTATACTTGCAACTGTGTTGTCGCCAAGCACAAAAAATTCATCCGTTCCTAAAGTGAAGTTGTGATTTCTTGACGAGCAAACAAGACCCTCATTAATATGATCACCAATCCAATCATTCGCTAGCGAATAGTGGTAGTTGTTAACATAAACTGAATTATTACAAATATGTATTTTATCCCCGGGTAAACCATATAGACGTTTTGCGAAATCCTGCCCGTCATCAAGCTGAAAATGGATGAAAACACCTCTTCTCACACTCATAAACATTGGTGACACCATCAGATAGTCACCATCATTCACTGTTGGATAACTAGAGAGCCCAGTAGCATAGGTTGTATAATACCCATTAATTCCGCCCACCCTGATTGAATAAAATAGTATCATGAGCGCGGTTATTGAATAGATAACGCCAAGTGACCTTCTTTTTTTAAATACAGCGAAGCTCTGCATAAAAGCTAAAATCATTAACAACACTGCTGATAAAAGCTCATAAAGAAAACCAAAGTAAATAACGTAGCTATGAAGCATGTAGGAGCATATAGTAAAGAAAGTTAAGTTAAAAAAAACAAATTTAAGATTTCTTGTCTCTTTCACTCAGCGTTCCTTTATATTTAAAAACCTTGCCATTGGTACAATAAATTACGATCCAAAAAGCTTCGGGAAAAGCTTCGGAGTCAGATACCGATAGCCTGATCAGCTAATCGCTACAGTACTTGGCGTTTAACGAGACCTCATCAGATGGCTTCCGATGAATCTCACAATCGAATTTAATTTTTCTTGAGTAGCGTTGCGAAAAGTATGTAAAACAATGTGGCGAATACCGCCATCAACGTGGCTTTAATACCTAATGTCATCTCTGGGGAAACCGCATTTAACAAAAAGTATGACGCGGTTATGGCCAGTGCAGTAAGTATGGCGAGTAGATTTTTTTTCACAGTATATTCCCCCTTATTAAGATTCACGTGTTACCACCTAGAAGTTGAAAGTTTAGACTGTAAATTCGTCACCGACTTGAAAAATTTGCACCCTAAGCAACTGCAGGTTAAACACTCAGCTTCAAACAAAACAACGTCTTATACCGCTGTTATCAGCTAGCAAACGCCACTTTATTACGCCCGGCTTTTTTCGCTTTATACAGGGCTTCATCGGCGCGTTTTAGTAATTGCTCGGTACTTTCACCGCTATTGCGCAAGGCGCAACCTAAACTGATGGTGACATGCACGGTTTTGTTTGCGGCGGCACTGCCGCGTTGTTGCTTGCCATCTTTACTGTCTGTTGGCCGCTGTTGCTGACGGATCACCAATGGATACTCTGCCACGGCTTCACGCACTTGCTCTAGCTTTTCAGCCAGCTTTTGTTGATTGTTATGATGAAACACCAAGGTAAATTCTTCGCCGCCATAACGATAAGCCGTTAAACCCGACTGATTAGCCAAAATCGAGCCAAGCAACTTAAGCACCTGATCGCCAACATCATGGCCATACGTATCGTTAAACTTTTTGAAGTGATCAACGTCTAGCATGGTCACCGCGCTGCGTTTACCTAAGCGACTTAAGTGGTTCAGCAGCGCTCGCCGCTGGGGTAATTGGGTCAGTTCATCAATATAAGCTAGGTGCAGCATCTGACTGGTTAAACTGAGCAGCAAACTTAAACCTGCCGCCAAAGTGACCCAACCGGCGACTTGCTCGAACAAGATAAAGGGATAACACAGCATCACTGCTAACCACGCAGCAAACTGCCCCCAACGCTGGCTATTAGCACTATGATAACTGAGCATGCTTAACCAGCCCGTCGCCACTAAGGCCATCCACCAAAGGGTGCCCCAATTAATAGCAACGCTGTCAGAAACCGGCTTTAAAAACGTTTCCGGCAGGGATAACTGCGTCACAATATCAGCAAGCGGTAATACCAGCATGGCGGGCGGTGCAAACAGTATGACAAGCAGCAGGAACACGCCTGATAGCGTGCTAGGTTGTGGTTTAGGTTTTAATTGCAGTAACACAAATAACAGGGTGATCAGCAAGGGCAGAAACATCGTTATTGCTGCAAGTTGCTCACTTGTCAGCGCCATTTCAACCACATAATAATGACTAGCTAACAATACGGCACTGTACAACCAATGCCATTGCCGCATTAGCACCGCCAACCCTGCGGTTAACAGCAACATCGCATACACTAACACAGGAAATAACTGGCTAATCGCGGCAGCCTGTGGCGCAAACTGCCAGTGCACCAGTAACAACATAAAAATGGGTGATAACAAAAATAACGGCATTAACAGTAAACCCAGATCAGGGTGCGAAGCGCACAGCAAAAACTCTTCGGTGCCTTAAATAAGGCCATTGGTTGGGTGAGCCTTAGCCAACCGCTACCCTGCCTGATTTATACAGTTAGTCATAAAAAGCCGCAAGCTTTCCGAAGAATGCTGGCAACATTTTGACACTCATTAAGATTTAGCAAGGTCTAAAGCCGTTATTTGCACTCATTGAGTAACACATGCGCTTAACACGCCCACTGCAATAGCGATAACCCTAACGTAGCTGAACATAATAAAAAAGAGCAGTGCCATTGTGGCAACTGCTCTTTATTCCCAGCCTAACGTGAGGGCTAATTACTGAGGTAGAAACGGATAATCCGTGTAACCCTCTACACCACCGCCATAAAACAAATCAGGCTTAGCCTCATTCAGTGGTGCATCTTGCTGCATGCGCGCCACCAAATCCGGGTTAGCAATGTAAGGCACACCAAAGGCCACCGCATCGGCAATGCCCTCAGCCAAGGCTTTATTTGCAGCCGCCTTATCAAACTTCTCATTGCTAATATAGACACCGCCAAAGAGCTGTTTCAGCTTGGGCCCTAAGCTATCCGCAGCTTGTGCTTCGCGACTACAGATAAAGGCAATACCACGCTTACTTAATTCGCTGGCAACGAAGCCAAAGGTATCGGCACGCTGCGAATCGCCCATATCATGTGCATCTGCGCGCGGTGCTAAATGCATACCCACACGCCCTGCGCCCCACACTTCAATTACGGCATCGGTCACTTCTAACATCAATCGGGCACGGTTCTCTACGCTGCCGCCGTAGTTGTCGGTACGCTTGTTAGTGCTGTCTTGTAAAAACTGGTCAAGTAAATAACCGTTGGCGCCGTGAATTTCTACGCCGTCAAAACCCGCTAACTTCGCGTTTTCAGCACCTTGGCGGTAGGCTGCTACAATATCCGCCAACTCTGCGGTTTCCAGCGCGCGTGGGGTGACATAATCTTTTTTCGGGCGCATTAAGCTAACATGCCCTTTAGCAGCAATGGCGCTTGGCGCTACCGGCAGTTCACCATCTAGGTAATGCGGGTCAGAAATACGCCCCACATGCCATAATTGCAGCATAATTTTGCCGCCGGCCTGGTGCACAGCGGAAGTGATTTTGCGCCAGCCAGCCACTTGCTCTGCTGACCAAATACCAGGCGTATCAGGATAGCCCACGCCCATAGGCATTACTGAGGTTGCCTCGGTTAAAATTAAGCCCGCACTGGCGCGCTGTGTATAGTATTCCACCATTAAATCATTGGGTACGCGTCCGGCACTGGCGCGACAGCGCGTCAACGGTGCCATAATAATGCGGTTTTTTAGCTGTAAATCGCCCACTTGAATAGGATCAAATAAGGTTGGCATAGTGTTGTCCTGTACGTTGAAAAGAGAAATTAAAGCTCGGCGCTAAGTTGCAACATAAATTGCTGCATCAGCGCCTCGTTACGTTTGAAAAAATGCCATTGCCCGACCTTCTGGCTACAGATAATCCCGGCACGCTGCAGCGTAGCGAGATGCGCTGATACCGTACTTTGCGACAAACCGGTTTGCCGCTCAATTTTGCCAGCACACACCCCTAAACTTAGTGGATGTTCTTGATCAGCAAAATACTGCTCTGGGGTTTTTAACCAGATTACTATGTCGCGACGCACCGGATGCGCCAGCGCTTTGATCATGTCGTCCAATTGCTTGGCCGTTAGCGGTGTTGTTGAGGTTGTCGTCATCAGGCATAGGTTTATTTATATATCGCGATAAACCGATATATGTAGATGGCAGCAAGCGATTTCAAGGGGGTAAACACAAAATAATGCCAAGGTGGCAGCACGAAACGGCTTAACGCTTTTTCAATAGCCACCAGCACGATTTAAGGCAAATAAACAAAGCCACATTAGCGTTATTGCATTGTTTATTTTAAGCTGTCTTTTTTGCTTGTTGACCAAACATCGCTAACAAGGATATTTCATGATCGATTTTAATAACAAAAGCGTCTTTAAACTGAAACAAAACAGTGAATTTGCTGAAAAAGTCTCGGCACTGTTGTTAGACAATGAAACCGTTATCGATTCGTATAAATCGATGCGTGACGGCGTGGTATTCACCAATAAAAGAATTATTGCGGTTAATGTGCAAGGTATTACCGGCAGCAAAAAGGACTTTACTTCGCTACCCTACAAAAATATCGTGGCTTACTCAGTAGAAACGTCGGGCACGTTCGATCTCGATTCTGAGCTGGAAATTTATTTATCTGCAGTCGGTAAGGTAAGATTTGAATTTACAGGCAGCACTGCCATTGTTGAGATCTCAAAGCATATCTCGCTAAGCATTCTGTAAAAATACCGGTGTTGCCACCCTAAACCTCGGGCGGATAACCGGCATTTTTGCTCTCGTTATCATTGCTAGTTGTTGAGTCGCTAAAGGCCTTAGCCAAATAGTTGCTGCAATACCCCTGCGGAAATATCTTGCTGGCTGTAAATTCCGGTATCCAGCACCCAACCGGTGACTAAACTGGCTGGCGTGACATCAAACGCGGGGTTAAACACCGGTGCTTCCTCGGGTGCCCACAAGGTTTGACCAAAGGCGCCACTGACCCCGCGTACCTCATCGGCATTTCGTTGTTCAATAGGGATGACACTGCCATCGGCACAGGCTAAATCGACGGTGGTATGCGGTGCCACTACATAGAAGGGGACCTGATGATAGTGCGCTAATACCGCAAGGCTGTAAGTACCTACTTTATTGGCAAAGTCACCATTGGCCGCGATACGATCTGACCCCACAAAAATGCGATCGACCTGACCGCGCGCCATTAACATCGCGGCCATATTGTCGCAAATTAGCTGATACGGAATACCCAATTGCTGGCACTCCCACGCGGTTAAACGACCACCTTGCAATAGTGGCCGCGTTTCATCTACCCACAGCCGAATATTTTTGCCTTGTTGATGCGCTAAATTAATCACACCTAGCGCCGTACCCACGCCTGCGGTAGCTAAACCACCGGTATTACAGTGGGTTAATAACTGTTCATTCGGTTGCACTAAGGCCGCACCGTGCTCTGCCATCAGTTGACACAACGCCACATCTTCCGCAAATAATGCTTCGGCGCACGCGACCGTGGCACTGACAAAATCCGTCTGCTGAATAGCCTCAAGCATGCTATCTAAGTTATTCATTAAATTCACCGCCGTTGGCCGTGCGGCCCGTAATATTTCGGCGTCTTTTTGCAGTTGTGCTTGGCTATCGCCCTGAGTAGCACGATAGGCTAATAATAAACTGGCACCAATGCCGATAGCCGGTGCGCCGCGTAATTGTAAACGCTGGATCAACGTCACCATCTGCGTTACCGTTGTGCAATGCAGCCATTGCTGTTGATGGGGTAATAAGGTTTGATCTAAAACGTATAGCTCTCCCTGATGCGTTTTCAGACTAAGTGCAGACAAGTTTTTCATAGCTTATTCCTATTTGGCGTTGCAGACGTCTATAAGGTTTGCGATTATGCTGCCACGCGTTTTTCTTCTCAAGTAAATAGGTAACCCGATGACTGATTACCGCATTTTCAATAACGACGACGCCATGCGTTTTGCCGACAAGCACAGTGAACTCTTTGGCGATCACAGTAAGCTGTCTGCCGAAGAGTTTGGTGACGGCAATCTCAATTTAGTGTTTCGTGTGTCGAATGATAAAGGGACTTCGCTGATTGTAAAGCAAGCCCTGCCCTATGCTCGCTGTGTGGGCGAAAGTTGGCCTTTAAGCACCGACCGCGCCCGTATTGAAGCGGAAGTATTGCGCGTACATGCGCGTTTTTGCCCTGAGCATACCGTTGAAATCCGCCATTTTGATGCTGAGCTGTCGGCCATTTTGATGGAAGATTTAAAGCAATATACCATCTTGCGCACGGCACTGATTAAAGGCAAACAGTATGAGCATGTTGCAACGCAAATTGGCCATTACTTAGCGCACACCTTATTTTATACCAGTGATTTTGTGCTGACGGGGCCCGCAAAAAAAGCTGCCGTGGCGCAGTTTATTAACCCCGATCTTTGCCAAATTACCGAAGATTTATTTTTTACCGATCCCTACTGCAATCACGAGCGCAATAACATCCATGATTTGATTATCAGCACCGCACGCGAACTATGGCAAGACGAAGCGCTACAAGCGGAAGTCGCCGCACTAAAAGCCGACTTTTTATCTAAGCCACAAGCCTTGTTACACGGCGATTTGCACAGCGGCAGTATCTTTGTCAATGCTGAAAACTGCAAGGTGATCGACGCCGAATTTGGCTTTTATGGCCCTATCGGCTTTGATGTTGGCTCGTTACTGGCTAACTTTTGTTTGAACTATCTTGGTTGCGCTGGGTTACTGGCAGATACCGAGGCGGTCACTGAACACCAAACCTATGTGCGCCAACAATGCCTAACACTGTGGCAAGTATTCGCTGAACAATTTAGCCAGTTAATGAGCCAAGACAGCCAAGATCCGATGCTGCGTAACAGCTTATATCAAAAACAATTTTTGCAGCAGGTTTTTGCTGATGCCATTGGCTATGCTGGCTGTGAGCTGATCCGGCGTACCGTAGGGTTAGCGCATGTGGCCGACTTAGATAAAGTCAGCAGTGAGCAACAGCGCGCCAGCATCGAAAAACAGGCTATCGAGCTTGGCCGCCGTTTTATTATGCAGCGCCAAAGCCTGAACAGTATTGAGCAAGTTTTAGATTTATTGCCGGTATAAGCCTAGGGCTTGTTGACGTTTGCTGTTTAGATTTTGTTCGGGCAGCGTGTGGCTGGCATTTCTACTACGTTATACGAAATATATCCTATATTTCGCCTGCGGCCAGCAAGCTGTTCCCGTTTGTTCCATACAAACGGGTCGCTTGTTTATGTAGAATAACTACACGGCACAAGCTCTGCCTTGTATAAATACCAGCCATTCAGCTGCAAAAACAACCATCAAACATCAACAAGCCCTAAGCCCCCTGCCCAAGCGACACTGAGCGCAGGGGTTATTAAAGCCAAGTTTACATTTAGTTACACTATAGCTACCTACTAAACTGGTTCTTGCACTGCACCTTATGCCAAACTGCCATAATGATTTTGTTGTAAGGTTGCTCCATGATAAGCGCTCAAGCGTTAAGTAAAATTTTTGGTAGCGGTGATACTCAGGTTGCAGCGCTACGAGAGGTCAGTTTAACCATCGCAGAAAATGAATTTGTGGCCATTATGGGCAGTTCGGGTTCAGGCAAATCAACACTGATGAATATTCTGGGTTGTCTCGACACCCCGAGCAGTGGTCAATACCAGCTGGCCGGTGCTGATGTTAGTGCGCTGAATGATGAACAACTCTCGGCCATGCGCAATCAGCATATTGGTTTTATTTTCCAATCATTTCATTTGCTCCCCCGGCTAAGTGCCGCCGAAAACGTGGCGCTGCCCTTACGCTATACCGACACCCCCGCCATTGAAGCGCTACAACGTGCAGAAGCGTTATTAGAACAAGTTGGGTTAGGCCATCGCATGCATCATAAGCCAGCAGAAATGTCAGGTGGCCAGCGCCAGCGGGTCGCGATTGCGCGTGCACTGATCAACAACCCCAAAGTGATTTTTGCCGATGAACCTACCGGCAACCTAGACAGTAAAACCTCAGTAGAAATCATGCAATTACTCACCAGTCTTCACCAGCAAGGCAATACCGTCGTGATGGTAACGCATGAAGATGACATTGCCGCTTATGCCCAGCGGGTTATTAGAATGCGTGACGGCCAAATACTTGAGGACAGCCAATGTTCGGTTTAAGTTTGATCCTGGCCACCACTCTGAGCCAGCAAGTACAAAGTGAATTACCGCTGTTGCTTACCGGCAGTTTAGTGTCTGAATATCGGCAAACCATTGTCGCGCCAATGAGCGACACTTGGCGTATTCAAGTGCAATGGCTAAAACCCGAAGCAGAAGCGGTTAAAGCCGGCGACTTGGTGGCAGTATTTGATGCCGGATCCATACAAGCCAACATTGAACGGCTCAAAAACCAATTAGTCAGCACTCAAGAGCAATTAAAACAACTCGAAAGCCAACAAGCCTTAAAGGTGATGGAAGCAGAGTATGAACTGCAGCGCCGCGAATTATTATTAGAGAAAGCCAACATTGACGCAGCGGTGCCTAAAACCAACCTCAGTTTGTACGACTATGAAAATAACCAGCTATTACAGCAACGTGCTACTACCGAATTGCAAAAAGCCCGGGAAACCCTCGTTACTGCCAAGCAAGAACAACAAACCACGTTATTCAAACAGCAACTGCAAATTGATAAAACAGCGGCAGAGCTCGCTGAAGCAGAGTTAAACCTGACCAAAATGAGCGTGTACGCTGAACGGGACGGCGCCATCAGTTATGGCTTACATCCTTGGTATCGCACCAAATTATTTGGCGGTGTTACCGCACAGCCCGGATGGTCGATTGCTGAAGTGACCGAATTAAATGGCCTTTATGTTGAAGCCTGGGTACATGAAGTGGATGTAGCGCGTTTGCAGCAAGCTAAACACATTAGCGCTCGTTTTGATATTTCCCCTGAGTTGCAATTCCCCGTAACACTGCAACAACTGGCCGGTCAAGGCGAAAAGCGTCAAGCCTGGGGCAATGCCTTGTATTATCGAGCGCAATTTAGCGCGAGCAACCTACCCATATCTCAGCCGTTGCTGGGCATGGGCTTGCTATTAGAGGTACGCTAACATGCCATTTCGACTGCTACTCTCTAGCCTGGTTTGTTTCGGCTTAATTAGCTGCACACCCGCACCAGAAACGAGCAATAATGAGCAACAACGCCAAACGGTACGAGCAACGGGTCAGTTAGCCGCAGCCACTTTTTTTACCATCACCCCTCCCAGTGTCGGCCGCTTATGGCAATACAATATTAAAGAAATGGCGCCAGAAGGCAGTTTGTTGCAACAAGGCATGCCGGTAATTGGCTTTGATAGCCAAAGCGTACAAGACGAGCTGCGTAATAAAAATATTGAACTGCGCAGTGCAGAGCAAGAATTAGCCAACCGTTTAACCGCTGATGAACAACGTTTTGAGGAATTAAAACTGCAATTAGCCGAACGCAAAAACGACCATGATCGTGAACAGCGTAAGGCCGAGATAGTGGATAACTCTCGCTCTGCAAATGATCGCCGAAAATCGCAGATCGACTTCACTATTGCGAAAAGTCAGTATCAATTAGCGCAAAGTCGTTTAGATTTTCATCAACAACAACGCGATGCCGAGCAACAAATTATTTCCTCGAAAATCGCCCGCTTAAGCGCCGAAGTGGAACAACTAAAACGGGAAGTTGCCTCGTTAAAAATTAGCGCGCCTTTTGCCGGCATTATGGTATATGTACCCAATTATAACGGTGAAAAGTCATCGGTTGGCGATACCGTTCAGTTTGGCCAACCCATTGCCGAAGTTAGCCAATTAGAAAGTTTGTATATCAAAACAGAAATTGATGAAGTTGATTTAAAGTACCTTCGTAGCGGCCTTACGGTGCAAATTACCTTGGATGCCTATCCCGAGCGCAACTTTAGTGGTGTGCTGACCGATTTAGGTACTGCGGTGCGCAACAAAACAGCCGAAAATCTTAGCCGAGTCGTTGATGCCAGTATCAAACTCGATGAAACAGATTTGGCTATTATGCGCCCGGGTATGAGTGCGCGCTTACAAATTCGTTTAGCGGCAGGAGGTGAATAATGCGCTTTGCCGTTATGTTAGCCGGAAGTTTGCTGCTGCTCAGTGGTTGTAGTGAAACCGATGAGAACGCAGCCTTATTAACACTGCAATCGAGCACGCTTGAACACCGCATTCAAGCTGAAGGGGAGTTATTTGCCGTTAACGCCATTAGCATTAATGCGCCTCAAAGTACCCGCGGCCCCCGTTTTATTGCCGAGATCACCCCAGAATACAGCAGTGTTTCACCCGGAGATTTGGTGATCCGTTTTGATGCGACACAGTTAGAACGCAGCCGGCGTGATGCCAGTAATGCTTTATCTGGCGTGCTGGCCGATCAAGACTTTAAAGGCACTCAGCAACAAGCGGAACTGTCCACTATTGGCTTAGATCAGCGCCTTGTGCAGCAAGAATTTGCTTTTGCCGACCGTTTTAGTATTGATGATATCCAAATACGCTCACGCCTAGAAATCTTAGACTCGATGCAAAATAAAGAGTTTTTAGGTGAAAAGCAGTCTTACTTAGATTGGCAACAACAAAGTTTTGCCAACCGCTCACAAGGCGAACTCGACTTGCTGCAACTGCAAAAAGGGCAGCAACAAAGCTTACTAACCCAAGCTGAAACGGGCTTAGCTGCACTCGAAATCCGCGCTCAACACAAAGGTATTTTGCTATATGACAGCAATTGGCGCGGTGAAAAACCCGAGGTGGGTCGGATGGTGTTTCCCGGCGAAAAGCTGGGCAGTATTCCAGACTTAAGCTTACAACATGTCAAACTGCTGATTATTGAACAAGAGTCGGTTGGCTTAGCGGTCGATCAACCGGTGTTTTTTCGTTTAACCGCTCGCCCAGAGCAAGTACTTGAGGGCCGCATCCAAAGCGTGGGTCAAGTGGCGCAATCGCGCGAACGTCGCGATCCGCGCCGCTATATTGAAGTTATCGTGGCACCAAGCGCCCAACAAGATTTCTTTTTACCGGGAGCAAAAGTACGCGCTGAGATTTTAGCTAACACCTTGCCGGAGGTGTTAGCGCTACCCTTGCAAGCCATTTTCAGCGATGAAAAAGGCCAATATGTGTGGCAACAACGCGGCGGCAGTTTGCAACGACAAGCCGTGAGCTTAGGTGCTAAAAGCCTAACACACGCCGAAATTATCGAAGGCCTAAGCGCCGGCGATCGTATCAGCTTATTGCCACCGGAGAACTAACATGAAACATAGCGCCATGCTAAAAGATACCTTGGCCGAGTTGGCACAACATAAACTTCGTACCTTTCTAACCTTACTCGGTATGATATTTGGTGTAGGTGCGGTAATTGCGATGCTCAACATTGGTGAAGGCGCCGAACGCGAAGCCTTAAAAACCATTGAAACCATGGGGCTGCGCAACATTATTGTTGAGAGCAAAACCTTTGACGAAAAAACCTTATTAGAGCATCGTAAACATTCTTTAGGGCTGAGCCAAAGCGATCTGCAAGCGGCCGTGACAACGCTACCTAACATCACCGGCTTTAGCGCCGAGCGCCAGCTCGAAACCTATGCCATTATCAGCCACACCGGTAAAAGCGAAGGTTTAGCCGTGGGTGTATTACCCAGTTATATGGCACTTAGTAGCTTGCCATTTGCTAGCGGCCGTAACTTTACCGAGCAAGAAGACCTGTATGCCGCACAAGTGGCCGTGCTCGGCTCACAAATGGCCGCTAATTTGTTTCCTGAAGGCGATGCACTTGGCCGTTATGTTAAAGTCAATCATGTCTGGTTAGAGGTTATCGGCGTGTTAGCCGAGCCCTATAATAGCCAAAACGAATTTCAGGGTATTAAGCTGGGTGGTGAACAAAACCAACTGTTTATGCCGCTACAAACCGCCCGCAGCCGCTTTCGCAGTATTCCTCTAGATGCCGAACTCAGCTCGTTTCGTTTGCAGTTAACCGAAGGCGCCAATAGCGCCGTCGCAGCCCGCGCCCTAAACTATTTATTGCAGCAACGTCATAATGATATTGATGATTTTCGCTTAATCGTACCCGCGGCGTTATTAGCACAGCAGGAGCAAACACAAAAAATATTTAATATTGTGATGTCCTGTGTGGCGGGTATCTCGCTGCTGGTGGGCGGTATAGGTATTATGAATATCATGCTGGCCACGGTGTTAGAACGCACCAAAGAAATTGGTTTGCTGAGAGCCATTGGCGCCACAAAACGCGATATTAAACTGCAGTTTGTTGCCGAAAGCTTCACCATTGCTATTGTTGGCGGCATCGCCGGTATTCTGTTTGGTATTATTCTCTCTGAATTAATTGCTTTTTATTCTGGCTGGGCCGTGTCCTGGTCAATCCCGGCCATCGTGCTAAGCTTTAGTATCTGTGCCCTAATCGGTGTCGCTTTTGGGGTTTATCCTGCCATTAAAGCCTCAGAGTTGGATCCGATCACGGCCTTACAAACAGATTAATACGGAGTCACCATGCACAGTCGCTGTATTTGGCAACAAGGTGACCACAATGCCTTTACCGACTTAATTGCTTGGCAGGGTGCGCTGTGGTGTGTGTTTCGCGAAGCTGCTGACCATGTTTCTGGCGATGGCATGTGCCGTTTATTACGCTCACAAGATCAAGGCGCCAGCTGGCAAGCTGTGGCCTGCATCGTTGATCCGCAGGCCGATTTGCGCGATCCTAAATTTAGCCTACACCCTGATGGCCGGCTGTTAATCAATGGTGTAGCCGCATTACATGATAAAAGTGCCGGCAGTCATCAATCATTTATTTGTGCATCGTCTGACGGTATCAATTGGTCTGCTCCGCAGCCCATCGGCGATATAAACTTTTGGCTCTGGCGCATCAGCTGGCAGCAAGATACCGCCTACGCGCTTGCCTATCACGTTAAAAGACCAACCCTCTCCAGGCTTTACTCTGCTGATGCCACTCTAAAATTTACATCATTACAGGATGTTTATCAGGGCAGCTATGCCAATGAAAACCATCTCCTTTTTTTAGAGACAAACGATGTAATATGTTTGTTACGCCGCGATCCTGAGCCGGGATTGTTAGGCCGCAGCTCAGCACCTTATTCCGATTGGCAGTGGACAACATTAAGCGCCCGCATTGGTGGTCCAACTTGGCTGAAACTGCCCGATCAGCGCGTAGTGGCGTGTGTCAGATTATATGATGATAGGGTGCGTACCGGTCTCTGTGGTATTAACTTACTGAGTGGTGAGCTAACAGAATGGCTAACATTACCTTCAGGTGGTGATTGCAGTTACGCAGGGATGGTATTACAAGATGACAAGCTGTTAATCAGTTATTATTCGTCACACGAGAGCAAAACGGCGATTTATTTTGCTGCAGTGGCGCTCAGTGAGCTGCCGGCTGCTTGAAACCGGCAGCATACTCACCTCTTAGTATTTAACGCTGCAGCCATAAGGCTTAGTCACCGCAGGATCAGGCGTTTGACCGGCTAATACTGCGGTTGCAGCATTAGCGAAATACGGTGTAGCTTTAGCAATATCATCTACTTTGGCAGACGGGATGCTATCAATGCCACCCATATACTGCAGTACACCGGCTTTATCAATTACATACATATGTGGTGTGGTACGCGCATCATAGGCTTTACCCATCACACCACTTTCATCAAATAACACCGCTGTTGGCGCGGCACCACGGCTTGTGGTCAGTTCAGCTGATTTTGCGCCATCAATGTGGCCTTGACTGCCGGGCTTAGAGGAAATCACACTGAGCCACACTACGTCTTGCTCGGTATAGGTTTTTTGCAACTGCTGCATATTGCCGTTGTAGTGTTTTACTACAAACGGACAATCATGATTGGTCCACTCTAATACCACCTCTTTGCCAGCAAAATCTTTTAGGCTGTGTACCTTACCGGTTGAGTCTTTTACCGTAAAGTCAGGTGCTGGCGCACCTACTTGCGGTGCTGCAAACAGGTTAGCCGCAAACAACGTAGCAGCGGCTGCTGCAAGTAATGTCATTTTTTTCATAGGGTTAACTCCTGTAAATGTTCAAATAAATGAAGCGGTGTTATTGACGACTTAACCGCTCTAAGGTTTGCCTGAGCGTATCAGGCGTTAAAATCTGTGGTAACACTTCGGCAGGCTGCCCTGGCCAATACAACACATATAAAGGCACGCCCTCGCGTTGATATTGATGCAAATACGCCGTGATATCGGCATCTTTGAGCGTCCAGTCGCCTTTCAAATAGGTCACATCATATAAGGCTAAGGCGGCTTTACTGCTCTCGGTATTCAGTGCCACCTGTTCATTGACTAAGCAGGTAATACACCAATCGGCTGTCATATTAACCAGTACCGGTTTATTGGCGGCTTTAAGTTCAGCTAAACGTTGCGGGCTCCATGCTGACCAATGTTGCTGTGCTGCATCAGCGGTATTGGTTGAGGTATTAGGTGCAGGAAAACTCACCACATACAAAGCTAACACCACCAACAACACAGCAAATATCGGCTCTGCCAGACTCTGCCGACGCATTTGCCAACGGCCCCATAACCAACAGGCTGCGGCAATGGCCACCGCACCACACAGCAAAATGGCTAAGGCATCAATACCGACTTGTCGGCCAAAGACCCAAGCCAGCCAAACAGCGCTTAAATACAGTGGATAGGCTAATAATTGCTTTAAGGTCTCCATCCAGGCGCCAGGCTTAGGTAAGGCTTTTGCCAAGCGAGGCATATAGGCAAGTAACAAGAAAGGCAGCGCCATGCCTAAGCCCAAGGCAACGAAAACCAACAAGGCTAACAACGGAGGTTGCGTCACGGCATAACCTAACGCGCCGCCCATAAAGGGTGCGGTACAAGGGCTGGCAACAATCACTGCCAGAACGCCGGTAAAAAACGAGCCTTTACCGCCTTTTTGCTGGGTTAAGCCGCTGCCGGTATTCATCAAGCCCAAGCCAAACTGCACCAAACCCGACAAACTTAAGCCCAAGGCAAATAACAGATAGGCCAGTGCCGCCACGAGCCAAGGGCTTTGTAATTGAAAGCCCCAACCAACCGCACTGCCGGCACTGCGCAGGGCTAATAACACTAATGCTAAAGCGACGAAACTGAGCACTACCCCCAAACTGTAAAACAGGGCATCTGAGCGCTGTTGTTGCTGCGATCCGGTATTACCCGCAATACTCAAGGCTTTTAACGATAATACCGGGAACACGCACGGCATGAGATTCAAAATAAAACCGCCTGCTGCGGCCATTAATAACACCAACCACAGCGTTGGCACTGTTTTCGTGGCAGGGCTGCTACTTGCAGCACCATCACTGGCCACTTGCAATTGCACACTGTACCCCTGCCCGGAAGCGCTCACTAACACCACTTCAAATTGCTCTGGCGCACCGGTAAAGTAAGTGTTCAGCGGCTGGCGTAAAATCCACTCCCCTTCACTGACTAATAATTGCTGCGGCGCGGCGTGATCGACAACTTCAGTGGCGCGCACGAAGAAATGTTGAAAATCGATATCAGGCAAGCCACTGATCGCGGCTGACAAGCTGCCTCCGGCAATATCATATTGACCGCTGACCGCAAGTACATTGGGCTGACTCACTTTACCTAGGTTGATCAGGTCAACGGCGGTTTCTGACACGATAGCTTGTGCAGCCACCGCCAAGGTCAGTTCAAAACTGGCTGAGGTGGGAATACAAATCTCTTCACAAACCAGCCAATCAACATTTGCCGCAATATTTAGCTCAGTAGCGGCGTAATCTGCCGGTACGGTTAATTCGCTCAGCAACACGGTGGGGCCGCCGAAACCGTAATTCATTAAAGGGGGAATAGAGAATTGCTGAGGTGTGGGCCATTGAATGGGGCCAGTCGTCACCCCTGCGGGTAGCTGCCAATCAATACTGGTGGGTAAGCCTGAGTCACCTGGATTAATCCAGTAGGTGTGCCAGTGTTCGTCAGGGATAAAATGTAAGGCGAGTTGCAGTGTTTGCCCAGGCTTTACCGTTTGGTATTCACTTACTAACTCTGCACGTAAATGCTGTGCAGGTTGCCAACCGGTGGTATGTGCAAATAACCCTGGGCTAACACCCAAAAGCACAAGGCACCACAAAACCGTTAAAAAACGCATCGTCTTATCCCTTAACCATTTACGCTGTTTACGTTGTTACAACACCGGCGATCACTTTACTAGTGTTCCTGTTGAAAAATTCGGCTAAATGCAGCAAAAAACACGATAAGCTGGTATATTAAGGCCGCTTTTAACCATGCCACTGTGGTCACTCCAGCACGGCATCGTTATAGGCACATACACTCATATAATGACGATTCGCTCACAACTTAAAAGGTGCAATGTTAATGACCCCATTCAGCAAATCTGCCCTAGTCGCTGCGATGCACGCAGCACTGTTCGGTGCAACACTGGGTTTTTCTCCTGCTCTGCTGGCGCAGGAAAGTGACAAAAACTTAGAAACTGAAGAAAAACAACTGGAAACCATCACTATTACCGCACAGCGTCGCAGCCAAAGCATTCAAGAAGTGCCAATCTCTGTGGCCACACTGTCTGGTGAAAAGTTCGACAGTATTTTCTCATCGGGTGATGACATTACCGCTTTAGCGATTAAAGTACCCGGCCTTTATGCCGAAAGTTCAAACGGCCGTGCCGCACCACGTTTTTATATTCGTGGTTTAGGTAACACCGATTTCGATCTCGCTGCATCACAACCTGTGTCTATCGTCATGGATGATGTTGTCATGGAAAACGTGATCTTAAAAAGCTTCCCGTTGTTCGACGTCGAACAAGTAGAAGTGATACGTGGCCCACAAGGCACGCTGTTTGGTCGTAACACCACCGCCGGTATCATTAAATTTGATACCGTTAAGCCACGCCAAGAATTCGATGCCTATGTAAAAACGACGGCTGGCACCTTAGGCAGCGCACACTTTGAAGGTGCTGTGGGTGGCGGTTTAACTGATTCACTCTCTGCTCGTTTGTCATTGTTATCACAACATCGCAGTAACTGGATCGACAATAGCTTTACTGGCCAAAATGATGTGATGGGCGGCTATGATGAGCGCGCGGCACGTCTACAATTCTTATTTGAATCAGATGCATTTGATGCCTTGTTAAATGTGCATAATCGTAACTACGACGGCACATCAACCATGTTCCGCAAAAACATCCTGACTCAAGGCAGCAACGAGCTAAACAACAATTACGATCGTGATGTTGTCGCTTATGATGGCCCAGGTAATAACCGTCAAAACTATGATGCTTGGGGTACCTCGCTGAAAGTTGACGTGAAATTAGAAGAAATGACCCTTACCTCTATCACCGCATTAGAAAAAGCCAGTGGCGGCGGTATTGGTGACATCGACGGTGGTAATGTGAATGAAGCGGGTGATGCTGCAGTAGCCGATGCCGTTACTGAAGATCAACTGAATGGTCTGCGTCAATTTACCCAAGAATTCCGTTTAGCCAGTGATACCAGTAATGCGCTGAGCTGGCAGGTCGGTACTTACTATTTTGACTCATCTTTTGCGGTGAATACCGTTGATGGTTTCTTTGGTGCCACCGAAGTATTTCACGGCAATACTAGCTGGGCGTTATTTGGTCAAGCAACTTATCAACTCACCGAAAAGCTAACCGTAACGGGCGGCTTACGTTATACCGATGATGAAAAAACCTTCTCGGTTGGCCAACAAAACGTTGATGGTTTTGCGGTAGTACTTGGTATCGCGTCTGAGCAACAATATGATCCGATCAAAGTAAAAGACGATCAATTAGGCTGGGAATTAAGCGCTAACTATCGCTTAACCGATACGACTAGCTTATTTACCCGCGCCGCCGAAGGTTTCCGTGCGCAAACTATCCAAGGTCGTGATGTGGCATTTGAAGCGCCGCCGTCAGTCGCCGGTGCTGAAACCATTACCTCATTTGAAGTGGGTACTAAGTCTGATTTACTCGACAACACCTTACGCTTAAATGCTGCGCTGTTTTATTACGTCATTGATGATATTCAATTATCAGCTATTGGTGGTGAAACCCAAGGTAACCAGCTAATCAATGCTGACAAAGGCACAGGCTACGGCTTTGAAGTAGATTTTGACTATCGGGTATTAAAAAACCTGATGTTAGGTGGTGGTTTTAGCTATAACAAAACCGAGCTAAAAGACGACAACCTGACTATTGCACCTTGTGGCTCTGGGCAGTGTACGGTGTTAGATCCGGTGGTAAATGGTTTAGCGTTAATTAACGGCAACCCGTTCCCACAAGCTCCAGAAACCATTTTAACCTTGAATGCACGCTACGATTATCCGTTAGAAAGCGGTGAAATCTATGTGTATGCCGATTACCAAGTGCAAGGCGACACCAATTTGTTCTTGTATGAATCAGCAGAATTCAACAGCAAAAACAATAATGAAGCTGGCTTACGCGTGGCCTACGTTAACTACAAAAACAGTTATGAAGTCGGTGTGTTTGGCCGCAATATCACTGATCAGGACAACCTGAAAGGTGCCATTGACTTCAGTAACCTGACTGGTTTTGTTAACGAACCACGGGTATTTGGTATCGACTTCCGGATGAACTTCTACTAAGTCATACCCGCTCATGAAAAAGGCAGCTTTGGCTGCCTTTTTTGTTTCGCCCTTACTGTTTGTAAAATTGCATATCCCGATATTCGTGGCGCTCGCCAGGCTCTGCCGCATAAGGCTCTAATTTAAAGCCTGTGACTTGCCGCAGATTATTAAGCTCAAAGTGGATTAACGCATTGCGCGCGACATTGGCATCATCCCACTGCACGATAAAGCTATGATCGGCAAACGGCTGCAAACTGCCTTGTAAATTAATCATTTTCGCTGACTGAAAACGTAAACCGCTATCCGTTTGGCTGATTTCAATACCACCAAACCATTGGTCCACATAGCTGCCTGCGTAATCTTGTAATGCCAACAACACCTCACCTGTCCCCACCGGTTGCGGCGGCGCAGCGCGCTGCGCAAAGGCTTGTCGTTGATCGGCATAGTAACTGACCCAATCACGCTGCAGTTCAGGCGCTAGATAATGCTTTAACACCGTTTGCACCACCGACTGGCGTGCACCACTGTTTGAACCATTATTTAATACCACAACCCCCAACTGCTGCTCTGGCACTAACAACACATGTGCCTGAAAACCCGATAAGGTACCGGTATGATGAATCACTTTGTAACCGTGCATATCAGCCATGCGCCAGCCCATACCGTAGGCACTAAAATGGGTGAAATCTAATTCCAAATCGAGTGAACTGACGGGCATCAGCGTTTGTGCAGTCCACATTTGTTGTAACTGCTGACGACTGACCGGCCCCACTTTTGCGGTACGGGCATCGGCTTGAGCCAATAAAAAACTTAACCATTTCGCCATGTCGGAGGCGCGACACACCACACCACCTGCAGCTGCGGCCATCAACATTTTACCGTCAATCGCATTTCGTGGGATCGGCAAAAAACCCGCTTCGGCACGAAACTCATACGGTAGCGCCGCTTCGGCTAAGGCGCTATCAGGCACGGCACCGGCATAACACTGCATCTGCAGCGGCTGAAAAATTTGCTCGGCAACAAAATCCTGCCAAGGCTGGCCACTGACTTTGGCCACTAATTCGGCGGCAGTGATATACAGCACATTACTATAAGCATATTGGCTGCGAAAACTGCTTAACGGTGTTAAGTAGCGTAAATTGTTGATCACTTCATCACGACTAAAACCACTGGGCTCAGGCCAAATCATACTGTCGCCTGCGCCACTGGCTAAGCCACTGCGCTGACTCAATAAATCACGTATCGTAAACTCGGCAGTGACCCAAGCATCTTGCAATCGAAATTGCGGTAAATGCTGTATGACTTTGTCGTCCCAATTTAACTTACCGGCATCCACTAAGATCGCCACACTGGCCGCGGTAAACGCTTTGCTCGCAGAGGCCAGGCGAAAGTACGTGTCCGCGGTCACTGGCACTTGGGCACTTATATCACGTTCACCATAACCCGCCTGATGCACCAATTGGCCATCTTTAATGATTACCACAGCCATCCCCGGCGTATCAAACTGCTGCAGCGCCGCGGGCACCACTTGCGCCAAATCGAGCGATACGGCTTCAGGTGTTAGCGGTTCCGCGTGCAACATGGCCGCTGTAGTTAAGCCTAACAATAATGCGCAGAGTTGCCGTTGCATATGTTCATCCTTAAGTTTTTGGTCGCAATAAGCTAAATTTATTCGCGGCATTTAACGTGTAATAATCGCCAGGGCCACCCGCCCGTAATACCGGATCTGCAGCCAAGGTGTCAAACACCCTATCAATTAATAACGATGACGCAATATGCACCCCAATCACTTCACCCAGCACCAACCAAGTGGGTACCTGCTCGCCATTGGCTGTCTGTAATGGGATTAACTGGCTTAGCTTGCATTCAAATCGCACAGGGCTTTCGGCTACCTGTGGCGGTTTAATCAATTTAGACGCAGCCATCGTTAACCCCGCCAAGACAAACTCGTTCACGTCGGCGGCAACACTGGCACTGGTTTGATTCATCGCTTCAACCAAAGGCCGATTCACCAAGTTCCAACAAAACTCGCCTTGCTCGGCAATATTTTGTACTGAGTCTTTCCAACCGGTGCTGGCAAAGCCAATAATCGGTGGCTTATAGTTAAACAAATTAAAAAAACTGTAAGGTGCCAGATTAACCTGCCCAGCATTGCTAATGCTAGAAATCCAACCAATGGGCCGTGGCGCAATAATGCTATTAAACGGGTCATGTGCTAAACCATGCCCCTGCTGTGGTTCAAAAAAATAATCAGCCATGCTCTTCCTCTATACTCTGTCGCTAGACCTCGTCTAGCAAACGCAAGCAACTTGCTTTTAGCCTGCCAGCAATCTAGCCTGAACGCCAGATGTTAGCCGCAGAGATGAGACCAGATGCCAGATTTTCGCAGTGATACGGTAACCCAACCTTCTGTCGCCATGAAACAAGCGATGCTCAACGCCGCGTTGGGTGATGATGTATTTAATGATGACCCGACTACTATAGCACTGCAACGCTACGCAGCAGATATGCTGGGGTTTGAAGATGCGTTGTTTGCTCCAAGTGGCACGCAAACCAACCTGATTGCCATGATGAGCCATTGCCAGCGCGGCGATGAAGCCATCGTAGGTCAACAATGGCATACCTATAAATGGGAAGCCGGCGGTATGGCGGTGCTCGGTTCAATCCAACCGCAACCGATTGCGCTGCAAGCGGATGGTAGCCTAGCGCTACAAGATATCAGCGATGCTATCAAACCAGACGATCCACACTTTGCTCGTACGCGCTTGATCGTAATTGAAAATACCATCGGCGGTAAGGTATTGCCGTTACGTTATATGCAGCAAGTGGCCGCGCTAGCGAAAGAAAAAAAACTGCAATGCCATATCGACGGTGCGCGCTTATTTAATGCGGCAGTGGCTTTAGCGCCACAGCATCAACTGAGCCCAACCGCCATGGCTAAAGCCCTGTGCCAGGGGTATGACTCGGTTTCAATTTGTTTATCCAAAGGCTTAGGTGCACCAGTAGGCTCATTATTACTGGGCTCGCAGGCTTTTATCCAGCGCGCTCGGCGTGTACGCAAGATGCTCGGCGGCGGCATGCGCCAAACCGGTATGCTTACCGCCGCGGGCTTATATGCCTTGCAACATAATATTCAGCGTTTGGCAGAGGATCATCATAATGCTGATACACTTGCGAAAGGGTTACAAGCATTAGGTTCTCAAGGCTGTTTTGCTGGGCATTTGCAGTTAGATTTGCCGCAAACCAATATTGTGTTTACCGACCTCACTCCCAATGTGGCGAAAGATCTACTCGATTTTCTGGCTAAGCATAACGTTAAACTCACCAGCAGCAATTACGCCAATGCCAGTGGTCAGCTAACGCGCTTGCGCTGGGTGTGTCATTTAGATGTATCAGCAGCAGATATTGCCACGACACTGGATTTATTAAGCCAATTTGCGCATAGTAGATCTCACTAACTTTTCCTGGAGTCTCATCATGATCTTACGCCCTCTTGTGGCAGCCCTGCTAGCCAGCCAATTCGCCTTTATGGCCATGCCACTTTTCGCTGACACCCAACGCATTAGCCCTGAGCTAGAAAAGAAAGTGATTGAATGGCGCCGGGATCTGCACCAGCACCCTGAATTAAGTAACCGCGAATTTCGCACCTCGAAATTGGTTGCCGCACACTTAAAAAAACTCGGTATGACCGTGCAAACCGATATTGCGCATACCGGAGTGGTGGCGATTTTAGACAGTGGTAAGCCCGGCCCCTTACTGGCGTTACGCGCTGATATGGATGGTTTGCCGGTTGTCGAACAAACCGACTTACCGTTTCGCTCAGAAGCCAAAGGCGAATATCGCGGTAAAGAAGTGGGCGTAATGCATGCCTGTGGCCACGATTTACATGTGGCAATGCTAATGGGCGCGGCCGAATATCTCTCAAAAAACAAAGCGCAGCTCACCGGTAAAGTGATGTTTATCTTCCAACCGGCAGAGGAAGGCGCACCGGCAGGTGAAGAAGGCGGTGCCGAACTGATGCTAAAAGAAGGCTTGTTTGCTAAAAGCAAACCCGAAGCCATCTTCGGCATTCATGTTTGGTCTGCCGCCAATGTCGGTGTTGTGAAATATCGGCAAGGGCCTTTGATGGCCTCCTCAGATCAATTTCAAATCACCGTTAAAGGTAAGCAAACCCATGGCTCTGCGCCTTGGGCTGGGGTTGACCCGATCGTGGCTGCAGCGCAAATCGTCAATAATGTGCAAACCATTGTCAGCCGCCAAATTAATATTACCCGCGCGCCAGCCGTTGTCAGTTTTGGTATCGTTGAAGGCGGCGTACGCAATAATATTATTCCTGATGAAGTGTATTTAGAAGGCACGATTCGTAACTTTGATATGGGTATTCGCCAACAAATTTTTGGTTTATTAACACAAGCCGCGCAAGCCAGTGCTGCCGTAACCGGTGCCACTGCCGATGTTAAAATCCTCGAAGGTTATCCTGTCACGTTAAATGATCCGGCGCTGACTCGTCGCTCATTGCCAATTTTGCAACAAGTTGCGGGTAAAGAAAAAGTTGAAGAAAGCGCCCTAGTGACAGGTGCCGAAGATTTCTCATTTTACGCCTTAGAAACACCGGGTTTATTTGTTTTTCTTGGCGTTACGCCCGAAGGCCAAGACGCGGCTAAAGCACCGGCGAATCATTCACCGTTTTTCTATGCTGATGAAAAAGCCTTAAAAACCGGCACCGAGCTTTATGTAAACTGGGCGTTATCTTACCCTAGCATGCAAGAGTGAACACTTTAAGGAATAGCATGTTTCGCCTTTTTTCCGCCGCACTGCTGTGCGGCAGCTTTACCCTTGCGGCGCAACAAGATGTGCCGCAACAAGTACAAGGGCTTTGGCAACAACAGGCCTATCAAGAAGCAAAAAGCCTGTTAACGCCCTTGGTGAATGCCAAAACAAAAGACGCAGCCTTATTGGCTGCGCTCGGCCGCACCGAGCTGTCACTGGGCAACGTTGAACTCGCCGAAAAGCTGTTAGCCCGAGCGGTGAAAAACGCCCCTGAGCAGGCACAATATCAATTTTGGTATGGCCAAGCTAACTGCGACAGCGCACAAAAAGCCAGCATGTTCAGTGCACTTAGCGCGGCGAAACGCTGTGCTAAAGCCTTTGCCACGGCAGTAGAACTGGCACCAGACAATGCACAGTATTTACAAGCCTTAGCGAAATATTATGCACAGGCACCCGGTATTGCTGGTGGTGATAAAGCGCAAGCGTTACAACTGAGTAAGCAGCTGCAACTTACCTCACCGCTGCAAGGCCAATTACTGGAACTGGAATTGCTACTGCAACTCGATGACCCGGCCGCTGCGCAGGCGTTATTAGCTAAGGCAACGACGCTACAAACTCGACCTGAGCCCTATTTTTTGCAAGGGGTAAAGTTTGCGCAAAGCCGTGATTATGAGGCAGCGATTGAACAGTTTGCCAAAGCCAGTGCACAGCCCGCCGTTGATAAAGAAGCTAGCCGCAGTCGTTTATTGTCGCTGTATCAACTCGGTCGTGCTGCCGCTGTCGGTAAAACCGCAGAGCAACAAGGCATTCGCGCGTTAGAACGCTTTCTTGAAGCAGAAGGCTTGCCCGAATTTCGAGAATGGGCACAGTTTCGCTTAGGCCAACTGTACCTGGCGACAGAACAACGCAGCGCTGCCGAAGCCATACTGAAGCCATTGCAAAACAGCAGCAAAGATAGCACCCTAGTAACCGAAATTAAGAAGATCCTCTAGTGCAGCCACCCAAATTAAATGCGATCCACCATGTGGCGCTGATTGTCAGTGATTATCCGCGCAGCAAAGCCTTTTATACGGAAGTATTGGGTTTAACAATATTGGCCGAAAATTATCGGGCTGCGCGCAGCTCTTGGAAACTGGATTTACAGCTGCCAGATGGCAGCCAATTAGAGTTATTTAGCTTTCCAGCGGCCCCCGCCAGACCCAGCCAACCGGAAGCACAAGGCTTACGCCATCTGGCGTTTGCCGTCACCGACCTCGACCATTGGGTCAGTTATTTACAAAGCAACGCTGTTGAAGTCGAAGCCATTCGTGTCGATGAGTTTACCGGCAAACGCTTTACCTTTTTTCCCGATCCCGATGGCTTACCTTTAGAGTTGTATGAACATTAGTGTTCGGCAAAACGCGCTGGCAACAATCTGCAATGTTTTAAAATCAACAATCTAAGCTAAAAGCATTACAAGAAACAATTTACTTTTAAAAAAAACACATCATGCTAACATCTTGCCAGCTTATTTTGAAATAAGCGAACATGGAGTATGTAAAAAACATGCTGGACAGTGAGTCTAGTGATATTGCGACACCCAGTTAAAGCATAGTCAATATTCAACTGATACCTCAGTTAAAACTTCACGGATAAACATTAAGAGGGAAATTAAATGCTGAATCTAAAAACATTGGTCGTCATTCTGTTTTTATGTGTTTGTTCATCTTTGGCAACCATGATTATTTCTTGGGAACAGGGTGCCAAATCGATGAGCGTTGAAAAACTCGCTAATGCTTTAATTCTTCATGCAAAAATAAAAGAGCTCAACCCAAGCGCAGAAATACAACAGGCTTTGCAGCAAGAGATTAGTTGTGGCATTGAGCACTATTGGAATATTCATAAAATGTTGAAGTTTTATACTCGGGTATCAGATCATGACAAAGCTTTGCTGGCAAAAGCGCAGCTTTTGACCGATCAGGCTTGCTCTTGGCAAGCCAGCTAAAAGGTTCAGCCAACACAGGTTACAGAAAGGCTGGCATAACGCTGATGAAAAACCGGCACAAAAACGAACACTTGCCCGAAAAAATAGCCGATTTGCTCTCAATAAACCGTTGAAGGCCATAGATAGCAGAACTCATCCATAGAGAAAGCATGTGAACCACTTTGCTGGCTTGAAAAGATGAACCTCATTGCTGAAGTTCATCATCAAGCCACATGGATAATTCATGGCCTATTGATATGAGCAAACCGCGTTGTGCGAAACCCTAAACGCAGTGGTATCACACAAATTGGCCGGTCTTTATCCGCCTATTTTGCTTAACCCGAGTTACGCATCCCTGCCGCGATACCGGCGATAGTGACCATCAGCGCCCGATTACTTTGCGCACTGATTTTCTCCGGATCGTGCCGAGAGCGTTTTAGCAGCTCCACTTGTAAAATATGCAGCGGATCGACATAGGTATTACGCAGCATTATCGACTCACGGATCCAACCTTCTTTGGCCATCAACGTATCACTGTGGATCAACTTTAACAGTAACTCGCGATCCGCCGCCAATTGCTGCCGCAACTCAACACCAAGGTGTTGCAGCGCTTTGGGCACTAGCACCTGATCGTAATAGGCCGAAATTTCTGGATCGGCTTTTAAAAACACCATTTCCAGCATCGACAACCGCGTTGCAAAAAATGGCCATTCTTGTTGCATTTCATCCAGTAAATCGGTTTGTCCGGTCTCAACTGCCAAGGCTAAGGCATTGCCGGCACCCAACCAAGCGGGCAGCATTAAACGATTTTGTGACCACGCAAAAATCCACGGGATCGCTCGTAAGCTTTCAACGCCGCCGGTCGGGTTACGTTTAGCGGGTCGGCTACCTAATGGCAACTTACCTAGCTCTTGCTCTGGCGTAGCGGCACGGAAATACGGCACAAAATCTTTATTATGTCGCACGACGGCCCGATAGGCGTTGCAAGAATCATCGGCTAGCTTACTCATCAGGCTGCGCCAGCTTTCTTTTGGTACCGGCGGTGGTAACAACATGCCTTCTAATACCGCGCTGGCATACAGGGCCAAACTACGGATGGCTAGCTCAGGCAAACCAAACTTAAAGCGGATCATCTCGCCTTGCTCGGTCACGCGCAAACCCCCAGCTAACGAACCCGGCGGCTGCGATAAAATCGCCGCATGTGCAGGGCCGCCGCCACGGCCGATAGTACCGCCACGGCCATGAAACAGTGTCAGCTTCACGCCATAATCTTTACTCAGCTTCACTAGCGCTTCTTGCGCACTGTATTGAGCCCACGCGGCCGCGAACACACCGGCATCTTTAGCCGAGTCAGAGTAACCGATCATCACCTCTTGGCGACCATTAATATAACCGCGATACCAATCAATACTGAGCAATTGCCGCATACAATCGGGCGCGTTTTGTAAATCACTTAAGGTTTCAAACAGCGGTGCGACTGGCATAGCAAAGCTACTACCGGCTTCTTGCAACAGTAATTGTACTGCCAGCACATCGGAGGGTTTACCCGCCATTGAGATCACATAAGTACTGAGTGCTTCGTTACCATGGCGCGCCACGATATCGCAGGTATCCAGCACTTCTTGAACGTCGGCGGAGGGTTGCCAGTTTTTCGGAAATAACGGTCGTTTATTTGCCAGTTCTCGCAATAAAAATGCTTGCCGATCCGTTTCAGTCCAAGCGCTATAATCACCTAAGCCTAAGTAACGGGTGAGTTCAGCAAAAACATCAGCATGACGCGCGGCATCTTGGCGAATATCTAATTTCAGTAACGTTAAGCCAAAAGCATAGGCGCGGCGCAGCGTATCGGTTAAGCGGCCTTGGGCAATTAATTGCATGCCACTTTGCTGTAATGATTCAAAGCACAGTAATAAGGGTTCAAGCAACTGCTGATTATGCCAAATTAAATCTGCCGGGCGCTGTAAGCGATCATGCTTTAACGCTTCGGTTAGCCAATCTCGGGTAGTGATTAGTTGTTGGCGTAACTTGTTAAGTACCGCACGATAGGGTTCAGAAGCCTGCTCACTGGCGTTGAGTAGCGCCGCAGAGCCCGTATTCATCGATAACTCGGTAGACAGTAAATCTAAGTCCCGAATAAACAAATCTGCCGCTTTCCAGCGACTGAGTAACAACACCTGACGGGTTACTTTGGAGGTAACAAAAGGATTACCATCGCGATCGCCGCCCATCCAAGAAGAAAAACGCACGGGTGCGGCATCAAGCGGTAAGCCGGTGCCAAGATCACGACGTAAATCGGCATCGAGTTCACGTAAAAAGTCAGGAATGGCTTGCCACAACGAACTTTCAATGACTGCAAAGCCCGATTTCGCTTCATCAACTGGGGTTGGCCGCTGCTCACGAATTTCATTAGTATGCCAAGCTTGGCTAATTAACTCGGTTAAACGCAGTTGTAACTGCTGTTGTTGCCAGTCGGTTTGCGGATGCTCTAATTGCGCTAGGCAGGCGGCAATTTCGGTCAATTTATGAATCAGAGTACGCCGCGCCACTTCGGTAGGATGCGCCGTTAATACCAGTTCAATGGATAACTCACGTACCGCTTGTTGAATGTCGCCCTTGGCGATAGCGGTGTCTTTTAAGCGTTGAAACAACTCCGTTAACGGTTCCGGCTTTTCAATGCTGCTGCGCCCTGCCGCGCTGATACTAAAATGTTGCTCGGCGAGGTTAGCTAAATTTAAAAACTGCGCGAAAGCCCGAGCGACTGGCAGTAATTCATCATCACTGAGTGCCGTGAGTACTTGGCGTAGCTGCTCGGCTTGCTGGCTATTGCCTTGGCGCGCTTCTTTAGACAGCTGGCGGATCTCTTCCACTCGTGCCAATACCGCATCACCAAGATGCTGGCGTAAGGTCTCACCCAACTCCGTACCTAATAACCCGACATTCGCCCTAAGGGCGGCGTATTGATCCATTTCAGTGCTCCACTGCGTTTAGAATTAATACACCCTAGCCTGTTCTGCGTTGGTACTCAACTATGATTGATTACCAACTGGGCAACAACTGTGCATAGGCGATAACTTGGGTTCTTGCTATACTGCGCTTAACAGTATTTTACGACTTTTAATACGGATCTTATGACTTCTGAAACACGTCCTACCCCAGCAAAAAAATCGACAGGCCTCATCAGTAACCTACTGCTGAACGTGGTGATACCTGCGATTATCCTGAGTAAATTCAGCGGTGAAGAATACCTTGGCCCCGTCTGGGGTATTGTGGTTGCACTGGCTTTTCCTATTGGTTTTGGTATTTGGGATTTACGCCAAGCCGGTAAGGTTAATTTCTTTTCGGTGCTCGGTGTTATCAGTGTGTTATTAACGGGCGGCATTGCTCTTCTGCAACTTGATGCCGCTTATATCGCCATTAAAGAAGCCGCGATCCCCGGCGCTTTAGGCTTAGCGGTTTTGATTAGCCAATACACACCCTATCCGTTGGTGAAAAAGTTTTTATTGAATGGCGAGTTGTTGGATAACGATAAGCTTTATGCAGCCTTGGATGCACAACAACAACGCGCACAATTTGAAAAGAAAATGGCAATAGCCGGTTATTTGGTGGCGAGCTCGTTCTTTTTATCGTCGGTACTTAATTATATTTTGGCCAAGGTGATCTTGGTTAGCCCTCCTGGCAGCACCGCCTTTAATGAAGAGCTGGGCACGATGACGTGGCTGAGTTACCCCGTTATCGTTTTGCCCAGTATGTTGGTATTATTTTTTGCAATGTGGTTTATGTTTAGCAGTATTAGCAAGCTGACTGGCCAAGAACTCGAAACCTTTATGCATCAACCTTGATCCGATTTAGCTGCAGGCGGCAGCTGCGCGCGTAACGCCGCTAACTCTGCCTGCAACTGCTGCATTTGCGCCACCAGATCGTGTTGCAATTGCTGTTTGGCATCGATTTCGTCTTTATGCTCTTCATCATGCATGCTTTGTACGGCATTCACGATCACGGCAATAAACAAGTTCAACATAGTAAAAGTGGCGATCAGAATAAAAGGCACAAAGAACGCCCAAGCATAGGGGAACTGCTCCATCACAGGCCGCGAGATCCCCATCGACCAGCTTTCTAGCGTCATTACCTGAAATAACGTATACAAGGTAGCACCAAGGCTGCCGAACCACTCTGGGAAGGCTTCACCAAAAAGCTTCGTCGCCATGACCGCAGACACGTAATATACCAAGCCCAGCACCATCGCAATCGACAGCATACCGTTTAACGATTGCACTAAAGCGCCAACAATTTTCTTCATCGACGGTACAAAGGTTAGTACACGCAGTACCCGTAATACGCGAAGGGCGCGTAATACCGCAAAAGGCCCGCTGGCTGGCACTAAGGCAATGGCCACTACGGTAAAATCAAATAAACTCCAGGCATCTTTAAAAAACGCCAAACGATGAGCGTAAATGCGCAGCGCAATTTCGATGACAAAGACGGCAAGAATAAACTTATCGAGCAGCATTAATGGTGAGCCAAATGCGGCCATTACTGCACTGGATGTTTCTAAACCTAAAATTGCCGCATTAATTAAGATCAATGCCAATAAGGTGCGTTGCACCAGATTTTTATTTAACCAGGTCGCAACCTGTTGCTGCATGCTGATGCCTGCTGAGCGGGTAACTTCTGCCATAACAGCCTCCATAAAGATCAAGGCGCTATTGTAGAAGAACCATAGAACAGGTCAATGCATTGCGAACGTTATAGCGTTGCAATAGCTAAGATAACTCCTTGCGGGCAGCACGGCATAGTCAAACGGCTCATTATGCTTTTGTGCAAAACAGTTCGGTGCGATTGCGACCATGGCTTTTGGCTTGATACAGCGCTTGGTCGGCCGTTTTTATCAGCTCAAACAAAGCACGCTGCTTACCGTCATTGCTACTTTCCCCCAATACTGGTTGTGATGGTCATGTGTGGCTGATCGTGATTGGGGCATTGATATCAGGCAGCGATAATATAACGTGCTACTTGCGTTGCCGTTAAACTAACGCTGCCTTTAAACGTTTGCCATGCTCTTTAAACACCAAGCGCAACAACGTAGGGTATTGCGGTGTAAGTTTAAGCCAACGCCATTCGCGCAAATGCCTGTTCCAGATCAGCCAATAAATCTTCTGGATCTTCTAAACCAATATGTAAGCGCAATAAAGGCCCAGCATAGGGCCAATGAGTCACCGAACGAAGTGCTTGCACATTAGGCACCGCAGTAATCAAGCTCTCATAGCCGCCCCATGAAAAACCCATTTTAAAATGCTGCATACCTTCAATAAAGGCTTGCACCTGCGCAGTACTGCCCTGTTTCAATACAAAAGAAAACAAACCGTTGCTACCATTGAAATCACGCTGAAAAAACGAATGCCCAGGGTGCTCAGGAAAAGCAGGATGGCGCACTGTTTCAACTTCTGGACGCTGTGCTAACCACTTAGCCACTTCTAAAGCATTTTTTTCGTGTTGCTTTAAACGCACGCCCAAGGTGCGCAACCCCCGGCTAGCTTGATATACATCATCTGGCGAAGCACAGTAACCTAACAAATAACTATGCTCACGCAGTTGCGGCCAATGCTGCTCATTCGCACTCGCTGTGCCTAACATCACATCTGAATGCCCCACGATATATTTGGTGGCAGCTTGAATAGAAATATCCACACCAAGCTCAAACGGCCGACATAAGATCGGCGAAGCCCAAGTGTTATCTAGCATAGTGATAATATTATGCGCCTTTGCAACCTGACAAATTGCCGGTATGTCTTGCACTTCCATGGTCAACGAACCTGGTGATTCTAAAAAGATTACCTTCGTGTTCGGACGAATTAAGGTCTTAATCTCGGCACCCAACAAGGGATCGTAATAGCTGGTTTCAATTCCTAAACCGGCGAGCACTTTTTCGCATAACCCTCGTGTTGGCTCATACGCGGTATCGACCATCAACAAGTGATCGCCTGCTTTTAAAAACGCCAATAAAGCGCCACTGATTGCTGCGGCACCGCAAGGATATAAAGCACAACCGGCCCCACCTTCTAACTCACACATGGCTTCTTGAAATGCAAAATGTGTAGCCGTGCCACGCCGACCATAATACGGCACAGCGTTACCTTTATTTTTACTGGCGTTTTTAAGCTCTTCCATGGTCTCAAACACAATCGTTGAAGCACGTACGATAGGCGGATTAACCGCACTGCCAGTCCACTTTTTGCCACGACCTGCATGAATTAACTGGGTATTCTTTTTCATGTATTGCTCCAACGTTGTCCAAAGGCGAAAAGACTTCTAGAAGTCTGCTTTATACTATGTCATTATTTTGCCGCTGCAGGCAATGTTTAATTCTGTTACACGTTTGACACCAGCAAGTTCAGCAACTAGATTCAAAAAATAACAAAGGGATAACTCACATGCACCAAATAAAACCGCATCCTATTGCGTTAGCTATTACCTTAGCGTTGTTTACACCGCTAACAATGGCGCAACAAAGCAATACCAGCGAAAACGATGAAAAAGCAGAAAAAATTGAGCAGATTATTGTTACGGGTACTCGGGTTGCCGGTCGTTCGGTGTCTGATACTGCCGTGCCAATCGATATTATCAGCGCAGAAAATTTAACTCGAGCAGGTTCAACCGAACTGAATCAAGTTCTATCAACCGCGCTACCGTCTTTTAACTTTCCGCGTCCAGGCTTAAGCGATGGTACTGATACCGTGCGCCCAGCTACTTTACGTGGTTTAGGGCCAGATCAGTCTCTGGTGCTAGTTAACTCAAAGCGCCGCCATTCCGCTGCATTAGTTAACGTAAACGGTACCGTGGGCCGTGGCTCTTCTGCTGTTGATTTAAATACCATTCCTACTGCAGCGATTAACGCAGTTGAAGTATTACGTGATGGTGCTTCAGCCCAGTATGGCTCAGATGCCATTGCCGGGGTATTAAACATTCGTTTACGCGAAGCGAGTGAGGGCGGTAATTTTACCTCGTCTTATGGCTGGCGTGAAACCAGCTACACCACGCCAACAACACCGACCCCAACAGGCGCCACTTGGAGTGCACCGGCTAATCTTGAGCGTAGTCGTACTGACGGTGAAACGCTAACCTTGAGCGGCTGGCGTGGTTTTGAACTTGGCAAAGATGCTTTCCTCACCGTATCTGCAGAATACAAAGACGCCGAGCGCACAGAGCGTGGCGGCTGGGATTATCGTCAACAGTATCCGTTGGTCAATGGCCAATATGATACGCGTGAAACCTACTTCAACCGCTTCAGTGCTTGGTATGGTGAGCCTGAATTATCGCAATTTACCTTGTTTGCAAATGCCGGTAAAACCTTAGATAACGGTAAAATTTATGCTTGGTTAAGCTACCAAGATCGTGAAGCGCGTTCAGGCGGTTTCTATCGCCCAGCCAACGATTCCCGCAATATTCTGGCGATCTACCCAGACGGTTTCTTACCAATTATTGCACCCGATGTAACGGATGCCAGTGCTGCTGTAGGTTATGAATTTGATGTGGGCGAGTGGACCGTTGATACGTCTTTAGTTTGGGGTCAGAACCGTATGGCCTTCACTATTGAAAACACCTTAAACCGCTCAATCGGCCCAACCAGCAAAACCGAGTTTGATGCTGGTGGCTTCCGTTATGGCCAAACCGTGTTTAACTTATCTGGTGTGCGCTCAATTAATGTTGACTCGCTAGCCTCGCCGTTAAACATTGCTACCGGGATTGAATTACGCCGTGAACGTTACGGTATTTTCGCCGGTGAACCTGATTCATGGCGCAATGGCGGCGAACTATTATCAAATGGTAACCCAACGGCTTCTGGCGCGCAGGTGTTCCCGGGCTTCCGCCCATCTAACGAAGTGCGTGAAACACGTCGTGCTGTTGGTGCTTATGTCGATTTAGAAGCGAATATCACGGATAACATGCTGGGCTCAGTGGCGCTGCGCGCTGAAGATTATTCTGATTTTGGCAGTAATGTTACCGGTAAAGCTGCGTTACGCTACGATTTTACCGATGACTTTGGTATTCGTGGTTCATTACAAAACGGTTTCCGTGCCCCATCGCTACAGCAACAAAACTTTACTGCTACCTCGACTAACTTTATCAACGGTGTACCCTTTGATATCACGACTTTCCCGGTAAGCAACCCGGTTGCGCAAGCGTTAGGTGCCAAACCGTTAGATGCTGAAGAGTCAGTAAACTACTCATTAGGTGCCGTATTTAACGTGGGCGGTGTTTCTATCACGGTAGATGGTTATCGCATTGATATCGATGATCGTATCGTGTTATCAGAAAACTTAACCCAAACAAACGTGCGCGATTATTTAAGCTCGCAAGGCTTTATCGGTATCGGTGGTGGTCGTTTCTTTATCAATGGTGTAGATACCGAAACACAAGGTGTGGATGTTGTTATTAACTGGTCAACACCAACTGAAGATTTTGGTTTGTTCAGCTTTACGGTGGTCGGTAATATTAACGAAACGAAAGTCACCGCAGTACCAGCAACCACAGAGTTGTCAGCACTTGATCCAGCGCCAACATTATTTGGTCGTGTTAACGTACTGACGTTTGAAAAAGGCGCACCCAAAGATAAATTTGGTGCCACGGTAAACTGGAGTTATGACAACTTCAGCGCGACCTTTAAAGCAACTCGTTACGGTGAGGTATTATCACCGGGCACTACTGCAGCCACTGATCTGACATTAAGTCCGAAAGTCTTGATGGATTTGGAAGGCCGCTATGACTTTAACGATAGTTGGACCGTGGCAGTGGGTGCTGATAACATCTTTGATGAATATCCAGATGCTAACCCCATTAACTTAAATACCACAGGCGCTACCTCGTTCTCGAACTATTCACCGTTCGGACGTTCAGGCCGCTTAGTGTATGGCCGGGTATCTTATAACTTCTAAGTTACCACCAAAATAAACAAGGCGCCTTAAGGCGCCTTGTTTATTGTTTTGCGTTATACGTTTAATTTAATGCTTTCATCCCTGTTAAGCTTTCTAGCGGTGTCAGCGCTTCTAAAGCCGGCTTGGCAAAATAATATCCTTGAAACAAGCGCACACCAATACCCGCTAAGTAATCTAATTCTTCTTTTGTTTCAATGCCTTCAGCTAACACCTTGGTACCTTGCAACTCGCATTGCTCAATTGTTTTGGCCACAATAAATTGTTTTGCGCAGTTAAGGTGAATATTCCGGATCAGTTCCATATCTAGCTTTAATAAGTGAGGTCTTAACTCAATTAGCCAATCTAATGTGGCAAAACCCGAACCGTAATCATCAATCGCAGTTTGAAAGCCACGTTTAGCATAACTGCGAAAAATGCGATTCAAATGCGCTTTATCTGGGATCTGCTCACCTTCAGTCACTTCAAAAATTAGCTTGGTTAAATCAAAGCCATAGAGATCGGCTGCTTCAATGGTGGCTTTAATACAGGTTTCTGGGTTATACACCGCGTTCGGCAAAAAGTTAATATTCAAATAGGTACTGCATTTTAGACGCGCAGCGGTTTCAATGGCTTTTACCCGACAAGCCTGATCAAAGTAATATTTATTGCTATCGTTTATCCGAGAGAAAACCCAACCTGCACCTTCACCGTTTGGCCCGCGTACCAGCGCTTCGTAAGCAACAATCTGCTGCGTGTACCAATCGATAATCGGTTGAAATGCCATACGGATTTCAAAACCCAAATCTTGACCACTTAAACAATCTTGGCAGCTCTGTTGTTTAACTGAATCGGGAAACTGCATAAAATGCGCTCTCTAGTGGGAGTAAAAATGAGACAAAATAACATTATTGGATTGTGACTGCTTTTTGATAATTTATCAAAGACAATCACCGATTTGGTGTCGCACCCAGCGCCAGCGCAGCCGCATAATAACGCATCAGAATTTGAAAGCTGGTTTCAGCATTCTTGCCAAAGGTCACCACACCATCTTCATGCCCTGCCATAGTGAAGATACCTTGTGCCGCGGCCTCACTTTGTTGAAACAAGCGGGATACTTCCTCCGCCATCGCCACCGTACCGTAAGGCACTTGCGCAGCCGTTTGCGCTAACGCTAGTGCATCTGCATGCTGCCAAATCGCCGGGCAATGCGCATGAATAATAAAATTGACCTGTGGTAGTAACTGATAAAGCTGGCCATGTGTCATCGCTTCAGAAGAGGGTTTAATTACGCCCTGTGCGCTAATTCGGTTTAGTGCCGGTTGACAAGCGGTGACCAGCGCGTAATCTGCTGTGCTTAACTGCAATTTACCACCCGTTTGCGTGCCACTGATGATAAAGTGTACACCACCTGCGACCCGCTGACTAATATTCCCAAAACCATAATTATCATAGCGCTCAGGATGCTGCCCTAACATGCCCGTTTGTACACAAAGCGTACGCCACGCATTTAACTCGGTAATATCTATGTTGGCAGGTAATGGCGCAGCTTGATAAAACAATTGAAATTTTATAACCCCTTCTTGCTCTTGCATCGTATAACCCGTCGAAATATGTTAACAACAGTATAAGTCGCGTCAGCAGCGATGCCAGCCGCATAGCAGGCTAAAACTGGCAGTCGTCCAGTAGAAATGTATAATAGTCGCAAGATGAGGCACCGTCTTACGCTGTCATTGATGAAGGCAACCAATGAAATATAAAGATTTACGTGATTTTATCGCGCAGTTAGAACAACGTGGTGAATTAATTCGCATCAAGCAGCCAGTCGATCCAATATTGGAAATGACTGAAATTGCCGACCGTACTCTGCGTGGCGGTGGCCCAGCGTTACTATTTGAAAACCCAAAAGGGTATTCGATCCCCGTATTAGCCAACCTATTTGGTACACCTCAGCGAGTGGCTTTGGGTATGGGCCAAGAAGATGTGGCGGCCTTACGTGAAGTCGGTAAATTGTTGGCATTTTTAAAAGAACCCGAGCCACCAAAAGGGCTGAAAGATGCCTTTAGCAAATTGCCTATTTTCAAACAAGTTCTGAATATGTCGGTCAAACAGGTGAAAAAAGCCGTTTGCCAACAAGTCGTACTCAGTGGTGATGAGGTCGATTTGACCCAGTTGCCCGTTATGACTTGCTGGCCGGGCGATGCCGCCCCCCTGATTACCTGGGGTCTTACCGTAACCAAAGGACCGCATAAAGACCGCCAAAACTTGGGTATTTATCGTCAACAAGTGCTGGGCAAAAACAAGCTGATTATGCGCTGGTTATCGCATCGTGGCGGCGCTTTAGATTTCTTTGAATGGCAAAAAGCTCACCCGGGTAAACCCTTCCCGGTGTCGGTAGCACTGGGCGCCGATCCGGCCACCATTTTAGGTGCCGTCACGCCTGTACCTGATACACTGTCTGAATATGGTTTTGCCGGATTATTACGTGGTGATAACACCGAAGTGGTTAAATGCGTTAGTAACGACTTGCAGGTGCCGGCCAGCGCTGAATTTGTGCTTGAAGGCTACATTGAAGCGGGTGAAATGGCGCCCGAAGGGCCTTACGGAGATCACACGGGTTATTACAATGAAGTCGATAACTTCCCAGTATTTACTGTAACGCATATTACACACCGTAAAGATCCGATTTATCACAGTACTTACACCGGCCGTCCACCAGATGAACCGGCTATCTTGGGCGTCGCACTGAACGAAGTATTCGTGCCCATTTTGCAAAAACAATTTCCGGAAATTACCGACTTTTACTTACCCCCTGAAGGATGTTCGTACCGTTTAGCCGTTGTCACGATGAAAAAACAGTACCCTGGCCATGCCAAACGCGTGATGATGGGCGTCTGGTCGTTTTTACGCCAGTTTATGTATACTAAATTTGTGATTGTCTGCGATGACGATATCAATGCCCGCGATTGGCAAGATGTGATTTGGGCCATTACCACGCGTATGGATCCCGCGCGCGATACTACGCTAATTGAAAACACGCCGATCGACTATCTTGATTTTGCTTCACCCGTATCGGGATTAGGGTCAAAAATGGGTATGGACGCCACCAATAAATGGCCGGGCGAAACCACGCGCGAATGGGGTGAGCCTATTGTCATGTCAGAAGAAATCAAACAACGTGTTGATTCACTCTGGCCAAGCCTGGGCATCACTTTACCCGCGGCAAAGCCATGAGCCATATGGTCACGGTACTGCCAGCGCAGTTAAGTTTTGAAGTGCTGCCTGAAGAAACTATTCTGCAGGCAGCGCTGCGCCAAGGTATCGATTTTCCTTACCGATGCCAGCAGGGCGTATGCACCAGTTGCGTGTGCAAACTACGTGACGGTGACGTGAGTTATATTGAACCAAGCCCATTAACGGACGTTGACCGTCAGCAGCGATTTGTTTACTGTTGCGTGGCTTATGCCCAGTCCGATCTGCAACTACACCACCCTTTTATACGCGGTTAACCCCGCTTAACATGAGATGTTTATGAACGCTATTGCTTGTCAGGTTGTTGCCATTGAAGCTCTTACTCACGTTGTCAGTAAAGTTGTACTCGCGCCAGCTGCGCCCGTTAACTTTATTGCCGGTCAATACTTACAACTGTGTCTGACCGCAACAGATAAAAGACCTTTCTCTATCGCCAGCACCCCAGAACAACCGTTGTTAGAATTGCACATTGGCGCGGCAGCGGGAGATAACTGGTCTGGCGCAGCGTTAACGCATCTACAACAACAATTTGCTGCCGGTGAGCCGGTACAAGTTGAAGTCGGTCTCGGTCATGCCGCTTGGCAAGCGAACAGTGATCGCCCCATCGTGTTATTAGCCGGTGGCACCGGGTTCTCTTATGTACATAGTATAGCTCTGGCAATCGCAGCAGCGAAAAAAGACATCCCGGTATTATTGTACTGGGGCGTGAAAAGCGAAGACGCTTTGTATTACCAGACCGAATTAGCAAGTTGGGCAGCCAGCAATCGTAAATATCAAGTGATTCCGGTGGTGCAAGAGCCTAGCGCACAATGGCAAGGTCGCCGCGGCTTAGTGCATGAAGCCGTGTTGCAAGATATTGTGTCTCTTGAAGCCTACGACATTTATATGGCTGGCCCCTTTGCAATGGCAGGGGTGGCTCGCGAGGCTTTTATCGCGCAAGGCGGCCATCGCGAGCACATGTTTGCTGATGCGTTTGCTTATATCTAACTATAAACTTAATATTTGTAATAACTCAGTCGCAGGCTTGTAACCTGCGGCTTGTGCTTGCTCTAGCAGTACTTTAGCTTCGGTCTTCTCTCCATCTAACCATAAACGTGCTCCATGCCAAGCCGCCGCCAACGGATCTTGCTGTTGAATAAGATAGAACTGCCAATCTTCGCGCTTCGCGCCTAATATACGCTGTGCTCGACGATCGCCATTTGTCGCGGCTGTACGCCACCAATACTCTGCCGTTAACTGCTCATGCACTGGCACATATTGCTGTATCAAAATAGTCGGGCGATTCACTAAGCGACTAAAAGTGCGTTCTTGTTTGGTGCTGTTACTGAGTCGAAAAATGCCTTCTTTGCCGCCACGAATGCGCATGCCCAGCAACGTCTCTGCCTCGGGTGCAATAAGTTCATCGCTTTGCAACACACGCTCGATTTCGCCTTTTGCATTGGTTTGCACTGTTACTTCGCCATCAAATGCCTCAATATTAATTTTCAGTTTTCTACTGTCAAACCAAGTTGTTAAATCCAGCTTATCACCAGGCTCCGACAAATCTTTATCTACATAAACTAAAGCACCCGACACCATAGAAATCACATTTAGCGCGCTACCCAACGTTTCTTGATACCGAGCAGAGCCCGCTTGTGCATAAGTCCAAAGGTTATTTTGATTAACAATCCTATTCGCGCTGCCAGCATCCATCACGCCGGCTATCCAAAAATTTAACTGCACCGACATTAAATGCGGACGACCGGTCGCTGCATATTCCCAGCGACGCAGCTCGCGCATAGCGTGAAAATCATAAGCACCAACCGGAAAACTATCTAATACATCAACAACCTGTACCCTTCCCGTACCATCTACTAAATACTGTAACACAATAAAACCAAACGGATTCTTTCTGGTGACTTCTTCCGGGATTATCGGCATCGGCGTATTAATGGCGGCCGGAGGCTGCTCTTTACTAAGATGGTAAGGTTGCGCATCCTGTTTAATAATAACCGCAGCAAAAGCTTTAGCTGCCGCAGCGTCGGCTTGCAGACGCTCATCGCTGCTCGCCTCGGCATACACACGTTGCACGATAGCGCTGGCATCTGGATGCTGTAATTTTTCTGCTAGTAAAAAATAGCTTAATGCTTCTACCCGATTAATCTCTTGTCCTTCACCATAATAAGCCATCACACCTAGATTAAAGGCTGCATCGGGATTACCTAGTGGTAGTAGCGTAATAAAGCCCGCTTTTGCCTCGCTATATTTTTTATTTTCGTAGGCTTGTAAAGACACCAGCAAATCCGCTTGCACGGCGAAGGTTGTCAGCATCAGCAATACGAGTGTTATAAAACGCATTCTATCTTCCTTAGTTTTCACTATTTCTCAATTAGCGCGGTTTGAATAGCTAAGCGCACTACAAACTTAAGGCTTGTAATAACTCGCCCGCTGGCTTGTAACCTGCGGCTTGCGCTTGCTCTAATAGCGCTTTACCCTCTGCGGCTTCGCCATCTAACCATAAACGTGCACCATGCCAGGCCGTCGCGAGCGGATCTTGCTGTTGAATAAGATAGAACTGCCAATCTTCGCGTTGCGCACCTAAAATACGCTGTGCTCGGCGATCACCATTTGCAGCCGCGGTTTTCCACCAGTAACCCGCTGTCAACTCTTGATGAACGGCATGATATTGTTCAACCAAAATGCTGTTTTTCTTACTAACACGGCTAAACGAACGATCTTGCGATAAACTATTACTTAACCGGAAAAAGCCACTATTAGCACCACGGATCCGCATTCCCTGCAGTGTTTCTGCCGCGGGATGAGTTAACTCACTGGCATCCAACAATCGAACAATTTCACCTTTTTCGTTAGTTGCTACGCTAACTGATCCGGCCAAACCCGGGATGTTGATATCAAATTTTCTGCTTTCAAACCATGCCGACACATCGGGTTCATTGGCTGGTGCGGGCAAATCTTCGTCAATATACACTTCAGCACCTGACACCATCGAAACTAAATTTAATACGCTGCCTAGCATTTCTTGATGCTTACTCGAGCCCAGTTGCGCATAAGACCATAAATTTTGCCCCTTGATAATCTGATTAGCAGAACGCGCATTCATTGAACCTGTGGCCCAAAAACTCAGACGTACCGACATCAAATGGGCTTTACCGGTTGCTTCATATTGCCAACGCCCCATAGTGCGGAAAACATAAGGATCAAAAGCCCCTTCTGGGAAGCCATCTACGGCATCGGCAACTTTTACCCGCCCTTCACCATCCACTAAAAACTGTACCACGACATAACCAAATGGATGCTTTCTGGTGACATCATTGGGAATATCGGGCATTGGTGTGGATATTTCAGCTGGTGGTTGCTCTTTACTTAACTGATAACGCTGAGCATTTTTTTTGATAAACACTCCCGCTAACGCTTTAGCTGCCGCTTCTTCTGCACCAGCTCGCTGTGCTGTGCTTGCTTCTTCATAAATACGCTTAACAATGCCCCCAGCTTGTTCATGCTGTAGTTGTTCTGCAAGTAAAAAATAAGTTAAGGCCTGTTCGAGATCAACTTCCTGACCTTCACCATAATATGCCATCACACCAAGGTTAAAAGCGGCATTGGCATTACCTAAGGGTAATAAATTAGTGAAACCTGTTTTTGCAACAGCGTATTGTTTATTTTCATATGCTTGCAAAGCGCTCAGCCAATCAGCCCGCACTCCAAAGCTGAGTAGCAATAATCCTAGTACTAAAATTAATCGCATCGATTCATCCTTAACATATAAGCGTTTTATTTATGAAGCAGTTATCAGCATATTAACAAAGGCGTGTTAAGCGTCAACTATTAAAACATAATGGTCACTGGCAGCGGTGTACGAACTATGCCAAAATCAGAGCAAATACACTAAAAATAGGTGCTATAGATGCAACATAAAACAGTGATTAAAGTTCGGGGATATCATTTAGATATTTATCAACATGTAAACAACGCCCGCTATTTAGAGTTTTTAGAAGAAGCCCGTTGGGGGTATTTAGAAGACAGCGGTGATATACAGTGGTTTAGCCAACACAATTTGGCCTGGGTAATTGTCAATATCAATATTAACTACCGCGTGGCAGCGACCATGGGCCAAACCCTAGAAGTGTATACACGTTTTAGTAAAGTGGGAGGCAAGAGCGCGGTGGTCACTCAGGAAGTTCGGATAGCCGGTTCCGACGCTATTGCGGCAGATGCTCAAGTGACATTCGTTTGCCTGGATCAAAAAACCGGTAAAGCGGTAGCCATTGAGGGTGATCTGCGCCAGCGTCTAGAGCAGCATTTAGCAGAGTAAATTGTCAGCTGGCTTGCCCTTATCAATTATTCCGCAATGATCTCAGGCAAGCCACTAACTCGAAATTAGCTTTAATCGATGATGATAAGCAATGATTGTGGCTGATACTCGCTATAGCGCCCCAAGTTAATATCGTTTTGTGCTTATAAGGTTCAGCGTGATTAACGGCTTAACCACTTGGCCATGGTTTGACGAAACAACAGCGCATCATCACTCTCTTTGCAAGGTGCGCCCTTAGCTTGCATCATTTGTTCAAAGCCACTTAGTTGTGGATCGACGATTAAACAGTTGTCACCGAGCTTAACCAATTGCTGGCCATCATTATAAGTAAATAACACGGCTTTTTCTGGATTGGCACTGGCTTGCTGATGTTGTTTTGCTACCGTTATCCTAGGTTGCAGCTGCTGTTGCTGCCATTGTTGATAGCTCGCGTCAGCGGCTTGTGCTAACGCTTGCTGATTAGGCTGCGCTAATTGCTTTAAACTACGCTCAGCTAAGCTGGACCTTGGCGTAATAGGCAAGGAGTTAATGTCTCTTGAGGCTAACACTGGCTCGTCCTGCCGCGCTTTGCTAACGATTGTAGCACTGACTTGAAGCGGCTTGATGGAATGATTAATGTGGCTAGCTGCAGCCTGTTTTGCTGCGATCTTATCTGCATGAGCCAAAGGTTCCTTTACTGGACGCTCTACTTTCATTTCTGCAACAGGCTCTGGCGATTTAATTGCTGGTTGATAAAGAAAGGTGCTGATCGGCTCGGCTTGTGGCAAAGCAACCGGTTTTTGTAGCGTGGTGTGTAATAACAAAACCAACACGAGGCTGTGCAACAATAATGCCCAAGCAAAGGCTGCTGCATATTCCCGAAATAGCTGTTTTAGTTTAACCATTAAGCAGAGTTCACTCACATAACCAGGTTACTGCTGGCCTCAAGATAAAGTGTTCTGTTTAGATAAGCTCACCGTCGTTTAGTTGCATTAAGTATTTTATAGCACTGTTGTCGCTAGTTAATGAATGGCTAACTATCCAAACCCGCTTAATTGAAGTTCAAAAAAAGCGGCATTTCGCCGCTGTTCATAATAACTAGAGTTGCTTATAGCAATTGCTTTTTTAACTCTTTCGCCGGTTGATACTGCTTGGCGATAGCAGCATCTAACAAGGCTAAACCTTTCGCACGCTGCCCTTCTAATAGTAAGCGGCTGCCTACCCAGGCCATCGCCTCGGCATCTTCTTGCTCTAATAAATACTGCTCCCAGCGCTTATCATAAGCGGCCATAATACGTTGCGCTTCATTACTGCCATTCTTCGCGGCTTTATCCCACCAAAAACGTGCAGAATAACTTTGCGGCATCTTAAAAGAAGCGCTAACCCAGGGCGCACGATGCGCTGAAACATGACTGTACTTCATGATTTGATAAACGTCGTGATCTATCTTGCCTTTTAACTTTAACCCCAACAAATTTTGCACCTGACTACTGGGGTCAATATCGGCATAAATTTGCTCAACAATAGTGCCGTCATCGGCTATTCGCACCACCGCATAACCGACAAAACCACTAAAATCGACTTCCAATTTATTCATCGGTTTAAAAACGGATAAATCTAACTCTGCCGTAATCGGCATATCTCGGTCGATAGAAATGTAGTTACTGTTTTGTATATTAACCAGACGTAACAAATGGCCTAGCATAAATTGATGTTGCGGTGAGCCGATTAACGCGCCTTGCCATAGTTGATGCTGCTGTATTAAATCATCAACTTTTGCAACATTGACACCACCCTCGAGGATAAAATTTAGCTCTGCGCTAAATATATGGCTTTTGCCACTGGCTTCGTATTTCCAACGACTTACCGCTCTAATAGCCTCCCTATCAAACACGTTGTTAGGAAATGAGTCCACCACATTAATGGTTTGCACATTACCTTTGCCATCAACTAAAAAGCGCATAGCCACATAGCCAAACTGCCCCTTTGCCGCCGCTGCCGCGGGGTATTTTGCCTGAACACGCTTCACCGCTTGTGGCGCTTTAGTTTTATCGTTGTCATCGATCGATGTCAACATTGGCACTTTTACTTGTTGCCGGATACGCTGTAATTGTGTGTCAACTAGGGCTAACTGCGACGCGGTTAGGTTTTGCTGTAAACCCGTTACCACATGGGAAATGTTAGGCTTACCTAGCTCTGCTGCCAACATAAAATGCGCCAGACCTAAAATACTGTCTTGCGGTACACCTTCACCGAGGTGATACATCGCGCCCAAATTAAAAATAGCCTCTTCGTTGCCGAAAGGAACCAAACGTTCAAATTCCGTTTTAGCTACCGCATAATCTTGTTTGTCGTATGCCGTCATTGCCGTATTCCAATCAGCTGAAAGGGGCATGCTACATAGCCATGTCAGGAGCAAAATCCATAAGCGCTTCATTGTTAATCCTTGCTATATTGAAAAACACACTTATGCTACACCAAAAGCACTTTAGCGCAACAACAAACACCACATTAAAACATCAGTCGACATTTGACAGCTGCATATTTCTCAAGCGCGAAAAACACGATTTTTCATGCTTAGCCGTCATATAACAGCTAGCGTTGTTTAATGTGCAGCCATTGTTGCAATTTATGCTCAAGAGACATCGCCGCATGTGCCGGGCTAGTTGAAGGAAGGGTTAACAATCGCGGGGGTGTGATGGCTAGCGTTGGCAATACCTGCTTGTTAAAACTTTGCTGTGCTTTGGCACCATTAAAAGCGATCAGTTTTAACTGACCGTGCTCGGCTAAGAAATGATTAAAGTCGTTGGCTTGCTCATGGCGAATGGCGCTGTCTAAACTGCCCTGACGTTGACAATGCGCCAGCACATCCCATAACGCAAAACCATGTTGTCGCAATAAGACTAAGCGCTCGTGATAAGCGAGATTGACAGAGAAACCGCATAACGATGCCATAATGGGCCAAAAGGCGTTACGCGGGTGGGCATAATACTGCTGGCTGGCGAGCGACTGAGCCCCCGGCATACTCCCCAAAATTAACACCTTGGCATCGCGGTTTGTCACCGCGGCCAAGCCTTGCAAAATTACCGACACAGCTCGGGGTTATATTGCCGTACTTTTTGCCACGCCATACTGGCTTGCTCACGATCGCCTTCTTGCTCGGCTAAGTAGGCAAGTACCGCGTAAATATAGCCATTAGAGGGGCTAGAGCGTAGCCAATGCTGCACTTCTTTACGTAACTTTAATACTGAGTTATTTAACGGGATCTGTTTTAAGTAAGGCCAAGCTGCCGGTAAGTCTTCTAAGGTGAGTGCTTGTACTAAACGCTGTTCAGCACGCTCACATTGCCCCGCCTGAGCTTGCGCCCATGCTAAGCCCAACATCGCAGCCGCCGATTTACGCTCTTTTGACGGTAACGCTTGCCAAATTTCAGACTCTTCGCTAAAACCTTGCTGCGCACTCAGTTGGCTCAATGCCGCAGGATAAACGGCATAACGCTGCAACGGCCATTCTGCTTTACCAAACCATTGCTGAGTTAATGATAACGGAATAGTTTGCAGCAACGTTTGCCATTGGCCGGCTTGTTTTAATGCTTGCAGATACAATTGCCCTAAAGCGGGATCGGTTTTCGCAGCATCAAGATGTGCCGCCAATAAACGACATGCTTGCCCAGGTTTATTTTGTTGTAGCATCAAATCAGCTTGCACAAAGGTCGTGCTACTTTCATCGGCCGTTAACGCCGCAGCTAATTCATTTGCATGCTCGCTATTGCCGGCATAAAAACTGGCATAACTGGCCAACATGCGTTTTTCATTCACGTATTGTGGATCTAACAAAGCATGTTGTAACTCTTCGCTGGCCAAAGGCCATTGTTGCCGCGCATACGCTTGCAGACCAATGGCAAAAGATTCTCGCGCTTTGCGTTGGCGCCTACCACGAAAGAAGTTTAGCGAAAATTGCTGCCAATAAGCTAATTTCCGCAACAATATTAAGCATATTTTTAACACTAACACCACAGCGATGACGGCCACAAATAAGCCTAATAAGGTCATTTCAATGGTGTAACCTGCTGCAACAATCTTGATATAACCAGGGTTATTAATGAACACCGGCCCCAGCAACATGGCTAGAATTAAGACTGCTGTTAGGATCAACAGCTTACTCATAATTAGCCTCCGTTATGATACTAAGTTGTCGGTCTAACTGATTGATACTTTGCAGAGTGGGCAATGCGGGCTTTTGCATCGCAGCCGAAGCTAATTCGACAATGCTAGCGCTGGTTTGCTGCACAATAGGATCTTCGGCAGCAAAGTAACGCTGCAATAAATCGGCGGCTTGTTGTAATGCGTGCTGATACACTTCCGGCTCTTGCTGTAAAATTGCCAGCTCCGCAAGCAATAACTGCTGCTGTAAGCTTAAGCGCACCGTAATTTGCTGCTCTGAAGATAAACTGAAAAAATCTTGGGGTTGCGCAGCACGCACATTGAATAATTTACCTGATACTTGCTCCCAATAACTTGACAGATTTTCACGCCAATTGCCTAAATCATCATTCGGTTGATGCGAAGGAATTAAACGTTGCTCTTGCTGTTTTAATGGTAGCTGCATGCTTTGCCGGCGTAATTGACCGAGCTGCAAATATAACGGTGAAAAATCCGTTTTAGGGACTTGTTGCAGCGCAGCCAGATCATCCTTAATTGCTTGTCGAACGATTAACAACAGCACATTATCTAGCTTAGCAAGTTGCTCATCCGCTGCTTGCAACAACCAACGCGCGCTTTGCACATCTTGTTGCAAGACCAAACTTTGACTCGCTCGCTTTAACAAGAAACGTACTTCCATCAATACCCAGTGTTGTGGCGGTGCGCCATCACGCTGTTGCACTTGCTGGCGTAAGCTCTGTATTTGCATTTGCAATTGTTCACGATCTTGCTGCATCGCTTGTTGATACTCTTGCTGCAAGCGTAACTGTTTTTGTTTCTGAACCTCTAACCATTGCTGTTGCTGCTGACTGATCGTCGCTGTCGTTTGCTGCAGTTTTTGTTCAATGGCCTGCTCTGTGAGCTGGCTCTGCTGTTGGAGTGATTGCCATTGTGGCCATAACCAATACCCCCCCGCCACCATAGCGGCGGTTAATGACAACACAAGAAAAATGGCAAACCAAGCCAGACCATTACTTTTGCGCGGCGGTGTATTTGATGATTCCGTGTGGGTCGTATCGGATGCAACCTCAGCGGGTGCTGTCACTTTTTCCGAAACGGTCGCCTGCCCTTGCTCACTCATAGAATGTTCCTCTTAAACTGCGTCACCGCTTCTAACAAGGCATCGTCATTGGCGCTGCTTGCTAGATGAATATGCTGTAGTGGGATCCCTAGCGCCAGCGCACTGTCGCGTGCCCGTGGGCTAACTAGGATCCAATGTTGTTGAGCAAGCCAAGCATGCTGCTCTGTGGGCACTAACCCAAAAATGCGCTGCAAAATTTCATTACTCGTGGCTACGATACACTGCACGCCCTGCTGTTGCCATTGCTGCTTCAGCTGAGCACCATCTAACGGCAATGGCAAACGGCTATAGCTTTGCACATAACGCACCGTGGCACCACGTTGCGCCAAGATTTGTTTAATCAGTTCACGACCGCCATTACCTCGCACCACCACCACTTGTTGCTCTGCAACGCTGTTCAACTCTGGTAGTGCTAACAAGCCTTCACTGCGCTGATCTTCTGGGATGATCACCTGACGCCCAGTCCAACGTTGCAAAGCGGCACCGGTGGTGGCACCGACAGCAAATAAGCGCCCCGGCAATTGTTTCACTGTAACTTGTTGCTCTAGGGTGTTCACCGCACTGATGCTGACAAAAATTAAGCTATCCGCTTGTTCTAGCCAGCGAATATCTTTCGGTTTTAATTGCACCATTTGTGTAGTAATCACCGGCTGATACAGATAGGGAATACCGTAGCTGTCTAATGATTCCAGTAAATGGTCTGCTTTGCCAGCAGGGCGCGTAATTAAGAACATAGTAAGCGCTAACTTTGCTGATAAACAGCAGCGAGGATCTCTCCGGCGCCTGCTGCCAACAATTGTTCAGCCAATTGCTGACCTAATTGCTCTGCAGCATCGATGCTACCGCGAACGTCATCACGAATAATCTGCTGACCATCCAGTGAGCCAACTAAACCTCGCAGCCACAGTTGTTCACCTTCTAAAATAGCAAAAGCACCAATAGGCACCTGACAACCCCCTTGTAGCGCGCGATTCATTGCTCGCTCAGCCAACACACATTGCCGCGTTAGACTGTGCTCTAAAGGGGCTAACAGGGCTTGTACCTGAGCATCATCACTACGACACTCGATACCCACTGCTCCTTGACCGTTGGCTGGCAAACTGCTGTCGACGGTTAAATAACTGGCGATACGCTCAGCAAAACCTAAACGTATCAGCCCTGCCGCAGCCAAAATAATCGCTGCAAATTCCCCGTTATCAAGTTTCTTGAGCCGAGTATTAACATTACCGCGTAAATCACGCACTTGTAAGTCAGGCCGTAAGGCTTTTATTTGGCATTGCCGACGTAAACTCGAAGTGCCCACAACAGCGCCTTGTGGCAATTCAGCTAAACTACGGAACTGGTTAGAAACAAAGGCATCACGCGGATCTTCGCGTAAGCAAATTGTTTGTAACTGTAAGCCCTCAGGAAACGCTACCGGCACATCTTTCATACTGTGTACGGCAATATCGGCTCGGTCTTCCAATATGGCGGTTTCTAACTCTTTAACAAACAGACCTTTACCGCCAATCTTCGCCAGCGGCGTATCTAAAATTTTATCGCCTTGCGTCGACATCGGAACTAATTCAACATCTAAATCAGCATGATATTTCAGCAACTCGGCTTTCACAAATTCGGCTTGCCAAAGTGCCAAGGCACTTTTGCGTGTCGCAATACGGATTTTGGCCATGCTTATACCTCTGCCTTATTGATCAGGCGACTTTGAATAAAGCGGCTGATTTCATCCACTTCTTGCGCACAAACACTGTGCGGCATCCGATAATCGCGCCAGCTGACGTTAAAGCCAGCAGCTTTATAGGTATTGTAAGCCTGCTGACCAGCAGCCATTGGCACAACAGAGTCTTGAGTACCGTGTGCGATAAATACCGGCGTATTTTTGTTGTGGCTCAACTGCTCTGCGCTCAGCTTATCGGGGCAAGCCATGTAGGTAGATAACGCCATAAAACCCGCCAACTTATAAGGCAAACGCGGTAATAAGTGCAGTGCAATCACACCGCCCTGACTAAAGCCCGCCAGCATAATGCGTTCACTCGGGACACCTGAGCTGATTAATTTATCGAGCAATGCCGTGACCGCGATAGCTGATTGCCTTACGCCAGCTTCATCTGCGCGATTGGTCAAATCCATGGTTTTAATATCGTACCAAGCCCGCATCCGCATACCGCCATTTATCGTTACCGGAATTTCAGGAGCATGTGGAAATATAAAACGAACACCGGCATTCGCAGGTAAACGCAACTCCGGTACTATCGGTGCAAAACCGTGACCAGAATCGCCTAAACCATGTAGCCAAACTACAACGGCTTGAGCCGTGCCTTGTGCCGGTACATCAACAAAAGGAAGTAATGCCATGTTATTGCGGCCCCAACACAACTGTTGCACCCGCTTGTTTAGAAGCGGCCTCGTTAACTAACTGCCAGAATTCAATACCGGTACGATTATCAATCCATTGGCCATCGCGCCATTCAAAGTGATGGCCGTTAAACTTAGTTGCTACCCATAGCTGGTGTAGTGGCGGTTGTTTGTTAATGATGATTTTACTTTTGTCGGGAAACTCAATACTCAACAAACCACCATTCGACTCATAATCCAGATCAAGGTCCTGTTGCTCGATGCCATCTTCTACCGCTAACAACATTTGGTCAGCTAATTCATCATATTCTAGGTCATTCATCTGCTTCACCTGTTTGCTTTTACTGCTAAGGATGCGATTATAGAGCGTCAATTAATTAATGAAATAAAAACCATGTACGCTCAGCGAATTTCACGCCCGTTACGCCTGCTATTTAGCGGACTATTATGCGCTGCTCTGCTTACGGCTTGCGGCCAGAAAGGCCCACTTACCTTACCACAGGCCGAGCCAGAAGTGGCAGAGCCCGCATCGCAAAAGATATCAACACAATCTGAAGAACAAGGGTGACGAGATTGGATTACTTTAATTATCAGGGTGATACCTTATTTGCAGAGCAAGTTGCTCTGTCAGAAATTGCGGCCAATTATGGCACACCAACCTATGTCTATTCTAAAGCCACCATTGAACGGCATTATCATGCCTTTGCCGATGCCGCCGCGCAGCATCCGCACAGTCTCGTTTGTTATGCTGTAAAAGCCAACAGCAACTTAGCCGTGTTAAATATACTGGCTCGACTCGGTAGTGGTTTTGATTTAGTTTCTGCCGGTGAGTTACGTCGAGTCATTGCTGCCGGTGGTGATCCAGCCAAAGTGGTCTTTTCTGGCGTAGGTAAAACCGCTGAAGAAATGCACTTTGCGTTACAACTCGGTATTAAATGCTTTAATGTTGAATCAGTGAGTGAATTACACCGCTTACAAGAGGTGGCAAAGTCGCTGAATAAAAAAGCCCCGGTATCGCTGCGCGTTAATCCCGATATCGATGCGAAAACGCACCCTTATATTTCGACCGGTTTAAAAGCGAACAAATTTGGTATCGATATTTTATTAGCCGCAGAGATTTATCGTGATGCCAAGCAACTAAGCCATATCGAGTTGGTTGGCGTAGATTGTCATATCGGCTCTCAACTCACTGAAACACAGCCATTCTTAGATGCCTTAGAAAAACTGCTGGCGCTGATCACTCAACTTCGTGCCGATGGTATCGCATTAAAGCATATCGATATTGGTGGTGGCTTAGGAGTAACTTATGACCAAGAACAACCGCCGCAACCTTCAGACTATATTAAAAAAGTGGTCGAGCGCTTAAAAGACTATCCTGAGTTAGAACTGATTATGGAACCTGGCCGGGCCATCACTGCAAACGCAGGGGTGTTACTGACGAAGGTTGAGTTCTTAAAACCAGGACAAGAAAAGCACTTTGCCATCGTTGATGCGGCGATGAACGACTTAATTCGCCCCGCTTTGTATAGTGCTTGGATGAACATTGTACCGGTAGTCATACAGCAAAACCTGACACCACAAACTTATGATGTGGTGGGCCCGGTCTGTGAAACAGGCGACTTTTTAGGTAAAGACAGGCTGCTTGCCATTCGTGAAGGCGATTTATTAGCCGTGCGCTCTGCGGGGGCTTACGGTTTTACCATGAGCTCGAATTATAATAGCCGCCCGCGAGCTGCTGAAATCATGGTGGATGGCGCACGCAGCCACCTGATCCGTGCCCGTGAACAATGGCAAGATTTATGGCGTGGCGAACAATTGCTCGCAGACTAAGCATTTAGGGCTCATATGTTACTTAATTTCACCAAGATGCACGGTTTAGGCAACGACTTTATTATGATTGACGCAGTCAGTCAGAATGTCTTTTTAACCAAAGAGCAGATCAAAAAATTAGCCGACCGTAACTTTGGCATCGGCTTTGATCAGCTACTCATGGTTGAGCCGCCTTACGATCCGGATCTGGATTTTCATTATCGGATTTTTAATGCTGATGGATCAGAAGTCGAACAATGCGGCAATGGCGCCCGCTGCTTTGCTAAATTTGTGCGCTATCGTGGTTTAACCAATAAAACTAAGATCAACGTCAGTACCAAATCAGGCAAAATCACCTTGTATGTGGAACAAGACGGTCAAGTCACGGTGAATATGGGGATCCCACAACTTGAACCGGCCAAAGTGCCGTTTAAAGCCCAAAAACAAGAAGCGACCTACATTATGCTGACAGAGCAACAAACCGTATTTTGCGGTGTCGCTTCAATGGGCAACCCGCATGCGGTGCTTGATGTGCCTGATGTTGCCACAGCCGATGTACACACGCTGGGGCCACAACTGGAAACGCATGAGCGTTTTCCAGAAAAAGCCAATATTGGCTTTATGGAAGTGCTAAACCAACACCATATTAAGTTGCGAGTGTGGGAGCGCGGCGCTGGTGAAACCTTAGCCTGTGGCACAGGCGCTTGTGCTGCGGTAGTAGTAGGCCAACTTCAAAAGAAACTGGGGCAACAGGTTCGCGTTGACTTACCTGGTGGCAGCCTACAAATTCGTTGGAACGGACCGGGTACACCGGTAAAAATGACCGGCCCCGCAGAACATGTATTTGATGGACAATTATCCTTATGACAGACAGCCTGATCCAGAAAAAAGAGCTGCTCGCCGCTTCTGTGGTGCTCGATTACTTACAACAGCACCCTGATTTTTTTCAGCACTATCCTGATTTACTGCCGCAATTGCGTTTACCGCATCAACAACGCGGAACAGTGTCATTAGTCGAGCGACAACTTGAATTACAACGTGAAAAAATTCATCTCCTTGAAGAAGATATAACACGTTTAATGTCGGTAGCACGGCAAAACGAACATATCTTCATCGCTCTTAATGCCTTGCATATCGCTATTCACCAAGCAACGAGCTTTAAACAACTGACCGCAGCGTTACAGCAATTTGCTGATACCATGCCCTTAGTAAAGCATTGTCGTTTGTTAGGTTTAGAAAATGGCCAACAAGATTTAGCCCCCTATGAACTGTTATTAAGCCGCCGCTTGCAGCAACAGTCGGTTTATTTAGGCCGTTTAAATAAAGAAGAGCAACAAGGCATTTTTCCTGCGAAAGTGCATTCGGTAGCCCTACTTCGCATTGACCATGCCAATGAGCCATTGGCTATTTTGGCGTTTGGTAGTGAGCAAGATGAGCACTTTCAACCGGGTATGGATGTGTTGTTTTTAAGCCACTTGGTTACCTTGTTAGCCTTGGTGTTACCGCCTTATGTCAAAAGCTGAGCTACCGCTGCACTGGTCTGAGCCGGTGCAGCAGTTTTTAAGCTATTTAAGGCTGGAACGCGGTTACAGCAAACAGACGTTACAAACCTATCAGCAGCAACTTAGCAAACTCGCGTATGCCTTACAGCCTGCACATGAAAGTTGGTTTAAATTAAGCCAAGCGCATATCCAACAGCAATTGCTGCAATTTCGCAAAGCAGGGCTCAGTGCCCGTAGCTTGGCACTTAGCGCGTCGTCTTTACGTAGCTTTTATCGCTGGGCACAACAAGCCCATTTAACCCGCGAGAATCCGGCGCTATCTTTAAAATTACCCAAAGCTAGCAAAACCTTACCGAAACAACTCGAAATTGAACAACTCAGTCAATTGCTCAGTTTTAATAGCTCTGAAGATATTTTGGCGTGCCGCGATAAAGCCATGCTGGAGTTGTTTTACTCTTCCGGTTTACGTTTAGCCGAATTAGTGGCGATTAATCTGAACGACTTAAATCAGGGTGAAGCCTTAATTCGTGTTACCGGTAAGGGTAATAAGCAACGCCAAATTCCGGTTGGTTCGTTAGCACTTCGTGCGTTGCAGGCTTGGTTAAACATGCGCCCGTCGCTTCTCTCCGACAGCACTGCCGAACAAGACCGCAATGCACTTTTTTTAAGTATTGAGCATCAACGTATTTCTCCAAGGCAAGTGCGCGAGCGCGTGCTGCATTGGGCTAAACAGCAAGGCTTAGGCCAACATTTACACCCGCATATGCTACGCCATTCATTTGCCAGCCATTTATTGCAATCCAGTGGTGACCTTCGCGGCGTACAAGAGCTATTGGGCCATGCCAATCTCAGCACCACCCAGGTGTATACTCACCTCGATTTTCAGCATCTGGCCAAGGTTTATGATAGCGCCCATCCAAGGGCCAGGAAGAAATAATGCAATTATTTAAAGCCTTACAACCTATTTCGGTATTGTCTTTCGATTTGGACGATACCCTGTACGACAACAAACCAGTGATCGCCGCCGCTGAAGCCGCTATGTTGCAAAGCCTGCATATGCATGCCCCTCTGACAAAAAATACCCACAGTGATTTTTGGTGGCAGCAACGCCGTTTATTAGCGAAAAACAACCCCGACATTCGCCACGATATTGGCCGCTGGCGCTTACTGGGTGTTGAGGCAGGTTTAGTGACATTAGGCTTAACATCTTGCGAAGCAGGCGAAATTGCCGAGTTAGCATATCAAGCGTTTTGGGATGCACGTACGACCATTAGCGTGTTACCTGAAGTAACAGAACTGCTGGTAAGTCTAGCCAGCCGTTATCAACTGATTGCCATCACTAACGGTAATGCCTGTATCAAAAAAATGGGGCTTGGCGACTTATTTGAATTTAGCTTGCAAGCCGGCCCTGATGGCCGCATGAAGCCTTATGCCGATCTCTTTTTAGTTGCAGCTCAACGTTTAGCTGTGCAACCCAGTGCTATATTGCATATTGGTGATAGCCATCGCGCTGATGTGATGGGCGCCCTAAATGCGGGTTGCCAGGCGGCGTGGCTTGACCATTACCAAACGCCGGTGTCAATTTTACCCCACTTGCACTTTAACCAATTACAGCAACTGCGCGACCTAATATAACTGGTTATTTATACACTAATACCACGCGTATGACTTGGCGCTTAGACCAAGGCTGTTATAATGGCTAAAAATAGCGAATCGAGAGCGACGAATGGATGTTTCTTACCTGCTGGACGGGCTAAACGATAAACAACGCGATGCCGTGGCGGCACCGCCACAACATATGCTGGTACTTGCTGGCGCCGGTAGTGGTAAAACCCGGGTGCTGGTGCATCGTTTAGCCTGGTTAATGCAGGTAGAGAGAGTGGCCCCTTACAGCTTGCTCGCTGTTACCTTTACCAATAAAGCCTCGCAAGAAATGCGTGGTCGGATTGAGAGCACCATTGGCGTTAGCTTAAATAACTTATGGATGGGGACCTTCCACGGTTTATCTCATCGTATGTTGCGCGCGCATTATCAAGAAGCTAACTTGCCACAAAGCTTTCAAATCATTGACTCTGATGATCAGCATCGCTTAGTCAAACGTGTATTAAAAGCACTGAATCTGGATGAAAAGCATTGGCCTGCCAAACAAATTCAATGGTTTATCAATGCCCGCAAAGACGAAGGGCAACGCCCAGGCATGATTGATGCCGGTGCTGATTTTAGCTTACAACAAATGGTTAAAATTTATGCGGCTTACCAAGATATGTGTGACCGTGCTGGCTTAGTCGACTTTGCCGAAATTTTACTACGCAGTTTTGAATTATTGAAAACACATGATGCCGTCAGAAACCACTACCAACAACGTTTTCGGCATATTCTGGTTGATGAGTTTCAAGACACCAATGCTATTCAATATAACTGGTTACGCCTACTGGCCGGCAGCAGTGCCAAGGTGATGATCGTAGGTGACGATGACCAATCTATCTATGGTTGGCGCGGCGCAAAAGTTGAAAATATTCAGCAATTTTTAAAAGACTTTGCTGGTGCCGATACGATCCGCCTTGAACAAAACTATCGTTCTACTGCCACTATCCTTAAAGCGGCCAACGCAGTGATCAGTAATAACAGTGGTCGACTCGGTAAAGATCTATGGACCGACGGCAGTGAAGGCGAAACCATTTCTTCTTACAACGCTTTTAATGAACTCGACGAAGCGCGCTTTATTGTCAGTCGCATTCGCGATTGGCATAACAAAGGTAATCCACTTACCGAAAGCGCTATCTTATATCGTAATAACGCGCAATCGCGGGTATTAGAAGAAGCCTTAATCCAAGAAGGATTACACTATCGGATATACGGTGGCTTACGCTTCTATGAACGACAAGAAATCAAAGACGCTTTAGCCTATCTGCGCTTATTGAATAATCGGCAAGATGATGCGGCGATGGAACGGGTAATTAACACTCCGGCGCGGGGCATCGGTGAAACCACCATGAACAAGGTACGCCAGCAGGCTCGTGCTAACCAACAGACCTTATGGCAAGCCCTTGAGCAAATGCTCGCAGAAAAACAACTCAGTGGCCGAGCAGCGAATGCGATTGAGCAGTTTATGCAGTTGATCACGCAATTAGATACCGATCTTAACGAGCTACCGTTACACGAACAAGCCGAGCAAGTGATTAAGCAGTCGGGATTATATGCAATGTATCAAGCCGAGAAAGGGGAAAAAGCCCAAACTCGGATAGAAAACTTAAATGAATTGGTTACCGCCTGTCAGAACTTCGACAGTGTGCTGCAAGAAGAAATGACCCCGTTAGCAGCCTTCTTATCACAAGCCGCGCTCGAAGCAGGTGAATACCAAGCAGAAGAACATTCTGATGCCGTACAATTGATGACCTTACATTCCGCTAAAGGCTTAGAGTTTCCGTTAGTATTTATGTGTGGTTTAGAAGAAGGTATGTTTCCAAGCCAGCAAAGTGGTGATGATCCAACACGGTTAGAAGAGGAACGTCGTCTCTGTTATGTCGGCATGACGCGAGCAATGCAAAAACTGTATTTATGCCATGCGCAAAGCCGTCGTTTATACGGTCAAGAGCAATACCCAAAACCCTCACGTTTTTTACGCGAAATCCCGGATGATTGTGTTGAAGAGATCCGTTTAACCACGCAAGTCAGTCGCCCAGCACAGCTCAACCGATACAGTCATGCCGCCAGCCATAGCGCTTTTGAAAATACTGGCTTTAAACTGGGTCAACGCGTGTTACACGAAAAGTTTGGCGAAGGCACGGTGTTAAATTATGAAGGTAGCGGCCCACAGTCACGTATTCAAGTGAACTTTGACCAGTTAGGTAGCAAATGGTTAATGACTGCTTATGCACGACTCGAGGCGGTTTAACAAATGCTTGCTGCACTGCAACAAGCGTTAGCTAAGGCGGCAGCTTGCCGCATTCGCCTACCGGTTATTTTGCAAGGTGATGAAAAGTCGTTACTGGCTCAAGCACAACATTTGTTAATGGCACTACAACCTGCGCATAGTTGGTGGCTAGGCGCAAATACACCAGCGCAATGCCAGAACATCGGACAATACAAAGCGCATCAACTATTGGGAATTGAGTGTGACTGCTTAATTATTAATGCCTTTAGTGGTTTTGATGCCGACAAAATTGCGGCCAGTGCGGGTGCGCTCACCGCAGGCGGACTCTGGTTATTATTAGCACCTGAGTCATTACAATGGCAGCAACTCGCTAACCCAGCACATCATCGTTTACGCTCTTACCCAACCCCCACTGATTACCCTGGTTACTTCATTGCGTTTTGGCTTGGGCAATTACAACAAGCTAATGTTTTGCGCGGCAACGCCACAACACTTTTTAATAACTTAACTTGGCCTAAGGCAGAGGCAACCTCCGCAACATTAGACGTTACCATGCCTTATAAAACGTCTGAACAAGCTACCGCAGTTAGCGCTATTTTAAACGTCGTATCAGGCCATCGGCGCAGGCCATTATTATTACTTGCCGATCGCGGCTGTGGTAAATCAGCAGCATTAGGTATTGCCGCCGCACACTTAGCCCTATCAGGGAAAAAGCACATACTGATCACCGCACCGGCAAAGGCACAAGCGGCAGTCGCCTTAGCACATTTTGCGCAACTTACCGAACATGAGGCTTCTGCTTCATCAGCACTGCGCTTTGTTGCTGTAGATGAGTTATTAGCTTCACAACCCGAAGCCGAATTATTATTGATCGACGAAGCAGCAGCAATACCCACGCCCTTACTACAACAATTACTAAACCATTATAGTCGTATCGTCTTTGCTAGTACCGAGCATGGTTACGAAGGCACCGGCCGCGGTTTTCAATTACGTTTTCAACCTTATTTGACGAAACGCTGCCCGAATTGGCGATTATTACGTTTAACTCAACCTATCCGTTATCAAGCACAAGATCCGCTAGAACAAATTATTAGATCAAGCTTTCTTTTAAAGCAGACAGATGAGACTGCCGTGACGCTCACTGCTGAAAGCCTTGAACTCAAACATTATCACGCCAGCGACTGGCTAGCGGAACCGAAGAAACTACAACAAGTCTTTGGTTTGTTGAGCTTTGCGCATTATCAAACGCAGGTAAAAGATCTGGCAGCACTGCTAGATAACCCAGCATTGAGTGTTTATACCCTTGAACAAGATAAACAATTACTGGCCTGTGCCCTGATCAGCCAAGAGGGAGAGATCGATGACGCGCTAAGCCAAGCAATCTATCAAGGAGAGCGCCGGATCCAAGGACATTTATTAGCACAAAATCTGGCTTTTCATTTGGCCAGCCCGGCATTAGCCACCGTTAAATTGGCGCGCATTATGCGTATTGCGGTGCCACCTCATTTGCAACGACAGCAATTAGGAAGTCAGTTGCTAACTCGATTAGAAAAGCCATTGCAGCAACAAGGCTATCATTATGTTGGCAGTAGCTTTGCTGCTTCCGCTGATTTAGTGCGTTTTTGGCAAAAAGCGGGCTTTGCGGCTATTCGACTCGGCATGCAGCTTGATAAAGCGAGTGCGGAGCCTTCACTGGTTATGCTAAAAGCATTATCGGCAGAAAATGTATCAAAGGTTCAGCAGCTAAAACTAGAATTTGCTTCGCGCCTTTATCAAGAATTACCAGACTACCCAAGCAATATAGCGAGTGATTTGCTTTTGCAACTTATTCAGCCAACTCAACACGCCATGACGCTCCTTACTCTTACCAATCTGCAATTATTTAGTGCAGATCAACGCCCCTTTGAACTCGTGATTAGTGAGTTACTACAATGGTTTAATCAATACGCAGTCGTATTATCAAAGCTGCAGCAGCAAGTATTCATTGCTAAACTTTGGCAAAAACAAAGCTGGGCAGTGGTTTGCCAACGGTTTTCACTCTCAGGCAAAGCTTGCGCTATTAAACTGATGCAACAAGCAATAATACAGCACATAGATTCAGCCTAAACTATTGTCATTACATTATTAATGCTAAAGTAAGACCTTATTTTCGGAGACGTTATGTTTAGCTTATTTTCATTATTGCTCAGTAGTACAGCACCCACTCTTGATCATCTTACGTTGTCTGAGCGAAACTTATTACAAACAGCTATCCATACCCAAACCAGTTATAACGTTATTGCTGATCAGTATGCTCAATGCCAACAAATCAAAGACTATCAAATATTGGGTTTGCCTGAGAAACGAGAATTAACCAGCATCATTGAAGCCACTTTAAATATTCCTTATCAAGATTTTCTATTTGCAATTAACCACGCTAAAGCTTGGCAAAGTTTAAAACCTCGCGAACCCATGCCATTAGTTGATTGTAGTAAAACCATGGTATATCAAGATTATCTTGATCAATATGCCCTACAACGTTTTGCATTAGAGATTGCAGAACCTATTACAAAACCCTTGCTGACCAACCCTGTAAATAGTCAACAACAAGAGAGCACCGCTTTACTGCAAAGTTATGCCCAACGCAGTAGCACCATAGCTATTGTCAACATTACAGATAGACAAACACTTACCGCTATAGAACAAGCCAACTTTTTACATTTAGACTATACCAGTCGCTATATCTATCGAATTACCCAAGGCTGGAAAAACGTGCCACCGTTATACATGGGCATGCACATTCAAATAAACGAAGCTGATTTAAATAAGTTTGAAGGCGATTGGCTGATTTTTCTTGACGCACAAAAGCAATATATCGCTGCTCGCCCAGTAGAAGATGTCGCAGATTTCATCAATAGCCTTGGCAAGACAGAATGGCAAGTTGATAGTAACGGTAACTTGCAACGCCCTTAATTAATCTGAAATATACTTACTGTTTTACGCATTTATTATATAAATAATGACACGTTTATATTTTATTAATAACAGCTCAGCTTTACAGAGCCATTTTTATTAATGAGATAACTGTGTAGCCAAAAGCTGTGATTCTGATGATATTACAGGCATGTTAACAAATCAGGATATTCTAAAAGCTCTCATCTGTATTTAATCAAGTAAAACAACGCTCAAATCTGCTATAGCAATATCATTCAATCAAGACGTTATGAGTTGAAAGGAACCATTGAAATAACGGAAAGGATGCTTCGCTTATTACAACACAGTTGGTCTACAAGGTTTAGCAGGCTTACATTATCGAAAGATCCTCAGTGATCAGCAATTCGATTTATTAAACCGCTGACAATGCACTGGGCCATCAAGCATTGAAAACGCTACTCTAACAAATAAAGAAAATCACTATGAGGCTATTGGTGAGGCAGTGGCAATGGTTTGAAGCGTTTTATCAATG
>NZ_JAPJEA010000006.1:0-129060 GCF_030737935.1 Alishewanella sp. SMS8
ACAAGGCGCACCATTCGCTCCCTTCGGTCGCTGGGATGCCAACCGCGATGCGGTCGTCACCCATGTGCTTTGCGTTAGGGCAATAAGGAAGTTCAGTGAACAAATCAAAACTATTAGCAGTTTCGGCGCTCTTTGCGCTAAGTGCCTGTTCAACAGTAAATCAAACAGTTGTATCGGAATCTCTAGTTTTAGTTGGTAACAAAGAAGCCGTTGAAAAGTATTGGGTAGTTGAGCGTAAAGTTGCTCCAGAATATCCGCTGGCGGCTGGCAAAAATGGTATATCGGGTTGCGTGGAATTTACGCTTTTAATTGATGGTGACGGTAAGCCTCAAAACTTGACGGTAATTAAAAGTTTCCCTGGTTCAACCTTCAACAAAAAGGCCTATGAAGCATTGAGAAAATGGCAGTGGACACCCGCTGCTAGCAATACTCAAAAGCAGCAAGTTCTAACAACGATACAATTAGACTTCACTACTCAAAAGTCAGTTAATCATGCTGAGGCCTATGCAGCGTGCAAAATTTAAATTGCCCTAACAAACAAATATTATCGCCAGCAAAAAGCGCTGGCTGCGACGTCAACCCGCTGCGCGGCTTTCCGCGGTAAATTTGGGCGTTATATGCCACGGGAGCTTTTAAATGGAATTTGAAATTTGGTACTTAGTCGTAGGTATTGCGATTCTACTCAATATAGTTGTTTCTATATTTCTGGCGCGTCGTGATGATTTGGAAACCTTTCAAAAAGGTGCTCAGATATTTATTGTTTGGTTAATCCCATTTTTCGCTGCTATTGGGTTATGTTTATTTCACCGCAGTCAGGATGCTCCGACTAAAAAGCACAAAAACTTTGGTGAAGGCCCAAGAGATGGGATTGCAGGTGGTTCCTCAGGTGATTAATGGCATATAACAAACCAAGCCAGCGGGAATTTTACTCGCTGAAAAACGCTCATAAAATCCCCTGCTTTGGGCGTTAAGCCTCTAGGCGTACACATGAAATACCTTTTAGGAATTCTAATAATGATTTGGAGTGTTTTCTCTTCCGCTAAAGACTATCCAGAAGTAATTGTCGGCGAGGAAGATGGTTTTGTTGATCTTACCTTTACGATCTCAAATTCAAAAAAACTCGAATCTGGCTCATATCAGGTTGTCGTAAAAGGCAACCTGAAGGGCGATAAGGTTGGGTTTGCAATAGAGCTTTTGCCCTCTTGGAACCCGCAAGCGGTGGAAGGCATTGACGATGCCTTCTATTGGGGGGAGGCATTCTTCAGAAGCACTGGTTCTGAATCTGAAAATTTCATAAAGTCACTGGCTACTTTATACGGCGAAACTATAAACAATGTATCTGTCTCGGAAAAGGTATATGCCCAAGTTGTTGGGCTTGCCTGTAATCCCGAAGAGATTGATGAATTGCCATGCAAAATGAAATTCTTTTTTAATCCCGACGGTGAGGAAGATCTTTACTCTGAGGTTTTTATAAACATTGATACTGTTGCAAAAGAGCTAGAGTTCAACGAGAAAGACAATGATTATCGTGCACCATTATTACGTTCGTTGTTGCAATAAAGGCTTAACAAGCGGCTCCACCGGACAAATTTCCGCTGTCACCTTTTTTGCGTGGCAAAAAAGCCGCCATCAAAAATTTGCTCGGTAAGTCGGGCGTTACACCTACAAGGAGAGATCGTGCTAGATATTTGGTATACATTCCCTGCCACGATGGGCGAGGACCGAGCTTGGATATCCTACAATCACGGTTACGGAGAGGTTGCAGAATCAGACCCTCGTCACAACGTTTTAAGAATCAGGCTCACGCTTAAAAACCCCACAGAAACAGGTATGCCAACAAATGAGGAGTATCCTCAATTATCTAAAATTGATGAAATGTTAGATGAAAAATTTTCTGAGGTTGGCGGTGTTTATGTTGGGCGCGTAACCGTTGATGGTCATCGTTTCTTTTATTTTTATCTAAACATTGAAGAAAAGCAGGCATCAGAAATAATTGATGAAGTAACAGCCAAAACTTCTTACCAAATGCAATACGTGCACGAAAAAGATACTAACAAAAAATTCTATTGGGAGCAGCTTTATCCAACAGATGACGACTGGCAGGTAATTCAGGATTTGAAAGTTTTGGATTCACTGTCTGAAAACGGCGATCTTAAAGATAAAGAGAGGGAAGTTATGCACTGGGCATATTTCCCAAGTGACTCTTCATACAATCAATTTGCTGCATGGGTAAAGTCAGAAAATTATGAATTACACTTTACAGGTAAAGACGAAGACAGCTCTGATTGCTATACAAAATTTACTCATGTTGGAGCTATGCATCTTGTGGATATTACCAACCATACGATTAAATTAGGCAAAAAAGCACGAGAGTTAGGTGGTAGGTATGATGGGTGGGAAACCAGTGTCGAAAAAAAGTAGGTGTAACAAAAACATTATGTTGGGAGTTTTACTCGTTGAAAAAGCGCTCCTAAAACCCCCATATGTTAAACGTTGGTATGACTCCCCATAAATCTTGCTCATTACTAGAGAGTTGAAATTCCTCTTGCCAAGTATTCGCAAAGCCGAAGGCTAGGAGAAGGGTAACAAAACCTGTAGCAATCAAGTTTGAAAACGTGTCAAAAATACCGAGTATTTCAGTAAACACAGAGCTAATGATTAACTAAATTAAAAATCGGTACAACTAATCCAGAATATCTACAAATTCCCCAGGTTAATTCTTATTTACTATTATTCCAAAATCGTAAATTTTTATTTCCAATTTTATGCACCATTAATCACTCAAAGTGGAAATCCCAGTTATTGTGAAACATCCCAAAATCGATATGAACTTTAAAGACACCTATAAGTAATTTAACATAATATACATTATGAGCTATATTGATTATGTTAGGCAAAAGCACCTGCTGACAGCATTTTGATGCAATATTGCACCATTTAACTAATAAAACCGTATTGATAAGCATCTTACCTTTGAGTGTTTTATTATGCGGAATACCAGTATTAACTATTCTTTAGCGATATGTGCTTTTGTCTTTAGTCAGGCTTTTGCGCAAACCACTTTAAACAATCAATCTGCGAGCGCTGCTATGTCAGAGCCAGTAACATTACAATTTTATAATCAACAACACTTCAATCAAGCGATGTTAATCCATGACACCGTTATGGGTGGTCGCTCTAAAGGAAATGCACGCTTAATGTCTGAAAATAACGGTGTGTTATTTGTTGGTGATTTATCTTTAGAAAACAATGGCGGTTTTGCCTCGATAGAATTTAATTTGGCGCAAGCCTTACCCAAGCAACGTTTTCAGCAAGTGGTATTAGCCACGGTTGCTGATGGAAGAACTTATCAACTACGTTTAAAAACACCTTATATTCCTCGCGGTGTGGCTTATGTTGCAGAGTTTAAAACAACGGCTGATGTACAGCGCTATGCTTTTAATCTTGCTGATTTTCAAGGGCGTTATCGCGGCCGAGCTTTAACCAATATGCCAGAACTTCACTTTAAAGATGTGCAGCAAGTATCTTTAATGCTCGCAGATAAGAACCCTGGACCATTTCGGATTGAGTTGTATGATCTGCAATTTAACCAATAAAATAAATTATTAAAATCAAGAAGTTACAGTTACTGCTCACTGAAAATTAATGGTAAAGGTATAAATATTAAAGGCTTATTTTTGTTTTGCTGCCCACTGTAAATGACGCTGTATAGCGTCGTCTGCAAGTAATAACTCTAAGGTATTAAAACGCTGCGCCAAAGTGATTTCATCATATTGTTTATGAATGGCTTTGTGGCACAATCGGCACAAATAAACACCTTGCTGCAATTCTGCTTTGCTGTACTTTTTGTTAAAACGGCTACGCCGATGCATTTTACGTGGAATAAGATGATGAAAGGTCAGTAACGTCTGTCGCTGACAAAGCTGACAATGTTTCACCGCCAACAGCATAGTTAACTCCTCTCGCTTTAAACGTTAGCCTCACCCTACTCGACATTTTTTGCCCATTACTTAATGGCTAAGATATACATATTACGTTGAGTGCTTAGGATGTTTTACGCGGGAGGCGGTGTTTTAGCTCTGTGAAAATGCAGCGGCAATTTCACAGAGCTCACCAAATATCGAAGAAATCAGACTATACTTATGCCAGCTCTGCAATGATAGCCTGTAATGCAGCTAACGGATCTGCCGCTTTGGTGATGGGTCGACCAATCACCATGTAATCCACACCAACCGCTTTGGCTGCTGACGGTGTCATGACTCGGCGTTGATCATCAGCTGCGGCATCGGCTAAACGAATACCGGGTGTCACTAACTGAAACGCACTTCCAAATTGTTGTTTTAACATACTGGCTTCTTGTGCCGAGCACACTACTCCATCTAACCCCGATTGTGCTGCTAAACCTGCCAATTTCATCACTTGCTCAGCCGGTGTTAAAGTGATGCCCAGTTCGGTTAAATCTTGTTGTTCCATGCTGGTTAACACCGTGACCGCAATTAATTTGGGTCTGTTGTCTCCAAAGCGTTGCAAAGCTTCTTGCGCTGCTTTCATCATACGACTACCACCACTGGCATGCACATTAACCATCCAGACACCAAGATCCGCGGCTGCACTCACCGCTTTGGCTACGGTGTTTGGAATATCATGAAATTTCAAATCAAGAAAAACGTCAAAGTGACGTTGTTGTAAGGCTTTGACAAATTGCGGCCCAAAATGAGTAAACATCTCTTTGCCGACTTTTAAACGACATAATGACGGATCAAGTTGGCTGACCAGCGCCAGAGCATCGGCTTGCTTTTCATAATCTAAAGCAACAATGACAGGAGACTTGCACGACATGAATTATCCTTTGAAAAAAATTAACGGCCATCTACGCCAGCAATAGGCTCTACCGTTTCCCATTGCTGACATGAAGGACATAACCAATACGGTTGACGAGTTTTAAAGCCACAGCTGCGACAGCTGTAAAGAATTTTACTGGCAAGATAAGCATTCACCAGCTCTTCTACTGAGCTGAGTACCTCTGCCGCTTGAGCAGATTGCTGTTGCCGAATTTGTAACAATTTTTGAAATAAACGAATGTTCGGCTGTTGCCGTAATTTATCAAGCACATAATGCTCTGCAGCGGTAATTGAGCCATGTTCAGTTAACCAATCGCACAATAATAAACGCGCGCTAGTATTGTGATGCTTATCTGCAAGCAAGGTAAGCAACTGATACCACTCATCTTCATCTAAATGGCATTGGCTTAATTGCGGTAAAATATCCGCACTCCATTGTGGCTTTTGTTTCAAAATGCTCAGCAAAGCACCTTTAGCCGTAGCCGCATCATGCTGAGTTAAGGCTAACTTTGCCAATTCAAAACGTGGACGAATAGCCTGAGGATAACGCTCGGCCAATTCCGCCAAGATAGTCAGATCCAGCGCAGCCCCTTTTAAACTTTCCGTATGCAAATTAGCCAGCGCAATGCGTAACGACTTAGACTGGGTATTGGCCACTTCAGTGGTTAATGCAACCGCTTTGCTTAACTCATGCGTCGCCATAAAAATACTGAATAGTTGCTTTAGCGAGGCTTCGCGTAATGCTTCGCTGTTAACTAACTGCAGTAATAAATGCTCTGCCCGATCATACAAACCCGCAGAGTAATAATCTTTAGCCAACTCAAATTGAATGTGTTGCGCTTGTACTTTAGGCAGTTTTAATTGGTGCAGTTTTTCGTGAATACGAATGGCCTTATCCCAATCACCTTTGCGACGGAATAAATTAGCTAATGCAAGGTAGGTGTCGATGGTTGCCGCTTCAATATCAAGAAGTTCAAGCAACTGCTCGATCGCTTTATCTTCTTGATCTGTGAGGAGGAAATTTAAACCCGAAGATAGGTTTCGGGTAATATTTGCCCTACCCTTAAGCTCTTTGTGTTTGAGGCTATTTTGTCCCATAAACCAACCGTAAGCAACGGCGACGGGAAGCAAAAGAAATAGCAGCTCAGGCATAAGAATTAGGTGTTATCAGTTGATTTATTTAGCCAACGTTTTGTTTTTCGTTGCAGCGCAAATAACAAACTTAACAGCAGTCCGATTATTAGGCCTAAAACTAGAAAGATCACTGCGATATCAATTACTCGCAATGTTAGCTTAACAACCAACAAATTCAGTTCGGCAGTTTGCTGATTAGTTGAGCCTAGTAGAAAACCAAAAAGTACTACGGCTACAATAAATAAAATAAATAATATTTTGCGCAACACTCAGCTCCGCTTAAGAAATAAAAAGCGCTTACGTGTTGTCTTTTACGCGGTCACGTAACTCTTTACCGGGTTTGAAATGAGGTACGTATTTGCCATCAAGTTCTACTTTGTCGCCTGTTTTTGGATTACGGCCTAAACGAGCAGCACGATAATGCAAAGAGAAACTACCAAAGCCACGTATTTCAATACGCTCACTTGATGCTAAAGATTGTGCCATCTGTTCCAAAATCTCTTTCACAGACGCTTCTACATCTTTGACTTGAATATGGGGAAAATCAGTAGCTAACTTTTCAATCAATTCAGACTTGGTCATAGCCCCTCCGGCAAACCTGCGAGTAGAATAAGCAAGGGGCGAATGCCCCCTGCTTTATCAGCAATTAATCCTGCTTTTGAGCAGCTTTAAATGCTTCAGCCATAGCGTTACCACCGAAATCAGCTTCTTGTTGTTGCTTGCTGTTTACAGTGTCCATAGCTTCTTTTTCTTCAGCTTCGAATTTCGCTTTGATAGACAGGCTAATTACGCGGTTCTTACGATCCACACCCATCAAACGCGCTTCAATTTCTTCGCCAACTTTCAATACAGTTGATGCATCTTCAACACGGTCACGTGAAATATCAGATACACGAACATAACCTTCAACAGCGCCTTCTAACATAACAGTAGCGCCTTTCGCGTCAACGGCAGTAACTTCACCTTTAACGATAGCACCTTTTTTGTTATCAGCAAGGTAACCATTGAACGGATCTTCATCCAGTTGTTTGATACCTAAAGAAATACGCTCGCGCTCTGGGTCAACTTGTAACACAACAGCGTGTACTTCGTCGCCTTTCTTGAATTCACGAACCGCTTCTTCGCCAGTAGCGTTCCAGCTGATGTCTGATAAGTGAACCAGACCATCGATACCGCCGTCTAAGCCGATAAAGATACCGAAGTCAGTGATTGACTTGATCTTACCGCTTACACGATCACCCTTGTTGAAGCCCTTAGCGAACTCTTCCCATGGGTTAGCTTTACACTGTTTCAAGCCTAAAGAAATACGACGACGTTCTTCGTCAATTTCTAGAACCATCACTTCCACTGAATCACCTAAGTTAACCACTTTAGATGGGTGGATGTTTTTGTTGGTCCAATCCATTTCTGAAACGTGAACTAAGCCTTCTACGCCTTCTTCGATTTCTACGAAACAGCCGTAATCTGTCAGGTTAGTTACACGACCCGTGATGCGAGCACCTTCTGGGTAACGTGAAGCGATAGCTGCCCACGGATCTTCGCCCATTTGCTTCAGGCCTAAAGAAACGCGTTGCTTTTCGCGGTCGAATTTCAGTACTTTTACTGGAATCTCGTCGCCAACGTTAACGATTTCGCTTGGGTGTTTAACGCGCTTCCATGCCATATCAGTGATATGCAGTAAGCCGTCTACGCCACCTAAGTCAACGAATGCACCGTAGTCAGTCAGGTTCTTAACGATACCTTTAACTTCCATGCCTTCTTCTAAATTCTCTAACAGCTGATCACGTTCTTGGCTGCTTTCAGATTCAATAACAGCACGACGAGAAACCACGACGTTGTTACGCTTCTGATCAAGCTTGATAACTTTGAATTCCAGCTCTTTGTTTTCTAAGTGCAGCGTGTCACGTACTGGACGTACGTCAACTAATGAACCAGGCAGGAACGCACGGATACCATCAACTTCAACTGTGAAGCCACCTTTAACTTTACCAGTGATAACACCGATAACCGTTTCTTTATCATCGCAAGCTTTTTCCAGGCGAACCCAGGCCTCATGGCGCTTAGCTTTTTCACGTGATAATAAGGTTTCACCGAAACCATCTTCAATAGCGTCTAATGCTACGTCGATGATGTCACCTACACTCACCTCGATCTCACCGCTCAAAGACTTGAACTGTTCAACCGGGATAGCTGCTTCTGATTTAAGACCGGCGTCAACCATAACAACGTCTTTCAGAACCGCTACAACAGTACCTTTAACGATGGCACCAGGACGAGTTTCGATAGTTTTGAGGCTTTCCTCAAACATTAGTGCAAAATTTTCAGTCATATTCACTTTTTCAGTTAAGTTCACCACGTCGCATCTTGCGTTGTGGGGTTGCTAAGTTTACCAATAACATCCTTATTACTGGCTGTCCAAAATGCGGCCTTGGCCTGGTTCAAACGCTTGTTAACGACAACTTACTGTTAACAAACTGCAGTACCTCTTGCAGCACCTGTTCAATGGGTTTATTGGTCGAATCCAGCATGTAGGCATCAGCTGCCGGTTTTAAAGGCGCTGTAGCACGATTCATATCGCGCTCATCCCGAGCTTGGATTTCGTTCAAAAGGTCGCCGATGTTAACATCAAAGCCCTTTTCTTTCAACTCTAAATAACGACGCTGCGCCCGTTCTTCGGCGTCTGCAGTTAAAAATATTTTAACTTCTGCTTGTGGAAAAACGACGGTTCCCATGTCGCGACCATCCGCCACTAAGCCCGGCTCTTCAGCAAAAGCCCGTTGCCGGCGTAACAATGCTTCACGTACGGTAGGCAGTGAGGCAATTTTTGAAGCCATGTCAGCAACGTCTTGAGTTCGAATGGTTTGGCTAACATTTTCGCCTTCTAACGTCACGCGCGTGTTACCGTGTTCATCGCCACTGAATTGCACATCAAGATGCGCGGCTAAAGGTTGCAGTGCCGCCTCGTCGCTTGGATTAATTTGATGGTGCATGGCAGCTAACGCTAACACGCGGTATATAGCGCCGCTGTCGAGTAATTGCCATCCCAGGTGTTGCGCCAATAAACGGCTAATGGTTCCTTTACCTGAACCGCCTGGTCCGTCGATGGTAACGACTGGTGCTAATTGTGGCATCCTACCCCCTAAGTTAAAACGTCAATTCGGTGTTTCAAAACGCGGTTTATTATACAGCTTTTTATGACGATTGCTGGTTTAACTGCAATTTATAAAAACAAAAACGCGCAATCATTTTGGTTACGCGTTTTTAGGTTAGGTGAAGGGTTTTAATGGCTTAGCTTATTGAATTCCGTAAAGTAGCTGGGAAAGGTTTTTGCAGTACAATCCGGGTCTTCTATTGTAACGGCCGTATCACTAAGTGCCACAAGCGAAAAACACATTGCCACACGGTGATCATTATAGGTCGCAATACTGGCATGTTGCAGTTGTGCTGGCGGTATAATTTTTAAATAGTCTTCGCCTTCTTCCACCTCAGCGCCTACTTTTCGCAATTCTGTTGCCATCGCGGTTAAGCGATCGGTTTCTTTAACCCGCCAATTATAAACATTACGGATTACGGTTGGGCCTTTGGCGAACAAGGCAGTGGTGGCAATCGTCATTGCTGCATCAGGAATAGCGTTGTAATCACGGTCAATGCCACGCAACTCGTTACGCGTAACTGATATGTAATCGTCACCCCAATCAACAATCGCGCCCATTTCAGCCAACGCATCGGCAAAGTGAATATCACCTTGCACAGCATGTTTACCAATTCCGGTGACCTTAACGGTGCCTCCTTTGATAGCCGCTGCGGCCAAAAAGTAAGATGCCGATGAAGCATCACCTTCAACTAACCACTGGCCGGGTGACTGATAACACTGGTTACCCGTAACCAAAAAGCGCTTATAATCTTGGTTTTCTACTTCAATGCCAAACCGAGACATTAACGCTAAGGTAATATCAATGTAGGGTTTAGAGACTAATTCACCTTGGATCTCAATAACACTGTCACCGGCTAATAAAGGCGCGACCATCAGTACTGCCGTTAAAAACTGACTTGAGACACTGCCATCGATCAGGCAATGCCCCCCTTGCAATGGCTTACCACGAATACGCAATGGTGGATAATTAACGTCGCCTAAATAGTCGATATCCGCTTGCCACTGCACCAATGCATCCACCAAGTGGCCAATGGGTCGCTCGTACATTCTTGGCTCGCCGGTTAAAGTAACATCTACTTGGCAAGCAGCCAGTACCGCCGTAAGCGGACGCATTGCGGTGCCAGCGTTACCTAAAAATAGAGACAAAGGCTCAGCTTGGTTAAAAACGCCGCCATTGCCTACTAAGGTACAACGGGTGCGACAAGCAGATAATTGATACGAAATACCCAGAGCAGTTAACGCGCTAAGCATGTGCCGAACATCATCACTGTCGAGTAAGTTACTGATTTCGGTTGTACCTTTCGCTAAGGCTGCTAACAGCAGCACTCGGTTAGAAATACTTTTTGAACCGGGTAAATGCACTTCACCGGCGATATGAGCAATGGGGTTTAAGGTTAGCGTCTTCATCCGTTTACCTTTGCAAAATCTTTCATAAAACTCACTAAAGCCTCAACACCTTCTTGTGGCATAGCGTTATATAAACTGGCGCGCATCCCACCCACCATTCGATGGCCCTTTAAAGCCAATAAACCTTGCTGCTCAGCTTGCTTTACAAAGCTGTCGTTTAATTGTTCATCAGCTAGGAAAAACGGTACATTCATCCAAGAACGATAGGCCGGGTCAACATCATTGCGATAAAAATCACTTTCATCGATGTAGCGATACAGTGTTTCGGCTTTACGTTGATTACGTTGAGCCATGGCCGCTAAACCACCTTGTTGTTTTAGCCATTTGAACACTAAACCCGCTAAATACCAGGCGTAGGTGGGTGGTGTATTAAACATGCTGTCATTTTCAGCAGCGAGGCGATAATCCAAGATCGCTGGAATGGCGGCATCTTTTGCAGGTAACAGATCTTCACGCACAATCACCAGGGTTAAACCTGATGGGCCGATATTTTTCTGAGCGCCGGCATAAATAACGCCATAACGCGCAATATCAATGGGCCGTGATAAAATGGTCGACGACATATCTGCAACAATCGGCACCTGGGTTTGCGGTAAATCGGTAAATTCTAAACCATCCACCGTTTCATTGGGGCAGCAATGAACGTAAGCCGCATCTTCGTGTATCTGCCAGTCACTACTGGCGACCATACTGCGTAATTGTGCAGCGGTTTTTTGCCGAATATCGTGCTCACGAACCGCGCCAAACTTTTTCGCTTCTTCTACTGCGGCTAGTGACCAAGCACCTGACACGATATATTCAGCCGTTTTGCCGCTGTGCAATAAATTCAGTGGCACTGCTGAAAACTGCCCACGGCCGCCACCGTGCATAAATAAGACTTTATAATTGTCGGGAATGGCTAACAGATCTCTGAGATCTTGCTCAGCTTGTGCTGCCAGTTGCATAAATACTTTACTGCGATGGCTCAATTCCATCACCGAACAACCCTGTCCTTGCCAGTTAATAAATTCCTGCTGTGCCTGTTGCATCACCGCTGTAGGTAACATGGCTGGGCCAGCACAAAAATTATAGGTGGTCATTGTCATATCTCGCTTCTTTGTTGGTTAATTTCAAACTGGCCTTGGTTATTTTTTATTCTAAAAACAAAACGAGCGCCAAAGCGCTCGTTTTTAGGGGTTACTCTTCTTCGCCACTGGCATCTTGTGCTAATTGGCTGTCTTGTACTTCTGGCGTACGGCTTGCGCCTTCTTCGGTTACCGCTAAGATTTGATCCTCTTGGATCTCATCAATGCGTTCCACGCCAACCACTTTTTCACCTTCTTGAGTACGGATCAAGATAACACCTTGCGTGTTACGGCCGACTTCAGAGACTTCTTTCACACGAGTACGTACCAAGGTGCCTTTGTTTGAAATCATCATGATTTCATCGCTTTCTGACACTTGCACAGCACCCACCACCAAGCCGTTACGCTCAGACACTTTAATCGATACCACGCCTTGTGTGGCACGGCTCTTCGCTGGGTATTCGCTTAATGCTGTTCGCTTACCGTAGCCGTTCTCGGTAACTGTTAAGATGGGGTTATCGCCGTTCGGGATAATCAGTGAAACAACACTGCCCCCTTCACGTAAACGAATACCGCGCACACCGGTAGCCGTTCGGCCCATGCCGCGTACTTGATCTTCAGTAAAGCGTACCACTTTACCGTCATCTGAGAACAACATGATTTCGTTGCTACCGTCAGTGATCGCGACATCAATTAGGTGATCGCCTTCGTTTAGGTTAACCGCAATAATACCGTTGGCACGTGGACGCGAATAATCGGTTAACGCCGTTTTCTTCACGGTGCCGTTAGCCGTGGCCATAAAGACAAACTTGCCTTCTTCGTATTCTCGTACTGGCAGAATGGCGTTAATACGCTCGCCTTCTTCCAGTGGTAACAAGTTGATAATCGGCTTACCACGCGCGGTACGGCTTGCCAGTGGTAATTGATAGACTTTCATCCAATACATCCGGCCACGATTCGAGAAGCATAAAATCGTATCATGGGTACTGGCGACCAACAGCTTATCAACAAAATCTTCGTCTTTAACCGTTGTTGCCGCTTTACCACGACCACCACGACGCTGCGCTTCATAATCGCTTAACGGTTGATATTTGGCATAACCAAGGTGTGATAAGGTCACCACAACATCTTCTTCGGTGATCAAATCTTCGATATTGATATCCAGCATATTATCCTGGATCTCAGTGCGTCGAGCATCGCCATACTGCGCTTTAATGGCTTCTAATTCTTCGCAAATCACTTCCATTAAGCGTTCAGGGCTGGCCAAAATATGTAATAACTCGGCAATCAGTTCTAACAGATCTTTATATTCAGCTAAGATCTTTTCATGTTCCAGGCCGGTCAGCTTTTGTAAGCGTAAATCAAGAATGGCTTGAGCTTGCTGTTCCGTTAAGAAGTAAAAACCATCACGAATACCAAAATGTGCTTCTAACCACTCTGGTCGTGCGGCATCCTCACCGGCGCGCTCTAACATCGCCGTTACGCCACCAAGTTTCCAACCGCGCTCAACTAAACCGGCTTTCGCTTCGGCTGGGCTGGCAGAGGTTTTAATCAGTTCAATAATTTCATCGATGTTAGCCAGTGCAATGGCTAAACCTTCTAAGATATGGGCACGATCACGCGCTTTACGTAAGTCATAAACAGTACGACGGGTAACCACTTCACGGCGATGCAGGATAAAGTATTCCAGCATCGGGATCAGCCCCAGTAACTTCGGCTGATTGTTGGCCAAGGCCACCATATTGATACCAAACACGGTTTGCATTTGGGTATTGGCATACAGCTGGTTTAACATGACGTCGCTTGATTCGCCACGTTTCAATTCAATAACGATACGCATACCGTCTTTGTCTGATTCGTCACGTAAAGCCGATATGCCTTCAATACGTTTTTCTTTAACTAATTCCGCAATTTTTTCAATTAAGCGGGCTTTGTTCACTTGGTAAGGAATTTCGTGCACGATAATCGCTTCACGACCGGTTTTTTCATCGGTTTCGATAAACGTTTTCGCGCGGATATACACCTTTCCACGACCCGTACGGTAAGCTTCTTCAATACCCTTACGGCCATTGATGATCGCAGACGTTGGGAAATCGGGACCGGGGATATATTGCATTAATTCATGCAATTCGATATCTGGGTTCGCAATTAACGCTAAACAGCCATCGATCACTTCGGTTAAGTTGTGTGGCGGGATATTAGTTGCCATACCCACAGCAATACCCGAAGAGCCGTTGATCAATAGATTAGGCACTTTGGTTGGCATAACCGCAGGGATCATTTCGGTGCCGTCATAGTTTGGCACGAAGTCTACGGTTTCTTTATCAAGGTCAGCCAGCAATTCGTGTGCAATACGCGCCATGCGAACTTCGGTGTAACGCATCGCCGCTGCAGAATCGCCGTCGATGGAACCAAAGTTACCCTGACCATCTACTAACATATAACGTAACGAGAATGGCTGAGCCATCCGGACGATCGTGTCGTATACCGCACTATCACCGTGTGGGTGATATTTACCGATAACATCGCCGACAACACGCGCCGATTTTTTATAGGCTTTGTTCCAATCGTTGCCCAATTCCTTCATTGCGAATAACACACGACGGTGTACTGGCTTCAAACCGTCCCGCACATCGGGTAAGGCGCGGCCTACAATGACGCTCATCGCGTAATCGAGGTAAGAATTTTTTAATTCTTCTTCGATATTAATCGGGACTATTTCTTTGGCCAGATCTGTCATAAAACGTTATTTTCCCTTAAATCAAATAGATAACTCGCTTTTTTTGATCTTCTACAGCGCGAGACAACGCGGGATTCTACCACAGAATCAGCGCCTTGCCATGCCTGTTTATGCCTTGTATAAAGATTGCTGTCTTTGCCATAACAGATCAAGGCCTTATAATGACAAAAAACAACAAGGTTAGCATTATGACAACGCATACTAATGTCGATCCCGCAGAGATCGCGAAATTCAATGATATCGCTGCCCGCTGGTGGGATCCAGAAGGTGAATTTAAGCCTTTACATCTGTTAAACCCGACGCGTTTAGGCTTTATTTGCGATCAAGTCGGTGGCATTTTTGAAACGACAACACTTGATGTGGGCTGTGGCGGCGGTATTTTAGCGGAAAGCATGGCACGGGCCGGTGCTAACGTCACCGCAATTGATATGGCCAGCGAAAGTTTAAATGTGGCGCGTTTGCATGCTTTAGACAGCGCTCTGACGATTGATTATCAACAAAGCACGGCCGAAGCGTTTGCCGCAATGCACCCCGCTAAGTTTGATTTAGTCACTTGCATGGAAATGTTAGAGCATGTGCCTGAGCCCGCTTCAGTGGTTCAAGCCTGTGCCGATTTAGCTGCGCCTGGCGCCACTTTGATTTTTTCGACGATTAATAAAACGCCAAAAGCCTATTTAATGGCTATTTTAGGTGCAGAGCATTTATTACGGATCGTGCCTAAAGGGACGCATCAGTTTGATAAATTTATTCGCCCCTCTACACTAATGCGCTTTATCGAAGCGGCCGGCTTAGAGGTCGTGGATGCGACCGGTTTACACTTTAATCCGGTTTATAACAGCTTTAAAATTGGCCCTGGATTAGACGTTAATTATTTTGTGGTGGCACGCAAACCCGCATAAGACAGCTAGCCGCCTAAACTAGGCGGCTTAATAACTAGATAAACTTAAAACGCTGCTTATTAGAACAAATGATTTTTTTACGCATTTTTAGCATAAAACACTTGCCTAAAATGCGTGATACCCGGCACACTGACTATCAGGTTAGCAGCTACTTACTAGATTAAACATTCCGAAATTTTGCCGCATTTCCTCTCTTGCAAAAATCATTAATCCACTCTATCTTGTGATCGAATTTAGAAATACACCCATATGTTGTGTAATACAGCAGCAACATGGGTTTATTTTATCGCCGTGTTTTGCACACGCATCCCTTTATGATTAAAAAGAAACGGAATACTTCAGCAATGACTCAAACTCTTTTTGTGACCAAGCGCGATGGCCGCCGTGAACCCCTCGATTTAGATAAAATCCACCGAGTTATCACTTGGGCAGCCGAAGGTTTAGCTAACGTGTCGGTATCACAGGTAGAATTGAAATCGCATATCCAGTTTTATGATGGCATTAAATCTTCAGACATTCATGAAACCATTATTAAAGCAGCGGCTGACTTAATTTCGAAAGACACCCCTGATTATCAATATATGGCGGCGCGTTTAGCCGTGTTTCATCTGCGTAAAAAAGCTTACGGTCAATTTGAGCCACCTCATCTTTATAAGCATGTGGTTAAGATGGTGGAAGCTAAACGTTATGATGCGCATATCCTGGCCGATTACAGCGAAGCAGAATTAGATCAACTGAATAGCTTTATTGATCACGGTCGTGATTTGAACTTCAGTTATGCTGCGGTGAAGCAATTAGAAGGTAAATATCTGGTGCAAAACCGGGTTACCGGTGAAATTTATGAAAGTGCGCAGTTTTTATATATTTTAGTCGCGGCCTGCTTGTTTGCGAATTATCCGAAGAGCCAACGCTTGGATTTTATTCGCCGTTTCTATGACGCCACTTCGTTATTTAAAATTTCATTACCCACACCCATCATGTCTGGTGTGCGTACCCCAACCCGTCAATTTAGCTCATGCGTGTTAATTGAATGTGGCGATAGCTTAGACTCAATTAATGCAACTTCAAGCGCTATCGTCAAATACGTGAGTCAGCGCGCGGGTATCGGTATTAACGCCGGACGTATTCGCGCCTTAGGCAGTGCTATTCGTAATGGTGAAGCCTTTCATACTGGCTGTATCCCGTTTTATAAGCATTTTCAAACCGCGGTTAAAAGCTGTTCACAAGGGGGGGTGCGTGGTGGCGCGGCAACCTTATTCTACCCGCTTTGGCATTTAGAAGTAGAATCATTGCTTGTTCTGAAAAACAACCGTGGTGTAGAAGAAAACCGCGTGCGTCATTTAGATTACGGTGTGCAGTTCAACCGCTTAATGTATACCCGTTTAATCAAAGACGACTACATCACCCTGTTTAGCCCATCTGATGTGCCAGGCTTGTATGACGCTTTCTTTGAAGATCAAGAGCAGTTTGATGCTTTATATGTGAAATACGAAGCCGACAGCAAAATTCGCAAAAAACGGATTAAAGCCATTGAACTATTCACCTTGTTCATGCAAGAGCGTGCCAGTACCGGGCGTATCTACTTACAGAACGTCGATCACTGTAATACTCATAGCCCGTTTAATCCTAAGCTTGCGCCAGTGCGTCAAAGTAATCTCTGTTTAGAAATTGCCTTACCTACTAAGCCACTTGAGCATGTAAACGATCCTAATGGGGAAATTGCCCTGTGCACCTTATCTGCATTTAACCTAGGGGCCATTACTGATTTATCTGAATTAGAAGAGTTGGCTGACCTAGCCGTACGTTCATTAGATAGTTTGTTAGATTATCAAGACTACCCTATCCCAGCGGCTTACTCGGCATCGATTGCCCGTCGTACTCTGGGTGTCGGTGTGATCAACTATGCCTATTATCTGGCAAAAAATGGCGTGAAATACTCTGACGGTTCCGCTAACGGTTTAACGCACCGGACCTTTGAAGCGATTCAATTTTACCTATTAAAAGCGTCAATGAAACTAGCGCAAGAGCGTGGTCCTTGTCCTAAGTTTAACGAGACCACTTATGCGCAAGGTATTTTACCAATTGATACCTATAAAAAAGATTTAGATAAAGTTTGCCAAGAACCCTTACATCTAGATTGGGAAACGCTGCGTAAAGATATTCAACAATATGGTTTACGTAACTCTACTTTATCGGCCTTAATGCCGTCAGAGACCTCTTCGCAGATCTCTAACGCCACCAATGGTATCGAGCCACCACGTGGCCATATCAGTGTGAAAGCCAGCAAAGACGGTATTTTAAAACAAGTTGTTCCAGAATATGAACGCTTAAAAGATCAGTACGAATTGCTTTGGGATATTCCGACTAACGATGGTTACTTAGCCTTAGTCGCGATCATGCAGAAGTTTATCGACCAAACCATTTCGGCGAACACCAACTATGATCCCGCTAAGTTTGTTGGCGGTAAAGTACCGATGAAAGTCTTACTGAAAGATCTGCTTAACGCCTACAAACTTGGGGTTAAAACCATGTACTACCACAATACTCGTGATGGTGCAGCAGACTTACAAGATGATATTAAAGCGGCCGCAGCAGAAGAAGATGATGGTTGTGCCGGCGGTGCTTGTAAAATTTAGTCAGTGTGGTGCTAGCCTGCTTGGCTAGCACCATAAATACAATCGTTTAGGGTGCTGTTTAACCCAATGATGTTTATCACTTTGTTTCTCAGGATTAGTAACTAACATGGCGTATACGACTTTTAACCGCAACATGAACGACCAAATGAAAGAACCGATGTTCTTTGGTAATTCTGTCAATGTTTCACGGTATGACCAGCAAAAGTATCCTATTTTTGAAAAGCTGATTGAAAAACAACTGAGCTTCTTCTGGCGGCCTGAAGAAATCGATGTCAGCAAGGATCGTATCGATTTTCAGCAGTTACCTGAACATGAAAAACATATCTTTTTAAGCAATTTAAAGTACCAAACGTTGCTGGACTCCGTGCAAGGTCGCTCACCTAACATCGCGCTATTACCTATCGTTTCGATCCCAGAGCTTGAAACCTGGATTGAAACCTGGGCATTTAGCGAAACCATCCACAGTCGCAGCTATACGCATATCGTGCGGAATATCTCGTCTGAGCCGCACAAAGTGTTCGACGACATTATGTTGAACCAGAAAATCTTAGAGCGTGCTGAAGATGTCTCACGTTACTACGATGAATTGATCGATGGTATTAACCTGTATCAACGCCATGGCGCCGGTACCCATGTGCTCAATGGTGAAACGGTCAGTATCACCCTGCGCGAACTGAAAAAACGGCTGTATCTGTGTTTGATGTCGGTTAACGTACTAGAAGCCATTCGTTTTTACGTTAGCTTTGCATGTAGTTTTGCTTTTGCAGAACGCGAGCTGATGGAAGGCAACGCCAAAATTATCCGCTTAATTGCTCGTGATGAAGCACTGCATTTAACCGGAACACAGCATATGCTGAATATTATGGCCAGCGGTGATGACGACCCCGAAATGGCGGAGATCGCCAAAGAGTGCGAAGAAGAAGCGTATACCATTTTTATGCGCGCTGCCGAGCAAGAAAAAGATTGGGCGGCTTACCTATTTAAAGATGGCTCGATGATCGGCTTAAACAAAGACATCTTGTGTCAGTATGTGGAGTTTATTACCAACAGCCGGATGCAAGCGGTTGGTTTAAAAGCGCGCTTTAGCACCACGCAAAATCCGATCCCGTGGATCAATACTTGGTTAGTATCTGATAACGTACAAGTTGCACCTCAAGAGTCAGAAATCAGCTCTTATTTGGTTGGCCAAATTGATAATGAAGTTGATAGTGGCTCATTTGGCGACTTTGATCTCTAAGCATAATGACTGAAGTGATCGTTAATGCGCAAGCGCCGCTACAGTACGATAGCGGCCAGCGCAATTTGCTCGATTTTCTGGAAAAACAGCAACACACCCTTAACTTTCAGTGCCGTGAAGGATTTTGCGGAGCCTGTCGTTGTACGCTGATAAGTGGCCAAGTTCGCTATTTACAAGAACCTTTAGCCTATGTTCGTCGTGGCGAATTCCTGCCTTGTTGTAGCGTTCCTGCCAGTAACATTGAAATAGAAATTCCGAAATAGGATAGCTATTTTTTGTTATTTCGCGCAAAATTAGCCCATTAGTTTCTCTTGGTGATCCGCTAATTCATGAAATCTGTTTTGCTCTCCCTGCTGTTAAGTTTGCCTACCACCAGCACTGTACCCACTGAGTTACAACAACTGTTTGAGCAAGCACGCTATCCGCAATTATTGCAACAACTGCAGCAAGTTGAACCTAATGCCGCCTTACAGTTGTTAAAAGCAAAAGCGCTGATCCAGCAGCAGCAACGTGAAGAAGCCAACACCCTGCTTAATGAGTTAGTTATTGCCTATCCAAACGATGTGGCCATTTTGACCCAAGCGGCGCTAAACAAAGTGGCCTTAGCCAATGACGGTTCATTATTCCAAGCCAGAAAACGCGCAACTGACGCCCTGGCTTTATTTCAACAAGCGGTTGAACTCGATGCGCATTTCTATCCGGCACAACAAGCGTTAATTACTTTTTACCAAACCGCACCAGCAAATGTCGGCGGCAGTAAATCATTAGCGGCTGAGCAAGCGAACCGTTTACAGCAATTAAATGCGGTACAAGGGGTTTTGGCCAAGGTGATGATTGCGGTGAATGAGTCACGCTTAAATGAAGCCTTAGCTATGCTGGAACAGCAACTGCAGATCAGTATTAATCAACCCGATTTGTTACTACGCAAAGCAACCTTACTTGCCCAGCAAAATGCCTATTTAGCGGCGCAAGAAGCCTATTTAAAAGCCTTACCCTTTTTAACTGATCCGATACAACAATATAGCAGTCGCTTTCAAATTGGTCGACTGGCGGTATTTACCAATCAGTATCAGCAGCAAGGTATTGAGGCACTTGAAAGTTATCTCGCTTATTACCAAGGCAGCCAACAAAGCCGTGTCAGCCGTGCAAAACTACGCTTAGCACAATTGTATTTGCAGCAAGGTAACAAGGACAAAGCACGTAGCTTGTATCTGCAAATCGCAGAAGTGTTAACTGAAGAGCAAGACTTTTTAGATGCACGTTCTAAATTAGGAAGCTTATTACAGCAATAAGCTAATGCGTCAGTAGCGACTAAAAAATAAAGGCGACCTGGCATCTAGCAGCGTCGCCTTTTTTATCCGTCCCTTACTGCTTTATGCCTTCAACGCTCAATTCCATAAAGACAGTGTTAGATGCTGGGCCTAAATCGTAATTAATCCCAAAATCTTTTAAAGCAAAAGAAGTGGTGCCCGCGAAACCTGCGCGATAACCGCCCCACGGATCTTGGCCTTCACCGATTTTCTCAGCCGCAATGACCACGTCTTTTGTCACACCATTTAAAGTGAGCTTACCGTGTAAATCAAAGTTATCGCCAGCTTTGGCAACAACCTTAGTACTCACAAATGTCGCCTTGGGATGTTTAGCGACATTTAAAAAATCGCTACCACGCAAATGCTTGTCGCGCTCTGCATGGTTAGAGTCAATACTGTTGGTATCAATTGATAACTGGATCTTAGAGGCGGTGAGATCTGCAGCATCGTAACTAAAGTCACCGGCAAAGGTATTAAAGCGCCCATACAGCCAACTGTAGCCAAGATGACTTATCTTAAATTGCACAAAGGCATGGGCACCTTGCGTATCAATAACATAATCAGCGGCATGAACCGGTAAAGCCGACAATGTAGCCAGCGTTGCAGCCAATAATAATTTCTTCATCATATTCTCCAAGATTAAAGTTTACGGCCGAGCATGCGACTTAACGTCTGATCTTTATCAATAACGTGATGTTTTAAAGCCGCTAAGCCATGAATTGAAGCAAAGGCAATTAGGCTGTAGGCGACATATTCATGAACTAAACCCGCAATATCGGCTTGATGGTTAAACAATGCCCCAAGTGACGGCACGTCAAACCAACCAAATACGGAGATAGCACGGCCATCTTCAGTAGAGATCAGATAACCGCTCAACACCATCAATGCCATCGCCAAATACAAATAAGCTTGCACTACGCTAGAGAGCAATCTCTGCCAAGCTCGGTGGCTGGCGATGCTTTTGGGTTGTTGGCTGAACAAGCGCCATAACAAACGAATACACCACAACACAGCCAATAACATCCCAACACTTTTATGCCAATCAGGGGCGATACGGTACCATTTGCTGTAGTACGTTAAATCGACCATCCAGACACCCAGACTAAATAAACCAGTAACCATAAAGGCCATTAGCCAATGCAGTAAAACACTGATTAATCCATAATGGTGTTGACTGTTTTTAAGCATGTTTATCTCCTGTGCAAGGTCATCATATATCAATTTAATTAAAGTTAAATTGCATTAATCAGTAATATTCATTCGATTTAATAGGCAGGATTGGCAGTGGAACAGCTAAAACAAGCAAGCCAGCTAGACGCTGGCTTGTTGTTAGTAAAATGAGGCTATGACCGTTTATTCAAATTTACCATCGCGGATGTGTTTTTCGCCGCGTAACTTAGCCAATTCAACTTGACGTTGCCGCTCGGCAAAAGCGGCTTTTTGCTCGTCAGTGGTCTTTTGATAACAATGCGGGCAGCTAAGGCCTTTTGCATAATGTTCTGAAGCCATTTCAACAGCCGACAAAGGCATCCGACAAGCATAACATTGATCATAACTGCCTTGAGCAAGGCCGTGTTTTACGGCGACACGCTGATCAAAAACAAAACACTCGCCTTGCCATTTGCTTTGTTGCTCAGGCATTTCTTCAAGATACTTTAAAATACCGCCATCAAGATGATAGACCTCAGCAAAGCCCTGCTCTTTTAAAAACGCCGTGGATTTTTCACAGCGAATACCGCCAGTACAAAACATAGCCACTTTTTTGTGTTTGGTTTTATCCAAGTTCTCGGCAGCCCATTGTGGGAACTCACGAAAATTTGTAGTGTTGGGGTTAATGGCATTTTCAAAGGTACCAATGGCCACCTCATAATCATTGCGCGTATCAATAACGATAGTCTCAGGATCGCTGATTAATTGGTTCCATTCTTCGCCTTTTACATAGGTACCCACAATATGCTTAGGATCAATACCAGGCACACCCATGGTGACGATTTCATTCTTTAATTTTACCTTGGTACGGTAAAACGCTTGTTCTTGCGCCAATGACTCTTTGTAACTCATGCCAACAAAGCGCTCGTCACTTTCTAACCAAGTTTTAACCGCATCAATACCCTGCCGCGGACCAGAAATTGTGCCATTAATGCCTTCCGCCGCCAGCAATAAGGTGCCTTTGACTTTATGCATAACCATTTGATTATATAAAGGTTCACGCAGGTCTTCGAAATCGGGTAAATCAACAAACTTATATAAAGCAGCAACAACAAACATTATCTATCCTCTTGCTCGGCTGGATCGTAAATCCAGTGCAATTAAAAACAGCACACATTATATCGACAATACACGCACTCACCAAGCAGGTCTTAGCTAAAACTGCTAATTAACAAATGACCTGCTAATAACAACAATAACACACCCATCAGGCGGTCAAACCAAAATCCTTTAGACAGTAAAAAATGCCGAATACGCTGTTGGGTCAGTAAATAAGAGAGCATGCAAAACCACACCGCGGTCATCGCGGCCATGTAAATGCCGTAAATTGCTTTAAATAACAATGGCGTTTGTGCAGAAATTACCACGGCAAATAACGATAAGAAAAATAACGTGGCTTTAGGGTTAAGGCCATTGGTAATAAAACCGGTGCTAAAGGCTTTTTTAGCACTAGGTAGCTGTTCATTACCCGCAGTGACATCAGCAGTGGCGCCTAATTTAGGGGCTTGCGCGCGAATAGCGCCCTGCCCTAAATAAATTAGATACAACGCGGCTGCAAGCGACATTAATTGAAATAACCAGGGGGTGGTTTTGATTAGTACCCCAATACCAATCAAAGAATATGAGACGTGCAATAAAATAGCGGCACCAATGCCTAAACTGGCATAAACAGCGGTTTTACGACCATAACGCACGGCATAACGCAGCACAATAGCAAAATCAGGGCCGGGACTGGCAACCGCCAGCAAATGGGCAGCGGCAATCACTAAAAATTCAGGCCAAAAACTCATGAAATTCACTCAGTAAATAATTTTTCGGTAATTGTAAAGATTGTCAGCGCCAAAGGCTACTTACCATTTGTCTAAGCTTATGAAAAGCAATGCAGTTAAAAGCCTAAATGCATAACTTAAACGAAGGCGCTACTTAAACACAATGACCATTTCAGCCGCACTACAGCAACAGATCCCTTCACATACAGGACAGGCATACCCCTGATAGGATAGCGCTTGCCAACGGTTTTCATGGATTTTAAGCAGTTCACCACCCGCTTTACTAAAGTAACGTACCGCACTGTTATGGGGTGATTCTCGCCATAGATGAGCCAAGCCAGCACGCGCACCTTGCTGTTTTAACGCTAAGCTTGATTGCTGCAGTAAGCGTTGGCCTATACCTTGACCTTGTAGTTTTGGACTTACCGCTACCGATTTAAAGTAAGCCATCGTCGAAACAGGTACCGGCCAACGTTCGCAACTACACCATTCGTCAGGCTGCCATTGTCCGGCAGCAAAGCTCAGGCGGTAACCGAGCACCTGCTGTGCGGCCAGCGCAACAAAGCTGGCATTGAGGCCTTGGCAAACCCCTTGCTGCTGCATAACAGCGAGTTTTTCGTTATCCATATAACCGGCACCATGCACCTCGTTCGCCAGTAGGGTCACTTGATCAAAGTGTTTAATCGTTAAAGGCAGAATGTCAACCGCGGTTGCAGAAAAGTTAGCAGAAGATAATTTGGACAAATTAAGCCCCTTTTGACTCAATAACATGTTTAAAAAAGCATCAGTTGCGACAAGCGACACAATAAATAAGATAGACAACAGCAACATTATTCAATATGGTTAAGAAGACGCAAAAAACAAAATGCAGCGTTAGCAGACACAATTATTACTATCCAGGAAATTTATCATGAAAAAAAGTAATTACTATCACCCGGTCAGCCGGGCAGTAAAATACGCGCTAGCATCAGGTTTAGCATTAAGCGTTTATTCAACCAACACCTTAGCACAAGACACTGCTGCTGCCGAAGCAGAAACCAAAGTGGAAAAAATTGCGGTCGTCGGTTCACGGTCTGCCCCACGCTCAATTGCTGATTCTCCAGTACCTGTGGACATTATCGGTGGTGATGAATTAATGAAGAGTGGTAGCAGCGATATGCTTAATATGCTGACATCCACTGTGCCATCATTAAATGTGCAAACAACCCCCATTAGCGATGCAGCAACGCTGATCCGGCCAGTTAACCTGCGGGGTTTATCTTCTGACAGTACTTTAATTCTGTTAAATGGTAAGCGCCGTCATCGTGCCTCTGTTATTACCTTTTTAGGCGGCGGCTTAAATGATGGTGCTCAAGGCCCAGATATCTCTGTTATTCCGGGTATCGCCTTAAAACAAGTTGAAGTGCTACGTGATGGTGCGGCTGCGCAATATGGCTCTGACGCCATCGCCGGTGTAATCAACTTTGTTCTAAAAGATGCCGATCAAGGCGGCAGTATTGAAGTGAAACAAGGTGAATACTATGAAGGTGATGGTAATTCAACTGAGATTGCTGCCAACGTTGGTATGCCTTTAACTGATGCAGGCTTTGTTAACCTAAGCATGCAATACAAAAACGTTGATGCTACGAGCCGCAGTGTTCAGCGCGCTGATGCCCAAGGTTTAATCGATGCCGGTAACCCGTTTGTCGCACCGATTGCCCAAGTTTGGGGTTCACCAGAGCTGAAAGATGATTTCACTTTCTTTGGTAATGCCGGTTTAGATTTAGGCAATGATCGTGAAGCCTACATTTTTGGTAACTATTCAGAACGTGATGTTACCGGTGGTTTCTACTATCGTAACCCACACACTCGCGGTGGTGTATTCTCTAACGACGGCGGTGAAACGCTGGAAGTCGTTGATACCACTGGCCAAGGTAACTGTAGCAATGTCTCGTTATTTGACGGTGACAACAAACTCAACCACGATCAAATCACGGCCAGAGTTGCGGCTTTACCGAGTAACTGTTTTACCTTCTTCTCAATGTTCCCTGGCGGTTTTACTCCAAATTTTGGTGGTAATATTACAGATACCTCATTAACCGCAGGTACCAAGGGTGAATTTAAAGAAGGCGTACTAGCCAATGTCTTTTACGATTTCTCTGCCTCTGTTGGTCGCAGTGAATCTAACTTTAAAATCATCAACACCGTTAACGCTTCGCTTGGCCCAGATACGCCAACCAGTTTTAATGCGGGTAAATACATCCAACTGGAAAAAAACTTTTCAGCTGACTTTGTAAAATATGTTGAAGCCGGTTTTTACAACGATGTTGTAGTTGCCAGCGGCTTGCAATGGACAGAGGAAAGCTTCGAAATCGTCGCCGGTGAAGTGGCCTCTTGGGAAATTGGCCCTTATGTTAGCCAATTAACCAATGGTTCAAACGGCTTCCCGGGTTTCCAGCCTGATGATGCTGGATTAAATGATCGTCGCAACTATGCCGCTTACATTGATGTTGAAGCTGAAATTACTGAAAAGCTGTTAATGGCAACCGCATTACGTTTTGAAGATTACGATAGCTTTGGCAACACCACCAACTATAAAATTACCGGTCAATATCGTTTAACGGATGACTTGGCTGTTCGTGGTTCACACAGCACCGGTTTCCGTGCGCCAACGGTCGGACAATCTAACGTGCGTAACGTGCGTACTGCGTTAATTGGTGGCGAGCTAGTGGATATCGCTTTATTACCCCCTACCAGCCCAGTATCGTTGTTAAAAGGTGGTAAAGAATTAACGCCAGAAGAATCAAAAAGCTTTGCTGTGGGTTTAGTCTATAGTGGCGCAAGTTTCTTTTTCACTGCTGATTTATTCCGCATTGAAGTAGACGATCGTATTGGCCAATCAGCTGAGTTTGATGTTACCGCAGCTGACCGTATTGCCTTGCAAGCGGCCGGTGTACGTGGTGTTGAATCGCTGTCGCAAATCACTTTCTTGACCAACGACTTTGATACCGTTACTACCGGCTTAGACCTGGTTGCCAATTACAGCACCAGTTTATTTGATGGTCGTTCTACGTTCAGCTTAGCTTATAACTGGACAGACACCGAAGTAAAACGCTTTACTGCCGTTACTGGTGCCTTCAAAGTATCACGCTTAGAAAATGATTTACCGAATCATCGTGCAACCTTAACCTGGAATCAACAATGGCAAGATATTGACATGTTTGTTCGTGGTAACTACTACGGTAGCTTCCAAGGCGTACATGCTGATGATCCAGGTTTAGTCGGTCAAGGCTCGGAAAAAATGACCTTCGATGTTGAAGTGGCTTACCACCTTAACGACAAGTTTTCTGTCGCCGTTGGTGCACAAAACGTGTTCGATACCGATGCTGAACGCTTACCCAGCGACTTTAGCGAAATCCTCGGCGCTCAATTTTATGAGACCTCACCGATGGGTATCAATGGTGGTTATTACTACCTAAAAGGCATCTATCGTTTTTAACGATAAGCCCCGCGTTCTGTAAAGAACGCGGCTTATCCTAAAAACACCCGGCTTTAGCCGGGTGTTTTTTTATATGTGTTGTAATAAAACCTGCAACGGATGGCGCGGTTTATCTCCCACTAACCGTTTTACCTGGCTGCGACAAGAAAACCCCGTTACCAATAACTGCTCTGTGCCTAAGCGCTCGACTGGCTCACGCCAGCTGAGATCAAACAAGGCTTTGCTATTGGCTAACTGTGCCTGCTCATGGCCGTAGGTGCCAGCCATACCACAGCAACCGACACTGACGACTTTTAAAGATAAGCCGGTTTTATCAAAGATCTGCTGCCAAGTTTTTTCTGTAGCAGGCAAAGCTGTTTTTTCGGTGCAATGCGCCAGCAATGAAAACTGTGCCGGTCGACTTGCCGCAGGTAATGCCAACGGGGCTAACCACTCGTGTAACAGTTGCACATTAAAATCGCCCCGCTCGTTGCCTAATGTTTTAGCGTATTCATCCCGATACACCAACACCAAGGAGGCATCTAAACCAATTAACGGTAACTGTAGCGCGTGTAACTGATTTAAAAAATCAGCCGCGCGTTTCGCGGTTTTAGCAAACTCGCGCAAAAAGCCCTTCACATGCTGCGGCTTGCCGTTGGGTAAAAAAGGCAATAGCACCGGTCGATACCCGAGTTTTTCGATTAAGGCTAATGCATCAGCAACCAGCTCCGCTTCATAAAAGCTGGTAAAAGGATCTTGCACCAGCAGTACCGTCTTTTGCCGCTCTGCTATTGTTAACGCCTGTAAAGCCGTTAAATCAAAGCCATAACGATTGTTTAATCGCTCGACTAAAGTGGGTACCGATAACAAAGGCGTATCGACGTAACCAATACCGTGCGCCAAAGTTTTTTGTACTAATGAACGTTTTAAGAAGAAATTAACAAACTTAGGGGCTTTGGCAAGTATGGGGGCCATACGCTCTATATTGCCCACGATATGATCTTTAGCGGGGCGCAGATAACGGCTATGGTAGAGCTGTAAAAACCGCGAGCGAAACGTTGGCACATCCACGTTAATAGGACACTGCGAAGCACACGCCTTACAAGCTAAGCAGCCATCCATCGCTTCTTTTACTTCATGCGAAAAATCAGCTTCACCTTGGCGCTGGGCCCAACTATGTTTCATCTTCTGCCACAGCGCAGTCAGGCCTTGGCTTTGCGTTAATAAGCGTTGTTCATCGGCTAATACATCGACCCCTTGTTGCTGGTTTAAACGCAACCATTCACGCATCAAACCGGCACGCCCTTTGGGGCTGTGGCGACGATCTTTGGTGATCTTGCTCGACGGACACATCGGCGAGGTTTCGTCGTAATTAAAGCATAGGCCGTTACCGTTACAATTTAAGCTGCTATCAAAGCTCTGGCGCACTTCAATTGGAATTTGCCGATCGAACCACGCGCGTTTTTGGCCATCTACCGAGACTAACTTATCGCCATTTTGGTAAGGCGTGCAAATTTTACCGGGGTTAAGTCGATTGCGCGGATCAAAGGCCGCTTTAATTTTACGCAGTTCCGTAAACAGGGTTTCACCAAAGAAGGCTGGGCCATATTCGCTACGATAGCCTTTACCGTGCTCGCCCCACATTAAGCCGCCGTATTTAGCAGTAAGCGCTACCACCTGATCGGATATGGTGCGCAGCAAACGTTCTTGATCGGGGTCAATCAGATCAAGCGCTGGCCTGACGTGAAGTACACCGGCATCCACATGACCAAACATACCATAATGCAAACCATGCTGATCCAGTAAGGCGCGAAACTCTAAAATGAAATCGGCTAAGTTCTCCGGCGGCACAGCAGTATCTTCCGCAAAAGCCAGTGGCTTTTGACTGCCTGGGGTATTACCTAATAAGCCCACGGCTTTTTTGCGCATGGTATAAATAGCATTAATGGCAGTAGCATCGTAGGTGAGCTGATAACCAATAATACCGCCCTCGCCAGCGGCCATAGCGGCATCCAGCTTTGAGGTGAGCGCAGCAATTTTCTCGGTAATCTCAGCCTCATCTTCAGTATTGTATTCAACAATATTTAGGCCTTGCATATCCTTGCCTGGCACATCGGTGATCAGATCTTTTACCTGATGCCAAATGATGTCGCCTCGCGCGAGATTCAATACTTTACTATCAACGGTTTCAACTGATGTTGCTTGTGCTTCAACCAAGAATGGTGAATTACGTAGCGCACTTTCAAAGCTATCGTATTTAATGTTAAGTAAGCATTTGTACTTAGCAATCGGCGTGATATTCAGCTTGGCTTCCGTAACAAAACCTAGTGAGCCTTCCGAGCCGGTAATAATGCGCGACAGATCAAACTCCGTCATCTCATCGTTAAAGACATGCTCTAAATCATAACCGGTTAAAAAGCGATTAAGCCGTGGAAAAGTCGCTAAAATATCGCTACGTTTTTCCCGGCAAGAACGTAATACCTGCTGATAAATACGGCCAATACTGTTGGGTAATTCAGCCCGATGTTCGGCTTCGAACAACGGCATTTTATGGGTTTTTAACACATTACCGTCGATAAGCACGGTTTTTAATGCCAACACATGATCACTGGTTTTACCATAAACTAACGAGCCTTGGCCTGAGGCATCGGTGTTAATCATACCGCCAATCGTGGCTCGGTTAGAGGTAGATAAATCGGGAGCGAAGAAAAATCCATAAGGCTTTAAAAAGGCATTTAACTGATCTTTAATGACACCGGCTTGCACTCGCACCCAACGTTGTTCAACGTTAATCTCCAGTACTTGGCGCATATGACGAGATAAGTCGACGACTACTTGCTCGGTTAACGCCTGGCCATTGGTGCCGGTGCCACCGCCACGCGGACAAAATTTGATGTGACTAAAACTAGACGTTTGGGCTAACGAGGTCATAATGACCAGATCGTCGGTGCTGCGCGGTAATAACACCGCCTGAGGTAAGGCTTGATAGATACTATTATCTGTCGCTACGGCTAAGCGACTGGCATAACTGGTTTCAATGTCGCCAGTGAAGCCGGCGTGCAACAGCGCTTTAGTGAAGGCAACAATACTGGCATCAAGCGCCAGCTCAGGATTAAGCTTGGGGATCATACATCATGGCCACTTAGACTTGTTATAGCGGCAGTATAACACTAACCGCTAAGTGGCTTTAAGCGCTAAATAGTAAAAAACAGACGTCTTTACTGCTTGATAGTAAATCAATCCTAACACTGGCAATAAATCAGTCCATATGGCCCATTTTTGCCGCCTTGGTCGCTAAATACCGATGGCTATGTGCGGTGGTTTTTACACGGTGCTGTACCCGTTCTAATACATTGACCCCGACATCTTGCAGTGCTTTTAATTTACGCGGGTTGTTGGTTAATAACCGTATTTGCGCCACCCCCAGTTGTTGAAACATCTCAGCAGCGATCCCGTATTCACGCTGATCAGGTAAGAAACCAAGAATTTCATTCGCTTCCACCGTATCTAAACCTTTATCTTGTTCAGCATAAGCACGAATTTTATTTATTAAACCAATACCCCGGCCTTCTTGGCGTAAATATAAAATGACGCCTCGCCCTTGTTCAGCAATTTTTTTCATCGCCGCTTCTAATTGCGGACCACAATCGCAACGCAAGCTAAACAAAGCATCACCGGTTAAGCATTCTGAATGAACGCGAGCTAAAACGGGCTCAGCAGTGGTGATGTCACCCAGCGTTAACGCGACATGTTCTTTGCCATTTTCAGCTTCAAAACCATGTAACCGAAATTCAGCAAAGGGCGTAGGTAAAAGGGTTGAGGTAACAAGTTTAATGCTCATGGATCATCTCAAAGTTATAACAACGGCAGGATGCTCTTTGTTGGGGCGCAGTAACCACAATTCAAGTGACTTCAGGCTTGACAGTATACTGCTTTGCAGCCTAAGCAGATAGTGACTTACCGCCAGTTTTGCTGCTGAGTGCTGACAATCGTCGGCCCTATGCAGTTCAAATTCGGTTACAATAGTGCAGCCGACATCACTACCGATGTCTTTTTATTGATGGATATGTTGTATGCTTGGTTTTTTTGAACGTCTCACACGCCCTTTTCCAGACAGTGAACCGACCCAACCCCCTAAGGGTGTTTTGGCTTTTTGTCGCCACTATACCAAAGGCATGGAATGGCCTTTAATTGTCATGTCATTAAGCTCAGCGTTATTAGCCATCTTAGAAGTGTCTTTATTCAGCTTTATGGGGCAATTGGTGGACTGGCTGGTGACGCAAAATCCAGAAAGTTTCTTTATCGATGAGCGCGCAACCCTGATTTGGATGACATTAGTCACGGTGGTGTTGTTACCACTGTTAACGTTATTTCATTCGGCTTTAGTGCATCAAACATTGTTAGGTAATTACCCCATGGCCATTCGCTGGCAGGCACATCGCTATTTATTAAGGCAAAGCGTCAGTTTTTATCAAAATGATTTCGCTGGGCGTATTGCTACCAAGGTCATGCAAACCTCATTAGCAGTGCGAGAAACCGTGATGAAACTGTTAGATGTACTGGTGTATGTCACCGTGTATTTCTCGGCAATGTTATTTTTTGTCGCCGATGCCGATCTGCGTTTAATCATCCCGATGTTGGTGTGGCTAGTACTTTATATCGCATTGCAAATGTATTTTGTACCGCGCTTAAAGCGGGTTTCTACTGCGCAAGCAGATGCCCGCTCTGAGATGACCGGTCGTTTAGTCGACAGCTATACCAACATTAATACCATTAAGCTGTTTTCTTACACCCAGCGCGAAGAGCGCTACGCTAAAGACAGTATGGAAGTGTTCTTAAAGCCGGTGTATCAACAAATGCGCTTGGCAACCGGCTTAAGTGTGTCGGTGCAATCATTAAACTATATTTTAGTGTTTTGTATCGCAGCATTGGCGTTGTATCTATGGGCTGGCAGTGCCATTACCGTTGGCGCTATTGCCATTGCGGTCAGTTTAGCACTGCGTCTTAATGGTATGGCGCAATGGATCATGTGGGAAGTCAGCAGCTTATTTGAAAACATTGGTACCGTGGCCGATGGTATTGCTACCTTGTCACAGCCGGCACAAATTCAAGATAAGGCCAATGCTCCGAGCTTACAGGTCAGCCAAGGTGCAATTCGTTTTGATGCGGTAAGTTTTAACTATGGCAAAGATGCCAGCCAAAGCCATAAAGCGCCGGTGCTATCCGCATTAAGCTTAGAGATTAAACCCGGTGAAAAAATCGGTCTAGTCGGTCGTTCAGGTGCCGGTAAATCAACCTTAGTCAATTTACTGCTGCGCTTTTACGATGTTGAGCAAGGTCGAATTTTAATTGATGGCCAAGATATCAGCCAAGTATCGCAAGAGAGCTTACGCCGACATATTGCGATGGTCACGCAGGATACGTCGTTATTACACCGCTCGGTACGTGATAATATCAGCTACGGTAAGCCGGATGCCACGGAACAAGAATTGTTGACGGCGGCTGAGCAAGCGGAAGCCAGCTTGTTTATTCAAGATCTAACGGATCAAAAAGGCAATGTGGGTTTAGATGCTCAGGTGGGCGAACGCGGTGTTAAGTTATCTGGTGGCCAGCGTCAGCGCATTGCTATTGCGCGGGTATTATTGAAAAACGCACCGGTGTTGATTTTAGATGAAGCCACTTCAGCGCTCGATTCTGAAGTGGAAGCTGCCATTCAACAAAGCTTAAATAGTTTAATGCAAAATAAAACGGTCATAGCGATTGCTCATCGCTTATCGACTATCGCGCAAATGGATCGGCTTATCGTGTTAGATCAAGGGCAAATTGTTGAGCAAGGTACACATAGCGAATTAATTGCAGCCGGTGGCATCTACGCGCAGTTGTGGGCGCATCAAACCGGTGGTTTTATTTAATGGCGTAATACACGCTGGTCCGATAACAACAAACCCCGCTATTTAGCGGGGTTTGTTAATTTAACCACAGCTTAAAAGGGTATTTTATACCGTTTTAGATTGCTCAGTGTTGGCTGCGGCCTCAGTTTTTGTTTTTGCCAATCTTGCTTCCCAGAAAGTGGCATTTTTAATGCCTAGTTTCACCGGGTCGAAAGTAATAGGGCCACCCGCTTTCATCTGATCTTCATAGTCTTTTAAGCACAAAATAGCCGGCTTGTGCACAAAGAAAATTAACAGAATACCCAGCACGTTAATCCACGCCATTAAACCCACACCGATATCACCAATCCCCCAGATATAACCTGCAGCATTAACGGTACCGTACGCCACCATTGCCATTAAAATGATTTTAAACACAATTAACGGCAGACGGTTATTGAATACGCGGTTAAGGTAAGCCACGTTGGTTTCAGTAATGTAGTAATACGCCAAAATGGTAGTAAAGGCGAAGAAGAATAACGCAATACCCACAAACAGCTGACCAAAATTACCAAAGACACTGTTTAAAGCCATTTGCGTAAAGGCAGCCGAGCCAATCTCAGTGTTTGCTGCCACGTTTTGTACGATAAATTGACCTGCTGGTAACTCACCGACCACGTTGTACTGTTGCGTAATTAAAATCATCAAGGCGGTGGCAGTACACACAAACAAGGTATCAACATAAACTGAGAAAGCCTGCACTAAACCTTGCTGCGCAGGGTGTGCCACTTCTGCAGCCGCTGCGGCATGTGGGCCTGTACCCTGACCGGCTTCGTTTGAATAAATACCGCGTTTAACACCCCAACCTATCGCCGCACCAAAACCGGCTTGCGCTGTGAAAGCATCAGAAATAATCAGGCTGAAAATGCTGCCAACTTTATCCAAGTTTAAAAACACCACGATAAGTGCCATCACGATATAACCGAGTGCCATAAATGGCACGACGATTTGCGTAAAGTTAGCAATGCGGCGAATACCACCAAAGATGATAAAAGCTAATACCATCAAGATCACCGCTAACGCCGCTAACTTGTGGGTACCCACTTCACCAAAACTGGTGACGACCATGGCGCCATCGCCAAACACTTGAGTGACGGCATTACCCACTGCATTGGCTTGCACACCGGGTAAAAATATACCGCAACCTATGATGGCGGATATCGCAAATAATACCCCAAGCCAACGCCAGCCCAAGCAGCGCTCAAAATAATAAGCTGGGCCACCGCGATACTGGCCGTTTTCTTCTACCTTATACACCTGACCCAGCGTGGATTCGGCAAAGGCAGTGCTAGCACCTAAAAAGGCCACTACCCACATCCAAAATACGGCACCTGGCCCACCAAAACCAATGGCAGCGGCAACACCGGCGATATTACCGACACCCACCCGACCTGACAGCGAAACCGCTAAAGCTTGAAAAGACGAAATACCTTTTTCTGATTCTGTGTTATTGAGTAATAAACTCCACATTTCCCGAAAATGCCGCACTTGTGCGAACCGGGTTAAGATTGAATAAAATAAGCCGGCGCCTAAACACAGATAAATCAGTGCTTCGCTCCAGACATAGTTATTAATAGTATTGACCAACTCCTGCATGGAAATCCCCTGGTTGTCTTGGTTATTATTTTTAACGCGCCTTATTAATTTGCCATAAGCTGCGGCATATAGCTACGGTACAGGCTTGAAGCAAACAGATAAAATCGGCTTTTTGCTGTGAAATGACGCCATGACAACAACAATACCGCCGCAGCAAAGGCTAATCGCTGTAAAACTAATCAAAACACCACGCCAAACACTCACCATGAAAATCAGCATAAAAAAGGCACTGTTAGTAAAAACACAGTGCCTTAGTTAAGCGTTCAGCAAATTTGACCGGGTATTAGGCTGGTTTAGCGACTTTATCAGCCAGATATAACCAAGTATCCACTACCGTATCAGGGTTTAATGACACACTTTCAATACCTTGCTCAACCAGCCAAGCGGCAAAGTCTTCGTGATCAGATGGCCCCTGGCCACAGATCCCGATGTATTTCCCCTTGGCTTTACAGGTTTGAATGGCCATTTCTAACAGCTTTTTGATGGCGGGGTTTCGCTCATCAAATAAGTGAGCGATTAGGCCACTGTCGCGATCTAAACCGAGGGTTAGTTGGGTTAAATCGTTTGAACCAATCGAGAAACCATCAAAATATTCTAAGAACGCTTCAGCCAGTAACGCATTAGACGGTAATTCACACATCATAATAATGCGCAAACCATTTTCACCGCGTTTCAGGCCATGTGCGGCCAGTAAATCAATCACACCAGACGCTTCTTCTAAGGTTCTAACAAACGGGATCATCACTTCCACGTTGGTAAAGCCCATAACATTACGCACGCGCTTTAGCGCTTCTACCTCTAGTGCAAAACAAGGCTGAAAATCTTCTGATAAATAGCGGGCGGCACCACGAAATCCAATCATCGGGTTTTCTTCATGCGGTTCATATTGCTGACCGCCCACCAGATTAGCGTATTCATTCGATTTAAAATCAGACATGCGCACAATGACTTTTTGCGGCGCAAAGGCACAAGCCAAGGTGGCGATACCCTCTGTCAGTTTGGCAACATAAAACTCAACGGGATCGGCATAACCTGCAGTAAGCTCGTCGATGCGCGCCTTAAGCTCTGGCGTTTGCTCAGCATAATGTAATAAGGCTTTAGGATGCACGCCAATCATTTTATTGATAATAAACTCTAAGCGTGCCAAACCAATACCGGCATGGGGTAAACGCGAGAAGGCAAATGCCCGCTCTGGATTACCCACATTCATCATCACTTTCAAAGCCATTTTCGGCATTTGATCAACCTGGCTGGTGATCACATTAAAATCCAGTTTATCTTGATAAACATAACCCGTATCACCTTCGGCACAAGACACAGTAACCGCCTGGCCATGGGTAATTTTTGCCGTGGCATCACCACACCCCACTACGGCAGGAATACCCAATTCACGGGCTATGATGGCCGCATGACAAGTTCGACCGCCGCGATTCGTCACAATCGCTGAGGCACGCTTCATAATAGGTTCCCAATCTGGATCGGTCATGTCGGTAACCAGCACATCGCCGGGTAAGATTTGATCCATTTGCGAAATATCGGCTAGCACCTTAGCGGTTCCCGCACCAATACGATGACCAATCGCCCGACCTTCCACCAATACAGGGCTTTGCTCGACTAACTGATAACGTTCAATGCTATTGGTGTCTTCACGACTTTTCACCGTTTCTGGGCGTGCCTGTACGATATACAATTTGCCATCGATACCATCTTTAGCCCATTCAATATCCATTGGCCGGCCATAATGCTGTTCGATAATGACCGCTTGCTCAGCTAATTGTGCCACTTCGGTATCATTTAGTGAAAAGGTGCGTTGTTGTGCAAGCGGCACATCGGTAATAGTGACTTGTTTACCGTGCCCCTGCTCTGTTGAATACACCATTTGCAGTAATTTACTGCCAAGTGAGCGTTTCACCACAGCCGGACGCTTAGCCACTAACGTAGGTTTGTGTACATAAAACTCATCGGGGTTCACTGCCCCCTGGACCACCATTTCACCTAAACCGTACGACGAGGTAATAAACACCACATCTTCAAAACCCGATTCGGTATCAATACTGAACATCACACCGGATGACGACAGATCAGAACGCACCATTCGCTGCACACCCGCCGATAACGCCACACCGCGATGGTCATAACCTTGATGCACACGATAAGAAATAGCGCGATCATTAAAGAGCGACGCAAATACATGCTTAATGGCCACAATAACGGCATCGTAACCGCGCACATTTAAAAAGGTTTCTTGTTGGCCAGCAAACGAAGCATCTGGCATATCTTCAGCCGTGGCCGAAGAGCGCACGGCAAAAGACATATCCGCAGCGCTATCTGGGTGTAATTGTTGATAAGCAGCACGTATAGCTTGTTCTAACTCAGGCTGGAACGGCGTATCGATAACCCATTGCCGAATTTGTTTACCGGCTTGCGCTAAAGCCGCGACATCATCCACATCTAAACTGTCTAACAGTTGATAAATGCGCTCATTCACACCGCTTTGTTCTAAAAACTGGTTAAAGGCGTAAGCCGTTGTTGCGAATCCCCCTGGCACTTGTACCCCAGCCGAGGCCAAGTTACTGATCATTTCACCTAGAGAAGCATTTTTACCACCTACCCGATCGACATCATGCATGCCGAGGTCTTGATACCAAATGACAAATTCTTGCACCTTTATCTCCAATTTTTGTTGCTGAGCATGTAAGCTTACAGCAGTTGATACAACACAGTGATTTTACACCCGGCTACAGGTTAATTAAAACCTTAATTTTTATGTAAATTTATTACGAAACTTGGAGTTTTTTGTGCGCACAGCTTTTTACGTTTCAGATGGCACCGCCATCACCGCAGAAGTGTTTGGACATGCACTGTTAACGATGTTTCCGGCGGAATTTGCTCACGTGACCATCCCTTTTGTCGAAAATCCGGATCTCGCATTGCAGGTTAAAAATCGTATAAATGACTGTTATAAAACAACAGGATTAAAGCCTCTGGTATTTCACACCTTTGTAGATGAAGGTTTAAGGCAGTTGATAAGCGACAGTGACGGCGTCTGTTATGACTTTCTGAATACACTCGTTGAGCCTGTGCAAAAAGAGTTGGGTATGGCTCCGGTGCCAAAAACCCACCGGACGCATAGCATGCACGAAAAAACCTACGATTTTCGGATTGATGCTGTTAATTACGCATTGGCCAATGACGATGGTGCCAATATGAAAAACTTTAGTCATGCCGACATTATTTTGGTCGGGGTAAGTCGCTCGGGTAAAACCCCAACCAGCCTATATTTAGCCTTGCAATACGGCATTAAGGCAGCAAATTACCCTTTTGTCGAAGAAGACATGGCGAAATTGCGCTTACCTGCAGAGTTAGCAGCACATAAAGCTAAATTGTTTGGCCTGACCATTACGGCAGAACGGCTTAGTCAAATTCGACAACAGCGCCGACCTAACTCACGTTATGCTTCGGTACATCAATGTGCGTTGGAATTAAAAGAAGTAGAGCAGTTATACCTGAAAGAACAAATCCCCTTTATCAATTCCACCCAGCTATCAATTGAAGAGATCTCAGCAAAGATTATTTCGCGTACCGGCTTAAAACGGCAAAAATATTAGTGTAGCGAAGCATTACAGGCTAAGCCTAACCGCGATTGGGCGCTTTTAACCACGCTAACACGTATCTCGCACCAATAAAAAAGCCTTAAATCGCCGTGCAATTTAAGGCTTTTACCTGTGTTGACGTGCAACCTAGCTCGCGCGGTAGCACTTAACGGTGAAGGCTATTTACGCGCCGTACTTAGCGTATCGGCAATCAAAAAGGCTAGTTCCAATACTTGATCAGCATTTAAACGCGGGTCACATTGCGTGAAATAACGTTTAGAGAGATCGTTTTCACTTAAACCATAAGCGCCACCCGTACATTCCGTTACATGCTCACCCGTCATTTCTAGGTGAATACCACCGGCATGGGTGCCTTCAGCTTTGTGCACAGCAAAGAAATTGCGAATTTCTTTTAAGATCGCTTCAAAGTCACGGGTTTTATAATCGTTGCTGGCTTTAACCGTATTACCATGCATCGGGTCAGAACTCCAGACTACCTTACGACCTTCTTGTTTCACGCGTCGCACCAAAGCGGGCAGCTTATCCGCTAACTTATCGGCACCCATCCGGGTAATTAACGTTAAACGACCTGCGTTATTTTCTGGGTTTAACGCATCAATCAGACGAATTAAATCATCCTCTTGCATACCTGGACCAATTTTTACGCCAACCGGGTTATGAATACCTTTGAAAAAAGCTAAATGGGCATGGTCGAGTTGCCGTGTCCGTTCACCAATCCACACCATATGCGCAGAACAGTCATACCACTTACCCGTTAAGGTATCACGGCGTGTTAAGGCTTCTTCGTAATTCAGTAATAACGCTTCATGCGAAGTGTATAACTGTGTTTCCCGAATCGACGGTGAATTTTGTGCAGTAATGCCACAGGTTTCCATAAAACGCAGCGCTTCTTGGATGCGAGTAGCGACACTTTGGTAGCGCTCTTTAAGCGGATTAGATTCAACAAACCCCATATTCCAGCGACTAACCTGATGCAAGTCCGCTAAGCCACCCTGGGCAAAAGCCCGCAGCAAATTAAGCGTTGCTGCAGAATGATGATAAGCGGTGATTAAACGGTTTGGATCAGGCTGGCGCGCTTGCTCGGTAAATTCAAAACTGTTGACGATATCACCGCGATAACTCGGTAAGGAAATGCCATTAATGGTTTCCAAATCACTGGAACGAGGTTTGGCATACTGACCCGCCATCCGCGCAACCTTAACCACTGGCAAACCACCGGCAAAGGTTAATACCACTGCCATTTGCAGTAAGACTTTAAACGTATCGCGAATTTTGGGCGCATTAAAGTCATTAAAACTTTCGGCGCAGTCGCCACCTTGCAGTAAAAAGCCATTTCCCTCAGCCACTTGGCCGAGTTGGCTATACAAATCCCGCGTTTCTTGTGCAAACACTAACGGTGGGTACTTGTGTAATTGTTGCTCTACTTGCTGCAGTAGTTGCTGATCCTGATAAGTCGGTTGCTGTTGGATCGGCAGTTGTCGCCAACTTTGTGGCGTCCAGGTGGTCACAATGAAATTCCTGTAGATAGATTAAACACCCTGCAAAGTTATAGACTTCTGGACGTAAATTCAATCATAAAAATAGACTTTTTCTGCTGTCGACATGCTAGCTGCTGCATTTACGTACAAGCGGCTAGTTTTGGTTGCCTTGCAAACGTTGCAATAAATGCTCACAACCGTCTTCAATTAATTGATAAACCAACTCAAAGCCTTTTTGACCGCCATAGTAAGGATCAGGTACTTCTGGCCATTTGTTAAAATCAGGATGGTAACTCATAAACAAGGCTAATTTATGTTGTAACTCTTCGGGGCAACGCTGTTTTAGCGAGTGCAGATTGTCGTTATCCATGGCCAGGATCAGATCGTAATCGCTAAAGTCAGTGGTTTTTACTGGCCGCGAACGGATCCCTTTAAAACTATAGCCCGATAAGGCTGCCACTTTCACCGAGCGCGGATCCGGCGGATTACCCGAATGGCTGGCGCTAGTGCCTGCAGATTCCACTTCAATCGCTAATCCAGCGGCATTAAGCTTGTGTCTGAGGATGGCATGAGCCGTTGGAGAGCGGCAAATGTTGCCTAAACATACAAATAACACTTTCTTTGTCATACTTTGCTTTTCAAAATAAGGTCTGTCGTTATATAGTTACCTTAATTGTGTAAAAGGTAAAGATTATGGAAAGGTTTTCACGTCTTGTGCTGTTAACAGACGAGACTACACCGCTGAGTACTTACCGTCATGCCAAAACTGTGGGCATAGATGTTGAACAATGCTCCGTAAATGCCTTTAGCCAATTACATCACTACAAGGGTGTTTTAGCCGGCTATCAGTTCAGCTCGGATACAACTGCTAAAAAAGGCTTCTCTGCGCGTTTATTGAGTATTAGCCGCCAAGTGCCGCTTTTTGTATTTCATGCTGAACGGCAACTCGTCGACCCTAACCGAGCTATTTTTGCCGGCTTACGCGGTGTTATCTACAGCGATGAACAAGCCGAGATGATCAAACGCGCGCTGCAAAGCATGATGGCAGGCCAACTTTATTATGCCCGTAACGTCATGTCTGATGCCTTAGATGCCCTGTTTCAACTGCGTGAACAATCTAATCGACGCATTAAATTACCTGCGCTGCTGACAGATCAAGAGCAACGGGTCAGCCGTTTGATCGCCGAAGGAGCGCGTAATAAAGAAATCGCTGAACAGCTCCAAATCAGCGCTAACACCGTAAAGGTTCATGTGTCGGCTATTTTTAAGAAGACACACAGTCGTAATCGCACAGAATTAGTGCGTTGGTTACAGGAGCCGCATGAGTAACCCCCTGCTGCACTGTTAGCCTTTCTTTGCATAAACCCATCTTGCCGGAGGTCACTTGCTCGCTGAACTACATCGAGTAGAACAAAACCTGAACCGGGTTATTCTAGGTAAAGCCACACAAATCAGATTAGCCTTATGTTGCCTGTTAGCCGAGGGGCATTTATTGCTCGAAGACTTACCCGGTATGGGCAAAACCACCCTAGCCCATGCGTTAGCGAATGCCGCTGGTTTAAGTTACAAGCGGGTGCAATTTACCAATGACTTATTACCCGGCGATTTACTTGGTATCAATATTTATGATACCCGTTCAGCACAATTTTACTTTCAAGCGGGCCCGGTATTTAGCCAGGTGTTACTGGCCGATGAAATTAATCGCGCCAGCCCAAAAACCCAAAGTGCTTTACTCGAAGCCATGGAAGAGCGCCAAGTCTCAATAGATGGCGAAACGCGGCCTTTACCGAGTCCTTTTTTTGTTATCGCCACGCAAAACCCGCTGTTTCATGCCGGGACCAGTGCCTTACCCGAGTCGCAACTCGATCGTTTTTTGTTTCGGATTTCTTTAGGTTTTCCAGATAAAGCCGCTGAAAAACAGTTATTACAAGATGAATCGGCAGGCTCACGTTTGCAATTATTAACCGAACCATTAAGCCCCGAGCAGTTGCGGCACTTGCAATTACAGGTTCCCAAGGTCGCGATTAACGATGCGGTACTTGATTACATTTTAGCGTTGGTGCATGCCAGTCGGCATAGTAACGAGTTTTTACCCTTATCACCGCGTGCTGCAAAGGCGATTGTCCGCGCCGCTAAAGCGATGGCATTTGTGCAAGGCCGCAGTTTTGTTACTGCGGATGATGTCCAGCAGATCTTCCCTTACATTGCAGAGCATCGGCTGAATCCTCAAAGCCTTGCCGGCGAACACCCGTTAAGCCAACTCTTAATACAGCGCACGCCCTGTCAGTTATGATGTTTAACGCCAGTAAAGATTGGTTTAAACGTAAATTTGCGGCTTGGTTGGCCAAGCGCCAGCCTGCAGCAACAGAGGTCGAACTGACACAAAGTGTCATTTACATTCTGCCCAGTCGTTTTGGTTGGTGGTTTGTGTTTTTGATCGCCTTACTGTATCTGATGGGGACTAATTATCAAAACAACCTGATCCTATTGCTCAGTTTTATGTTGCTTAGCCTATTAATGGTGACGATGTTACTGGCATTTTTAAATATGCATCAGCTAAAACTAAGCGTAAAGCAAGATGCGCGTTGTTTTGCGCCTGAACTCGCTCAGTTACCGCTCGCGCTGAGCAGTAAAAGCTGCCAGATGTTGCATATTGGCTTGCGCGGTCAACGACAACGGCAATTAGTTGAATCCTTGAGCCAGCAACACCGCTTTGCATTAGCATTACCCACACTAAGTCGGGGTTATTATCCACTCCCGCGTTTAGAGCTCAGTAGCACCTTTCCGCTGGGCTTATTTCGCTGCTGGAGCTATCCTGCGCTGACCAGTGCTATTTGGGTTTATCCAGAAGCCATCGAACAAATACACGCCAATACCGAGCGACTCGCCGAGCAAGCAAGTAAACAAACTACACCCCATGCCTTACTCGAGCCGGACGACGTCAAAAGCTATCAAGCGGGTGACAGCCCCAAACGCATTTTGTGGCGTAAGCTTGCCAGCACACCCGAGCAACCGGTGGTACGCAGTTACAGTGGTGAAGCCAGCCCATTACCGCATTGGATCAAGATCCCGGCATTGCAAGGCGCAGCGCTGGAATCGGTTTTAAGCCATGCCTGCTTTCAATTATTAGCGTTAGAACAACAAGGCCATAGTTATGGCTTACAAACACAAAGTGTCACTTTAGCCCCGGCAAAAGGTGCACTGCACCTAGAACGCTGCCTGCAGGAGTTGGCTTTATGCTGATGGCGAACCTAGCCTTACCCCGCTACTGGGCAGTTTATGGCCTGTTATTACAAGTGCTGTTATTTTTGCTATATCAACCGGCTTTAAGTATTGCCAGTAGCTTGCTATTTGCTTTACTGCTGACCTTTCAGGCTTGGCGACTTTATCAAAACAAACCGGCACTGAGTAATCGACAAATTAACGTGTTGTTAGCTCCGCTGTTATTATTGATGCTGCTACAGGTACGGCAATTAGGTGTGCTTAATTTAATGCTGCATATTTTATTGCTCGCCGCAGTAGCGCGCAGTTTAACGGTGCAACAACGTGGCCAAGGCTTGCAATTATTATGGGTGCATTACTTTGCCATTGCCTGCTGTTTTATTTTTTACCAGCAAATGAGTATGGCAATCCTGATTTTTGCGCTGGCGCTGTTAAACCTGTATTTACAGTATCGCTTATTCGCCCCGGCTGAATCGACGCTGCAGCCAAAACGCCTAATGAGCATTTTTGCGCTGAGCTTTCCGCTCTGGCTAGGCATGTTTTTATTATTTCCACGCCTGCCGCCCCTATGGCAATTACCCAATCAAAATATGGCAAGTACCGGTTTAGGCGATGAACTCGACCCCGGCAGTATTGAAAAGTTAGTGCAAAGCGATGCCTTGGCTTTTCGGGTAAGCTTTTTAAATGAACGACCGGATAAAGCGGATTGGTATTGGCGCGCTAAAGTTTACGAAGATTTCGATGGGCGCCGTTGGCAGGTCAACGCACGCTTTAATTCGCGGCAACGCCGAGCCATGGTAACTGAATTACCCGCATTTTCTGCCAGTGCACCGTTGGTAAAATATCAAATATTAGCAGAGAGTAGCTATCAAACAGACTTATTCAGCTTGGGCTTACCTGTTAGCTGGCAAGCCAACCTTGTGGCAAAACCTGCCGCCTTAATGGCCAGCCAAACGCCGCTGACGCAACGCATCAGCTACAGCTTACAAAGTCGTTTACAAGCAGTGCCTTTAACCTCGCATGGGGAAAAACAGCTTAATTTGTTACAAGACAACGCAAACCCTAAAGCGCGGGCTTTTGGTGCAGCCTTAGCCACTCAATTTCCAGCACAACCGGATAAAGTGGTGCAAGCACTCAGTGCGTATTTTCAGCAAGAGCCGTTTTTTTACACCTTAACGCCACCCCGTCTTGGTCAAAATGCTATCGATCAATTTTTATATGAAACGCGTAGCGGCTTTTGTAGCCATTATGCCTCTGCAACAGCTGTGATCTTGCGTGCCGCCGGTATTCCTGCCCGTGTAGTTGGCGGTTATCTGGGGGGCAACTGGCAAGAAAATCAGCAATACCTGCAAGTTAGGCAACGCGATGCTCATGCTTGGGTTGAATATTTAACCGCAAGCAGCTGGCAACGTTATGATCCCACCGCAGCTATCGCACCTGAGCGCATCCTTGAGGGTATTGAACAAACACTGAGCGACAATGAACGCGCCTTACTCAGTGGCTGGCAAGATAATTGGCTGGGTCAACTTGCCTTGCAATGGTCACATCTGGATTACGTGTGGTCGGTATGGGTACTGGGTTTTAATCAACAAGATCAAGAACAGTTATGGCAACGTTTACGCCGTTGGGAATATTGGTCTGTGCTGCTGTATTCATTAGGCGCCTTATTGTTGTTAGGCGCAGCCGTTATGCTTAGGCAATTCGTTACACAACGCGCTGATCACGCTCATCAAGCATGGCGCTGGCTGACGCAAGCACTGGGCACAGCTCCTGCTGCAGGCTGCACTTTATCTAGCTGGTTGACTACGCTAGCAGAACAAAATCCGGCACAACAACAAGCTTTAGAGCGATTAAGAAAATTATATGAGGCTGCGGTATTTAATGATGATGCCGCAGCACTGAGGTTACTGCGGCGGGAACTGCGGTTACAGCGCCGCTCGTTACGGCGCTTAGCACGGTAACTTAAATTAACTTGATTCAGGCGTACCCAGAATACGTAATGCCGTTTGTAATTGTTCAGCACAATGTATCCCTAAGTCGGTGAGATAGCCACCATCAGGTTGATTAATCAACCCCTTGCTATACAACCGGCTGATGGCGGCGAGCATTTGTGGCTCCGCCATCTTATGCGCTTTGATACCTGAATTGACACTGTCGAGATTAAACATCGCTAAAACACGGATTTCATCAATTAATTCAGCGCTAAACTGCATAGTTACATCCTTATTGTTGTTTTATACACCTTAGACTGTCAGCCAAAAAATGCAAGGTAACAATGCGCTAATCTCGACGTCGTTGGGTTTTAATTTAATAACTGCCGTAAGGCATGTAAGCACAAAGCGATATTTTCTCGACGCGCCCCAAACCCCATTAAACCAATACGCCAGGCTTTACCCGCCAATTCACCAAGACCAGCCCCTATTTCTAAGTTAAATTCGTTTAATAGCGTGGCACGAACCTTCGCATCATCGATACCTTGCGGAATATAAATAGCATTCAGTTGCGGCAAGCGATACGGTTCCTCTACTACAAATGCGATACCTAACTGCTCTAAACCCGCCCGCAGTTCTTGATGCATGACCTGATGACGTGCCCAAGCATTTTCTAAACCTTCGGCCGCTAACAAGCGCAGTGATTCATGTAAGGCATACAACGCATTCACCGGAGCCGTATGATGGTAAGCGCGTTTAGCGCCGCCACTCCAATAAGCCATCACTAAACTCTGATCTAAAAACCAGCTTTGTACCGGTGTTGTCCTTGCTGTAATTTTTGCTACTGCCGCCGCTGAAAATGAGATAGGCGAGAGTCCTGGCACACAAGATAAGCATTTTTGACTACCCGAATAAATGGCATCAATGCCCCACTCATCAACTCGTAATTCGACACCGCCTAGGGATGTCACCGCATCAACGATAGTTAAACAGCCGTATTGCTTGGCTAAAGCACACAGTGTTTTGGCATCACTTAACGCCCCGGTGGAGGTTTCAGCATGCACGAAGGCTAAAAAACGCGCATCCGGATGATCCTTTAGCAGCGCTTCCACCGCAGCCGGTTGCACCGGCTCGCCCCATTTAAAATCAACCGTTACCGCAATACCGCCACAACGCTCAACATTTTGGCGCATCCGCTCGCCAAAAACACCATTACGACAAACGATAACCTTGTCACCCGCTTCCACCAAATTTACAAAGCAGGCTTCCATACCGGCTGAACCCGGAGCTGAAATGGCCAGCGTCATCTCATTGCGGGTTTGAAACGTATATTGCAATAACTGTTTTAATTCATCCATCATGCTGACAAACAACGGATCTAAATGGCCAATAATCGGTTTGGCCTGGGCGGCTAACACCTGAGGATGCACATCGGAAGGGCCTGGGCCCATTAAAATACGCCGTGGTGGATAAAAGGCAGGGATCATCGGTGCAGCAAACATAACAGCTCCTTAGCAATAAAATAGGCTTTAGCATAACAAGCTAAACAGAAAAAAAAAGCCCTACAATCGTAGGGCTAGTTAAGCTTAAAATTCGCGGCTGTTACGCAGTGCCGCAATCCGTTTCTCTAAAGGCGGATGGCTTAAAAACAATTCTGATTTAGCTTTCTTACCTGAGATCCCAAAGGCCATTAAACTGCCCTCAAGCTGACTTTCATGATTATTCTGTAAACGCTGCAGCGCTTTAATCATTTTGTTCGGACCCGAAATCCGAGCCGCTCCGGCATCCGCACGGTATTCGCGTTGACGCGAGAACCACATCACGATAATGCTAGCCAAGATGCCAAACACCATTTCTAACACAATCACGATACCGTAATAAGCAAAGGTACCCATTTGCTGATTGTTATTGCGGATCACCCCAGCAATTAAGCGTGCTAAGAAAATAACAAAGGTATTCACCACACCTTGGATCAAGGTTAAGGTGACCATGTCACCGTTCGCGATATGCGACACTTCATGTGCCAGTACCGCTTCAACTTCATCTTCGCTCATACTGCGCATCAAGCCGGTTGAAACCGCAACCAAGGCATTATTACGATTTGCCCCTGTGGCAAAGGCATTCATCTCTGGCGAGTCATAAATGGCCACTTCTGGCATACCAATGCCGGCCGCTTTGGCTTGTTTTGCTACCGTGTTAACTAACCAATGTTCAGTGGCATTTCGTGGTTGCGTAATCACTACCGCACCGGTAGAACGTTTCGCCATCCATTTCGACATTAATAGTGAGATAAAGGAGCCACCAAAACCAAAAATGGCTGCAAACACCAATAAACCACCAATACTGCTAGGATCAATACCCAACGCACTGAATACCACATTGAGCACAATACTTAGCACCAGAATAACGGCTAAGTTTGTTGCTAAGAACAACAATACTCTTTTCATGCTTTTTTACCTCATAATGATCACTGTTTAGTAATATATGGGCAAAGACCACAAAATCAATTTAAGGTTTAACAAAGTCACAGAAATATTTCACTTTTTCAGGTAACATTTGCAAAAATGACCTTTCGGACTAGTTTATGAACTTGTTATTACTCAGTAGCTCACGTGCCAATAACAGCGAATATTTGACACCCTACTTAGCCTGGATCAAAACCCATTTGAGTAAAGTATCCTCGGTACTGTTTATTCCTTATGCCGGCGTGACCATCAGTCACGAACAATATTATCTTAACGTGAAAGCCGCCTTAGCGAGCTTGAATATCCGCGTCGATGCACTACATCAACAAGCCGATGCTAAAGCTGCGGTTCTTAATGCCGAAGCCATTTTAATCGGCGGTGGTAATACCTTCCAGCTAGTTAACCTCTTGTATAAAAACGATCTTATTAACGCCATTCGGCAACGCGTAACCAATGGTATGCCCTATATTGGCTGGAGTGCTGGCGCCAATATCGCAGGTGAAACTATCCGCACCACTAATGACATGCCGATTGTCGAACCCCCGTCTTTTGCCACTTTGCATTTTTTAAATGCGCAATTAAACCCGCATTATACCGATGTGGTAACCGCTGATTTTCATGGTGAAACGCGTGATATGCGTCTCGCTGAATTTATGCAGTTAAACCCCAGTGTGCCAATCATCGGCTTACCCGAGGGCACTGCACTTAAGATCACAGACAATCAAATTGTGCAATTAGGTCAAGCCGGAGGCTATTGGTTTTTGGCGGGAACAAAACAAGCGATTGCCGAGAACACTGAATTAACGGCACAGTTTGCGGCCACGTTAAGTCGCCCCTTATTAAACAACGCAAGTTAAGTTGGTATCAATTGCTTAGCCGTAGCGTGCGCCAGCGTGCGTGCCACGGCTTGTTGCTCGCTCACTGAGGGCTGAAATTGCACCGTAGCGAGTAACGGCCAAGGTAATCGTGCCGTAAGATCAGCCATGTTTTGTGCAAGAAATAACATCTCTGGCTGCAGTATATTGGCTACCCAACCTATAACCTGACAACCACTGCGGGTTAACTCACGTGCGGTCAGTACAGCATGATTTAAACAGCCCAGTTTTACGCCTACCACCAGCAATACCGGCAGGTTTTCTGCTTGCACCCAATCGGCCAGGTAGCGATCAGCACTGATCGGTAATAACCAGCCACCCGCGCCTTCGATTAACACAATTTCGGCACCGCTTTGCTCTAACTGTTGTCGCTGTGCGGATAATACCGCTTCTGATAACGGTTGTTGCAGCTCTGCCGCAGCAAAATGCGGTGCGCATGCTTTGGCAAAACACAATGGATTAAGCTGTGAATAAGGTAACGCGATACCGGAATGCCGCTGTAACAGTAACGCGTCACTGTTCACAAGTTGCCCGGCTTCATTGATTTCTGCGCCAGCCGCTATCGGTTTCGCGCCAACAGCACTTATACCAAGTGATTGAAAACCTTGCAGTAATAACGTACTGACAAAGGTTTTCCCCGCATCGGTATCGGTGCCTGTAACAAAAAAGCTGTTTGCGCTCATAGCCTGTGTTCCTAAAACGAAAATAACCGGGGTGTTGAATACACTTAAAGCGGTTTAGTCCCGCTAATTTGTACCACATAATAACTGGCAATTAAGGGGATACCGACAGCAGACTGTGGATAAGCGGCACTGACCCGCTGCCAATAACCTTTACCTGTGAGACCGCGCTGTGCTCGATTAGCCAGATGATTCGCCCCCAAGGCTTTTAATTCTTTGGCTAGAGCAAAAATATCAGCGTAAGGTAACTGATAGCAGGTCGTTTGTATTGAGCAGGCTAACGCCACGCCCGAGATGGCGTGCTGTAAATCGGCTAGGCTTAAAAAGGCATGGATATGCGGCTGCTCATCAACGGCGGCAAAGGCTTGTGCCATTTCAGTCAGGGTACCCTCGATCAAGGTGGTGATCACAAATTGCCCGCCAGGGCGAAGTACCCGGGCTATTTCAGCAAACACCTGTTGCGGCGCAGGACACCATTGCAACATCAGGCTCGAAAATACCTGATCAACACTGGCCGTTGGCAGTGGCAACGCCGCGGCATCAGCTTGCAAATAATGGATGGGTAATTGCTGAGCTTGCGCCTGGGCTAACATCCCGCTACTTAAATCCACCGCGGTGACTTTTTGAGCCAGTGATAATAGCTCTGGGTGTAACCAACCAGGACCACAACCGATGTCCAGTAAATGCCCCAGCGGTTTGCCAAAAGACACTAATTGCGTCAATGCCGCCTGCGCAACTTGCCGTTGCAAACGCGCAGCATCGACATAACTACCAGCGGCTTTACTAAAACAACTGGCCACTTGCAACGGCTGCGCTAACATGCTAACGCCTGCTTTAACATCTTGATTAAAAACTGAATATCTTCGGCCTGATGTGACGCGCTAAGCGTCACGCGTAACCTGGCGCTGCCGGCGGGCACCGTCGGTTGCCGTATGGCGGTAAGCCAAATACCTAATTGTTTCAATTGCTGACTTAGGGCAACAGCGCGCTCGCTGCTACCCAGCATAATGGCTTGGATAGCCCCTGTCGCGGGTAAACAGGGTAAATCGGCCTCTGCCGCTAAGCTGCGGAATAATTGAATATTGTCTTGTAATTTATCCCGGCGCCATTGTTCGGTTTGTACCAACTCAATGCTTTGGCTTACCGCTGCACATAACGCAGGTGACAAAGCCGTGCTGTAAATATAATGTCGTGCAAATTGTTCAATGTAGTCGATAACTGTTTTGCTTCCCGCCAAAAAAGCCCCACCCACGCCAAGCGCTTTTCCAAAGTTAGCCATGTAGCAATACAACTGTTGCGAAGCTAATCCCTGTGCCTGCCAACTGCCGCGGCCTTGTTCACCTAGCACCCCTAAGCCATGTGCATCGTCTAGCAGCAGAGCCGCTTGCCGTTGCTGACAGAGCTTAGATAGCGCCACAAGATCGGGGCTATCACCATCCATACTAAAGACGCCTTCCGTGACCACAAGACTGTGATTTCCAGCGTCAGGTGTTTCCGGTAACAGGCGTGCTAAGGCGTTTAAATCATTATGGGCAAAGCGGCGAAAACGCCCTTTATGTGCCAGGGCAGCGTCAATTAATGAGGCATGACTTAACTTATCTAACAGCAAGAGATCGTTACTGGCCACCAAGCTTTGTAACATGGCTTGATTGGCGGCAAAACCTGAGCTAAATAACAGCACACGCTCAAAACCGAGCCATGCGGCAAGTTGCGCTGACAGCTGCTGATGAATGTGATGATAGCCAGTGACTAACGGCGAGCCGGTACTGCCCGCACCATAGCGCTCAGCGCCGGCGGCATAACTGGCTTTTACTTTACTTGAATTCGCTAAGCCTAAATAATCATTGGCAGAAAAGTTTAAATAACATTGACCACCGACTTCTAAATAGCGGCCTTTATAATCGGCTATTACTTGGCTTTGCCGCAGTAAACCCTCGCTGCGGCGTTGTTGTAAAGCATGCTCTAACTGACTCAGGTGCATTCGCCACTCCTAGCCAGCAGCGTGATATAACGGTGGGTTCTGCTGCTCTTTAATCGCATCCGCTAAAGCGAGTTCATGCGCTTCATCTGAAACATCATGCTGCTGTGCTGAGTTGATCCCTAACTTAGCAAATAGCTGCATGTCCGCATCCGCTTCTGGGTTTTCTGTGGTTAGTAATTTATCGCCATAGAAAATCGAGTTGGCACCTGCAAAGAAACATAATGCTTGCATCTGTTCATTCATCCGCGAGCGCCCCGCCGATAAACGTACATGACTTTGCGGTAACATAATACGTGCCACGGCAATGGTGCGAATAAATTCGAAAGCGTCTAAATCATCAACGTTTTCCAGCGGTGTGCCTTTTACTTTTACCAACATATTAATTGGCACACTTTGCGGATGCTCAGGTAAATTAGCCAGTTGCATTAATAGCGCTGAACGATCATTGGCGGTTTCCCCCATACCGACAATGCCGCCACAACACACTTTCATCCCGGCATCACGCACATGCGTTAAGGTATCCAGCCGGTCTTGATAAGTGCGGGTCGTAATAATTTCACCGTAAAATTCTGGCGATGTATCGAGGTTATGGTTGTAGTAATCTAAACCAGCGGACGCTAAGGTTTGAGCTTGCTCGGCTTCTAACATACCCAATGTCATACAGGTTTCAAGCCCCATGGCTTTAACGCCACGCACCATTTCAATAATGTAAGGCATATCGCGTTGCTTAGGGTTACTCCAAGCCGCGCCCATGCAAAAACGGCTAGCGCCTTTTTGCTTAGCCGCTTGAGCTTGCTGTAACACTTTTTCTACTTCGATTAAGCGCTCGCGCTCTAAACCGGTATTGTAATGGCCGCTTTGTGGGCAATATTTACAATCTTCGGCGCAAGCTCCTGTTTTAATGGATAACAGCGTGCTGATTTGCACTTCATTTGGTTTAAAATGAGCACGATGCACAGTTTGTGCTTGAAATAATAAGTCATTAAAGGGTAATGCATACAGTGCATTAACCTCGGCCAGTGACCAATTATGCCGCACCGGCGCAGCGGCTTGAGCGGTAGAAGCGGAGGTATCTTGTGGTGATGGAGCTGCGGTATTCGCCTGCATAATAGGTCCCTGCGAGATTTGTGATCACGGTTTTTTTCGGCTAGTCTAGCGCTAGCGGCCAGCTTGTCAACGCTGACCACCCCAAAAACTTTACTAATGATTATTTTATGAGCACTGATTTGGCTTTTGATCGGCAACATATTTGGCATCCCTACACGTCTATGCTAAACCCTTTGCCTGTTTATCCTGTTGCAGCGGCTGAGGGCTGTACACTCATTTTAGAAGATGGCCGTCGCTTAATTGATGGCACCGCGTCATGGTGGTCGGCGGTACATGGTTATAATCATCCCGTATTAAATGCCGCCGTTACCGAGCAACTCGCCAAGATGGCCCATGTGATGTTTGGCGGCATTACGCATGCCCCCGCCGTGCAGTTGTGTCAGCAATTGCTCAGCATGGTACCCGCGCCCCTAAGCAAGGTATTTTTAGCGGATAGTGGGTCAATTGCCGTCGAAGTAGCGATAAAAATGGCCCTGCAATACTGGCAAGCCAGTGACACGCCACAGAAAACCAAGTTAATTAGCCTACGTAAGGGCTATCATGGTGATACGTTTGCGGCGATGGCGGTATGCGATCCTACCGATAGCATGCACAGCATGTTCAGTGAGCTATTACCACAACACTTCTTTTTGCCGGCACCCGCGTGCCCGTTCGACCAGCCATTTTCTGCAGAGTGCATGGCACCGCTCGAGACGCTGCTTGCCGCTGAACACCAACACATTGCCGCATTAATCCTTGAGCCGATTGTACAAGGCTATGGGGGTATGCGCTTTTATCATCCGGAGTACTTACGCCGGGCTCGCGCGCTGTGTAATCAGTATAGGGTGTTATTGATTGCCGATGAGATTGCCACGGGCTTTGGCCGTACCGGCAAATTATTTGCTTGTGAGCATGCGGACATCGCACCCGATATTATGTGTGTAGGCAAAGCTCTCAGCGGTGGTTATTTAACCTTGGCCGCGACACTGTGCACAGATGAAGTAGCACGGGGTATTAGCCAAAGTGCCGCGGGTGGCTTAATGCATGGCCCCACCTTTATGGCAAATCCGCTGGCCTGTGCGGTCGCACTCGCCAGCTTAAAACTGATTGCGCAGCACGACTGGCAGCAGCAAGTTGCGGCCATAGCGCAGCAATTAAACACAGAGCTTGCAGCAGCTAAACACTTTGCTAAAGTAAAAGAGGTACGGGTGTTAGGTGCCATTGGCGTATTTGAAATGCATCAGCCGGTTGATGTTGCGCTGTTACAAGCACAGTTTGTCGAGCTAGGCGTCTGGATCCGGCCGTTTAACCATTTGATTTACGTGATGCCGCCTTTTACCATTAGCGCGCAGGAACTGAGTAAATTAACAGCAGCGATGCTCACGGTAGCCGCTTAATGCGGCTGTACAAAAATAAATACGCTACATCGAACCAGATGCGTTAGTCTAGCGTAAGCACAACTAACCTAAACTTGTCTTCCCTATAGTAGGAGTGTTGTATGAAGTTGCGTACCCTAGTCACCGCGGTTAGTTTGTTAGTTACCAGCCAATTCGCTTTCGCTGATCGTTTTGCTGATGTTCAAATTAATTCAGCAACGCTAGCAAAAGATATTTACATGTTAACCGGAGCCGGTGGCAATATGGCGGCAGTGACCACTGCCGATTCGGTGCTGTTAATTGACAGTCAGTATGTTGAGCTGGCAGATAAAATCCGCGCCAAGTTAAAAACCCTTAGCCCAGGTGAGCTCACAACCCTGATTAACACCCACATGCACGGCGATCATGTCGGTGGTAATGCAGCCTTAGCCGCTAATGCCGATATTATTGCGCATGTAAATGTACTGACTCGGCTACGCAATGACAGTAACTTCAACCCAGCGGGCTTACCTAAAACGACCTTTGATAAAGTGTTAAACATCAAACATGGCAACATTGAATTAATGCTTGAGCCCATGCCTGCCAGTCACACTGATGGCGATATCCTGGTCTGGTTCCCACAGTTTAACATCGTACATATGGGCGATTTAATGTTTCAAGGTCGTTTCCCGTACATCGATTTTGGTAATGGCGGCAATGTGCAGCAGTACATTGAAAACACCCGTTATGTGCTACAGCGTATTGATGACAACACCCAAGTCATCCCTGGTCATGGTGATTTAACTAACAAAGCCGGTTTAGCTAAAGAACTGAAGATGATGGAGCAAACCATGGCACAAGTTGTAGCTTGGCGTGCTGAAGGACTCACCGAGCAACAAATGATCGACCGAGGTTTAGGCGAGCAGTTTAATGCGTGGCATTGGAATTTTATTACTGAAGCGCGCTGGATTAAAACGCTTTATCAGGCAACCCAACCTTGAGAACCGCAGCGCTGACTTGGCTTCTATTCGCTATCGGCTTAGCTGCCGGTAGCGCTTTAGCACAACAGCAGCAAAGCCCCTTACCCGGCGATCCGCTGAGCTATTTAGTCGCTGAGATCGCCAGTTATGATAACAATCAACTGACACTCTCTGATGGCACAGTTTGGCGCGTCACCGCCACACAATTTGGTTTGGCGGGTACGCCGGTACTGATTAGCGGCCGTAATTTAAAAACAGGCAGTAACGAGCTGTTTATTGCCGGCTTTTCCTTTCAAGCGCGTTATCAAAGTGGCGAGTTACAAGAGCGTAAAGGTACAAAACTGACCCTGATCAGCTCGCATGCCGACGGGAAACGTTTGCGTCTAACCGATACCTTGCAAGCTTTTGTGGTGGATAAAGATCGCCGTTACAGCCGTCTTTGGGCTGTCGGACAAACAGTGATTTTAGACAGCAGCGGTCAACAGCTTTTAGCCTTACCTTCGTTGGAACAAGCGCAAGTACAATTAGTCGGCATTTATCAATAAACACGGCGGTTAAGCTGTTTTGCGCTGTTTTTCTGCAACCGCCACATCTCACTTAACAACCCTTCAATCGCTGTGTCGTGATTGGCCGCAAAACACCTACTCGCTTTGATAACAAGACTTTTTGGTTACAGCGCCACTTTTTGCTTGTTTTCAGCCACTAGCAAAGTATCATTGCTGTTTTTATCATTAGAGGCTTAGCCCTCGCCCCATTGCACCTTCGGGAGTTGTTTGCATGACGCATGCCGTAATAAAAGACGTTTTGGCCGGTCACTATTCGATTGGCGATAAAGTAACTGTAAAAGGTTGGATCAGAACCCGCCGCGATTCGAAAGCTGGCATTTCCTTTTTAGCTGTGCACGACGGCAGTTGTTTCGATGCCGTTCAGGCGGTAGTGCCCGCAGAATTAACCAATTATGAAACGGAAGTTAAACGCTTAACGACATCATGTTCAGTTATTGTGTCTGGCGTTATTGCTCGTTCAGAAGGTCAAGGCCAAGCGTTTGAAATTCAAGCAGATCATGTTGAAGTCGTCGGCTGGGTAGAAAATCCAGACACCTACCCGATGGCCCCCAAACGCCATAGTATGGAATATCTGCGCGAGCATGCTCATTTGCGGGCTCGCACTAATATCATGGGCGCGGTAACTCGCGTTCGTCACTGTTTAGCACAAGCTATCCATCGGTTTTTCCATGAACAAGGCTATTTTTGGATCAGCACGCCGTTGATCACCGGCTCTGACACCGAAGGCGCCGGCGAAATGTTTCGGGTCAGCACCTTAGATTTACAGAACTTGCCGCGTGATGACAAAGGCGCTATTGATTTTAGTAAAGATTTCTTTGGTAAAGAAACTTACCTGACCGTATCCGGCCAATTAAACGGAGAAACTTACGCCTGTGCTATGTCAAAAATCTACACCTTTGGCCCAACCTTCCGTGCTGAAAATTCTAACACTAGCCGGCATTTGGCTGAGTTTTGGATGATTGAACCCGAAGTGGCGTTTGCCGAATTAAAAGACATTGCCCAACTGGCTGAAGACTTACTGAAATACGTATTAAAAGCCGTATTAACTGAACGTGCTGATGATATGGCCTTCTTTGCTGAGCGTATCGATCCTAAAGCCATTGAGCGTTTAGAACAGGTGGTTAACTCTCATTTCGTGCGGATGGATTACACCGACGCCATTGAGATCTTAAAAACCTGTGGCAAGAAGTTTGAATACCCTGTCGAATGGGGTGTCGATTTACAATCAGAGCATGAGCGTTACCTTGCCGAAGAGCATATTGGTGCACCCATCATTATGCAAAACTACCCGAAAGACATTAAAGCCTTCTATATGCGTTTAAATGCCGATGGTAAAACCGTCGCCGCGATGGACGTATTAGCCCCGGGTATTGGTGAGATTATCGGTGGTAGCCAACGTGAAGAGCGTTTAGAGCAGTTTGATGCACGATTAGCTGAAATGGGTTTAAACAAAGAAGATTATGGCTGGTATCGCGATTTACGTCGTTATGGCACCGTGCCGCACTCAGGCTTTGGGTTGGGTTTTGAGCGTTTAGTCTCTTATGTTACCGGTGTTGGTAACGTACGAGATGTGATTGCCTTCCCGCGCACTCCAGGAAACGCTGAGTTTTAATTAAAACGAACGAGCCGTAATGTGTTTAATACGCAACGCGGCAACGAATGATACCTTTAATTTCTGCTTATAAAATGCCAGCCAGCTTAACTGACTGGCATTTTTTTTAAGTTGTTACCAAAAGTTTCCATTTTACTGTTTTATCACAAGCTTTTCTTCGGCGGTAAAGCCACATTAGCAAAGATAAGCCCGCCGACCAACGCCATTAAAATCAAAAAGGTTTGTTGCCCCACCCGATCTGAAACAACGAAGTCTTGCCCAGAAATCAAAGAGTTTAAGCCAATATAGGTTTTACTTCCTGGTACTAGCACAATCAGTCCATGCATGGCGACAATAACTGCCGGAGCCTTGGCTAAACGGGTAAACAGGTTGCTATAGATACCAACAGCGAAAGCGCCTAAAAAAGCCCCCATGGTGTAATCAAAAGCATTGGCGCCGGTAATACTAACCCCATAAGCAATAAAGCCCGCAGCCAAAGACCACAGCGTATACTTTCCACGACTTTTAAATAACACAATCAACGAGCTAACTAAGATACCCACCGCCAACCAGGCAAAATACCGTGAAATCGGTTCGGGTTTAACAAAATCGACAATACCAAATAATTTAAAGCCAATCGCCATCCCTAAAAAAGCGCCAAAGTATAATTTAAACAACAGCATTAAAGCGTCCATGATCCGGGCATTACCCGATACCAGATGACGTGCAGCTAATTCGGCAAAACCTATGGTCAGCGCCAAGCCGGGAATAAATGAAATAATGGCCGAAAGCACCGTAAGACGAATATTAATACCCGGATCGATATAGCTGCTAATTGCACAAGCACCGATCGCTGCGGCCAGAGCAACCAGAGGCTCCAGCATATTGTTAATGCGTGGCGAGTGTGCCGCCCATAGCATAAATAAGTAAACCAATAGCGACAATAAAGACGACCACAGCACATCATTCCAACTGGTGGCCATTAACATCGCAAAGGCACCACCGGATCCCATCATGGCAATGGCGGTAGCCAGCTTACCGTAAGAGCTGGGGCGGGCATCAATAATGTCGAGCAACGAATCGGCTTCAACTAAGCCAACTTGGCCACTGAGCACCTGATCAACCAGTTCATCGGTTCGAGATAAAGCGCCCAAATCTAAATCCCCTGGGTTTACACGAGAAGCATGGGTGTACTCTTGCTCATGACCATCGGTCCAAAGCACAAAAGTCATAGACGTTGGCGAGATAATAAACGAACCCTTTATACCCAGATGTGAAGTTAGCTCCGTTAAATGGGCCTCTAACCGATATGCAGGTGTGCCGTACTTGTGCAGCATCTTACCTAATTTGACAATAAATTTACGTTTTTGGTTAAAATCAGTGCTATACAAATGAAGTCGTCCTGCGGTTGGCTATAGTTAAATGCTTTAAAGTACCTATTGTAACGTAACGCAGTAATGATGTCAGAGTTGTCACAGGGTAAAATTTAAGCAAAATAGTTTACGGGGTTTAACCCGCTTGGTTTTAAGTCACAGTGTGGAGGGGTGAAAAATTATCGATAACGCAAACACATCATAGAGACCAAAACAAGAATGCTCCAGGTAAATAACCGTAACCTAAAAAAACAGCCAGATGGCAAAAGCCACTGACTGTTTTATTGATCAAAGCATCACACTTAGCACTCAGCGTTTTGGCCAGTGGCAGCGTTTAATAAAAAGGGTTTAAGCTTAAAAATCGCTAAAAAAAGCCTCTGGCTCTAAAGCACTCTTTTGTGGTGCTTGACCACTGGGGGTGCCTAGATACAAAAAGCCCACAATTTCATCATCGGCATCCAGTTTAAAAGCTTGTTTCACATAATCATATTGTGCGTAAGCTCCCGTACGCCAAATACCACCAAAACCTAGCGCAAACGCCATTTGTTGCATCGCCATCACGCTGCACGCAACCGATTGCACTTGCTCTACAGACGGCACTTTTGCATGCTCAGTGATCTTAGCAATACAAATGATCACCATGGGTGCTCGCATGGGTAACTGTCGGGCACGCTCCTGCATATCAATTGAGATAGACGGATCTTCTTCAATCGCTGCTTCGGCAAATATATCCCCTAAGCGTGTTAGCGCGTCACGGCCTTCAGCCACAACAAAACGCCAAGGCCTCAAAGCACCGTGATCCGGTACTTGTATAGCGGCACGCTTAATTAAGTTTAGCGCCTCACCTTCTGGCGCAGGTTCGCGCAGTCGTGGCGAGGAATATCGGGTAGTCAGTAGCGTTAATGCATCCATAAACTTAACCTTTTCAAAAGCGTTAACTCAGGCTACCAAATATTGCTGAATTTCTCACGGCAATTTTTCAATAAAACTGTTAACTGCATAAATCCTCAGCAAGGTGCACATTTCTTGCCTTCAGATACAGGGCTTGGTATTCGTTAACGGCAGCAGGCCAGCTAAAATTTTGCAGCATGCCACGGTGTTGTACTTGCTGGTACTGATTCGGTTGTTGATACAGCGTTTCCGCTTGTTCTAAGGCCGTTTGCATGGCTTCAACACTGATTTCAGTAAAGCCAATGCCGGTTGCCGCAGCACCAGGCCAAGGTTGAACCGTATCGCGTAACCCCCCCGTTAACCGCACTAAAGGCACGGTGCCATACTTTAAGCTGTAAAGTTGATTCAAACCACAAGGTTCAAATAACGACGGCATTAAAAAGAAGTCACCGGCGGCTTCCGTTTGATGAGCTAAACGCTCGTCAAAACCTTCGAAGAAACGAAATTGCGCGTTAAAATCATGTTGTAACTGATAAAGCTGTCTACAATACTCAGCGTCACCACTACCCACCAAAAATACTTGCGCTGTGGTGTTAGCTAACCACCGGCGTAAGGCTGGTATTAAATAATCAAAGCCTTTTTGCCCGGTAATACGGCTTACCGAAACGAATAATGGCACATCGAGCTCGGCTAAATTAAAGCGTTGGCGTAAATGGGATTTACATTGCGCTTTACCGCTTAAATCATTAATACTGAAGTTAGCGATCAGCGCATCATCCGTGGCGGGATCCCACTGTTGATAGTCACAACCGTTTAAGATACCAAAAAAATCAGCGGCACGGCGTTGATAGAGTGCCGACAAGCCATTAGCCGCAGGCTCAGTCATTAATTCATCACGATAACCTACGCTAACGGTATTCAGCTTAGTGGCATGCCGGATACCTTGTTCAAGCATATTTAAAAATTGATCATCATTAGCCTGTAACCCTAAACGGCCAAACCAATAATGATCAGTTGTGAGCTGATACGCACCATTATGGATGGTATAAACAAAGGGTATTCCCCCTAATACCGGATCATGGGCGTAATGCTGTTTTAAATAAGCTGCGGCAACCCCAGTTTGCCAATCATGACCATGAATGATATCGACTTCAGGTAAATAATGTTTAGCCCACTCCAACGCCGCTTTGCAAAAAAAGCCAAAGCGTAGCGGATTATCAGCATAACCATGTTTACCGTCATCGTAGGGGCGATCACGTTGAAAGAAATCATCGTGCTCTACTACGCGAATATCGACATCGTGGGATAATAGCTGACGTACCGCACAGCCATATTCCTGACCACCTAACTCAAAAAACAACGCGTCAGACTCTCCCGTCGGACGGCTATATAAAGGCGCATAGCGAGGTAGCATCACGGTGACTTCATGGCCTGCGGCTTTTAGGTTAATGGCTAAGCCATAACAGGCATCGGCCAAACCACCGGTTTTAATCAAGCCTTCGTATTCACTACATAACAACAAAATCTGCACTACTAATTCCTTAATCGGTTGTGCCGAGCTTACTCATTATCAAAGCCGATCCGGGCGCCTTTAGGGATCACCACAACTCCGCCTGCAGACACATGAAAACGCTTGCGATCGGCTTCTAAATCTTCACCAATCACCGTGTTGGGTGCGATACGCACATCTTTATCAATAATACAGCGACGGATCCGACAACCACGACCAATGTCGTTATTGCCCATTAGCACACTCTTTTCGATATAACTGTGGCTATGGACGTTAACATTATAACCGAGGATTGACTGATAAATAATCGCACCACTGATAATAGAACCCGCGGCAACCATTGAGCTTATCGCTTGGCCGGTTCGATTAGCTTGATCGTGCACAAATTTTGCTGGCGGTACTGGCGGCGTATAGCTGCGTAACGGCCAAAAACGGTTATAAACATCGAACGGGGGATCAATCGAGATTAAATCCATATTCGCTTCGTAATAAGAATCGATGGTGCCTACATCACGCCAGTAACCAGCGCTGCTCTGTGATTCGCCGCGAATATGGTTGGTAGAAAAGTCATAAACATACACTTCACCCTGCGGATAAAGTCCTGGAATAATGTTGTGGCCAAAATCATGTTTTGAATCGGGCTGTGCGGCATCTGCATTTAGCACATTCACTAAACAATTGGCTTCAAAAATATAGTTACCCATCGATGCCAGTACCATGTCCGGTTGACCTGGGATTGTTTTAGGATTATTTTTTGGCTTTTCTTCAAAACCTATCATCCGACCGTCGGCATCGACCTCGATAATACCAAACTCATGAGCTTGCTCTTTCGGGACAGGGATAGCAGCAACGGTTAGTTTCGCGTTTTTATTACGATGAAAATCTAACATCTGGCGAATATCCATTTTATAGATATGATCGCCACCGAACACACAAACATGCTCTGGATCTAAACCTTCAATCAAATGCAAATTCTGATAAATAGCATCTGCCGTACCTAAGTACCAATGCTTACCTGTTTGCATTTGCGCGGGAATGGGATCGATAAAACGATTGGATACCCCCCCTACTCGCCATGCGCGACTTAAATGCTTCATCAATGAATGTGATTTAAACTGCGTAATAACGAAAATCTGCAGTAAGTCAGCATTTACAAAGTTATTTAAAACAAAATCGATAATACGATAGTTTCCACCAAAAGGAACAGCCGGTTTCGCACGCACCGCTGTTAAAGGTGATAAGCGGGTGCCTTCGCCACCAGCCAGTATCATAGTTAACACTCCAGACATAGTTATTCCTCTGTATTTTATTAGTATGTAACCGCTTACATTTTTTATCGCCGCACATTTATAGGTAAGCTGTTCTTATAGCGCGGTCGGGATATTTCCATCAAGATTTCAGAATCCTTCATTAATCGATGTAGATTTAACATAGCATCAAAAACTAGAATTATGTAGTACCAAAAAACAAGAAAATAAAAACGGCCACTTGAAAAGTGGCCGCAAGAAAAGTTTACCCCTTGTTTACCGCAATGAATTGCGGCTAGAAATCAGCAAATACTAAATGGCCGCAGCAAGTTCCGCACCTTGACGGATCGCCCTTTTTGCATCCAGCTCAGCAGCAACATCAGCACCGCCAATTAAATGTACTTGTTGGCCGGCCGCCTGTAACTCGGCTTGTAAGGCACGCAGCGGAACCTGTCCGGCACAAATCACCACATTATCCACCGCTAAACAGCGCTCTTTGTCGTTTAAACTGATCCAAAGACCAGCGTCATCCACGCGCAGATAGTTCACCCCCGCCATCATCTCTACGCCTTTTTTCTGCAAAGAGGCGCGATGTGCCCAGCCAGAGGTTTTACCTAAACCACCACCCACCTTACTGGCTTTGCGCTGTAATAAATAGACTTTACGTTCGGCTTTAGCTGGCGCCTGGCTACTTAATAAAGCGCCGCGGCTTTGATAAGTTTTATCAACGCCCCAATCGGCTAACCACGCATCAGGTTGTAAGGTCAGTGAATGTTTTTCTAATAGAAACTCAGCTACATCAAAACCAATGCCGCCCGCCCCAATAATGGCGACGTTTTGGCCAACGGCTTTGTGATCGCGCAATACATCTAAATAGCTCAGCACTTTAGGATGATCTTGCCCAGCTAAACCAATATCACGCGGCACGATACCGGTAGCTAAAATGACCTCATCAAATTGCTCAGCCAGAATACTTGCCGCAGTTTGTTGCTCATTAAGATGTAATGTTACCGCGTGTACCTTCAACATTTTGGCAAAATAACGCAGTGTTTCATGAAATTCCTCTTTACCAGGAATTTGTTTGGCATAATTAAACTGGCCGCCAATCTCTGCGGCTTTATCAAACAAATGTACTTCATGGCCACGCTGCGCCGCGTAAACACTAAAAGCAAGCCCGGCCGGACCAGCACCTATAACGGCCAATTTTTTCCGTTTACTAGCGGGATTAAAATTTAACTCGGTTTCATAACATGCCCTAGGGTTAACCAAACAACTGGCACGTTTTTGTTGAAATACGTGATCTAAACAGGCCTGATTACAGGCAATACAGGTATTAATTTCGTCCGCTTGATCTGCAGCCGCTTTATTAACAAAGTCGGCATCGGCTAAAAAGGGTCGTGCCATACAAATCAGATCAGCTTGGCCTTTTACTAAAATATCTTCTGCTACGCCAGGATCATTAATGCGGTTAGTGGCGATAACCGGCACACTAAGTTGTTGCCGAACCCGCTCTGTGATCCAAGTAAAAGCCGCTCGGGGCACCCGAGTCGTGATGGTTGGAATACGCGCTTCATGCCAGCCAATGCCGGTATTAATTAAAGTTGCGCCTGCCGCTGCCACACCTTGGCCAAGTGCAACAACCTCATCAAAGGTATTACCATCCTCAACTAAATCCAGCATAGAGAGCCGATAGATAATAATAAAGTCAGCACCACACTTCTCGCGCACCGCTCGCACGGTTTCTAAAGCAAAACGACTGCGGTTTTCAAAATTACCGCCCCAAGCGTCAGTACGATGATTGGTACGCTGACAAATAAATTGGTTTATCAAGTAGCCTTCAGAGCCCATGATTTCCACACCGTCATAACCGGCTTTTTTAGCGAGGCTGGCCGCATGGGCAAAGTCTTTAATGGTCCCGCGGATCTGTCGATCGGATAACTCAGAAGGTTTAAAAGGCGTAATAGGCGATTTAATGTTACTCGGCGCGACATTAAAAGGATGATATCCATAACGGCCCGCATGCAATAATTGCAGGCAAATCTTTGAACCGTGCTTTTGCACCGCCGCGGTAACTGGTTTGTGTTTGGCAACTTGCCACCAAAAACTCAGTTGGCTACCAAAAGGCACCAAGTTTCCCCGAAAGTTTGGGCTAATGCCACCGGTAATTATTAAACCCACACCGCCTTTGGCTCGTTCTTCATAAAACGCGGCCAACTTTTCGAAACCGTTTTTTTCTTCTTCTAGGCCGGTATGCATTGACCCCATAATTACCCGATTTTTAAGTTGGGTAAAGCCTAAATCTAATGGCGCTAATAAGTGTTGATATGCCACATCACCCTCTCTGGTCGTACCTGTTTAATCGCTAAAATGTAGCTGCTTTGCTGCCGATACGCAAGTGATATACATTTTCTTACAAATTCCACATAGCCTTTGTTGAAAAATTCGCTAGCATTAAGCGTGGATGTTTATGAATTTTAAATGAGAATTAACAGGACACATATTATGTCAGAGAAAAAGAAAGGATTATTTAGGCGCTTATTTGGCGCAATCTGGTCAGTTTATCGGGGCTTTCGCGCTACCGTTTTAAATATTATCTTTATTTGCTTGGTGTTGGTCATCGGCAGTGCCCTGTTTAGTGGTGGCGATAAAGTACAGATTGCCGATACCAGCGCATTATATCTTAACCTTCGCGGTGATCTTGTTGAACAAAAACGTTATGTTGACCCCATGGCTGCGGCAATTAATGAAGCGGCCGGTGGTCAAGAAGAAGCGCCAGAAATGCTGGTTACCGATGTGGTTAAACTGATTAACCATGCGGCCAAAGACAACCGCATTCAAGTGATGGTGATGGATCTGTCTGCGCTAGGTGGCGGTTCTTTAGATAAATTAAAAAGCGTAGGTAAAGCTTTAGAAGCCTTTAAAGCCAATGGCAAAAAGATTTTTGCTTACGGTGCTTACTACGGCCAAAATCAATACTTCTTAGCAAGCTATGCCGATCAAATTGCACTTGAGCCGATGGGTGCAGTGTTATTAGAGGGCTATGGTAGCTACCCTATGTACTATAAAAATGCCTTAGAAAAACTCAAGGTCAGTACACATGTTTTCCGCGTTGGTACTTACAAATCCGCGGTAGAACCTTTTACTCGTAATGACATGTCAGATGCCGCAAAAGAAGCGAACTCAGCTTGGTTAAATGAATTATGGGCTGATTACAAACAACAAGTTGCCGAGCGTCGTGGCTTTGGTATTGATAACTTCGATGAAACCTTCGCCGCCATGTACAGCAAACTGCAAGCCGCTGAAGGTGATTTAGGCCAATATGCCTTAACCAGCAAGTGGGTAGATGCCGTACAAACCCGTGAACAGTTCCGTAATAGCATGATCGCCATTGTCGGCAAAAATGACAATAACACCTACAACCATGTCACCTTTGATGAATACAAAAAAATGGTGATCCCGGCTAAGCAATTTGATAACCCGATCACAGAAAAAATTGCCGTGGTGGTCGCTCGCGGTACCATTGTTGATGGCACAGCTAAACCTGGCATGATCGGCGGTGACTCTACAGCTGCGCTGCTTCGTCGTGCGCGCCATGATGATAAAGTGAAAGCGGTCGTGCTGCGTATCGACAGCGGCGGCGGCAGCGCGTTTGCCTCTGAAGTCATCGGCCAAGAAATCACCCTATTACGTGAAGCAGGTAAGCCTGTTATCGCCTCAATGGGTGCAGTTGCAGCGTCAGGCGGTTACTGGATTGCAGCACCTGCCAACGAAATTTGGGCCTCACCAACTACCATTACAGGTTCAATCGGGATCTTTGGTTTATTACACACATTTGAAAATGCGATGTCGACCATTGGTTTAAATGTGGATGGTGTCGGTACAACAGAGCTGGCCGGTTTCTCTGCCGGTATGCCTTTATTTAAAGGCTTATCTGAGCCTGCGAAAGACATGATGCAATTGCTGATCGAACGCGGTTATACCGAGTTTTTAACCATGGTGGGTAAAAACCGCAATATGAGCAATGAAGAAGTTGATAAAGTTGCACAAGGCCGTGTTTGGACAGGTTCTAAAGCACTTGAGTTAGGTTTAGTCGATAAACTGGGTACTTTTGATGATGCGATTGCTCGTGCTGCAGAAATGGCCGGTTTAAGCCAATACGACATCACTGTAGTGCAACCAGAACTTAGCCCCACTGAGCAAATCATTGCTGATTTATTTGGTGCAGCAAAAGCGAAAGGCTGGTTACCTAGTGCAACGATGCAACCTGAGCAACGTGCGCTTCGTCAGTTAACACAGCAAGTTAAACAAGATTTTGTTTTAATGAATCAGTTTAACGATCCAAACGGTATCTACTCTTACTGCTTAAGCTGCCAGATAAACTGACAGCAAGCGTAATTCTGATTACAATGCCCGGTATTATCCGGGCATTTTTTTTAGGTGTTTTATGCAAAGAAAACGTATTTATGTCGCTTACACTGGCGGTACCATTGGTATGCAACAATCCGATAAAGGCTTTGTGCCAGTACCGGGTTTTTTAACCGACACCGTAAAACGCATGCCCGAGTTTTATCGGTCAGAAATGCCAGAATTCGATATTCATGAATATCATCCGGTTATCGACTCGTCAGATATGACACCAGCGCATTGGCTTACTATTGCCAAAGATATTCAAGAAAACTATCAACACTATGATGGCTTTGTGGTGCTGCATGGTACTGACACCATGGCTTATACCGCTTCCGCTTTATCATTTATGTTAGAGAACTTATCAAAACCGGTGATTATTACCGGCTCACAGATCCCGTTAGCGCAACTGCGCTCAGACGGCCAAGTTAATTTACTTAATGCTCTGTATTTAGCGGCAAATTACCCCATCGCTGAAGTAGCATTGTTTTTTAATAATCAATTATTTCGTGGTAACCGTGCCACTAAAGCCGATGCCGATGGTTTTAATGCTTTCGCATCACCCAATATGCCGGCGTTACTTGAAGCGGGGATCCATATTAACCTGCATGCAGGCAAAATCACCCATACTGAAACAGCCCTCCCACTCGAGGTTGCCGAGATCACTCCCCAACCGATCAGTGTCGTCACGCTGTATCCCGGTATTACCACAGACGTGATCCGCAATATGCTGGCACCACCAGTACGCGCCTTAATTATTAAATCTTTTGGTGTGGGTAATGCCCCACAGCGGCCAGAATTACTGCAAGTGTTACAGCAAGCAAGTGAACAAGGGCAAATTTTAGTCAATTGCACACAATGTTTTAAAGGCAAAGTGAATATGGATGGTTATGCCACGGGCAAGGCGTTGCGTGATAGCGGGGTGATCAGTGGGTTTGATATGACCTTGGAAGCGACCTTAACTAAGTTACATTACCTGCTGAGTAAGCCATTCACTGCAGAAGAAATTCGCCAGCAGATGCAACAGGATCTGCGTGGCGAATTAACGCTTTAACCGTTAAAACAGCGCGGCAACGCGCTTTAACAACGGTTTTTCTTGTTGGGCAACCGGACCATGCGCAAGCCATTGCTGTAATAGCTGCTCCGGTGTTAATTGTTGCCCCGCATTATGCTTTAACGATAACAAGGCCAGTTGCACTTGTTGGCGCTCTGCCGCACTGGTTTGCTCAACATTTTGCTCTGACATCAGCTCTAACGCGATGGTCAGTTGTGAGCGAGTCAAACTTGGCTGCGGCAAACTTAAGGCTTCACGATAACTCTGTGGTAATTGTTCTGCTTTGATATCGCCCTGCTCTAATACGTCAAATAAGGTTTGTAACTCTTGACGTTGTGCCGACTTTTGCAACTGCTTTTGCCGTTGTTGCAATTGCTGACTGAGCTCTTGATATTGCTGACGCACCCCAACGCTATCGGGTAAACTCAATTGACGCAACTGCGCTTGTACCGCTTGCAATGCGCCAGCGCTAGTGGCTTGCGCTAAGGTTGTATTCAGCGTTGCTAATTGCTCTGATACCAACTGGGCAACTTGCTGCTCAGCTTGCTGCTGTAGCTTGTACTCTTCGTTGCGTTTTTCAAAAAAGCTATCACACAGTGCACGAAACTCTAACCACAACGCTTGATCTTGCTGACGGCCGGCAAAACCAAAGGTCTTCCAGCGTTGCTGCAACTCTTTCAGCACCTGTGCTGTTTTGGCGCCGTCTTCTAAGGTCATGGCCAATTTCGCTTCCGCAATCAAAGCCGCCTTACCCGCCGCTTGTTGCTGCTGCGCCGTGGCCACTTTGTCTTTTAAGCGTTTGCTCAGTTCTTGAAATTGTTGTTGCAACGCTTGGTAATCACGCCGATTAACCGCGCCACTTTCACGCCAACGTTGGCTTAACTGCCGAAAAGCGGCATCTAAATCACGTTCTGGCAATTCTGCTTCGACTAAATTGCCAAGCTCTTGTAATAATTGCTGACGTTGCTGTAAATGCAGTTCGCGTTCAGCATCTTGCTGAGCAAACACCTGGCGGCAAGGTTCAAAAGCCGCTTCACAAGCTGCATCAAAAGCCTGATTCAAGCTTTCTTCGGCAGCGGGATCTGCTTTACCTAAAGACTTCCAGTTTGCGCGGGCCAGTTTCACTTGCTCAGCACGCGCTTTGGCATCTTGCAAAGGGCTATTTGCCAGCGCAGTCATTTCGTTTAACAACGCGGTTTTACGTGGTGTGGCAATATACTGCTGCAAAGATTCTAATTCAGTTTGTAAACTGCTGATCTCGGCAAACTCTTTTTCAAATTGCTGCTGTGCTTCTGCAGATAAATTTGCCACATCCGCCGTCATGCCTTTATACAAACCAAACAGCACTTTGTAACGTCCTGCCGCGTGTAAGCGTTTGTATTCGGCACACTTACTACGAAGCTGACGAAGCTCTTTTTGTTGCTGTTGTTTAATATGGCTCAGTGCTTGTTGCCACTGCTGACGTAACTGCTTGAATTGTTCGTTTAACTCAGCAGGTAAACTTGCACTGAAACCTTTACTGGCACTGCGCCAAGCATCAGTAAAATTTTGCCATTGCTGCTCTGCTGCCGCTAACTGCTCAGCACTGTTAGGCAATGGCTGTTCACTAAACGCATTTAGCAATTGCTGGATCGACGTAAGCGCTTTATTCAACTCGGGTAAACGGGCTAATTGCTGCTGCACCACCGTTAAACGTTGTTGTAAGGCGCTTTGCTCAGCATGGGCTAACTCGGCCGCATCCAACTCTTCACATAATGCTGTGGCGGCGGCATCCAGTAAACCATTTTGCTCAGTACTGGCGACTTGTTGTAACTGCACCTGCAATTGTTGTTCTAGCTCACTGACCGCTTGCTGCAACTGCTGGGTTTTTAACACTTGGCGCGCTTTACGCTCAACTAAGGCTTGCTCGGCCTGCAGTTGGGCTAATTTTGGCGCTAACCATTCGGTTAAACGTTGGTCGAGCTGCTGAAACTTCTCTAAAAAACCCTGCGCTTCTTGTTCGGGTAATAAAGGTAACTCCGCGGCTAACACTTGCCATTGTTGTTGCAACTCTTGCTGTAACGCCGGTAGCTCGGCCAGCGTATGACGCTCGCGCAGTGCATTCAGCTTAGCCAGCAACAAGGTGATCTCTTTGCGTAAGCGAGGTGGCTTTTGCTTATCCGCCGCCATTTTCGCCAAGCGAGCCTGCAAGGTTTCAGCAAGCGAGGGTTCAAGTTGCTTACTAAGTTTCTCTAATTGTTTTTCATCTGTGATCTGTGACAACAATTGCTGTTTTAAGGCGACAGGAAAGGCCGCATCTAACAAAGTTTGTTGAATTAACTCCGGGCGCTCTAACCGCTGTAGTAAGGCAAAGCGCACATTCATATCGGCATCTTTTAGCGCTAGCGACTCTAAAATGCTACTGCGATTACACTGCTCAATAAATTTCTGTTTTAACGGTGCAGCTACCCGATTCGCTAACAGTTGATCAACAACTTGTTGCTCGGCATAGTGTTTTAAACGCTCTGCCGTGTCGTGTTTACTGGCTTGCCACCATAACGCAAAATCGTCTAACCGATGTAAAGCGGCTTTACGCACCGCTTCTGCGGCATCGTTAAAAGCGAGCTCATGCAATACTTGCTTATGCTCAGCGCTGGTGGGTTGTAATGTTTCAAGAGCTTGCTGACGAATAGCGGCGTCTGGATGCTGCCATTTCGGTTTAAACCAGCGTTTAAAGATCATCGTGCGAAAACCTTGCAATAGCGGCAGGATCTGAAAACTGTTTTTTCAACTCTGCCTTGGATTTATGAACTATTTGTCCGTCTGGACCCACAGTGAAGATATCTTGAGACTTCAACACCTTAGACTGATACGCTAATACCAGTTGCAGTGTTTGCTCTTTTTGCTCTGCGCTTAACGGCGTGCCATCGGCCCAACGACCGGTGGCTACCGCCTCTGCTAGTTTATTATAAGTGTCAGGTGCCATCGCACTGACCATCGCTGTAAAATCCATACTATTTTTTTCGCTTTAACCAAATAATTCGTGCGCGACACACCACATACCAACCAAAGCCTAGGGCTATCGCTACGGTTGAAACATATTGGTTGTAACTGCCATTCTCAGGCTGCCACCAATACAAAATTCCAAATCCGGCCAAAAATAACAGCAAGGCCAGCATCGACTGGTTCATCAGTGATTGCGCTTGGCGAGCCATTTGCTCTCGGTGTTTCGAGGCCAGCTTTTCTGGGCTGGCTTCACCTAAATTGGTTTTACACTTTGGACATTCTGCCGCTTTGTTTGAGATCCGGTTTGCACACACCGGACAAGAAATAATCGCCATGTCTAATAGGTCCTATCGTAACTCATCAACTACGGCTAATACTGCGGTAAGGGTGTCATGGCCGAGTTTCATTGAACGTACATCTGACCAACCGAAAGCCTCGTCTGGCAGGTTGGCGTTATCTTTAAACGGCATTTCTAAAGTGTACGCTAAACAACCAAAGCGCTCTGCAACCCAGTTACTGCCTACGGTTAAATTTGCTTTACCCGGCTCGTCTTTGTCATAACCAAACTGGGTTTGAAACTCTGGAGTTACCAGTTGTAATGCCGTTTTAAATGCCTGCTCAAGTTGTTGCATTTTTGCATTGTAAGACGGTACACCTTCTGCGCCGGCCACAAAGTTATATGGCAGATTTTCGTCACCATGAATGTCTAAGAACATGTCTAGGCCGATTTCTTGCATTTTTTCTCGAACTAAATACACCTCTGGGCTTTCTGTCATGCTCGGGTTTTGCCATTCACGGTTTAAATTAACTCCTGCGGCGTTAGTCCGTAAATGACCACGAACACTGCCATCTGGGTTCATATTGGGCACAATGTAAAATACCGCTTTGGCTAACAGTAACCGAGCAACACCGTCATCTTCATCTAATAATCGATCCAGTAAGCCTTCAACAAACCATTCGGCCATCGTTTCGCCAGGGTGTTGCCGTGCAATGATCCAAATCTTCTTTTTATGCTCAGCCGGCTCGCCGACAACCAGCATGGTCATATCACGGCCATCCAGTGTTTCACCCAATTCGACTAACCGACAGTTGTAATCATTTTGGGCAAAGTGCAATAAGTCTTGATGCCGTTCATAGCTATAAGGCGCAAAGTAGGCAAAATAAACTGACTCCGCTTCTGGATAATGATGAATGGTTAATACGTTGTCTGCATAACTGGTATCTACGCGAAACCACGTTTGTCGATCATAAGAAGCCACCGCTTGATAACCTTCCCAGCCTTCTGGGTACGCCGATTGGCCAGCATTCATAATTTTGATGGTGTGCGGTTCAGTGTGTGAGGTGTTTAAACGAAAGTGAAACCACTGAAAGAACTCTGATTGATGATCTTTACGGATTGCCAGTTGAATGTTTGCTGGGTCCGTGGCGTGTAACACTTCGATATTACCACTGTCAAAATTGCAGGTGATTTTCATACTATTTTCTCTAATTTGGTATCATCAAATAACAGCGGGTACGGCAAAAACCTTGGCCTGGCACGCTGGTCGCATATTGTGTTAGGGATTCTCTCGCACAAAGGCGATATCTGCAAATCCCATTTTACTGAATGATTGCGAGCGAAAGTTTTTTACTGCGGCTTTATCTTTAGCCGTATGATGTAATTGCTGTTCCATGGCTAAAAACGCCGTGAGATCTATCCCTTCAGCTGCCGCAACGGCTTCATATAAATCAACAAAACGATCATAACTAAAGGCGATAACTTTCTTTTGGCCTTTAAAGGTGTAACTAACTTGTCTAGCCATAAAACTTATTTCCTATACTGCGTGGCGACGACACAACCACAATGAAAGCAATAACAAAGCGATACCCAAGACTAACTTGCTTATGTCTGTATCACGCTGCCAGATCAGAATATTGACCAGCAAACCAGTAGGGATCAAGGCATTATTCATCACCGCTAAGGTACCGCTAGAAACCTGCGAAGCGCCTTTGTTCCACCAAAAATAACCTGCACCAGAAGCCACTAATCCTAGCCAAAACAAAACTGCCCATTGTACTGGCGTAGTGGGATATTGTGCTTGCCCCAGTAATAACCAAGCCGGTAACGCAATCACTAAAGCACCGACATAAAACCAGCCAAATTGCTGATGGCCTGCGCTTAGGTGCGCTTTGCTGGCCATAAACTTTTTATACCCCACCTGGCCTGCGGCAAAGCAAAAGTTTGCCCCCTGCACCACTAAAAAGCCTAACCAATAATTCACTGCGGGTAGTGTATCGCGCATCACAGCTGCCGCCACTACGGCGAGTAAGGCTGCAAATAAAAAGCGGGGATTAAAATGACCATCAAGCACATCATACAGCAATGTTATATAGACCGGGGTAAAGATGGTAAACACCAGGATCTGTGGCACGCTCAGTAATAAAAAAGACTGATAATAAAAGATATACATTAAGCCTAATTGCACCGCGCCAAGTGCGGCCAATAAAAATGCATCGGCTAAAGCCACAGGTTTACGTAGCAGCCAGGGCAAAAACACCAGCACCGCGAGCGCAATACGCATTAGCACCGCAAAATAAGCATCCACTTGGCCAGCCAAATAAACGCCAATTAAGCTAAACGAAAACGCCCACAGCAGTGTAACGGTAACTAAATAACTCACTCTAGTTCAGACTGCCTCATGATCGGAGCAGCATATAAGGCACTCATTAATGAGATCGCGCCTTGCGGTACCGTTTGCAAACGCTGTTGCCATAACTCCACCAGCTTTTCATCAACCGAAGCATGTGTTAAACCTGCAGCAAGATAATTAACCGGATACAAACGGTAGTTTTGCCAAATTTGCTGGTCAATTAGCTGAGCAAGTGCATCGGGATCTGCAGGAACCTCGGTAAGTGGTTTTGCAAATGCCACATGAACCCGGCCTTTAAAGCCAACGATCCCTTTGATAATACTATCAATATCCTCAAATTCCGTTTTTTGGTAAGAACCAGAGGTTTGTTTTTGCCACAATTCGTTGATTTTATCGACATCGCAAGGATCATATTCGTAAGACAAACATACCGGCACAATATTTAGCCCTGCCATATATTCAGCAAAGCTTTCACCGCGTTTTTTGCCTTCCATATAAAACATTTTTAAAATCGCCGGATCCGTTTCATCTAAGCCATCTTTAGCACGACCTTCTTTTTGCGCGATCCACACAGAGTGTTTGTGCTCTAACGAATGTTTAATGTAAGACGACAACAAGGTAAAGTTTTTCAGCATTTCACGTGGGCCTTTGGCACCGCGCTTAACAATAAAACTTTTATTTAATCGCATTAACTCAGAAGCGCAGGCCTTGCGTAATAAGTTGTCGCCAATGGCAATGCGCACGGTATCTAAACCATGGTGATATAAACACCAATTTACTAAAGCCGGATCCATCGCAATATCACGGTGATTAGAAACAAACAAGTAAGCTTTGCCTGGTGTTAAATGTTCTAAACCAGATACCGTGATTTTATTGGTACTACTTTCGATCATTCGCTCCATAAAGGTCGCGACCTGACGCTGCACCGCTTGTACGTTATCTAAACGTGACCAACGGCGTTTTAACGAGAATTTCACCAGCGGTGATAATAACCAGCCCAAAGGCCCGGCCAAATGCGGGAAACGATAATGGAGAATGGCATGAATAAATTCGTCATCTGCAATTAAACGGGCGATCGCTGGCGCGACTTCGTCATCATGATAAGGCCGGATATCGGCGTAAATATCTTGCTCTGCCACAGTACTCACTACTTTGTCTGGGTAAAAGAGCGCCTATTTTACTGTGTTATTCAGAATTAACCAGTATTTCGATTAAAAGGCAACGAGGTTAAATTAAAGGATATAGCCATTCAGTTCAATTATGAATAACGGGTTATCACAAATTGTATCCCTATACCTCGCTATGATGCTGCTTTTTTCAACATACGATTCAATCAGCATTGCATTATCGCTGAGAATCATTATGATACGCGCTTGAGTCGGTACGTAGCGCAGCTTGGTAGCGCACTTCGCTGGGGGTGAAGGGGTCGGAGGTTCGAATCCTCTCGTACCGACCAATAAATTTTTATTAAAAGCCAGTTAGCTTAAAGCGAGCTGGCTTTTTTTATATCTGAGGTTTTTCGCGCAACCTCTTAGCTATTATGCTGCTTTATTTGCTGTCGTAAGCACTTTAAATTGCAGAGCTAATGCTCATTAATGCCGGTAAAAAGGTGCATCACGCGGCCATAGTATGCCTGCCGCTTAAAAATGAATGACGCTAACGATAACGACATTTCTAGCGCTTGTTAACACAACGCCAAGACTAAACAGTCGCTATTACCCCAATTATTAAAACACCTAGTCGCGTTTTATTGCCGATTGGTCCCTACTTTAAAATTAAAGTGATCGGGCAGCATCATACTACTGTAAGATTGGTTAGTCCCTAAATTGGTAAAACCTCATCTTCATAGGAGTACAATACCGTGTTAACTATTCTCAAAGCGAAACTCCCTGCAACCTTACTTTGTTTATTCCTTGCTGCCAGTGCTCACGCTGAACCCTTTTCGTTAGCACCGCTGCCTTATGCTGCAGATGCACTTGCACCGGTTATCGATAAAGACACCATGCAAATTCACCATGGCAGGCACCATCAAGCCTATGTGAATAACTTAAACGCCCAAGTAGCAAGCACCCCAGAGTTAGCCTCACTGTCACTTGAAGCGATGATGTCGCAAATATCACGCTTTAATACGGCGGTACGAAACAATGGTGGTGGTCATTATAATCATCAACTCTTTTGGCAATTAATGGCGCCACAGGCTGATGTTGGCGAGCCTTCAGCGGCCTTAAAAAAAGCCATCGAACGTGATTTTGGCTCTATCGATGCCATGCAAAAGTCGTTTAATCAAGCAGCCGCTACCCGTTTTGGCTCTGGTTGGGCTTGGTTAATCGTGGATAAGGAGCACAAACTACAGGTGACATCGACACCTAATCAAGACAACCCCTTGATGGATGTGGTGGAAGTGCAAGGTACCCCCATAATTGCGCTGGATGTTTGGGAGCATGCCTATTATTTACAGTATCAAAACAAGCGTGGTGATTACGCTACGGCTTGGTGGACTATTGTGAATTGGCATAAGGTCAATGAGTTATATCGTCATGCCACCGAGCAAACCAAAGCTCATTAAGCCTTGATATAGCATTTTTAATACCGCCTAGGTGGCTATCGCTTAGGCGGATAAAACGCTTTGTTATCACTGCCCTCACCTTACGATGAGCTCTTTGCTAGCGCATTTACGAATAAAGTCAGAATGCGACTACAGCCCCGAAAGCCGGTCATAGTCACTCATGGCAACTCACATGAAAGCTCAACAGCTAAACGCTTACTTCTAAGAATATGCCCCGCTCTTGCGACGAGGCAACTGAATACTGTTGAGCAAGGTGTTTAGAATAAGGGTATATCAAGTGCTCGTTATCTGACTCTGAAGGTTTCGAACAATCTAACAAATCAGTTTTTTGCGGAACAAGCGACCGCTGGCTATGATGCTTATTACGCTTGATGTTTTACAGTACGCAAGATGCTTGCATTTACTTTGTTAAGCGTAAACACAACAATCCCCCCGGTAACAAAAACAGCAATAAAGTCCTGAAGATCAAACACACCGGTTCCCACAGCTGGCTGTAAACACTCATAAGTTGCGCAACCACATGTGATCCACAATGCTGATTCGGGTGCTTTAGTTATCCAGTCTTTTGCTAAACCGATTAATAAAAAAATTGAGGTAATGGTTCCGGTAATACTTGGCAGATAATCTGCCAAACCAAAATCGGATATTTGATTGGCGTATACCCAATCTCGATAATAGCTATCACCAATAGACGTTAACACTAAAAAACTCATTCCAATTAAAATAAACATGCAGCGAACTCTAGCCATACCATCCTCGGAATGAAAAATACTATTGATTGCACAACGAAATAAAACTGTAGTAACACCAGATCCCGTTTTCTGAAAACAAACAATTTGAATTGGCAATTAAGCATTAAATTTACTTTGTTTTTACCATAACCATTAACCTTTTCGCAATTGGCTATAAATTTTCTTTTGGATCCTTAAAAAAGTGCCTCGTTGTTAGATGAATTATTTTAAGCCGATAGTCACCAACAAGCTATAGAAGCTAAGCACATACCTCAACGGATATTCACTCCCTTGGCAGCGAGCCGGCTGATCATCGTTGGCCAAGGTTTTAAGAAAACGGGTGTTTGAGTGCGGCGACGAAGCCTTGCGCGAGTGACGTTTTCGCCTTGGACAACGTATGAGCAGTCGGGCTTTCGAGCGAAATTGGGTCGCATTTTCTTTGGATACTTTCTTTTGGCGACACAAAAGAAAGTATCTCGCCAACAGCGAAAACGTTAAGCTCTGCTTAAAAAAAGATCTCGGTATCTGACCTCAAAGCTTCCAAGGTTATTCTGGTCCATGTCAATCAGAACCTGCGCATTAGTTCTTTTAAATAGAACTATTCGCTTCTTTTATTCTAATATTATTACCCTGTTTAGAATGATACCGTGCTGAGTAGACTTAATTTCTGCATTGTTAAGGAGTACCACATGGCAAAAGTACTGAAGGCAACAACACACGATTTAGGTGGCTTACAAGTAAAAAGAGTGCTGCCTCACCAAGATAAAAAAATGGTTGGGCCTTTTATATTTTTTGACCAAATTGGCCCACATGATTTTCCTGCTGGGCAAGGTATCAATGTGCGACCGCATCCACATATTGGCCTAAGCACACTGACTTATTTGTTTGAAGGCAGTATTTTGCATAGAGATTCGTTAGGACATCATGTCGAAATACATCCAGGAGATGTCAACTGGATGACCGCAGGTAAAGGCATAACCCATTCCGAGCGAGAAACCTTTGAAGTAAGAGCAAACAAGCACGCCATTAATGGCTTACAGTGCTGGATCGCACTACCAGAGCAGATGGCTGAACTTGATCCCTCTTTTACTCATGTAAAAAAACAGCAACTACCTCACCTCATTCACGAGGGTGTTATGATGCGGCTTATTGTCGGCGAAGCTTACGGCATGAGCTCACCCGTTAAAACTTACTCGCCGATGTTTTATATCGACATAACGGCAGATGAAAACAGCAAAATTACCAGACCCCATCCAACGCATGAAACCGCGATATTCCCTATTAGCGGAAAAATAGACATTAACGGGGTCACCTATGGTGCGGGTGAGTTTGTCTTGCTCGATGATACCGACACTGAAATGACGGTTCTGCAAAGCGGACGATTTATCATGCTAGGAGGCGAAAAATTTACTGTGCCCCCTTATTTACACTGGAACTTTGTGTCTTTCAGTAAAGCGCGGATAGAGCAAGCAAAAGCGGATTGGCAAAATGGCAAATTCCCCAGCGTCATCGGCGACGATAAAGAGTATATCCCGCTTAAAAAATAACGCTCAACGTTAAGTATCTAACTTCGAGGGTGTGTCATAAATAGGATTATAAACACCTCAACATGTGCTTTAAAAAAGACAAGTACAATACATATTACTTGACCAACTTACTGAGTCTCCAGCGAGTTTAAGCGGGTTGTTTAAAGCACGTGTTAGGTTTCATTGCATTTCACCAGAACACTGACAACGCCGCCTTCGCCGTAGTACGACAGCGACTCTTGGATAATGGTACAAGCCTGATTTCCAGCAATTTTTTGCTCAATTTCTGTTTGCACAAAATTGAAATAGTCTTCTTTCTCTTGGGCAGCATTTTCACTTGAAAAAATAAATTTAGAGTAATGATAAAAATATTTACCCTTTCCATATTTCGATGAATTCACCGATTTTGCTCTTGGATCAAGCTCAGCAAAATACGATGAGCGAGTGCATCCACAAAGAACAATAAAGGCAACTAATGTTATTGTAGGGTAATTTTTCATGCCAGCAGCCTAACGCAGCCAGCCGCGGCCGAAAAGCAATGCAGCAAATTTGAGGTGCAGCAAACAACGGCAGCGTTGCTCACTGGCCTTATTAAATGCCATTAGCGCTGTTGTACTCTCTTTGCAGGCTGAGTCACTATCAAGTAAATGATGTAGCTAAGTAACGGAAAAAATACAACCGCTAAAGACCAACCAAACTTTGCACCACCGTGGGAACGGCTTGATAGGATCACGTGGATCAATGGCAAAACCATTATAATTAAAAAATGCCAAATACTTATTCCACCCATCATAAATTTACTCCTAAATTAAGTTGAACATTAAAATCTTTCGCAAGACTACTATTAATTTAATATCGCCATAACAGGCAGCCGGAACATAGTGTAGGTTGTCCGGCGCCGATAGGCTCGAAATTGGTGTCTTTGTTAAGCATTTTGGTCAAATTTAACTGGCTCTTTACCTAGTTGGCGAATTACTACGGTGCCGGCTAATTTGTCGTGAAGACCTTGTTTTCGCTTATCTACTCCAACCCAGATATAGCCCAACAATAAGGGAAGAGCTGCAACTATATATGCGAAATATCGACCAATAGCCTGACCTAGGGATAGCTTGCCACCGGTTTTTGCATCTACTATTTTCAGACGTAAAGCCATTTTTCCTGGTGTTCCGAAAAAACGAAGCCAAAACCAAATAGTTGCTACAAAGGGCAGGATATAGCTAAATATTAAGTCCCAAAACCCATAATATAACTGTTCACCAACCCAGTATTCCTCTCCATAAATAAGCGTTAAAGGAACGAAGCAGACAATTATTATAACGACCAGATCAATTAAAACCGCTCCAAAACGAATCCAGAAACCAGCGTACTCTTGATTTTCCATTTATCTAACACTCCATAATTTAATTAAGAGGATACGTAACGTCCCGCGCATGTGTGCCAACTTGTCAGCGTCGAAGGGCCGTAAGCCGAATGAAGCAAATTGTTAGCTGTTAACCTTATTAATCATTAACGTGAGTTTTTGCTCAACAATTGCTATTGTTGCTTCTTTGCCGTAGGCAACAGTAAATGAAGGATGTATCGTGCTATCACCCACAGTAACAACAGCTACAACACCTGCGGTCTCATCTTGGTTTGGCGTAACGGTGAGGGTATAACTAAAGCCACTATCCATAGTAATTGACGCCATTTTATCTGCTTCAACCATCATGGCTGGAGCTGCCACTCGTTTTCCTTGAGAGTACACAGATGTAGATACTTGATAAGTGTCAGCCGCGAAACAGAACGCCGACGCCAGTAAAGTAGTAACCAGTAAACTTGCCTTAATTTTCATTTTAACTTCCTTGTATTGTGAAGGTGAAACTCCGCTAACGCACGTCACAAATGCGAGCAACTTGTTGCGAGTTGAATCGCCCGAATAGCGCATTTCTAATGGCGCTTGTTGTGTGCAATTTAATCAAAATCCAGATCCTGAACGAATCGACTATCCAAGGTAACTTTATCTTTGTCGACACCATAGTCAGATTCTAATACCTCTAAAAGCTTTGGAAGAATATCTGAATAATCGAATGATGTCCCTTTTGATTCATTGACTTTGGTAGCAATGTAAGTCGCAAACTCACCAACCGTATAAATATTTGTCACTTCTTGGTCTGGCATTTCTACACCAAACTCTTTTTCCGCCCAAAGCACAATTTCAACAGTATCTAAACCCATACTTGATTTCCATATAACACATTACGCTTTGCTAAGCGGCTAAAGAATATTAGCTATAATCGCGAAACGATGGCCAACTGTTTTGTGTCCGTTTGAGACGTTTTGTTAGGTGCGTGGCTTTTCATAACGAATTATCCAATTTTTAAAGCACTTGGTAGTAGGTTTTAGGAACTTGGTTTTCCAAATTGTTCGTCGAGCAACCCGTGTATAAATTCTCGAGGTTGTATCTACCGTTTCAATGCTCTCAACTTCACCGAGCTCAGTAACGATGAACTTTAAAGTTACTGCTTCTGAAATATACTCTGGCTCAATACCTCCAGAAGGTGAACCTGGCCAAAGTAACTCTAGAGGAACCAATGGCTTTATATCTTCTGAGCATTCTTCGATACTCGTTTGAGCCTTGATTGCAAAAGTTAAACTGCTCAAAAAAATGATTAACAGAAACCTATCCATTAAGCACCAACTCCCCAATTTAGCGCGGAAAGCCGCGCAGCGGGTTGACCTCGCAGCCAGCGCTTTTTGCTGGCGATAATATTTGTTTGTTATGTTCTTACCACCGATGTTATTCAGTGCCATTTTTACCAACACTGTAACCACAATTGCAGCATGTATTACTCGGAAGCCTAAACTGCTTTAAAGAGAGCACAACCTGATTTTTCCTGCAATTGGGGCAGATAAAATTAACCGTAATAACCAACAAAGCAATAGCGAAAATGAAAGAACCTATATAAAACGGGTTAGTATAAAAATTAATGCTAAGCGTAGAAAACTGAAAGCCAATAATGCAGACAATTAATGCAACAAGCGAGAGCTTAAAATTTTTGCTTTTGTTCAATGCACAAAATCTTCATAGAGGACATAACAGCTTAATAGTTTGGAGCACTCATTATTTCTAACCATTTAAACGACTTTCTCTCTTTTGTTAAATAGTTAAACTATCTAACAACATTGCGTAAATCAACAGATTTCATCTAGCTCTTTTAAAGTTATTCTAGAAAGCATGTTCTAAACTTGCAATTTACTTGATAACAATAAATTCACCTAAAACTGTATATACATACAAGCTCATATATTTTAAAGCGCCGAATATTTCTTTTGCCCCGAAGGTTGTGTAACAGACTACAGATAGCATTGCCCTAACCCATTGCTGCCATCAGTTCACTATTCAAAGCTTTAGGCTTTAAGGTACACTGCGTTTTTTTATAAGCTGGGAATGGTTATGGCGCTTAAAGCGACAGTGTGCAAAGTACAATTGCAAATTGCGGATATGGATCGGCATTACTACGCCGATCACAGTTTAACCTTGGCGCAGCATCCTTCTGAAAATAACGAACGATTAATGGTGCGATTACTGGCTTTTGCCCTTAATGCCAATAAAACCTTAGGTTTTACCAAAGGGCTTAGCGGTAGTGAAGATGAAGCAGAATTGTGGGACTTAGGTTTAGATGGTGTAATTGCACATTGGGTTGAGTTTGGTCAAGTTGATGAAAAATGGCTGAGAAAAGCCTGTAACCGCGCTAAAAAGGTAACACTATATTGCTATGGTGGCCGCGTTGTTCCAGTGTGGTGGAAAGCCAACAGCGCGGCGTTAGCTCGCTATCAAAATTTAACCGTTATCGACATTCCCGAACAAGCAGTAGCGGATATGGCTAAGCTATTTAACCGTAATATGCAAATTCAATGTAATATTAGCGAAAGCCAAATTTGGTTATCTGATGCGACGCAAAGCGTGTTAATTGAACCGGAAGTGTTGCAGCAAGGCTAAGATGTTACGCCATGGCATGAACGTCGCCATGGCGCTATTTCGCTATTTTTAATTTACTAACCAAGATCTTAAGTTAAACGCGGATCGGTGGTTGCAATGGCAGCCTGTTGTTTATTTTCAGCATAAAAGGCCTGCAGCGCCGGGTATTCGTCTAATTCTAACAGTTCTCTGAAGATCACCCAGTCTAGTAAGCTGTAAAGTGACATCGCTATATAATTCCACTCTGCAAACTCATGGTTTTGCGCTTGTTGCTCTAGCACGAACATCGAAGCGGCAATACGTTGTTTTTGTATATTAAAAAACAACCGATCTTCATTAGTATCTAAGCCACTGCGCGCAGATAAAAACAACGTAACCAGTGAATCATTAATAGCGTTAATCACCGTTAATTGATTCTCTTGATACCAACTTAAGGCGGGTAATGATAAAACCGTAGTGAGGTAACGGTAAATAACCCCTGAATCGAACACCATTTGCCCGTCATGCTCAAACATCGGCACTTTGAGTGTCGGGTTCAAGGCTAAAAGCTTTTCACGATCGCCTTCTGCAAAAATTTGCATATCAACAAACTCATACGGCTGTGCCGCCAGTAACAAACGAATGCGCCGCACATAAGGTGAGGTTTGTGAGCCATATAATTTCATTTCACTTCCTTTAAAGCTGTATTGAGCTAATAAAAAATCATTTTTTATGCATTTAAAACACAGAAACCAATCACTATGCTTAGCACACAGTTGCCAGACTATGCAGTTTTATTGCATAATCATTGCGCTTCATTTTTGCTTTATAAGCTTGCGCCCACCTGATACGTGGGCTTTTTATTTTTCAGATCAGCCACCTTTATGGTCATGGCTAATCCGGCTGGCAACCGCCCCTGTTTGTTCTTTGTACTTCGCATCCAGCCTTTTATTGTAAGGTCTGGCAGCAGGGCCAGTCATCAGTTCAAAGTTTAACGCGCCTATTTTCATATTAGGGCGTAAAGCTAAGGGTAACTTACCACTGTTGTAAAACTCTAAAACGATATTACCTGACCAGCCTGGATCAATGCGATGTGCCGTCACGTGCACCATTAAGCCTAAACGCGCTAGCGACGAACGGCCATCCAACCAGCCCACAATATCATCAGGCAAGGTCACTGACTCTAACGTTACACCAATGGCTAATTCACCGGGATGCAGAATAAATACCCCATCATCGGCTAACACGATCTCATCGCTCATAACGGAATGTAACGCCGCATCCACCTCGGCGCGGGGGCCACTTAAATCGATGTAAGGTGCGGCATGCGCCACAAATACCCGAAACTTATTACCCAAACGAATATCGACGCTCACGCCACTGATCATGTCAACATCGGGGGCTGGCGTGATGCAAATTTTGCCTTCGGCTAGGTAGCGCTCTATATCGCGGTCACATAATCTCATGTTTAATCATCCGTTATTTTAATTTCAACCGAAGCGTACTCCGGTAATTCACCGCTTACCCGCTGTAAAAGCGATAAGCTAATATCATGATACAAAGCGGCCATGGCCGCATCGCCTTGTGTTAACGCCACGCCCAGATCCGACTGCTGACGAATACTCCCTTGCAGAGGTAATTGCCCTAGTACCGGGACTTGATGGCGCTCAGCCAACCTGAGCCCCCCGGCACTACCGAATACATCATCATGCGCACCACAGCTTGGGCAAAGGTAAAAGCTCATATTCTCAACTAAGCCCAGTACAGGAATAGACACTTGGCGAAACATACTAATGGCTTTTTGGGCATCGGCCAGTGCTAAATCTTGAGGTGTAGTGACCACAACCGCGCCGGTTACCGGTAACTTTTGTGACAAAGTTAACTGAATATCACCGGTGCCTGGGGGTAAATCAATCAATAATACATCTAATTCCGGCCAAATTGTTTCGTTAATCAGTTGCAGCAAAGCTTGGCTTGCCATTGGGCCACGCCAAACACTGGCAACCTCCGGATCCACTAAAAAACCAATAGATTGTAATGTTACCCCATGCTGCTGCAGGGGTTGCATTAATTTATTGTCGGGCGAGCTAACTTTTTGCCCCGTTAAGCCAAATAAGGTAGGTAAGGAAGGGCCATAAATGTCGGCATCAAGCAGGCCGGTGCGCACACCCGCGTTAGCCATCGCCATGGCCAAATTTGCAGCCGTAGTCGATTTACCCACGCCACCTTTGCCCGACGCGACCAAAATAACCGTGTGGATCGCTTTAAATACCGGGGCCTGTTGGCGAATTGCCAACAACGCGTTTTGCCAAGGCTCAGCCTGTGGTGTTTGGGTTACTGCTGATTTTTTCAGCCAATTAAACATCGAGACTCCTCAAAAACCAAAAAGGGTGGCATTTTTCCCAGCAATCTGACAATGCCGGATGCGATTTAATGGCGGCTATAGTATCATTAGCGCATATATTTTCAGTCATTTATGTAAGAGCGATCTTTAATGTCAACACGGAAAATTCTGATCACCAGCGCCCTGCCGTATGCAAACGGCCCCATCCACCTTGGTCATTTATTGGAATATATCCAAACCGACATTTGGGCCCGCTTTCAGAAAGCACGTGGCCATCAATGTTATTACGTGTGTGCCGATGATGCCCACGGCACACCGATTATGCTTAAAGCGCAGCAGCAAGGCATTAGTCCTGAGCAGATGATTGCGCAAACTAAAATTGAACACAGCACTGATTTTGCTGACTTTGGCATAGCCTTTGACAATTATCATTCTACGCACAGCGAAGAAAACCGCGAGTTTGCTAATACCATTTATAACCGCTTAAACGCTGCGGGACATATTAAACGTAAAGTCATTAGCCAGTTATACGATCCACAAAAATCCATGTTTTTACCAGATCGTTTTGTCAAAGGCGATTGCCCCAAGTGCGGCGCACAAGATCAAAATGGCGACAGCTGTGATGTCTGCGGCGCAACCTATAGCCCAACAGAAGTTAAAAATCCACGGTCGGTTGTGTCAGGCGCAACGCCCATTTTAAAAGACAGTGAACATTACTTCTTTGACTTACCGGCCTTTGCAGAAATGTTGCAAACCTGGACGCGCAGCGGTGCCTTGCAAGATGAAATGGCCAATAAACTACAAGAGTGGTTTAAAGATGGCCTCCAAATGTGGGATATCAGCCGAGATGCGCCTTACTTTGGCTTTGAAATTCCAGATGCGCCAGGCAAGTTTTTTTACGTATGGTTAGATGCCCCCATTGGCTATTTAGCCAGCTTTAAAAATTTGTGCGATCGTATCAATGTCGATTTTGACAGCTTCTGGGCCCCCGGCTCAGATGCCGAGGTTTATCATTTTATCGGCAAAGATATTATTTATTTCCACAGCCTGTTTTGGCCTGCCATGTTAGAGGGCGCGGGCTTTCGCAAACCCAACGCGGTTTATGCACATGGTTTTGTCACGGTAAATGGCGCGAAAATGTCAAAATCGCGCGGCACCTTTATCAAAGCACGTACCTATCTAGAGCACTTAGATCCTGAATACCTTCGCTATTATTTTGCCAGCAAATTAACCAGTGGTATTACCGATCTCGATTTAAACCTCGAAGATTTCACGCAAAAAGTGAATGCTGATCTCGTCGGCAAAGTGGTCAATATCGCCAGTCGCTGTGCCGGTTTTATTAGTAAGCGCTTTAATGGCACCTTGTCGGCAACGCTGGCCGAGCCAGAGCTGTATCAAGATTTTATTAATGCCGGTAGCAGCATTGCGCAATGCTATGAGCAACGTGAATTTGCGAAGGCCATTCGCGACATTATGGCGCTTGCTGATCGTGCGAATCAATATATTGATGCCAAAGCGCCTTGGGTATTAGCCAAAGACGAGAGCAAACAACAAGAAACGCATGATGTTTGCTCTATGGGTTTAAACTTATTCCGCGTGTTAATGCATTACCTTAAGCCGGTGTTACCGAAAATGGCCGCGGATAGCGAAGCCTTTTTAAATACCGAACTGCTGTGGCAACACTACCAAAGCCCTTTATTAAATCATGCGATTAACCCGTTTAAAGCCTTAATGCAGCGTGTCGATCCGGTTAAAGTGCAAGCCATGGTTGCGGCGTCTACCGAAAACTTACAACCCACAGCAGATGCCAGCAGCACAACCGCAAAAGCAAAAGCACCTGCTGCTGCGCCAATAGTAAGTGCACAGCGTGAACCGATTAGCGACACCATCAGCATTGATGATTTTGTCAAAATCGATTTGCGCGTCGCCAAAATTATTGCCGCCGCGCCGGTTGAAGGCGCTGACAAGTTAGTACAATTAACCTTAGATATTGGTGCGGGTGAAACCCGTCAGGTATTCGCAGGCATTAAAGCAGCCTATACTCCAGAAAGCCTCGTCGGTCGCCAAACGGTGATGGTCGCTAACTTAGCTGCGCGCAAAATGCGCTTTGGTTTATCTGAAGGTATGGTGCTCGCAGCGGGGCCTGGCGGCAGTGATATTTTCTTGTTAAGCCCAGATGACGGTGCTCAGCCCGGCATGCGCGTTAAGTAACGCGTAACACAGTTCAACACATAGAGGTAAAGGATGCCATCGCCTTTTCGCAGTTTTTCGTCGCTGTTTTCCACCACGCTGATTATGGTGTTGGGAGCCGGCCTACTGACCACCTATTTAGCGTTGTCATTAGCCCGCGATGGTGTCGAGCAACTGTGGATTGGTGGCATGATGTCGGCTTATTATTTCGGTCTGGTTGCGGGCTCCAAAGTAGGCCATAGACTCATTGCGCGGGTGGGTCATATTCGCACCTTTGTGGCCAGCGCCAGTATTGTAACGGCCTCGGCCCTGTGCCACGCACTTACCGATACACTTGAAATTTGGTTGCTGCTGCGTCTGCTCGTTGGCACCGGCATGATGTGTCAGTATATGGTGCTTGAAAGCTGGCTGAACGAGCAAGCCGATAGCTCACAGCGTGGCTCCGTGTTTGCGGGTTATATGATAGTGTCTTACCTTGGCATGGTAGGCGGTCAAACCCTGTTGTCGTTCTTTCCACAGCTGGGAATAGAGCCGTTATTACTGGTTGGTATCTGTTATGCGCTTTGCATTGTGCCAATTGCACTCACTCGGCGCATCCACCCACAGCCGCTGCATCCTGCACCGCTCAAAATCATGGCGTTTTGGCGTAAAGTACCGCAATCTCTCACCACCATTTTAATTGCGGGGGGGATTTCCGGTTCATTTTACGGTTTAGCACCCGCCTTTGCAGCGGGTATTGGCCTTAGCAATAGCGAAGTTGCCAGTTTTATGTCTGCCACTATTTTAGCCGGCTTATTAGCGCAGTGGCCGATGGGTAAGCTATCGGATCGGATCCCGCGAAGTCGTCTGGTCCGGGTCAATAGTGCTTTGTTAGGCCTGATTGTGTTAGTGATTGCCTTAGTCCCTCTTAACACCCTACTGTTGTTAGCAGCGACCTTCTGTTTTGGCATCCTCGCCTTTACTTTATATCCGCTGGCGACAGCCATGGCCAATCAGCGTATTGAACAAAGTGAGCGTGTCGCGCTATCCGCCACCATTTTACTGACCTTTGGTATTGGTGCAACCTTAGGGCCCTTAGTGGCCTCTTTTAGCATGCAGCTGTTTGGTAATAGCATGCTTTACCTCTATATGGCGGTATGTTGTGTGATCTTGTTCTTGCGCTTGGCGCGGGTCAATTACAACCAAAAAGTGGCGACCCGACTGCTATCCGAACAGCAACCTTCCGATTATCAACTGGCTTCGGGTGATTTAGTGTCATCGCCTTTAGCGGCCGCTTTAGATCCGCGAGTTGATGAAGAGCTGGTACAGCAACAAATGCGTGATGATGTTGAGCCGCTAGCAGAACAAAACACGACAGCAAATGAAGCAACTGCAGAAGGGGTCGCCCAGTCAGATGTTGCCTCTGAGCCAACAGTAAAACACAACAACTTTGTGCCCAATATCCAAGAAGATGCGCCCCCCTTCGCTCCCTCTGACAGCTTGATAGAGCCTGAATCCCCCCCAAAACCCTAAGCACGAGCTGGCTCGGCTTAGGGTACTTTGCTAGCTTAGTTCGAGATCACTATGGCTTTATTCCACAAGTTTTGGTTTTTGGTATGTAGAAAATAATCATAAGGATGCCAAAACTTTGGAATGAGCGGTGAAGCCATGCGCTCTTGGAAGTCGTAAACGAGCTTGCGTAAAATATCTAACAAACGCTCTTCTGGTATCACTTCAAGCTTTTTACGGGCAGGCGCAAAATATAAGTTATTTTCAATGCTTAACACACAAGCTCGCGCAGACGCTTGGTAAGTTAAACTGTAGGTCACAATACGACAAAACGGCTGGCGGAAATTGCTCGGATAAAGCCCGGCAACGATGGCGTATTCATAACGATCCATGTCATTACCATCAGAGTCTTTTGGAATATAAGGCAAGCCATAACCTTGCGGAAACATCCCGACAATCCGCAAAAAACCCGCCACACTATTTTTACTAATTTTGCCAAGCTCAGCACTTTTATCTAGCGCCAAAGCGGCCTTTGGCAGATCTTCATAATTGTAAGATTGCTTGGTTGATAACACCATCGAAGTATAGATTTGCGGGATCCGCAGCACATTACCAATGCCCTCTTGCGGCCGGGCCGCTTGTTTCAGCAGCAACAGCAATAACTCACGTTTTTGCTCCTCATCACGCACAAAGCGATCTCGCTCATCACGAGCGCGCCCACGATAGCGGCCCTTACTCAGTGCATGCTGCACATAGTTAAACGCTTCAGTGTAACTGTCCTGTAAAAATGTATTGCGCTCATCCGCCTCGAGTTCACGAAACTCATCGAAGTTACCTTCAGGCCCTTTCAACAGCAATTGACAGCTGGGATGACAACGGCCGATATCTTGTAAAATCGCCGCCATTAACACCGTGACATGAATATTATCGCGATAAGGATGGTGAATAGCATTGTCCGCATAAGGAAGTTCTTTACTGGCTTGATAACATTCCATGATATACGGATGATCAATCAGACCGTCCATGACTAAACGGTCTAACAGGCGTAAGCTGAGTAATGCTTTATAAAGATGACGCACTTTTTGGTTGGTTTTGGCGACATGTCGGCCTTTAGTGGGCGACATCAATTGGATCGTACCGAGCATCTTGGCAGTTTGCTGGTTCGTATCCACAAAGGTGTCACTTTGGCATAGCTGTAATACGTCATAACAAATCGCTTCTAGCTCGCTATAACGCTGAAATTTTGCCTCTTCAATTTGATTATTGAATTCTTGAGATTGGCTTTCGGCCTCTTTTAAATTACGCGCTGTACCTGCCTTACCTTTCGCGCCGCTGTGATTGTTTTCAAATAAATACAATTGCTGCTCTAACGCAGCAGCCTGTGCATCTTCCTGTGGCTTAGCGGCAAACCAGAGCACAGCTTGCTCATAAATGGAGTCTTTCAACGGACTATGGTTATAAATCCGCTCTATCAGCCTTTGCACCGTTTTTGCATAGTTGGCCTTGCCAAAACTAACTGCCATGCGTTATGTCGTCCTTTCACTTGGCGAAACACCAATTAATTAAAATGTTAAAACTAATTTACCAATGGTTTGATTCGACGCCAGCAGTTGGTGTGCTTGCTCGACATCTGAGGCAGCAAATTGTTGCTGGATCACGGGTGTAACCTTGCCGCGGGCCATATCTGCTGCAAAATCGTGAATAAAGTCCGCAGTTAACTTGCCCTTATAGGCTAAATCGCGATTACGTAAGGTAGAACACCAAAGCTGACCGCGTTTTCGAAATAACGGCACTAGTTCGAATTCGGGCACCGTGCGTCCTCCCATCATCGCATAAATAATGATCTTACCATCTTGAGCTAATAAGGCGACGTCTTGATTAATATAAGGCCCGGCAACCGGATCTAAGATCAGATTAAAGCCTTCTGGCCAAAACTGTTTTAACGCGTCACTAAACTGTTGCTGCCGATAGTTGATAGCATATTCAGCACCGAGCTTTAAACATGCCTCGGCTTTGTCAGCACTGCCCACCGTAACGGCACTATGCAACCCTTTAGCTTTGGCTAATTGAATAGCAGAAGTGCCAACACCACTGGCTCCCGCATGAATAAGCACACGCTGGCCAGGTTGCGCTTGGCCTTCGGTAAATAATAATTGGTAAGCCGTTAAAAAGGTTTCTGCGGTTGCTGCGGCCTGAACCATGCTCCAGCCAGTTGGTACGAGCATAGCATGCGCTTCTGGCATCACCACATATTCGGCATAACCCCCACCATTGACTAAACCAAACACTTGCCGGCCCAGCCAAGCCTCTAAACGGGCATCCGCCACCGCCACCACGATGCCAGCCACCTCTAAGCCTAAAATGTCGCTATCGCCTGGCGGTGGCGGATACAACCCTTGGCGCTGCATCAAATCAGCACGATTAATCCCACAAGCCGCTACTTGAATTAATAGCTGACCGGTCATCAATTCTGGTATAGGTTGGCTTTGCCATACTAAAACACTGTTTTTACCGGGTTGCTGTACCGAAACGGCAAGCATTTGCTGCGGAATTGGCTTGTTCATAGCACTCCATAACGATAGCTTTACGAATTTACTTTAGCTTTGTCGGTCTCTTCTCTAAAATACGCCCTTTAGTCTAGCACAGCGTACATAAAATCATGAATAGAACCGTAAACTTACCTACAATTGTCTTGCAAGATGGTCGTGAAAAGGCTCTAAACCGCCGCCATCCGTGGCTGTTTTCCAATGCCATAGATAAGGTGTTAAATACCCCTAATCGCGGCGACACGGTTGAAGTACTCAGTAGTAAAGGACAATGGCTGGCACGGGCAGCCTATTCACCGAGTTCACAAATTCGCGCCCGCATCTGGACTTTCCAACAAGATGAAGCGATTGATGTTGATTTCTTCGTACGTAAAATCAGCCGAGCATGGCAGATCCGTCAAAGTGTCTTTAATACCGAAGATACCAATGGCCTGCGCATCATAGCAGCCGAGTCGGACGATCTTCCCGGCATTACTATCGATAAATTCGCCGATGTATTGGTGGTGCAGTTATTATCCGCGGGGGCGGATGCCAAACGCAAAATGCTGGTAAGCGCTTTGCGTCAGGTTTTTCCTGAGCACAGTATTTACGAGCGTTCAGATGTTGATATCCGTAAAAAAGAAGGCTTACCACTGGTTAAAGGCTGGTTACATTTACCCCGCGAAAGCGGCGAAGTGCTCATTAAAGAGCACGGTATGACGCTGATTGTTGATATTATTGAAGGCCACAAAACCGGTTTTTACCTCGATCAACGTGCCAGCCGTGCAGCCGTGCGTCGGTATGCCAAAAATGCCGAGATGTTAAACTGCTTTAGCTATACCGGTACCTTTGGCGTAGCTGCTTTATTAGGCGGTGCTCGTCATGTGACTAACGTGGATATGTCAGAGTTAGCCTTAACTACCGCCAGCCGTAACGCCGAGCTTAATCACTTAGATTTAAATGCCCTCACCCATACAAAGGCCGATGTGTTTAAGTTATTACGACAGTATCAAGAAGAAGGCAAAACCTTCGATCTGATTATATTAGACCCGCCGAAGTTTGCGGATAATAAATCACAACTCAATGGTGCCTGTCGGGGTTACAAAGATATAAACCGCTTAGCGATGCAATTAGTTAAACCTGGCGGTTTGCTCTTCACCTTTTCTTGCTCAGGCTTAATTGAAGAAGCATTATTTCAAAAAGTCGTGGCCGATGCGGCGCTGGATGCCAAGCGAGATTGTTTGTTTATCGAACGCTTACAACAAGACAGTGACCATCTGATTGCCAGCTTTTTTCCTGAAGGCTTTTACTTGAAAGGCTTAATTTGCAAAATATATTAAGGGTGCTTGAGATTTGCTGAATATTTGCAGCAATGCAGATTAAAGCTCTGTATGACAGAGTATGCCAGTGTGATGTAATTGACATGAGAATATGTCAGCAGCAGTAGCCTATATTATGGCAATGTTGCTGGCATCAGCCAATAAAAATGTTGCTACGCCTTTTTATTAAAAGCATAGCAACGTTTTATAGACACTGAGTGATTAACTGCTTTAGTTAAGCTCGATGAAAGCTAATCCCAAATTGTAGCTCTCTTCGCTGTCTTGACTGCAACGCATCACCTTAGCAGTCGCATCAAGCGGCGGTACGCTGGCATTCGGCGATTCTAAACGGATGCGAATTAAAGTGCCTAACTCAATCAACTCATCGGTTTCAACCGACATCCCCGAAGCACTTAAATCTCGACAAACCCCATCTATGACTCGGGCGGCTTCTGGGTCGTTAATCATCAGCTTTACATCAGCATTTACCATCATGCGGTAAAAATGCCGGTTATCATTCCTGTTTACCATATCGATTTCCTTACACTACTTAACCTTAATCTTAGCAAGCTTAACACAGCCTGCAAGTATATTATTTAAGCTCTTGTACGGCATTAAGGATCCGCTTCGCAGAAATGGGATAAGGCGTACCCAATTGCTGCGCATGCTGTGATACTTTTAGCTCTTGTAGCATCCAACTTATCGCGCTTACGGCCTCAGGTAAGGGTTGCCCAGCAAATTTGCCAAGTAGTTGCAAATAGGCTTGTTCGGCATGTTGATATTCGTGCATTAACAAACGATCTCGATTTGGATCGACCGGCAGTTTTTCTAAACGCTTCACCATAGCACTGAGATAACGCAGTAAATCGTCCATACGCGAAGCGCCATGTTTTGTAACAAAGCCTTTAAAAATCAATTGCTCTAATTGACTTTTCACATCGGCTTGCGCCTGATAATGCGCCAAATCGACTTTGCCCTTCAAACGCTTTTGAATTTCGTGATACTGATTAAGGATCCGCTCAACCTGCAGCGCAATTTGCCGCACCCGTTCAGCTAAATCAGCACGTAAGCGCTCTTTTAGCTGCTGAAACGCGTTGGCATCTTGTACCGGCAGTGCTTGCGTAATTAACTCATCGGTGGCTGCCGCAATACAATCATCAATCAGCTCTAATACCTTACCAAAAGGATTAAAGTACAAACCCAATTTGGCGCGGTTAGGTAACGTATCTTGCAAATACTTCACTGGGGATGGAATATTCAGCAATAATAAGCGACGCAAGCCTTTGATATGTTCTTGTTGCGCGCGCTGCGGATTATCCAACAGCCGAATGGCGACACTATCGCCTTCATCAATTAAAGCCGGAAAGGCTTTAATTTCAAAACCCGCTTGCAGCTTGACATACTCTTGCGGTAAATCACCAAAGGTCCAGTTCGTCAGCGCCGCTTGCTCAATACCTTGCTCTGCCACTTCGCTAAGGCTTTGCTGTACTTCACCTTGCAGCTGCTGTTTTAACAAAGCCAACGAACGCCCCTGAGCCACGAGCTTACGCTCATCGACAATTTTAAAATTCATCCGCAGATGCGCCGCTAAGCCTGACAGCTCCCAAGCATCTTCTGGAATATTCAGCCCCGACATTCGTTTTAATTTATACGTAACAACGTCTAACAGAGGGCCATCCTCTGGTTGAATGCTTTGCAACAAGGCATCGGCGTAATTTGGCGCGGGCACAAAATTACGCCGCAAGTTTTTTGGTAACGATTTAATCAAAGCCACCAGTAATTCATGACGTAATGCTGGGATCAACCAATCAAAACCGGTATTTTCAACCTGATTCAGCAGCGCCAGCGGGATCAATACACTGACACCATCATCAGGTTCACCAGGTGCAAAATGGTATTCTAATGGTAAGGTTAAATTTCCCTGCTGCCAGCTTTCTGGAAATTTAGCCGAGGTAATATCTGAGGCATCCCGCTGTAATAAAGCATCAGGATCGAAATTTAAAAAAGTCGCATCTTGTTGCCGTTTTTTCTTCCACCATTTAATAAAATCAACACGATTATTAGCATATACGGGAATACGCTCAGCATAAAAACTGGCTAACGCATCATCATCGATTAAAATATCGCGACGCCGAGATTTCTCTTCGAGCGATTGCACCTGCTCAATTAATTGCTGATTGTGTTGTAAAAATGCATCTTGTAGCCCCGACTCGCCATTAATCAAGCCTTCGCGAATAAACAATTGGTGAGACACGGCTTCATCAATACGGCTATACAGAACCGGTCTTTTTCCAACAATGATCACACCGTATAACGTCACTTGTTCATAAGCGACGACAGCGCCTTTTTTCTTTTCCCAATGCGGTTCACTGTAACTGCGGTTAACCAAATGCTGCGCCAAGGGTTCAACCCACTCGGGTTCAATTTTAGCTAAACTTCGCGCATACAAACGGCTGGTTTCAACCCATTCAGCGGCCATAACCCATTTAGGTTTGCGTTTGAACAAATGGCTGCCCGGAAAAGCATAAAAACGGGTTTGCCGCGGGCCCAAATAATCGGCTTCGCTGTCTTTACAGCCAATTTGCCCCAATAAACCGCTTAACAATGACATATGCACTTGCTGATAATTCGCGGCTTGTTCGTTGCTTTTTAGTTGCTGCTCTTGGGCCACCTGGCTTAATTGCGCAACGAGATCTTGCCACTCGCGCACACGTAGGTAGTTTAAAAATTCTAACCGGCAGTTACGTCGAAATTGATTATTCGTTAAGGCATCTTGCTGTTGTTGCAGGTGATCCCACAGTTTAAGCCAACTGCTAAAATCAGAATCCGGATCGGCAAAGCGGCTATGTAATTCATCGGCTTTTTGCTGTTTATCCAGTGGCCGCTCTCGCGGATCTTGGATAGATAACGCCGCCACAATCACTAACACTTCCCGCAAGGCGCCATTATCACTGGCGGCTATCACCATCCGAGCTAAACGCGGATCGATAGGTAAACGTGCCAGTTGCTTTCCTAACGCGGTTAATTTTAGTGGGTCTTTACCGCGCTGCTGTGCAATTGCACTGAGCTCTTCTAATAGTTTTAAACCATCATTGACGAAGCGGCTATCGGGTTTTTGTAAAAAAGGAAAGGCTTCAATATCACCTAATCCCAGCGCCAGCATTTGCATAATCACCGATGCAAGGTTCGTACGCAGGATCTCCGGATCGGTAAACTCGGGGCGTCCGATAAAGTCTTCTTCGCTATATAAACGAATACAAATACCGGCAGCGACCCGACCACAGCGGCCTTTACGTTGATTCGCGCTCGCTTGACTGATCGCTTCAATGGGTAATTGTTGTACTTTGGAGCGATAGCTATAGCGCGAAATACGCGCAGTACCCGGATCGATCACATAACGGATCCCTGGTACCGTTAAGGAAGTTTCGGCCACGTTGGTTGATAACACGATGCGTCGGCCTGCATGTTGCTGAAAAATCCGATTTTGCTCGGCAGCACTTAGCCGCGCATACAGCGGTAAAACTTCGGTGTGCGGTAATTGCAGTTTTTCTAGCGCATCGGCCGTATCACGAATTTCACGCTCACCGTTTAAGAAAATTAAAATGTCACCTGGCGGCTCTTGATAGAGCTCATTGACGGCATCAAAGATACCTTGCAACTGATCGCCATCTTTATCATCCAGTTCACTGTAAGGGCGATAACGCACTTCTACCGGATAAGTTCGCCCCGACACTTCAACAATAGGCGCATCGAAAAAGTGCTTCGAAAACCGTTCCGGATCAATTGTCGCAGAAGTAATAATGACCTTTAAATCAGGACGCTTAGGTAATAATTGCTTCAAATAACCTAATAAGAAATCGATATTTAAGCTGCGCTCATGCGCTTCATCAATGATCAACGTATCGTATTGATTTAAAAACCGGTCATGCTGCATCTCGGTCAGCAAAATACCGTCGGTCATTAACTTTATTAAGGTGTCGGCATGAGTATGATCGCCAAAGCGGATTTTATAACCAACTTGCTGCCCAACCTGACAATCTAATTCTTCAGCTAAACGCGCACAAACACTGCGGGCGGCAAGACGGCGGGGCTGGGTATGGCCGATCGTACCGGCCACACCTCGGCCCAGCTCTAAACAAATTTTCGGGATCTGAGTGGTTTTACCCGAACCGGTTTCACCGGCAATGATCACCACTTGATGCGCAGCAATGGCGGCTTTAATGTCATCTTTTTTAGCAACAACCGGTAACTCTTGAGGATAATGAAGCGCCGGCACAGCTTTCGCCCGCACTTGGCGCAGCGCCATGGAGCGCTCAATATCGGCACAAAGCCGAGACAATTTACTTTGTTGTGCAGCAACGTCAGCAAGTTTTTTTAGCGCAGATAATTGGCGACGGAAACGAAACTGATCTTGCAGTAAGCAATCAGCTAATTTTGCGTAACATTCGGAAACAGAAAATGGTGCTGTAGCAGACAAAATAACGCCCTCAGAAGTCAGAGGGCGCAATGCTACCAAGTAAGGGTGCGGCAATCCAGTAATACGCTACACCGCCTGCTAACTGAAGTGTAAATATACTGAGGCGTCAGTGTTTAACCTACTTTACCGTAATGCGAATGCAGTTCCTTGTCTATTGCCGCTAACACATCGGAACGGGTAATGATCCCCAGTAAAAAACCATCATCGTCGACAACCGGATAGAGTTTCGGCTGCGCTTTCAACATAGTTTGTGCTACATCAATGATGCCGTAGTAATCTTTAACCGTCAGCACATTCGTTTGCATAATATCTGACACTTTAAATGATTGCTGATCGTGATAGGTTGACATCAGCATTCGGGCTAAACAATCTTGCTCTGAAATAAACCCAATAATTTTGCGCCGTTCATCAATAACCGGCCCACCGGTTTGTCGGCATTTAATTAATCGATCAACAGCCATTTCTACTGGCATCTCCGCATTAAACGTCACGGGATGCTTATTCATATAATCAGCGACTTTCAGTAAATCCATATTTCCCCCACAACAACCTGTTAGTTAACTTTTTAAGCTTAGCTCATCAGGTTAATTTTGCATGGAGGGTTAACGATTAATTCTCAGCGTTGTCACTAAAAATTTCTACCCGCAATGGCGTGACTGCGCCACGCATTGCGCGGTACATCCCTTCAGTATTAAACGCCCAGCTTAATTGCCCTGCCGCGTCCACCACAATAACACCACCAGTGCCCCCTACTTTTGCCAGTTCACTCATGACTTCTTGAGCGGCCAAAGAGGCCGTTTTACCTTGATATTTAACCCGTGCGCAGATATCAGAAGCCACTTGATAGCGGATAAAGTATTCACCATGGCCTGTCGCAGAAACCGCACAGCTGCTGTTATCCGCAAAGTTACCAGCACCAATCACCGGAGCATCGCCAATGCGGCCATAGCGTTTCGCGGTCATACCACCGGTTGAAGTGGCAGCGGCTAAATTACCAGCCTGATCTATCGCAACCGCGCCCACGGTGCCCATGCGCCAGGCTGGATCAAATGGGATCTGTGCTTGATGCGGTTGCGGTGCCATAGCTTGCTTAGCGCGTTGCAAGGCTTCATACCGAAACTCGGTGTTGTAATAGGTATTTTTCACTCGCTCAAGTGGTAAGGTATCAGCAAAGGTTTCAGCTCCGGCGCCAGCAAGCATGACATGCTCAGATTGCTCCATCACGGCGCGCGCTAATAAAATGGGGTTTTTAATCGTACTTATCCCCGCCACGGCACCGGCTTGTCGGTCTTGTCCCTGCATGATTGACGCATCCAATTCATGCTGCTCGTCAAAGGTATATACCGCCCCCTTGCCCGCATTAAATAACGGTGAATCCTCCAACAGCATCACTGCAGCAGTCACGGCATCTAAGCTGCTACCGCCTTGCTGTAGTACCGCGTAACCTTGCTCTACGGCTTGGGTTAACGCCGCTTCATAGGCTTGTTGCTGCTCAGTTGTCATCTGTGCTTTGTTGATCGTGCCTGCACCACCATGAATAACAATACCAACGGGGCTTGCTGCGAATGAACTAACACAAGCAACACCTAGCAATGCCGCTAACACGGAAACTTTCATCGTCTTGTCTACCTTTTTCAGTGAATAAGTTCTGCTATTAGATGTACGTTATTTCAGCGGGCTCAGCAAGTATATCGGTTGATTATGCTATTTCTTGCGATAGATCAAAACGTAAAATCAGCTAGTGCTTATATTAACGCTCGTTGTTAGCATTTTTGGTGATACAACACTAACCTGACACTTGGCGCCTTTATTGGGCGCCTTTTTTTGTTGCTCAGCCGCTTGCTAAGCGCTGAGTCAATCGAAGGTGTACTGCATGCTGGATGGCACTGACCGCGTTAAGTTAGCCCATAAATGCTATGCAAAACAGCACTCAACGCCGCTTTATTTTTGCTAAGACAAAAAACGCATTAGAACATCGATTTCTTTTCTTAAACGTCAATGCTATGTTCTGTGTTTCATCTTTGTTCGGAGCTTCGCTATGTTTTTCTTCACTCGTCCGTTCAGCCGCTTAGGGCTGATTGTTTGTCTCACTGTTATGTCTCCCGTGCAGGCAGAAAACGCCCTTAGCGCCGGTGCGGTCGCCAGCCCAGATCGTTATGGTGCAGAAGTAGCGGCTGCGGTGCTAAAACAAGGCGGCAATGCCGTTGATGCAGCAGTGGCTACGGCTTTAACCTTAGCGGTAACCTATCCTGAGGCAGGCAATATCGGTGGCGGTGGCTTTATGACACTGTGGTTTAACAATAAAGCCTATTTTCTTGACTATCGGGAAATGGCACCGGCAAAAGCGCACCGCGATATGTATTTAAATGCCGAAGGTGAAGTGATTGAAGGCATGAGCTTAGTGGGTCATCAAGCCTCGGGCGTGCCAGGTACCGTCATGGGCTTGTGGCAAGCACACCAACAATTCGGCAGCTTGCCTTGGGCAAGTTTAGTCGCGCCAGCGATTAAACTGGCAGAGGAAGGCTTTACCGTGCCAGATAAAGCCTATCATTATGAAGGGAATGCGCTTCAACGTTATGCCGGACGGACAAACTTTGCTAACTATTTTGGCGCAATGCGCCCAGGCGAACAGTTTAAACAACCGGCTTTAGCAAAAACCTTAAGCCGAATTGCTGAGCATGGGCCAGCCGATTTTTACCAAGGTGAAACCGCAAAATTACTGTTAGCTGAAATGACAAGGGGGCAAGGTTTAATCAGTGCCGAAGACTTAGCCAATTATCGGGCAGTCTGGCGCAACCCTATTGTGACTACTTGGCGCGATAAACAATTGATAACCGTCGCACCGCCTAGCTCAGGAGGTATTGCGTTAATTCAATTGCTGACATTAAAAGATCTGAATGCCCCCCACTTTGCTAATGTCAGCCATAACTCGGCCCAATACGTTCACTTAATTGCCGAAATCGAAAAACGCGTTTTTGCCGATCGTGCCGATTATCTTGGTGATCCTGATTTTACTGAATTACCACAGCAACGCTTACTCGATCAGCGTTACTTAGCCAAGCGCGCCAGTGAAGTGAATGCCAAGGCTATTTCAGAGACGGCAAAAGTACGCCCGGGTTTAGAATCTGAGCAAACCACGCATTTTTCCATCGTCGATAAAGCCGGTAATGCGGTGTCAAATACCTATACCCTGAATTTAGATTATGGCAGTGGTGTTGTGGTGACCGATGCAGGCTTTTTATTAAATAATGAAATGGATGATTTTTCTGCCAAAGCCGGTGTGCCGAACGCTTTTGGTGTGGTTGGTAGCGATGCCAATGCCATTGCGCCGAAAAAACGCATGTTATCCTCGATGACGCCGAGTATTGTGTTAAAAGATCAAAAACTGGAATTAGTGATTGGCACACCTGGTGGCTCAACCATTTTCACCAGTATCTTTCAGGTGATGCTGAATATTTACGATTATAAAATGACTCCCGCTGCTGCGGTAGCTGCGATGCGCTTTCATCATCAATTATTACCTCAAGATCAAATTCGCTTAGAACCCTATGCCAATTTAGCCAGTGAAGTGGCAGCAGAGTTAAAACAGCGTGGATATCAGCTTCACACGCCAAACTGGAACCTTGGCGATATTCAATTAATTAAAATTGAAAATCAGACACCGATCGCCGTGGCCGATCCGCGAGGTCGCGGTGTAGCGTTACTGGTTGAAGATTAATTACCGCTCGCTACTGTACTAAAGCCTTATTGTCGTTAGTCGCATGCTGACCGATAGTAAGGCATCTAATTGTTATTTTTGGAGTGACTATGTTGTCATGTCGTTTAGCTGTGCTCAGTGCTATGGTAGTCAGTACCTCTCTCGCCGCCAGCGAACCCTTACCTAAATTGAATTTAACCGCAAATATCACCGTTTCAGGCTTGTCTTCCGGCGGCTATATGGCCGGTCAGTTTCATCAAGCTTATGCTGAAGAAGTGACGGGGGTCGCCATTTTAGCCGCTGGGCCGGTTAACTGTGCTCAAGGCGATTTACGTATTGCTATGGGGCACTGCATGGCGAACCCGAACTCAGAGCCTGATTTAGCCTCTATTGAAACGAAACTGAATCAGTTACGCGAGGCGGGAGAATTAGCGCCACTGAGCGCGGTACAAGGCGCTAAAGTGTGGTTGTTCAATGGCAGTGCCGATCAAACCGTGTCAGCTAAAGTCGGCGCGGCCTTAGCCAGACAATATACTCATTGGTTACCTGCAGCGCAGTTAGCCGTTGTGGCCGATCAACCTTTTGCGCACCACTTTCCCACGGCAAAAGCCGGTTTGACTGAGTGTGATAAATCAGAATCACCTTTTATCGCCAGTTGTCAGTATGACGCTGCAGCAAAACTACTGGGCCATATCTTGGCTAAACCTTTAAAAGCCGCTACGGATCCGATTGGTCAGTTACTGAAACTGGATCAACACCAGTTAGCACCCGCCAGTCAAGGTCAGTTAGCACAGTATGGTTATGTGTATATCCCGCAAAGCTGTTCTGCCGGCCAACGTTGTGACTTGCACATTAGCTTTCATGGCTGTCGACAAGACGCTAGCCAGATCGGAGAAGCCTATCTGCGACAAACCGGTTTAAATGACTATGCTGAAGCCAATCAACTGGTGGTGTTATATCCGCAAGTTGAAAAAAGCACGTTAAACCCGTTTGGCTGTTGGGATTGGTGGGGCTATAGCGCAAGCAATTACCTCACCAAAAAAGGCCCACAGAACCTTGCCGTAAAACATTTGGCGGCGGCTCTGCGTTAACACTCTAACAAGAGGCGGTGTTTGCGGACGCCGCCAATAATTGCTCCAAACAATGCTGCTCTACTCCATAAAACTGCTTTAAAGCGGCAATCTTGGCTAACACAGCGCTATTATCCTCAGGGTTTTGGCGCTTTGTTGCTAAGATCATTTTGTTCTTACTGGTATGTTCCAACGAAATAAACTCAAACACCTTGGTCTGATAGCCGTGTGCTTCTAATAGCAATGCGCGCAAACTGTCGGTGAGCATTTCTGCTTCCTGCCCCAAATGTATACCATGCTGTAGCATGGGGGCTAGCACGTCGGGTAAGCGTACCTGAGGGCGAATTTCTTTATGACAACAGGGTGAGCACATGATGATCTCTGCTCCGGTACGGATCCCCATATGCAGTGCGTGATCCGTCGCGGTATCACAAGCATGTAACGCCACCATGATATTAATACCCCGAGCTTTAAAGTGCTTTACATCACCTTGTTCAAAATCCAGACCGCTTAACCCCAGCTTTTGCGCCGTGTTATTACATAAATCCACTAAAGGTTGGCGCAACTCTACACCGGTAACCTGCACCGTTAAACCTAAGGTATGGGTAAAGTAATCATGCATAGCAAAGGTTAAATAAGCTTTACCCGAGCCAAAATCGGCTACGCGTAACTGTTGCCGCTGACTCAAACCGGATTCTTTTACCGCAGCCGCTAAAATTTCGACAAACTTATTCAGCTGTTTCCATTTATTGGATAGCGCCGGAATAATCTGACCTTGCTGATCAGTGACCCCTAACGCTTTTAAAAACGGCTGGCTTTGCTCGACATAGCGCTGCTTTTGCCGATTATGACTGGCCACACTGACCGTTTGCGTGTGTTGGGTTTGGCAGCTTAATAAAAACTTGCCTTTTTTACTTAAACTAAGCTGACATTGCTGTGTGCTTGTTTGTAAATTCGCTTGCCGAAAGTCATTCTGTACTAAGCCGGCAATGAGGCTAAGGGCCTGCTCTGGTAATAGGTTTTTTGTGATGTGATTCGTTTGATAATGATAAACACACTTTAATTGCCATTGTGCTTTAAGTTGCACGGGTGTCATTTCTAAGCGTTGTAGAGCGGCTTCGGGGCCGTGGTATTTACTCAACACCACTTTCACCAGTTGCTCAGCCCGCAGGGCGTGCTGTAACACTTCGATAAACTGTTGATAGTTTGCTTGCACTTGCATCGCAATACTCCTAAAGGATCGGCGCCAGCAAATGAGCCGCACGTGCAAACACACGATGCCACCAAGGCTGAGCCTGTAATTCGGTTAAGTTCATTTGGCGCGACCGCGCAAAATCATGCTGAAATTGTGCCGCCAAGTTCTGTACAAAGGTGTCATCAAGCACCAGTGCCGTAATTTCAAAATTTAGTCGAAACGAGCGATTATCTAAATTAATGGTGCCCACTGCGGCGAGTTGTTGATCAACAATAAAGCTTTTAGCATGCAAAAAACCCTGCTGATAACGATAAATGCTTACGCCCGCATCCAATAAAGGCCCAATAAAAGCATAGGCCGCATGGGTGACCAACACATTGTCTGTCCGCTCTGGGATCAACACCCGTACATCAACACCGCGAAGCGCCGCCAGTTTTAACGCCGCTAATGTGCCTTCATCTGGCACAAAGTATGGGCTGGAAATCCAAAACCGATGTTTGGCACTGTGTATGGCATGCTGGATCAGTAAACTGGCCGTTTCAAATCGATCTGCAGGGCCTGAGGGTAAGATTAATACCGCAGCATCACCCTTTGCTGCGGCCTGGGCTTGCCATTGTAATGCCGGCAGGCTGTCGGTACTCCAAAACCAATCTTCCACAAAAGACAGCTGCAAGGCTTGTACTGCGGGGCCCGTTAATTTTAAATGGGTATCTCGCCATGCGCCATAGCGAGGATCCTGCCCCAAATATTCATCACCCACATTTAAGCCCCCTAACCAGCCGAATTGACCATCCGCAATCACGATTTTGCGATGATTGCGAAAATTCAGTTGGAAACGGTTACCCGGGCCTTTAGTGGATTGAAATGGCCGAATATCAACACCGGCGGTTCGTAATGCGCGAATATACTGATGCGGAAAACGATAACTACCAATTTCATCATATAAAAAATACACTTTCACGCCAGCGCGCGCTTTATCAATCAGCAATTGCTGCAACTGGCGACCTAATTCATCGTATCTAACAATATAGAATTGTACCAGCACATACGCTTCTGCAGCTCGGATCCCAGCAAACATGCTAGCAAAACTCTGTGCACCATCAATTAATAATTCTGGTTGATTACCGGTTAAAAACGGCATTTTAGCTAGGCGTTCCACCGCATCTAACTGACTTATTGCTAAGGTTTCATCGCGAATAAAGGGATCAACACTGCTGGTTTTTAACTGATGCTTGGCTGCTAATTCGTTATCCGTAGACTGTCGGGAAATCACATACCCCTGAAATCGACTGCGGCCAAAAATCCAATAAGCCGGCACGGCAACATAAGGCATGGTATTAAGCGACACTAACCAAGCAATACTGCCTTGCGCGGTACGAGATGACATCAAGGCATCAACCGAAGACAACAAACCTGACAGATGAAATAAGACAAGAAAGAGTAGTAACAGACGGCGTTTTTTACTTAACCCTGAATGGCTAGGGCTATCACTATCGCTAGTAGTGCGCTGCAGCGCTTGCTGCAGTAATTTTTTTATGCGAAGCATGACACGTTAACCTACCCTTTAAAGCCACGCTGTAGTTTAACATGGCGCCAAGCAGAAGGGATGCCGTTAGGCTGTTTGGGCAAAATCAACGTTCATTTCAAAGAGTTGTGCACGATTACGCAATACGCGGATCACGCTGCCACGAGTGAGCAACTTACCCGCTAAGGTTTCGCCTTTGGTTAGTAGTAAACATTCGATACATTCTAAGTCTGAGGCGACCACTAAAGCAGGAATAATATCTTTACCCTGTAACTGTACTAATTGATACAAACCAATGTCTTGTTGGCGCTGAGTAACAAAATACCAGCTTTTATGCGCAGATAATTGGCGATAACGATTAGCTAAGGCATGCAAAGCAAACTGTTCTCGCTCTTCATCACTCAAGGGCAAAGGTAATAACACATCATGAAAACGCCAAAAAGCCTCAGCTTCCTCTAACGAAAAAGGCTGTGAGACGATTTTTTGATTGAGCACAGCGCCCGTTAACTCGGAAGTGAACGATGACGATGCACTCAAGGTTAACAACAAACGATCTGAATTTTGGCAATAATACCAAACCCAATGTTCTGATGGCGTTAACATCTGATGTTCTTTACTCCTTGAAACAGAACAGATAACTACAAAGTACTATAGCACGCAGATCAGATTTGAAAAGCGCAATTCACATTAAAAACGCTTTTTTATAGCGATTCAACGATGTTTTTCACGAGTTTAGGGCCATGATAGATAAACCCGGTGTAAACTTGCAACAGATCAGCCCCTGCCGAAAGTTTTGCTTGCGCTGAAGCCGAATTGTTGATACCGCCCACCCCAATAATAGGAAAGTCCTTACCTACTTTATGGCGTAATTGAGCAATGACTTCCGTACTTTTGTGTTGTACGGGTAAACCACTTAAGCCACCTGCTTCATTGGCAAAAGGTAAATTCACCACTTGGCTTCGGTCTAAAGTGGTATTGGTGGCAATAGCACCGTCCATTTTACTGCGCAGTAAGGTATCAGCGACTTGTTCCACCGCGATTAAATCCATATCCGGTGCTATCTTCACGAAAACCGGCACATACTTATCATATTGAGCTTGTAAGTCTAATTGCTCGTTTTTTACCGCCATTAATAAATCGAGTAAGGCTTCACCAAATTGTAAATCACGTAAGCCCGGCGTATTTGGCGAAGAAATATTGACCGTGATATAGCTGGCATGGGCGTAAACCTTGCGCATACAGTGAATATAGTCGTCTTTACCCTGCTCGTTCGAGGTATCTTTGTTTTTACCAATATTAATACCCAGCACGCCTTTGAATTGGCTGTTTTTGACATTGTTAACGAGATAGTCAACACCTTTATTGTTAAAGCCCATGCGATTAATAATGGCTTCGGCTTGTGGTAAACGGAACATCCGCGGCTTATCATTACCCGCTTGTGGCCGTGGCGTTACTGTACCTACTTCAATAAAGCCAAAACCCATTTGGCCAAAAGCATCAATACAATCCGCATTTTTATCTAGACCGGCGGCTAAACCAACCGGGTTATCAAAATGGATCCCTGCTATGGTTTTGGGTTTTGCCACTAATTGTTGCCGCCATAAGCCTGCAACAGGAGAATGCGCTAGCCGTTTTAGGCTGCCTAAAGCGAAGTCATGCGAGCGTTCAGCATCACAGGTAAATAACAGTTTCTTGGTCAATGAATAAAACATAGTTGGTCCTGCAATAAAAAACCCCGGAAAAACCGGGGTATTGTAATGACTTTACGGCTAAAACAACAGCATCAAACTGACTGACTTAACAACATCAATTCACGCATCGCCACTGAGAATTTTGCAAATTCATGACTTTGCGTTGTTTTAAACTCGGCTAACATTGAGCGCCAGCGCTCAACTAAGCTATGGTGTTGATCTAACCAATTGTCAATTATTTCGTCGGTATCACAAGCATTACCGCAGTTTTTCACCACTACCGCAGTTAAACCTCGTTGTTGCCAATCTAATTCTTCACGATAAGAGGCACGTGCCAGCGCTTGCCAGTGGTTGGCAACCGGTTGACGAGTGATTTGCTCGAGGAACCAATGTAACTCCAGCTTGTCGCCCAGTTTGAAGTAAATTTCTGAGACCATCGCTAATGGCAGTTGTTGATTATCCGCCACTTGGGCAATATCCATTACCGAAAATACCGTGCTTAACTGCGTCAGATAACGGGCAATCTCAGCCGGGATACCCTGTTCAGTTAACACCTTGCTCTTTTCCGTTAATTCCTGCATTTCACGCTCGGCCACGTATTTCGACAGATCGTGAACCAGATCATTATAAGCAGGCTGGAAGAAAGCAATCGTTTGTTTGATATCTAATGACTTGTCACGATGACGCACAAACCAACGCGTGGCACGGCGAATAGTACGACGTAACTGGAACAGCACACGGCTTTGTAAATCTGCGGCAATTTTATTGTCGAGTAATTCTAATTGTTTCCAATGGCTTCCCACTTCAAACAACTCACGGACGATAGCATAACAAATGGCCACTTCCGATACTGAGGCGCCCGTTTCTTCGAACATTCGTTGCACAAAGTTAGGCCCCATTTCATTAACCAGCATATTGGCCAGTTTAGTGGCAATAATTTCGGCTTTTAACGGGTGCTGGCTGATTTGCTCAGCAAACTTTGTTTGCAATACTTTTGGAAAAGCGCCACTGAGTAACTGTTGGAAATAGGCATTATCCGAGATATCTGGCGTAACTAAACGCTCTTTTAATACCATCTTGCCATAGGCCGTTAGGATAGCCAGTTCTGGACGCGTTAAGCCCATGCCTTTAGCCATACGATCGGCAAGATCATCATCAGAAGGTAAGAATTCTAATTCACGATTTAGCTTACCGTCTTTTTCTAAAGCGTGGATAAAACGGGTGTATTCTTTAATTTGCTCAGAGCCGAGTAATGAAGACAAGCTAATGCTTTGCGTTTGACGGTAACAATCTTTAATCACGATTGCCGCCACATCATCCGTCATTTCGTTTAACAACTTATTACGTTGTTTGATGGTTAAATCACCACCTGTGACAAGCGCATTCAAGAGTATCTTGATATTAACTTCGTTATCAGAGCAGGTGACACCACCGACGTTATCAACGAAGTCGGTATTGATACGACCACCGTTGTTAGCAAACTCGATACGACCACGCTGCGTCGCACCTAAGTTACCCCCTTCACCGAAGATCTTCGCTTTTAAATCACGTCCATTCACCCGCAGGGCTTCTGAGCCACGATCGCCCACTTCAGCATGACTTTCATTCGTCGCTTTCAGATAAGTACCGATACCACCGTTCCAAATTAAATCCACTGGCATGGTTAAGCATTCACGAATTAATTCATTCGGCGTCATGGTCGCTTTGCTCGTGCCTAACATCTCTTTCATTTGTGGTGAAAGTTTGATGGATTTCGCACTACGACTGAAAATAGCACCACCTTCTGAAATCAATGACTTGTCATAGTCATCCCAAGTTGATGTCGACAGATTAAATAAACGCTCGCGCTCTTTAAACGAGCTTGCCGCATCAGGATTCGGGTCAACGAAGATATGCATATGGTTAAATGCCACTTGCAAGCGGATATGTTTTGACAACAGCATACCGTTACCAAATACGTCACCGGCCATATCACCGATACCGACACAGGTAAAATCAGTCGTTTGACAATTGATGCCTATTTCACGGAAGTGACGTTTAACTGCTTCCCATCCGCCGCGAGCAGTAATGCCCATCTTTTTGTGATCGTAGCCGTTAGAGCCACCTGAAGCGAAGGCATCACCTAACCAGAAGGAATACTCTTCCGAAATACCGTTTGATATATCTGAGAAGGTCGCCGTGCCTTTATCTGCTGCGACGACTAAATACGGATCATCTTCATCTAAACGCACAACATCAGTAGGTGGAACGATACTGCCTTGCACGATATTGTCGGTAATATCTAACAAACCACGAATAAAGGTGCGATAGCAATCTTTACCTTCATTGATAAAGGCTTCGCGCCCGCCGGTTTCCGGTAGTTTTTTACATACAAAACCGCCTTTTGCACCTGACGGCACAATAACGGTGTTTTTAACTTGCTGGGCTTTAACCAAGCCAAGCACTTCGGTACGGAAATCTTCGCGTCGATCTGACCAACGTAGCCCACCACGCGCCACCTTACCAAAGCGTAAATGCACACCTTCAACCCGAGGTGAATAAACGAAAATTTCAAACATCGGTAGCGGCAATGGCACTTCAGGGATCAGATCAGGTTTGATCTTAAATGAGATGTATGGCTTGTCGCTGTTATCAGCCGCTTTTTGATAATAGTTGGTACGCAAGGTTGCGTTAATCATATCAACGAAACGGCGGATAATCCTATCATCATCCAAGTTAGCGACATTTTCTAACTGTGCGGCAATTTGATCTTCCAGTTTTTCAATCGACTTAGCGGTAACTTTCGATTTTGGATCGAACTTCATGCTGAACAACTGCACCAATAAACTGGCTAAACCCGCATAGCGCGAGAACGTATTTTCAACGTAAGCCTGCGAGAAGGTGCTACCAATTTGCCGTTTATACTTAGCATACGCACGAATAATTGACGCTTCACGACCAGTAATGCCTGCACCTAAAATTAAGCGGTTGAAACCATCGTCTTCTAACTGCCCTAACCAAACTTTGGTTAAAGAATCTTGAAAGCTTTGTTGTGCTGCAGCAAAGTCGGCCGGTAACTCCCCCGTTAACTCCATAGCGAAGTTTAAGATCCAACTAACAGAACCATCCGGACACTTCACCGCATAAGGCGTTTCACCGATAACCCGTAAACCGAAGTTCTCTAACATCGGTAACACATCAGATAAGTGGATAGGATGATCTTTATGGAATAAGTTTAAACGTACTGCTTTGCTGTCTTTGCTCTCTTCTTGTGGCCGGTAGAACAACATTTCCAGCTTATGTTCAGCATTTAAGCCTTCTAACTTACCGATATCAACCAGGGCATCATTCGGTAACATGTCTTCTTTATAGGCACGTGGAAAGGCATGTAAATACTTACGACTAAGGTCACGACCTTTGGCTTCGCCATAAACACCAATTAAGGCTGTTTCGAGTTTATCTTCCCAAGTACGGGCGGCTTCAACCAGGTTACGTTCAATTTCTTTCACTTTATACTCAACTTGGCGGTCATTGATCCGCACCAAATAATGGGTGCGGGCCAACACAGATTCAGAGAAATACGTAGTAAACTCAACTGGCTCAGTCGATCCTAAAGCTTGTGCCAGTAAGGCTTGCGTATCTTTACGTAATTGCGTGTTATAGCGTTCTCGCGGCACATAAACCATCGCCGTAACAAAGCGGCCAAAGGTATCTGCACGCAAAAATAAACGTGTCATGTCACGCTCCTGCATTTGCAGTACGCCCATGCTCACATCTAATAATTCATCAACGTTCGCTTGTAATAATTCATCACGCGGATACGTTTCTAAAATATTCAATAACGCTTTGTAGGCATGTGTGCCCACCGCGAATTCTGAACGGGTCATCACTTGTTGCAGTTTACTTTGCAGTAATGGAATATCCGCTGCACTGTTGTTGTACAAACTGGATGAATAAAGACCGATAAAGCGATCCTCACCCACCACCTTACCATTCTTATCAAAACGCTTGATACCGATATAATCGATATAGGCTGGGCGATGTACACGAGATTTATTGTTGGTTTTGGTTAATACCAGCAACGAGCTATTTAACGCTTGCACACGGCCACGCTCGGGTAATTCGGATAACATCAAATCACGTGGTTCAGAACGACGCATTAAGCCGAGCGCACTGTCTTTATGAGCAACAATTTGGTAATCGCCCTTTACCGGATTAATGTCATAAGCGCGATAACCCAGTAAAGTGAAGTTATCTTTCACTAACCAATTTAAAAACGCCGTAGTTTCGGCGATGTCTTCTTTGCTGGCTTTACCCGCATGCTTAGGTAATGCCGCGATCACCGCTTCTAATTTTTGCTTAGCCGGTTGCCAATCTTGCACAGCTAAAGACACATCTTCCATCACAGACAACAACTCGGCTTTTAACGCGTCGATAGCGCTAGCATCCGTCATCCGGTCAATTTCAATATGAAACACGGTTTGTTGTGTGGTGGGATCGGTTAAACGACCTAATTTTGAAAAATCGGTTATGGTGCCGTCTTTCTCACGTTTAGTTTGCAGCGGGTTGTGTAATAACAAGTGTGCGGTAATGCCATGACGGGTTAACGCCATTCGCACCGAATCAACTAAAAATGGCATATCTTGCACAACTAACTCAACAATAGTGTGCTTAGATTCCCAACCATGGCGAGCCAGTTCAGGGTTAAACACCCGGATCCGCGCGGCAGCATCGGCATGCTGATTTAATGTTTGCCATAAACTGAGGGCAGCACCATAGAGATCACTGTCATTACGACCGACTAAATCTTCATTGGACATATTTCCATAGAGGGTTAAAGCAAACTTTTCGACTAACGTTACTTGCTCTTTTACTTTTTGTTTGATGAGCTTGCTGACGTTTTGTAGTAACACTGAGGGTAGACTGTCTAACTTGGTCATTATTATTACATCCTTTTATCAATCACTGCGAGGTCGCATGATCCACAAAATTATAAGGGATGGTGCAGGTGCAGTGTAGTAATTATTGTAGCGCTTTTGAAGTGATATTTCTGGCTTTTATGCTGGTTAAACCAGTGTTTAGCCTGAAGATTTGGTTGATTATTCAAGCACCCTAAATAGAAAATGGCCTTACGGCCATTTTCTCATTGCATCACTGCATAAATATGTCAAAACGCGTTAAGCGCAATCGCTTAGTTTTTGCGCCAAAAGAAGCTCGCCAGTGCCGGTAAAACCACAATAGCGCCGAGCATATTGACAATAAACATGAAGGTTAACAGGATCCCCATATCTACCTGGAACTTCAGTGCTGAAAACACCCAGGTGCTTACACCAATCGCTAAGGTGATACCTGTAAACAAGACTGCGCTGCCCCGCTCTTTTAAGGCTTCAAAATAAGCTTGGCGCAGTGGCATACCTTCACGCAACTGCTGGCTCATTGTTGATAAAATATAAATGCCGTAATCAACACCAATACCCACACCCAGCGCAATCACTGGCAACGTCGATACGGTTAAACCGATTTCCAATTTCGTCATTAACGCGGTCGCTAACACGGATACGACATACAGCGGGATAATCACGGCAGCCGTTGCCCGAACAGAGCGGAAACTCAGTAAACACAATACGATGACCGCAGCATAGACATACCACATCATCGGTTGTTGCGCATCGCTCACCGCCTCATTGGTGGCGGCCATCACTCCTGCAGGGCCTGTCGCTAACGCAAACCGCGTTTGCTCATCACCTAATTCTGCACCGTATTGCTTCACCGCAGCAACAACACGCTCGATGGTTTCAGCTTTGTGGTCTTCTAAAAACAACATCACTGGCATCACCGAACAATCGGCGTTAAGTAAACCCGTGCTGGTTTCAACGCGCGAAGACGCTTGCACCAAACTTTGTGTGTTACGGGGTAAAACTCGCCATTTCGCATTACCTTCGTTGTAGGCTGCGTTAATCACTTTTGATACCGACGGCAAAGAAACGGCTGACTGCACCCCAGGTACGTTTTCCATTAACCAGTGAAATTGATCGATCCGATCCATTATTTCATGGTGAGTACAAGCACTTGGAATGGTTTCAACCATCACATTGATATAATCCACCGAAATTGCAAAACGGTCGGTGATCATAAAGGTATCTTGGTTATAACGAGAGTCTTCATGTAAAGCCGGGGCACCGGCATGCAGATCACCGATTTTTAACTGCTGGCTTTGCCAATGGCCATAAGCAAATAACAAGGCCGTAGCGAGTAAAATGACCGTTGCATAAGGCCGAGTTGCGAAGGCCGATAAGGCCATCCATACCTTTTCCGCGCGCAGATTAGGCGCAGCTACTTTTTGCTTGTACTTATCGCTAAAGCGCACAAACGACATTAACACCGGTAACAACACCAAGTTAGTCAGGATGATCACAGCAACACCTAAACTGGCTGTGATAGCAAGCTCACGGATCACGCCAATTTCGATAATTAATAGCGTTAAGAAACCCACCGTATCCGATAACAGCGCCACACCGCCAGGTACTAACAATTTGCGGAAGCTGGCTTGGGCGGCCGTTTTTGCATTCATGCCGCTAGCAACCCGTTTACCGGTGGAGTTAATCATTTGCACACCATGACTTACACCAATGGCAAAGACTAAAAACGGTACCAGTATCGACATCGGATCGATACCAAAACCCAGTACCGTTAATAAACCAATTTGCCAAACCACCGCAATTAATGAACAAGCAATGGGCAATACTGTAAGCATTAACGAGCCGGAGAACAAAAATACCATGATGGAAGTGATTACAATCGCAACGCCAAAGAACGCCACGACACCCTTAGCACCTTCAGCCACATCGCCAACCATTTTGGCAAAACCAATAATATGCACACTGATTTGCTCAGATTGATATTTTGCCCGAATGTCGTTTTCTAACGTCGAGGCAAAAGCAATGGTATCGACGGGTAAGTTGGTTTCTGGATCCAACTCTAATAACGAAGCGGTGATCATGGCACAGCTGTAATCGTCAGCAACCATCCGGCCAACCACACCGGCTTTTTCGGTATTTTCTTTTACTTTGGCAAGACCATGCGCGTCGGCCGTAAAATTAGCCGGGATCACTGGGCCACCAGCAAAACCATCTTCTACCACTTCAATAAAACGCGTACTAGGACTGAACAGAGATTTAACTAATACCCGCTCAATACCGGGTGTATACACCACATCATCGTGGGCACGACGAAAGCTATCAAAAAAATTGGCATTGAAAATATCACCACTGGCATCGCACATGGCGATCAGAATGTTATTTGCACCACCAAAATCCGCTTCATGCTTCAGATAGGTTTGCATGTATTCATGCTTTAAGGGGATGTTCTTACTAAAAGCGGCATCCAATTTAATGTCTGTTGCTTTAAACAACAGCAATAACGTGGTGAGTGCAAAAAGCACAATCACGATCAGCCGATGCCGAAACAAGCCAATTTCAATTTTATTTACCAGCCAATTCATACTCATATTATTCAGACTTACTTAATGGTGTTAATTTAATGCCTACCTCAGTGACCAGTAACAACTGCTCACCTAGGGCGACACCATTTAAAATAGCGCGACCATCGGCTTGTGACATATCTTGAAAACTTTGACCGTTATCTTCGCTTCGCAGCAGTGCGCCAGCATTACCAGTGATAAACAGTCGACCTGCTGAATCAGCAAAAAGACTGTTGAGGGTAGCAGACACCGGCAAATCAATTTGCTGCCAACTATCGCCATCATCCTCACTTAAAAAAACGTGACCGCGTAAACCCGCAGTCACAATACTGCCCTGTTCTGTGCGATGCACAGCAAACAAGGAGCCATTGTAAAATTCTTCTAAACGCTGCCAACTAGCGCCGGCGTCGTCACTTTTGGCCATAAAACCCGCTTCGCCCACCATGATGATTTGCTGATCGTTGACAATTAACCGATTAAAATGTGGCAACACCGACTCGCGTTCTAATAAATACATTTCAGGATCGGTTTCTTCTAAATCAGCTAAATATTCAGCGTCATCTGCTGAAACTAAGGTTTTGTGGAAGGTCGGTTGCCAAGACACTCCACCATCAGACGTCGTAAAAAACAGACCGTATGCGCCAATAGCCAAGCCTTGTTGCCGATTGAAAAAATAAATATCCATCAAAGGCTTATCTTGTTCTGGCAGGAATTGCTGCAGTTGCCAGTTTTTGCCACCATCTTGAGTATGTAAAATGGTCGCGTCGTGCCCAACCGCCCAGCCATACTGATCGTCTGTAAAATAGACCGAAGTAAGTAATGATTGAACAGGCACAGTAGCTTGTTGCCAGTTTTTGGCATCATTGCTCAGCAATATGTGACCACGTTGACCCACAGCTGCAAAACCTTGCTGCCCGACCTTAACCACATCAGTTAAGAGCGATTGGCTTGCCAACGGCATCATATAAGCCGCTTTAGGCGACATTTCGGTGTTTTCGTCTGCATCGCTGGCGTGTGCATAAGCACCCTGAACCAGGAACATCGCGGCCAGACATCCGGTAAAAATTTTGTTATACATGAGCTGAGTTCACTCTGCTTAGCGCGTCAGTTAATTAAAATATAGCAGTGAATGACACTGGTCTTGTTAAAAAAAAGGCTGGCTACTAGCCAGCCTTGTTTCGAACTAAGTGTTATCGAGTACCTTCACGACGCAGCGAAGCTGGTGTGAAATCATTATCAGACAGGGTTACCGAGAAATCATACATCTTGTCTTCGTTATCTAAACCGATAGCGATATAACGACGAGAGTTCAAATCGTGATACACCTCTAAAGTACTCCAGTGCGTTGGCACTTCGTAGTAGTTCAAGCCATGAGCAACAGCAACACGATACAAATCACCACGGTTGTCATATAAATCCGCTACATGGATCTGCCAGCTGTCTTCATCAATAAAGAATACTCGCTTACCATAAACATGACGGGTACCTTCTTTTAAGGTTGCTTCAACCACCCAAACACGGTGCTTTTCATAACGCACATGTTCTGGATTAATATGACCGGCTTGCAAAATATCGTCATACTTAAGGGTGTTGCTATGCAGTTTGTAATCGTTGTAGGCAATAAACATTTCCTGTTTGCCTTTTAACGTCCACTCATAACGATCTGGAGAACCGTTGAACATATCGAAATCGTCCGTGGTACGAAGACCATCTGACGCAGTACCTGGTGCATCATAAGCCACGTTTGGTGCGCGACGAACACGACGCTGACCGGTGTTATAAGTCCATGCTTGGCGCGGTGTTGCCACCTGGTCCATGGTTTCGTGCACCAACAACGCTGTACCCGCTAAACGCGCAGGTGAGTTTACGCTTTGTTTAAAGCGGAACAGGATGTTTTCCGCTTCTAATGCAGCCGGCGTCGCATCAGGATGTGAATACTTGAACATGATTTCTTCGTCAAAACCAATGATCGTGAAAGTACCATTCGACGTCGGTGCAGCTTGGCCACCATTACGAGAAGCGGCTACACCACGGTAACGTACAATGTGGTTCCAAACCGCCTCAACACCGTTAGATGGCACAGGGAACGGGATACCAATAGCGGCATTGCGTAAACCATTGCCTCCCTGCACTAACTCAGCACTACCAGCAATTTGTTTAGTCGCATCATAAAAGTACTGTGGAAAAGACGCACTACGGCGTGTTGGGTAGATATTCATTTTGAATGTATCAGGATACAAATCAAATAAAGCAATTTGGCCAGGGCTTAAAAACTGACGATATTGCTCAAGATTCGCTTTGCTGATAGTAAATAACACTTTGTCATCAGCAAATGGGTTTGGATGGTGATTACCCGGGGTAAAACCCGCTGGAGCAGATTTAATACCACCAGTCCATTCCGGAATAGAACCATCGGCATTGCCAGCGCGTTCTGCGCCAATTGGCGTAAGATCTTGACCTAAACGGGCAACTTGATCAGCCGGTAATTTAGCCAGTGCATTACAGCTGAACACTAACGCTACAGCTGAAGCTAACAGGGTGAGTTTTTTCATAATTCGTGCTCGTCCCTTAAATAGAGTATTTAATATTGAATGAAATAAAATCGCGATCTGCAATGTTGTTTGTTGTACCAACACCATCCCAGAACCAGTTGTAACTGAGTTCACCAGACCATTTACTCAAATAATCGAAAGACAAGGCATAAGATGCCGACTTACGATCTTCAACAAACATAAACAGTGGGTCAGGTGTAATACCATTCACGTCATGTGATAACACTAAACGTTGAGATAAGTTCACCCCAGCAAACACGTTATTGTAATCAGCTTTTGCTAAGATCCGGTAACCCCAGGCTGACGCAGTTGGGAACGGGTTTGTTTCAGCACCATTTGATAAGCCAGTATGCAAACCATCTGACACGCCATTAGCACCAATTAACGGGCCACCGCTACGATCGGTGCTGGGCCCGTTTAAGCGCAATACGTCTTGGCTTGGCATATTGTTGATTCTGACACCACCGATTTCAGCCAACATCGTAAAGTTATCAGCACCTAACATTGGGCCAAACAAATGGGTTAAGGTGACTTGAGCTTGTGCGGTATCACGCAGGATATAACCTTGCGCATAGTTACCTGGTGTGGCTTTTACGCCAATGTCACGACCTAACTGAGAAATACCCGCTAAATCAGGACGTAAACCTGCATTGGCTAACTGCTCTGGCATACCCGCGTATAAAATCTCCACGTCATCAATTTGTAGAGGATCATCTTGACGGTAAGAAATCTCACCCGCTACAGAGGTGGTGCCTAAGTTAGTGTTAAAACTAAAACCGTACAATTTGATATCTTCAGGGTATTCTAAGATGCCTTTAGAGAACGCTTGTAGATTTTGTACATTGCTGGCATCTAAGTTACCTGCGTTTTGTACCAAGTAACCAATATCAGATTGAATAGCGGCCGAGCTAAAATTAGAAGCCACCCCTGAAATAACAGGTACACGACTGTGGTAGTTCATGTAATACAGTGCAAATTCGGTATCACCTAAGCTAGGTGCAAAATACTCAAATTTAATACCATACTGACCGCCATTTTCAGGCGTTGTTTCACCTGCAGAGCCGGCTGGACGTAATGCTACTTTTGTTGGGTAGGCTAAGTATAATTGCGCCGCTTGCGCTGCACTGACTTGACCCGCGGCAACCGCAGCACCTAAACCATTTAAGTTTTGTAGCAAGAACGCCAGATCAATATCTGGGTTACCAGCAAAACCTAACTGAATGTTTTGTGCATAACCACCGCGACCGGCAAAGTCGTTAGTAGAAAAATAAGTGCCTGGAGGCGGTAAATAACTTTCTTGCCAATCGTATTGGTAAAACATTTCTGTCGACAGGTTTTCAGTTAAACCTACCGATACGGTAAACATACCCGTTGGAATAAAGGCTTCTTTTAAATCGGCGCCTGGTGCACGTAAAATACCTACGTCAACGGGTGTAATGTTTATACCGTGTGGAATGAAAGTACTTTCACCCCAGCTTAGTACTTGATTACCCAAACGCACGGTCACCGGCGTCATACCGTCATTGAAAGAAAAGTTGCCATAGATGTATGCATCTAATAAGCGAATATCTTTACAGGCTAACTCGCTTGAACGATCGTCAGCGCATGGGTCAACACTAGCACCACTTAACGGATTGCTATAAGCAAAGTTACCGTTGTTCAGTGCAGTGTCGTAAAAATACATAAACCGGCCAAAAAAGCCGATGTTATCTTTAGTGATGGAAACTTCGTGTAAGCCTTTAAATAAGCTACTGAACATATCACCACGATCAAAATTCAAATTACCCGCATCACCGTTGCTTGAATAAGCACCTGGTTGAGCCCAGATATCAGCAGAGGGGTAAATCACGTTAGTGGCCGCGTTATAGCCTGTCCAATCAAAACGTGGATGGTTTACTTTCGCAATGGTATCCCAGTTGCGTTCTTCAGTACGCCAGCTGGCACCGTAAGAGAAAGTTGAATCGAAAACGATATCAACATCACCTAAGCTAAAGGATGCTGCCTGTGCAGGTGCATAGGCGAGCATGAGCAGCGCGGCAGTGACACCCGCAGCTAATGGGCTTTTTGCAAAGCGGTTGGGACTTTTTAACATGTTGTTGTCTCCCCCCTGTCTAACAGGTTATGGTCTGTTCTTTTAGTTGTGATCTGTTTCTTATGCCCAAGCATAAGCAGACTCTTTCACTAAAATAATTACATCATTTTTGGGCGTTAGCAAGGCTTGCTACAGCGTAAATCTATTGATTTACATTCATTTTTTCGTTTTTTAGCCAATAAGGCATGCGATTTGGTCAGACCACAGTTTGACCCATCAGGACAGACCAGAGACCAAAATCACCAAAGTGTTGATTAATATAGAAATAACACAAATCAAATTAAGAATATTCAGCAAGCTATCGTTTGAAGTTATTACTCTAATTAATTTTCTCTAAGCTAAAGAAATCTCCGTTGTTGGTCAAGGTTAATCGAAATCGTCCTCGGATCCCCAATTGACTAATAAAAGGTTTAAAGTGCTTAAAAGCCAATTGGATACGTTCGCCACTGTCTGCAGTAACAATAACATAGCGTATTTCACCGCGGTAAAACTGCTGACACTTCTCAGTTGAAATAAAACCGGAGAACAGGTACTGGCGATTCATGGCAAGCTTTTGCTGACTTTTTCAAAGACATCATCCGATAAACCAGGCTGGGCCAACAATGCCGATAGCATGGCAATTAATTGCTGCTGACGTGCTTTATCATAACGTCGCCAAGACAATAATGGCGTCAATAAACGCGCGGCTAATTGTGGATTAACCGGATCTAATTTACTGACAACATCGGCTAGTAACTGATACCCCTTGCCATCTGCCCGATGGAATTGTTGCGGATTACGCTGTGAAAAGGCACTGTATAATGCGCGGATGCGATTTGGGTTTTTCCAACTAAACCAACTGCGCTCGGTAACTTGCTGCATCTTACTAAAAACATCATCACCTAGCGTAACGGCGACCAAGTTACTGTATTTATCCATAACTTGGACATTGGCATGATACTGTTGTGCAAATTGTTCTAACAACTGCGCTGCGCTTGGCAAGGCGGCCGCCTGCGCCGATTGCAACGCGGCTAAACGATCGGTCATATTGTCAGCCTGCTGATAATGCTGCGCCACCCAATTCTCCCCCTCTGTAGTCAAGGCTAAATAACCTAAACAGCGCCGCTTTAAGGCACGCTTTGCTACCGCCTGTTCACTGTATTGATAAGGCTCGCGAGTGATTTGCTGATAACAAGCAGCAAAGTCAGCCTGTAAACTTATTGCTATCTGCTGCTGCAGCAAGGTAAGACTTTGCAATAAGGCTGCTACCGGGATCTCATGATATTGCCCTGCTAAAGTATCAAAATCAGGCAAGGTTAATAGCTCCGCCGTTAAAGCCAGATCGGCTAACGGCTGTTGCAACCAGCCACGAAATACCGCGATTAATTCAGCTGATAACACGGGTGTTTGCTGCTGTTTTATCGCTTCAGCAATTAATAACGACCAATATTGTTGCATCGCATCCCAACGCGCTAAACCATTACTGGCGCTGCTGGCAATCGTTAATAAATCGGTTGCTTGATAACTGGTATGTAATTTTACCGGTGCTGAAAAATCTTCTAACCACACCACTAACGGTTGTTGAGGTATTTGATCTAATTTAAACTGTTGTTGCTGCTCAGACAGGAGTAATAGCTCAGCCCGAGCGGGAGTACCATCTTGATAGAGCAATTCGATCCGTACCGGGATCAATAAAGGCAATTTACCTGCTTGCTCAGCACTGGCAGGAGTATATTGGCTAATGTCTAACGTTAATTGCTGGTTTGTTGCATCATATTGCTGTTTTACCGTGAGCTCAGGTGTGCCGGACTGATTATACCAACGCCGAAACTGCGTTAAATCAATACCACTGGCATCTTGCATTGCTTGAACAAAATCATCGCAGGTAACCGCTTGGCCATCATGGCGTTGCAAATAGAGTTTTAAACCTGCACTGAAGTCTGTTTTACCTAAAATAGTTTGCAACATGCGGATCACTTCGGCGCCTTTGTCGTACACCGTTACCGTATAGAAATTGTTCATCTCGATCACTTGCTCAGGTCGGATCGGATGCGCCATTGGGCTGGCATCTTCGGCGAACTGAGCCGTACGCATAACTTTAACGGCATCAATACGGTTGAGGGTGGGTGAACCCATATCTGCACTGAATTCTTGATCGCGAAAAACCGTTAAACCTTCTTTCAAACTTAACTGAAACCAATCACGGCAGGTCACGCGATTGCCCGTCCAGTTATGAAAATATTCATGGCCAATAATAGATTCAATATTAAAATAATCTAAATCTGTAGCTGACTGCGCATCCGCTAAAACAAATTTACTATTAAAAACATTTAAGCCTTTATTTTCCATCGCGCCCATATTAAAAAAATCAACAGCGACGACCATATAACGATCTAAATCATATTCCAAACCAAAGCGTGTTTCATCCCAGCGCATCGCCCGCTTTAGTGAAGCCATAGCAAACTCAGTTCGTGGTAAATCGCCCTTCTGCACATAACACTCAAGCAGCACTGAACGCCCTGAAGCGGTAACAAAGTTATCGCTAAGACAATCAAAATCTCCCGCGACTAAAGCAAATAAATAAGCGGGTTTGGGAAAGGGATCTTCCCAACGCACTACACGACGACCATCAGATAAGGTTTGCTCACTGATTTTATTACCATTCGATAATAAAAACGGTAATGCCTGATTATCGTTGATGATGGTGGTGCTAAATATCGCTAGGACATCAGGGCGATCGGGATAATAAGTAATACGCCGAAAACCTTCCGCTTCGCACTGGGTGCAATACACACCATCGGCTAAATATAAGCCCTCTAAAGCGGTATTTTGCGCTGGGTTAATTAGCGTAACAATTTCTAATTCACCCTCATCAGGGGCATTGCTTAACGTTAAGCTATCAGCGGTAAGTTCGTACTGGGCAGCAGTTAAAGTTTCACCGTTTAACGTGATGCTCTCTAAAATTAATTGTTGACCATCTAACACCATATTACCTGGCATATTACGCTTAAAACGCAATATAGACGTCACCCGAGTTGCCGTGGCAGCCAGTTCAAAGGTTAAATCAATGGTACGAATAGTAAAACAAGGAGGTTGATAGTCTGCAAGCCGTTTGGGTTGACGATGTAAAGTGTCGTTCATAAAAAATCCTGTGTTGAAGTCGCTGTTCAATAACAAAAACCTAAACAAGATCTGATGCGGCTAACTCAGTCGGGCGGCTTTTCGCCTTTTTCCTAAAATCGTTACTTATCACCACAAACCAGCCTGAGGCTAGATTATGGGATAAGTAAAACAAAGCCCTTATCGCCATAACTAGACGTTAGCATTAAGATCATCAGCTTCAAGCGTTTAAGCATCAGCGAAGATAGTAAATATAATGAATTTAATTTGCCAATACGCGTTCAACCACTGATTTAGGAGGCGTCAGTTTTAGGATTTTTATGCCCATGTAAGCATAAATTACGGCCAATATTGGGTTAATTAAATTAAAGAACGCATAAATAAAGTAATCCAGTGGGTTCACATTTAATACACCGTGCATATAAGCACCGCAGGTGTTCCATGGGATCAAGGGGCTGGTGATCGTGCCACCATCTTCTAGCGCTCGAGATAAATTTACGGGGGCCAAATTACGCCGTTGATATTCCTCTTTAAACATCCGCCCAGGCATCACAATCGAAATATATTGATCTGCCGTTAAAATATTGGTTGCTAAACAGGTGCCCATGGTACTGACTATCAATGAACCACTGCTGCGAGCTAACTTTAAGATGGCTTCAACAAACTTGCGTAGCAAACCGATGTGTTCAACCACAGCGCCAAACACCATAGCACTAAAAATTAACCAAATGGTATTGAGCATGCTGGCCATACCGCCGCCACTGAGTAAGTCATCCATACTTTCGTTACCGGTAGAGATAGAGAAGCCGGCGAATAAAGTTTGCCAAATGATTTTAAAAACAGCCACGGCGCGCGGTAAATCATCCGATGCTAAACGGCTAAGGAGATCATCTTGAAATAATACCGCCCACACACCGCCCAACAAGGCACCAATGAAGACGGTAGGAAATGCGGGGACTTTTTTGATCGCCATGACCAACAGCACTAATAACGGTACTAATGACCATAAACTAATATTGAATTGTTGCTGTAAGATGTTACTAATGTCAGTGATATGCTGGAAATCCGCAGAAACATCGCTGTTAAAGCCAATGATCACAAAGCCAAACAGCGCCAGAATAATGCTCGGAATAGTCGTCCACAACATATGACGAATATGCTCAAAAAGATCGGCACCAGCCACCGCAGGAGCAAGGTTGGTCGTTTCACTTAAGGGCGAAATTTTATCGCCAAAATAGGCCCCTGACACAATAGCACCAGCCGCAATAGTGGGAGACAACCCTAAGCCACTCGCTACACCAATTAAGGCGACACCAATGGTAGCGGCCGTTGTCCAACTGCTGCCGATACTCATGGCAACGATGGCACACAGCAGGCAGCTGGCGGCATAAAACCAAGAAGGATTTAAAAGCTGCAAACCATAATAGATTAAAGTGGGAACCGTGCCCGATAATAACCAAGTACCAATTAACGCGCCTACCGCCAATAAGATCAACACCGCGGCTAAGGACACCGAGATGCCTTTGACGATCGCTTGTTCGATGCTTTGCCAATGGTAACCATTTTTCAAACCAATTAAGGACGCGACTGCTGCGGCAATGAATAACGCAATTTGATTGGGCCCGTATGAGGAATCATCTTTAAACAGGTAAACCGAACAACCAAGTAACGTAATTAATACCACCATGGGTATCAACGCATCTAACATACTGGGGGATTTTGGCGCTGCCATCGTTATAAGGCCCTTTTATAATTATTATGGTGTCTTTTTTGTAACATAAAAGAAAGGCGGTAAAAACCGCCTTTGGCTAAATCATGTTTTATTTTTTAGCAACTTGGTTTAACTGTATCCAATCAACAGTAATATGCGCCGCCTCTTCTAAAAACGGATCCAGTTTAGATAATAACTCTGGGGCATCATCTACTGAGGTCACCGCAGGTAACGCTAAACGTTTTAACCGTTCATTTGTACGCGCTAGCGCACGTGCTTCATCCGCTTCGCGTTTGGCGATACGCTCTGCTTTGTTCAACGACACACTTTTCTCATCTTTTTGCTGTTGATACTCGGCAATATCGGTTAGCAAATACTGAAATTCCGTTTCTTTGGCTAAGCGCTGTTGATGTTTTTGCTGCAAAATCGGCACTTGTTGCTGAATACCCGTAGACCCTTGATATTGCGCAGGCGCAATGGCATCCCAAGGTAAGGCATATTCTTCTTTGCTTTCACCCCACTCCGCTGGATCTATCGGCGATGGGAAGGTGATGTCAGGGATCACACCTTTATGTTGCGTACTGCCGCCATTAATCCGATAAAACTTGGCCATAGTGTATTGCACGCTACCTAATTGTTGCTCAAACATATCATAGATGCGACCAATACCACGATGCTGCTGCACCGTACCTTTACCAAAGGTTTGTTCACCTATAATAAGAGCACGGCCATAATCTTGTAACGCAGCGGCAAAAATTTCTGAAGCAGAAGCGCTATAACGATCGACCAAAACGGTTAAGGCGCCGTCGTAATAAGATACGCCATCGCTGTCCCCATTTAAGCCAATTTTGCCATCACCATAACGGATTTGCACCACTGGGCCACGATCAATAAATAAACCGGTTAATAATGTGGCTTCTTGTAAAGAACCACCGCCATTACCACGTAAATCGATAATAAGCGCATCCACTTTTTGTTCATTGGCCTCTACCAGCAGCTTTTTCACATCTTCTGATAAATTGTTGTAAAAACCAGGAATGTTAATGACACCGATTTTACTTTGTAACTCGCTTAATTTAGGGGCCAGTATTTCAAATTTGGCAGCTCGATCTTCTAAACGAATTTTATCACGAACAATCTCAATCACTTGTGTTTGGCTGTTCGCTTCGCTGCCACCCAATACTTGTAAACGTACTTTACTGCCTTTGGGCCCTTTGATCAGATCGACCACATCATCTAACCGCCAGCCTACGACATCAACAAAGTCTTTCGCTTCCTGTGCGACACCAACAATACGATCCTTTGGCTTAATTTTCTGTGTTAAGTCAGCAGGACCACCGGGAACTAAGCTTTGAATGACGGTGTAATCCTCGTCCGCTCTTAATACCGCACCAATACCTTCTAGCTGTAAGTTCATTTCTTGTTGGAAACGTTCAGCATTACGAGGTGATAAATATGAGGTGTGCGCTTCTACAGCACGGGCAAAAGAGTTCATCACAATTTGAAACACATCTTCACTTTGTGTTTGTACTAAGCGTTTTTGCGTGTTTTTATAACGCTTAGTCAGGATCTCTTTCGCCTCATCAACGGTCTTACCGGTGAGTTTAAGATTTAACAAATCAAACTTGACGCGTTGCCGCCATAACTCGTTCAATTCATTTAAATCGGCTGGCCAAGCAGCATCTTCACGATCGTAAACGTACTCATCGTTGACAGCAAAATCGTAATCTTGCGCTAACTGCGCTAACGCAAAGTCAAAACGCTCAAAACGGCGCTGCTGCGCCAAATTAAACATGTCAAAAGCAAACGTTAAATTGCCACGATTAATGCCATCATCAAATTGATTACGGTATTGCTCGAAATCAGCAATATCTGACGCCATCAGGTGATTGCGATAATAATCGAGATTTTTTAAATAGAGGTCAAAAATTCGTCCCGACAACGCATCATCCAATTGCACAGGCAAATAATGCGATCGCGTGAATGTTGCTGCAATGCGCTTACTCGCTGTGGCATGTTGAGCTGATTGGCTAATAACCGGTAGCGCACTACTGTCGAGTGGCTCAGGTGTTGTTGCTGTTACGCCTAAAGCTAAAAATAAACCAACCGCTATCAGGGATAATTTCTTCATAACACTCTCTATATTCGTCAAGCTTTGTACAAGCTATCCTGACGTGTTTTGATGATCATGCCAGAACCAAGTTGCACCGTTACATCCGGTAAATTCACTTCAGTTATCGTGGCGTGCATCGGTGACGAGCCTAATTTAACAAGCACTTTATCACCTGTCGCTAACTGCGTCGGTTCAACGGTTGTTAACGTGACGGCAACGGGCGCAACGTCAATTGTGGCTTTTACAGGTGTCGCTTTTGCTGGCACCTTCTGAGCCTTAGAGACGCGTTCTGCCGTTTTGTTCGGTCTTTTTTTATCAACACCGGCAGCAACAGGTTTGGCGACGTTTTGCTTAGCACGTTGCTCTTGCATTTTAGCTTTACGCTTCTCAGCGGCTTTTTGTTTACTTTCAGCTAATAATTTTGCGGCATGCTCAGCTTGTTGTGCATCAATTTGCTCTGCAGCTTGACCGTCAAGGTCAACGCGACTAACGCCTTCTTTTACAGATTCAAGGTAACGCCAGCTTAAGGTATAAACTCTTAACGCTTGACGTAATTGGGTTTTACTCACTGGGCTATCGGCAGCAAGCCGTGCAGCTAAATCCTGAAAAATACCTACTTTCAGAGGTTTAACTTGTTGATCAGCAGCGAAACACAATGGGAATTCACTGACTAAATACGCCAGTACATCTTTCACATTGGCCAGTTTTGCATGTTCGGCAGTAGGTAGGTCTGTTGCTTCAACTAGCTCAGCAGGGGAATTTGTCATTCAGGATTCACTCTTCTTCATCATCTTGTTCAGCAAGCAGTTCTGCTATGCCTTCATCTATTTGTTGTTGGACAAAAGATAGCGCCCAACCAACCAACTCGTCTTGATCTACATCCAATAAAATAGTGTCTCCGCGCAATTGTTCCCACAATTGCGGCATCAAAAACGCTATTTCTACTGATGTTAGGGTGTCGGGTAAAGCATCCCAGACAGCGTGAGCAATAGCATTAAACTTATCTGCTACTAGCTCTTCTTCGCCATCCCAGTCACCGACTTCATCAACTTGCAGTAAATAATCCTGCACAGATAATAAATCTTTCATTAAACCTGAGCCAAACGTTGTTCAAAAATGTCGACTAACTGACCCAGATAATCTTCATCAATGTCATCAAAGCGGTTTAGTAAAGGGCTATCAATATCGAGTACCGCAATCACGATACCGTTGTGCCGCACGGGTAAGACAATTTCTGAATTACTGGCAGCATCACAAGCGATATGACCCGGGAACTCGTGGACATCTGCCACCCGTTGAATAGCGCCTGTGGCCACACAGGTTCCACAAACACCTTTACCCACGGCAATGCGCACACAAGCCACTTGCCCTTGAAACGGGCCTAAAACTAATTCACCTTCGCGCATAATATAAAAGCCTGCCCAATTGAGATCGGGTAAGCCATTAAACAACAAGGCACTGAGATTAGCCATATTGGCGATCAGATCAGATTCGTGCTCTAACAAGCCACGTGCTTGCTCTAGCAATAAACGGTAATTGGCGCTTTTCTCGCTCGACATACTTCTTATCAAATTCAGGTTACACTAAAGGCCATACATTACTTGTTTTAAGCATTAATTTAAACCTTTTTTAGCTTAAACCACGCAGCCAGAGCGCGACATTCAGCGCGGAAAGCTTGGTTTGCTGCTTATTTCAACAGCCTTGCCGTATTAAACGACAAAACTATATGGATTTGCCGGATACAAGCATTGTGGCGCTTGTGGTTGATGGCTAAAGCGTCGCGTATCTTTGTAAGGCAACTTCATAAAGCCACCGACGCCTTCACCACTGATTAAAGCAACTTTACTTAAAATACTTTGTAGTAAGGCATTAAACTCGCGTTCAGCGGTAGGATCGAGTAAGCGGTAATAGCTATGCACTTTCATATAAAGTGGCGCTACCTCAAAGATAATACAACCGGTATGTCGAATTAAGTTAAGCCGAGCAATATCATCCATAATCGCATCAGGCAACACCAATTGCTCATCCGGATCTTTACCATCTTCAAAGTAAGAATGTTGCTTGCTGGCCTCTTCTAAACTGATCACCGGGGCTAATTGATAAGGAATGACGCTATTCTCCGCCGGAATAAAAGGCAGCTGAGTCGACTCACGACTAATATGAATGGTGTTGCGGGCATTGAATAAACACGCTTTGAAGATACCAACTTTGCTGATCGCGCGCGCTAAAGTCACCACATTATTAACAGCTAATGCAAAGGCTCGCGCCAACTTATCATTGTACAAGTTTAAGCTACAATCGATATAAACCCCATTAGCTTGCCAGTGGATCGCAATACCGCCTACCACCGGATAACGGGCTAAACGGCTGACTGCCGCAATAAAGGCTTTTTCTGTCTCGCCCATACCTTCTAAATAATTTTTATAATATCGTTCGAGTTGCACATCATCGACATAGCCAATATCCTTATCTTCATTGTGCTCCCGCAAAAACGATTTACGTGAAGAGTAAACCACTGTGTCTAATTCACGCTGTTGATCGCTTACCCACACCGGTAACAAAGGATCATCATTAAACAATGGCAGCTCTGGTAACACTAAGCGCTGCAAACGGGCCATATGCTGTAAAAAATAGTCCCCTGCTTGTTCGCGTAATGTTAAATCATCGGACAACATACCATCGAGCATAGTGGCAAATTCGAGCGGTAAACCAAGACTTCTAGCCGGAATCGCTTTACGACCAAAGCGGCTAGGTTGGCCGGATGCTAAGGCATATAGCGTGCTGGCAACACCTTGCTCATCAAAACGCGGGCTAGATAACTGCCCCGCACGTTGCTCAGGCCCAGTGAAATATACATCCCCCATTCGAGCATTCGAATTCTGTAAGTCTGCCGACATCAGTTGCATCACATTATTGGATAAGTAATGTCCTTCATGATCAAGTTGTGCAAAAACGGATGAGCCCCAATCAATTAAGCTTACGAGGCCGCTTTCCTCATCAAACACCAAATTAGACGGTTTAACATCGCCATGGACAATCGGTAAGGCTTCACCGTCTTTTTGATTACGTCGTAAATGCCAGAGTAAATCGGCTAATTGTCCGGCAATAGAAATGATGAGTTTTACCGGTAAACGCCCATGTAATAAGCTATATTGCTCCAGATCGATACCGGGAGCCCGCCCCATCATTAAGATCCCCTGCTTTTTAATCACCTGATAAGTGACAAAAGGCGGCACTGCAGGATGATCGACCTGCGATAGCATAAAGGCTTCATCCGCTAAACGTTCTTGAATATGCTGCGGCAAATTGATCCGTGAGAATTTAAAAACATAAGGATGCTCATCAATACCAAAACCCGCAAAGGCAAAGCCATAAGCGCCCTTACCCAGTAAACTAATTTGTTGGTATCCCAGTTTCTCTAACTCATCAATACAAAGCGCCACCCAGTCTTTCAGCTTTTTCGCATCATTGGCATTTAACAGGTAAATAGACTGCTCTTCGGGGATATAAAAGTTACGTAGATTACGATCTTGCATCATAGCCCTGCCGTTGACTTGCTACGCAACATTTGTGCACTGATATCAAAATACCAAACAAACTCAGTACCATCTCTTGGATTCACAATCGTCATCACGTCGTAAGGCGTGTCATCCTGCCAAAGCAACGCTTGTGCTTGAATATCAAAACCATGCATTTGGATAAAAGTATACAACTCAGTTGTACTGGTAGCTTGAAAAGCTGAAGCAGTACTTTTACCGTCGCCACTTTGCCAGATAGCCGCCATTAAGCTGTCTAACACCTCTTGATGATATTCGCCCTGTGTCTGTTGCTGACTTTCCAAATGACAAAGCATGGCACCGTAATGACCATTAAGGCTGATATAATTTGTTTTTAAAATTTTGTCACTTTGTAACAAGCAATCTTGCCATTGCTGCTGTTTGATAGCATCAAACATTGCTGTCGATAACACGCGTTCCGTCATGGTATGAGGCTGGTAAAACGAAGTACTTATATAATGCTTACGTAACGTGGCTAATCTAGCGGGATCAGGGCCTTGCTCTATATCCGCAATTAAACTTTTATATTGCAAATTGGCTTGTGCCAAACGTTGCTGTTGCAGCGGATCCAGCGGGTATGTGCTGCCTTGACTACATCCCACGATTTGTAACATCAAAACAACCCATAAAGTTCTTGCTGCGCGACAAACTTGCATAAACATTGTTATAGCCATATTGGTGATCATTCGACAATAGTATGCAACTATTTGACTGGCAATTACTAGTCAACTCGTACCGACATAGCAAATGGATCAATTCATAAAACACGTTGCACAAGACTCACTTTGGCGATTTTTAAAGCAAAAATGCAGCAAAAAAAGGGCATATTATCAATCATGTTTGCATTAATGCTGCCAGCTACGTAATTAGTTAACATCTGGTTTCAGCAAAATTAAAAAATATAAATCTGATCCTTGCAACTGTCTACAGCGTTTCTATTGCGACTTTTATGTCTAACCTAAAGCTAAAAGGAAAAATTATGAAACTCTCACGTATGATCACAGGTTCGTTATTAGCAACATCATTATTTTTTGTCGCACAAGCGCACAACCATGGCATGAAAGCAGATATCGTTGATACTGCCGTTGCTGCTGGCAATTTCACCACTTTAGTCACTGCAGTAAAAGCGGCTGATCTTGTAGATACGTTAAAAAGCGAAGGCCCATTTACTGTATTCGCACCAAATGATGCCGCATTTGCCAAAATCCCTGCTGCAGATTTAAATGCGTTAGTCGCAAATAAAGAAGCGCTTACCAGCGTTTTAACTTACCACGTAGTCGCTGGCAAAGTGATGGCTGCTGATGTTGTAAAACTAACTAAAGCAACGACTGTACAAGGTCAAGATTTAGCCATTGAAGTAAAAGATGGCAAAGTTTATGTCAACGGCGCGCAAGTGATTGCTACAGACATTAAAACAAGCAATGGCGTGATCCACGTGTTAGACACTGTTGTCATGCCAAAAATGTAATTAATCCTTTCTTATCAAAAGCCCACTTTTAGTGGGTTTTTTATTGTTTAGAATAGTGAATTAACCATGCAGCAAATAATATTTACGACTGCAAAAACACGCTAATGTGACTTAACTGATGCTTTTTCCAACAACTAGCCACAACTCAAGCCATACCTCGTGCAGCAACAACCACTGAGTTGCTAATGAAATGCTTTTTAACCATATAAAAGCACGGTTTTATCTCTTAAATTTTATAAGAAAGCCATTGTTAATACTGTGGCCATGCTTGGAAGCGTTTTGTCATTGATACTGCACGCATGATTAGAGTGAACTTATACCATTCCATCTGATTTTCTGTTCTAATTAATGCAATCAAAGTAATCCAGCCTTATCTTTATGAATCATACCGCTGAAGCTATCCTCAAACTTTCTCGCGCTGAGAAGA
>NZ_JAPJEA010000007.1:0-86650 GCF_030737935.1 Alishewanella sp. SMS8
TTAGCCGATGGCCCATTAACCATTGATGCGACGGCAGTCGATAACAACGGTAACCCACTCGCGGCAGATACTTCAGCTACACTCGATGCGGTTGCCGGTTCATTGGATATCGCCGCGACCGTGGATAACACCGACGGTACGCTTGACCTCAGCGGCACCACCACCGATGTTGCTCCAGGCACGGTGATTAATATCACTATCACCGATCAAAATGGTAAAACAGTCATCGCCCAAGCCACCGTGCTGGCTGATGGCAGTTACCAGTTAGCCGATGTCGATGTCAGCACCTTAGCCGATGGCCCATTAACCATTGATGCGACGGCAGTTGATAACAACGGCAATCCATTGGCTGCTGATACTTCAGCCACACTTGATGCGGTTGCCGGCTCATTGGATATCGCTGCGACCGTCGATAACACCGATGGCACCCTCGATGTATCGGGCACCACCACCGACGTGGCGCCGGGCACGGTAATTAACATCACCATCACCGATCAAAACGGTAAAACGGTGATTACTCAAGCTACCGTATTAGCCGATGGCAGCTATGCCTTAGACGGTGTCGATGTCAGCACCTTAGCCGATGGCCCATTAACCATTGATGCGACGGCGGTTGATAACAACGGCAATCCATTGGCCGCCGATACTTCAGCTACACTCGATGCCATTGCTGGCTCATTAGATATCGCTGCGACGGTTGATAATACCGATGGCACCCTCGATGTATCGGGCACCACCACCGATGTTGCTCCAGGCACGGTGATTAATATCACTATCACCGATCAAAACGGTAAAACAGTCATCGCCCAAGCCACCGTGCTGGCTGATGGCAGTTACCAGTTAGCCGATGTCGATGTCAGCACCTTAGCCGATGGCCCATTAACCATTGATGCGACGGCGGTCGATAACAACGACAATCCATTGGCCGCCGATACTTCAGCCACACTCGATGCGATTGCCGGTTCATTAGATATCGCTGCGACCGTCGATAACACCGATGGCACCCTCGATTTATCGGGTACCACCACCGATGTTGCTCCGGGTACCGTGATTAACATCACCATCACCGATCAAAACGGTAAAACGGTGATTGCTCAAGCCACGGTATTAGCTGATGGCAGCTTCGCTTTAGAAGGTGTCGATGTCAGCACCTTAGCCGATGGCCCACTGACCATTGACGCGACGGCAGTCGATAACAACGGTAACCCACTCGCGGCAGACACCAATGCTACATTGGATGCGGTGGAAGGCACCCTAGTTATCGCTGCGACGGTTGATAATACCGATGGCACCCTCGATGTATCGGGCACAACCACCGACGTGGCGCCGGGCACGGTAATTAACATCACCATCACCGATCAAAACGGTAAGACGGTCATTGCCCAAGCTACGGTATTAGCCGATGGCAGTTATGCCTTAGAAGGTGTCGATGTCAGCACCCTAGCCGATGGTCCACTAACCATTGACGCGACGGCTGTGGACAACAACGGTAATCCGTTAATTGATAACGCGATAGTTGCTTTAGATCTCACACCGCCAAGTGTTGATATCACATCTGATCAAGCAACGCTTGAAAGTGGCCAATCTGCAACGATCACGTTTACCTTTAATGAGGAAATTTCAGGCTTTGATCTGACTGATATTGCCGTTACCGGTGGCGTGCTGTCCGGATTAAAACAAGATCCAACTAATCCGAATGTATGGACAGCCACCTTCGTGGCAAGTGGCACTGCACCTATTTCATTTACTGTGGCAAATGGCAGTTACACTGATCTCGTGGGTAATGAAGGTAGTGGCGACTCAGCCAGTATCAATAATGCGCCAGTCGCTAAGAATAATGTAGTTAACGGTAACGAAGATGAAGTTATTACAGGTAATGTGCTCACCAATGACGTCGATGTAGATGGGAATGCCCTAACCTTACAAAGCTTTGTGATAAATGGGCAAACTTATCTAGCCGGCGCAGAAGTGATTATTGAAAACCAAGGTAAATTAACCTTAGACGCTGAAGGTAACTTTACTTTTACTCCTGTAGCAAATTGGAGTGGTTCACTGCCTTCTGTAACCTATACCCTAACAGATGGACAAGGTGGTTCATCGACTGCCGCATTAAACATTACTTTGGCAGGAGTGGCAGACGCAGCAATTCTGCAAGTCGGTGATGCTGTTTCAACTAAAGTCGGCGCAACCTCTATTACTACTGGCGCGAACGGTAGCTTGATAGGATCTGGTTTAAGCCAAGCCTCTATTGAACAAGCTCTTGGTTTAAGCAGTGGCTTCCTAGATGGCTTCAACCCACCCTCGGGTGCACTGAATGTATCAGGCAACACCAATGCCATCGACGGAAACTATACGTCTAGCACGGTTAGCTTAAATAGCGGCATGTCGGTTGGCTTTAATTGGAATTTCATTAATGGTGAAAACAATACAAGTGAAATCCAACAAGGCTTCAGCGACTTTGTGTTAGTGATTATTACCGCACCGGATGGCAGCAAAACCACACAAATCATTACGTCCTCAGAGTTCTTGGGCGCAGGCGTTAATGGTAATGGCACCTTTAACTTTACCGCAACGCAAGATGGTGATTATAAATTTGACTGGGTTATTCTCAACGGTAGAGATAGCGGTAAAGACTCACAACTCAACTTATCGTCGAGTACGATCACGGTCAATGGTGTTACCTATGGCGATATGGTTGATTTAACCATTAATGCTGCACTTACTGATGCCAGTGAAAGCATGTTTATCACCATTACAGGCATACCGAGCAACGCCCTGCTCACCGCAGGCATAAAAAATGCCGATGGCAGCTGGACCCTAACCCAAGAACAATTGGAAGGGTTAAGCTTACTAACCCCAGTTGATTTTGTTGGCCAGCTTAACTTAACCGTTACGGCGACCACAACTGATGGCACTTCTACTACTGCAGTATCCGATACGCTTATTATCGACCTGTCGCAAACGACCAATACGGTTACCAGCGGCAATGATTCTTCGCAAACCATTATCGGTACGGATCAGGGTGATCTGATCAATGCTTACGGTGGCAATGACGTGATCAACGCGGGTGCAGGCAATGATGTTATCTATGGCGGACAAGGCAATGACACCATTAATGCAGGCAGCGGCAACGATGTGCTGTTTGGTGGTGTTGGCAATGATACGCTTATCGGTGGTGAAGGTGCAGACGTGTTCGCTTGGCAACTTGGCGATCAAGGAAGCAGCAGTGCAGCGGCTTTTGACGTGATTAAAGACTTTAGCATGGCACAAGGAGATGTCATCGATTTACGTGACTTGCTACAAGGTGAGAATAGCGACAACATTACCAATTACCTCAGTTTCAGTACTGTCGATGGCAACACCACGATAGATATTAAACATACGGGTAGTGGCAACGTAACGCAAAAAATCACGCTTGAAAACGTTGACCTGAGTAGCTTTGGTAATGATACACAAGCCATTATTGATAGCTTGATTAGTAGTGGTCATTTAAAAATTGATGGCTAAACCTGACTGTTGTTAACCGAAATAAAACAGGCGCTTTAAGCGCCTGTTTTTTTATTCAATTAAGTTGGAATCACACCATTACGATAACACCATTTAAAAGCAATTTTATACATCACATCATGATTTGGCCTATCAAACCTTAGTTGAACAAATTAGCGCTTAATTTCATAAAATCGTAACTTCAAAGGTAGATCAACTTAGCCTTGCAACGAACTATCACAGCATAATAAAACACCACATGACACAACCAGATTAAAAATAATTAACTTAATTCATTCTAAATGACAATAATAGGCTTTATAGTGTTAAAGCTATTTAATTGAAGCCTGCTCAATAAAATCAGTAAATTTTATACATTTGCCAATTTATTTGTTGCCTGAATTAAATAATTCATATATTAATAATCACTACTTTTTATGAGGATAACGATATGAATGAGATAGTTAGGGAAAACACCACCGAGAAAGGAAATGCAAAGCTTGTTTATATTCTTTATTTAGTCGGTTTATTATTTGGCATCGCCGGCATTGTTGGTGTTGTGATTGCTTACGTGAATAAAAGCGATGCGCCAGCTTGGTTACAAACACATTATCATTTTCAAATTAGAACATTTTGGATTGGCGCCTTGTATATCATACTTGGCGGTATTTTAGCTTTGGTATTAATTGGTTGGTTTATACTGCTATTTTGGGCGATATGGCTAATTGTTCGTTCTGTAAAAGGTATGCAGGCTTTAGATAAAGGGCTACCCATTGCCGAACCGAAAAGTTGGTTTTTCTAACTTAACGCCTAGCGCATGCTTGTTCTACGAACAACATTCCTTTAAGAACACTTAATGTGTACTAGCGGGTTTTACCCATAACCAGATATTTGATAAGAATATCATTAATGAAAGAAGTTAAATTATGAATTACTTTTTGGATGCTATAAAAAAATACGCAGATTTCACTGGCAGGGCTCGTCGTCAAGAATACTGGATGTTTTTTTGTTTTATGTTTTATTCTATATCGGCGCAGTAATTGTTGACGGTATATTAGGCACCTTTATTATTTCTTTACTATTCAGCCTAACCCTACTTATTCCGTCTCTCGCTATTGGTGCTCGTCGCCTACATGACACCGGCCGCACCGGCTGGTGGTTACTTATTGGCTTAGTTCCTTTAATTGGCGGAATAGTATTATTAGTTTTCTTTATTTTTGATAGTGTTGAAGATAACCAGTACGGGCCAAACCCTAAAGCGGTACCACTCGCTTAGAAAAACAAAAACACACCTAAAAATAGCTCGAGTTAGGTTGCGGGTTTATTTAGGTGTGTTTTTCTGTGTTTCCATTCAGTATTAAACGCGCGCAAGTACCAAACTAAAACGCTTAGGCGTTAACTACAAAAACCTGCAGCTAACACTTACGGCTAGCGCCAGCGTAATCAGTATTTAATTAAACTTAAAACGCCCACGCTACTGATGCCCCTACGCCATGCTGTTGCATAGCAATGCTTAACTGTTGATTTGGCGCTAAAAAATTTGCCCCAGTAACTGTTTTAGTAGGTGAATAAAACGCTGTTAGGTTCATCTGTACATTCGCAGCTAACGACTGGCTTAAACCTGTAGTGAAATGCCATTCCTGTACCCCGGGCGCTAAAATGTTGAATAACACCTGCGATGACGAAATAGGTTGCTCACCGTAAGAAACACCAAACCGGATCTTTTGCTGCTCGGTTCGCTGCCATTGATAACCCAGTTTATATACCGTCATATCTTGCCAACCAAAGCCTGCACCATTCGACGCACCCAAAGGAGCTGACATAATATTACCGATTGGGTTTGCTACACTGCTCACTTCGCCGTAATTGATATGCTGCAGATCTAACAATACTTGATGCGACCGATTAATTTGCCACGCCAAACCGACTTGTAAGGCACTGGGTAAATCAAAATCGCCTTGTTCAGCAAACAAACCCGCGTATTGATCGAATTCCCCCATGCTTACCGCAGAACGATAACTGGCTCCAACAGTGAAGGCATCCGACACTAAATAGGTTAAACCTAATTGCAAGCCAATACCGCTACTGAAATCGGAGCCATTATCTGACAACGAAGTAGGTGCTTGAGAAAACGGTGCAAAGCTCGCCAGTCCTTGTGCTGAAAACTGCTGTACAACCAGCACCGGCGCCACACCTAAGCGTAATTGCTCGGTCCACTGATAACTTAGGGTGGGGCTAACAAATAATTGCTTTAAATCTACCCCCGTCGTGCCCGCATAAAAAGTGCCTTCGGGCATAGCGTCGGCTTGGTATTCCGTATTCATGCCGCCATTCGCATAAATTAATATCCCCACATTAACTTGATCGTTTAGCTGCTGGCCAAAAGCAAACTCGGGAATAGCAAATAGCTTTTTTGCACTACGCTTACCCGGACCTTGTAAGTAAAATGCACCAGGAAAAAATTCGTTAACCTCCGCCACCGCATAATTGCGATCGGGCGCAAACAGCTCTAAGCCAACTGACAATTCACTGCCTTTTACCAGCAAGTTAGCTGGGTTATTCGCCGCAGACATCAGCTCTTCTGAGACCGCCACCCCAGCACCCGCCATACCTTTGTGCGTCATGCCATAACCGTGTGTAAAATAACCATTGGTTGCGAAAGCGGGAGAACTCATAAAAATACTGGCCGCTACTACACTCACTACTACACGTTTTTTCATGGTTACTACCTACCCAGACTATAAAAGGAAGACACCATAACGGTTTTCTTATATAACAAAAAATAATTTAAAACCATTAGATATACTCAAAAGAAATATAACAGTAGTGACTTTAGCTAAGCAGATATGTTGAATGTGGAGAGAAGCTGCATTACTCAACCTAAGCATATGAGAATGCAGCCATTTAACCGATTAGACTTCTTAAAATCACCATTTTCTCAGTTGACGCTGAGAAGAAAACCATGCTTTCAATTCATTAATTTTAGTGAGATGTCAGTCACACATGTGCAGAAAGTTGAGTACGAGCTTTCGCTACTTTTTAGTTGGCTGATGGTTTGACGCCAGCACCATATAAACACTAGGCAACACCAATAAAGTAAACAGCGTGCCTACCAACATGCCTGCAACTAAAATAATGCCGATACTATTGCGTGCTTCAGCGCCGGCGCCCACCACTAACACCAAAGGAAAATGCCCCAGCACAGTTGCAGCGGTTGTCATTAACACTGGGCGTAAACGCGCTTGTGCTGCAAGCTGTATAGCATCGAATTTTGCTTTACCTTGCTGTTGCATTTTATTAGCAAACTCAACAATTAAAATGCCGTTTTTCGCAATCAGCCCCACCAAGGTGATAAAGCCAACTTGTGAATAAATATTGATTGTCGTGAAGTCTAAAAAGGCAAACATCAAGGCGCCAGCCATCGCTAAAGGCACAGAGCCCAACAACACCACCAGAGGGTCGCGAAAACTATTAAACTGCACCGCTAGCACAAAAAACACAAAGACTAATGCGACCACTAGTACGCCTTCTAAGGTGTTGCCTTCTAAACGAATTTGTCGTGACTCGCCAGCATAATCAATACTGTATTCTGCTGGCAATATCTTCGCGGCGGCGTCTTCTAAAGCACCTAAGCCTTGCTCTTTGGTGGTGCCTGGGATCACTTCGCCATAAATTCTAAAGGCATTTTTTTGCTGAAACTTACTTAACACACGCGGTCTAATTTCGGTTTCTAAACTGGCAATAGCACGCAAAGGAATTAACTGATCGGCGGGGGTGCGGATCAACAGTGACAATATGGCATCAGGATTCACTCGTGCGCTTTCATCTAGCATAGGTATAACGCGATAAGCGCGGCCATCTTGATTATAACGATTGACAAAATTAGCCGATAACAATACCTCAAGCTGGGCACTAACACTGGCTAAATCCATGCCTAAATCCGCAATCGCCTGACGATTAAGCTTGAAGCGCGCTTGCGGGTAATCGATTTTCAAATCCGTTTCGGCAAATAAGAACTTACCACTAGCCTGAGCGGCCGCCACCATCTGATCGGCGTAGCGTTTCATATCGACGTAAGAGTCGGTGGAAAGCACGGCCAGTTCTACTGAAAAATTACCGGACGTCGGTAGGGCTGATTCCATCACTGGAAAAGCTTTTAAGCCAGGCACCTGCGACAAATTAGCAAAGGCTTGCCAAAACATATCCTGCGTTTTTTCAGCACGCTGTGACGGATCAACTAAATCTAAGCCGCCAAAAGCTCCTGCAGGGTTAACAATTTGCCACATAAACTTCGCCCCATCCAACTGCAGCATCGTGTCTACTACCGCATCCATATGCTGCATGGTATAGGCTAAAGAGGCATCGGGAGCAGACTCTACCACCACATTAATGCTGTTTTGATCTTCTGTGGGCGCCAGCTCTTTTAATGAAAACAGATAAAACGGTACATTCAGTAACGCTAAAAATACCGCAATAAATAACACCTGCGCTTTATACTTAAGCGTCACAATCAATACTTTACTGTAAGCCTGCTGCAGACGATCAAAAACATGATTGATGCGTTGAGTTAACCGGCTTTCTTTGCCCCCCTCTGGCGAGGCATAAGCGCTCATAATCGGTGATAAGGTTATTGCAACAAAGCCGGAAATTAACACGGCAATCGCTAAGGTAAAGGCAAACTCTTTAAACAAAGCCCCTGTTAAACCACTTAATAAACCAATAGGAGCATATACCGCAGCTAAGGTAATGGTCATGCTGATTATAGGCGCTAATAACTGGCGTGAACTAAGTAAGGCCGCGTCGAGTCGACTCATGCCATTGCGCATATGTCGAGCCACATTTTCCACCACAACGATGGCATCATCAACCACCAAACCCACGGATAACACGATGGCAAGCACGGTCAATAAATTCAGGCTAAACCCCATCAGCGCCATAGTACCGATAGCGCCTAAAATCGAAATAGGGATAGTCACTAAAGGCACTAACGCCGTGCGAAACGATCCCATCATCGCCACCACAACAATACCCACCAATACAATGGTTTCGGCCAGCGTAATAAATATTTCGGTTAAAGCACTGCGCATATACAAGGTGCCATCGTAACCGTCGGTAATGCGTAAGCCATTGGGCAAGGTTGGGTTTATTTCCTCCAGCTTGGCATACAAACTATCCCCAATAGCTATCTCGTTGGCGCCTGGTAAAGGCCAGACAGAAATAAACAACACAGTATCGTGGCTCAACCGAGCACTGGTTTCGCTTTCTTCTTCAGCAATCTCGATTTCTGCAACATCGGCTAGACGCACCTGCGCACCTTCGATATTTCTTAACACCAGCTGTTCAAAATCAGTCACATTTGATAATGAGGTATCGGTCAGCAGCGGAATGCGTTGCTGATTGTTTTCACTTTGGCCAACTGTCGCGATTAAATTATTTGCCCGTAGTGCTAACATCACCTCGTCCGCAGCAATATTAAAAGCAGCCAGCTTCGCAGGGTTCAACCAAATTCGCATCGCCGGTGCCCTGCCGCCCTCAATGCCAATGCGCTGTACGCCCGGAATAGAAGCCAAAGCTGGTGAAACACGGCGCGATAAATAGTCAGTGACTTCCATACGCGACATCGGGCTGTCTGCTTGGTTGTAATTCACCACCAAATAAAAAATCGCGAAAGGACGGTCAGCCCTTACCACCTCAACCGACGGATCTTCGGCGCCTTCTGGTAATTCAAAACGAATTTGATCCAGCTTGGCCGATAACTCTGCCAACGCCTTGGTACTATCTTGATTCAGCTTTAACCAAAGCGTTACAGCACTGAGCCCAGGGGTGCTGCGCGACTCAACATAATCGACCCCAGGAACCGAACTGGCAACGCGTTCAATTGGCTCACTAATAAAGCCTTGCACTACCTCTGCGGAAGCGCCTATATAGGGTGTAGTGATTTGTAACGACGCGCTGGTAATTTGTGGAAATTGTAGCACCGGAATATCGATTGCAGCTCGGATCCCCACCAGTACCAAGATCAGCGAAAGTACAATCGCCAGAACCGGTTTTTTACAAAATATATCTATTATTGAGGGCCGGTTATCCAACGCGGCCTCTTTTATATTGTGCGGATCAGAAGTGTGCTGTGCCATTACAACGGCCCCGCATCATCAGCCGTAGCAAGATTGACTAAGATGCCATCACGTAATTTAAAAGAACCTACCGTAGCCACTTGTTCATTCTGGCTCAGCCCCGACAAAATCACTATGTGCTTATCATCATGCGCGCCAACTTCTACTGCCCGACGATTGGCGCGTAACTTGTCATCTGCAGCTTGCGCCAGTACATACACGTAAGCACCAAACGTATCATAACGCACCGCGGTGTTCGGTAAGCGGATGACGCTGATTGGCGCAGCAATGGGCAAACTCACCATCACACTGGCACCGGGTTTAAACTGGGCATCAAGGTTGTCGAGTTCGGCGCGAATTCGTAAATTGCGAGAGATACTAGAAATAACCGGATCTATAGCAATGATCTTTGCCTGATGTTTGATATTCGCAGACGCCACGCTACTGATTTCAAGCGCGGTCGACAGGCTTAATTGATAAGCAGCTTGTGGTACTGAAAAATCGATCCAAACTTGGTCTAAGTTACCAATTAACCGGGTGATTAATGTGTTCGCCGCTAAAAATCCTCCGACCTCAAGTTCATGTAAACCTGTGCTGCCACTAAAGGGCGCAATCAAGGTTTTCTTTGCAATGGTGGCCTGTATTGCTCTGGCGTTAGCTTGTTTTATGGCAAGTTGCGCGCTCACTTGGTCAAGTTGCGCGCGGCTGGACGCCTGCGTTTTAACCAGTTGGGTTAATCGAGAAAGATCCAGGGTGGCTAAAGCAATTTCTGCGTTAATAGCATCTAGTGCCGCTTGTTCATTAACGCTATCTAAACTCAATAACACCTGATCTTTTTCTACCGAGCCACCCGAGCGAAAACCAACAGCAGTAATCACCCCCTCAAGCTCATTGCGTACCTCTAGCGAGCGTGTTGCCTTAACTTCACCCAACACCTGCAAACTGTCTTGCCAAAGACTGGTGGTAACTTTTATTGCTGCCACCGTTTCGCTGGGCTCAGGAAACGACTCGCCAAACGCAATCGCTGCCCGCACTTGCGTAAACTTTACAAAAGCCAACAGTATAAACAGCACGAGGCAACCAGCAACCGCGGCAATCCAGGGGCGAAATTGCATTTTTCTTCCTCTTAAAAATAGTCTTGGCTATAACGTTTAACTGTATTGAGATTATTTAGATCATTAACCTGCATAAGTTAAGCCGCAAACCTAAAATTTCTACTGTGAATAGGGAGCGATAGTTCATATTAACTCAAGTTAAAATACCTTTAATAACCCACTAACTATTCAAGCATTGTTATTTTAGTTAATGCAAAGCATCGTCCTAAGAACCTCTTAAGAAATAGCAGCTCTCTAGGCTGCTATCACTTGCGGATACCTCGACAAGCAAAACCTGTTGCAGCTGCCGCTTAAAAACCCCATATTTAACGTTAATACCCAGTAAGCTCAGCAAAACCTAAGCCATTAAAGCCACCGGAAGCGCGCACGCGTCCTTCCCAATATGGCACAGACAATTGATTACGTGAGTCTTTGGTTAAAGTTTCAAGCATAATCGGCGCTGAATTAGGTAGGGTAATCTGCCACTTACTGGGGTATTTCCTGTCGTTAAGGGTAATGCGCTCGAGTACCGACAAGCTGATATCTTCTCTGGCAATCATCGTGGCCTGCCCGTTTTTCGCTATTCGGCTACCGCTGCAATAATCATAGTTATTTTTGTCGTCACGAATACAAAAGAGCATTAAACCTTGTTTGCCATTTTCATCGCTAACCAGGCTAAACCAATCCCAACCAAACTGGCTTTTATCTAATAAGCTTGCTGACCATTCTCTATCGTACCACGCGTTACCTGTTACCTTATATTGCTTACCATTGAAGGTGATAACGCCGCCTGCCTCAAGAAATGGATAGCTAAAATAGTAAGATGCATGACCACTCTCGGTTTTTTGGCTATAGCCATTTTCCCCGTGTAACGTTAACGGGCTATTACTCAGTGATACAGCAATGGCATAGTCTTGTTGTTTTGCTTGCATCTGCAACGGTAAAAACGACTGTTCAGTGCTTTTAAGCGACCAATCATCTAATTGCGCATTAAAAGGGCTAGCAACAATACTGGCCTGCCCCGCTCGGGCAAAGCGTTCAAAAGCAATATGTGTTTGCTCGTGCTGCAGAGCGAAATGCGCAAAATAAAGTTGGTTATCCCACCAAGAAGACTCAAAGCTAACGGGAGCTTGTGTTCTAAACAACGTCCACTGTGCACCAAAGGTTTCGCCACTTTCTGCGGTAAGATTGGCCGTCACGTACCACCACTCAATACCTTGCTCTAAGTGCGGGCCATGATCCTGCGGGAAAATTACACCACGCTGTTTATCGACGGGTTGCCCACTGTCAGTTTGCAAAGCCTGAAAGTTTTCGAGGTGCGGCGCAGGCTCGCAACTGAGTAATAAAAAGCTGAAAAAAACGAGAACATACTTCATCAATAGTTAAGGCCCCTTTACCTGCAAATGAGCTGTAAGCTTTTTAATCGGCAGATACGCGCAGAGGACTGCGGCTAATAGCATAAACAGACAGGTATAGAGCAGTGCCGGCAAATCTAAATTAAAATGGATAGTCCAACCAAAGGCGATGGGCATCACAAATTCCAACAGCGTGAACCCAAGTGCAAAGCCTAATGGGATCGCAAAAGCACAGGTAAAAAATACCAATAAGGTGGTTTGTAACAGCTTAAGCTTTTGCAGCTGGGCCGCATCAACACCTAAGCTATGCAGCACCGCTAATTGACTTACATGCAACGCACTCAGGCTTAATAAGCTGATACATAAACTCAGTAAAGCAATAGCTAAAATAAAACCATTAAGTAACTTAGTTACTTGAAACGTTTCGTTAAACATCTTATTCGCCACTGCTTTAAAGTGCTTATTGGCGGCGATAGTGGCACTGTCTAGCTGGTAAACATTGATCAGTCGTTCAGTGATTTGCTCAACACTGACTTGCTCAGCTAAAGTTAACGACAAACCAAAAACTTGCCAGTGAAATGGGCTCGCGCGCAAAGTCTGCTCTTGGATAATCAGGCTTAATGCGGTATTGCCATAATCATAGGCAAAGGCACTGATCCGGCACGCAAATTCATGTTGGTTTTGCACAAAGCGCACACGGTCATTAATTTTATAGCCCTCTTTTATAGCCGCCTGCTCATTGGCAATACAGCCTTGTTCGGCAAAATTCTCGGCACTGACCGGCTGATTTGACGTAAGGCTGATGTGCGAAAACGCTTCATCGCCATCTCCATAGCTAATAAGGCGCGTAGGTGTTTTATCGATATAACCGGCTGCGGCCATATAAATACCGACTCTCGCTACTTGGGTATCCTTTGCCAAGCGCTGGCGTAACGCTGGATCGTCATCGTCTACTTGCAGGTAAATATCGGCATTCAGTTGTGTTTCAAGATGCGCATTTAGCGTATCGCTGAAGCTTTTAACCATGATTTGCATGCCAATGGCACTGCCAAGGGCTACTAAAATGGCGACGATGGCAATTCGCAGCTCTGCTAACTGGAATTTACTGTCGGCATAAAGCCACTGCCAAAGTGGCTGGCTAAACGGATTTTTAACGCTAAGCAAGCCTTGCAAACAACTTGGGGTAATCAGCACAAAAAATACCAAGATTAAAAAACACATCAACAGAGCATCAAACTCGGTGCTTGCGTAAAAATAACCATAGCTAAGGGCCGCTAGCACACCGCCTAGTACAATATAAAACAGCCATTTACGGTGGCTATGCAGCACCTTTTTTTGCGTGAGTAACATGAGGCCGAGGGTCACGATGTTTAACAAAAAGCCCAATAACAAAGTTTGCCACTGCCAGCTAAGGGTGAGCGCTTTTTCTAATTGATATAAGCCCATCAGCGTACTGTTAATGTCCATTAATAACGTGTTGGCAATAATATAGCCTGCCAAACTACCCAATAGTGCCGTTAAAAAACCCATAACGATAAACTCAATAGCGATGGCAATAAAAATTGCCTGCTGCGAAAAACCTAAAACATGAAATTGTATTAGTAAGTTTCTGCGCCCTGCGATTGATAGCTTGATGGCATTAAAACTTAAAAAGGCCGCCACAATGTAGCCGAGTAACGCCAGCGCACCCAAATTAAAAAAGAATGCCTCGGATAAAGCATCAAAGTCTTGCTCTTGTGCTGCCACTAAACGAGCATCATTTCCAAGTATCGCCTCAACTAATGGGGCCTGCTCGAGCGCTAAGTCAATCAGCTCAATAAAGCTCAGTTGACCGTTCGCGTTTAGCAGCATGTCTGCATAGGCAAGATCGGTAACTGACCACACACCAATGTCAGCCGCTAAGGTGAAGCTTGGTTTGATAACCGAGTCTTGTAGGGTAAGTTGCCGACTTTCGCTATCCAGCATCAACTTTGCAGCATTATTGCTATCAATGATGATGTTATCGAAGCGAAAGCTGGCCTCTGTGGTCTCGGCATGTTGCTGCGTACTTAGCGCTGCTGACTGAGTTAACCACATGAGGCTGTCGACACCTTGCAGATAAAGGGTGTGACCAGATGACAGCTGCAACTGCCCTCGCAACACCGGCTGCGCATTGGTATAACCATTGGCTCTTAATTTAAGCCATAAAGCACCGTCCAAAAACGCTTGACCTATTGGCGGTTTCACCATATGGCTAACGGTATTATCGATAAGCGCAGCGGAAATTTGGTGCCGGTTTTTCGCTTCTTGGTTTAATCCAGCGATGGCTGTTAGTAAGGCGCTGCCTAAACTTAACCCCACAATAAACAGTAACAACAACCACGGATGGTGCTTAAAATACGCCATATGGGTTCGTAAAATAAGCTTAATTTCGTTCATTAAGCTGGCCATTAGCAAGCACTTTCACACTATCGAAATACCGCGTTAATTGCTGAGAATGTGTCACCATAACCAAGTTGATTCGCCGAGTCTTACACAGGCTGGTCAGCAGTTCTACCACTTGCTGCGAGCGCGCCTGGTCAAGGTTGCCAGTGGGCTCATCAGCTAACACAAGCTGAGGTTGATTCAGTAAAGCACGGGCAATGCCTACCCGTTGTTGCTCGCCACCAGACAGCTGATTAGGCAACTTGTGCAGTTTATCCGTTAAACCCAGCTGCTCGGTTAAGCACTCAAAGTCTTTAGGTCGTTGCCTTGGAAAATTTAACTTATACTGAAACAAGATATTTTGTTTTACACTAAGACAATCGAGCAGTTGATAACGCTGAAAAATCAAACCTATTTTGCGGCGGTAGTAGGCAAGCTGCAAAGCGTTGTATGAGGAAATCTGTTCGCCATTAATGACAATTTGACCGCTGTGAGGTGACAGTAAGCCAGATAATAAATTAAGTAAGGTAGTTTTACCCGAGCCACTGTCTCCAAGTAGCGCAACTTGCTCTTGCGATTTGATCTCAAAACTGAGGCCGTCGAATACTTGGTGAACTTGCTCGCCATCCTGTCGATGAAAGCATAGGTCTGTGACACTGATCACGATAATTTCCCTTCTAAATCAACAGCAAGGCTGTTGAGTTTATATGTATCAACAAGCCCTAGCCACTAAAATCTTTTTGCCGCATTCTTAAGTGGCGACACTGAGCTTTTTATATTTTCACGTTTTTCTTGGCTAACTTTCTGATTATAAAATTTAGGCCGGCCAAATAAATACCCCTGCAATAAATCAATTTTATTATCAATAAGCCATCTGGCCTCGTCTTCCGTTTCAATACCCTCAGCCACAGTTGTGATTCCGCTGGTTTTGGCGATATTCACTAGGCTGGAAACGATATTTTACTTAAATACATCTTGATGCACATCACGCACCAGTTCCATATCTATTTTCACGTAATCTGGACGTATTTTTTGCAGAAGATTCAAGCCAGACCAACCCGATCCAATATCATCCATTGCAACTTGAAAGCCGGCATTGCGATAAAACGCCAGAATGCCTTTTAAGTGATTTAAATCGCTACTTTGGTGTGTTTCAGTGACTTCAAACACAATATCGGCAGGCGTCAACCCAAGCTCATAAATGGCAGCGGCGGTAGAGCGCAAACAATATGAAGGGTCATAGATGCTTGAGGGATTAAAATTAATAAATAACTTACCTTTTAATTTAGCTGCAGCAAAGTATTCAACCGCAGCACGCCTTGCTACTAGGTCCAATGAAAACAATAAATCGGCTTGTTCGGCAAGCAAAAAGGCTAATTGCGGCGGCACGATACTGTTGGTCTCGTCGCGCATCCTAAACAGCCCTTCATAAGAGTAGATTCTGGGATCTTCTAATGCCGACTGCGCATAAACGATAGGCTGAAACCATGTTTCATAATTCTCATGTTCAATACTATTGATTAGCCACTTTGCCTTAAAGCGATTGATCAGCACATTAAAGATGGTCATGCGCGACATAGCAGAAATATCCGGTAAAGCATCTTCAGCCATCGTCGTTAACTTAGTGCCGGCTAATTCGGCTTGCTCTAATGCACCATTAACACCCGTTAAGAAAGCAGAAATAGAACTGGCTTTAATTTCAACGGCGATGCAGTGTGTACTTATCTGTTTTGCCGTGTAATTTTGACTGCCAACGTATCTGGCAAGTTTGGCGAAGGTTTCCGTGGTGGGCACGAATATCCAAAAAAAGTGGCATCGTCAAAAAAATAGTCATCAACCGACTCGCAATCTGCACAATACATTTCATACCCTTGAGTTAAGCGTCATTGGCTTTTTTACGCGCAAGGTAAAACTTCAGACCATGACAATGCTGCTCTTAAAGCAGCACCAGCACAAAACGGCATTATATTTGCTGACAACATAAGATAAGGCGTTAATGATAAACTCGAGCAATATCAAAACGATTGGCCATTCGCTAACTCTCGCGCCCCGAGTTGAACACTTTCGGCTTAATGATGGCACACGTTTTTTCCAAAGCTTTATTAGCCCATTGCAGGGCTTTTATCCTGACGAAATAGTACCTGCAGATTACGGCATAGAGAATAAATTTGATGATAATATAAGCAGCACCATTGCTGCCTCAGTGATCCGTTATGGCGATGATGAAAGCTACCAGCAGTATTTATTGAATCAAGTTGAACGATCTGGGCTGCCATTTGCCTCTAGGATGACAGGCAAATGGTCTAAATACAGTTCGGTGAGCTTACAGATCACAACCTCTAATTAGTGTTTAAATAAAGGCGCCGTAGATTATACTCAGTGTCAGCAACAGTACTTAGCAAAGTGCCCACTGTTGCTGGTATACATCATTCTGGCTATTGAGCCTCAGCTAACAACCGTTGCGCCAGCTTTTGCAACACCGGAGAAAATATGGGTTCCATGCGACCTAGCAGCTATTGGCCCGTTACCGCCGCTATACTATTTGGATGCCTATTGTCTGCAAGCGCTCTGGGGCAACAACTCGTGCAACCTTACCAGAACTGGACTGACGTTGTGCGCAGCAAGCCTTATGCCGAGAGCCAAGGTGTGTATGACAACGTAATGAATGTTAGACGTTGGATCCTGACGCGTTCAGGACACTGTACCGAGCGCAATCGCCATTTGCTATTTGATATGCGCGGCAACTTTTTAGAATTTATCGAAGATGCCTCAGATTCACCGCAAACCCAGTTAATCCTGAATCAAACTCGTCAGGGTATGGCACAACAAGGGCGGGTGCATGCCTGGGTGGAAGGTAATAACCAGACACTTGGCTATCCTTTCGCGATTCGTTGCCACCAACCTTATGTCGATTTATCGCTTGCCATTGCGCGTTATCTGGGCAAGCATCCGGAAGGTAGGCTGTCTGGCAACTGGGATGGTATAAAAGTAGGCACACCTAAAAACCAAGCTTCACTGCATGACACCCTGCGCTTGGTATATGCCCGTCGCGCGCAGCAAAAGCGTATTAGCCTGCCAGAAGATCTTCTAGCCGATCTGGCCGGTATGTTGATTATTGAAAGTGGTGGCGTGCGCGAGGCCCATTCAAAAGCCAATGCTAGAGGTATATTACAACTGACTCCACAAGTATTAAAAGATTGCGGCGTTCCCAAAAATAAGCAGTTACACCGCATCGCTCAGGTCGATTGCGCGCTCTGGTTATTTGAACGTAACCATCGCATGTTGCATCCCGTATTCATGGCCCGTTTCGGCCACTTACCAGAAGAAAAACGGGAACAGGTTTATCGGCTGCTGCTGATCCAGGCTTATCACGGCGGCCCCCGCAGAGTAAGATCGCTGCTTATCGATGAAGATCTTAGTAAACCCGCGACCTATTTTGCTGAACATCATCAAGACTTTAGTGCCGGTGATATTGCTTTTGGTATGGTATTTCATAACCTTGGCCGCAATCGGCTTGGCTTCGCATCACTGTATTACACTGCCGACATAAGAATTGCGCTGCAACTGTTAGAGTCACAAAGCAGTACCCAACTGTTTTCTTGGCAGCGCTCCAAAAAGCTAAAACCGATTTAAACAAGACCATTGCGTTTAGCAAAACCAATTAGAAATTTCTAATCTGGAGAGTGACCCTAGCTGAATAAGATGCCGGCATTTTGAGAATTTTTGATAGGTTCGGGGTATAATCGGCGTCAGTACCTGTTCGGCCAATGGCAAGACTTAAAGGGATACCCATCATGAAGAAACGTAGACGTTTCTGGACAGTTGTTGAAAAGTTAGAAGCGTTGATTGACAAAGGCGTTTACCCTGCAGGAAGCCGCCTGCCCGCTGAAAGAGAGCTGGTTGAAATTTATCATGTTAGCCGTCCAACGATACGCGAAGCGATTATCGCGCTAGAAGTGAGAGACAGAGTAGAGGTAAAAACAGGTTCAGGCGTATATGTCACTGATTCTGCTGGCTCAGCACCTTCACTTGAATCTATCAGCGCATTTGAGCTCACCCAGGCTCGGGCATTAGTAGAGGGAGAAGCAGCAGCGTTAGCCGCAGTTAAAATCCGCGACACCGAGCTTGCAGCGCTCAAGCAGGCTCTGGATGATATGTCATCTTCAGAAGATTTGGATAAGGCTGATGAAGCCGATCAACAATTCCACGAGATCATTTCTAGTGCAACACGTAACAATGCCATTGTCCTGTCCATTTACAACCTTTGGAAAGTCAGACGGAATGAGCCGCAAGTCGTTGCCGCTTATCAGGATGTATGCTCGAAAGGTATAGCGCAGCGTATCAAAGAACATACTGCTATTTATGACGCCATAGTCAAACGTGACGCTTCAGCGGCAAGAACGGCGATGCACAATCACTTCGACCGTTTGATTAATGCTTTATTTGAGGCGAGTGAAGCTAAAGCCTTGGAAGAGATCAAACGTAAAACGGATGAAAGCCGCGGTTTGTATTCTATCTCTCACTTAAATAAGTAGTAACGGTTAGCGTAACCCATTTCACATCTGGCACTGTTTTTTATCTTTCATAATAGGCTCTGACACAGAGCTTATATTTTTTTTGCCACACGCAAAAAAGCAAACCTTTAGGTTTGCTTTAACAAGTGCTTTTGCTGTGATTTTGCTTGAGCCGGTTATCTTAGACAACCAGCCCTAGATAGTAGAATTAAAATCTGTAACTGGCACCCAAGGTAATTCGACGGTCTGTTAAGCCCTGAAAGCAAAGTAGCGCGCCTTCATTAACGCAAGATTGACGAACCTCAGATTCCGTCAGGTTGACGGCTTCAATGCCAATATTGAGTTGATCGTTTACATCATAACTGATACTGGCATTAAGTTGTCCTCGGTCTTCCTGAATGACCGGAAACCCCCAAGGATAACTTGATGTACTGCCAAAATCGTTTGAACGAAACGCTTCTCGCCAGGTGTAACGCATCCGGGCAGACAAGCCATATTTTTCGTAATACAAGGTCAAGTTGTAGGCATTTTCAGATAAGTTGAGTAAGCCTTGCACGGCAGTAACGTTCAGTGAACCTGTACCACCTGTTGACGCAGCAAAAACCTGACTAGGACGACTGGCCGAGGTATTGACCGCTTCACCACCAGAGAATTCCTGAATAGTATAGTTTGCCACCACACCAAAACCAGATGCCCAGCCAAGCTGATCTTCGAAAGCAGAAAGATCATACTGGAATGCCATTTCGATGCCTTTTTGCGTAGTCTCTTTAGTGTCATTAATAATAGTGGAGAATGGTACACAAACACCTACGTTAGAACTCACCGGACCAAACACGTTGATCAGCGCAATGGGGTTCCAGATACCGCCTTGCTCACACTCTGGACCAATAATGTCACGATAACCTGTGACAGGCTCTGAATAAGGATCATCTTGTTGCCCCACATGCACATCTTTACGTATCTTGTGGAAATAGCCGATACTGACAACTGCGGCCTGAGCAAAATACCAATCTGCAGAAATATCAAAGGATGTAACCACTTCAGGTTTTAAGTTAGGATTACCACCAGCTACCGGTGGATTAGGGCTAGTACTAAATGTATAAGAAGTTGAAAGGTCACTAAAATTCGGACGGCGAATATCCTTCCCAAAAGCAGCGCGCAGCACCAGATCGTCGGTTACATCGGCGGCCAGATTAATCCGCGGCAGCACAAAACTGTAATCACTTGAGCTAGTTTCTGCGACGACATCTCCGTTAACACTGCGGTTGCCGGTTGAATCAAGATCCGTTTTTAAATAACGTACACCAAGATTACCGCGAAGCATACCAGTTTCAAAATTTGCCTGAGCATACAGTGCATTAGTGGATTCACTGATATCATAAAAACCTGCAACTGATGACGTTGGGGCATTCAGTGGTCTTGTCCCCCCATGGGCAGTAATGGCGTTAGCTAACGTAGTAAATACCCGATCAGGATCAGAGCCTACCAACGCCGGGTTCACCAGCAGAAAATCTTTAATATAAAGCGCTCTGCCATCTGCGGCATTAAAGTTATTAGGGCCAGTTGTCAGAATATCAGCAAACAAATCGCCACTGGGAGAATCCACCATTCTGGACAAACTAAGATTTGAGCCCACAACGTTGGACACACTGGATGTCTTGTTATAACGATAACCTGCGTCAAGCGTAGTAAAAATCGACATATTCAAGTCGTAGCTAAAATCAACACGCATGGCATCTTCGGTATTTTCATTGGTATTATTTGCTAGTGCTACCGCTTGCAACCTGTAGTTGGCTGGGTCGAGCAAATCAGCAGGAGCAGGCGCATTTTCTGCACCAAATGCAATGCCGAAGGCCAAGGCACCACCACTTAAGTCATACTCAAACGGGACACCATTATCGTTAGCTGACCCAATTGCCGCATTGGGATTGACAAAATTGAGCGTAGTATCAATTCGGGGGGTCGCAGAGTCAGATGAAGATGAGGATATCTCGGCGCTTATTTTAAAATTATCCCCCTGGTGTTCCCCACCTAGCCGGAATATTTTGCTCTTGGTGGCCCGAGAACTGGTGTCACTGGATAAGCGTAAATTACCGTCCGAACCGTCAGACTGAACCGGAATAATACCTTTAAGTGCGGCTTGAATGCTGCCAAGCTCGACACCATCTAAAGAGCCAAAATTAATTGTTTCAAATTCAGTTGGAACCGAAACACCAATAAGATCACTTACCCCTGACGCCTGAACCCTGGAACTTTCTTCCCGACGGTCCTGATCATTTATAATCGCATCAAACCAAAATTTGTTGTTGCTGTTTGGCGCCCACTCAAAAGAACCAGCGAAATTTTTTGTCTCATATTCAAAGTTATCGTAATCCTGGATCAGAAACTGAATGGGTAGATAATGGAAACTTTGTGCGCTGGCTAAACCACTGTCAGAGCGAACAAGATTATCACGGTCAGCTCGGGGGCGAAATGCGGTTACATCCTGCTCTGCATAACTGCCACTAATGACAAAACCAAACTCACCATTGTCATTTTCCCAATTATCACCAAAGGTTCCTGATAAGCGCGGTTTAACGCCATCGGTAGATAAACTGCTTTCTTCACCTTGCACTCTAAATGCGGCTAGCGTTTCACTTAACTCAAGTGGGCGAATGGTTCTTAAGTTAATAGTGCCACCAACAGAGCCTTCAATCGTTTTTGCTTGTGGCGCTTTTATGACTTCGACACCTGCAATAATCGATGCAGAAACATCTTCAAAATCAATACCACTGCGCCCTGCACCCGATCCCACCGTAGATACACCATTAATTTCAGTGCGGTTTGCATCAGTACCGCGAATTTGTACTCCCGTACCGACACCCGCTGAGCGGGTAATCTGAATACCAGTAATATTTTCCAGCACTTCCGCTAAATTTTGATCGGGTAGTTTACCAATATCTTCTGCTTGAATAACTTCAACTAAGCTGCCGGCATTACGCTTTTCTGCCAAAGCACTTGTTAAGGAGCTTCTGATCCCCGTCACCTGTATCACTTCGATATCGCTTTGTTCTACCTCTGACTCTTGGGCGTTGGCGGTAGACGCGATACCGAGTGCCGTTGTCGACAGTATCGCTAAGGTAATTTTTGATAGCATGTGTCTCATTTTTGTTCCCCGTCTAAAATTATAATTATATTTTGGGGTCGCAACTGCGACCTTAAGTTAATCGCGAACCTTTATGCCAACATTCTTAAAAGAACAACTACTGGCAATTTTATTATTATGCTTTATGTTTACACCTTATTAGAATATTGGTCAACCAAAAGGTTAACCTATTTGGTAAAAAACTCTCCTGCCCAATAAGCGAAAAACTAAAAACAACATAAAAAAAATATAAAAATCATATATTTATATTGTTTCATAATGAGTAAAATTACTTTTTAAAGTACCTTAAAGAGACTATGCGACTGAAGAACATATCCAAGCTACCGATGAAATATTGGTTTAAATGTGACACCAGCATCCATCGCTCAAATTAATTGGTTGACCATTAAAGATAAACCGGTAATTATTTATGGCATAACCAGCAATACCAAACATCACCACAACGCCAGATTTATACCAAGTTCTATTTATCGTTCTAGTAGGAGATAAGGGCATGTCTTATCGGTCAAAAAGAGTCCATCAATTCGGCAAACTCGTTATTGCCATAAATTTAGCTCTAGCTGTCACAGCCTGCGGTGGAAGTAGTGACACTAATACCACCAATATTACATCCCCACCCCCTGTGATAGTCACACCTGAGCAATGCATCAATCAGGTGTACCCAATACGCTCTGCCACTGACGCCATGGAGAACTCGGCATATCCAGCATCCAGTGCCATTGATGGCAACACATCATCCCAATCCAGATGGTCAAACGATGTTAGAAATGCCGCGCTAATATTAGATTTGGGAAGCGTTAAAACACTGGGTGCACTGACCATTAAATGGTTTGAAGGGAATAAACGTATCGCAAGATTTTCTGTGGAAACTTCGAGCGATAACACGAGTTGGACCACCGTATTAACGCAAGCAGATTCCAGCGGCAGACATAGTGGTTTTGAACTAGTAAAAATCGAGCCGACATCAGCCCGCTATATCAAGCTAATCGGGCTTGGTAATAACGAAAACCAAAATAATGCCATTGTTGAAGTTCAGGCGCATTATTGCCAAGATGCCGGCGGCAACTTCAACGAACGTTTTCCTAATGAATTGGGTATCGAGTTAATCGACTGGTACCTGAGCATCCCTACCGATGAGGACAACAGTGGCACCGCTGACTCCATTTTTGAAACAGACCTTGCAAACGGTTATACCAATTCTGAATTCTTTTATGCCTCAGCTGATGGCGGCATTGTGATGCGCTCACCCAGTTATGGCTTTAAAACCTCTGCCAATACTAGCTATGTACGGGTTGAACTAAGAGAAATGTTACGCCGTGGCGACCGTAGTATCAGCACGCAAGGCGTGAATAAAAATAACTGGGTGTTTGGCAGTGCCTCAGCACAAGGGCGGCAGAATGCAGGCGGCTATGACGGCGATTTGCGGGTAAAGATGGCGGTTAATCAGGTTACCACCACTGGCGAAAATTTTCAGATTGGCCGGGTAATCATTGGTCAGATCCACGCTAATGATGATGAACCGGTTCGCTTATACTATCGAAAACTGCCAGGAAATGAACGCGGTGCTATCTATTTCGCGCATGAGAGCCGGGTGAAAGACAGCCAAGGTAGAAACATTGAAAGCTATGTTGACATGATTGGCTCACGCAGCAATACCGCCGCAAACCCGGTGGAGGGAATCGCCCTGAATGAGGTTTTTAGTTATCACATCAGCGTTAATTTCAACTTACTCACCGTGACGATTAGCCGTGCAGGCAAGGCCGATGTTGTGGCCCAGTATGATATGGCTGAAAGTTTGTATGATCAGCCGGGTCAGTACCACTATTTTAAAGTGGGCGTATATAACGTTAACAATTCAAGCAATCCAGCAGAGTTTGTGCAAGCCACCTTCTATGAAATTAAAAACAGTCACACCGGATATTCGGCTAGCGAATAACATAAGCGCTGTACGAGTAACGTAAACACTAAGGGTTTGAGTTACAGTAAAAAGAAGGCGGGATAATTCCCGCCTTACTATTTACACTACACGTTTAATCTCTGAGCGCTCACCCAGCAGTATAGTAAAGGTGTTATTCCACCGCGACAACCGCCTCATTAGTTGCTGAGTTATAAGGTGACGCAGAATTGTCTGTATCCAGCGAGTCACCCACGGCATAAGATTCAAAATCGTCTGAGAACAATAGGGTTCTGCCCTCTGCATCGGCATAAATAGCAATATTATCTACCGATACCACACCGGTTGCAGGTATGGTGCCGCTGTTGCTACCAAATCTTACCGCAATGTGAGTGACACCACCGAAGGAGTTATTATCTGGCGTAAAGCCATCGGCCGTAAACCGCACACCGTCAACCTCAACCGTGACCACCGGATTCACTTCAAGATTGCCACCTGGGTACTTCCAGGTAATCACCACATGCATAAATTCATCCAGCAAGACGTTGGCTGCGGAGGTGTCGACACCTGCCGGGCTGCGAACCGCAAAGCTATCGTCAGTGATACGCAGATCTAAAATCGCCCCATCGTTATTGGTGGCGGAATTAAACAGCGTAATATAGGCATCGCCATCACCCATTTCATCGTCTAAACGTTTGATGGCAAGCACAAAGCGACCTTCAGCCAGCGGGCCTTTGTCGGCAAGCGCATATCTTAACTCGCCGGTGTCAGTCGGATCGGTATCCCGTATTTCAGCAATTTTATTGCCCGGTGTGCCAGGGCCACTCGCTTCACCAATAGTCTCAATACTTGCCTCAGAGGTTGCTGAGTTATAGGGTGATGCCGAGTTATCTGCGCCAAGAGAATCACCATTATTATATGACTCAAAATCGTCAGAAAATACCACATTATTGCCGGCCTTATCCGCGTAAATGACTAAGTCATCCACCGTAAATTTAGCCGTCTCTGGTCGTACGCCACTATTGTCACCGAACCGGAATGCAACGTGCGTGACACCACCGGTAGAACTGTTATCTGGTGTAAAGCCTTCAGCCACAAAACTGACGCCGTCTACTTCAACCGTTACCAGCGGATTAACCTCTAAGTTACCATTTGGATATTCCCACGTGATAACAATGTCCATAAAGGTATCTAACAACACGGTGGCTGCCGACGTATCAACATTGCTTGGGCTACGAACCGCAAAGCTATCGTCTGTGATACGTAGATCTAAGATCGCACCATTGTTATTGGTGGCAGAGTTAAATAGCGTGATAAACGCATCACCATCACCTAATTCATCATCTAAACGCTTAACCGATGCGGTAATTCGACCTTGTGCCAGTGGGCCATTACTGCCAAGCGCATAACGTAGCTCGCCAGTATCCGTTGGATCGGTATCAATAATCACTGCAACCTTATTGGCGCCTGCGGTTTCGCCACCCACACCATTGATAGTAATCACCAGTTCTGCGGTGGTGCCATCGAAAGATTCAATGGTGATCGTATCGGTTTCGCGTTCACCGCTCACTAAAGCCGCAATGGTAGCGTTGGTCGTATCAAGCAAGTAGCTCCAAGAACCGTCTTCCAGAATAGCAAAGTCGCCAAATCGGCTGCGGAGCGAGGCTGGCATAATAAAGGCTTCACCTTCATCTGGGTCAACCACAGTAACGGTTCCGGTCAAGGCTGCAGTAGCATTGCTTGCAATAGACGCAGTTAAGTCAAAGAAAACGGCTGGCGTTGGCTCAACAGTGCCATCCCCAACATCAAATACCACAACTTCAGAGTAGATCGCTAAGTTATAAAGACTGCCGACACCATCCAGGGTGTCACCCTCGGCGTAGCTTTCAAAATCATCTGCGAATACGCGGGTGGTACCTGCAACGTCTGAATAGACCTCAATATCATCTACATAAAAAGAACCAAAAGGGATGGTTCGATCATTGTCACCCAATCTAAATTGTACCGCTTTAACGCCATCGGCGAACCACTGTTCCAGATTAACAAAATCAGGATCAACTACCGCCGCAGTGGAGAACGACCCACCACCAATCACTTCATCGTTAATCGTAAGGGTTAATTGCTCAGCGGCATCTAAATCCCAGGTAATGTCAACGTTATAGAATTCGCCTTCCACAAAGGGAGCGGTAACGATGACACCCGGATAAGCGGCACTTTCTGTGTTTCTAACCAAGAAGCGAGGTGCAATCGGCATACCATCACTGCCCGTTTGCGAACCTTGAATACGCAAATCAATCAACGCCTCACTGGAACTACCAGAAGAACCATACAGTGTAATATAGGCATCTTTTATATTGCCATCACTGCCCAGGGTTTCATCTTTAGCAAAAGACGCACTGAGTTTACCTTTACGTAAATTGTTAACACTAAAACGAATTTCACCAGTGTCATTACCCGTATCCGAAATCTTCACTAATTGCGTTAACGCTGCAATGCGGATCTTGATTTCAGCAGTCGTTCCGTCAATCGAGGTGATGGTCACCGTATCATTCACAGAGTTGCCAAGTTCTAGGCTGGCAACCGTTTCGTTGTTCACATCGACAGTGTATGACCAATTGCCTTGGGCACTGATACTGAAAGTACCATAGTCGAGCAGCTCGCTATTTTGTGCCAGAATTTCATCTTCGCCAAAGTTCGGGTCAATCACAATAACAGAACCCGTTAACGGCTCGGTGGCAGTATGTTGAATGGTGCCACTCAAGGTCCCTTCAATGATTGCAGCAACAGGGGTGTTGTTGTAGCCAATCGCAGAACCAATAATATTAAGTAAAGAGACATCCACTTTATTTGCGATAACTGACATACTTTGTAAATTAAGCTGGGCCGTTTCAAGGGCAGCTAACAACCCCTCTGAAAAGGCACCATCAGCCAAATCAGCCGCGATGTCGGCGATTAACGTTGCCATGTTTTTGTCAACGTTGTCGGCATCGAGTTGCGACAACAGTGCTAATACCGAGCCATAGCGGTCGGCATCTGCTGCACCAGCAGCGCCCAGATCTACAACGCCAATCTCGGTCGGTAACACAGTTGTAGTATCAAAACGAATACCAAAACGTACATTGATGACTCGAGCACGCTCAGCAAAGGTGTTTAAGTTGGCACCTGCTGCCTGAACCGCCATTTCCGTTAAAGGCGACACAACATAAGAAGGTGCAGGCGTATCTGCAGTGCCTTCCACCACATTCACCACCGATCTTAAGGTAGGCGCTTCCAGCATTAAGCCGGTTGACTCATCTTTATAGGTACCGCCTGAACACGAAATTAAGCCCGTACCTTCAAAATGCACATTAGTAAAAGTGACGCGACCCATACTATTGGAGATAGCCGTGGCCTGAGCCGGTGTTGCTGCAACACCCGTGTCAGTCACAGCAAATATTTCGCAATTTGCGGCGTCTATTGGCCCTTTTACCACATTGGCATTGACATCCAGGGTAGGCAGTATCACAGACGTCGATGCCCCTACGCCTTCTGTAATGCCTTTTTCATCGGTATATCTGGCCGACACGGAGATGGTAGAACCTTCATCCGCTTCAGTGATGGTGTATGACGATCCCGTTGTCCCCGTTGACCACTGGTAAACTAGGGTGTCGCTTTTAATGCCGTCGGCATCCGTTACCGATGCCGAGAGGGTGGTGCCTGCGATTAATGCGCCACCACTGATACTGATACTTCCTCTGCTATTGCCAGCCAGTTCGTTATTATCACCACCACCACAACCGACCAAAGCGGTTGCCAAGATGATGGCTATCAGAGACTGTTTAAACATGCTTTCTGCTCCTAATGGTTCAGTACTAACAAGTGGCTTAGTGACTGAACAAAAGTAATATAGGTCAATACTCGCGGGCTTCGACTTTCTCCCGCATTCTGATTCAGATCTCTAGTGAATCGATTAGTACTTCAAACTAATACCGGCAAAGAATCGCGGACCGTAGTCGTTAACTTCGCCCAAGTTACCCTGCACAAAGAAATCCTGTGATTTGGGTGCACTGAACAGGTTAATCGCTTCCACTTTTACCCGAATATTTTTATTAATGCGGTAAGAGGCGCGGGCTTCCCATACGCCCACTTCATCAACATAACGCAGTCGGGTTCCGTCAGTGGTATAGGGCTGGAAGTATTCACTGCGATACTTGTAAATAAGTGCCGTATCAAAATCGCCGATTTGATAGTAGATCTGACCACTGAATACATGTTCAGAAAAGCCAGGGACCGAGCCAGGTGGCACAATACCTGCCGTCAATTGACGCGTGGTGCCATCTAAATCGGTAATAAAGGTATTACCGTACAAGCTGTCTTCAAACTCGAAGTCCGTATCGGCGTAGTTGTAACCCAGCTTAACGCCAAGACCATTGTCCCAGCGATAGGCTATTGACGCCTCTAAGCCGTACAGGTCACTTTCATTGTCCGTAGTGACCGAATTGGTAATCGGCAAGGTTACCGTCTGACCGTCAACAAGAAAGTCTTCCAATACGGTGCGTTGTTGGAACCCACCCTGGAATTGTTTGTAATAGAGGCTTAGCGCGAAGATGGAATCTTCGTTAGGATACCATTCAAATGCGACATCGTAATTCCATGACATCAGAGGCTTGATATTGGGGTTACCTGAACCATTCACGCCGACAAATAAGTCTGCCAAGGACGTTGGCGCTACATCATCATCCGTTTGGAATGTGCGGCTATAACTCATATCACTGGGGTTCGCTCGTGACATGCCCCGGTAAATACCGGCCCGCAGCAAAATGTTGTCACTGTAATCGACGACCAGGTTAAAGCTAGGGAGTATTTCGGTATAACCGCCGCCGCCAGTAATCGACTCTAACGAATCGCCGGTAACCAGGCTCAGCACCCCTAATTCATTGGTAACAACATCAAAGCTGTTTCTAAAACCAATTGAAGTAACGTCGGTATCAACCAGCCGCACACCAAAATTACCGCGAATAAACTTACCGAACATTTCAGTATCGTAGTTGGCCATCAGATAAGCCGACAGGGTTTTTTCAGTAACATCCTGAGTTCCCGAGTTTTGATACTCAACTTCCGGGTAGGCAAAGCTCCCACCAACTGAATTCACAAGTGCTTGTGAGAAACAGACATTATCGTAAGTGGCCCATGATGAACCCGTACCACTGGCCACGACGTTACCGTTACTGTCGATGTGGGTAATCAGATTGCCATCAGACACAGAGGATAATAAGTCGGTTTCAGGGAAATTGATCTGACATTGCTGCAATACGTCTAATGCGGATATTGCACTTTCATCCAGCAATATTTCCGTACGTGAACCACTACCTTGGTTACCACCAAGCTGCACAAAACTGAGCTCTGACGCTCTCACCCCACCTTGCACACTGGAAAACACATTGCTTTCCAGCGCATATTTGAAATCCAAGCGTGCAGAAACAATCTCGTTTTCACGCACACCTTCTCTATCAAGACGGGTGCGTAAGCTATCTGTGAAATTCGAGATGTCGGTCACATCAAAATCAGTGACGGTAATATGCGGGATATACTTGCCCATTTCCCACGTTAAAAAGGGCCGGTCAATCGTTCTACCCCGGTTAGAAATTTGCAACTCTTCACGTTTGGTTTGCGAGTAACCAAAATCGGCCGTGATCGTTAAGCGGTCACTGAAAAAGTGTTCAACATTCAGGCCGTAACCAACATAATTTTCTTCACGAGAAAACTGCTCGCCGGCGGACTCAAAACGCTCTTCGCCTTGCCATTGCAGAATGCCGCCTACATCATTAACAATCAGATTTTCACCAGTGACACCCGGCGTAACGCGCTTTTGTAAGAACAGTAAGTCATGACGTGCTTCCGCTTGATTACGATCCGAGATTTGCGCGTCAAAGTTGATATCCCACGCATCGGAAGGGCGATATTGTAACGCAAGAAACACAGCATCACGCTCATCAGACGTTTCATTTTGGCGGTAACTACGGCTACTACCCGTCCAAGCGTAAGGCGTACCCGCACTTTGTGCCTCACCCGTCACGGGGTTAATCGCGGTTTGATAACCTTGATTACTACTACCCACCACCCGATCTTCGCAATCACCGGCCGTACTGCGGAAAAAACCTTCATTGGTGTTAGTGGGATCGTTTAAACATGCCCATAAAGAAGCGCCAGTCGGGCCTGAACTGCGATATTCCGCTTCAGGTTGGCTGATATCCTGACGTTGCACGCCAAACGAAACCCCTAAGGCCTGACCATTGTCAAACTCAAATTGGTCAACAAGGCTGAATGTTACCCGACCACCTAGATTGCCGTGTAATGAGTTGTCAATATTAGCTTCATCAGGGTTATAATTTACTTTTACCTCCCCCTGAATTTGCTGTTTACCGTAATCTAAAGGCTTTAGCGTTTCTAAGGTAATGACACCGGCCACACCCCCTTCGATCAGTGATGCGTCCTGAGTTTTATAAATCGCCACTTTTTGCATTAACTCAGACGGAAATTGTGAAAAGTTAACTGAGCGGTCACCACTACCATTTGTCGCTTCACGACCATTAATGTGCGTGGCACTCAAGAAGGGGCCTAAACCGCGAATCGTAATTTCTGTCGCACCGCCATTTTCACGGTGAGAGGCGGCACCCGTTATTGACTCTAAGGCTTCACCAATTGACAGTGCAGGTAAATCACCGATATCTTCAGCTGATAAACCATCAACCACCGAAGTCGCTTCACGCTTTATGGCAATTTGGTCCTGGATGGTTTTACGGGTACCTATAACCTCAATCACCTCAACTTCAATATTTTCAGCTTCTTTTTTCGGTTCAGCATTCGTGTCTTGCGCTTTGGCAGACATCGCAATAAAACTGGTAAGAGAGACAACCAGTGCCATTTTTACCACTGTGGCGACAGGCGAAAGCCTGAAGTGTTTCTCTTGTGTACATCTGTCGGCATCATTATCAAATATCAGCGACATATCCTGTTCTCCGTTATTATTTTGTGCGGTTAGGTTTACCTGTTACCTGTAAGAAATTTATTTAACGTTCGAAATATAACCAAATCAAACCGCTATATCAACCAATTATTAATTATTGATATTACCAATGTTAATTACCAATGAGAGTTTAAAAGATGCAAAAGGTAAAACACCATAAAGATAAACAGCTAAAATGCCATAAAAAAAGCGCAAATTGGTTAACCAATTTGCGCTTTGATGAATATGCCTTTAGCGTTGCATTCAACAAAAATGGCTAATTATCGTGCTGGTTATCAAGGTGATAGAACGTCGCCTGCACATAGTCTCGAGGATCGCCGCTATTGTTTTGGTTATAAACACCCGCTTTAAAGTACATATATTGATTATTCCTGTTATAACCACTTTTACTCATATCTATGGATTTAGTGATATTGGCTTTGCCAGGACGAATGATAGTGACAAACAACTCACTGTTTTCCACTGTAATTTTATAGCTGAACTTCTCATTCAATCCGATGCCATCTTCGGGATTGACTAAGGTGTGAGAGCGCGAGCCGATAATATGAACCCAGACGTCATCGCCGCCATTGATCTCATGCGCAAAATAAATAGAGCCCTTTTCATTATTAGGGAGTTTTCGGTAATAAAGTCGAATGGGCTCATCGTCTGTTGCATGGATCTGGCCAATGATCACTCTGCCGACTTGTTTCTCATCGCCCGTTATCGATACCCTATTAACGGCAAGCGTTGCTTCTAGGCTGCCTTCAACAGCGCCAGCATTGCGTTTAACTGAACCGTGCGCTTGGCTAAAAACCCAGTTATTCTTGGTTATACCTTGCGTCTTGATCTGAGTATTGCCGCGCCTGAGCATTTCGCGCAACTCTGTTCTGGCATACTTGGTATTGCTTGAAGTTTTGGCACCTTCATTTGGACAAGCGAACACCATACCGCCATCCTCGGCGGTGTAAAACAACGGTTTCAGTTCAAAGCCATCAGCTAATGCCCGCTCGTAAACAATGTCGGCTTTTTTATCTTTGTTCAGATCCGTTGGCAGCGTTAAACTCCAATCAAGCAGATCAAAGTTTTCACTGGGTTTTTTCGCAGGATCCAAATGCGTAAAATTTCCCAGTAATACCCCTTGCGCTAATTGTTGGTGGGATACTGGCATTACAATATTGCTGTCACTCTGGTCATTTTCATTGGCGTAAGTGACGAAAACGGCCAATAACATTAAGCTCAGCGTCAACATGCGGTTTATGGGTTTCATTGTTGTTCCTTTTGCTCTACCAAGACGATCCCCGAGTGCTTCTAAGTCACTGAATGGGTCATTTCTGCACCTTGTCTATTCAACGCTTGATAGCAGGCGGCGGTAATGGCTTGCCAATTACCCTGTTCAACCCACTTGGCAGGTGCAACCCAGGTTCCACCTACCGCAAACACATTGCTCAATGACAAATAGTCCTGCATATTTTGCTGATTGACGCCACCGGTCGGACAAAAACGAACCGACTGGAATACCGACGATACCGCCTGCAAGAAGGGCACCCCGCCCGACAGTGAAGCCGGAAAAAGTTTCATTTCCGAGTAGCCATGCTCATACGCCAGCAAAATATCACCGGTATTAGACACACCCGGTAGCACCGGCACGCCACAGCTTGCCAATTCAGTCAATAGCGTCTTTGAGGTTGCTGGGGTGACAATGAAGTCAGCACCGGCTTGCAGTGCCTGATTCAAGATCCGGGCATCGATCACCGTCCCTGCGCCGACTTTCAGTTGCGGCACTTCTTGCTTAATCGCCGTTAAAGCGGCAAGAGAAGCTTCTGTTCTCAATACTACTTCGACCAGAGTAAGACCGGCATCCGCCATAGCTTGGGCAATTTGCACACCCTGTTTTGGTGATTGCGCTTGAATAATAGGGAGTAATGTCTGTTTTGCCATCAGTTCAGAAAAACGCGTCATGTCTGAATATCTCTTTAATTAATAATGTATGTTGTTTTGCCGTAACAGCTATATGCCTACTTCAGACATGGCCTGTTTGAATGCTGCCAAAGGAGCTATCGCGCCCGGGTGCTGGATCACCGTACCGGCGGCTTTAGCGCCTAGTTGTACCGCTTCAAAGACCGATCGTCCTGACAAACGCGCCCCTAAATAAACGCCATTGAACGCATCTCCGGCAGAGGTGGTATCCACCACATTGGTAACAGGGGTGATCTGGTGGCTGTGCCGTTCTGTGCCAATTTGTGTGACAACGGATTTCGGCCCATTTTTTACCACCAATTCCTCCAGTTGATATTGCTGGCAAAAGTCTAGTGCCTCTTCTGCAGACGCAATGCCATAAAGCACGCTGAGATCTTCAACGCCAGGTAAGGCGATATCACTTATTTGAAAGGCTTTATTAAACTGCTCAATTGCCGCATCTTTGCTCGCCCAAAGCTGCGCCCGATAATTGGGATCAAACACCAGTTTCACGCCAGCCTGCTTTAAGCGTGCCAGTTTTTGCCAAAAGGCGTCCCGGCTGTCTTCGTCAATAATGGCCAGCGGAATGCCTGAGAAAAAGAACATGTCCGCTGCCGTTAATTGTTCCACCACATCATCAGTTAGAAACTGCACCACTTTTTTGGCGGCGGAATCGTTACGCCAGTAGGTGAAACGCCGCTCACCCGCGCTATCAGTCTCAATGAAATACATACCCGCCACTTTGCTTGGATGTTGAAACACAAATTGTGTGTCTAAATCCTCACTTTTAAATCGGCTAAGCATTTTGTCACTGAGTCGGTCACGACCAATGGCGGTGATCATGGATACGGTTATTGTTGGAAAACAGCGTTTCATATATACCGCTGAGTTATAGACATCACCAGCAAACGAATGCCCCATCGTCGAGTCATCCTGTTCTCTTAGTTCAACCATGCACTCACCAAGAAAAAATATCTTCGTCATGTTCTTACTCAGTTTTCTTCAAAGGTTCGATACGGGGGATCAAAATCCACACCGCGGCAGCTGCAGTTATGGCTAATGCTGCACCTATCACGAACGCGGGAGTGTAATTGCCGTCTGCTGTAAGATAAGGCACTAAAGAGGTCAGCCCCACTGCGCCTAACTTAGCCGCCATGCCAGAAAACCCGGCTAAGGTACCTACTGCACGCTTGCTGTAAAGATCGCTAGGAAGTGTTTGCACGTTACCTATAGCCGTTTGGAAACCAAATAAAATCACGGCCATAATTAACACCGCAATAACAGGCTCTCCTGGATCGGCCATCGCAAGTAATGATGGCAACATAATTAAGCAGCCCAAGGTGATGGTCAGTTTACGGGTTTTATCCGCACTCCAACCCGCGTTCAGTCTGTTCTGGGCCAGCAAACCACCAAACCAGGCACCAAACATTGCGCCCACATAAGGTACCCAGCCATAGATCCCGATAGACTTCACATCCATACCGTAAACTTCATTCAGGTAAATTGGGATCCAAAACACAAACAACCACCAAATTGGATCGATGGCCGCAGAGGCAATAATGACGCCCCAGCTTTCCTTGCGAGAAAGCAGCTCCTTGGTAGTAGGGTTATATTCTGCCTCTTCTGGCAAAGCTGCCTGCTGCGGCGTCAGTTTCGGTTTTTGACCGGTCAGGATATAGTCGCGTTCTTCTTCGGTAATCCATGAATGCATGGCAGGTGGCGCTTTAACTAAAATCAGCCAAGGTACCAGCCAAAGAAAACCCACCAGACCGATAATCACAAACACCATTTGCCAACTAAAATAAACGGTAAGAAACGCAATCAATGGGATAGAGATAATGCCGCCAATGGCCGCACCTGAGTTAAAAATACCCTGCGCTAATGCACGCTCTTTGATTGGAAACCACTCAGCATTACCCTTAGTAGCCCCTGGCCAGTTACCCGCCTCGGCAACCCCCAAGATCGCTCTGAAAATAGCGAAACTCAGCACGCCTTGTGCAAGAGCATGCATAATGGTCGCCAATGACCAGACACCGATAGAGAGCACGAAACCGATGCGGGTACCCACCCAGTCAAAAATCTTGCCAAAGATCGCCTGACCAAAGGCATAGGCGAACACGAACACCACAGAGATGTTTGCGTAAATTTGTTTGCGTTCCAGTGCCGATTTTTCAGGAAATAAATCCTCTACAATAGCTGGCCAGAGCACACTGAGCGATTGACGGTCAATGTAGTTAATGATGGTCGCCAGCGCGATCAACATCACCACCCACCAGCGTAAACCTTTAATTTTCATGATTAATCCTCTAGAAAGTCTTCTCTGGGCGGGCTGAAGGTGTCAATTAAGATACCGCCGGTAGGACATACTGCACCGTGCTCTACAAAAGGAGGGATCAGGCAACTGTCGCCGGGTTTCATCACTTTGATTTCCCCACCAACATTAAAGTGAAATTCTCCTTCTTCCACATAGGTCACCTGTGAATGACGATGTTTGTGTACATAACCTTCGGCACCCTTGGCAAACCACACTTTCACCATCATCAGCTCGTGGTTATAACCCAGTAGCTGACGTTTTAAGCCGCCGCCCAAATCTTCAATCTCGGCCTCAGCACCAGAGATAAAATGGTTACTTTGCTTGCTCATATGTCTTACTCCTCATCATCGTTCAGTGCAAAAACAGCCAGTCGACCGTTAATGACATACGATTGGTGTTGATATTGAAATTGTTGATTAACTGAACCCTCTGCCGCTTGGTTAATCGCAATCAGGTATGACTTACCTGCGATAGTGATATCGACCAACAGCAGTTCATCTTGTTGGCTGTAGCCAAGCTCAGTGAGCTGACTTTCTGCATCTAGCGTGTATTCCTCGCTTGGATTGTATTCGCCGTGAGGTTCAAGTACGGAAATGAAGTGATGTTGCTTGCTGTTCTCTACTCTGCGGACGAAAGCTTGCTCATTGCGTAGATTAAAGTGAGGATCGTTGGCCCCGATCTGGGTGAACAGAAATTCTTCCTGACCATCGACTAAACTAGTGTGGGTATAGAAGCGTCCATTCTCATTCAACCAGGACACCTTAGCCAGCCCCTGCTTGGGTAAACCACGGCCTTTAAGCCACAGATGCTGATAACCATTTTTAGTGCCTAGCGCCGAAAGCTGTTGGGTACTCACCGACAATTCAAAGTTCGTGTCAATAAGTTGGCCTTGGTAATGTAGCGGCAGATCAAGTTGATGGGCTTTCTCTGCAACAACATCAAACACATCCAACACTATGGATTTTTTAAGTTCTGGTAAATTAACCAACGCCATAGTCCGCTTTAACTGAACACCTTGGTAAGCCGTATCAATATGCGCGCGGGTAACAGAGCCAAACGGGCTGGTTTCAAAGTAATTAAGTACAGGCGAGTGCTGGTTGCCTACCTCAACGTCGCCATTAAAGTGACTGGTTTCATCCACCACCACCGTATTGTGCGACACCGTTTGCTTAGCGTAACTCTCGTTTTCAGGCAGGTAACGGCCACCAAATTTGGCTTCCACATTGAGAAAACGCGCCGCACCATAATCAGAGACAATTTCTTTACCCAGGTCATAAAACTGCCAGGTGAGCTTGTCAAAGTGGCCATGGCCAAGACCTTGAGCTGCAGGTTTAAACAGTACGGCCTGATCACCCGCTAACTGGCTGCGCATAATCACTAGCGCGCCTTGCTTGCCATCACTGCCATCACCAAAGGCAACGGAGTCAAATTGATAGGCTTCAGCCAAACCTTTATCCAGCGCTTGCGCTACCTTTAGGCCATCGCCAGAGAGAATAATCTGATCCTGTTGCTTAGCGATATCCAGATAGCCTGGCGCCTCTGTTAGGCTGTATGCCAGCGCAACGCCATGCACCAACTCGATGGTGTCGATACCCTTACTTTTTATCGCATCGTTGATGGGGAAGAACAAACCGTCATAACTTAATTGAACAGTGGTATCTATAGCTTTTAATACAATCCCATCACGATACTGAAAGATCTTTCTTTGCGGTTCGTTATTTTCAATCGCTTTGGCAAAGGTAACGAAAGGCAATAAGGCGTAACGCTGGTAATATGGCCCTTCATTGTAGTAACCCTGAGGGGAAAATAATTCTTCCAGTTGCTTTAAAAACCCGCCTTTGCCTGATTTTTCCAAATCGTAAAGCGCTTTTTCAACCCACTCTGGCTCGTTCATCACATAACCGACCATACCCACCCCGGCGGTTGCCCAGGTACCATGGTTATGCACTTTGTTAAAGGTAGAGGGCTGCCCCTCTGACAAAAACAGCGCAACAGGCTTAAGCAGCTTGGTTTCAATGCGCTTTCTGTCTTGTGCACTGAGCGCACTGTGAACAAAATCGTAAGCCTGGATGGTATGTACCAACCAAACGGCCTCATTTAAACTTTGCCAAAACAGCTTGCCGGGATTTTGTGACTCCACTTTTCGTGCGGGGTGCACATCTAATGTTGGATACAACTTTGCATAAGCCAGCAACATATCACGTACATAATTGGCATAAGTTTTATCTTGGCTAAGCTGATAAACAATGCCGGCGTTGTACATTAGCTGATAATTTTTCTTATGCTGTTCATGGGTAAAACCGCCACCACCGTCTTTCGGTACAGGAACATTGATAGGCTGAGTCAATTGCAGATCAACTTGGCTTTTTAGATCGCTATACGCTTTAGAGAATCGTCCTGGCTTAGAAATGGCCTTGCGCATCTCAGACACATCAGCGGGTGTAATCACCAAATTAGGATGAGCCGCTTGCACAGCAAATGGCAGTATAAAGGCCAAGGTAACCAGTATCAGCGACGTTACTTTTAACAGTAATTTTGACATGTTCATCTGCAGCTACCTCTTGTCAGTATTTAGGGTTTTGTTATCGTCAATGACTGCCGTGTGCGGCCCTTCAACCCTGAGTTCAGTGACAGTGGGTGCTTGTGTGGCATCAAAAAGATTGTTCTTAATAACCGTTATGGGCTCACCAACCGTATGCTCTACCACTATTGGCGCAGACTTAACTAGCGTGTTTTGCAGAATGTTGGCAACCTGCACACCGTGCAAATACAAGCTGGATTTATTTTTGTTGCGCTTGCCATAACCCACTTGGTTTAACGTGTTATCTGCCATATGCAAAAGCGGCCCAAACGTGCTTTCATCGGTACCACCACGATAAAGCTTCACCACCGCCCCCTGCACATTGTTAAAGGTATTGTTTTTTACCGTGACATACTCGGCGTTATAAATGCCCAAATCTTCAATTTCAGTATTAAGAACCAGAATATCGCCGGTCACATTGTCAAAAGTGTTACCCATCAGGCTGATCTCATCGGCAAAGGCACCCTTGCCCGTGACGAAAAAATCAAAGGTATGATTGATATCCAGCGCTAAGATGTGTGAGTTCAGCAGCACAAAGCGGTAGTTATCAACCATGCCCCATTTTTGGGTTCGAACCACAGAATTACCCGCCGAGTCAGGACTATTTGCCCCAGAGATCACTAAGCCCTCAAGTTTCAAACTGCCGCCGTTCTGAATTTCAAACAAGGCGGAACGTTCAAAGGTTAACGTGGCTTGACCTGCTTGTGCCGCTTTGATGGTTAACGTTTTATTAATTTTGATCAGTTTTGAGACATCATATTGACCATTAGCCAGCACAATAACGTCACCTTCACCGGCTTGGTCTATTGCCGCTAATAAAGCCGTTTCACCCTGTGCCACTTGATGTGTTTGACCTGAATCAAATGTGACAAACCCAGGCGATTTCGGATACCAACTTGCCCCAGTATCTTGTTTAGACAGTACTTTTAAGTCGCGCTTCGCCCCAGCGTTTAGCTTGCCCGACACGGGATAAAGCAGGCCGTTTTCAGCTTTTTTAAGGGCGACGTTCTGGCGTTTTACACCATAGCTCAGCGCGACTGGCAGCTCGGTATTGGCAATATTACCGGAGAGTTTTATGCCGCTTACATCATCAAACAGGCTGAAAGGCTGCTGTTTATTGGTATTGATAATCAGGTTATCTTTCATCACGGAGTTGATAGGCACCGCGGTGCGTTCGGCATCGCTACCGGCCGCCAAGTGCATATGATCAACGTCTATAAAGCTGTTGTTAACGATAAGGGCGTTTTCGACCTGATGATAGCGGTTGATTGACGAGTTCGGGACGCCATTTAGCACCGTAAAGCCACTGCCAAATCGATAGCCTTTTAAACCTTGCAGATAATTGTTACGGATCACCTGATCTTTGTTGATAACACGTATCCCACCAGTGTGCTCCACGCCGTTTCCTAAAAATATATTCTGCTCGACGATATTACCGTTACCATGGCGCAGGGTCAGCGTGCCGCGGGCCTCAAAGAACACGTTGCCACGTAGGGTATTTTTGCCGGACTTGATCGAAATAATTTCTACTTCACCATTGGTGTGTTCGAAGTAATTGTTTTCAACCAAGGTATAAGAATCGGTAAGCGAATAATGGCTGGTGCCAATGCGCAGTGTTTCGCCACCATTAGAGCCAAAGGTAGGGCGATAACCAAAGTAATTGTGATCAATCTGGTGATAGTTTTGCTGACTCTGTTCGCTATTTAACCTAACCGCTAGGGTAACGCCTCTATTACGTTTTCCCACGAAATGACTGTGGTCTAACCGATTATGCTGCCCATATAAGGCTACCCAATAATCCGATTCCTGCTTATCCGGGTTGTTATAGTTATCGATAACGACTTCCGTCACCCGTGAGTGAAAGGCTAACGCATTACTGTTTTTGCGAAACTCAATAACGGCACTGCTGGGGGTATAACCGTTTTTAAACACCAAACCAGAAACGGCTAGATGCTGACCGGCTAACCGCAGATTAGACAGGCCAGACAGGATCACTTGGCCCTTGGTTTCTGCCGTTAACGTTATAGGCGCATCAGCTTCACCTTGCCCTTCCAGCAGGATCTCAAAGTCTGTCCACACCCCGTTTTTCAAGATGATCTTGTCACCTGCAACCAGTTTCGATGAAATCGCCTGGTAGTAGTCTTTATTCGCGACAAAATATTCAGTTGCGAATGCAGTAACTGATACTGGGACTAATACCAGAGCCAGGCACATGTTTAGCAGATAATCTTTGAATAAACGCATTATGGTTTTTGCACCTCAATACTGAGACTCGCTTCATTACTGTAAGAGCATGAAGTAAGGGAGTTACTTCCTGCGCTAATAAATTCCATCTTATTAGCGCCTTATCCACCGTCGATGCTGCTTTAAAAACGAGCGACTGTCCTCTTCGAGGAATGTATAGCTCGGATAGCGTCGACAGGCTGACAAATCGCGCTATTTGTTAAGTTCGCGGTAGTAATCGAAGATCTCTGGCACGTTGCCGTTGCCCATGCCAGCATCGAATGCGGCTTGCAAATCACTTGATGAGCCCTTGGCAATCTTTGATTCGGTGCCAAGGTCTTCAACCATTTGCAGGAAATAGCCAAGGTCTTTGTTAGCATTAGCCAGTGAAAACCCAAGATCACTCACATTGTCTACTGCATAGTGCTTACAGAACTTCATAAAGGGTGAGCTGGAAGGCCCGGTCGACATAATGTCGAATAGTTGTTGCCGATTAACACCAGCACGATCAGCAATAGCAAATGCCTGAGACATGGCGCAAACGGTTGTCATACCAACGAAGTTGTTGATAAGTTTTGTGGTGTGGCCTGCACCCAATTCGCCCAAATAAAACACGTTTTCGCCTTGATCTTGCAACACCGGCTGCACTTTGTTGAAGGTTTCCTGGTCACCGGCAGCCATAATATTCAGTAAGCCATCTTTAGCGTGTGCCGGTGTACGACCTAGGGGGGCGTCGATCATACCCGCGCCTTTTTTGGCGAGGTCAGCACCGATTTTGCGCGTTGACGCTGGAATAGAGGTACCAAAGTCTACCAGTACTGCCCCGGCTTTAATGCCTGCGAGAATACCCTCTTCACCGTAAACCACTTTTTCAACAATAGCTGAGGTGGTGAGACAAAGCATGACGATATCAACTGATGCGGCCAGTTCCTTTGCCGTGCTGGCTGTAGATGCACCTCTGGCAACACAGGCTGCAACTGCGTCTTTGTTAAGATCCATTACCGTCAGCTGATAACCTTTTTTCTGTAGATTTTCGACCATGTTGCCGCCCATAAGGCCAAGGCCGATGAAGCCGATCGTTGGTTTTGACATTGTTCACCCCTAATTTTTTTGCTGCACTGACAATGGTGCAAAGAAACGTTTGTACACCACAAAAAACTGTGTTGTTGCATTGTTGCAACGCGTAAATGCTGTTGTAGAACTAACAGGTACCGACCGTAAATTGCTTGTCTAAAGTCATAAGCTTACCACCCGGTATGACAGCAAAGCTATTTATTTCTTGCCAATTTGTCAACCAATTTCTTGGTTAAATTATGGTGAAAGCACTTAAACATAGCTTACCAAAAGTAAAAATGAGCGGAGTAAAGACACAAAAACCCCTTTTCAATTAATGAAAAAAAGCCTGCCCCCTCTCTGCTAACCCACGATTTTAAAGGGAAGTTAAGATAAATTATTTTAATTAGTGAGATAAGGAGCAAGGTAACCACCAAAACACTGCCATGCGGCGAGCGCAAACTTTGTGGTAATAACTAAAATCGGATATTGGTAAGATAGTTGTGTGCATCTAGCGACGACATTCATGCAAAATACCAAGATGTGGCCGCCGCATGTCGGTTTAATGCGGCAGCTATTGCCAAGCGAACACCATTTCAACCCGGCATAACACTCCAATAAGAGACATTGCGGTGGTTCGAGGAAGTGCAATTTTGGTGGCAACATGTCGATTTAACCCAGCGAACTGCTTTTTAGCCAACTCGATTTTGCCTACTAAGGTGTTTAAGATTTATCAAACCAGGGCATCACGCAATAAATATTGCGCTAATCGCAGGTCAATTAACTCATGTGTTAACGCCGTGAGCGCTTCAATATCAGCAGGACGAACCTCAAAGTTAGCGGCAAACCGCCCTGCATTCAAAACAAACCAAGGCTTGCTAGCCGCTTTATCTTGCTTGGCATAAAAATGGATCGGGTTCTTATACCAATACTGATGCCATTTTTCACTGTTATTGTCTTGCCTAAGTGCAGCGGGAACGTCTTTCTCTACTAAATCTGGCCGCCGCCAAATTTGTTGCCGGCTTTGTTTAGCTAATTGGTGAGTACTAACAGGCGCACTAAACCCATCTAACGCTAAAAAAGCCCGCAGCAAGATCATTTTAAAACATTTGTTTATGCCGGTCGTTTCGACCCCCTCGCGTAACCAACTGCCATAACGTTCAAGCAGCAACGCCATTTCAGCATCTTCAGTTTGCTCTGCTACTAAGTTAAACCAGCTACCGTGTTTATCTCGCACTTTTTTGATATCGAACCCCGCTAGCACAAACTCTGCCGCCGTGGGGCGATGCCCAAGCTCTAACTGCAATTGTTGAAAATCTTCAGCCGCCGTGTTTTTCATGTTACGCACAAGCTGCTGCCAAAAGTTGACAACCTCAGGTGCAAAATTAATATAACAACCTGGCGCAATCACCGGCTGCTTTGCCAATGTGCTAATAATGGCTTTAACACCACTCACGTTATACAGCGCTGCCGGTTTATTTAAAAATGACTGATGATTACCAATAAAATCAAGCACCACCACATGCGTTTTGCCGACGTGTTCAGCTTGGCGTAACCCACGACCTAATTGTTGTAAAAACAAAATCTTTGACTCTGTTGGCCGTAACATCAACACCGTATCAATAGCGGGTAAGTCAGTTCCCTCGTTGAATAAATCAACCGAAAACAGCACACTCAACTGCGCTTGCTGCAATAAGCTTAATGCTTCATTGCGCCTTAATGCGCTGCCTTGATAAACCGCAGCCGCAGCGATGCCCTGCGCATTAAAATACTAGGCCATGTAATCGGCGTGTCGGCGTGACACACAAAAGGCCAAGGTGCGCTGTTGTTTGTGTTTTTGCCAGTGCTCAAAAATGTGTGCAGTCCGCTTGCGCGTAGCAAAAGCGCTGTCTAAAGCTTTGGGATCAAACTTACCACTGCGCCAGGGGATCTCTTGGTAATCAACAAACTGATCGTAAATGCCATAATAATGAAATGGCACCAAAATACGGCTTTCGATGCCATGCACAAGATTGCGTTCAAACACCAAATTGTTATCACACAGCGCCAGAATATCCGCCTGATCACTGCGCTCAGGCGTGGCGGTTAGCCCCAACAGAAATTCAGGGGTAAAATAATGTAACAATGCCTGATAACTGGGGCTGGCAGCATGATGAAATTCATCGACAACCACATAATCAAAGTGATCAGGTTTAAACTGCTGCAAGTGCGCTACTTTACTTAACGTTTGGATAGACGCGAATAACAAGTCAGCCTCGGGTGCTTTTTCTGAACCGAGATATAAACCACTACTTTTATTCGGGTTTAACTGACTAAAGCTTTGCTGCGCTTGCAATAAGATTTCTTCACGATGGGCCACAAAAAGCACACGTTTGGCGGCCAATTGCTTGGCGTCAAACGCTGCCAGCCAAGTTTTACCCATGCCGGTTGCAAGAACCACTAAGCCGCGCTTATAACCTTGTTGCCGACTTTCTGTTAACGCCGCTAATGCTAACATCTGTGCCTCATTGGGCGTAAAACGCGGCTCTTCTTCAATAACCGCATCCACTAACTGTAAGCGTTGTTGTTTATTTTGTTGGTAGCGCTGCAAATAAGCCGCCCATCGTGCTTCTGTTAGTGGCTGGCTTTGTGGGTGACTAAATATGGCAACAAATTGTTGGCGAATATCAGTAAACTGACACTCAACAGCATATTTCTGCTGAAAATCATGGCGTAATGTCCACTCATGAGAATTTAACAGTGCTGTACGGCTAATGTTATTGGAGCCAATATAAGCGCAGCCCTCTTCCATCACCCCCTCATAGCCTTTGACAAAGATATAGGCTTTCATATGAAACGGCGTGTTAGCTTGGCAACAAAACAGCTTCACTTGGGCGCCTTGCTCGCAAAGCAGCAACAGCTGGCGTAATGCCTCTGGCGAGGTGATATGCAAATAATCAGAGGTCAGTATTTTGATTTTAGCGCCAGCGCTTAACGCATCGGTTAACGCTGGCAACAGCAACTGCAACCCCGATGGCTGAATAAACGACACACTGATTTCCACTTCTGTCGCGTGATTAATTGCCGTTAATAACTTGGGTAATAGCGGGTCATTTTCGCCACCTGTAGTAAGCACCTTGCCTTGGAATAACTGCTGCACCATCAGGCAGTTTTCACCAAAATCGCGTTTAACCATTGTTCGTCAGCGCGATCTGGGCGTGCATCGGCGGTGATCCAAACTTTTTTTATACGCAAACCAGCGCCCTCTAAAAACGCAGCCAAGCGCGCCTCATTGGCGTTAGTAAATTGCCGCCCTGCCTTAGCATAGTCGTTGTCACCATACTTATATGAGCAGTACAGGATCCCTTCGGGTTTTAACCATTGCGCTAAATGCTGAAACGTAGCTTGCTGCTCAACTTTAGGCACATGCAACAGCGAGGCACACGCCAAAATAGCATCAACGTTGATCGGAGGGGTAAAGCGAAGAAAGGTACTATGTGCCACCGCGATACCGGTAACTTGTTCAGCGATGTCGACCAGCGCCTTACTGGCATCAAAGGCCAATACCTGAAACCCTTTAGACAGGAAAAAGCGACTATCCCTACCTGCACCGCAACCGGCATCGACGATAACACTACCCGGCGCCAGCAGCGGCAAAAACTCGTCATAAAGCAACGTTATATCGACACTGAGGGTGTCATGCGCAAAGCTCGCAGCTTGCTGATCGTAATAACTCACCGACATAAAACCGTCTCAATCCATGATATTATTTAGTATTATCAATAAAATGTGATTTGAGCAACGTATAAATCTGCTCGATAAAGTCATTTTGAACCGTGCTTAGCCTGCTTTCATCAACATCACTATCGCCATATCAACCACCCACCCGCCGCCAGCAACACCATAGCCTGCATTCATGCGCTTACGAATGTATTCTCTTTGTTTTTTTAACTCATTACATTGCGCTTGAGAATACTGAGTTGAAGCGATTAGGGGGTTATGAAAAAGCATGAGTACTGCAACCAATATCCATTTCATGTTCGGGCTCCTTGCCTTCAGTCAATTCAACACTCTTCATTATTGAATGGGGCTCGATCAGTTCGCAATAGCGCTTTTGTGATTTAGAGCCCTACAAATATGTTACAAAATCGGGAATTTAACTGTCGTATCCGATGAGTTCTAGTGTCGAATTTTTCGACACTTTATAGATGATTTTAGGTATTAGCACTACTTTAAATACCCACACTATTCACGCCATGAACCAAACTCAATTCTTTGTTACGCTATAGCGTGAATTGACAAAAACATCCTGTGATTTTGGTCATTCGTGATTTTTATTTCGTTATTGAGGTAATTTTAAAAAGCATAAGTTGCACTAATCCTTACGGTTCTTGGCTCCATAGGGTGTATATGACGATCTTCAATGCCTTCTGCAGCTTCATTGTTTAATCTTGACGCATAAAAGTATTCTATATCACTGGCTTTGCTGTTCAGTATGTTAAGAAGATCAATTGAAACACGCCAATTTGACAAGTTGTATTTTAGATTACCATTTAGCACGGTAGACGATGCAGAACGTTGTTCATTAAAACTGTCTAGTGTGCGCTTACCAAAATGGCGCAGCCTTAGGCTCGTTTGCCAAACGTCATCCGCTTTATAAATAAGCCCCATGCTGAATACCATCGGTAATGAACCATCAATATACTCACCTTCATCAGTTGCTTCTTCGGTAAACCGTGAGCGAGTAAGTGCGAGTTCAGTATCTATACTCCAGCTGTTATTCAACCAATAATATGCTGCAATCTCTAAACCATAGCGTCGTGATGCACGGCTAGGCTCATTGGTACCCGCATCACCCACATATAATAATTCTGAGTCCATATCTAAGTACCATAATGCTGCTGAAGCATTGAAGGTAACGCTATCAAAATAACGAATGCCAAGCTCGGCGCCATTGCTACGCACTAAAAAATCAACCGGCTCAACGGCTTCATCCGTCTGGGGTACGCGAGTTGCAGTAGTGCCGCGAGCATCATTTGAATGAAAACCTTGCCCCACATTAAAATAGCTTTGCCAATTTGGGCTCATTTGATAACTAAGGCCGCCTTTAAACGACACAATGCCTTCGGATGACTTACCGCTATTTGCCTCTTCGTTACTGTCTACACGGGCGCGCATCACATCATAACGGGCACCAATATGCAGCAGCCATTGCTCGGTTAACGCAAAAGTGTTTTGGTTAAACAAGCCAATGCTACGTTGTAATACTGCATCTTCACGCACGGTATTCAGTCTTTGGCGGGCTTGCGTATTGTAAAGTCCTACCTCGGCAATATCATCAATGCGGGTTTGCACGCCTACAACATACTCCGCAGCAATACTGCCGATATCTCGATGCCAATTACGGCTTATTTCCCCACCATAAATTGTACGAGAATCGGTTTGTTCAAACTGATCGCCATTCACAGGGTCAGCCAAGAAGTAGGTAAAGTTTGACCATAAATCGAGTTCTGAGCGAATAATATAAGCGTTTGCCTGCCAGTTATCGTTGAACCAACTGCCAGACAGGCTATAGCGCGAGCTATCTCCCCCCAAGGTATTGTCAAGTGAACCAAAGCGACCAATCAAGCCATCGTTAATAGCTCGCTGAGGCACTTGGTCAGCCGCGTTCCAGCTATTGTCATATGCCATAACAGTAAGTGCAAACTGCCCGTTTTCAAGGCGCTGACTGTAACGACTTAGCAGGTTTACTTTACGCGTGTTTTCAGAAATATCTTGCCATGGGCCATCATAGCCTTGCAGCTCTGACGCTAATAACAAATTGCCCTGAGCGGTATTTAAGCTGCCTTTTGCTAAAACACGTTGATAGGCATTCTCTCCAAGCGTCAAAGAGATTTCATTAGGGGTAGTATTTTGCAAGCCAAAACGTGCTGAGCCTGCGGCAGAAAAATCGCCGCTGTTGGCGAGGTAGGTGCCTTTTTGATAATCAATTTGGCTGATAATCTCGGGGATAATAAAGTTTAAATCGGTATAACCTTGGCCATGACCATGGCTGCGCATATTGACTGGCATTCCATCCACAAAGTTGGAAAAGTCCGTACCATGATCTAAATTAAAGCCCCTTAAAAAATATTGGTTAGATTTGCCGCTACCACTATGCTGTGTCACAACCATACCGGGAATAAATTCTAAAATTTCTCCAGTGCGCAATAAAGGACGATCTAAAATCTCGGCATTACCGATAATGCCTTCAGATGCGCTACTGCTGTGACCCAGTAAGTCTATCTGCCGGCCTTTAATTAAAATATTCTCTATGGCATGTGATGACAAAGGATCAGCTTGTAGGCTGTTAGAGTATGAAAACAGGCTGCAAACGCTAAAAATAAGAATAACGGGTTTATGCATGGTTTGCCCTTAACAGTCGGGTAATGGAAATACGTATAACTTATTTAGGGATGATAATGAAATAATAATCGCTATGAGTGAGTAGACAAGCTAGCGAAAAACTCGCTCAACTTACTAAACAATCATCCCAAAAAATGCCAGTAAGCAGAGCCACAGCTCGTGAATTAAATTTCTTTATAAATAAGCACTTAAACATGGAAAATCCGTAAATCAAGGTATTGCATGACAATGCCAACGGAAGCACTAAATTTAATTACTTCTTTATACTCGCTTTAACACTATACGGACCAAAGTACTAAGCGGCTATTTCTTTCAAACTAGTACCCAGAGCGCAGCATCATTCATCTGAAACATCAAGCCCAAAAGATCATTAGACATAGCTGAAAAAAACGAACTGAATTTCCAGTTTTGGCATACAGACGAACTTTACTAGGAGCGAAAAGCCGACATGAGCAGAAGATATTATATTTTTTTGCAAATAAGCTATTGTTTTAGGCTTGATATAATTTGTGCCATATTATCAACGCCATTTTTTACATCATTCAAGCCACGACTAACACCTGAAATTTTTATCTGTCCATCTTCGGATGCTGCTTGTATTTTGCCCATCTGGTTATAGATTTGCCCAATGAGTTGCGCATTACTATCAATCACATTTCCAATTTTGCTTGTAGCTTCACTGGTTCTTGCGGCTAGCGTTCTAACTTCATCTGCCACAACAGCAAAACCACGCCCAGATTCTCCCGCTCGAGCAGCCTCAATAGCAGCATTTAAGGCAAGCAAATTAGTTTGATCTGCTATCGACCGAATAGTGACCACGATGTCCTTTATTGAATTCGATTGCTCATTAAGCTGTTTGCTTACAGAGGTAGCACTATTAACTTCTTGAACAATAAGATCGGTTGTTCTAATCGCCTCTTCGAGGACGCTAGTTGCTTGCAGTGTTATTTGTGACGTTTGTTCAGAAGTTGCTGCTGCTTGCTCTGCGGCAGAATTCGCTTGCAAAATCCTACTGGTAACGTTGGCAGCAAACTTTACCACCTTTGTTACTTTTCCGTTACTATCTGCTATTGGGTTGTAAGTAGCTTCAAGCCAAACTGCCTGCCCAAGTTTATTTTTTCTTTCAAATAGCCCTGAAAATGGCTCACCTAAACTGATTTTTTTCCAGAAATTAGGATTCTCATCGTAGAACTGCGAATGACAGAAAATTTTATGATGTTTCCCAATTAGTTCGTCCTTCGAGTACCCCATAACGGAGAGAAATAACTCATTAGCATCTGCTATAACTCCATCAGGAGTAAACTCGATAATAGCAGTCGTATTGTCCATAGATTTAAATACAGCGTTCTGAAAGTCTAGCCTGAGTTTGTTAGCAGTGACGTCACTACAAATCTTAATTACTTTAAAAACTTGGCCTGACTGGTCTTTCACTGGAAAATAAGTGGCGTCCAAGAATAGAACCTTGCCAGTTTTAGTTCTTCGTTCAAAAATGTCAGTTTTACTTTGACCTTGGGCTAAGTCATCCCAAAAGCGTTTATATTCATTACTGTTAATATAATTTTTGTCACAAAGGATTCTGTGATGCTTACCAATTATCTCAGATTCTAAATAGCCACTAGCTTGAAGAAATAACTCATTTGCAAAACTAATATTACCTTTGTTATCAAACTCAATATATGCAACAAAATGCTTTATCGCATTGAGGTCTAAAGTTTGCTGTATTTCTCGGTCACGAATAACAGAATCTACAGTAGGCTCGTTTTTTTTGAACCATTTCATATAATAATCCAAAGCAATTCTTAATCGATTTATAAAATAGTAGCAAAAGTGTTCAACTGCAATAGGCGTAAAATGATATTCATAAGTAACTTTAGTATATGTGGTCTGAATTCAAGCAATATGACAAAGTACAAACATGACAATTTTACAACTAATTCAAGCAGCCCAATTCTCGCACTGTGATCCAATCATTCAATGTCTCAATACCTGAGCCATGAAATATTTTAATCATTTCTGATGGCGTTAATTGTTCAAAAGCGACAATCGGCTCAACGATATACCATGCCCATGCAACCTGATCCGAATTAAACCAAGGCCGCACCCGACGTAATAGTGCATGGTTCTCGATTAACCTCGTTTGCACTTTCGATTGCTTTACACGCTCTTGCCTTTTTAAAAACTGAGGAGGAAGATCAACAAAAGCAGCTAGGTGATCAATCGTAGTAAAAAACGCCTCTGCCCACACCTTTGGTTGCTCAATATCCTGCTCTGGTGCATTACCTACCTTGAAGGGCGTCAATTTACTTCCTCGTTGCGATTAACCACAAAACTTAATACAAAATTAGGTTGTTTAACGTAAAAAGTCTATTACACCAGTATTATAAGCAACACTTGCACTTATGTTATCGACTTTTAGTGAGGTAAAAAATCGCCGTAAGTATGCACAATATCGATAAAGCACTGCACTGAAGAGCATCACCATAAGTAAAAAAACGCCGTAGATGTGCGCTTGATATTAAGGCCTCTATACACTGGCACACTAAAGGTAAAAGTTAACAACAATCGTCTCAACGCTGGCGACTATTGGGGTTGTCATAGAACGCTTTCGACACAATACAGCGCTAATTTTTAAATGCTGCTTTACTAGAGGCTGTTGATCTTTGCTCAAATATCATTCAGCAATGTATTGGCAGCCATACCAGGACAAAGGCTAATGCGACATTACTGGCGTAGTTTCTTGCCAGTTTGTCGTAGCGAGTAGCTACAGCCCGATATTTTTTAATTTTTAAAAAGGCGTTCTCAACCAAGTGCCGATACTTATAAAGGCACCAGTCCATATGGCCATTCCCAGTTTTGCTGTTCTCTTTCCTCGGAATATTGGCCACGCAACCTTGAGCTTAAATAAATGCTCGTAAACTATCACTATCGTAGCCCTTATCGGCAGTGACATTACTTGATTTCGGGGCTGCTTCTATCAAGCGCTGAGCATGGACGATGTCATGTACTTGTCCACACGAGATTTCGAAGTAAACTGGAAGTCCACCGCTATCAACAGCAAGATGAATTTTTGTCGAATTGCCACCCCGGCTTTTTCCTATAGCTTCGCCTGCGCCACTTGCTGCACCGGTGCTATCCTGATGAGCCTTCACGATACTACCATCAATAAAGAGCCATTCAGGGTCATTATCAGACGAAATACTTTGAAACAGTTTTTGAAGTATCCCCTTTTTTGACCAGAGGTTAAAACGTCTAAAAACCGTGTTCCAACGGCCGAATTTTTCAGGCAGATCTCGCCATTGAATTCCAGTGCGCATCCGATACAGAATGCCTTCAAGCGTGTTTCTATGCTCATACTTATTGTAAACACGCCCCGTGTCTTTAAGGATTTGCTTTAGGGCATTCCAGGCTTTATCTGTTAACATAGTTCTTGGCATAGCAACGTCCGTTTTCGGTGGTATTTTTGATTTTTGGCGAAACCATTATACCTTGTTGCTATGCCGTTTAATTTTCGCTCAAAGATCAACAGCCTCTAGTTATACTCTACCTGGTGACTATTCTAGAGCCAAAAGTTAACAAAACGACGTTGCAGCATTTTAAAATCCAATCCTTTGATGCAACCTACGTAACACGTTTCTCGCTTTACCCACATATACCGCTTCACAGTTGTCTGCTTCACCCCCCGAACCACAAATCGCCTAAATCACGACTTTTCGAGTTAATCTTTAACGCAGGGCGAGCGACAGGTGACTATCGTCAAAGTGAGCATGTTTAAGGCGGATGTGGATACCAATCACTCACTGGCTGGCAAAACCCTAATTTCGCAATCGAAGTGCTAAACTTACGTGAGGCTACTGCAGAAGATATAGCGCGTGGCCACCTCCATGGTAAAGGCGGCCATCAGCACCCGCAGATAAAGGGTTTCAGTAAAAAGAGCTGATATATCTCAGTCTTGCACTGTCACACTGCAAGCATCTTTTATACTTTTTAAGTACCTCCGCTGAGTTCTAGCGATTCGCTACGAATACCCTATAGCTCCAAGCTGCCAGTTCTATACTAGTCTCGCTAGCAAAACTCTGTGGCTGTTGGCTAAAATAATCAGTATAGACACCATGGTGCAGCTGTAAATTAAAACTGACCTGATGCGATTCATCAGATAAATTAAAGATGGCAAACACCCGCTGCTGATCATTCTGGCGCACAAAACTCAAAACCTTGCGCTCAGCACTATTGTGCACTGGGAGCATTCGCGCGCCCCAGATCGAGTTCCAAAGTGGCCGGTAGGCTTTTTTAAGCGCTATCAGTTGGCGATACAACTCTCCGTTTTGATGTTGCTGCCAGACGATAGGGTCGCGTTCGAAAAACTCTAATCGCTTATCATAACCTGCTTCCTGACCGTTATAAATCATAGGAATACCCTCACTGACAAACGACAGCACCATCGCAGCAGGTAAGGCCGCGCCAAAACGCTCAAACTCGGTTCCTTCCCAGCTGTTCTGATCATGATTGCTGACGCCAAGCAAACGCATTACCTGTTGTGGGTAAAAACGCTCATTCCATGAATAGTAAACGTACAGCTGATGAGTATCCTTTTTACCCAGTGCAATATCATGCATGGCTGCGCCCCAAGTCCAGCCATAAGTCGCATCAAAGGCCTCAGCGTGAAAATCACGACCTTCGAATTCTGCCAACATGAATACCGGCTTGACCTGCTCCAAATCACGTCGTACCGCAACCCAAAAATCCAGTGGCACAAAGCCAGCAACATCAGCACGATAGCCGTCAACACCGAACTCTTCGACCCAGTAGCGCATCGCCTTGGCCATTTGCTGGCGCAACGCCGGCTGTGCATAGTCCAGCTCGATAATATCACTCCAGTCCCACCAGGGCGTCGGGCGGAAATCCCCTTTCCAGTCACGCAAGTACCATTCCGGATGTTGCGCAACCCAAACATTATCCCAGGCTGTATGATTGGCAACCCAGTCTAAGATAACATATAGCCCCAGTTCGTGAGCCGCAGCAACAAAGGCTTTAAAATCTGCTTTGCTACCAAACTCGGGATTCACATCAAAATAGTCTTTGACTGAATAGGGGCTACCCAGGCTACCTTTACGGTTTACTTCGCCAATAGGGTGGATCGGCATTAGCCAGATAATATCCACACCCAACGCTTTTAGCCGAGGTAACTGCGCCATCGCTGCCTGAAAAGTTCCCTCCTCACTGAATTGGCGGGTATTAAGCTGATAGATCACCGCATCCTTAGTCCACTCTGGATGGCTTAATTTTACATAAGGTGAGATTGTACCAATCACAGATCCCTCAGTTTTCTGCTCAATTGCCGGCTGGCAAGCTGCGATAAACAAAACCACTAACGCGACTCCAATTAAATTTAGCTGTTTCATACCCTGTCCTATAACATTTTGGTGTTGTTTTTTTAAGCTTACTTAAATGTTTAAGATAGGCAAGCTGAATACGAATGCAGCATGCACTCCGGTAAGTGGCAGAGATCTACCCCTTACCGGAGACGTTTGGATAACTGGGTTAATTGAAGGTCAGGTTGTTTTGCAGAATTAGCCTTTTCTCATCAACATAGGTGCGGTAATTGGCTCGAGCGGTGACATTGCGAAGGCGAAAGCTTAAACATTTTAACACGCCCTGCTGAATGCTGTAGGTCAGATCCAAGTCATGTTCAAAACCTTCACAATTAGTGACGCTGCCCACTCTGGCGCCATGGCTTTTGATATAACGCAGCGTGCTACTTAAACCCAGCATGCCGAAACTGCTATAACTCCATCAGGAGTAAACTCGATAATAGCAGTCGTATTGTCCATAGCTTTAAAGACAGACAGTTTAAAACAAACGATTTACGATAATTTTGGTCACAATTGTTGCACTTTGAGATTTTAATATTTTGACACTTGCACCACTTAGGGGGGACAGGTTCACACAGAGCCGAGTTGTAGAGGTGGCATGCCCTGACGTTAATGGCTACCACATCACCTAATAGCGAAAATCGACAAGACGACCATGGGTTTTATATTGGTATGTTAACGATGTATTTTTACTTCAACTCATTTACTCACAATTAATTTTTAGCTAGGCCTAGCGCAAACAGTTCACTCTTATTAAAAAAGTACGGCCTGCGGTAAAGTTCAAGAACATCATAGGAGCTGGCCTAGCCAAATATACATCCATTTTGCGTTGTATTGCCTGTTAAATGGTATCAAGAAAATAATGATCTACGTTAACAGAGAGGCTTGCTTTTCCTAGTACTAATTCACTGTAAACCGATGGCTCTCACCACGTAACTGTCCGGCCATGTTTTCCAGTTCAGCAGAGGTTGTATCTGCTTCATTCGAGCGCTGCTTGGTATCCATCGTCAGTGAATTTACCCTTAACAGGTTTTTGTCCATCTCTTGTACTACCGTGCTTTGCTCTTCGGTTGCGCTGGCGATTTGTAGCGTCATATCGGTTATTGCGCTTACTGACTGCATAATATCAGTCAGTGCTGCACCGGCTTTATCGGCCATGGCCACACCATGCTGCGCCTTGGTCACGCCGGCATTCATGGTGTTAACCGCATTGGCGGCACTGTGCTGCAACCGCTCGATCAGGTTTTTAATTTCAGTGGTCGAGCTTTGCGTACGTGCGGCCAGCGTGCGCACCTCATCTGCCACTACGGCAAAACCACGGCCCTGCTCGCCGGCACGCGCGGCTTCGATAGCCGCGTTAAGCGCCAACAGGTTCGTTTGCTCGGCAATAGCCTGAATAGTATCTAAAATAGCACCAATATTCTGACTTTCCTGCTGTACCTGGCTGATGGTAACAGAGGCATTATCCACTTCTGACGCAATTTCATTAATACTGTTGATCACTAAGCGCACTATCTTTTGCCCCTGCTCAGCATGTTGCTCTGACTGATGGGTCGCGTCGGAGGTGTTCTGCGCATGCTTTGCCACCTCTGCAATAGTGGAGGCCATTTCGTTCATGGCGGTGGCCAACTGTTCTATTTCTGCTACCTGACGCCGTAAATCAACATCGGTGCGACTGGTAATGTCCGATACTCGGGCGGCGTGCTCAGCTACCTGATCTGATTTTTGCACCAAATTGCTAATCAGCTGACGCAATTGCTGCTGCATGATATTAAACGCCTGCGCAGCCAAACCAACTTCATCGCGGCTTTGAATAACCAATGGCTCGCCCGTTAAGTTACCGGCAGCAATGGCTTCAGCACGTTGGGTGAGTTGTTTCATAGGTAAAGAGATAACCCGGCGCAGCCACAGGCCAAATAACACCGCAGCCAGCAGAGTTAACACCAACACGGCCCAAACCGCCCGCATAGCGTTACGATCAGTAACTTCTGCCTTTGCAATAATGGCGTCGCGCTCAGCCTGAAAAATAGTGTGCAGCTCGCCCAGCGCCTGTTGCACTTGTGTCAAAGCCGAAAGGGAGTCTTGCTGGTAAATAGCGGCACGTTGATCTGGGGCGGCTTGCGCAATACTGACGGCACTCTGATGTAACTGTTTGTGTGGTGCATCTATCGAATCTAATACCCGACGCAGCTCTTTGCTGCCATTTTTATACACGTCTGAGGCTTTAAATTGCTCGTACCAACGGCCAAAGGCGCATTGTTGCGGATTAAGTTGTCCGGCAAAAGACTGCTGCAACAAAATACTGTTCGCCAGCTGGTTAGCCCAAACCAAGTGATCGATTTCTTTTTCCAGCTGCAACACCGCCAGATTACGCTTATCTGCTGCACTGGCCCTTGCCGTATCCATTGCCAGCTGTGCCAGCTGCACCACTACGGCAACCACCAGCATTAGCACGCTAAGGCTGCCAAAACTAATAAACAGTTTTTTACCTATCGATAAACCGGTATAGGATAAGCTTGTTGTAGGACTAGCATGCATAACAACACCTTACAGAGGAATGAATTGCCTTACATTAGCAAAAATTAAAGATAAGATATTTGTTCTAACGCAATAATATAAGCAACATCGCTATGCATGTTGCACTAATTTGCTGCAACGCTTACTGTAAATTAATTAATTCTTTTTTGATATATGCTTATTCAAAGAAGAATATAAAATTCCCTACCAAGCTGCGCCTGCGACAGCGGCAACTAACATTCAGATGACGAAAACAACTACCTGAATTTTACTGTTAACAAGGGTGCCACCCCATGCTCCCAGATAAGTACCCACCATACTGTGGAGCCCAAACCAAATTAGATGCCGATAACTGATCCGCTTGTTAAAGACATTTGCTACGCTGCCCCAAGATTAATAAGAGCAACAATAGCTAACGAAGAAGCAATCGCTATTTCGGCAGGTTGTCCAACCAAATACATCAATACTGGAACATTTAGGATGGAGCCTCCGGATCCGAAGACGCCGAGGCTCAATCCAATTAGTGCAGCACCTAACAAAATATAGGTCACAATATTTCTCTAGATGCCGTTACAGCATATTGATAGGAACTTTCAAATAAACTTGGCCGTTGTCTTCTTTTGGCGGTAACTGCCCAGCTCGGATATTGACCTGAATCGAGGGCAAAATTAGCCGTGGCATCGATAAGGTCTTATCACGCGCCTCGCGTTTTTGCACAAAGGCCTCTTCTGAAATCTCACTGTTTACATGAATATTGTGCTCAAGTTGCTCAGCAACCGTTGTTTTGTATTCATGCTTACGGCCTTGGGTTGGATAATCATGGCAAATATAGATTTCCGTCTCCGCGGGTAGTGACAGCAATTTTTTGATCGACTGGTATAAGGTTTTAGCACTGCCACCCGGGAAATCGCAGCGTGCCGTACCGACATCCGGCATAAATAAAGTATCGCCAACAAAGGCCATGTTGCCGTTCACGATATAAGCCAGATCCGCTGGCGTATGACCTGGGGTATGCATTACCTTGATCGATAAACTGCCAACTTTGAGCTCTTCACCATCTTTAAATAAGCGATCAAATTGGGCGCCATTAGGCAGAAATTCTTTTTCAAGATTAAAAATCTGCTTAAAAATTCCCTGTACTTGCTGAATATGTTCGCCAATACCAATTTTAGCGCCGAGTTTTTCTTTAAAAAACGGAGCAGCAGAAAGATGGTCAGCATGGGCATGTGTTTCCAGTATCCATTCCACCTTAAAGGTTTTCTGCTCGACATAAGCCAGAATGTCTTCTGCACTTTTGGTCGAGGTTCGGCCTGACTTATAATCAAAATCCAGTACCGGATCGATAATCACCGCCAAGCCCGACGTTAAATCCGCCACGACATAGCTAAAGGTTTCACTGTCGCTATCTAAAAAGGCTTTAATATGTACTAAAGGATCCATAACCCCTCCTAAGAAGTGAAAGCAAGAGCTGCGGCGCAGCTCTTGAAAACATCAAACGGTTTACAGCGATTTTTTGCTGAAATACCAGTCAGTATATTGGTAACCTTGATCTTTACGGATTTCGGCATCCGCCATCGTTGCTGGTGGTGGTACGATGACATCTTCACCTGGCTGCCAGTTTTCTGGTGTCGCCACTTTATGTTCATCACTGGTTTGTAGCGCTTTTAATACACGTACAAACTCGTCTATGCTACGACCGTTACTCATTGGGTAGTAAACCATCGCCCGTAAAATACCATTCGGGTCGATAATGAAGGTAGCACGTACCGCAGCGGTATCGCTGGCACCCGGCTGAATCATGCCGTAGGCTTTAGCCACTTCCATCGATAAATCGGCGATGATAGGGAAGGTAATTTTCACACCAAAGTTTTCTTCAATGCTGCGTGCCCAGGCAATGTGTGAGTGCACGCTATCAATTGACAGGCCTAATAGTTCGCAATTTAACGCCGCAAACTGATCAGCACGGGTAGCAAAGCCCATAAACTCAGTGGTACAAACGGGCGTAAAGTCAGCTGGGTGCGAAAACAGCACCAGCCATTTACCTTTGTAGTCTTCCAGAGTTTTCATGCCATGAGTGGTTTTTGCATTAAAAGCCGGAGCCGGTTTGTTCAGTTGTGGGAAAGTCACATTTTGTTCAGACATTTTGTATTCCTCGGTTGGTTTTTAAGAGTGCTTCAGCGAATTCGCTTATAACAAAGTAAACTAAGCTTATAACCAATGGAAATAAACATTTCTGATTAACCTAATCGAATTTAGCGATTAAATAGAGATTATTTTACTGGAATCTGATTGAAACTGACTGCAAGCCACTGCTTCCCGATCCTAGACACGAACCTAATTATAAGAAATCAATAATAAAATCATAAAGATATAAATTTTTTCATTAATAGCTCTAACATGTCTTTCCTACAAATTGGCATGGCAAGGGAAAAATGCCGGAGTCATCACATCGCACTGCCGCACAAGTGCGACAAAATGTCGCAGACAAAACACCTGAAAACCTTTTTGAGACGTTATAAAATTTAGGGAAATCTAATATTTTAGATTCCTAATGACACGCTTAACCCAACTCAGCTTACTCATGCTTCTGGTACAGAATGGTTCACTTATTACTCATGCTTATGCAGAAACACATTCACAGAACGAAGATAAACTTAAGCAAAGCGCAGAGCGCGATATAGAGCGAATAAGCATCACGGCATCACCATTTAAAACGCGGATTAATGATTCAGCGTCTGCTATTGAGGTATTAGCGGGTGATGAAAAGGCGCGCTATGTACAATTTTTTTGAGGTTGAAACTTTATGGTTAACAAGCAAACAAACACAAATGCGTATTTCGGAATGATCCAGCCAACGATTTTGGCATGAGTCGGCCAACCATTTCGGTATCATCCGGCAACTGATTTCGGCCTCATCCGGCCATCTGTTTCGGCGGGAATGACAATTATTCAATGAGCCACATCAACTTGATGAACGTTATTTAAGACACTAAGTGTCCACTAAAGAATTAAGTGGACACTTAGCTCAGCAAAAATAGCGCATAGACAGAAACATAAAATCTTCAGCTTAGGGCAAACGCATTCTTACTACAGATTTCTACCGCCATCCCTAACATGTAATGAAGCCAGCTTTCTAACTACGCAAACAGAGGGTCAATTACTAATAAAAATCAAAAATGCACAATCAAATTGGCAAATAATCAATAAAAAAATTAATTACCGCCTGAAATTAACTCTGGAACATCTTTTTTACCACTTGCATCAATCGTTGGTGAACCATCAATAACAACACCATCACAATTCATATAAATTTTTCCATTACGCCTAATTTGAGTACACTCATCTGGTGTAACTTCAACAGGAACTTCAACTTTTTTTTCAACTATAGTTTCTACTGGGACTTCAACTCTTTTCTCAACTATTGTTTCTACCGGTACTTCTACTATTTTTTCAACTTCTTTGATAATGGGAGTTTCAACAGCAAATCTATAAAACCAGTAAAGCGCTAGTAATAGCAACATTACCAAAAAAAACGCAAATATAGCGAACAGTACTCTCTTAAAAAGACTATAAAATTTATCATTACGCTGCTGAAGTTGCTCTTTATCAAGATTTAATTTAAACATCTCCTGTTCCTGTTGAAGAGAGTTTTTTTCAGCAAGAACTTTTTGTTGCTCATGTACGCTTTTTAATTTTTTTTCTTCGATTTCTGCTTTTAATTGAGCGTCTTTTAGATTTTGCTCTTCCAATATTAAAATACTTTCCATCTCTGCATGTTTTAACTCTAATTCTTTTTCTTGTTTAAGTTTTTGATACTGATAGTTAGCCTCAATTTCAATTTTCTTTCTAGCTGTATCAGTTTCAATATCTTTAAGCTGTTGCTGTTGCTCCAGTAAATTCAGACTCTCCTCTAACTGGCTCTTCATTTCGCTCTCTTTCGTCGCTATCAACGTCTCGCGATTTCTCAGTTGCTCCAAAAGCTTTTTCCGACGAGTCTCGTGCAACTTCGTTAAGTCTAGGCTGCGCATTTAATAATTCCTCTAATTCTTTACCAGTTAAATCAGTTGGAACTGGTATTAAGCGTTCATGTATAATTATCTGAGGATCGTTAACAAAAAAAGGCTCTGGTACTCTTTTTAGTTTTTCTACAAAAATAGGCACCTCTGTCGTCACAGTAACTATTCTATCAACTTCTTTAACCACTTCTTTTTCTACGATAACTTCTTTTTCAACAATAACTTCTTTTTCAACTATTTTTTCAACTTCAATTTCTACTACTCTTTCAATTTCAATCTCACGATCAGTAAAAATTTCTTTTTCTATTACTTTTTCTATAATGATTTCTTTTGTCTTTACTCGGCGATGTGCCCAGACTCTAAAGTAACGCAAAACTTTTTTATAGACCTCCAATCGAACAGATTTTTTCTTTTTTGAAGCCTCTAGTCTGCTTTTTAAAAGAAATGAAAAATCTTTTTTCTTTCTTAGAACTCTTGCTCGAAGTAGTTTATTTATTTTGGTAAGTAAGTTGAATCGCAGTGACTTGTACTCGCGTTTTTTTCGAACAAGGTTGTTCTTGTGTTCAATTCTTAAAGAACGAACTATACTATTTTCATTTGAATTTAGAGAAACATATAAATTCAGCATAAAATAAAGCGGATATATAACAGCAGACAGCAGGTTTACAAAAACATTAAAAGGCTTTTCTGGTACCCAGCCAAAGAGAGAAGCTACACCAATTAAAGCATTCTCATATGCTTCTTTTTTCAAATTATAAGATGATTGTGTAGATGCGACACTGTTTTGCTCCTGCGCTATACCGCTACTAATTTCACTGCTCTGCTTATCATTATCGTCGATATCCTCTTCTACTCTATTAATTCTAACCTCAATCCTATCTCGTGACTGATAGAGCGAGGGAAGCTCATTTCGAAGTAATTCGATTTGGTTATTGAAAGCTAAAACAGACTCGCGACAGTCGTCTACTAAAGCACAATTTGACGCAGTTCGTCTTCTTTCACTAGCATTCAGTGATAAGGCGTCAATTGATGAGTTAATTTCATTTATTCTTTGTGCTGTCTTATTTTTTTGTTCAATTAAATTACTAAGATCTAAGCTTAATTTTTCACGCTGAGCTGTGAGAGTTTTAAGATAACCATCATTATTTTCACTTTTTTGCTTAACTTCTTCCACTTGCTTTATTTCAGTAGTCGCCAGTGTTGAAAGGTAACTATTAATCCCTGAGTAACAAATAAAAGCAAAAACAGGCACAACTAAAAATATTACACATTTTAGTATTCTACTTGTTTTAGGCCAGTTCGAAATTACAGCAGATGTCCAAACTAAAACAGCAATTTCAGCAAAGCCTAATAAATATCCAAAAGGGGAAATACCAAAAATAGCTTTATCTTCGTCAGAAAATAAAACCTCATAACCCATAACGTTAAATAAAACTATTATCACTCCCATAATCAAGAGACATAATTTTATTAAAGTATTATGAAACGTCATTTCTTTAAAGACAGTTAGTTCCTGTGAAAAAATCATCTGTACCTCTCGACTTCCATGTAAGAATCAATGTTTTCATCATCCAGAATAAGCATGCTGTCCCGGCCATATTTACTCATGAATTCATCATATAATGATTTATTTCCGCCTATATAAATCCAAAAAGGCAAATAGTCTTTATAGACTTTCTGAATAAACTCAGGTGAATCTGATTCCTCATTTAATAAATAAGGCCTGTGAAAACCAATTTCCGCACCTTGTTGAAAGCGTTTATTAACACCTGAAGCAAATATAAAACCACAAGTTGAATAACACTTCATGTATTTATCACTATCAGTTGTCCATCTATTTTCTTGTATGTAATGCCCTATTTTCAGCCCTTCGTTTACTATTCCTCCTGGGCTATGAAGCATAATTCTGTCTAATTTTATATTTTGTTTTTTGTAAAAATCTATATATTCAAGGAATTTCTCGTAAGAATTTTCTAAGAAAGCTCCCTCCCCATATAAGTAATAGCCTTTATCATCTTCACCAAGCATGAAAACTAAATTTTTTACACCTTCAAGTGGATGCTTAAAATGTGATGGAGCCATTATTTCTAAAGAATCGTTTTTTGGTAAAATTTTATCTAACTGTGAGGTCTTTATTTCTTCCTTTATCTTTGGATGTGATATCACTTCCTTAGTAGGTAAGGAGGATTCTTGAGGTCCAGGAATCTTTTCATCTAGATTTTCTGATGAAACTTCGGATATATATTTTTCTTCAGTTGCTAATGGCTGCTCTTTCTCAGATATCAAATTTTTAGAATCTAATTGATAATTATCGTTTTTAAGCAAGTTTTCCTTTTCAGCCTTTGAAGAATTGCTGTTTTCTACTATTTGTTCAGCTTTTAACTTATTGAAAAAATCATCATTATCATTTAGGGGGAAGGACGGTTGAGCAGTATTTTTGTCGTTATATACCTCATCATTTTTTGAAGTTTTTTTAGATTCCTCTCGATTTAAACCATGCTCTAAGGTTTTACTACAGCCTAAAGTTAAAAGTACACATAAAAATAAAGCTAATTTGAAATACACAATATCTTCCTTAATGTTTGCGTGTACTGATAATAAACAAAACTCTTCAACGCAGCAATCTACCTCACATGAGTTTTTATTAATATTTCTCTAGGGCTTTTTGATTTGTCGTTATGGTCTATTAGACCTGAGGTATCCCCAGAAATTCTGTAGTTAAAATAAAACCTTAGGCGATTGGGGAACATTCATGGTAGCTTCTGATCTGATCATTCGCCAAAAATCCCAAACCGCGGATGCTCACCATGAATGTTAAAACTAAGCTCGCTGATTTCCTCCGATTTGTCACCCCCAAAACCATGCATAAAGCGCGATTTTCTGTTCTGTTGGATGCGGCTACGGCTCTTGCTAAAGATGCGCGTTGTACCGTTACCGCAATTGGGTGTGATATGCCAGGCTCGTCTGATAAAGTCTGTTGTGGTTGAATTAGCCGGACACTTCAATAAAGGATAATATCCAATTATTGAGGTGTAAAATGACTAAACGTACTAACAAACAATATCCAAACGATTTTAAGCAAGAAGCGGTGGCGCTGGTGATTGAGCAAGGTTACTCAGTTGTTGAGGCTGCCGCTATCCGGCTACCTTGTCCATACCCTGTCATGGTTAATGACATGTCATCCATGAATCACCATCTTAGGCTGTTTCTTATTTCACGCCATACTGTGCAAGTACTCAGTGTATGTTTTTCAGCCAGATGTTTTTGCAGCTTTGAGGTATCCCCTTTAACACAGTAACGCAGTGGCTTAGAGTTAATTGGAACCCAACATTAGGCGAGCGAACCATGAACAACCAACCTATCGGCCCTGAAGATATCCCTCGGCTAACCCGCTTACAAACGCTGTGCAAAACCATGAACGCAATTGACCACTTAGCTCAATTGAGAAACGAAAAAGTAGTATATGCTGGGCGTATTTGGCGCTATGCTGATTTGGTGTATTTGGCCTATGAGTATTACGTGCTGGCTATTCCTTATGGCTTAAAGATCGATAACTTTAGCAAGTGGTTAGCAGCTGAGCAGGCGATATTAAAGCAGTTTAATTTACCCTGGCCGGTTGGCAGCGCAAACACAACAAGTGAAGAAAGCTAAAACCGATTTTATGGAGTGTGTATGGTTATCAGACACATCTTACAGGAGTTTAAATGCAAAACCCTCAAGCTCAGCATCCCCTTTCAATAGATAGTAGTAGCAGTTTAGATGCCAGCGGCTGGCCGCTGCGCTGGGAGCTGTTAATGCGTTACCGGCTAATTGAAATTGTCGCGCTATGGGAAGGCCGTTTAACCACTAATCATTTATGTAATAGCTTTGGTATCGCGCGCCAGCAGGCATCAAAAGATATTAATGCCTATTTGCGCGATATTGCGCCGGGTAATCTGGTGTATGACGGCAAGCTAAAAGGTTATAAACCGGCTGCCAATTTTACCCCCAAAGTAACCAGCGGCCTGGCCGATGAGTACCTGCATGCGCTAGCCAGCACCAAAGATTTTGCCCACACCTTTAGCCAGCTCGATTTAGGCTTCGCCCATACCGAAATGCTCACGCCCCCACTGCGCCAGGTAAACCCGGATATTCTGCGAGCACTGGTGCAAGCCGCGCGGGACGGTAAAAAGATTGATATGGGTTATGTGTCGCTGACCAGCCCGGATGAAGAAAGCCGTATTATTGCTCCCCATACGCTGGTATGCACACCGCTACGCTGGCATGTGCGGGCCTACTGCGAGAAAAACCGCGCTTTCCGGGATTTTGTGCTTAACCGTTTTCGAGGCATCAATGGTATAGAAGGCGATACCAAGATGACCAAAGAGCAGGATGAGCGCTGGAATAACACTATCGATATTGTACTGGTACCCGATTCACGCTTAACCGATTATCAAAAAGCCATTATTGCCGAAGATTACAATATGCAACATGGCAAGCGGGTATTCTCCGTGCGCTCTGCGCTAGTGCCTTATGCCGTGCAAGCGTTAAACCTGGATTTAGCGAAAATAGAAGCTCGCCCGGAGGCGCAGCAAATTATGGTGGCGAACTTGGATGAAGTGAAGCGGCATGCGTTTTGATTGCTCACTAGAGTGTATTTTTACTTAGCAATACAATCAGGATTTCGGGCAGAGGTCAAAAAACGCAGTTTTATAAATAATGAAAATGTGGGTTTGTCACGATTGTGTCACCGATTTGTCACCGAGCATAAAAAAACCACTCAGCTTTCGCGTAAGTGGTTGATTTATATGGTGCACCCGCCGCGATTCGAACGCGGGACCTCTGCCTCCGGAGGGCAGCGCTCTATCCAGCTGAGCTACGGGTGCAGCGATAGAGGGCGCATTATAGACAGGCTTTGGCGCTAAGTCTATTGCTTGGGCGTTGCTTTTTTAGGCGAACAGTTCGAATCTTTTTTGCATCTGGTGGTAAGTGGCTATAATCTGCCTGCATGTTTTCACTTTCTGCGGCAATCCCCTTGTTATGTTGAACTATCGCTCTAGCCTAGAATTATGGCAATGGCTTGCTATGATCGCTTCATGCTTGCTGTTTTTGCTGGGCGTTGAGTGGTTTTTAAATAATGAGCAGCACCGGTTGCGCGCTGAGCAACTTCAGCAACGCTTAAATACGGCAGAGCAATTACGCTCGCAGTTAGAGAGCGAATTAAATATTTCGTCTTACTTAACCATTGGTTTGGCATCTTACATTGTTGCGATGGACGGTAAAATTAGTAACAACGAGCTAGACGTGTTATTGCCCGGCTTGGTGAAACAAGCCCCTTATATTAGGAACATTGGTATAGCGCCAGCGAATCGTATTAGTTACATCTTTCCGTTGGCCGGCAACGAGCAGGCATTAAACTTATATTATCCCGACTTACCTGAGCAATGGCCGGCTATTGCCAGCATTATTGCGGATCGAAATGCTAAACTCACTGGCCCGATACATTTGGTGCAAGGGGGTATTTCTTTTATCTATCGCTACCCCATTTTTATGCCCAACGGCGAGTACTGGGGCATTGTCAGTACGGTAATCGACATTGAACCCATTTGGCAGCGTTTGGCTGAACTGTCAACCCAATTAGCATTACCCATTGCGCTGCGTAGTAAACTGCCTGACCAGCGGTTTACTGAAAGCTTTTTTGGCGATAATGCTCTTTTTAATAGCAAAAACCCTATTCTAAATGTATCTATAAGAGGCGCGAAGTGGCAAATGGCCATCCCCGCAGCGGAGTTGTCTGAGCAACGCGTGTCTGGGCTTCGGGGTATGCTGTACAGCGCGGGCATTATTATGCTGTTGTTACAGTGGCGCATATTTTTCTCGATGCAACGCTTAAAGCAAAGTGCCAAAGCATTAGGCGATAAGGAAAAAACCTTGCGTAGCATTCATGATAATGTACTTGATGGCATTATTACCGTTGACGCACGAGGTATTATTAAAACCGCAAACCGAGCCTGTTATCGCATTTTTGCTTACCCTGCCAATAGCTTAACGGGTAAACATTGGACCTGTTTGTTAGATCCCAGTGAAGATAGCGCGAAAATCTACGATCCTGCACAGCCTGTCCAAGTTGAAATTGAATGTTTAGGGCAGCGCGCTGATCAGCAGAGCTTCCCATTACAACTATCGCATACCGAGTTACCTCTGCAACAAACTCAACGCTTGTTTGTATTACGTGATATCACTGAACGCAAACGGGTAGAACGCCTACAAAACGACTTTGTCGCAACCGTGAGCCACGAATTGCGCACACCACTTACCGCCATTAATGGCAGTTTGAGCTTAGCACTGGGCGGTGCTTTGGGTGAATTAACCGAGAAACAACATAAAATACTGCATTTAGCCCAGCAAAGTTGTAAGCAGTTACACCAACTGGTGAACGACCTACTCGACTTTGAAAAGCTAAGCAGTGACCATATGCGTTTTAATGTGCGGCCGGTTGATATAAAAGCCTTGTTACTACAATGTATTGCTCAATTGCATGGGTTACATCGTACCATTGAGCTAAAAGATAGTTCTGCAAACAGCCTTTGGGTGTTAGCCGATGAATCACGCTTACGCCAAGTGGTGATCAACCTACTTTCTAACGCCATAAAATTCTCTTCGGCAACGTCGACCGTGCATATTCGGCTAGAGCAACAAGAGCAAACAATCAAAGTGTGTGTTATCGATCATGGCAAAGGCGTGCCACCGGCTTTTGAGCCTATGCTGTTCCAACGTTTTGCCCAAGCCGATAACCCGACAGTGCGTGAGCAAGGCGGTACAGGCTTAGGCTTGGCGATTTGTAAAGAAATCATTGAAAAACTGCAAGGTACTGTGGGTTATGAACGGCTAAGTGATGGCAGCTGCTTTTACTTTACCCTACCACTGAACACGCCAGCAGAAGACTGAGCGTGCTACAACAGCAAAACAAGGGCAATTGGTCTGATATTATGGTGATTTAGTTGCAAAACCGCTTTTTCTGAGAGCATTATTTGGCATACTGAAATATTACTATATGCCGCTTAAAAGGCATTGTATAACTATAAAATTACCAAGCTAACCCATGGAGCACATCATGCGTAAATCATTACTCGCTACGACTATCAGTGCTGTACTTGCGCTAAGCGCCTGTACAGACAACACCACCCCAACTCAACAAGCTAATCAAGCTGCCGCAGCGGCTGCGGTTACGGATGTAACAGTGAGCAACCCGTTTTTTCAAAAAAGTACTTTAACTTACGAAGCGCCAGATTTTGCCGCCATTAAAGATGAGCATTTTTTACCGGCTTTTACCGCGGGTATGCAGCAACATTTAGATGAAATTGCGGTTATCGCCAATAACCCGGAACCTGCAACCTTTGAAAACACCTTGGTTGCTATGGAAAAAAGCGGTGAGTTATTAACGCGTGTTTCTCGCGTTTTTTATAACCTGACCGGCACAGACAGTAACGAAGCGCGCCGTGCCATTCAAAGCGAATTAGCACCGAAAATGGCTGCGCATTCAGACAATATCAATTTGAACCCTGAGTTATTCGCCCGTATCGAGCAAATTTATACTACTCGCAATGACTTAAACTTAGATGCCGAATCGTTGCGCTTGGTTGAAATATATTATGAGCGCTTTGTGCGAGCCGGTGCCAAACTCAACGACGAACAAAAAACCGCGATCCGCGCACTGAATGAAGAACATTCCACTTTAACCAACAAATTTGCACAAAACCTGTTAGCCGAAACGGCAAATATTGCAGTTATCGTTGATACCGCAGAAGAGCTCGATGGCCTTTCCGCAGCACAAATTACTGCAGCGGCCAATGCGGCTAAAGAGCGTGGGCATGATGGTAAATATTTAATCAGCATTACCAATACCACGCGCCAGCCCATTTTAAGTTCGTTAAATAATCGCGATGTACGGCAACGCGTGTGGGAAGCCTCGGCTAACCGTGCGCAAAGCGGCGAAAACAGCAATACCGATATTGTGGCTCGTTTAGCGCAATTACGCGCTGAACGCGCACAACTGCTCGGCTATGATAATTGGGCCAGCTTTACTTTAGAAAACAACATGGCCAAAACACCGCAAGCGGTATTTGCTATGTTAGGTTCAATGGCCCCTGCGGTAGTTGCCAATACCAAGCAAGAGCAAGCTGAGATCCAGGCAATGATCGCTGAAAAAGGCGGTGATTTTGAAGTGCAACCTTGGGACTGGGAATACTATGCTGAGTTTGTTCGCCAAGCAAAATATGACTTAGACGAAAACGAAGTTAAACAGTATTTTGAATTCAACCGCGTATTAGAAGACGGTGTGTTTTATTATTTAAACCGTTTTTATGGCATTAGCTTCAAACCTCGACCAGATTTACCGGTTTATCATCCTGATGTTGTCGCTTATGAAGTATTTGACGCGGATGGTAGCAGCTTAGCCATTTTCTACGCCGATTACTTTGCACGTGAAGGCAAGCGCGGCGGGGCTTGGATGAGCGCCTTTGTAGGGCAATCACATTTGACGGGGCAAAAGCCTGTTGTAGTTAACGTAATGAATATTCCCAAAGCGCCAGAGGGGCAACCTACGTTAATCAGCTATGATCACACCACTACCATTTTCCATGAGTTAGGCCATGGTGTTCACGGTATGCTCTCAAATGTTAAAAACCCTTCGCTGGCAATGACTGCGGTATCGCGTGACTTTGCTGAGTTCCCGTCTACCTTTGAAGAAGACTGGGCACAACATCCCGAGATTTTAAGCAACTACGCCAAACACTATCAAACCGGTGAGCCGATCCCTGCTGCCTTATTAGAAAAAGTGATTCGCTCGCGTAGCTTTAACCAAGGTTTTGATACATTAGAGTATATGTCTGCCGCGTTATTAGATATGGAATGGCACTCATTACCGGCTGATGCACCATTGCAAGATCCGCAAGCCTTTGAAGCAGCGGCATTGAAAAAGCATGGTGTTGATTTACCTGCCGTGCCACCACGTTATAAATCAAATTTCTTCTCACATTCGATGGGCGGTGGCTACTCAGCAGGCTATTACGCGTATATGTGGAGTGAAATTCTTGCCGCCGATGCCTTTGCTTATGTGCAGAAGAACGGTGGCTTAACGCGTGAAAATGGCGACCATTATCGTAAAAACATTCTAGAAGTCGGCAACTCACGCCCTACCATGGATTCTTATAAAGCGTTCCGTGGACAAGAGCCAACCACAGATGCACTGTTAATTCGTCGCGGTTTAAAAACCAAGATTGACTAAGCTGCAGGCTAATTAATGCTAAGCCGTTGTACATTTTGTATTTAAAGGTTTGGCATTAAGCTTCACCCGTGCACACAAAAACAAAAGCCCCGCAAAATGCGGGGCTTTTTATCTACTGCTAACGGCTAGTTTATCTTTCATGCTGTCTGTTTGTTCAACACAGATAAAGCGTTGCCACTCAGACATAAGTCTCGTTTAACGCTTATCAATCCAGCAAAAGTACACATTAACTGCCCGCAACCTGCATTTGACTGATTAAAACCGACCCCGTGAGTACGCCTCCGCGCCGATCAACATCATTACCCACAGCTGCAATATTCATAAACATATCAGCCAAATTACCCGCAATGGTCACTTCTGCTACTGGGAACTGAATTTCGCCATGCTCAACCCAGAAACCGCTAGCGCCGCGAGAATAATCACCGGTTACCGTGTTTACGCCTTGCCCCATCAGCTCGGTCACGAGTAAACCTTTGCCCATCTGTTTACACAAACCGGCTAAATCGGCATCACTATGGTTAATCAACCAGTTATGAATACCACCGGCATGCCCGGTGCTGGCCATGTTTAATTTACGCGCGGAGTAGCTGGTGGTCAGATAGGTGTTTAACACGCCATTTTCGATTACCGCTAAATCACGCGTTTTAACACCTTCTGCATCAAAGGGGCTAGAAGCCAACGCCAACTTCAGGTGCGGTTGCTCTACTATCGTCAGGTGCGGCGCCATAATGGGCTGGCCAACTTTATTAAGTAAGAAACTCGATTTACGATAAATACTACCCCCGCTGATAGCAGACACTAAATGCCCAAACAAACTGCTGGCAATGTCTGCCCGAAATATCACAGGGACTTTTTGCGTCGGGATCTTACGGGCATTTAAACGCGCAACCGTTTCTAGTGCGGCTTCGCGGCCAATTTGTTTTGGATCTAACAAGTCAGCATAGCGCCGTGCCACCGTGAAGCTGTAATCGCGCTGCATATCGTCGTCTTGCTCACCAATTACCACGCAGCTAAAACTATGCCGAGAACTCGGGTAACCGACAATCTGACCATGGCTGTTGCCATACACTTTTAAACCTTGGTGTGTTGAAAACGACGCCCCTTCAGAATTGGTAATGCGGCTATCCGCCGCAAAGGCAGCGTCTTCTGCGCCAGCACACAGCGCAATGGCCTGTTCAGTATCAATGCTGTCGGGGTAATATAAATCTAATTCTGGTGGGTTAAACTCTAACCATGCCGCTTCCGCTACGCCAGCATGCGGATCTTCTGAGGTGTAGCGGGCAATATCTGCTGCGGCAGCAACTGCACGCTCTAGCGCTTGCGGGCTAAGATCGGCAGTAGAGGCAGAACCTTTACGCTGGCCAAAATACAGGCTAATGCCTAAACCACCGTCTTGGTTAAATTCAACCGTTTCCACTTCACCGTGTCGAGTTTCGACACTTAAACCACGAGTACGGCTCATTGACGCTTCCGCACTACTGGCCCCTAAGCGTTTGGCATGGGCTAACACCTGACTAACGGCTTCTTTTACTTCGGCAATTTCCCGTTGAATTTCTGATTGTTGCTGCATAGTTACTCTTACCTCTAAATCAATGGGCTAAGCTTATCATAGTCAGACAAAGGCTGCTGCCTGCTCTGCCGAGTTTAGTGATATACTAGATGTAATTATTTTTATAGAACTTAGAGCCATGACAGATACAGAATTTAAATACGGTGACAGCAAGTGGCTGGAACAACCGGATCACATCAGTAAAAGCCAGATTAAACGTGAAATGTTAGCCATGCAGGAGCTCGGTGAAGAGCTACTGGCTCTTAGCCCAGCATTACGCGCTAAGGTGCCGCTGGATGACGAATTAAAAGAGGCGTTAGAATTAGCCGATAGATTGGCGAAAAAACGCGAAGCGTTACGCCGCCATTTACAGTTTATTGGCCGGTTAATGCGTGATCGCGATTTAGAGCCGATTGAACAGGCGCTAGCACTGATCCGTAACACCAATCGCGCGGCAACTAAGCAATTTCATAAAGTTGAAACATGGCGCGATCGCTTATTAGCCGATAGCGATGCGGTAACGGCGTTTATTGCAGATTACCCTGAAGTAGACGTGCAGCAATTACGACAACTGATCCGTAATGCCAAACGTGAAGCAGAAAAAGAGCAACCCCCAAAGGCTTTCCGTGAGCTATTTCAGCTGATCCGACCGTTGATCCTGCCTGAATAACCCCCTAATCAAATACTGGATGTGTGCCAAGGCTCACATCCAGCCTTTGCCACTGGCTTGTGCTTGATACAAGGCGTAGTTAGCCAGTTTTTGTGCATCGGCTTGCGGCATATAGGGAATATTCAATGCGCCAGCCGCATACACACACCGCAAATGTTGCAGCTGCGCTCGGCGCATAAACCAATGCTGGTTTAAGGTCAGTTGCTGTAACTTATGCAGTGGCACACAATAATAATCCACCCCAATCACGCCCTGCCGAATATACAAAAACTCAGTATCAAGTGCGTAACCAAACTTACGCCAGCGCATCAATAGCAATACTTGCACTACTGCGGTAAGCAAAATGCCAAAACTGCCCATCCATACTGAGGTGCGTATCAGCAACAACAAACTGATCACCAATAACGGTAAACTGACAAACAGTGCGCTCGGAATTAAATATCGCCAATTCACCCCTTTTAAAGCCATTTTTGCTAATTGTTGTTGTGGGTAAGCTGCATAAAGTAATTGCGCTGCGGCATCAGGATGGAGTGCTGGCACCATAATTTTACTGTGGCCGGCATTTTGCTGCATGGCTTCCAGCGGTGAAAACAGTTGTTCATAATGTAAATTACAGCGCCCAAGCAGTTTATCTAACCAATCTTGTTGTAACTTTACCCACTGCAAACGCGATAATGTCATGCTGATCTCATGGCGGGTAAACAAACCACTGCGCCGAATATAGCGGTCCTGCGTGCGGTACAAACGAAATTGATAATAGCTGATCACCGACAAAGCAATTGAACCCAGTGTGATCAGCAGCATAAAAAACATCGCTGTCGCTAATACGGCTAACCCCACACCAAACCAAGATTGCTGGGCAGGGTTAAACCAACCGCTAACATCTAAGCCCAATACAGGTAACTTTTCATTTAGCGTATCCACTAAAGGGCGATAAAAAGGCGCTAACAAACCCAACGCTAAAATCACTCGGTTATTACTAATGCCGTATAGCACCAAATCGCCAATATCACGACGACAGAGCAGTGTTTCTGTTGGATCTGTGGCTGGTGTCGCAGCTTCAGTATTGGCTGTGGCGGTTTCGTCGATGCACTCAAGTGGCTGCGCTGCAGTGGCTAACGCTTGGCGTTTAGCATAAATAGCGAGTTGTAATTGTTGTGCCCAATGTTCGGGTAACGCCGCCAGCTGCGCTTCTTGCACTTTGGAACCGGCCGTGTCTAAATGCACACATAAATGCCCTGTCGGCCGATAGTACAGCGGTTGTTGTAGCCTCACATTTTGAATGCGATTAAAGGGTAAATTTAACTGCGCTTTACGCAGCACGCCCGAACGGATCTCCACCGTTTCATCAATAATGCGAAAACGAAAAGCCCAATAGCGCAACAAGGCAACCACGATCAGCAACAGCAACACTACCAGTACGCCAAGCAAGAAAGCGCGAGGTTGCCGCTGTATGCCTTGATAAAACACAATCAGCACCGGGGCCAAGTAGCTCACGTTACCAAAAATCGCTTTAAATAAACGTAACGCCAGGTACAACAGCGCAATCGGCGATACACGCTGCCATTGCGATAAAGCAACTAGGGCCGGCGTTGCTTCACTGACACTGATCTGCGGCTCAGCCATGCTGCTGCATATCCTTATGTTGCAAAATTAACTGGCGAATTTGTTGGGCGGTATCAGCGGGTAAACCGGGGATTTGAAAAGTATGCATGGCGCCACCCGCACTAAATACTTGTAGCGTGGCTAAATTGGCCCAGCGATCTAAAGGCCCTTGTTTTAGCTCGATATGCTGAATACGCAATAACGGTTGCGTAGTGCTTTTACGAAAAAATAAACCGCGTTGAAAACTAAGATCATGCTCTCGTAACGCATAAGCGTATGTTGGCAGTGCAAAATGATCCCAAGTTGCCAGCAGCAGCCCCAGGCCACTGATCAGCAAACCTAACGATAACAACAGCGGCTGATGAACCTCATCGACAGGCCAAAACGGTTGGTACAGCAAAACCAGCCACACGAGTGTTAGTAAGGCTGTCCAGCCGAGGTCTAAAGCCACGATTAACGGTTTATATTGAGGGGAAAGGGGCTGCCAGTTTAATTGCGCTAACGCCGGTAAATCGGCCTCAGATAAAGCAAGGTTATAAAAAGGCTGCTGATCCATGTTGTTCTCTGGCTGTTATTCGCGTGTAAGCAGAATGATAGCAGCCCGTACCGCTTTATCACCAGTCATTTTGTTTATACCTATAAATACGGCAGCCAGAGCTGCCGTAATAATCAGCGTATAACTGCCGGGTTTAGCAAACCTTCGTCAACCAACCAAATTTATCTTCAGCTCTACCCCATTGAATATCATTTAGCGCCTGACGCAAGGCCGCGGTGGTTTGCCCTGCCTCACCACCGCCAACTTGATACTCTTTGTTTTCATGGATCAAGGTACCGACCGCCGTTAAGACTGCAGCAGTGCCTGATAACGCCGCTTCTGCACCAGGGCGCACTGCGCGCTCGAGTAATTCGTCGACCGTTAACTCACGCTCAGACACTTTCATACCGCGATCACGCGCCAGCGTTAGAATAGAATCACGCGTAATGCCGTGCAAGAACGAGCTATCCAGTGCTTTAGTTATAATTTCATTACCATCAATTAATAAGAAGTTCGCAGCACCGGTTTCTTGTACATCGCCGTTCGGGCAGAACAAGACCTGATCGGCTTGCACTGCGGCACGGGCTTTCATAATAGGCTGCAGTGCGCTGGCATAATTACCACCACTTTTTACCATACCCATATGGCTAGCACAGCGGGCATCGTCTTCTAGCAATAATCTTAGCGCCTTGGCACCACCAGCAAAATAATCACCCACCGGAGATAACAGCACATACAGCATCGAATTTAAACTGGGTGCTGCGGCTTTACCGATAGAGCCTTCGGTACCGAAATGCGTAGGACGAATATACATTGAGCCCGGCGGGCTTGGCACATCTGCCGCATATTGACGCACGATATCCATGATCATGTTGGATAACATGACCGGGTCAAAAGCAGGTAACGCCAGCATGGCACTACTTTGCTGTAAGCGCGCCACGTTTTTATCCATCCGAAAAATATGAATAGAATCATCCGCGTGACGAAACGCTTTTAGCCCTTCAAAACAGGTGCTAGCGTAATGCAGCACATGTGCACCAGGGTGCAAACTGATACTATTACTCGACACCATTGCTGGTGTACTCCACTGATTTTGCTCATAGCGCGAGATAATCATCTCGGGGGTGAATACCGTACCAAATGCTGCCATCTTTCTTTCCTGCGTATGTTGTAGTGCCGGTCTGTGCCGGCAGATCCAGAGGTTAACGCTATCTATTTTTAATTATTGAGTGCCGCCAACGGTCAGCGCATCCAGTTTTAAGGTGGGTTGCCCTACACCAACCGGTACACTTTGACCTTGTTTACCACAGACGCCGATACCGCTGTCTAAGCGCATATCATTGCCGACCATAGAAACATGTTGCATCGCTTCTGGGCCGTTACCAATTAACGTCGCGCCTTTAATCGGTGTGGTAATTTTACCGTCTTCAATTAAGTAGGCTTCAGAAGCCGAAAACACGAATTTACCCGAGGTAATATCTACCTGGCCACCACCAAAGTTAGGCGCATAAATGCCCTTCTTCACGCTGCTAATAATTTCTTCTGGGCTATATTCGCCCGCTAACATGTAGGTGTTGGTCATCCGTGGCATGGGTAAGTGCGCAAATGACTCACGACGGCCATTACCGGTAGGTGCCACGCCCATTAACATCGCGTTATGTTTATCTTGAATGTAGCCTTTCAGAATACCGTTTTCAATCAAGACATTGTATTGGCTTGCTGTGCCTTCATCGTCAATATTTAATGAACCACGACGACCCGTTAAGGTGCCATCATCAACAATAGTACAGTGCTTCGACGCCACTTGCTCACCAATACGGCCACTAAAAGTCGAGGAGCCTTTACGGTTAAAATCACCTTCTAAACCATGGCCTACCGCTTCATGTAACAACACACCTGGCCAGCCAGAGCCGAGCACTACCGGCATGGTGCCAGCAGGCGCATCAACTGCCGTTAAATTAACTTGTGCCATCCGCACGGCTTCACGAGCAAACTGCTGCCAGCGCACCGCACCGTCAACTTCTTCACTAAAATAGTGATAATCCGTTCTCGCGCCACCACCGGCGCTGCCGCGCTCGCGACGACCGTTTTCTTCTAATAGCACCGAGCAATTTAAGCGTACTAAAGGACGAATATCTGTCGCATAGGTACCATCGCTACCTGCAACCAATATTTCTTCGTAAACGCCAGTCAGGCTCACCATAACTTGCTCAGCACGCTTGTCTAAAGTGCGAATAAAGGCTTCAACTTGATGCAATAAAGCGACTTTGTCGGTGTTGCTTAGGCTTTGTAGGGGCTCGCAGGGTAAATAAATTTGGCTATTGCCCGTGCGGCTAAAGGCTTTAACACTGCCTTGTTGACCATGGGCAGCAATACCGCGCGCTGCGGTAGCCGCTTGTTTTAGCGCGTCGCTATTGATCGAATCGGCATAAGCAAAGCCGGTTTTCTCGCCGCTAATAGCGCGTACTCCGACGCCTCGCTCGATATTAAATGAGCCATCTTTTACCAAGCCATCTTCTAATACCCACGACTCATGCACGCTAGATTGAAAATATAAATCGGCATAATCGAGCTGATGCGCAAACAAAAAGCCCAGCGTCTGTTCTAAATCGCGGGCGCTCAGCTCAGAAGCATTAATTAGGTTTTGTTCTACTACATTCATTATTTCAGCTCACTTCTAAATCGGTTATGTTGCTTTACTGGCATATTTACGGCCAATTGTTGGCAATCGGCCAAATCGACCGCCACTGAGATCCAACCCGGGGCGGAACCCGCCTCGGCTAATACCTCGCCCCAAGGGCTAATAATCAGGCTATGGCCGAATGTTTTACGCCCATTGGCATGGGTGCCGGTTTGACCTGGCGCCACCACAAAGCTTTGGCTTTCAATTGCACGCGCGCGTAATAACGTATGCCAATGTGCCGCGCCGGTAACTTCGGTAAACGCCGCCGGCACGCTGAGTACATTCATACCCTGCTCGGCTAACGCCTGTGTTAAGCCAGCAAAGCGCACATCATAGCATATAGTCATTCCGAGTTTCAGACTGCCCTGTTCAGATAATGTTAGTTTCTTACCCGGCTGGGTACTTAGGGATTCGCGGTACGATCCCATGCTGTCATTCACGCTCACATCAAACAAATGTAATTTTTGATAATCGGCCAATAACTGGCCATCAGGCGCAAAAAACACACTGCTGGCAGCGAAACGCGTTGGCTCATCGGTGCATGTTGGTAAACTCCCGGCCACCAAGTACAGCTGATACTGCTGAGCTAATGCCGCACAAGCCTGCTGAATAGGCCCATGCCCTAGCGGCTCTTGATAACGTTGCTGTACCCCTTCAGCCCCACCAAATACGGCAAAACACTCTGGCAGCACCACCAGATGCTGCAAAGCACGCGGCAATTGTGCTAATTGCTCACGTAAGAAACGTAAATTACTCTCGGGATCGGGCTGGCTGTTAAATTGAATGGCGCTGAGCTGCCACTTAGTCTGAGCGGGGTTGAGTGTTATCAAGGGGAACCGCCTCTGGTTGAGCAATACGCACCGGTACGGGCACTTCGGTGCTGTGTCGATTGACTTCCGTCACGACCGGTTTATCAAAACTGCCGGTTACCGTGAAATTAATACGCGAGATCACTTCTGCCGATTGAAAGACTTCATCTAAGGCAAGTGCCGCTAAACCGGTCGCGGGATTCACCATCCAGGCAATGATCACCGGTAAACTCGAGGTCACTTTCGGCGCAAAGGACATTTGATAATCCATCTGCCGTTTTACCAGATCAGAATAGCCCTGAATCGCTAAATTGCCTGGCACACCATCCACCACAAAGTCATTGGTTTGCGCAATACCGCGTTGCACGTTCAGGGTGCCACTCATTTTGTTGTAGTAAAAACCTTTGGCAAACACATCACGAAAATCGAGCCGCAATTTACGCACTAACGAGTCTAGGCTAAACAGTGAAAATAACCGCGCGCCCTGATCGCTGACCTCTGTTAAAGCGCCATCACCAAGTGCAAACTTAACATTGCCATTGAGTGAGCCTAAACGAAATTGTTGCGGCGCACCTTGCCAATTTAGCTCAAAACTGATGTCACTGCGGCTGCCGCTAATGGCGGTGCTTAATTGATATTCAGCCAATAAGTTACCGATATTCGGGCTAGAGAAGCTACCATTAAAATGGCTAACACCTGCTGCGTTATCAGGCTGCCAATAGCCTGATACGCCAAGCTTACTGCCTTTGTAATTGGCATCGAATTGGCGTAACTGCCAAGTATCACCCGTACCCGCCGCTTGAACTTGGACATTACCAAAACGGTAATGACCAATTGAGCAATCCTGACAACTTAATTGCAATGGCACCATTTGAGTTAACCATTGTTGCTCAGGTAACTCTGCTAATAACGCTACAGCGCGTTCGTTTTCTGCCAAGGCCGCGTCTTTTTCAGGTACAGCAAGATGCAAGTAATCAAACTGTGCGGCGATGCCTTGCGCTTGCCAGTCATGGAAAAACTGCCAACGACTCGCTAATTCTGTACCATTAAGCTGTAACTGCCACGCTTGATCTGTGCTTGATAACTCAAAAACCGTATTGGTTAACTGCAAATTATCGGGTAGCGCTATCGCGCCAATACGGCCACGTACTTTGTTTAACGGCGGTAATAACCCCTGGCCCTCGCTCTTCAAACTGAGTAACGGCTGTAAAAACTCGTACCATGGCAGCAAACTGACTGCTGGCAAATTGATGTCGACATTAAACCCTTTACTTCCCAGCCCTGGGTCCGCACTACCAACTGATAACTGTGCACGACTTATCACGCCTGTACTGTGTGGCAGTTCGGCTTGAAAGTTAAGTAGCGCTGGATAATCCAACGTAAAATAACTTTGCTGTTCATTACCGTGCGCCACCAATTGTAAGCTGGCAGCTTGCTGCTGTGTTTTAGCAAAGGGGGTAGGTAAGTTTACGGCTAAGTCATCCAGCCGCGCACTGAGCTCGGCCTGATAGGTAAAACCACTGCTCGGTAACAATAACGCCAGCTTTAACTGCCAATCAAGTTCACCCTCAAGCAAATCTGCGGCTTCCGGCCACAACGGCAAAGTGAGATCGGTCGCCGGTGTTAAGCCATTTACAGCGAGGTCAACTTTGTAACCTTTTTCTTGTAAGCTTCCTTTTAATTCCGCGGCACCTTGAATGCCTTGCCAATTAAATTGCAGCTGATCACTGCTGATTTGTTCATTAATAAACTGAATACTGCCAGTTAAACCATTAATTTGCAGTGCGGGGGCTTGTAAGTTGGCTTGCACATTCAGTAAACGCGTGACACCACTGACACGAACGCTTGGTTCACGTAAGCCTATTTCTAGTAGCATCTCAACACGTTGTGGCCCGCTTAACCCTAAGTGCGCTAACGTTTTACCTAAGTTGTCTTTTAATGACGACTGCGAGATAACCTCGGTGATATTGCGACTGTCTAACTGTGAATTTAAACGAATATCCAACGAGGTAGCGTCAAACAAATTCGGGATAGTGGCGCTGACTACCTCCGTTAATGCCAATTCAGCAAGGTTTGCGCTGTGTGATGCAATCAGCATACTGGCATTATCAAACAGCAAAGTTCCATGCAACTCCGTTAAGGGCGGCCAGTTGGGTGCAAAATAAAACACCCCTTCGTTTAGCTCGGCAAAAGCTTGAAAATGGCCTTGCCCCTCACGAAACGGATAATCGGCAAAGGCGCCTTGCCACAAAAAAGTAGTTTGGATCACTTGACCGCTATTGAGCGCATTAGTCAGATAGTCTCGCGTTTTCTCCGGCATATAGCGCTGCGGATAATAATAATGGGCATTGGCCGCATCTAAACCGGTGACTTGTGCCAGCAAAGCTAACTCGGGTTGTTCAGACAGTGTTAAAGCCAGTTGGCCGTCAAAACTGAAGTCGGTGGATTGCAGCTGTAAAGTGGGGATCTGTAACTGCCAGTCGTTGTTCCGTTTAAGTAAACGAATATCCGCTGTTAATTGCTGATAAGGCCAAGCCTGTTTAAATAAACCATCCCAGGTTAATTGCTGCTCTTCTGCCGACAGCGCTAACAAGGCAAAGTTGTTACCCGCCCAAAACTGCCCTGCTAAGTTTTCAGTGCCTGGTATGTCTTTTACGGCAAGATTACTAAAACCGCTAAATTGACCTTGTAGCTGCCATTGCGTGTCTTGCCATGCCAAATGCGCCTGTTCTAAATAGCCCGAAGGTTGATAGGCTAAAATGCCTTGCAGCACTTGGCTGTCTTCAGCCCACAATTGCGCCAGTGGCTCTAAGGCATCTAACTGAAATTGCTGGATCGCAGCAACCCAGCGCTCTGAGGTTTTGTGTAGTTGAAACTGCAATCCGGGCCACACTTCCAGTTCATCCGCCAAACTCAATTCACTGGATAACAATTGCCAGCCTTCTGCCACTGGTTGCCATAACAATTGCCCTGGCCCCAACTTTAAACTGTGCTTAGTACCGGCGCGCTGCCAATGCATGCTGTTATCCGCTAACTCAACGTGGATCTGATGTAATTGACCGTTGTCGAGTGAAGCCCAAGCCTCAAAGTTAATACTGGCTTTTTCTAATCGATGGGTTTGCGGTAGCCACTGCCGAAATAACGGGATTAAGTCTAATTCAGAACTTTGCAGATATAGCTGGCCCTGAGACTCAGCCAAACTTGGGCCTTGAAAATCTAAGATAAAACTGACGGTATTAGCCGTGACATCGGCGATGGATAGCTCGCCATGACCTTGGTGGTGTTGTTGTAGGTTGCGCCAATTTAACTGGCTGATATCCAATACCAACTGCGGATTATCGGTGCTAAACAGGATCAGCTGGCTATCGCGCAGGGTAAATTCTTTTAATTGCCGGAAAAATAATTGCTCTAACGCCAGTAGCACCTTACTCACCGAGCCTACTTGTTTAGATCCCGGCTGCACCAGTGCATCGGCATCTAACCAATAACGTAAGCCGCGCAATTCAAAATGTTCAGCGGTAAGTTGTCTTGAAGTAAGACTTCCCCAGAAGTCGATACGAATAGACGTTTGTTCAATATGCAGTTGTAGCTGCTCGGCCGCATTCAACTCGACTTGTTCTAACACAAGAGCGGGGCCGCTTTGTCGCCACGCGGCGGTAATTTGGCCAATAGTAATTTCAGTACCGAGTTGTCTAGTCAGCACTTGTTCAATATGGTGCTTGTAATTGTCTGCATAAGGGAGCGCAATGCGTAGCACCGACACCACGGTAGCTAACACCACCAAACAAATAGCCAGCGCTATCCATAATTTATGCAGACAGTAAAAACAAAATTGCTTTGTTTTCTGCACTACATCATTACCACGTCAAACTGCTCCTGTGTATACATCGGCTCCGCATGTATGCTGATTTGCTTACCTATAAAAACCTGCAACTCAGCTAAACTATGAAACTCATCTGTCGTTAGTGCATCTTTAACAACAGGTGCAACATAAACCACAAACTTATCTGCAGAATAAGCCCGATTAACCCGCACGATTTCGCGCAAAATTTCAAAACAAACGGTTTCAACGGTTTTTAACGAACCGCGGCCCATACATACTGGACACTCTGAGCATAGAATATGTTCCAAACTTTCGCGTGTTCTTTTGCGCGTCATTTCCACTAAACCCAGCGCAGAAAAACCATGAATATTGGTTTTGGCTCGATCGCGGGCTAATGCTAGCTCTAAACTATGAAATACGCGCCGTTTATGTTCTTCATTTTGCATATCGATAAAATCGATAATAATAATACCGCCCAAGTTACGCAGCCGTAATTGCCGGGCGATGGCTTGGGTGGCTTCGGTATTTGTATTGAAAATGGTTTCATCTAAATTTCGGTGGCCGACAAAGGCCCCCGTATTCACGTCGATAGTGGTCATGGCTTCGGTTTGATCGATAATCAAATAGCCGCCACTTTTTAAAGGTACCTTGCGCTCTAAAGCACGCTGGATCTCATTTTCAACATCGAACATATCAAAAATAGGCCGCTCGCCGGGGTAATACTCTAGCAAGGGCACACTTTGTGGCATAAACTCTTCACAAAAAGCGGTAAGCTGTTGAAAGGTAAGCTTTGAATCAACTCGTACTCGCTCCAGCTCTGTGCCGACAAAGTCACGTAATATGCGATAACACAAGGTTAAGTCTTCATAGACAACCGCTTCTTTGCGCGTATTTTTTTTGCGCTTGAGCACCTTGCTCCAGAGTTTTTTTAAGAATTTGGCATCATGTATCAGTTCATCTTCAGCGGCACCTTCTGCGGCAGTACGTACAATAAACCCCCCGCTGTCGTCCATATTATTGGATACGATCTCTTTGAGCCGCTGTCGCTCCGCTTCACTTTCTAATCGCTGCGATACACCGACATGCGATGAATCGGGCATAAAGACTAAATAGCGTGAAGGTAAGGTGATGTCGGTGGTTAAACGAGCGCCTTTAGTCCCTAACGGATCTTTAACAACCTGCACTAATAGGTACTGCCCTTCACGCACTAATACACGAATATCTTTACTAATACCGGGTTTGTGTTCGAGTTCAGTGGCTTCATTGTGCTGTACGATATCTGACGCATGCAAAAAAGCGGCTTTATCAATGCCAATATCGACAAAGGCGGCTTGCATGCCCGGCAATACGCGGCTGACTTTACCGACATAAATATTGCCTACCAACCCCAAACGGGCCTGACGTTCGATATGCAACTCTTGCAGCACGCCATTTTCAATCAGCGCGACACGTGTTTCGGTAGGGGTAACGTTAATCAGTAACTCGGCACTCATACCTACCTCGATAACTGCTGTAATAAACGATCTGTTTCACACAGCGGCAAACCTACTACAGCACTATAACTACCATGAATTTTTTCGACAAACTTACCGGCTAAACCCTGAATGCCATAACCGCCGGCTTTATCGCAAGGTTCTTTAGTTAACCAATAGTCAGCCATTTCGGCTTCACTAATTTCTCGGAAAAACACATCTGTTATTGCTAACGCTTGTAAGGTTTGGCTTGGTGAAACAATGGCAACGGCAGTCATAACTTGATGCTGACGGCCGGATAATAACTGCATCATAGCCAGAAAATCAGCATAATCCGTTGGCTTACCTAAAATTTTATTGTCAACCACCACACTGGTGTCTGAGCCCAGAACCGGCAGTGCGTTCGCCATTTTTGCGGCACCGGCTTGTGCTTTTTGCAGTGCCAAACGGCTCACATAGGCAGCAGCCGTTTCATCGGGCAAAACACTTTCATCGATCGACGCACTGATTAAATCAAACTCCACACCCAACTGTTGCAACAATTCGCGCCGACGAGGTGAGGCTGAGGCTAAAGCAATTTTTGGATACATTATTGGATCTTAAATTGGCGGCGATAACGCCGTAGAAACCAAAACAACCAAGGCCAAACCAGCATACCAGTTAGCACAGGCCACAAATAGGCGGGGCGAAAATTAACGCCCGTTAAAAAGTTACTCAACCAAAAAAGCAATAATTGATACAGTGCAAGCAGCAAACCGATTAATAAACTTTGTTGGATAACACCAAAGTTGCGAATTTGCAGATGGTTAACCGCCATCACAAAAGCAACCACTGAAAACGCTAAGGCGTTAACCCCTAACACAGTGCCCACCAGAACGTCGGTTAAAAACCCCATAAAGAAAGCCGTACCAATATTCACTCTACGTGGTAAGGCTAAGGTCCAATACATTAAAACAAGCAACACCCAATCGGGCCGAAATAAGCTGAATTGAAACGGTACCGGAATAACCGTCAGCAACAACGCTGTAATTAAACTTAAATAAATAAAACCTAAACCCTGTGCTGGGCGCATTATTCTGGTTCCTCTTCCTGCCGCACCGCTTCAACCTGCGTGCCTGGCCATAAGATCAACACATGCCGGATGCGATCTAAGCTGGCATAAGGTTTGGCATATACCGTCATAAACGGTTGGCTATCATCTCGAATAACGTTAATGACTTCCGCCACGGGATAGCCTTCAGGAAAACGGCCATCCAAGCCAGAGGTTAACAAACGATCGCCCTCTCGAATATCGGTACTCAACGGTAAATGGATAACACGCAGCATATCCCATTGGCCTAAACCTTCTGCCACGGTGCGCACCCCCGTACGTTCTGCACGTAATGAAACTGCATGAGTATTATCGGAAATTAACAAAGCGCGGCTACTATTTTGCCCAACGCTGACGATCTGCCCAAGCACCCCTTTTTCATCGATAATGGGTTGATGCACCGTGACGCCATCATTAGTGCCTTTGTTCAACACAATTTGATGACTAAAAGGATGGCTATATACGGCAAGTACTTCAGCAATCAGGCGCTGCCCCTCGACCACAGGTGCTGAACCAAGTAACGCTCGTAGTTTGTTGTTCTCTTGTTTTAAAAACGATAACAACTGTAATTGCGTTTCTTGGTTCAATAAGCGTGTTTTGAGCTCAGCATTTTCAGCTAATAACTGCTGTTGAGACAAAAGCTGCTCTGAGGCACCGGAAATAAGACTTTCAGGTAAACTTGCCACATAAAATAGCGGGCTAACGGCTGAAGTGAGATAACTACGCAACTGTGTGGAGCTTTCGGTATAGCGGTCAACAAACATTAGCCCGACACTGCAGGCTATAGCAAATACTAAACGTAGCCCGAGTGCCGGGCCACGACTAAAAAAATCATTCATGTAGGTCTCTGACGGTGCTAAACCTCATTACTCGTAACTGAAAACATCGCCACCGTGCATATCGATCATCTCCAGCGCCTTACCACCACCACGAGCCACGCATGTTAATGGATCATCACCCACAACAACCGGAATACCGGTTTCTTCCATTAACAAACGATCTAGATCGCGTAACAGTGCACCACCGCCGGTTAATACCATGCCGCGTTCAGAAATATCTGACGCTAACTCTGGAGGGGATTGCTCTAAGGCAACCATTACGGCACTAACAATACCGGCTAAAGGTTCTTGTAAGGCTTCTAAAATTTCATTACTGGTCATAGTAAAGCTACGTGGTACACCTTCAGCAAGGTTACGACCACGTACTTCAATTTCTAACACATCGTCACTCGGGTAAGCCGAGCCAATTTCTGTTTTAATGCGTTCAGCTGTTGCTTCACCAATTAAAATGCCGTAGTTACGACGAATATAGTTAACAATCGCATCATCAAACTTGTCGCCACCAATTCGTACGGAAGAAGAATACACCACACCATTTAACGAGATAATGGCAACTTCTGTAGTACCACCACCAATATCAACGACCATAGAGCCGGTAGCTTCTGAAACCGGTAAACCCGCACCAATTGCTGCGGCCATAGGCTCATCAATTAAGTATACTTCACGCGCACCGGCGCCTTGGGCAGATTCACGGATAGCACGACGCTCAACTTGAGTAGAACCACAAGGAACACACACTAAAACGCGTGGGCTAGGCCGAAAAAAACTGTTGCTGTGCGCTTGGCGAATAAAATGCTGTAACATTTTTTCGGTAACATAGAAGTCCGCAATGACCCCATCTTTCATCGGGCGAATAGCTTTGATATTACCTGGCGTACGACCCAGCATACGTTTAGCCGCATGACCTACTGCGGCCACGCTCTTAGGACCACCGGCGCGTTCTTGTCGGATAGCGACTACGGAGGGCTCGTTCAAAACGATACCTTGGTCTTTTACATATATAAGAGTATTAGCTGTACCAAGATCGATGGACAGATCATTTGAAAAAATGCCGCGCAGTTTATTAAACATGGAAAAGGTGGATCCTTTTAACAACATCCGACTGCTAAAGCCAACAAGAGCGTGTTAGCAATCAGAAAAAAATTTTAGAAGAGTTAACGCTATTCTAAGTAAGTCTCAGGCAAGAAAATAGCTTTTTATGACTTTTTTGCCAAATTAACCCAATTACTGAAAAAAACCACGTATTGATGCTTTTTTGTCAGCTATTAACGCGCTTTGCTAACAAATCACCGCGGCAGTTATAATCGCTGCACCTTATACTGTAATAGTAATTTACGTTTAGATAAGCAGACGAATAACGACGATGACACTTCCCCCAATACACTGGCAACGCTGGTATGACAAACGCCTCAGCGCGAACAACAACGAGCTATGGTTATTAAACCTAGTCCCGCCTGTGGCTGAAATTGCGGGTAATAAGTGGCTAAAATTACACAATGCATTACAACAACGTTTACCCACACAAGGCATTCTTAGCTTAGGGGGAGCCTTCTCTAACCATTTAGCCGCCCTCGCTGCTGCTGGACACTATTACCATTTTCCGACCATCGGCTTAGTGCGTACCGAACAGCTAGACTTAAATAACCCAACATTAGCCCAGTGCATAAAGCATGGCATGCAATTACACGCATTGACACGAATACAGTTTAGACAGCGTTCCAGCAATGAGTTCAATTTATATTTGCAGCAACAGTATCCCCATTATCTTGTCATACCAGAAGGTGGAAGCGATTTACAAGGGGCAGCGGGCGTTGCCACACTACCGTTAGCTGATACACCCAATGGTCTTGCCGACATTCTCTGTTGTGCTACGGCCAGTGGCGGCACTTTGGCAGGTCTGATCAAGCGATATCCGCATACGCAAATATTAGGTTTAGCCGTCGTCAAAGACAGCGCCTTAACAGATAAGGTAAAACTATGCTTACCACATTCGATGATAGCTGCCGCAAATGATCAAAACTGGTCAATTCAACCTGCCGACTCTAACTATGCCAAGGTATCTAACGAGTTAATTGATTTTTGTTGTCAGGCAAAACAACAACAAAATATCAGTATAGAACCGGTGTATACCGGCAAAGCACTACAACAATTATTCAAGTTATTGGATCAAGGCAAGATCCCAGCAAATAAACGCATCGCTTTTTTCCACACCGGTGGCTTACAAGGTTTAGCAGGCTTACATTATCGAAAGATCCTCAGTGATCAGCAATTCGATTTATTAAATCGCTGACAATGCACTGGGCCATCAAGCATTGAAAACCCTACTCTAACAAATAAAGAAAATCACTATGAGGCTATTGGTGAGGCAGTGGCAATGGTTTGAAGCGTTTTATCAATGATACTGCACGCGTGATTAGAGTGAACTTAGAGACTGGGCAGTGCTGAACAGACTTTAAAATGGAATGGTATTAGCGCAAATCTCAGCGGCAACGGCCAAAGGTCGATTTGCTGTCGTCGTGATGGATGGCGCTGGTTGGCATACCGATGATATTGCCGATGAATTCGATAATCTGGCTATTTTAAAACTGCCGCCGTATTCACCGGAGCTTAATCCGATTGAGCAAGTATGGAGTTGGCTGCGACAGCATCATTTAGCGAACCGTTGTTTTGAAAACTATGAAGCCATTGTCGAAGCTTGCAGTGAAGCTTGGAATAGCTTTATCAGCGATACTGCACGCGTGATTAGAGTGAACTTAGAGACTGGGCGGTGCTGAACAGACTTTAAAATGGAATGGTATGAGTAGGGCTTTTCTATTGAATGAGGTGATCTCATGCCCCTCGCAGAGCTCAGGGCGTTCAGCCGGCGCCAAGCCAAACTGTTGGCTTGTCGTCTCCCGGCTTCACT
>NZ_JAPJEA010000008.1:0-79259 GCF_030737935.1 Alishewanella sp. SMS8
GGCGGAGCGGACGGGACTCGAACCCGCGACCCCCGGCGTGACAGGCCGGTATTCTAACCGACTGAACTACCGCTCCGGAAAGCATCAAAATGTTGGCGGAGCGGACGGGACTCGAACCCGCGACCCCCGGCGTGACAGGCCGGTATTCTAACCGACTGAACTACCGCTCCGCGCCAGCATCAAACGATTTCATTTGGGTATCGTCTGGTGCGGCGGGAATGATACGGATTACCCCAAACCCAGTCAACTTCTTTTTTGCCCCTTTTGCCTATTCCTTAGCCATCTGGCATAGAAAGATCCAATATATCTTCACCATCTTTCTTTTTTGCTGGTTTATTATTCGCTGTGCTGTCCCCTTTCGCCGCTGTAGCCGTCTTATTTACCGCGGCGGTAGCAGCAAGCTCGGTCTTTTTACGCCAAAACATTAAACGACTGAACTGCTTGCCAGATAACACAAACCAAATGGCTACTGCGCCTAACACTAAAATAAACAAATTAATCAGGATGATCCAAAGCCAAGGTACTTCTGTGGCAACCGGCTCTGCCACCTCAACAGCGGCTTCGGTTACAGTGTCGGCGGGCCCTAAGTCAGGCGCTTCCTGCGCCAGCATGGCCACTAAAAAACGCTCTTCAGGTAAATTTAATACAAACTCTCGACCATCGCGCATTTGGCCAAAAACGGCCATATTCAAAATATAACTACCATGCCCGCGGTTATCGACCTGTAGTTGCTTTGTTGTGGTAGGCTCGACTAAAGAAAATGATTGCATATCGCCATCTGGGTATTGAATTTGCCCCTGGAACAGCAAAGAGTCGACATCTACCAGATCACTATTCGCATCCAACATAATAATATGGCTTTGCTCAGCTGTAGTTGCCATCTGTACGTTAAGCGTAATAGGCGAAGGTTCAATAATAACGGCGGTTTGTTCCACTTCGCGAGTGTACAAAGGCGTACGCACAATAAAACGCGGGATCCACTCGCCTTGGCCAAATACCAAATTTATCTCACCGGTAAAAATACCGTCACGCGCACTGATGTCATAACCACGGCCATCATCACGAAAGTTGGCTACTTCCACCATACCTCGGCCGAAGTTTTCGTAACGTTTATCATTGGTACTGGTAAAAACCACTTGTAACGACAGTATGTCTTTAAATTCTCGCGCATTAATCGCTTTGCCATCTTGCAGCATCCGCGCCGTTAATTTAAACGTTTCCCCTACCACCATCGGTTTAGGTAAAGGATCAACATCTAATTCCACATCGGTCAGCACCAAAATCTTACTTTCGGGTAAAACTCGACCGACGGCCTGCCAAGGCCCTGGCATCGGCTGAGTAATTTCAATTAAATCGTAGGAAGGGCCATCAAACCAACGAATGTTGTTTTGCTTGGCCGTGTTATAAAACACCTTACTGCCATCGGGACGCACTAATACGATAGAAGCCGAGCCCGGTCGGCGAAAAAATACCAAGGTGATAGATTCAATACCGTCATCGATTCGAAACCGATTATCTAATAAGGGAATTTGATTACGTAATGGCAAGTCTGCCAACATACGCATTAATGGCTCTGGTGTTTGCGCTGGAGCCGACTCTGGCGTTGCAACAGGTAATGTCGAGTCTTGTTGTGCAGCAACGGTCAGCACAAACACATTACACAGCATAAAACACAGTAGCATTAATCTCGCCATAAACAGCTGCCCCCTTTCTTTTGCACTAAATCTAAACGACTTTGATGGGCAGTTAATTCTTGGCTGTTGGCTTTAATCACTTTTAACTTACCACTGCGCTGGATAACCAAGGGCCCTTCCTGATCTTGTTGATTGTTCGCGTCTTCCGCCGCTAAGTTTAAACTGACCTGCCCGCCGGTCATTAATAAATAAACATCAGCCAAAATTTCGGCATCTAATAAGGCGCCGTGCAAAGTACGATGGCTATTATTGATATCATAGCGGCGGCACAGTGCATCGAGGTTGTTTTTTTGGCCCGGATGCAAGTCTCGCGCTAATTTAAGCGTATCAACAATGCCACAATACTCCGCCACTGGAGGGATTTTTGGCTGCAACATGGCAAATTCATGATCTATGAAACCGACGTCGAAAGCGGCGTTATGAATGACTAATTCGGCCCCCTTAATGTACTCGAAAAAGCCATGTGCAATATCTCGAAACTTGGGTTCATGTTGCAAACGTTGGTTAGTAATACCGTGCACGGCAATGGCTTCAGCTTCAATTTCCCGCTCTGGATTAATATAAACATGATAATTGTTACCGGTAAAACGCCGATTTATCAGCTCAACACAGCCAATTTCGATAATACGATGGCCATCTTTTGGGTTAATGCCGGTGGTTTCGGTATCTAAGATAATTTGACGTTTTAACATTGCTGCTTTCGCTGTTGCCTACTATTAGGGTAGATTATACGCCGTTTTGCTTTGAGGAAAGACTTTATGCAGAAAACTGTTACGATCTATACCGATGGATCTTGCTTGGGTAACCCTGGTCCTGGCGGCTATGGCAGTGTCTTGCTTTACAAGCAACATCGTAAGGAATTGAGTGGCGGCTTTCGGTTAACCACCAATAATCGAATGGAATTGCTCGCGGCTATTGTCAGTTTAGAATCACTAACCAGCCCCTGCCTGGTTGATTTGACCACCGACAGCCAATACGTGCGCTTGGGGATCATGCAGTGGTTAGCAGGCTGGAAACGCAATAACTGGAAAACCAGTCAAAAACAGCCGGTTAAAAATCAGGATTTATGGCAACGTTTAGATGCCGCTTGCAGCAAACATCAAATTGCTTGGCATTGGGTAAAAGGCCACAGCGGTCACCCTGAAAATGAACGCTGTGATGAGCTAGCAAGAACGGCAGCCACCGACAATGCCACCGCGATAGATAGCGCTTTTGAGCAAAGTCAGTGATTATTTTGCCGCTAGCAGTTTTTCAAGCTCAGCAATAAACTTTGGGTCATCAGGACTGGTTCGGCTACCAAAATGCACTACTTGTTGCTCGTCTTTACTGACAATATATTTATTGAAATTCCAAGACGGGCTTTCACCGGTTTTTGCAATTAACGCTTTAAATACCGGGTTAGCGTTATCCCCGCGCACACTACTGGTTGAAAACATTGGAAACTCAACACCGTAAGTTAAATAACACACCTCAGCTGTTTTTTCTTCATCGCTGTGTTCTTGCCGAAAATCATTTGATGGGAAACCTAATACCACTAAACCTTGATCTTTGTAGTTTTGGTACAATGTTTCTAAGGCTTCAAATTGCGGAGTAAAGCCACACTTACTGGCAGTATTCACCACAATTAATGTTTTACCCTTGAATTCATCACATAAATCGACACTTTCACGGGTTTTGAGTTGCTGCACTGAATGGCCGAGAATATTACCGCACTGTGCGGCTAAGCTCTGTACCGAAAAGGTCAGTGCTAGCACGGCCGCGAGGTTAAGTGTTTTTTTCATTTCGCTTTCTCCAAGTATTTACATCTAAGAACGATCTTAGGTAGTGACTATACGCCACCAGACGAAAGACAGTTTATTTTGTTGAACGCTAGTTTCACAGGCAGCGAGTTATGGTTATATTCATTCATACTACAAATTAAACACACTAACGTTGTGTGCTCATAAAAAATATCAACCTTAACAGCACTACAACTTATTGCTCTAATTAAGATTTTTTCTTTGAAGCTACGGTGAGCCTTACACGTTGCTATGCAGGGTTAACAACAGTATTGCTCGCGCTCAAAAGGGCACGATAGATGATCTATGGGTTAAAGCCTTACATCCACATGATATGGCCTGTGTTACGGACTATTTCGACGATTACATTAATAAAACAGACAATAAACTATACAAAAATCAATTTAGGATGCGCCATAAAGATGGTCATTGGGTATGGATCCTTGCGCGTGGCCGAACCATTGTCAGCTCAGAACATAAACTCACTGTTGGTATTCATTTAGATATTACCCAACGCAAAAAATCATTGTCTTTGATGCAATACTTCGCTGGTATAACAGTGAGCTAGGTTTCGTGTCTTCCGCCGAGCTTATTCCGCTAGCGGAGCGCTCTGGCATTATCGCACCGATAAGTACCTGGGTATTATCCGAGGCCTTTAGGTAATTTGCGGTGTGGCAAAGTAACGGCTATCAGGGTTTCACTTTGGCCATCAACTTATCACCGATTCAATTTCAGCAACCCAATTTACTAATCTTAATCAAGCAGTTACTTAAGCAGCATAATATTTCAGCCAATAGGCTTTAGCTAGAAATAACCGAAAGTGCCATGATGGATAACCCAGAGCAAAACGCTATTTTAATTAAACAGTTTAATGAGCTCGGTTTTAAAATTGCAGTCGATGATTTTGGTACGGGTTATTCATCTTTGCGTTATTTGCAGCGATTCGCCCTAACAAAATTAAAAATAAACCAATATTTTATTCAAGATATTCAAAATGATAAAAACGATAAAGCGATTGAGAGTGCAATCATTAAAATCGCTAAAAGCATGGATTTAATTACTATTGCTGAGGGCGTTGAAACGTTAGAGCAACTTAAGATTCTAGAAACAATGCATTGCTATGAGATACAAGGCTATTACTATAGCAAGCCTCTGAGTGCTGAAGATGCAACGGCCTTTTTGAAATTACATGGGACACACTGTTTAATTGATAAGCAATGAGTCCCCTACACCGGCGACAACTGCGGTTAGCGCGCTAGAAACTCCGCACGAGTGCGAGCGTCATCTTTGAAAATACCGCCCAGTGCTGTAGTTTGCGTTTTGGAGTTAACATCCATTACACCACGCGATTTCACGCAGTAATGTACCGCATCCATGGTCACTGCAACGTTGTCTGTTTCAAGTAAGGCTTGTAACGCCACTAAGATTTGCTGGGTTAAGCGTTCTTGCACCTGAGGACGTTGTGCAAAGAAACGCACTATGCGATTAATCTTAGATAAGCCAATGATATTATCTTTAGGAATGTAAGCCACCGTAGCGCTGCCATCGATGGTGACGAAGTGATGCTCGCAAGTACTGGTAAAGCTGATGTCTTTCACTTTGACCATCTCGTTTACTTGCATTTTGTTTTCTATCAGCGCCATCTTCGGAAAGTTTTGATAATCCAAACCACCAAAAACCTCATCAACATACATTTTAGCAATGCGATGTGGCGTTTCTCTTAAACTGTCATCGGTGAGATCAAGCCCCAAGGTGCTGACAACCTCAGTGAGTAACTGATTAATCTTTTCGTATTTTTCATCGCGGGACAAGCCGTTATCACGCATAGGAGTCTCAAGACCACGCGTCTCAAGTGCACTACGGACTAACATTGCTGCTTCTGATAACATAGTTTTTCCAAATACTGATTTGCAATATCTGTTATACGCACTGCAAAGAAAAGCAGTTTAGCGACCAGATCATAATATTATTATTTTACACCCTTAAACGACGAAAGCCCAGCAAAGGCTGGGCTTAGGGTGTGGCACAGTGTTTAATTACTGTACAAGCGCCAGTGCTTCTAGCAGTTCACGCGGCTCTACTTCAGGGCCATTGAGTGATTCATCCCAATTAGTGCCGATTAAGACGCCGTCATCGTACATCTCTTTTAACCAGCCATCACAAAACACATCGAGTGGGATTGGCTCAGGTTTATAGCTTGACCATTCTTCTGAGCAGTGCGCTTGGGCATCCGCTTTGCTTGACCAAAAGGGCATTACATCTGTTTCTTCAAATTCTACCGATTCAACTACTAATAAGTCTTCACCATCAGCGAGAGTCCAGACTACGCCATGGGTTTTAGCTTCTTCGATAAAACGTTGGAAGCTTGGATCGTGTGCAAATTCAGACATAATTAACCTACTAATAATTCTCTAATGATGCATATTAAAACAGAGATCTGCATGCAAAAGCCAACATTATTCTAAAGCATCGCCATTCACTTTCCACCACTGGTGAAAATAACGTACAATTTGCTTCACTGTGACAGCCCTTAACGGACGGAAACTTAGTAATGGCACAATTTATCTATTCAATGTATCGGGTTTCGAAAGTGGTTCCCCCGAAACGCACCATCTTAAAAGACATCTCTTTATCTTTTTTCCCCGGCGCCAAGATTGGGGTACTTGGCTTAAACGGCTCGGGTAAATCGACGTTATTACGCATTATGGCCGGTATCGACAAAGAGTTTGAAGGCGAAGCTCGAGCATTAACTGGCACAAAAATCGGTTACTTACCGCAAGAGCCGGTATTAGATAACAACAAAACAGTACGGCAGATTGTTGAAGAAGCCGTTAGTGATGTAAAAGAAGCGTTTACCCGGCTAGATGAAGTGTATGCCGCTTATGCCGATGAAAACGCCGATTTTGATGCCTTAGCGCGCGAACAAGGCGAGTTAGAAGCATTAATACAAGCAAAAGATGGTCATAACTTAGATAACACGCTAGAGCGTGCGGCAGATTCATTACGCTTACCACCTTGGGATGCCAAAATTGAACATCTGTCGGGCGGGGAGCGTCGCCGGGTGGCGATTTGCCGCTTGGTATTAGAACGCCCCGATATGCTGTTATTAGATGAACCCACTAACCACTTGGATGCTGAATCGGTGGCTTGGTTAGAACGCTTTTTACACGATTATCCTGGTACTGTGGTCGCCATTACCCACGACCGTTATTTCCTAGACAATGTAGCCGGTTGGATCTTAGAGCTAGACCGGGGTGAAGGTATTCCGTGGCAAGGTAATTACTCTAGCTGGCTAGAACAAAAAGAAGCCCGACTAGCACAAGAAGATAAAACAGAAAGTGCCCGCCAGCGCTCAATTAAACAAGAATTAGAATGGGTTCGTACTAACCCGAAAGGCCGCCATGCAAAAAGTAAAGCGCGGATGGCACGTTTTGAAGAATTGCAAAGCCAAGATTTTCAAAAGCGTAATGAAACTAATGAGCTGTTTATTCCACCTGGGCCACGTTTAGGCGATAAGGTACTAGAAGTGGGACACCTGCGCAAAACCTTTGGCGATCGTGTGTTAATCGATGATCTGAGCTTTAGCATTCCTAAAGGTGCGATTGTCGGTATTATCGGCCCGAATGGTGCAGGTAAATCAACACTGTTTAAGATGATCACCGGCGCGGAGAAAGCCGATAACGGCAGCATTGAACTTGGTGAAACGGTGCAAGTAGCAAGTGTTGATCAGTTCCGCGATAGCATGAACCCAAAAAACACGGTGTGGCAGGAAATCTCAAACGGCCAAGATATGCTGCAAATTGGCAATTTCCAGATCCCAAGCCGCGCTTATGTTGGCCGTTTTAACTTTAAAGGTAACGACCAGCAGAAGTTTATTGGCGAGTTATCAGGGGGTGAGCGTAACCGCGTGCATCTGGCGGCGCTATTAAAAGCCGGCGGCAATATGTTGTTACTCGATGAACCCACCAACGACTTAGATGTTGAAACACTACGCGCACTCGAGAACGCCATTTTAGATTTCCCTGGTTGTGCCATGGTGATCTCGCACGACCGCTGGTTCCTCGACCGTATTGCCACGCATATCCTCGATTATCGTGATGAAGGTAAAGTGAATTTCTTTGAAGGTAACTACTCTGATTACGAAGCCTGGTTAAAACAAACTTATGGCGCGGCAGCACTGGAGCCACATCGGATTAAATACAAGCGGATCTAACCGCTGTTAAAGGTTAATCTCATTAAAACGCCTGCCTTGTGCAGGCGTTTTTGTTGATACGTTTTAACCAGAGCAACGTATAAGAAAACGTTTTATGTTATCAGCAAAAGTGACTTGCTTTGTTGCATTGATCTGATAACTTAATGAGAATCATTATTAACTAAGGCTTTATTATGAAAATCCTCGTTATTTCTAGCTTCATTGCATTGTGCTACTTCCCCGCAACACTCGTGCAAGCCTCAGATCGCCCTGCTCATTTCAGCGGTAAAGCGGTCAGTGATGTGCAGCAAGCTAGCAAGGTGTTCTTAGAGAAAAATACCGAGTTGGCTAACTTGTTAGCCGGTGAGTTAAATCCAACCAGCGTTACGGCGATCCACCAATTAACCTACACTTTGGAAAATGCACTAGCCCTAATACCCAACACTAATGATCAAATTAAAGCAGCATTAGAAGAAGTGCATTTAGGCTCTGAATATATGGATTATGAGCGTGTTAAACGCAACGGCGCTACTTACCTGCAACTAGCAAAATCGCTGACAGAATAAAAACGCCAGGACAATACACCGCAGTTTAACAATGTAGCCAAACCCATTAATTAATAGGCGATTGAAAAACAGCTAAGGCTTTACTTAAGCCCTAATTAAGGCTCTTAGCCGCTTACACATGCACCTTGTTACTAACGCGAAGCTTTTTATGCTGTGCTAGAACACAGTATAATTAGCCGCATCCACAGCTTTGGGTCTATGATCATGATCATAAATTATTGGCAAATAAGTGCCTGGTGTTTGGCTATACTTTGCATCGCACTAAGTTATCCAAAAGAGTTGTGGCCACGCTTATTACAATTACCGGGTTATCAGCATTTTGTATTTGCCTCAGCAGTAGCCTTAACCCTACTCTGGTCTGTAAAAGCCGGCATAGTACCGGGCTTAGAGTTGTTTTTTCTGGGTATTACCACACTGGTATTGTGTCATGGCTGGCGTATCGCCATTTGGATCAGTTGCCTGCCCTTAGCTTTATTAATGCTATTTAACAGTGTCAGCTTGGCTGAGGGTGGCGCCTTTGCATTAACTACCTTTATTTTACCTGCATTATTTAGTTATGCGGTATTTAGCTGGTCATATCATTATCTGACTCGCCATTTATTTGTATATATCTTTATTGCGGGTTTTTTAAATGCCGCCCTGAGCATAGTGCTAAAAATTGTACTCACCTCTGGCTGGCTGTATCTGCAGCAACAACATGACTGGCATACGATTTATCACAACTATACGCAATTAGCCTTGCTCATTTGGTTTGGCGAAGCATTACTCAATGGCATGGCCATTACGCTAATGGCAGTGTATCGGCCAGAATGGCTCAGAACCTTTTATGATAATGAATACTTATCGCCTGATCGCTGAGTGTGTGATAACTAAAGGCAAGGTTAAGGAAAGAGAAAGAGAAAAGTAGCGCACAGCGCAGCATAAAAAGGTATCCAGACTCGATGCCTGGATACCTTATTGGCGTATTTAGCCTTTTAATACCGTTGCGACGGCTTTGGCGAAATAGTCGATATTGGCATGATTCAAACCCGAAATACTGACGCGGCTAGAACCGACCATATAGATACTGAACTCGCTGCGTAGCCGTTCAATTTGCGCTTTGTTAATGCCTAAAAAGCTGAACATACCATGCTGACGAGCAATAAAGCTGAAATCTTGGGTAATGCCTTCAGCAGTAAACTTGTCGATGATCAGCTGGCGATAGCTATTAATGCGATTACGCATTTCTGCTAATTCGTCGTGCCACAGTGCCGTTAACTCGGCGCTATCTAAAATATGGCTAACAATAATGGCACCGTGCGTAGGTGGCATTGAGTAAATACCGCGCACGACGCTGAGTAAGTTTGCGCGGACAGCGTCGGTTTCTTTGCTGTTACTAGCAACAACACTAACAGCACCAATTCGCTCGCGATATAAACCAAAGTTTTTCGAGCAAGAGCTACACAAGATCATTTCTGGCACTTGCTCAGCTAAATAGCGCAAACCTGCGGCATCTTCATCTAAACCGGCGCCAAAACCTTGGTAAGCCATATCAACCAAAGGAGTGAAACCTCGCTCTTTCGCGATCGCGGTAAAGCGTTGCCATTGTTCGAAGTTCAGATCCATACCACTGGGGTTATGACAACAGGCATGCACTAAAACAACGTCACCCGCAGGAATTTGCTCTAAATCAGCAAACATCTGCTCTACCTGCAAACCTTTGGTGTCGTAATCGTAATAAGCGTATTCTTTGACTTTTAAACCCGCAGCTTGGAATAACGAGATATGGTTTGCCCACGTCGGGGTGGTCACCCAAATCGTCGCATCCGGATTCGCTCTCTTGATAAACTCCGCCGCCACACGCAGTGCCCCTGTGCCGCCAGGTGTATGCGCCGTAACAACGCGATTTGCTAGCAATACTGTATGAGTCGCACCAAAGGCTAACTTTTCAATGTGCGTATTAAAAGACGGATCACCGGCCATACCCACATAGGTTTTGCTGTCTTCATGCTTTAAACGTAGCGCTTCGGCTTCTTTTACGCATTTTAAAACCGCGGTGTGGCCTTGTTCATCTTTATAAACACCTACGCCAAGGTCAACTTTAAGAGGGTTAGGATCTTCACGATAAGCCGCCATTAGCCCTAATATGGGGTCGATAGCGACAGGCTTTAACTGAGAAAACATATTGTTCTACCTGGTTTATGATTATAAGGAGGCAACACTAAGCGATTGCCGGTAAACACTCGGGGATGCTCAGACACACAGCCACTAACAGGGCCAATGCCTCTGCGGTAAACACCTGCTGCTTCAAATCTTCAGCGTCAATAATGCCAACTATTTTGCCCGATTGTGCAAACAGTGGCAAACAGGCCTCGGCTTTAACTTTCGGATCGCAGGTGTAATATTCACCGCCTTGTTGCAAATAGGCCGCGACATCGTTAATCACACGGGCTTGGCCAGTTAAACCCACCGTACTGTTATTACTGATCTTGGCAAACTCAGTATTTAACGGAAACTCTGCCCGAGAGGCGGCGCCAAAATAGCTTAATTTAACCAGCACCATCTCTTGCTCCAGATTAGCACGCGCTTGATAAATACCAAACCATGCTAAACCCGACTGCTGTTGATAAAATTCAGTTATTTTCGTTAAACGTGCTAAGGCTTGGTGATTAGCGCTGGTTTGACCGCCCAAAATCGCGGTTAAATCATATGGCTCACTGTCCAGCACACCAAATAATGAACACGCCCCTCCCTCGCCTAACTCAGGTACTTGGTATTGCCATTGCACTTTGGCATTGTGACTATCGGCAATATGTTGCTGTAACGCTTGATAATAGGCGGTGGTTTTTTCAGTAAAGGCTTGATCAAAAAAAGAAAATTGCTCTTTAAGGCCACTAAGCTGTAAATAGTGGTTAATTTGGGTTGGAATACTCAATTTTTAGCCGTCCAGATTTCTAAAATCAAGGCGATATTCTACCAGATAACATTAAAAAACCAAGCGAGACACAGAAAAACTTGCGAGCAACGCTTGTGCTGAGTAAGCTACGGCCAACTTTTCAGGACATTTTATGATGAGCAAAAAAATTTCCTTAGCCGATTGGCAACAACAACTGACTGGCGCTACTCCAGAGAGCACGAATCCGGCGAATCAGGCTGGTTTGGTCTATTCCACGGCGACAGGCCGAATTGACGCGAGCAGCCCTGCTGTCTCGACGGCTGAAGGATTTGCTGATGGTGCCTTACGCATCCGTCGGGAAACGAAAGGTCGGGGCGGTAAGACGGTATTAACCATTTTAGGCTTAACCGGTAGCCCCAGTGAATTAAGCCAACTATGTACAGAATTAAAAAAGAAATGTGCTTGTGGTGGTTCGGCCAAAGACGGCATTATTGAGATACAAGGTGATAAACGCGAATTAGTCACTACCTTATTACAACAAAAAGGGTTTAAAGTGAAACAAGCCGGCGGATAGGCCGGCTTGTTTATCTCAAGCGATATTAACAACTCGGTATCGAACGATTACGGCGTATTGGGTTCAGAGTTCTCTATACGGCCAAATACCTTTCTGAAAAAACTGTCTTTGCGCCACAATGGCCGCGTTTTAGCATTCGCTACATCCAGCGCAATATTAAAATTAATATCGGCAAATACGGCGCCAGCATCATAACGAATAGCCCCATACTCTTTGGTTAAGCTGGCAATATCATCCGAAGGGCGATGATAATGCTTGGCAAAGAAACTGGCCCACACTTTGCCTCCCGATACCTTTGGATCGGTTGAAGTAAAACCGGTCATTAAAAACACCGCAGGCACACCTTGTTGCACTAAGCGATAATGATCTGAGCGCGTGAAGATAGCTTGCTCGGGCATCGGATCTTCACTTAAGGTTCTGCCCTCTTTTGCCGCAGCACGGGCAACCACATCACCTAGGGTCGAGTGATTTGCACCAAAAGCAATTAAATCGGCAAAAGAATACAGTAATACCGGCATATCTAAATTAACGTTAGCCACCATCTGCGAAATAGTCATTGGCGGTTGTTTCGCTAGATAATCTGCCCCTAATAAGCCTTTTTCTTCACCGGTAACCGCAGCAAACAAAATAGAGCGCTTTGGCGATGTCGGCAGTTGCGCAAATAAACGTGCGGTTTCAAGTAAGATCGCGATACCTGCAGCGTTATCCATTGCCCCGTTATTAATTTTATCTTCGCTGCGTAAATCGTTAGAAAAACCGATATGATCAGAATGTGCAGTTAATACTACATATTCCTCTTTTAACAGCGGATCGGAACCGGGTAAGGTCGCTAACACATTCGGGCTTGTCACTTGCTGGTGAGTACTTTGGCTGCTTAAGTTAACTTCGCCTTTTAACGCAAAACCTTTGGGGACCTCATCTTTTTCTAATAAAGCAAAAATATCACTCAGGTTATAACCAGCGGCAGCGAATAACAGACTAGCCGCATCAGGATGCAAAGTTGCGCCACCTTGTAACTGAGCAAAGCCCCGACCGGGGTTACCTTCGTCATCTAACCAGCTCATGCTCGGACTATTTAAATACATGAGGCTATCGGCATAGGGCCGAGTTTTTTCTTGCTGTGGCGTATGCACCGAAATAACACCGATAGCGCCCCGCTCAACCGCAAATTCGGTTTTCATACTGCCCAGATAAGCCCGCTCTTCGCTAGGTAAAAAAGCGGGTAAACCTGACAGCATTACCACGACTTTACCTTTAACGTCTAAATTCGCATAATCGTTTAAATCAAACACCTCCGACACTAAACCATAACCAACAAACACCATTTCACCTTGCAACTTAACGGCTTCGGTTTGCAAATTGGGCCCGGTTGTAAATTGCTGCGGGTAATCTAACGTCAGTTGTTGCTCGGGTAAACTAAAACTAAGCTTGGCACTTCCCGGCACAATTTGCGCTTTGCGCATAGGGACACGCTGAAAGTAGGTGCCATCAGCCGCAGCCGGCACTAAACCTAATGCTTGAAATTGCTGAGCAATATAACGTGAGGCTAATTCATGGCCTCGACTCCCCGTGTCACGGCCTTCTAACAAATCATCCGCTAAAAACGTCAGATGACTTTCAATCACCAAAGCGCTGGCGCGCGGGGCTTTGCTGGCTGGGGTACTGCTACAACCAGCAATAGTCATTAACGCGGCCGTACAAAGTAAAAAAATCTTTTTCATGGACTGTCTCAATAAAAAAGTGCCAGTATTCACTGGCACTGTAGATGGTAATAAAACTAAAGCTTAGTTAGCCGCTTGATAGCGTTGCTGATAACGCTGGTGTAGCTGTTTATGTTTGTTATTCAGATCAACATTGCGACCGTCAATCCATAATTGCATGATGTTATGCCCACGATAATCAAAAATATCGCCTTCAGACACGACTAAACTCGCGCTCTTACCCACCTCAATCGAGCCTAAACGATCGGCCACACCGGCAATTTGTGCCGCATCTAAGGTTAAGGATCGTAGCGCTTGCGCAGGTTCTAAACCGTAACGCGTGACATGGCCCGCAGCAAACACCAGGTTGCGGGTATCCCAGAAACCATCCAGCGATAACGCGAAACGCACACCGGCTTTTTGCAGCACACCTGGCACGCTAAAGGCTTGATCATAGGCTTCATCGGTACGCGTAGGTAAGCCATAAGGCGCGGTATAAATCACATCCACGTTATTCGCCGCCAGTTCATCTGCCATGCGCCAGCTATCGCGTCCCCCTACAATCACTAAACGGACCTTGTATTGTTTAGCTAAGCTGATGGCTTGACGCATTTGTCTTGGATCATCAGCATGAACAAATAAGGGTAATTTACCTTCAAACAACGCCAACATGGCATGCCAGCGTGAATCACGGCCACGATTTAAGCCGGCTTGCTCAGCTAAATAATAGGCTTGTGCTTGGCTAAAGTAGCTTTGTAACTGCTCCAGTTGCTCACGTTGCCGCTCTTGCTGCTTTTCCGCACTATCACGAACCCACCAACCGGTTTGTAAGCCCATGCGCGGCCAATTCACGTGTAAGCCCACATCGGCTTGCACTAGGGCATCTTGCCAATTCCAACCGTCTAACTGCATCAATGCTGAGCGACCGGTGATCAAGCTACCATCAGGATAAATTAAGCTATGGCTAAAACCGTTACTGCGAATAGTTGGGATCACCGCAGAATCAGCATTAAAGGCCACTTGCACTTGCAAATCTGGGTTCGTGGCTGAGGTTTCACGATCATCACGCGTGGCACGCACGGCTTCAACTTCAATTAAGCCTAGTTGGTTAATCAAAGCAATAAGCCCCGGATACACATGCTTACCGGTTAAATCTTCTATTTGCGCCCCGGCAGGTGCCGTTAAGTTCGTACCCATCGCGGCAATTTTGCCATCGACTAGTAAGACATCTTGAATGGCCGGCTCGGTTACAACGGCGTGCACCGTCGCATTTTTCAATAATACTGGCACGCTTTGTTTCGGTGCAGGTACGGGGTTTACCGCGAGTACGCTGCTCGTTGCCAGTGTAAGTGCTGCGGCAAAAATAGTGGTTAATTTTTTCATTAATGTTGCTCCCCATGGGCATGAGCATGACTTTCTGTGGCAGAGCCAAAACCAAAGCGTAATTTCAACCAGTCATCGTTATCTTCACAATGCCAAATCGGATCATCTTGTTTATAAGCGTTGCGACTACCGTTACGAGCAGAATCACCCGCGGTTAAGACCTTTTGGATCAACTGTTGCCGCTCTTGCTCAAGCTGTTGCCGCTTTGCTAAGTCTTCAGCACGGTCGAAGTAACGTGCCCCTTCAATCCACGTTTGTTGTGCCACACTGTAAACGGATAATGGATGGGCATCCCATAACACGAAATCGGCTTGTTTACCGACGGCAATTGAACCGACTTTATCGTCAATTTTTAATTGTTTTGCTGGGTTTAACGTCACCATCTTCAAGGCTTCTTGCTCATCCATATTACAATACATGGTAGATTTTGAGGCCTCTTGATTCAAACGACGCAGTAAACCAGGATCATCAGAGTTAACGCTCACTAACATACCCTGCTCATGCATCAAACAGGTGTTAGTTGGAATGGCATCCGTGACTTCCATCTTAAAGCCCCACCAGTCAGCAAAGGTCGATGCACTGGCACCATGCGCTTTCATTTCACTCGCTACCTTGTAGCCTTCTAAGATGTGGGTGTAAGTATTCACTTTGAAACCCATTTCATCAGCAACTTTCATCAACATTAAAATTTCAGAAGCCACATAAGAGTGTGTATGAATATGACGTTTACCTTCTAGAATTTCGACCAAGGTATCCATCTGATAATCACGGCGAGGGGGGGCAACACGGCCTTGCTCACGCTTAGACAGTTTATTGAACGCTTGCCAAGCCGCACGGTATTCTTTAGCTGCTTGGAATTGATCGCGAATAAAGGTTTCAACACCAATACGAGTTTGTGGGTATCGTGTATTGAACTCAGAGCCCCAATTAGATTGCTTTACGTTTTCACCTAATGCAAATTTGATACTCGGTGGTGCATCTTTAAATTTCAGGCCTTCTGCATCTTGACCCCAGCGTAAGCTAATAATTTGCGCACGACCTCCAATCGGGTTAGCACTACCATGTAGTACCTGCACTGCGGTAACACCACCGGCTAACGCACGATAGATATTGATATCATCTGAGTTAATCACATCACCTAAGTGCACTTCGGCGGTATTAGCATGTGAACCCTCGTTCACCCCTTGCTCGGTGGCAATATGTGAGTGCTCGTCAATAATACCTGGCGTTAAATGTAAACCTGTGGCATCGATTACTGTATAACCGCGTGGCGTAGTCAGGTTTTGGCCAATTTTCTCAAACTTACCATTGCGCACTAGCACATCACTTTCGGTCAACACACCGTCTGCTGTTGCTGTCCACACGGTCGCATTTTTGATATGCAGGTTTTGTTGCTGCGGTAAAGCATCTAAACCAAAAGCACGATTAGGATAAGTCAGTTTCGACAACATTGCTGGCGCGGCTTTAGCGGTTTTGGCATCTTTACTGCTGGCTGCAATTTGCTGTTTGGCGCTGACAGCCACTTCATTACCCTGTGCATCTAACCAATAACCCTTAAGTTGTTGCTCAGACCAAACACCATTAAATTGCAGCACCGCAGCTTGTTCAGTGAGCTTTTGTAACGGCAAGCTAAATTGTAACCGCTGGTCTTGCACCATCAGGTGAGTCAATTTCACTTTTTTATCGCCCATTACCGCTTCACCGCTTATTTTCGGCGCCGTACCCGTTAGCGTCACGCTAAACGTTTGATCTTGATAAGTGAGTTGATACTCACCAGCAAAAGCGGTGGGTTGCACACTGGTAAAGCGTTTTTCTTGGCCACGTAACCAGGTTGCGACAATTTCACCGTCAGTGAACAGATCACCTCGGCTGATCACAAGATCAGCCTGATAACCGGCAGCAATTTTACCTAACCGATCGTCTAAACCCAGTAAGCTGGCTGGTGTGGTGGTTAAGGCTGCGAGCGCTTGCTGTTTGTCTAAGCCGTATTGAATAGCTTTGCGTAAGTTGGGTAAAAACTCAGCTTTTTTAGTTAAACCATGCGTTGTGAAGGCAAAGTTTACCCCAGCTTTAGCCACTTCAGCCGGGTTAGCCGGTGCCCGCTCCCAGTGCCGTAAATCAGCAAGATTCACGTCTAAACGCTGCTCAGCCGCGTTAACCTGCGGTGCGGCGGGAAAATTCAGCGGTAGCAACAAAGGTTTACCGGTCGCTTTAATTTGTGACAAGCGGCTGTATTCATAGCCAGAGCCTAATAACAGCGCATTTTTAAGATTAAATTCGCTGAGTAATTGATTGGCGCGCAGTAATGAACGATCGTCTGTAGTATCAAACAAGATGCCCTGGCTGCTTAAACTGCTAAGCGCTTCTAAAGCCGCGTTAAACTCAACAGGCTTACCCTGAACGCTTAAATTCGGGCTAGCCGTGGCCGCTTGATACCAATTAGCGTCGGACAAGGTTTGACGGATCAGCGCAATTGATCCCATCAACGAAGAAGGATAGGTTTGCTGCGAACTGCCTTTGCTAAAAGATAAAAAATGCTGAGCGTCAGCTTTTAAAATTAAATCATTTGGCAAGCCTTCACCTAAAGAAGCAACAAAAGCGGTTCCACGAAAAATACCGTCTTGGCGGGCACTTTGTACCGTAGTAAAACCAGCTTTTAATAACTCGGTTGCTGCTTTACTATCGGGTTTAAATTGGGTTGCCCAACGCTGCTGTGCATGAATGGCGTCGTTTGCCGCATTGCCCCCCCTTCGTTCATTTTCATAAATTGGGTTACGACCACCAAAGCGCGCACGCTCAGCCTGACTAGCAGCAGTAACACCGTATTGAGTATAAGGGTCAATAAAACCGGGATATACAAAGTAACCTTGTAAATCAAAAGTTTGATAACCGGCAGGGATCTTAGCGCTGGTTGAAACCGCTTCAATTTTACCATCACGAATTAAGATGGTTGCACCGGTAAGTTCTTTGCCAGGCTCAGTGAGAACAGTGGCATTGGTTAGAGCCATGAGATTCGGGGTTTTATCCCGGATCCCTAACTCTGGCGTGGTTTGAGCCGCATAGCTAGTAGCGCTAAGCAAAGCCAAGGTCAAAAGTGACAGGCGAGCTGATATCATAACGTTTTCCTGGTTTTGAGTGGATGTAAGGTATCACAGCGTTAATTGGGGTTAGCGCAGACTGTTTAGTCAATAACCCCGGCGTGTTAGTGGTGTTAATCGAAACAACAATTACCTCGCACTGAACGACCGAATGATCCTTTACCTTATGTTTTTATTGTAAATGTCAGGTGACTTAACTCTTGCTCTGCCAACGGCATGCTGTAGTAATAACCCTGTACAACATAGCAAGCATTTTGCTTTAAGAAGTCAACTTGAGCTTCTGACTCGACCCCTTCAGCGACAACGCGTAATTGCATCTTTTGCGCCATCGCAATAATGGCAGAGACAATATCCATATCATTCCGATCTTCTGGAATATCTTTAACAAAAGAGCGGTCGATTTTCAGCTCGTCTACTGGGAATCGCTTCAAATAATTAAGCGATGAATAGCCTGTACCAAAGTCATCAATAGATAAAGAGACTCCGAGACGTTTTAACTGATTTAACTGTTTAATAGCCGCATCAGTGTCGCCCATCAGCATACTTTCGGTAATTTCAAACACTAAATAGCTTGGATCGACACCGGTCCGCTGGATAATTTGTTCAATCATCGTCGGTAAACGATTATCGTTAAATTGGCGCGCCGATAAGTTAATTGACAGACTAACGGCATAGCCACGGCTGTGTTGTCGAGCCAGAAAACGGCATGACTCCAGAATAATCCACTCACCAATTTTAACAATTAAGCCGGTACTTTCCGCCACTGGAATAAAGCGCGCCGGAGGCACTAGGGTATTGTCGGGTCGCAGCCAGCGGATCAAGGCCTCATAACCCACTAGGGTGTCATCTTGAATATCAATTTTGGGTTGGTAATACATCAGGAATTGCTGCTCGCGGATTGCTTCACGTAACTGATTTTCAATCAATAAACGATCGGTCGCTGCTTCATTTAACTCGCGTGAGAAAAACCGGTAAGTATTTTTGCCACGCGCTTTTGCTTCATACATGGCCAAATCAGCATGTTTTATAAGGACTTCTTCTTCCGCGCCGTCATCAGGCGCCACAGTAATACCAATAGAAGCACTAATGGCGACCGTATGTGTTCCTAATTGCACTGGCTGAGTAAAGGCTTGTTGTAAATTGCCGGCAATTTGCCCTGCATGCATTTTGTCTTTTATATCGCTTAAAATAACGGCAAATTCATCGCCGCCGAGCCTGGCGATAGTATCATCTTCACGCAAACGTGATGTTAAACGCTTAGCCACTTCGATCAGTAATTCATCGCCAGCGTCGTGGCCTAAAGTATCATTAATTAATTTAAATTCGTCTAAGTCAAAGTACAACAAAGCAAAGGTGTAATAACCGCGTTGCGACATGGAAATGGCTTTGCGTAATTGGTTTCGGAAATAACTGCGATTGGCCAAGCCAGTGAGTGAGTCGAAGTAAGCCAATTGCTCCATTTGCTTTTGGCTGCGCTTAATAAAAGAAATGTCCTGCATCGCCGCAACATAATGAGATAACTCACCACGCTCGTCTCGGATCGGCGCTAAAGCTAAAGTGACCCAGGCTTGTTCTGTTTTGTCTGTGGCATCTTCTTGCAATAACAACACATCACCGCGCCAGTGTTGCCGCTCTGCCAATGACTGCATCATATCATTGGTCAGTTTTTGCATATCTTCGGCGAACAAACTACTTAAGGGTTTTCCCAAGATATTGGCGCTTTGAACCTTTAACAACGTCGTCAAAAAGGGGTTTACGTATTCAATATCAAGATGCTTATTAGTAATCACAATTCCTGAACTGGAAAAAGCCACCGCTTTACTGAGTTTACGCGCCAGCATTTCGGCTTGTTCTTTTTCGGCAATCCGCGTATCTAAACCCGTCACTAATTGATTAATTTCTTCAAACATTGCTGTGAAGGCGCGGTTTAAAATACCCAGTTCATCGTGTTTGGTATCCAATTGTAAGCCAGGATGCGCCCCACGTCCGACCCGATTTACCGCAGAGGCTAATTTTTTCAGCCGTTTTAACAGCATTTGGTTAATGAAAAAATACAGTAACAGCGTCACGGCAATCGCCACTAAGAAGGTTAAAAACAGCATACGAGGAACAAATAATTTTTGCTGTTGTAATAAAGTTTGTTTTTCTTGATAAAGCGCAAACTGCCAATCTAAACGATTAAAGGCACTTAGCGCCATCAAAAAACGGCTATTACTCAAGTTTTGGTTGGGCGTTTGCAGTAATTCACTTAATACAGGGGCGTTCACTTTAGCCCCCTGATAAGGGCTAAACATCGGCAAATTGCGCATTGAGGACGAAACGCTATCGCTGATGGCTCGCCCCATTCTATCTAGGAGCAAGGCATGGGTATTTGGCTTGTATTCAGGCGATGCGCTGCGATGTTGTGTTAATTCTGAAAGAGGCAGCGTAAAACCCATTACGCCTAGAAACTGTTCTTGCTGATAGACCGGCAGCAACATACTTAGCATCCATTGTTGCCAAATACTGTCAAAATACACCGGGCTCCAGCGCAAACTGCGCTCAGGGTTTTGCTCTGGTGCCGCTAATTGAAATAAGGGGTTATTTAATAAGGAAATATCGACCGAAAGATCTGCTGCCCACCCTGCTGGCGTCACCTGAACATAGTTATCTTTGGCAATAAAAAACACAGCAAAGAAATCATGTTGCAACAAGGGCACAGTATCGTGCCAAACCGCAGTACTGCGCTGTAATAAACTATTTTGCACATCGACCTGGGCGTCCGGCGCAATATACAGGCCAGAAGAGTCATTTTGTTGGCGACGTGAACCATCGGCTAAGGTAGTTAATAAGGCTGTATTAGAACGGGTAACTGGGCGCTCGTTTAATTGCTCACTGATGAGTTGGTGAGCTCGCCGTGCTTTGATTTCTTGTTTTTCGAGGTATTTGTCTAATTGTTGATGATATAAGTCGCTATTGCGCTGCAATAGTGCTCGTTTTTTTAACTGCATGGCCTCATCAGTTTGCTGTTGATAAAGGCCATAAGTAAACATCACGGTAAGACCGGCAATCAGCATAGCCAAAAACACCAGGATTGAAAATTTCAAACCCAGTGAGTTGAATCCTTTGGCATTATTGTGGGTAAGATCCTTCACGAATTCGGCTCACTGCTGTTATAGTGACCTGATAGTATCCCTGTCAGGTATACAATAAAGACTACTTGTACTTTACCATTATTTTACGACAATCGACTAGAAGAGAGTAATAATATGAAAAAAGCCCTAATTTCTTCCCTACTTTGTTTATCTTTCGCGTTACCGGTCGTCGCCGCTACGGCATTTACTGACGGTAAAGATGCGGTGTCATACCGTCAAGCTAACTTTCAGATGATCCGCCATAACATGGGCGACATCCAAGATATGATCCGCGGTAATGTGGCTTTTGACGTTGAGCGCGTGAAGCGTCGTGCTGAGGCGCTAGCCTTATTGTCGCAACTGCCATGGGAAACGTTTACCGTGGCAGGCACTCAAGCCGCGGGCGGTGAAGTAAAACCGGCTATTTGGGATAACTTAGTGGATGTGCAAGAGCGTGGTGAAAAACTGGCCGCAGATGCTGCCGCTTTATTAGTTGCAGCAAAGGCCGGCGAGCAAGCCGCTATTCGCAAAGCGTTTGGCGACTATGCACGTAACTGTAAAGCTTGTCATGATAAATACAAAGCTGATTAATAAACTCAGCTTGTTAAGCTGATTATCTCAAGCCCGCTGGCATGTGGTAACCGCATACCAGCGGGCTTTTTGCCAAATAGTAAACTTTTTCAAAGAAACAAGATCAGAATACGACCTTGCCACAGATAAAAACCGAGCAGCACCAGTAGCACGATAACAAAATAACTCCATGTTGATTTCAACTGCGGGGTGGCATTTGCAGGCACATCGTTTTTACCATTAAACATCGACAATATGACATTGTCGTAACGCCAGCTATGCCAAATAGCAGCAAACACATGCACAAACACCGCGATTAAAATCAGATCGATTACGGTTTTATGCACATCAGAAGCCAGCGACACCCAACTTTCAGGCAAATGTGCAACTAAAGGGCCGTCACTAATATAGCTGTTATCAAAAGTGGCTAGGCCACTCAGAATTTGCAGCGTTAATAAGCCTAACAGCGTAAAAATCATATAAGAACCGGCCGGATTATGACCAAGAACGGGTTTAGGCTCTCGTAAATAACGCCACGCCGCAAGAGGTGAATAGCTAAAATTGCGAAAACGCGCGGTACTACTCCCAAAAAAGCCCCAGTACAGGCGCCCGATTAACAATGCCGCTAAACTGTAAGCTAACAATTGATGCTGTGCCATCAAACCTTCGGTACCGGTATACCAGAGCCCAAGCAGCAGCAACACTTGCGACCAATGAAATACCCTGACGGCGAGATCCCACACTTGCATCTTTCTTAACATTGAACTTTCCTTTTGTTGTGCTAACCTTTTGATCTTATACCAGCAGGACTTAAAAATGAAAATAATCAGCTGGCTGTTGTCGCTAGTCGTTGCCGTAATATTAATTGTATTGGCTGTGGCTTATTATTGGCTTAACGGCAGTTTACCCGATTATAACGGTCGCTATCAGGCCCCCATAGCACATCCGGTTAGTTTAAAGCGCGATCAACTTGGTTACTTAACCATCCACGCCACCGACCGTTCAGATACCGCTTATGCACTGGGCTTTGCGCACGCTCAAGAACGTTTCTTTCAAATGGATTTATCACGGCGCAGTGCAGCCGGTGAATTATCTGCTTTATTCGGGAAGCAAGCACTGAACACCGACATCAGCCATCGCCGCCACCTGTTTCGACAACGCGCCGAACATATCCTGACACAGCTTAAGGCACCAGATCTCGAGTTGTTAGCCGCTTACAGTCGAGGTGTTAACGATGGCTTAAACCGCTTACGCCAACCTCCTTTTGAATATCTGTTATTACAAACGACGCCCGAGCCTTGGTTAGAGCAAGATAGTCTGTTAGTCATTTACAGTATGTACCTAGATTTACAGGGTAAAATGGGGCGTGATGATTATGCGATGACCAAATTAAAAGCCGCGTTACCACAAGACTGGTATCAGTTTTTGCAACAGCATAGCCCACAGTGGCAAGCGGCCATTGATGGTAGCGAACAGCAAGCCATTGCCCTACCTAGCTCACCGTATCCCAGTGTTTTACAACAGCAATTAAGTTGTAATGAATGCACACCGGCTGACGCAGTCGATTTAGGCAGTAATAATTTTGCGGTTGCCGGCCAATTAACCGCGCATGGCGCCGCCATCTTAGCTGATGATATGCATTTATCACTAAGGGTGCCAGGCGTCTGGTTCAAAACGCAATTAAATTGGATTGAAGATCAGCTAGCGCAGCAAGTCACAGGTTTAAGTTTACCCGGTACACCGGCTATTGTGGTCGGTAGTAATGGCAAAATTGCATGGGGTTTTACCAATAGTACAGCCGATTGGCATGATTTAATCAGCCTAACCCTGTCTGATGATAAACAGCAGTATCTTAGCCCCAACGGCTGGCAACCTCTTGAGTACATCACTGAGCGCATTACCATTCGCGACGCGCCAGCGCATTCACTATTAATCAAACAAACCGAATGGGGCCCACTTATCCCCTTTGCGGATGGCCAACCTTATGCTCTGCGTTGGATAGCCCATGATCCGCAAGCGGTGAACCTGAACTTACGTTATTTAGAAAAGGCTGAGTCTGCGGCCGAAGTGTTGCGTTTTGCTAATACTATGGGTATTCCCGCACAAAACGTGTTAGTTGCCGACCAACAAGGTCATATTGGCTGGTCTATATTTGGTCCAATGCGTCAGCGCCATGTGGCCGATTGGGATACCGCTCAGGATTGGAGCAAGGGTGATAACTACTGGGGCGAACAGTTAGAGGCGGCCGCTTATCCGCAACTCCTCAACCCAACGTCAGGTCGGTTGTGGTCTGCGAATGCTCGCACCGTAGGTGGCGAGTTTTATAAGCTGTTAGGAAATGGCGGCTATGATTTAGGCGCAAGGGGTAAACAAATAGCCGATGCGTTAGCTGCGCTGCCCAAAGCGGATGAATTGGCGCTACATCAAATACAGCTGGATACCCAAGCGCATTTATTGCAGCCGTGGCAGGCATTATTACTCGATACCCTTTCACCTGAGCGCAGTGAGCAATATCAATTGACCGAGTTTCGCCAGCTGATCGCGCAGTCTAGCTTAAAAGCAGATGTAAATGATGTCGGTTACACTTTGCTTCGGCAATTTCGTTTAACTACGCTAGAACTGACCTTTGCGCCCCTGTCAGCGTTATTAGAGCAAGTGGGTAGTCGCAGCAGTGATTTAAAATATTCAATGGAAACGCCATTTTGGTTAATGCTTGCGGCAAATCGCGCTGACACCTTACCGGCCAACTATCAAAGCTGGCAGGATTTACTGTTAAGCGCAGCCAAGCAAACCGAGCAAAATATTCAAGCACAATACGGTAGCTTAACCCAAGCCAACTGGGGCACGCGTAATACCAGTAAAATTAAACATCCTTTGTCTGGCGCTATTCCGCTGATTGGCCACTGGCTCAATATGACCGATACGCCGCTATCGGGTGATAGTCATATGCCAAAGGTGCAACATCCGGCATTTGGTCAATCGCAAAGAATGGTGGTTGCACCTGGTTTTGAAGAATTAGGCGTCTTAGTGATCAGCAGCGGTCAATCCGGTCACCCCCTTTCCCCTTTTTATCGTAGCGATCATCCTTATTGGCTTGCTGAAGTTGCTTTGCCCTTTTTACCTGGGCCAGAAAAATATCAACAACAGTTAATACCTAACCCTTGACTTTAGCCATCCAGACGGATTAAGGTGTACAACATGAAGATGATGATTTGCTCGCTCGGTTTTTTTAGCTTTACCCCCTAGCATTGGGAGATAGCTGAGCGTGCACGCACGAAAAGCCCAAAACCTCCCCACTCGGGAGGTTTTTTTTTGCAAGTTGACCCTTAAACATAGGTGTAGCACGAGGCCAAATATGGAATTAAATGAGATCCGCACTGCGATTAGTGAAACTGATCAGCAATTATTGAGCTTGCTGTCTAAACGTCGCAAGTTGGCACTGGCCGTGGCAGAAGCAAAGCTATCCCAAAATAAACCCATTCGCGATCAACAACGCGAGCAAGAATTATTATTGTCGCTGATTGAAAAAGGCAAATCGCTGGAACTCGATGCACACTATGTTACGCGGTTATTTCAAGTTGTCATTGAAGACTCGGTATTACAGCAACAAGCTAAAGTGCAAGGCCAATTAAACGGTGATAATTCCCCAGTAGTGAGAGTGGCGTTTTTAGGCGGGCAAGGCTCTTACAGTTACTGGGCAACCCAAAAATACTTTACCCGTCGCGCCGAGCGTATTATCGAATTAGGCTGCGATAGCTTTAATGAAATTGTCAAAGCGGTAGAAACCGGCCATGCCGACTATGCGGTATTACCGATTGAGAATACCTCGTCAGGTTCTATTAACGAAGTGTATGACATCTTACAACATACCCGTTTATCCATTGTAGGTGAATTAACGCACCCCATTGAACATTGCTTACTCGGTTTACCGGGCACCGATCTCTCGAAAATTCGCCAAGTGTGTTCTCATCCGCAAGTGATTGCGCAGTGTAGTCAGTTTTTACTCGGTTTAACGAACGTGAAAATAGACTACTGTGAAAGCTCTTCCGCCGCGTTTGCCAAAGTAAAAGAGTTACAGGATCCCAGTATTATTGCTATTGGTGGCGAAGAAGGCGGCAAACTCTATGGTTTAGAAGTACTGACACGCCAATTAGCCAATCAAAAAGCCAATATCAGTCGCTTTATCGTGGTCGCCCGTAAATCGGTTAATGTTGCCAAAGCCATCCCAGCAAAAACCACTTTTATTATGTATACCGGGCAGCAACCCGGTGCACTGGTAGAAGCCTTGTTAGTGTTAAAGCAACATGGCATTAGTATGAGTAAATTGGAATCGCGTCCGATAAACGGCAACCCTTGGGAAGAAATGTTTTATGTGGATGTTTCTGCCAATCTGAACGACTACGCCATGACTCGCGCACTAGAAGAGTTAAATAACCTGACAAAATTTATCAAAGTACTGGGGTGCTATCCAAGCGATGATATCACGCCAACGCAACCTGAGAGTTAAATGATACAACAGCCACTTGAGCGAATACCGAGCAGTATAGTGTGTTATTAAACAGCATTAACTGACGGGCATTAGCACAGTGGCTGCCTCTGCTTGTCGTAAACTCCGTTAGAAATCGAAGCTATCGCCTTTCGCCGGAATTTGCGAAGCAATACCGAGCTCGGCTAACTTTTCTTGTAAAACCAATTGCGCCTCAGGCTCACCATGGATTAAGTAAAAATCGGGTTGACCCGTAATGGCTTTAGCCCATGCTAATAACTCGCTTTGCCCTGCATGTGCAGAAAAGCCGCCAATAGTATGTACATTAGCTTTCACCACGATATCTTGCCCAAACATTTTCACACGTTTTTCGCCGTCAACCAGTCGCCGACCTAAAGTACCTCGGGCTTGAAAGCCGATAAAGATAAGGTGATTGGTATTTTTCCAGAGGTTATGTTTTAAGTGGTGCACAATACGACCACCATTACACATACCGCTTCCCGCAATAATAATCGCTCCTTGGCTGATCCGATTAATTGCCATCGAATCTTCAACGGTTTCTGATAATTTCAAAATCGGCAGTAATTGTTGTAGCGTCATGCCCGGTTTGTAACCAATTTTATCTAAATCGGCTTGATCAAGGCGATGCAAGTACTCGTTATAGATCTTGGTAATGCTAATGGCCATTGGGCTGTCTAAAAACACCATACGTTGCTTTAAACGGCCTTGTTTAAAGAGCAAGGCGAGATAATACAAAATCTCTTGCGAGCGCCCTAAAGCAAACGCGGGGATAAATACATTACCATTTTCGTTATAGGCTTGTTCAAGTGCTGCAGCAAGTTCTTCAATGGTATCGGCTAGCGGTTGGTGGTCACGATTTCCATAAGTACTTTCCATTAACACGATATCAGCTTGACCAATATCCGTAGCCGGCGGTAACAGCACCGTAGCAGGGTTGCCAAGATCGCCAGAAAACACCAACTTGCGCATGGCTTGCTTTCCCTTCAACCACAGTTGCACAATGGCAGAGCCTAAAATATGCCCCGCATCAGCAAACTCCAGCTCTACGCCATCGAGCGGGAAACCGCGTTTGCTGTAGGGTAACTCCACAATCAAGTCCACCACACGCTCGACATCCTTTACCGACATCACCGGCGATTGCGGCTTTTTACCCGCACGCACCGCTTTTTTATTTTGCCATTCCAAATCTTTTAAATATAAGTTAACCGAATCTTTCAGTAGCACCGGTAAAATATCAGCCGTGCCCGGTGTACAGTAAATTTTGCCTTGAAACCCTTTAGAGATTAACAAGGGTAATAAACCACTGTGATCGATGTGTGCGTGAGATAACACCACCGCATCAATGTCTTTGGCATTAAAAGGAAAACGAAACTTGTGCCATTCCTTAACCTGATCATGGCCTTGTACCATGCCACATTCGAGTAATAGCTGCTGGTGAGGTAACTTGATCAGATAACAGGAGCCGGTGACTTGTTGAGCAGCACCGATGAAGGTCAAACTGGCATTAACTGGCATGACTGTGTTCCTCTTGTTCTTGTTGGGATGTCGGCCCTTCTGTTGTGGTAAGTAGCGCACTTAACGAGAGCATGGCTTTGGTCAGTTGTTGATTAAAGCGGCGTAATTCCGCAATTCGTAACAGCTGATCGCCACCATTGTCGGTACTCACGTGTTCGGTCAGTACCAATAGATACAATTGTTCTTTAATTTTATGGCGTTGTTTCATTAAATCCCGATAGCAACTGCGCACTTTGGCTGCATCTTCTGGCCAATGCGCCTGTTGTAATTGTTGCCATAACGTTTGCTCCGGCATAAACGCAGTCGCATTGCTGGTTAATTGCTTAGCAAGCTGCGGTAGCAATTGAATCGTCATTTCTAAGCGCATTTGATTTTTAATAAGTTCATTTAACGCTTTAGACTCGGCGGCGGACAATTTACTTTTACCCAATTTTAATAAATAACCGTTCAGCTCGGTTTGTAATTGCTTGATGTTATTTAAGCCCGCGCTGGTTTGAGGTGTATCAGCATGCAACATCAAGGCTTGCTGACTAATCAGTTGGCCAACATGCAGTGTTTCCATAATCAAACTTTTAATCGCAACCGACGGAATACTTAAACTAGACGCATCTAACATGCGTAATTGACCGGGGCTGTGCTGTCGAAAACGGCCATTTAAAAAAAGCACCAAGCGAGTGGTTAAAGGCCACATTAACAGAACACCCAGCACATTAAATAGCGTATGAAACAAGGCCAAGCTGATGGCGGGGTTTGGGTCGTGAAATAACGCCTGCTGCAGTTGCAAAATAAGCCATAACAAAGGGCTGATCAGCAATACCGCAACCACACCGGTTATCACATTAAAAATTACATGCAATAGCGCTAAGCGTTTAGCCTGTGCCGTGGCCGCTAAAGTTGACATGATGGCGGTTGAAGTGGTGCCAAGGTTAGCCCCAATAACAAAAGCCGCCGCTAACGACAACGGAAGAACACCCGCAGAAACTGCGGTAATCACTAAGGCAATCACCGCTATTGACGCTTGCATTAACACACTTAATAACGTGCCTAATGCCACCCCTAACAATATGCCCCATAAGCCCCATTGGCTTAACGCTGAAAATTCAATATCGAGAAAAACAGCATTAAAACCTTCTTTTAAAAAACCCAGCCCTAAAAAGAAAAAACCGAAGCCGACTAACGCCTCACCCACGCCTTGCTTTTTTACTGTCTTCGTAAACAGTTTAAGCATGGCGCCTAGGCCGACCAAGGGTAACGCAAACACTTCTATCTTAAATTGTAGACCAATTAGCGCCACAAACCAGCCCGTTAATGATGTCCCCACATTACTGCCGTAAATGACAAAGGCAGCATTTTGCAAAGATAAAATACCCGCATTAACAAAACCAATGGTGGTAATGGTGATGACCGTTGAGGATTGCACCGCAACCGTAGCCGCCGTGCCAAACACTAAGCCTTGCCAAGGTTTGGTGGTCCAACGTTGTAAAAACTGCATTAATGCTGGCCCAGCTGCCGTTTTTAGACCTTTACTAAGCCAGTCCATCCCTAACAGTAAGATCCCTAGCGCACCAAAGGTTACTAAAATATCTGACCACATAACTGTCCTAATTTTTTTATTTGTTATAACACCACTTTAACTTGTTCGCGCGGTACTATGTGTACTCTTAACAGAAAATAATTTTTCCTCAGGGGTTTTCAGTATGTCGGAAAACAGTACCTTATATAAACGCCATTTTGCCAGCGCTCAAGAATCATTAGATGCGATCACGCAATTACAAGATCATAATTCCTTTAAGCTCGCCTTCGCTGACAATGGTTTTTTAATGCAAGACGAGCTGCGCCATGTTCGTCTGCAGTTAGAATATTTAAAACCACAGATGGTACTCGAGCAGCACGGCATTAATGCCACTATCGTCGTATTTGGCAGTGCCCGTTTTCTGTCACCGAGTGTTGCAGCAAGTCAACTGGCAGAGGTTCAACAACGCTATGCGGGGCAAGAACATACCGCTGAGGCTGTGAGTGCACTGCAGCAAGCGCAACGCGATGTGAGGAACAGTCAGTACTATGCAGCTTCGCAAGCATTTGCTCGCATCGTCACCACACACAATGGCAAGCATCCCGCAACAGGCTTAATGATTATCAGCGGCGGCGGCCCAGGTGTGATGGAAGCCGCCAATCGTGGGGCGATGGATGCCAATGGTAAAAGCATTGGTTTAAATATTGTTTTACCCAAAGAGCAACATCCAAACCCCTATATCACGCCTGAACTGTGTTTCCAGTTTCACTATTTTGCCATCCGCAAAATGCACTTTTTACAGCGGGCGCAGGCTTTAGTGGCCTTTCCGGGGGGCTTTGGCACTTTAGATGAGCTGTTTGAAACCCTGACGCTGATTCAAACTCGTAAAGCCAAACGCGTACCGGTAATTTTATACGATAAAGCGTTTTGGCAGCGTTTAATCAATTTTGACATGCTGGCAGAAGAAGGCTTAATTAGCCCAGAAGATCTCGAGTTAATACAGTTTGTAGATACACCCGAGCAGGCGTGGGAAATTATCTATCATTTTTATGGTCTAGCTAACACAGAAACATAAACCCAGCGCTAACTCGCTGGGTTCATTGGCAATTTACTGCTGTTACCTTTAGCTGCGACCATCCGCGGCTTTTTGTAACAGCTGCTTGCTTTCGTGCAAAAACTGCCCGGCTAAATCACCAAAAAACTGTTGCCCTTTGGCAAATTCGGCCATCAAACCGGCTTTATCATTGGCTTGCAACAAGGCTAATAACTGACCAAAACGCTGCTGATAGCGTGATAATAGGCTAGCAACATCACTAGATGACAGCATAATATCGGCATATAACTCGGCATTTTGTGCAAACAAACGGCCAATCATTGCCAACTCTAACCGATAAATGGGCGAGCTCATGGCCAGCAGCTGCTGCAAATCCGCTTTTTCTTCGGCTAGATGTACGCCATAAACCAAAGATGAGAAGTGACGCATCGCTTGGATCAGTTGCATAGCACTGTCATGCGCAGCGGCCTGTTCCTCGGCAAGTTCTGCACCCCATACCGTTAATTGTTGTAGTAACCATTGATATTGCTGTTCAGCACGGCCGTGACAGACCACCACCACTTGCTTCACTAAATTCGTAATATCCGGGCCGAACATCGGATGTAAACCCACGACAGGCCCGGCATGCTGCGTCAACATCGCTTGCAAGGGCTTGTCTTTAATACTGGTTAAGTCTGCTAGCACACAATCGCTTGGCAAAGTCGGTAATTTTGCAATCAACTGCGCCGTTAAGGTGATGGGCACCGCCATTAACACCAAGGCTGCATCAGCACATAAGCTGGCGGCTTCTGGCCAATCCTGTTGCTCTAACACGACCACTTGATAGCCAGAACGCGCAAATAAACTGACAAAACGCGCACCGAGCGCCCCAGCACCACCGACCACTACAACTTTACCACCGCCTTGGCGACAACAAACAAAGCTGATGTCTTGTGTGGCATAAGATTCGCGCATGATGCGCCGCAGCACATCTTCAACCAGTTCGGGCGAGACCTGCTCGGCAATAGCTTGCTGGCGACGCGCCGTTAACAGTTCATGCTCGCGCTCAGGTACGTATACCGGTAAGGCGAAATGCTGCTTCACCTGCCCGACCTGCGCAGTCACTTTAGCGCGTGCCGCTAATAGCCTGACCAGTTCAGCATCAATAGTATCGATTTGCTCGCGCAACGGTTGCAATGCTTGTTGTGCATGATTAACGGCCGTCATCTGATCTACGCCACCGCTTGCAACGGCAACATTTGCTGATGCAAACTTGCTAACAAGGTTTCGGTTGTCGCCCAATCAATACAGGCATCGGTGACTGACACACCGTAATGCTCAGCTTTACCGGCGATCAGATCTTGCCGCCCTGCTGATAAATGACTTTCTAGCATTAAACCAATAATGGCATCATTGCCGGCTAAACGCTGCGCCACGACATCAGCGGCCACGAGCGGTTGTCGATTATGGTCTTTGTGCGAATTGCCATGACTGCAGTCGACCACAATACCGCGTGGTAATTTTAATTTATCAATTTTTTGTAAGACATCTTGAATGCTGGCTGCATCGTAATTTGGCGCGCTGCCACCACGTAAAATGATATGCCCATCCGGATTACCGGCGGTTTGCACCAAGCTCACTTCACCTTTTTGGTTAATACCAAAGAATGTGTGGCCGCTAGCGGCAGATTGCAGCGCATTGAGCGCTACATTTAAACTGCCATCGGTACCATTTTTAAAACCCACAGGCATCGACAAGCCACTGGCCATTTCACGGTGCGTTTGCGATTCCACGGTGCGGGCCCCAATCGCCGCCCAGCTAATTAAATCAGACATATATTGTGGGCTGATCGGATCGAGCGCTTCGGTTGCAACCGGCAATTCTAAATCGGCCATTTTCAGTAGCAATTCACGGCCCCAAGTTAATCCGGTTTCTAAATCAAAGGAGTCATCAAGATGCGGATCGTTAATAAAGCCTTTCCAGCCCACTGTGGTACGTGGTTTTTCAAAGTACACGCGCATCACAATATATAAACTATCTTGGTAAGCTAGCTGCAGTGCTTTAAGTTTATGTGCATATTCCATCGCGGCAACGGGATCATGGATAGAACATGGCCCGGTCACCACCAGTAAACGTTTATCATGGCCATGAATAATGTTAGCAATATCAGTGCGTGCTTTCGCAATAAAATCTAAACCTTGAGCTGATAATGGCAACACTTTCTTTAACACAGCAGGTGAGATCAGGGGTTTCTGGGCGACGATACGCAAATCATCAACAATCATACTCATTTAACGGTGCTCCTGTAGCGGTATGAGTCACGGGCAGTAAATTAGCATAGATAATAATATCGTTGCCCGCTGACCTAAAATTAAGTGTAAATATTAATTTACACATCGTATTTTTTAAATTACATATTTCGCAGTTTACGGATAGACGGCTACAGCGTCAAGCTTGCAAACCAATAAAATTGCCACTTAGACTGAAATGCAACATAAAAACACACTGTAAACTTTTAAATACACAGCAATAGATCGCAGCATAAAATCAGGCTTTAGCATAGCAACACTGCAGCAAACCAACACTTGCCGCGGTGTTGCAACCTCTTTTAAAAGAGCAATTTAGCGTTAGAAGCGGGTCAACAGCTTTTTATAAGCAAGCGTAATGCGGACGAAGGCTTGTTGATCACCTCCGCGATCGGGATGATGTTTTAAGGATTGTTTGCGAAAGGCTTTTTTTAATTCTACTTGAGAGCAAGGCCATTGTAGGGCTAATAAACGCAAGGCTTCATCATCGGACAGTTTTACGTCTGGTGGGCTAAGATAACGCTGTTGATAAAACTGCCAAAACTGATTTAGGCGCTCCGTCAGCCCCATTGGTGTCATCCGCCAATAATTTTGCCACTCGGCATAATAGGCCGCTTTCGTGTCAGGCGTTGCCGGTAAGGCGTCTTGCCATGGCAAAATTTTAATCCGCGCTAAACCAATTTCAATATGTGCTGTTTCATTGGCAGCCCAACGCGCAGCGATACGATAAAGTAAATGGTATAACACAAAATGCACTTGAAATAACGCAAGTTGGCTATCGGCAACTTGGCTAAAAGATTTAAGCTTGAGCAGACTTAAGAGTTGTTGCTCGGTAATGTCACCATAACGACGAGACAACAGGGTTTCCAGTTCTTGTTCTAACTGTTGTAAGGCTTGCTGACTAATCGGCGGTTGCGCGGTGTGGGTAATAGACATAAAAAAAGCCGGCATAATGCCGGCCTCAAATTGCTTAGTTAAGCTTTTCGCGGATACGCGCTGATTTACCTGAACGATCGCGTAAGTAGTAAAGCTTAGCACGGCGAACTGCACCACGACGTTTCACGGTGATGCTATCGATCATTGGGCTGTGCGTTTGGAATACACGCTCAACACCTTCGCCGTTAGAAATTTTACGGACGGTGAAGGCTGAATGCAGACCACGGTTACGCTTGGCGATAACTACGCCTTCGTAAGCCTGCAGACGGCTTTTGTCGCCTTCTTTAACTTTAACTTGAACCACTACAGTGTCACCTGGAGCGAATGCTGGAACGTCTTGTTTCAACTGTTCCTGTTCAAGTTGTTTGATGATGTTTTGGCTAATTTTGCTCATAACAATCTCACTTTACCTGGAATTAACTATCTTGTAGCTGCAACGCCTGGTGTTCCTGTTGGAATTCAGCCAGTAACTTGCGTTGCTCCTTAGTCAGAGCCAGGGAATTTAACATATCCGGCCGTCTTAACCAGGTTCTACCAAGAGCCTGCTTTAGACGCCAGCGTCTAATTTCATTGTGGTGTCCGCTCAGTAAAACTGCCGGCACCTGTTTGTCTGCTAACACCTCAGGGCGCGTATAATGAGGACAATCTAACAGACCAGTTGCAAACGAATCCTGCTCTGCCGATAAATCATGCCCTAGTACACCAGGTACTAAACGCGATACGGCGTCAATTAACACCATCGCAGGCAACTCGCCCCCACTTAATACGTAATCTCCAATCGACCATTCAGCATCAATTTCGGTTTCTATTACGCGCTCGTCAATTCCTTCGTAGCGGCCAGCTACTAATAGTAACTTCGAGTGTTTTGCTAATTCAGCCACACCTTGTTGGTCTAACTTGCGACCTTGCGGTGACAAATAAACCGTGTGCACCTCACCACCAGCAGCCAGTTTAGCGGCGCGAATAGCTTCGGTTAAAGGCTGAACCATCATTAGCATACCTGGACCACCGCCATAAGGCCGGTCATCCACTGTTCGATGCTTGTCCGTAGTAAAATCCCGCGGATTCCAGCAATCTAAAGTGATTAACCCTTGCTTTACCGCACGGCCGGTTACCCCATATTGCGTAATTGCCTGAAACATTTCTGGAAAAAGTGAGACAACGCCCACCCACCTTTGTTGTTCCTGCATTAAAACGCGGGGTCCCAGTCTACTAACATTTGCTTTGCAGTTAAGTCTACCTGTTTTACAACAGTATCGTTAAGATAAGGAATTAACCGTTCACTCTTGCCAAATGCATCGGTCCGATTGGCTTTCACCACTAACACATCGTTAGATCCGGTTTCCATTAAGTCAGTCACTTCGCCCAAGTTATAGCCTTGCACATTCATTACGGTCAGCCCCATTAGGTCTTTCCAGTAATAATCGCCGTCTGCCAGTGCCGGTAAGGCATTAACAGGAACCGCGATATCGGCATTAACGTATAACTGCGCTTGATCTCGATCATTAACATCAGTCAGTTTGGTAATTAAACCGTTACTGTGCCGTTTCCAGCTACTGATCTGCACAGGCTGCCAGCTACCCTGAAATTTAACTTGCCAGGGTGTGTAATCAAAAATCCCTTCCGGGATATCCGTGTAAGAGTTAATTTTCAGCCAGCCATTGATACCGTAAACGGCGCCAAATTTGCCAAGCACAACAAAATCTTTTTCACTCAACAGTGACAACTCCACACGCTTTGCTAATTAAGCTACTGCTTTCTTAGCTGTTTTTACCAGATTGGTTACGCGATCACTTAATGAAGCACCTTGTGCTACCCAGTGGTCAACGCGATCCAGGTCCAGACGCAGTTTCTCTTCAGTACCGCTTGCGATTGGGTTAAAGAAACCCACGCGCTCAATAAAGCGGCCGTCACGAGCAAAACGGCTGTCCGCTACCACAACTTGGTAAAATGGACGCTTTTTCGCGCCACCACGTTGTAAACGAATAGTTACCATACCGTCCTCTAATTTTAATCGTTCAGGTTTTAAAAAATAACAAAACCCCCAGACAGGCTGGAGGGCTGCTGCATTGTACGGATTTCTGGCTTGAATGCAAGGCATTTCATGGCCAAGCGCTCCGTAACGCCAGAGTTAGCGTGGCGGTAACATACCCGGAGGTAATTTGCCCCCCATACCACGCATCATCTTCATTAAACCGCCTTTACCCGACATTTGCTTCATCATCTTCTGCATTTGGGTAAATTGTTTCAGTAGCTTATTAATGTCCTGTACTTCAGTGCCCGAGCCGGCGGCAATGCGCTTTTTACGCGAGCCTTTTAATAAATCCGGAAACTCGCGCTCTTTTGGCGTCATGGAATTAATAATGGCTTCCATCCGCACAAATTGTTTTTCATCTAGCTGCCCTGCGGCACCCGCTGGTAAGTTTTTCATACCTGGGAGTTTATCCATTAACGACATCATGCCACCCATGCTGCGCATTTGGACTAACTGTTCACGGAAATCTTCTAATGAAAAGCCTTTGCCTTTCATCATTTTTTGCGCCATTTTTGCCGATTTTTCTTTATCGACTTTTTGCTCTAGCTCTTCAATGAGGCCGAGCATATCGCCCATACCCAAAATGCGCGAGGCGATACGATCAGGATGAAAGGGCTCTAAGGCATCGGTTTTTTCACCCATACCGATAAACTTAATGGGCTTACCGGTAATATGACGGATCGATAAAGCCGCACCACCGCGCGCATCACCATCCGCTTTGGTTAGGATCACACCAGTGAGTGGCAAGGCTTCATTAAAGGCTTTTGCAGTGTTTGCGGCATCTTGGCCGGTCATCGCATCTACTACAAACAAGGTTTCGATCGGTTTGACCGCAGCGTGTAACGCTTTGATCTCGTCCATCATCTCACTATCAACGTGCAAACGACCGGCGGTATCCACTAACAACACATCGAACATGCGCGTTTTTGCGTGAGTGATGGCCGCATTAACAATGCTGACCGGCGCTTGTGAAATGTCACTGGGGAAAAACTCAACGTTAATCTCTTTTGCCAGTGTTTCTAACTGTTTGATTGCCGCAGGACGATACACGTCAGCCGACACCACCAGAACTTTTTTCTTTTTACGCTCGGTTAAAAACTTGGCTAATTTGGCGACGGAAGTGGTTTTACCGGCACCTTGTAAGCCCGCCATTAAAATCACCGCTGGCGGTTGGGTATTTAAGGCTAATTCTTGATTCGCCTCACCCATCGCTTCTTCAAGCGCCTTGCGCACAATCTTCAGGAACTCTTGACCCGGTGTCAGGCTTTTGCTGACTTCTAAACCAACCGAACGCTCTTTAATTTGATTAATAAAATCGCGTACTACGGGCAAAGCCACATCGGCCTCTAACAGTGCCATCCGCACTTCGCGCAAGGTTTCTTTAATATTGTCTTCAGTAAGACGGCCGCGGCCACTGATATTTTTAAGTGTGCGACTTAAACGATCTGACAGGTTTTCGAACATAACAGTTACCCGTATTCATGAATTGGGCCGATTATAGCGCACAGCAACCGCTACGTCAGCATTGAGATCTTTTGTTCGCATAGCAAAGGGAGATGCTGGGCATTCGCAAAAACTTCCCATACAATAGCCCATATAATGCTTTAAAGGAGTTAATTGAATGGCCATGATGTTATCTGGACTGGCGCTGCTGGCATATCTGATTGCTACCGTTGCAATACTGGCGCGTTTGTTCCACCCAACAGGCCCGAACTTTAAGCTCGTGTTTAGCACTGCAACACTGGCCATCGTGTTGCATATGCTCACTCTAGCCGGTGCCATTTTTACTGGCGCGGGGCAAAACTTCAGTTTGCAAAACGTGAGCTCGTTAATGTGCTGGTTGATATCGCTGTCCGTTACGCTAACCTCACTTCGCACACCCGCCATTTTATTGCTGCCGTTAGTTTATGGCTTAACGGCCGTTACGTTGCTAGTCACCATGCTGTTACCAGCCAGCGTGCAGTTGCAGCATTATGAGTTAAATCCAGGTTTAATTACTCATATCGCATTGGCGTTTATCGCCTATGTTACTTTATTGATGGCTTCGTTATATTCTATTCAGGTGTCTTATATTAGCCATAAGTTAAAACACAAAGATTTTTCCGGTGTAACGCGCTACCTTCCACCTCTAATGCAAGCAGAAAAATTACAATTTCGACTGCTTGCAGCCGGCACATTATTATTGGCTGCTGCATTATTCAGCGGAATTCCATTTACAACACATTGGCTTGAACACAAAACTCTGTTAAGTTCGCTAGCCTTGTGCGTTTTTGTGGTATTGTGCTGGGGCCATGCACGCTTAGGCTGGCGCGGCAAAACAGCAATATCTCTGACACTAACGGGCATTTTTTTACTGACGCTGGCCTATTTTGGCAGCCGATTCGTAAAAGAGGTTTTGTTAGGTTAACGGTTAAACCCTGATTATGTTTGGTAACAAAGGTAACTGATTCTTGGACGCTATCTCGACTAGTACACTCTTTATTGTTTTGGGTGTATTGCTTGTTCTCTCTGCTTTCTTTTCTGGTTCTGAAACCGGAATGATGTCAGTAAACCCCTATCGCCTTAAACACCTCGAAAATGAAAATAACAGTGGTGCGAAACGCGTCAGCAAACTGCTGAAACGTCCAGATCGTTTGATCGGCTTGATCCTGATTGGCAACAATCTTGTCAATATAGCTGCAGCTACCGTAACCGCATTAATAGGGCAACGGTTATATGGGGATCTTGGTTTAGCCATTGCCCCTGTCGCGTTAACCCTAGTGGTGTTGATTTTTGCTGAAGTCACACCGAAAACGCTGGCGGCCTTATATCCTGAGCGAGTAGCTTTTCCTGCCTCGATTATTTTAAACGTACTGTTGAAGATTTTTTATCCGTTTGTTTTCTTGCTGAATAAAGTCACCAACGGTTTATTGAGCTTAATGGGCGTTAGCCCAGAAAAACATCGTGGTAATAGCTTAAGCGCAGAAGAGTTACGAACTGTAGTGCATGAAGCGGGGGCGTTAATTCCTGAGCAGCACCAAAGTATGTTAGTGGGTGTGTTAGATCTAGAAAATGTCACGGTTGAAGACATTATGGTGCCGCGTAATGAGATCCTGGGTATCGACTTTAATGACGACTGGAAAGACATCATGCGTCAGCTCGGAAATGCGCAACACAGTCGCCTTCTGCTGTACCGTGATAGCATTGATGATGCGCTAGGTTTTATTCACCCACGCGATTTGGTGCGCTTACTACTCAAAGAACAATTAAACAAAGCGTCCTTACTTCGCTCCGTACATGAAATTTACTATATACCGGAAGGTACAGCACTGAATACTCAGCTACTAAAATTTCAAAGTACCAAAGAGCGTATCGGATTAGTGGTTGATGAATATGGCGACATCCAAGGATTAGTGACACTTGAAGATATATTGGAAGAAGTCGTTGGTGAATTTACTACCGATGTGGTTGAAGATAGCCACGAAGAAATAGTGAAACAACCTGACGGTTCTTATTTAATTGACGGCACTATAAACTTACGCGATCTGAACAGACAGATGCAGTTAGAATTCCCCACTGATGGCCCTAAAACCTTAAACGGCTTGTTATTAGAGTACCTTGAGGAAATTCCACAAGGCAGTTTAAGTGTTAAACTGGCAGGCTATCCGATAGAGATTATTGATGTGCATGACAATATGATTAAGACGGTCAGATTGTTGCTTCAGCGTTAAACCTAACTATTTTGCAATCATGGCTTAACCAAATAGCCAACGGCTAAGCCAGCCTCGCTTTAAATCCTTTTCACAGCCTTGAAGCTGCAAATGGTAGATATTAGCTCGCTGCTCGACTTGACGGGCTGTATTTTGCAACCAGGCTTTGCTGCGATAGGTACCGCGCCGATACCCACCCCAGCCTTCATGGTAATTCAAATACAAGGCATAGGCGTCATGCTTCGATACTTTGTTAACCCGATGCGTTTTATCAACATACCAACCAATAAAATCCACAGCGTCATCAAAATCACTACGACTGGCAAAATACCGGCCGGTGTCCTTTAAGTAGTCGTCCCAAGTATCGCTTTTGGCTTGTGAATAACCATAAGCTGAACTGCCTCGTCCATAAGGGATAAAGCCGAGGAAATAACGCATTGGCGGCTTGGCATTGTGTTTAAAGCGGCTTTCTTGATACATAAAACTGATGGGCACTGCGATAGGCATGCCCCACTTATCGCTGGCTTTGGCGGTTGACTGATACCAGTCACGGTGTTCGCCAAAAATTTCACAGATATTAGATTGATCGCGCGGTGGCGGCGTAGCGCACCCCGAAATGACCACTGCTAAACTGAGCAATATCAGCAACTTATTTTTTTTTGAATATATTTGAACTATCGGCATCGGTTTGATTCTAACAGTATGAATGGATTCAACCAAGTTTTGTTTTCCCTGGATTCTCCTTCACGGCTACTTTTGGTAGCCGTTTTTTTTGCCCTGCAATTAAACTCAGCGCGACAACGAAACTGTTAATGGTCTTGCTCACAAGCCGGTACTTCTGCAAAATATTGCTGAATATACTCAGCAAAACTGATGTCATCTGCGGCTTCAATATCAGCTTGTCGTTGCAATGAATCACTGCTGGCGGCGGTAAACTGCGCCTCACTGTATTGTTGATATGGCTCGCTGATGAGTTGCTGGCGATATTGCTCGGCTAATTCCAACATATAGCGGCCATTATCTTTGCGCTGACTAATTAAATGATTCAGCACTTTGCCAGAAAAGGTTTGTGCGGGATCCAATAACGACAGGTAGTAATGACGCAAAGCTCCTTGATAACGCTCGGTCTGATAGGCTTCATCTAACCAGGCGGCAATCGGCATCATATCTGCAAAAAGCTGCTCGGCCCAATCTTGCATTAAGCGAGGTTGACCCTCTTGTAATAATTCTAAGTTGATACGACGACCGTCCGTGACCACTTTTTTCAAGTTTTGCTCTGTAACCGTTTGCTCTGCTGCCGATAGCGCTGGGCTATCTTCTAACAAGCAATACACCAAGAACACATCGAGAAAATGCATTTGCTCAGCGGAAATACCTACCGCACTGAAGGGGTTAACATCTAACGCACGCACTTCAATATATTCAACACCGCGTTTAGCGAGTGCACAGGTAGGTCGCTCACCCGACTCCGTGGTTCGTTTTGGCCGGATTGTCGAGTAAAACTCGTTTTCGATTTGCAGCACATTGGCATTTAATTGCTGATATTCGCCCGCCACTTTCACGCCAATATTTTGATATTCCGTTGAAGGTTGGCTTACCGCGGCATGCAAACCGCTAATGTATTCAGGCAAATTGTTATAAGTAATATTTAAGCTCGATTGTGCACTATTGGTATACCCCAGATCACTCATGCGCAACGAAGTCGCATAAGGTAAGTACAAACTGCCTTTACCTAAAGGCTGAAACGCATAACGCGATTGCCGATCTTCTAAAAACGATTTGCACAGTGCCGGAGACGCGCCAAATAAATACACTATGAGCCAAGCATAACGCTTGTAGTTGCGTATTAACGCGAGATATTGTTCAGAGATAAAATCCTGACTAGGCGTGTTATCACCTTCTAAGGCTTGATACGCTTGCCAAAAGCTCTGTGGTAAAGAGAAGTTGAAATGCACACCGCTGATCGCTTGCATCATGCTGCCATAGCGATTTTTTAAACCTTGTCGATATAAGGTTTTCATACGACCGACATTAGATTCGCCATAATAGGCCAAAGGAATTTGATCTTGTTCAGCGATATAGCAAGGCATACTGGCTGGCCAAATCCGCTCGGAGCCTAATTGACGCATGGTAAAACGATGAATATCCGCTAATTGTTGCAAGGTAACATCGATATCGGCTTGTGCTGGGGTAATAAACTCTAGCAACGACTCAGAGAAGTCGGTAGTGATCCAAGGATGCGTTAAGGCTGAACCTAAGGCTGCAGGATGTGGGCTTTGTGATAGAGAGCCATCTTCATTAACACGTAAACACTCACGTTCAATACCACGCTTGATACCGACAATAGAGGCCAAATGGCCGTTTTCTTTAAGTGCGTTTAAGCGTTGTGTAATACTAGAAGCCAAAGTAAATCCTTAATAAACTAAATATCCCCCAGATTTTGGGGGATATGGATTAAAACTCAACCATGCCTTGCTAAATAAAGAACAACGAAACTCATCATTGCCCTAAAATGTCTCGACATACTTATTCTGGCTTTTTCTGCTCAGTGCTGGTTGGTTCGCTGTTGGTTTTTTGTTCATCTAAAAAGTCAGCGTCATCAGAGTCACCTACTACGTGCTCTAATTTTAATTTGCGCACACTTCTAAAGGTGGTTATAGGGCCTGAACAGGCATAGACCAAGAAAATCAAAAACAACATTTGTGCTGGTTTAGCCGCAATCACGACAAAGATGACAACCACTAACAATATGGTTAAAAACGAAACGCGATCACGCCAATTTAGGTTTTTAAAAGAATTAAAGCGGAAATTACTCACCATAAGAAAACCGCAAGCGATGGTAATGAGGCCGACAACATAGCCAAATTTATCACCATCAATTTCATAGGTTGCACCATTCCATACCATGCCGGCTACTAACGCAGCAGCAGCGGGGCTGGCTAAACCTTGGAAGAAACGACCATCGGTCACGCCTAAGTTGGCATTAAATCGCGCTAAACGTAATGCAGCACAAGCTACGTAAATAAAGGCCGCAAGCCAACCAAACTTACCTAAATCAGCTAACGCCCAGTTGTAGGCTACTAAAGCTGGAGCGACACCAAACGCCAGTAAATCAGACATACTATCGTACTGCGCACCGAACTCACTTTGAGTATTGGTTAGGCGTGCAACTCGTCCATCTAAGCCATCAAAAACCATAGCGATGAAAATAGCGACCGCTGCCGCTTCAAATCTGCCATTCATTGATGATACGATGGCAAAGAAACCAGAGAACAATCCTGCAGTTGTAAGCAGGTTAGGTAATAAATAGATCCCTTTGCGCGGGCCATGTTCATTGTTTTTTAGATCTGTCATAGGGCAACTTCTGAAAAAGAGAATATACTGATTATAAGGGACATAACATAACATGGATAGAACCATGGCAAAAGCGAGTCTTATTTTTATGTTTCTGGTCAGTTTGACTAGTAATACAGCAATGGCACAAACGGTTTATAGCTGGCAAGACGCTCGAGGTGTAACACATTTTGGTCAGCAACCACCACGTGAAGGCAATTACCAGTTGGTCACCGTTCGTACTAATGCCGCCTCACGATCGTCGGTGCGAGACTCACAGGGTAACCCAGTGAGTTCAGAACTTGATCCTATGCTTTGTCAAAAGGCACAAGAACAATTACTGTTATTGCGCAGTGGCCAAGAGTTGTTCACTCAGGATGCAAACAAAAACGAACTTCGTTTACTAACAGAAATGGAGCGCGAGCAACAAACAATGCTCGTCAATTTTGAAATAAAAAGGCGTTGTGCCCCAACGCCTTAATCATATTAACCCTTGTTCGATATGATACAGGGGTTATGATGCATTCTAGCGATGGCTATGCATGGTAAAAGTTTCCCCGTTATGGTCAATAACCACGGTGCAACCCGGTAAAAAATCACCTTGCAGTAACGCTTGAGCTAGACGATTCTCCAAATGTTGCTGAATAGCACGTTTCAATGGCCGTGCACCAAACAGAGGATCAAAACCCACTTCAGCCAATTTTTGTAACGCAGCTTCGCTAACCTCTAGCAGATAGTCGCGTTGCTGCAAACGTTCAGCCAAACGATCCAACTGAATTTTAGCAATTTGTTGAATTTGTTTATTATCTAGAGGGTGAAACACCACAGCTTCATCCAGTCGATTTAAAAACTCTGGCCGAAATTGTTTTGCCAACACGCCCATCAACATTTCTTTCATCTGTTCATAACTGTATTCTTTATGGTGTTCTTGAATAAGATCAGAACCCAAGTTTGAAGTCATGATAATGACCGTATTTTTAAAGTCGACAGTGCGGCCCTGCCCATCGGTTAAACGGCCGTCATCTAACACCTGCAATAGAATATTAAACACATCGGGATGGGCTTTCTCAACTTCATCAAGCAAAATAACCGAATAGGGTTTACGCCTTACCGCCTCGGTTAAATAGCCGCCCTCTTCATAACCGACATACCCTGGCGGTGCACCCACTAAACGTGATACCGCATGTTTTTCCATAAATTCAGACATGTCGATACGTACCATCGCATCGGGACTGTCGAATAAAAAACGTGCAAGAGATTTTGTTAATTCCGTTTTACCGACCCCTGTCGGGCCTAAGAATAAGAAAGAGCCAATCGGTTTATTCGGATCCGACAAACCGGCTCGTGAACGGCGAATAGCATTGGCGACAGCCGCTATCGCTTCATGCTGCCCCACAACACTTTGATGTAAGGCGCTTTCCATTTGCAGCAGTTTGTCGCGCTCGCCTTCCAGCATTTTACTTACCGGGATCCCCGTTGCTTTTGATAATACATCGGCAATTTCATGCTCGGTTACCCGATTTCGCAACAAGGTCATTTCTTGCATTTCGGCTTGCGATGCGAGATCCAGTTTTTTCTCAAGCTCAGGGATGCGACCATATTGCAGCTCTGACATCCGCTGCAAATCACTGGCACGACGAGCAACTTCTAGGTCTAAGCGCGCCTGCTCCAACTCTGATTTGATATGCTGTGTACCTTGCAATGCGGCTTTTTCAGACACCCAGATCTCATCTAACTCCTTGTAGCTGATGTCTAATTCTCGAATTTGCTCTTGAATAGATTCCCGACGTTTTTTACTGGCCTCATCGGTTTCTTTGGCTAAAGCATTATCTTCGAGTTTTAATTGAATAATACGCCGCTCTAACCGATCTAACTCTTCTGGCTTTGAGTCCATCTGCATACGGATGCTTGATGCGGCTTCATCGATCAAGTCGATAGCTTTATCGGGAAGTTGCCGATCACTCACATAACGATGTGATAAGGTCGCCGCGGCGACAATCGCTGGATCGGTAATCTCTACCGCATGGTGCAATTCATAACGCTCTTTTAAACCACGTAAGATAGCGATGGTATCTTCCACTGACGGCTCATCCACCAGAACCTTTTGGAAACGACGCTCTAAAGCGGCATCTTTCTCAATATATTTACGGTATTCATCTAAGGTGGTTGCGCCAAGACAATGTAATTCACCACGCGCTAACGCAGGCTTTAACATATTACCCGCATCCATTGCACCATCGGCTTTACCGGCGCCAACCATGGTATGAATTTCATCAATAAATAATATGATCTGGCCTTCTTCTTTCGACACATCAGCCAATACGGCTTTTAAACGCTCTTCAAATTCGCCACGGTATTTCGCACCCGCTAATAAAGAGCCCATATCCAAAGACAATACGCGCTTATCTTTAAGCCCTTCCGGTACTTCTTTATTGATAATACGCTGCGCCAGCCCTTCAACAATGGCGGTTTTACCCACGCCCGGCTCACCAATTAACACAGGGTTATTCTTGGTGCGACGCTGTAATACTTGAATACACCGACGGATTTCTTCATCACGGCCAATTACCGGATCTAATTTGCCGGCTTCGGCTCGCGCTGTTAAATCTACCGTATATTTAGTTAACGCTTGACGAGTATCTTCAGCGTTAGCATCTTCAACTTTTTGGCCACCGCGGATTTGTTCAATAGCCGATACCACGTTGTCTTTGGTGACACCGAGTAATTTTAAAATACGCCCCAACTCAGACTTATCTTCGGTGGCGGCTAACACAAATAACTCACTGGAAATAAACTGATCTTTGCGTTGCTGCGCCAATTTATCGCATTGTTGTAATAACTGCGCGGTGGTACTGGCCAACTGCAAATTACTGGCATCACCTTCTACACGAGGTAATCGCTCAATACTTTGGCTTACTTTTGAGCGGAGTTCATTAAAGTTAATCGCCAGTTTATTCAACAACTCTCGCACCGTGCCGCCTTCTTGGTTGAGAAGAGCAAACATAATGTGCACGGGTTCAATAAATTGTTGATCGCGCCCTACCGCTAACGATTGGGCATCAGCGATAGCTTCTTGGAATTTACTGGTAAATTTATCTAAGCGCATGGTCTAGCTCCTGCAGGCATAAGTATGGGTTGCTGCATATTAAGATTGGGCTAGATTGTGGAATTTTCAAGCAATAAACGTCAAAAAATTGACTTCGATCAGTTTTATGATGAATGACTGAGCCAAATGGCACTGGCCATCCGACCCGTTTGGCCATCACGACGGTATGAATAGAACTGCGCAGTGTCATGATAAGTGCAATAGTCGCCACCAAAAATAGCAGAGACACCATAAGCCTGCAGCCGCAGTCGTGCCAGCAGATATAAGTCAGCCAGATATTTTTCTTTGCCTAAGGGTTTAAAAGCGCTAGCGGCCAGCACATTTTGCTGTACAAAGGCTTGGCGCACCTCAGCACCCACTTCAAAGTGCTTGGGGCCAATGGCAGGGCCTAACCACACCAGTAGCTCACTAGGCTTTGCCTGAAACTGTTGTAAGGTATGCTCAATCACCCCCGATGCTAAACCGCGCCAGCCCGCATGAATGGCGGCCACCTCAGAGCCTGCGTTATTGCATACTAATAACGGCAAGCAATCTGCTGTCATGACAACACAAACTTGCCCAGCTTGCTGGCTAAACGCTGCATCGGCTTGAGGCAATGCCGCATTTAGCACGGCAGTGCTCTCGGTTAAGTGCCATACTTTATTGCTATGAACTTGATCAAGCCAACAAGGCTCTACGGGCATAGCCGCTTGCTGTTGAAACAACGAGCGGTTTCGAGCAACCGTAGCCGCATCGTCCCCAACATGTAAGCCTAAATTTAACCCCTGAAACACACCCTGCGAATAACCACCGAAGCGAGTTGAGCTAACCGCCTGCACATTAGAAGGTGCAGGCCATGTTGGTTTGAGTAACAAAGGCGTCATTGGCATTTAATGCTTACATTGCGCATTACACAAAATCCAAGCCATGCTGAGCGGTATCAGCACGTAAAGCGGCATTCAGTTGCACCATGTCATCCGGTAAAGGCGCATGCCATTCCAAAATTTGGCCGGTGATGGGATGTGCCAGTTTAAGCATGATCGCATGCAACGCCTGGCGGCGGAAATTACGCATAAACACCAATAAGCTTTCAGCTGCCTGACGCGGGGGACGTGGCCGCCCCCCATACACCGGATCGCCCACTAAAGGATGACTGATAAACGTCATATGCACACGAATTTGATGCGTTCTGCCAGTTTCTAAGCGCAGACGTAACCTAGTATGAGCACGATACTTCTCCATTACCCGGTAATGCGTGACAGCAGGCTTACCGCTTTCAAGCACCGCCATCAAAGTTCTTTTGGTTGGATGCCGGCCAATAGGACGATTAACCGAGCCACCTCCGGTCATGGCACCGTAACAAACCGCTTCATATTCACGGGTAATTTCACGGGCTTGCATGGCTTCAACTAAATGCGTTTGTGCCGGAATGGTCTTGGCAACCACCATTAAACCAGTGGTGTCTTTATCAAGGCGATGCACAATTCCTGCGCGCGGCACTTCACCAATACCTGGGCAATGATGCAATAAAGCATTTAATAAGGTGCCATCCGCATTACCAGCACCAGGGTGAACCACTAAACCCGCAGGTTTATTGATTACTAAAATATGTTCATCTTCAAAAACCACATCTAAAGCAATGGGCTCGGCCAAAAAGCGTTCGTCTTCAGGCAAATCGGCTGTAATATCAATCTGCTCACCTCCGAACATCTTCTGTCTTGGCGTATTGCAAATTTGCTGTTCAACTTGCACAGCATCAGCCAAAATCCACTCTTTTATACGTGAACGTGAATAATCAGGGAACATTTCGGCTAAAACCTGATCTAAGCGTTTACCAAAAAGATGGTCAGGAACGATTTGTGAAAGTTTTATCTGTTTTGTCATGACGGAAGCAGTTATCCTGTGTGCAACCCCTCGATATCTGGGGTAGAATCGCATTAGCGCCTATTTTAACGATTTTACGCTGGACTAGACAGCCATTTAGCTTAAGTAGTAACGGATTTTTACATGAAATTGAAATTTATACTGATAGTTTTGATGTCAATCGCCCTAACGGCCTGTGCTGGCAAACCCAAACCACAGCAAATGACTGCCACACAAACGGCTCAAGGCATGTATCAACAAGCCAAAGAAGTCTTGGATGCGGGCCTTTATAACCGAGCCATTGAATTACTCAAAGGGGTAGAGAGTCGCTATCCGTTCGGCCCATTAGCTAAACAAGTACAACTCGACTTAATTTATGCCCATCATCAAGCTGGCGATATTCCACAAGCGTTAGCCAGCATTGACCGCTTTATTCGGTTAAACCCCAACCAGCCTGATTTAGATTATGTCTATTACATGCGGGGCCTGACCAACTTAAAAGCCGATGAAAATGCGTTTCAAGAGTTTTTTGATATAGAGCGCGCCGACCGTGATTTAAGCAGCACCCGTCAAGCGTTTGATGATTTTAAAATTTTATTAAATAGCTTTCCAAACAGCAAATATGCCGATGAAGCGCGTAATCGCATGTTGGTGATTAAAAACAAATTGGCCCAGCATGAATTAATCGTTGCCGATTACTACATGCGCCGTGGTGCTTATCTCGCTGCAGCGAACCGTGGTAAATATGTGCTAGAGTTTTACCGTGATGTACCACAAGTAGAACAAGCTCTCGAAATTATGGTAGAAAGCTATGGCCGCTTGGGTTTAGATAAGTTAAAGCAAGATGCGGAACAAGTATTACGCCTTAACTTCCCGCAAAATAGCAGCATCAAATAACTGAAATCTCAAGACATTAACACCTCCGCTACGACGGAGGTGTTTTTTATGCCCCTACCGATGGGCTAAATGGCTTCTAACGCTTCCGCTAACTTACTCACACCGATGACCTGCATACCCTCAATCGGCTCTTTGGGCGCATTCGCTATCGGCACAATAGCGCGACGAAAACCATGTTTGGCCGCTTCACGTAAACGTTCTTGCCCACTCGGTACCGGCCTAATTTCACCCGCCAAGCCGACTTCACCGAATACGACCAAATCATTGGGCAAGGGTTTATCACGAAAACTCGATACCAAGGCCAGCAAGGTCGCTAAATCAGCACTCGTTTCGTTGACCTTAACGCCGCCGACGACATTGACAAACACATCTTGATCGGCCATTTGCAAACCACCGTGGCGATGCATAACGGCCAATAACATAGAAATACGGTTTTGCTCCATACCCAAAGTCACGCGTCTTGGATTATTCAGCGGTGAATAATCGACTAACCCTTGGATCTCGACTAATAATGGCCGCGTTCCTTCCCAAAGCACCATCACAATACTGCCTGATTGATCTTCTTTGCCGCGCGTTAAAAAAATAGCCGAAGGATTTTTCACTTCTTTCATGCCCTGACCGGTCATGGCAAAGACGCCTAGCTCATTTACCGGGCCAAAACGATTTTTATGGCCACGCATAGTGCGATAGCGGCTATCAGTATCGCCATCGAGCATCACCGAGCAGTCAATACAATGCTCAAGTACCTTAGGGCCAGCCAGCGAGCCATCTTTTGTGACATGGCCCACCATAATAATGGCGATGTGATACTGCTTGGCAAAGCGTGTTAAAAAGGCCGCACTTTCTCGAACCTGCGACACACTTCCAGGGGCCGATTGCACATCAGCTAAATGCATCACTTGGATGGAGTCGATAACCATAATGCGGGGCTTTTCTTGCTGCGCTAATTGGCAAATCGTTTCGACATTGGTCTCTGCCAGCATTTTTAACGTGCCCATTGGTAAACCTAAGCGCTGAGCGCGCATCGCCACCTGCTGTAAAGATTCTTCCCCCGTGACGTACAAGGCTCCACCCTGTTCAGCTAAGCCACACATCATTTGTAGTAATAAGGTACTTTTACCAGCACCTGGATGCCCACCGATTAAAATAGCAGAGCCCGGCACAATACCGCCGCCTAACACGCGGTCAAACTCAACAAAGCCAGTACTAAAGCGTGGTACTTCTTGCAGATCGACTTCATCAAGCCGCATCACTTTAGCGACTGTGGTACCGGCATAACCATCCAGCCGAGTATTTTTCGTTTTTACGGCTCCTAGTCTTACTTCAGTAATACAGTTCCAAGCCGAGCATTCAGAACACTGACCTTGCCAGCGCATAAAATCGGCACCACATTCATTACATACGTAGGCGGTTTTTGTTTTTGCCATGATCTTTCCTAATTTGAATAAAAGGCACAGATATTGCTTTTCGAAATAGAACAACGTAGCTTAATCTCATTATAACCCTAAGCTGCCAAAATTTTGGCAACTGAATCAGCTGACTATGACTGCAACCGACTTTAAAGAGCAATCTGGCATTATTGAAAGGATGAAAGGACTGATCAACTCACCCGAGTTTGAGCAGACTTTCGCTAGTCTGTCTGCTAGCCTGCCTAAGTCAAAACAGTTTTTATTAAAAATGGAACTGAAGCGTCTTGCTCAGCCTTGCAACTATTACATTGATTTACGCGGCCATGTTGATGGTGATGTTAAACCTTTTGTCTATTTAGGCAAAACCCATCACCTAGATGATACCGCACGGCAGATCTTTGAAAACGGCGTTAACGATTACGGTCAATACACTATTGGCGTCTACGAAGAAGTCATGAACGCTGACAATAACTTTCGGGTTCGTCATCGTAAAGAAACCGAAGAGCGCGTTCGTAATGCATTAGCGCAACGCCGTAATGGTTTGCAGCTGCCCGACCCCACAAACACGCAAGAAAATACCGAGCCAGAAGAAGAAACCAACAACCCGAATAAATTAGTGCAGTTTGGCTATTATATCAGCCGCTGTGAAGAGCGCATGAATTATGGCATTGAAGTAGAAGTCCGCCATGCGGATCAGCGTTTTAGTGCCATGACCACGGATCTGTCTGTTGGTGGTTGTAAATTAAAAATACCAGCGGGGCGGCAAATTGTTGTGGGGGACACCCTCAATTTGGCTTTGCGTGGTTTAGAAAAAGAATTCACCTTGAATTTGCCTAAGGGTTTAACTTATCAAGTTTTAGAAGTGGATGAGCAGGATAAATATAACTATTTGCGATTAAAGCGCTTGAATCCAGAACAAGAAGGCTCGTTTAATCAATTTTTACAGAGTTTTATTCACGGTAATAAACGCCGCTACAAGGTGAATTTAGATAACACCACCGACGCCGTCATTACCAAGGGTTATGAACAATACTATTTGCCGCGAATTAATACTTTACCGGTTTATTTATCTGTTGTTGATGGCCAAGTCAGTAGCCGTTTTTGCCTCACCAGTGATTACAACAAAAGTGTTTGGCATTATTTTTTGGATGAACAGCAACTCTCAGTATTAAGCCATGTACTATCTGCAAAGCGGCTAAAACTGCTGCTGAGCCAGACCTCAACCGAACGCTCCAGTATCTTGTATTGCTTTACTCACGCAGCAAAAGGCAAATTGTATTTTTATGCTGCGACGGATCTTGAACTTGCCGAATCAACCGCTTTGCGTGAGATGTTTTTTGGGTTTGGCGCTGGCAAGCCCAGTTGGCGTGTATTCCATCTTAATTTATTAAAAACTCACGTAAGCCAAAGTATTAATGAATTTGCCATACCCGGCGCGGTCAACACGCAAAAACCGTTCCCCTTGATCGCGGGTATGCTCAAAGACATGCATTATATTGCCGCACTCACTGAAATCAGTTCGGCTGAACATCGGCGTTATTACTCGGCCTATACTTACCAAACTGATAAATTAGCGGCCTTAAATAAATTTGGATTAAGTAAAGCCCTGCAAGCCAAACCCTGTGAAGCGATAGCTATTCATTATATTAATTTACGTGCCGAGTCGCGTTATTTGTATAAAACCACGGTGCTGGTAAGAAACAAACCAGAGCAAGCCCCCATCAGCAGTTTTAGCCGAGACTTTTCCACTGGCGGCCTACAAATTGAATTTAGCCAACCTGTCGATTTTCAAAAAGGCGATATACTGCTCTTTGAATTACCCGATCTACAAAAAATCACGAACAAACATCAATTATCGGGCTTACCTTACGAAGTAATGGCAGTAAGTAAAAGCCGCACCATTATGAATTTGAAAATTGCTCAAACCGATTATCATGTTGGTAAGGCGTTTTTTCAGCAGTTAATTCAAAGTAACCGCAGCAAATTAACTGTGGCCGAAGAAACACCGAAGTACCCTGGCTTATCAGATGCACTGCGCAATATGTATGTTAAAACGCTGAATAACTTTGCGGTTTTTATTCATCGCAAAGGCCTACGCCATGACGTAAATGTGTTAGGCCGTGGCGCCCAGCCCAATGCAATTCATAAGTTGCTGCAACTGTCGCAACAGAGCAGCAAAAGCTTAGACTTTAGTTTATTGACGAAAGAGCACGTGCTAACGCAAGAAGTCGCACATTTTTTAAAGCAAATGAAGCGACATGATCCGTCAAAACAATTTGAGTTGTATATTCGGGTTACCCCGTTAGACAATGGTCAACTGGAGTTCAGTAGCCATTATGATTTTGAGTTTAAGCAAGCGGAAGATCTGCAAATCTTTATTTTAGATGCTATTGAACATCATGTACTGTTTAGTTTTAAACTCTATGTTTCTCGTACCGGTAAGCTTGACTCAGAATATATCGCGAAGGAGATTGGCTATATCAGTGTTTATGCTATACACAAAGCAAAAACGTTAGAGGAAGAGTTGTGGCATGTCGAAGGGGTAGCTGATGGTGTAGAAACCTCTGCAGAGATCGTTGCTCGTTATAATGCGGCTGCCTGCACCGCTCAACAGCAAGCACGCATGGCTATCTTAGCGCGCGATAAATAGCCATTATAAGCTCTTTAGCCATAGCGTGAGCTCTTGAAAATGCTCCGTTGCTGCAGCGGGATGCGTCAACATAGAAATATGATCATAGTTTTGCGAATAACCCTGCGTTTTCCCCAATAAACTGAATTTCGCTTCACGCTGAGCGCATTCTGCAATAAAAGCCTGTACATCCTTCGGGTGACCGAGCACACGATCATGCTCGGCGGCAAAATGCCAAATGGCTGGCCACATCGCTTGCTGACAAGCTTGCTGATAATCAAAACCATCCGTGCAATCTTTAAACGGAGCACCTTTGATCCAACGAATGGTATCCAACAAAAATTGTCGCGGCTCATCATCTGCCCCTAAACGCCAGCGTTTAGCAGGTAAATAACCAGGCTGCCGACTTAACCAAGGGGCAAGACTATTCCATACCATATCGATTTTCAGCCATTTTGCTAACGATCGCACACTGATCACGCGTTTGGTGCCAAAACAAACCTTGGCTTTAACTTTCTGCAGTAAATGCGGATAACGGGCTAAACTTGCCGCCGCCAACACGCCGCCCCACGAATGACACATCAAGATTAAGGGCTGTTGATGTAAGTCGTAAAAATGCTCGATTAAGCGCGGAATATCATGACAAATTAATTGTTGCTGATTTTGCTGCAAACCATCAGCCAGCGAGGGTTGCGATAAACCACGACCAGCAAAATCGACGGCATAACCAATAAACCCCTGATCGGCTAAGAAGCTGGCAAGGCCTTTACCTGAATGGCTGTAAAAAATCCGCCCATTCTCAATTGCACCGTGCAAATACAACACCGGCGCAAGTGAACCGTGCAGCGGTGTTAATTGCCTAACATGCAGATGATAGTCTTTTAAATCAACAAACAACGAATGTTGTTGATGCTTCACGCGGGTTCAACCAAATACAATAGCTGCAATAAGCTGCCGGAAGTTATCGCCGCTTTGGCCGCCGCCTGCACCTTGGGTTTCGCATGAAACGCTACACCTAAGCCAGCTTGTTGCAACATGAATAAGTCATTAGCGCCATCCCCTATGGCGATGGTTTGAGCCAGTGGAATGCGATACTGCGCAGCTAACTCGCCGACAACAGCCGCTTTACGCTCTGCATCAACAATGGGTCCTAACACCTTACCCGTTAACTTACCCTCAACAATCTCTAATTGATTAGCAAAGGTTGCCGTTAAGCCCAGTTGCTGCTTTAGGGCATCAGTAAAATAGGTAAAACCGCCGGAGGCAATAGCCACCTGCCAATGATGACGCTGTAACGTTGCCACCAACTCGGTTAGCCCTGGCATTAACGGCAACTTATCTAATACTTGCTGCAGCACTGATTCAGGCGCACCGGCTAATGCCGCCACCCGTTGTTGCAAGCTTTGAGCAAAATCCAGCTCACCGTTCATTGCTCTGGCAGTAACGGCGGCCACCTGTTCACCTACACCGGCTAACTTAGCAATCTCGTCGATACATTCAATTTCAATGGCCGTCGAGTCCATATCCATCAGTAATAAACCGGGCTGCGATAACGCTGGACGCGTTGCTAAAAATACCAGCTGGCAATCTAGCGCTGCTGCGATCTGGTTTAATCGCGCTTGTTCAGGTTGCGCCAGTGCGGGGCTTTGCAACAACAGGCCGGCCGGTAAGCTAGCAAGCGGTTGATTGACACTGACGGTTAGTAACATAGAAGGTAATGCCAGCGCAGCTAAAATCTGCTCAAGTTGGCTCAAACTCTGCTCGCCACCAAAGTAAATTAATACTGGGCCACTGGCAGCGCTATCAGCCGTTGCCACACTCTGAATTTGCCCTGCTCGCCATTCTAAACACAACGGCTGCTGCGCTTCAGTTAACATCGACTTTAGCTCACGATTAAACGGAGCTAATACTTTAGAAAAATTCGACACGCTCTGCCCTATACTTAACTGAATGACCATGGCATGCTACAACACTTTAGGCAGCGACCTGCCGACGTCATTTAGCGATTAAAAATATGCAGCACCATAGCCTATCAGGTCATCGATATTCAAGCTTTATTACCTTATTACAACTGGCATTAGCCGTATTAGGTATTTGGTTTATTTTGCATAGCTGGGGCGCAGCACGCACTGAAGGTCAGCAACTGTTGATGCAACAAAATAAACTGCTGATGCGTGAAACCTTAATTGCCATGTCTTACACCGCCGGTTATTTATTAGAAAATGACGAATTGGAAGGCTTGTCGCAATTAACTCAACATATTGCTGAAAATCCGTTCTTACATGATGTCGTGGTTTATGATGCGAATGGCGTCAGGATCAGTTGGTCAGAAGCGAATTCTGCCGCACGCTTACTGTATCGCCCCGACCAGCCTTTAGCATTAATCCCGATGGTAGAAGAAATTCGAGTGAACAACGAATTGCTTGGCTATATCAAATTAAGTTTATTGCAGGATGAAAAGTTGTTTCCGGGCTATCATTCTTGGCAGCAGTTAATGCAACAAATCTTAGGTCTGCTGCTACTTACTGGCGCGGTGGGCATGTTACTGAAACGCAACGTTAGTCAGTTAAGTCAGCGCTATCGCAAACCACCTACTCCCCAAGCCTAATACTCTTTACCTAAACCTTTTCGCCGGTTAACTCAGTCGCAAGACCTGACGACTATTTTGCCACAACGCCGCAGCGAGCTGCGGTGGGGATTCATCTCTTAATTGACATAAAGCGTCAAACACCTGTGCTAACTGCGCTGGCGTATTGACCTGCCCTTGAAAACCGCTTAGCGGCATAGCGGGTGCATCGGTCTCTAAAACTAAAGCCGACAGCGGTAATTTACTGACCGCATTCCGTGTTTTTTCCGCTCGGCTATAGGTAATAGTGCCACCGATACCTAATTTGAACCCCACATCGATAAAAGCGTGCGCTTGTTGCTGACTTCCTGAAAACGCATGCAAAATGCCGCCTTCACTAAACTGCTGACGTTTAATTTCCGCTAATAACGCTGGCTGACTTTTACGATGGTGCAAGATCACCGGTAATTTATGCCGTTTGGCTAACGCTAATTGTGCTGCAAACAATTGCTGCTGTATGACAAAACTGTCCGCATCTAACGCGAAATCAAGGCCAATTTCACCGATGGCCTGCACCGATACCTCTGGCTGTTGCAACTGCAACGCCAACAAATCAATATCCGCTAAGTGATGTTTAATGGCCCACCAAGGATGGATACCCAAAGCAAGATAAAATTGCGGGTTGGTTTGACACAGCTTCAGTAAATGCGGCCAATTTTCTTTGGCCACTGCTGGAATTAACAAGGCCTGCACCCCAGCTTGCTGTGCTAGGCGCCAATGCTCTGGCCATGCAGGCCAGAGCTCGGGTAAGTCAAGATGACAATGGGTGTCGAATAGCGGGTAATGCATCGAGCGAGTTGTTATTTGGGGGTTATTCACTCGCGCGAGTCCTTTTTTACTGCCGCGTTAAGGGCACAGCCGCTCAATTTGCCAGCCAAAATCCGTTTGCCGATACATAAAGCGATCATGTAAGCGATGCTCACCGCCTTGCCAAAATTCAATTTGATAAGGACGGACTAAAAAGCCGCCCCAAAAATCGGGTAACGACACATCACCATGCGAAAATTTCTCTTTGATTTCCGCAAATTTCTGCATCAGTGCCAAACGCGTTGACACCGGCCGACTTTGCTCAGATGCCCAAGCGGCCAACTGACTTTCTTTGGGTCGTGATAAGAAATACTTCATTACCTGACTGGTAGGCACGCGTTCTGCCGTGCCATAAACGATCACTTGGCGCTCGAGAGGATGCCACGGAAAATGTAAGCAAACTTTCGGATTAGCTGCTAACTCGGTAGCCTTACGGCTGCCAAGGTTAGTGTAAAAGGTAAAGCCGCTCGGGTTCAGATCTTTTAACAATACCAGCCGCTGTGACGGCTGGCCCTCAGCGTCGACGCTCGCTACACACATGGCGGTCGGATCGGGCAATTCTGCCGCCACCGCATCTTTTAACCATTGTTCAAATTGCACAATGGGATCGGCATCGAGCTGGTCGAGATCCAATTTATCTTTGGTGTAGCTGCGGCGAATCGCGTCGATTTTCATGTTACATCCGTTCCATTACTTCAATACCCAGAAGGTCCAAGCCTTTGTGTAATAACTTGGCGCTAAAAATACTCAGCATTAAACGGCTGTCACGCGTTGCTGGTTCAACACCTTCTTTTAGAATAGGACAGGCTTCATAGAACGTCATGTATAAACTGGCCAGTTCATACAAGTAATTACACAGTAAATTCGGCTGAGCTTCCTTCATCACTTGCTGTAAGGTTTCTTCAAAACGCAATAATTTAACAGCTAACAATTTTTCCTGATCGGCGCCAATCACAATTTCAGCATGAAAATCAGCCGCAACCTCAGCTTTGCGTAAAATACTGCGTACCCGAGTATAGGCATATTGTAAGTAAGGTGCGGTAGCGCCTTCAAAGCTGAGCATTGCATCCCAGCTAAAAATATAGTCACTGGTACGGTTTTTCGATAAATCCGCATATTTTACCGCCCCAATGCCAACCTTACGGGCGATCTCAGCCATCTCAGTTGCTGATAAATCGGTCACTTTATCTTGCAATACCGCATTGGCGCGAACTACCGCTTCTTCCAGGAGTTCAGCCAGCTTTACTGTGCCGCCAGTACGCGTTTTAAAGGGTTTACCATCTTCACCCATCATGGTGCCGAACGGGCAGTGATCGTAGGCTGTGCGCTCGGCTAAATAACCGGCCTTGCGTGCCACTAATTCGACTTGTTTAAAGTGCAGAGCTTGCCGTGCATCCGTGAAGATAATAATGCGATCGGCGGCTAATTCGTGGCTGCGATACTGACACGCGGCTAAATCGGTGGTCGAATATAAGAAACCCCCACCGGTTTTTTGAATGATAAAAGGTGAAGGGGTACCCTCTTTATCGGCTAATTCTTGCAAAAACACCACCAAAGCACCTTGGCTTTCAACCGCGATATCTTTTGCGACTAACTCAGCAACAATCGGTTGTAACATGGCGTTATAGGCGCTTTCAGGTTTGATATCGGCATTCGTCAGGGTGACATTCAGTTTCTGATAAACGTCGTTGCTGTGTTTAATCGAGGTATCAATAAACATCTGCCACAGTTTTTGGCAATGCGCATCACCGCTTTGTAGTTTTACCACGTAATCACGTGATTTATCCGCAAAACCGCTTTCATCATCAAAACGCTTTTTCGCTTCCCGATAGAAATCTTCAAGATCGGCTAAGGCGACCGTTTCTAAATCGACACCGGCGGCGATTTTGTCTTCTAAATGCGCTATCAGCATACCAAATTGCGTGCCCCAATCGCCCATATGGTTCTGTCGGATCACGGTGTCCCCCCAGAACTCAAGGGTTCGTACAACCGCATCACCAATAATGGTTGAACGTAAATGGCCAACGTGCATTTCTTTGGCTAAGTTAGGCGCAGAATAATCCACCACTACCGTTTGCGGTGTAGGATTCACCGCAACGCCCAAACGGCTGTCGGTTGCTGCCGTCGTTAATTGCGATGCAAGCCAGTTTTTATCTAACTTCACATTGATAAAACCAGGCCCCGCTATTTCAACGCTTTCGGCCATGTCGGCAATATCGAGCAGCTCTAGTAACTGTTGCGCAAGCTGCCGCGGATTGGTTTTTAATAACTTGGCTGCCGCCATAGCGCCATTGATCTGATAATCACCAAATTCTGGCCGCGTGCTTTGCGTAACAGCCGCATTAACGTTTTCGGTTAAGCCAAGCTGTTGAAAGGCGGCAAGGGTTTTCTCAGTTAAAAGGTGTTTAATATTCATACGGCAACCTGTTAATGCTCGCGGGTTTTAAGGAATTTAATTTTCGGATAACGTTCAATAGCGAGGTTTAAGTTAACCATCGTGGGTGCGATATAAGTCAGGTTATCGCCGCCATCTAAGGCCAAGTTATTACTAGCTTTATTCTGGAACTCTTGCAGTGTTTTAGCATCATCGCAGTAAACCCAGCGCGCGGTACTCACATTCACACTCTCGTACAGCGCGTCAACGTTGTACTCTGATTTTAAGCGATGCACGACCACATCAAACTGCAGCACCCCGACAGCACCCACAATCAGGTCATTGTTATCCAGCGGACGAAACACTTGCACAGCGCCCTCTTCCGCTAACTGAACTAAGCCTTTCAACAACTGCTTTTGTTTCAGTGGGTCACGTAAGCGAATACGACGGAATAACTCCGGTGCAAAATTCGGAATACCGCTAAATTGCATATTTTCACCGGTGGTGAAGGTGTCACCAATTTTGATGGTGCCATGGTTATGCAAACCGATAATATCGCCTGGGTAAGCTTCTTCTAAATGCTCGCGATCACCGGCTAAAAAGGTTAACGCTTGCGGGATCAAAACGTCTTTACCAATGCGTACATGACGCACTTTCATGCCTTTTTCATACTTACCTGACACGATACGCATAAACGCAACACGGTCTCGATGCTTCGGATCCATGTTAGCTTGAATTTTAAAGACGAAGCCGCTAAAGCCGGTTTCCGTAGCTTGCACTGTACGCGTGTCTGTCGCTCGGGGTTGCGGCGTAGGCGCCCACTCGGTCAAGCCATCCAGCATATGATCCACACCGAAGTTACCTAGAGCCGTACCAAAGAACACCGGCGTCAGTTCGCCTTTCAAAAACAAGTCTTGATCAAACTCGTTACTCGCGCCTTGCACCAACTCCATTTCATCGCGCAATTGCTGTGCATAATAGCCAAGCCGTTTATCCAGTTCAGGATTGTTGAGGCCTTTGATCACGTCAACATCTTGAATAGTGTGCCCGAGGCCCGATTTATAGAAAATGACCTCGTCACGTAAAATGTGATACACGCCTTTAAATTCTTTACCTGAAGCAATCGGCCAAGTGATAGGTGCACAAGCAATCTTTAAAACGCTTTCAACTTCATCCAATAAATCAATCGGATCGCGAATATCCCGATCCATTTTGTTCATAAAAGTGACGATCGGCGTATCACGCAGGCGTGTCACTTCCATCAGTTTGATGGTGCGATCTTCAACCCCTTTAGCACCATCAATGACCATTAAACAGGAATCGACGGCGGTTAAGGTACGATAGGTATCTTCGGAGAAATCTTCGTGACCCGGCGTGTCTAGCAGGTTGACCAAACAATCATGATAAGGAAACTGCATGACGGAAGTTGTCACGGAAATACCGCGCTCTTTTTCCATCTCCATCCAGTCTGAAGTAGCAAACTGGCCCGATTTTTTACCCTTAACAGTACCGGCTTTTTGGATCAAGTGTCCGAACAACAACACTTTTTCAGTGATCGTCGTTTTACCGGCATCGGGGTGAGATATGATTGCAAAAGTTCTTCTAGAATTGATTTCGTTAAGAAAGTTTTGGTCTGCCATTAATAAAGTCTTTTCATTTCTGCATGGATTTCGACAAATAATTGCAGAGCCCGCAGTAGAGCCCTTCGTTTGCTAGATCCATTATGTTTAACATCATTGGTGGCTATTTTCGCTGATCCTGACGCTTTAAACAATCAATGCTTTTCATCATAGGGTCTGGTATGGCTAAACAAGCGCTGCAAGCTGCAAAAAAACGAAAACGTTGCCCATGAAAGAAAACAAGCACTCGGCTTTATTGCCACAGCGTTAAACAAACAAAATCAGGCATAATCAGGCTTGCAGCTTTGTGAATGGGTGGCTAACTGTTAAGATAAATCATCTGTTATTTTGCGGGTAAATGCTGTGCTGTGGATCCCTTTTGCTCTGTTAGCCGCATTAATGCAAGCCTGTCGCAACGCCTTTCAAAAACAACTGAGTAAAGACGTCAGTATTGCCGGTGTTACCATGGCGCGCTTTCTTTGGGCATCCCCGTTAGTGCTGGGTTATTTGGGCTTATTGTATTACTGGCAGCCTGCGGCAATCCCCGTTTTTAATGCTAATTTTTTCTTGTTTATTAGTGGCGCGGCTTTAACGCAAATTATCGCCACCGTCTTTATGGTGACCTTATTTAAACTGCGTAATTATGCCATCGGTGCGGGCTTAGCCAAAAGTGAAGCGGTCATCGCTGCCTTACTGGGCGTAGCCTTTTTTAATGAATCACTTAGTGTGTTAGGTTGGGCTGGAGTGATGCTCGGCGCGATAGCCATTTTTTTACTCAGTGGTGCCAGTTTGCGACAATTTTCTTGGCCCGTGATGTTGCTAGGGTTGGGCAGTGGTTTATCGTTTTCGTTAGGCTCGTTGTGGGTACGTCAAGCCAGCTTGCAAATGGGCCTACCCTTTTTGCACGGTGCAGCCTGGGTACTGGCTGCGGTGATTTTGCTACAAAGTACCATCATGTTTAGCTATTTACTGCTGCGCGAACCGGCAACCTTAAGTGTGTTATGGCACCGTCCAAAACTGACATTGCTGGTTAGTTTTAGCAGTTTTTTCGGCTCTTTGGGCTGGTTTACCGCCTTTAGTTTAGAATCAGTGGCGCTGGTAAAAACATTAGGGCAGGTAGAGGTATTGTTTATGCTGCTGATTTCGAGCTTGTTTTTTAAAGAAAAACTGCGCATTAGTGATCACAGTGGTTTAGTGCTGATTTTGATTGCTGCCGTTGCAGTGATTTGGGCTTAAACCAGCACACCGCAACAGCATCCGTATTGCCATTACTCACCGCGCATAAAACCGGGGATCCGCTTTTCATAAGCGCTGATCGCATCTTGCACCGTTAAGGTTAAACCGATCCGATCTAACCCGAGCAGTAAGTTTTGTTTCACCCGCGGCTCAATTGAAAAACCAATGCCAATAGCCGCTACCGTGAGTAATTCTCGCTCAAGATCGATATGAAACAAGCTATTCGGTTTAGTGGCAATGATGTCACTGAGTTTTTTGATCTGCTCTGCCGGCAAGGTAATTAATAACATCTGATTATTTACACAATTGGCGTAAAAGATGTCGGCAAAACTTTCAGCAATGATCACTTTAAAACCATAATCGGCCAATGCCCATGGAGCATGCTCTCGGCTAGAACCACAGCCGAAATTAGCACCACTTAGTAAAATCTCAGCACCTTGATGCTCAGGTTTATTGAGCACAAAATCAGGATTTAACACTGCTTCCTTATCGTCTAAATAACGCCAATCATGAAATAAATGTTGACCAAACCCGATACGGTCAATCGCATTTAAAAATTGCTTAGGTAACAATTGATCGGTATCGATATTGTCTTGTAATAAGCTAACAGCTTGCGCCGACAGCGAAGTAAAACCGCGCATATGCCTGTGCTCCTATAAAGTACGAACGTCACATAATGTGCCGGTTAGTGCCGATGCCGCTGCAGTAGCAGGGCTGACGAGATGCGTAAAAGAGCCTCGCCCTTGCCGCCCCTCAAAGTTACGATTGCTAGTTGAAGCGCAGCGATCATGAGGCTGCAAAGTGTCGTCATTCATGCCTAAACACATTGAACAACCGGGGAGGCGCCATTCAAAACCGGCGTTTAAAAAGATTTGATGTAAGCCCTCTGCTTCAGCTTGTTTTTTTACCGCCATCGAGCCCGGGACCACAATCGCTTTAACGGTTGGGGCAACATGGCCTTTCGCAGCGATCGCAGCGGCTTCGCGTAAATCTTCAATGCGGCTGTTGGTACAAGAGCCAATAAACACGTGTGAAATAGCAATATCACCAGCACGCATGCCGTGTTCAAGCCCAACATAATTTAAAGCACTGCTCGCTGTTGCACGTTGTTTAGCATCATCAAAGCTGGCGGGATCCGGCACAGCACCGTCTATGGCCATCACTTGACCAGGATTTGTGCCCCAAGTCACCTGCGGGGCTAAAGTGGCAACATCTATGCGAATCGTTTTATCAAAGTGGGCATCCGCGTCACTGTAAAGCGTTTGCCAGTAGTCGAGTGCTTGTTGCCAAGCGTCACCTTTTGGGGCAAAGGGCTTATCACGCAAGTAATCAAAGGTCACTTGATCCGGAGCCATCATGCCGGCCTTAGCGCCAGCTTCAATACTCATATTACAAATGGTCATACGCGCCGCCATCGATAAATGCTGCAAAGTATCACCAGCATACTCAATAACATAGCCCGTCGCGCCAGCACTGGTTAATGTCGCAATCACCGCTAAGATAATATCTTTGGCCGACACGCCTGCAGCTAACTTACCGCTTAGCTCTACACGTAAATTTTTAGCCTTAGATTGCCGTAAAGTTTGTGTCGCAAAAACATGTTCCACATCAGAGGTACCAATACCAAAAGCTAAAGTACCCAAGGCACCGTGGGTTGCGGTATGTGAGTCGCCACACACTACCGTCATCCCGGGCCAAATTAGCCCCTGCTCTGGCCCCATCACGTGCACAATACCTTGGCGACTGTCTCCGACAGGGAAAAGCATAATATTGTTTTCATTGCAGTTTTTAACTAAGGTTTTTAACTGCAAAGCATTTTGTGGGCCGCAAGCATCCATATCAAATGAACGAGTAGAAATGCTATGGTCCATCGTCGCGATGGTTTTTTCTGGACAACGTACTTTACGGCCGTGTTGCCGCAGCCCAGCAAAAGCCTGCGGGGAAGTCACTTCATGCGCTAAATGTCGATCAATATAGAGCAAGCCATCGCCATCGATCTCGGTTACAAAATGTGCATCCCATAATTTGTCGTATAGGGTTTTTGCCATGCTTACCTCAGGCGTTAAAGATGACTTATTATTTCAGCGCTGCAAGTCGCGCCAGCGCTTGCGGCAATGCCACCACTTCGGCGTACTTCGCTGCCATATCGTGCAAATTCGCTGCGTGAGCTTGCAAGTTACGCTCACCACAAGTTTCAGGAATCACCCATGTAGGGAAGTTGTATTGCAAAGCATCTACCACAGTGGCACGCACACAACCGCTGGTGGTTAAACCACCAATCACCACGGAATCGACTGCCGCTGCGGCAAGTAACTCAGCTAAACCAGTATTAAAAAAAGCACTTGGCACCGTTTTCTCTACAATGACCTCATGTGGCTGCACCGCCAAACGCTGATCGATTTGCACCCAATGCGTATCAGGTCGCAACATATTCAGAACCGGCAGATGCTGGCGAAACACGCTAGAGGTATGCTCATCATGATAAACCACCGTCGAGAAATAAATTGGCCAACCACGCTGCCGAAAGCAAGAGGCCAATTGCGCCATCGCGTCAACTTGACTATCAAAGGCCCCACCAAGAGGGCTTTCAACAGAGGTAAAACCATAACTCATGTCGACCACGATAAGTGCTGGGCGATGCCCAAAGGGCACCGTCCCAGTAGCAAGATCACCGGGCTGGAGCATTAAGAAGACGCCGTTCTAAATTTAGGCGTAACCGGCGCGGGCAGATGTGTTTCGGCTTCACATCGTGCTTTGATTTCTTCAATGGTACCGCCAAAATTAAACAACTCGGGCTTGCCGCGTGCAGTGCTTAGCGTTTGGCGTAACGCTGTTGTGGCCGCTTGATCAACCGCATCATCCACAATAACCACGCCATAACGGCGTGCGCCTTCAGTAGTAACCAGACCGCAGTGCACATCTTGCAACACCAAAGCCGGATCGCGCTTGAATGGGTCTCCCCAGCCGCCACCGCCCCAAGTATCGAAATATAATAAATCATCTTTTTTCACTTCGATATCGTCACACTTGGCTGGCAGGTAAGTTTGAGTGCCGTCAGCTCTGACTAAACGCTTAGTCGAACGTTGCCCTGGCTCACCGCCACTGACACCCCATGGATAGGTTAACCAACGATCATCATGGATAGCGATAGTGCCATCACACAAGAAACGATAGGCCACACTTAAACCGTTGCCACCGCGGTGCATACCGGCACCACCTGAGTCGGCGATAGTTTCATAGCGTTCAACTCTTAATGGAAAGTAGGCTTCGATAAATTCATTAGGCACGTTGGTGAAGCCAGGCCACAGTGAATGGCCATCTGGCCCATCCCCCACCGGACGCCCCGGAATTCCGCCGAAACCGATTTGGAATAACTGAAACCATTCACCTTTATCGTCATAGCCTGAATAGAATAAATGCGGCGAATCAGAAAAACCGGCAGCGTTCATCGCGTCAGGCGCACTTTGGCCGAGTAAACCGCCCATCACATCAAAGATCCGACCTAAAGCATGCGTACGCCCTGATAATGCCGCCGGAAAGTTCGGTTTTAATAAGCTGCCTTGGGGAATAAATACATCAACTAAATCATAAAAGCCGTCGTTGAACAGTATTTGTGGATCGACTAAGTTAATGGTGAAAGAACCAAAGAACATCTTGAACATGTCTTCGTTTAAATAAAAGTTTATCGAGCTAGCCGCTTGTGGATCGGTGCCGGTAAAATCAAAAAAAGCTCTGCCGTTCTCACGCCACATTTTGCAGCGGATTTTATAAGGCCCCATGCCCACACCGTCATCACAGAGGTAATCTTCAAATACCCGCGGCTCTTCTGGCACGATCATATTGATGATCGCTTGCATCGCGATATGATTACGCTCCAGCATAATTTCCATGGTGGAGTAAAACACATCATCACCAAAACGCTCGGCAATATCTTTGCAACGCCGCGCGGCAGTTTTACAGGCAGCAACCAGCGCGTTTAAGTCAAAGCGGTTCCACTGTGGAGTGCGCACATTATGTAAAATCAGCTCTAACACATCTTGTTGTAGCTCGCCTTTTTTATACAGCTTGGTTGGCGGAATACGAATACCTTCTTGAAAGATACTGTGCGCTTTGATGGGGATCGACCCCGGCACCATACCGCCGTTATCCGACATATGACCAAACATTGCTGACCACGCAATGTGTCGACCGTCTTTGAAGATCGGCACCAACACAATCCAATCAGGTAAATGCGACACCGCCGCATTAGTCATATAAGGGTCATTAGTTAAAATCACGTCGCCTTCTTCCAGCTCACCTTTAAAAGCTTGCATAAAACCGTGGATAAAGGAGCCAAACTGCCCTACCACCATTTTGCCGTCTTTGTTGGCGATCATCGGAAAGCAGTCACCCTGCTCACGAATACCAGGGCTCATCGCGGTGCGAAATAACACAGTGTCCATTTCTTCGCGGGCATTTTTCAGCGCATTTTCAATAATATCAACCGTTACCGTATCAATGTCGACGCGCTGCAACGGGGTATGATTCGTTTGTTTAATTTTGTTATTCATCATGAGCTCCTAAGCGGGATTGATCAGCAAATTGCCGACATGGTCAACACTGGCGCGATACCCCGGTAATACCACCGTGGTCGAATCCATTTCACAAACAATCGCTGGGCCATCAACCACGAGTTGGCTATGCAGTTTTTCACGAGCGTATATCGGTGTCGGGTGATAGCGACCTTCAAAATAGATTTCGCTGTCAGTGATTTTACAATCCGCTAAGCTCGCATCAGGTGAACCTGCTTTACGCACCGGTACCCGCTTGTTTTTCGCGGTCGCAACCGCTCGGATCATCACGACCTCATGACCATCCTCTAAGGCAAAGGTAAATAACTGCGTATGCTCGGCATCGAACTGCGATTTTAATAATGCCGTGCCGTGTTGCGCTAACTGCGCTTCGCTAAACTCAATTGACAACTGGAATGCTTGGCCGGTATAGCGCACATCGGCTTGATAGGTCAGCGTAATCGCCTCACTGTCTAAGCCGTCTTGTTGCAAGGTGGCTTTAGCACGACTGGCTAAATCTTGCAGATCCGCCTTAAATTGCGCTTCGTCAACATTTTTAAGTAAGGTTACGTAGGTACGAGAGGCTTCATCTCGTACTTGCGTGGTGGCATCACCATAGGCACATAACACACCTGGCCCGGGTGGAATAATCGTTGGCCAAGCTTGGCTTAAGATACCCAAGGCATTGGCATGTAGCGGGCCTGCACCACCAAAACCGACCAATGCAAAATCACGCGGATCGAAGCCTTGCTCAACCGAGACTAAGCGCAGCGCGCCAAACATGGCCTCATTAACGATCTTCACAATACCTTCAGCCGCCTCTTCAACCGTTAAGCCCATGGCGTCCGCCACTTTTTTCACGGCTGCTACGGCAGCAGCTTTATTGATCGCCATTTTACCGCCCAGTTGCACATCAGCAGGTAAATAACCGAGTACCACATTGGCATCACACACTGTAGGCTCTTCGCCGCCTTTCATATAAGCAGCAGGGCCTGGCACCGCACCTGCAGATTCAGGACCTACCCGTAACGCTTTGGTCAGCTCGGGTACAAAGGCCAGTGAACCGCCACCGGCACCCACGGTACGAATATCGATAGAGGGTGCTCTCACCGTGACATCACCCACCCGTGTTTCACGACGGATCCGTGCTTTCGCGTCTTGGATAAGCGCCACATCGGTGGATGTCCCACCCATATCAAAGGTAAGAATGTTGTTATGACCAGCTTCTTTACAGAAGTGGATCGCGCCAGCCACACCGCCCGCAGGGCCAGACATTAACAGGTTTACCGGGTTATCGGCTGCCGCTCGTGCAGAAGCCAAACCGCCATCTGAGCGCAGAATAGACAAATGCACATCGGCGCCCATTTTGTCCACGAGCGCCTGCTGTAAATTATCAACATAACGCGCGACTTCAGGACGGACATAGCTGTTAACAACTGTGGTTTGTGTGCGCTCATATTCCTGCATTTCTGGCACAATATCAGATGAAATAGAAATCGGCATATCGGGGAATATTTCCGCGGCAATTTGTTTAGCTTGCCGTTCATGCTCACCGTTAACATAAGAGTTAATAAAACAAATGGTCAGCGCCGCAAAACCGCCGCGTTTTTTCAGTTGTAGTAACGACGCGCGAAACGCATCAACGTGCAAGGGGCTAACAATCGAGCCATCAGCGCCAATGCGCTCATCGGCTTCAATCGTAAGCTCCAGTGGCGCGAGCAATGGCTTTTTAATGTAACTAACCCAACCTCCTAAGCCACCCGGGCAAAACGAACGGGCGACTTGCAAGACCTGTTTGTAACCTTTAGTGGTCACCAAGGCGACCTTTGAACCTTTACCCGTTAATACGGCGTTGGTCGCCACCGTCGTACCGTGCATCACTCGGGAAATCTTTGTAACATCAACACCCGATTCTTCGCAGATCCGCGCAATGCCGTTTAACACTCCAATGGAAGAGTCTTGCGGCGTTGAAGGGACTTTTGCCGTAAAGGTTTCACCGGTATCTTCGTTGATTAACAGTAAGTCGGTAAAAGTACCGCCCACATCTACACCTAATCGATAACTCATTGTTCCTCCCACCGCGCCGCTAACTGCGAGCATATTGTTGTTCTAGCCAGTATTTTGCCTTGCCGCCTTTGGCGGTTCCGGTCAGCGCGATAGCTAAATCAGCTGCGGCTAACAGAGCAGGCATCTCAATTCCTGTTTCATAACCCATCTGTGACAACATCATCACCACGTCTTCCGTAGCCACATTACCGCTGGCACCTGGTGCAAACGGGCAGCCACCTAAACCGGCGATTGAGCTGTCAAAATGCCGAATGCCGGTTTGTAGCGCGGCATAAACATTGGCCAGCCCCATGGCGCGGGTATCGTGGAAATGACAAGACAGTTTGTCAGCACCAAAAGCACTGACTAATTTTGTCATCACGCTAAATACCGCCTCAGGATTGGCCGCGCCAATGGTGTCGGCAATCACACAACGAGCGGCACCGGCAGTGAGTAACTCTTCACACAGTTGCAGCACCGCGTCTGCTGCTACGTCACCCTCAAACGGACACCCCCATGCCGTGGCAACATATGCCTGTACCGCTTGCTTATCTTGTTTCGCTTGTTGTAATACTTCGCGACTCACATCAAGAATGGCTGCGGTATTCATTCGAATATTTTTTTCATTCATAGTGTTAGATGCCGCAAGCACCAACGACATCATCGGGATCCCTAAGGTATGACCATTGTCATAGCCCCGCCGATTGGGAATTAACGCCGAAAAGTCACAGTTAGCCGATGGTAACTGGCTAATGATGCCATCGGTGCCGGCCATAGCGGGTACGGCTTTGGGGGAGACTAAAGCACCCACTTCAATCGCTGGTACTTTAGCGTTAACTAAGGCGTTGATAAGTTGTAATCGCTGCTCCACAGTTAAATGCTTAACTTGATTTTGTAAGCCATCTCGAGGGCCAACATCGTTGATCGTGACGTGTTTGTTTGACATCAGCTGATCACCTTAGCCGCACGTAATGCGTCGATTTGTGCTTCGGAATACCCCAGCAAGCGAGTCAGTACCGAATGAGTATGCTCTCCCAAGGCTGGGGCGGCTGAGAAAGACTCTTCGCCGGTGCGCGAGAACTTAATTGGGTTACCCGGCCCTTTAGTGGTTTTGCCATCAGCCGTTTTCAGCTCCACCACCATATTGCGGAATAACACCTGTTCATCGCTCAATGCTTGCGAGAACTTATTAACCGGCGCACAAGGAATACGTGCAGCCATCAGTTTATCTAACCAAAATTGGGCGGGTTGTGTCGCTAATAACTGATTTAATTGGCTATTAATGAAATCCTGTGCCGCCCAGCGGCCAGGTTGAGTATCAAACTCCGGCTTATCCAGTTCGGGGATCTGCACCACCCCTTTTAGGTTCTGCCAGAAGTTATCCGTGATCACGGCGATGACAATAAAACCGTCTGCCACTTTAAAGGTGTTATAAGGCACATGCACAAAGTGTGAATTACCAATTGGGTAAGGATCTTTACCCGAAAGGAAGTACATGGTGGCCATATAATTAAGCATCGATATTTGGCAATCGAGCATTGAAATATCAACATCTTGCCCGATACCACTGCGTTCACGCTCCAGTAAGGCCGATTGAATACCCATCACGGCGAACATACCGCCACCAAGATCACCAATCGGAATACCGGCTCGCACAGGGTGACTCGGATCAGCGCCTGTGATCGACATACCACCGCCCGTCGCTTGCGCAACTTGATCAAAAGCCGGTCGTTGATAATTCGGCCCGGCGTTGCCAAAGCCAGTGATCGAGCAGGTAATAATGCGTGGGTTAACCGCTTTTAAATGTTCGTAATCAATACCTAAGCGTTTTGGTACACCCGCGCCAAAGTTATTTAAAACAACATCGGCTTCTTTGACTAAATCGTAAAATACTTGCAGACCTTGCGCTGATTTTAAGTCGATACAGACACTTTCTTTGTTGCGATTAAGCGTTAAGAAATAAGCACCCATACCACTAAGCGAATTTTCAGGATCGTTGGCTAATAACTTACGTGTGCCTTCGCCCTGTAACGGCTCTACCTTAATGGTGTCGGCGCCTAAATCCGCTAATATCATGCCGCAGTAAGGACCGGACAGCATGTGCGTCAGGTCAATAATGCGGATCCCTGCTAACGGTTTATTTTTCATACTACAACCTTGTCTAAATTAAGCCTGAACCACTTTAGAAGCGGTAAGAAATATCCATACCATAGGCACGTAATGCTGACGGATGTAAGAAAGAACCACCGAACTCTGGTGCTGGGATCACCTCTTGCAGGTATTTTTCATCGGTTAAGTTGGTTGCCCAAACCGCTAAATTCCAGTTACCTGTATCAAAGCTCACTCGAGCATTAATCGTGCTGTAAGCATCTCGGGTTGCATTACTAAAGTTCTGTGGATGCGGTCCTGGTGGTACGCCACCGCCTAAGGTGCCAAAGAAATCCCAAATGGTAGGGGTTTGTTCACCCTGTAAAGTGTGGAAATAGGTTTTACCGACATATTGATAATCTAAACGGGTCGTCATTAACACATCGCGGGTTAATTCATGTTCCCATAACATCCCGAAAGTGGCAGATTGCTCTGGTGTTTGTGGTGCAACATTACCAATGGTGACCGGACGATTACGGTTTTCTTTAATTTCGGAATCAATTAACCCAACACCGCCAAATAAGGTGATGTCATCCGTCATCCGATAATTCACATCGAACTCAACACCACGAATGGCGAGTTCATCAATGGTAGTGACCGCACGCAGTAAGCCAAAAGGCCCTGCAAAAAATTCAAAGAACTGGTTATCATCCACGGTGGTATCAAATACTGCAGCGTTAATTTTTAAACGACGATCCAGCCAGCTCGATTTCACCCCCAGCTCTAAAGAGGTAGTCACCTCTTTGTCGTATTCATCACTAACCAGTAATTGCGCATCCACCGCATCACCCGGCGTGCCTAAACCCGAGGCGTTGAACCAGAAATCTAAGGTTGCTTGCGTACCAATAGAGTTAAAACCGCCACTGCGAAAACCAATGCCATAGCTGGCATACCAATTCACGTTAGATGATGCTTCATAGGCTAAAGTCACTTTAGGCTGCCACTGACTAAAAGAACGGCTGCGATCCGGGATACCAGTTGGATTGACATTAAAGGCCGGGTTAATTGGGCCGACTACACCGTTGACATAGGTATTCACGTTTAAACCGGACGCACTGACATTCGGAACATTATTCGACACATCACGGGCTTCATGATCGTAACGTAGGGCTAACGCCAGCTCCCATTTATCAGTCAGATCATATTCAATCTGACCAAAAGCAGACAAGACAGAGGTATCAAAGGTGTCATCGAATAACAGATCGGTCGGGTTTGGCCCTGTTGGCGCGACATAGGCTTGGCGTAAAAAGCCATTACCGGTATCTGCGCCATAAGCCACAACAACATCACGATTAATCTCGGCGAAATACACCCCAGCTATCCAACGTAAACTGGCTTCATTATCAATAGACGAGAAACGTAATTCACCGCTAAAATCGCTTTGGCTGCGCTCTTGGAACTGATAACCATCACAAGAGGTGGGCGTATAAGGCCCATACACCCCAACAAAATCGACACCAGCTGGAAATACGCCAAACGGAGCAAAGAATGGGCCGAATAAATCGGTACGATCGGCACCGCCTAAGGCTGCAGGCGCATTATTTAACGTTTGCCGATCTAACTGACAGCCTGGTGTCACTTCATAACCATAAAATGAGGCACTGGTGCCATCGCTGAGTAAATATTCTTCTAGATCGTTATAAGCGACAATTGCTGTCACATCGGCCCAATCCAAGCTCCAATCGGCTTTAACAGAAAATTCGGTAGTTTGTTGTTTATTTTCACCCGGTACGTTAAAAGCGAAAATAAAATCCTGCTCGTTAACGTCTTTAAAATAAGCGGGTTGGGCGAAGGCTTGTTCAAAACTGGGTAAAGCAAAAGCCGCATTAAAATTGATGGCTCCCCCTTTTACTTCGCTGTAGGCGGCGCGCATATCCAATTTAACCATTTCAAAACCGTCATACACTAAACGGCCTCGAACCGACGTGTCTTCCAAAAAGTCGACCGATTTAGCACCGGTAAAGTCATTACGGTAAAAGCCATCAGTTGAGCTGTGACTAACGACCATCCGGCCAAATAAATCTTCGCCTAAAGCGCCGGTTAGCATGCCATTTATTTTTTGGGTGCCATTATTGCCGACACCGACTTCCATTTTCCCTTCTGTAAGATCAGAGGGGCGTTTGGTGGTCACTAAGATAGCGCCTGCCACCGCATTTCGGCCATACAATGCACCTTGTGGCCCTTTTAATACTTCGATTTGTGCCACATCAAGTAAGGATTCATTGAAGCTATTTGGGTTAGTTTGTAATACCCCATCCACCACATAAGCAAAGGTTGACTCAGCATCGCGCGTTGAAATAATGCCGCGAATATTCACTTGGGTATCACCAACGTTGGCAGAATCAACAATACTGACGTTGGGAATTAACGAGATAAAATCACTGGTACGGCTGATACCGGCAGATTGGATATCGCGCTCAGATAAGGCGGTAGTAGCAATAGGAACTTGTTGAATACTCTCAGGTCGTTTCCTGGAAATACTGATTACTTCAATATTGTCTTCTGCGGCGGAGCTTTGTTTTACCGCTGCCGCCTCTTGCGCGTTCACTAACGCTGAATTAGCAGAAACGGACAAGGCGAGCATAACACTAAGTGCGACTTTGGTAGTTCGTATTTCCATAAGTGACTCTCCTGGATTGTTTTAAGAATAATTAAACGCCTTTAACCTACGCCAGAGTGTGGTAGCACTCATACCAAGATATGCAGCGGTCTGTTTTTTGTTACCATTAAAACGCTGCAACGCAGCGCGAATCATGTCGTCTTCCGTGTGTTTAATTAAGCCATAGCTATCAACAGTCGGTTTCGCTGCGGTAAATAACTCATTGGCAATCTGAGGCATGGCTGAGGCTAAACCGTCTAAACTGTTTCGGCTATGCAACCAAGCAACCGCCCGCTCTAACACATTTTCAAGTTCTCGAATGTTGCCGGGCCAGGTGTATCCACAAAGCAACTGTGCAATGAAAGGCAAAATTTGTGCTGCAGAAAAAGCCAAACCATACTGCTGAGCCAAGTTAGCCAGCTTAAATTCAGCGATTAATAGAATGTCGTCATGACGATCGCGCAGCGGCGGCACATCAATGTTGAACACATTTAAACGGAAATAGAGATCTTCACGAAAGGTCCCAGCTTCGACCATTTGCTTTAAGGGGCGATTGGACGCAGCGACCAGTTTTAGCGAGATATCTCGCTCTTGGTTACCGCCCAGTGGCCGGTATCGTCGCTCTTGCATAAAGCGCAGTAATTTGGCTTGTTGCTCTAGTGATAACTCACTAATTTCATCTAAAAACAATAACCCTCGGTCTGCTTCTTCAATTAAACCTTTGCGCCCACCACGTCGAGAGCCGGTATAAGCACCATCCTGATAACCAAACAGCTCCCCTTCAAATAATTCGGAGGGTATGGCGCTGCAGTTCAACGCAACAAACTGTCCTTGAGCAAAGGGGCTATGCTGATGGATGGCGCGAGCGATGAGTTCTTTACCGGTTCCCGACTCACCAAAAATCAATACATTACTCGGCGAATAAGCAAAGGCTTGGATCTGTGACATCACATTAACCATTTTCGCTGAGCGGTAGACCATCCGATGGCTTTCACGAAAAGCAGCAGGCTTTGCGTTGCTATCCGCTTTTTTCGGATAAAACTGATAGACATAACAATGACGGTTATTAATAAACACATCATCTTGGTGGTACCACCAATCACGTTGATTAATCGTGCATTCACCATCTGCAGATGGGTCTTTCTCAACGGCGCTCAGCAACGGCAACAAATCGGTATGATAATCAGCACTTAATTGCAGCTGGGATTTTGCGGCTTGATTGAAAGTTACGCGTTCATCCACCGGATCAACCCAAATAATCGGTGTTTTTGATTGATTTAATAACCAATGTGTTAGTGCTTGCTGCTCACGCTGACGACGGTATTCTTCGCCTCGTTCGAGCGCTCGATTTAACGCCGCTTCACAAGAGCTCACCGAATAGAGAAAAAAAGAAGGGATCTTATGTTGCGCTGCCAAGCCACAGACCAAACTGGCACCAACGAACACCACGTCTGATTGGGCGCGAGCAATATGAAAATATTCTCTCGCTTCATCAGCCGTTCGGTAAATATGCTCGGTAATGTCAACATTAAGCGTTTTAGCTAACAAGGGAACCGATACCGATGGCTGAGCAAAATTAATCAGTACAATGTTTTTAGACACTTTAGCGGCTTTAGTTACCGCATTGACAATATCACGCTCGCTAGTTTGGATAGACTCGACAGGTAACACGAGCGCTGAGGCTAAATAGGCCGCGTTAGACCCTGCACTGACAATCACGTCAGGATTGAAATCATCGATATATTGCTGCACACCACTGAGACTACCGACAATTTCATCCACAATTTTAAATTGGGCACGCGCTAACGTCTTAGGAAAGATACTGCTCATCAACTGGCTAAATTCTTTGTAGCCAAAGATAAGGACCTTAATCGGATCTAAAGACGTAAAGCTTGATTTCACGTTTTGTATACCCACGGTTTGCTCCTTGAACGGCACTATCATCAACGCGCTGTCTGGGGCAATTAATAAAAGATACCTAAGACATTGCAGTAGTTGTGCCAAATTGATGAAAATTTAAACGCCCCAGTACAGCTGAGGCGTGGCGGGAAGTGATTAACCTATTTCTTATTCAGCATAGCCAAATACTGACCGAATATTGATTTCAAACTGAAATTAATTGAAAAAAACATTTCAAATTGAAACGAGGTAAGGGTATAGCAGGAAATTTGACTAAAAAACTGAAGCGGTCAAGTGCGGTTGCACTGCGGGTTTAATCTTCAATTTCAATTAAACCGCCCACTTAAACAGCAGGAATGGAATAAAACACGGTTATCTAATATTTATCTACTATACTTTAAATGAAGCTTGCCTTAATTTACCTCTTGCTACACTTTGACAGGATATGTCGCCTTAATGCCAAAAAATATTAAGACTAACCAACAAGAACCTACTGATAACATCATATTAGAGACGCATGAAAAATCGCCTCAAGATACTACAGTGTTAACTGTCGTCGGTATTGGTGCTAGCGCTGGCGGTTTAGAAGCTTTGCAGCAGCTTGTTTCACACCTGCCAAAAACCAGCGACATGAGTTTTGTTTTAGTTCAACATTTATCGCCGTCATATCGCAGCATGATGGTCGAGCTACTAGAGAAAACCTCAACCATGCCCATTAAAGAGCCGAAAAATAACGATCATATTCGTCCGAATACACTCTATATATCGCCTTCTAACTGCAACATCAAAAGTAGTTCCAACGCCAGCACAGAGTGGATTTTAACCGATTCAAAGAGAAAACCATCACACGCCACATAGGGCGTTGTATGACAGCCTTAAAAATCATTAACGCTAAAAAATATTTTGAGCATTTAGACGAACACTAAACCGAAAGTAAAGTACTGTTCAAAGATATGTTAATTCGCGTAACCTCATTTTTTGCGATCTTCGAGCATTCAATCAACTCAGTGTGGAGCTAAAAGCCACATTGGCTACTAAGATTAAAGATGATAACACTTATCAACAAATTGCCATTCTGTGCCAAAAATTTACGAATACCTTGGAATTAATACACCTCGAAGTCACCGAAACCACGATTTTTGAAAAAGATGAAATGATTTTTGAGAATTTAGAAAGATGTAAACGTTTGGGTTTGAAATGAGTCTTAGATGATTTTGGTACAGGCTACTCATCAATCTATAGCCTGAAGAAGTTTCAATTTGAAGTGATTAAAATAGATAAAAGCTTTATTGACGATATTCTTCATCAAGATGCCGCCAATCTTGTTATCTTAAATGGCATTATTAGCCTGATCCAAGCACTTAACTTAGCGGTAATTTGTGAGTGCGTTGAAAACGAAATACAGGTGAGTTATTTATTGAACAAACAATGTACTGTAGCTCAAGGTTTTTTTACAATAAGCCAATGCACCGTAATAAAGTATTCAGTTATATCCTGCCCTTTTTAGCAAAATAGCAGCAATAACCTCTGCTAAAAAGCAGCCGTAGCAATTAACTAAAAGCTAAGGGTAAGCACATCAGCAATGCATCTTCGCGGCCCTGCGCGCTAACGTAGTAATTATTGCGGCGGCCTGTTTCGATAAAACCCGCTTGCTGATAAAGATGCAATGCCTGTTGGTTAGTTGCACGAACCTCTAACCAGGCATCTAAAGCATTACGTTCGGTACTCTGTGCTACAAAGTGTGCAAGTAATAATTTACCGAAACCCTGACCTTGCGCCTGCGGCGCAACGGCAATATTAAATAATTGGCTTTCTACCCCCAGAAATTGGCCAATATAAAACCCTTGCAACTGTTCATGTTGAAAAACACCATAATTAAAATATTGCTGATTAAAACAAGAACGAAATACCCCTTCAGTCCAAGGGTATAAATTAGCTGCCAACTCGATGTTGACTAAGGTAGGCAAATCTTCAAGGCTTAGTAGCCGGATCTCAGGCATCGACATACTCAGATAACAATAACCATAGCTGACGCTTTAACATGGGTTGTTTAAGTGCCACGAGTGATGGGGTAATTAATTGCTGCTCTTGGAAATGAATGTCTACAGCGTTGGGGTTTATTTGCCAGTCTGTGATGCCAAATGATGCCAACAGACATTCAATATCTGCTACAAGTACATCCAGCTTGCTAGCCTCAACATTGGTTATAGATTCACTCTGGCGCGCATCAGTAGCTTCAGCTGAGCGCGATTGCGAACAATCTGAATAAAACTCAGATTTAGGTTGCAGCGGCACCACAGCAAGCTGCTTTAATAAAGTGAAATGTGTTTGAGAATACATTGTCATAAGAAGAAGTGGCAGGGGCAGAGGGATTCGAACCCCCAACCATCGGTTTTGGAGACCGCTGTTCTACCAATTGGAACTATGCCCCTAGCGTTGGAGTCGCCATTATACAAAGAACCGACTAAAGGTAAAGTAAAAAACATGATGCTCCCACCTGAATGAATAGAAAACATACACTTTTTAGTAAATAAAATAAAGCCCAGAATAAACTGGGCTTTATACGCACTATTTAGCGGTTTTTTGTCGATGTTTTTCAAACCAGTAAATAATGTAGGCGGGTTTCGCCATCATGTTACTTGGCCGTGTATGTATGGCATGCGATGCCCCAGGGATCCGCACCATCGCCGTTTCTACACCACGTAACTGTAATGCCTGATAATATTGCTCAGTTTCAGAAATAGGGGTACGGAAATCAGATTCACCAGTTAATAGCATGGTGGGTGTTTCGACTTTGCCAACATGTTGAATAGGAGAATATTTTAGATAATGCTCAGGATCTTCCCAAGGTAATGAAGGAAACCAATACTGGCTAAAGTAACTGTACATATCGGCATTTAACACAAAAGAATACCAGTTAATTACCGGATTTACCGCAACCGCTGCAGCAAAACGCTTAGTATGAGCAATACTCCATGTCGTTAGCACACCACCACCGCTGCCGCCCGTAACGAATAATTCGCGTTCATCGATAAAACCACGAGCAACCACTTGATCAATACCATCCATGAGATCATTAAAGTCATGGCTGGGATAATTATGATGTATCAAGTTAGCGAAGTCTTCACCATAGCTCGTACTCCCGCGAGGGTTGGTGTAAAGCACGACATAACCCTGCGATGCCAATAATTGCAACTCCATCGTAAAGTAAGGACCATAAGCTGTATGGGGGCCTCCATGGATCTCAAGGATCAAAGGATATTTTTTACTGGCATCAAAAGCCGGCGGATAAATTATCCAGCCTTGCAGCTTACGTTTATCAACAGATGATTCATACCAAAACTCTTCAACCTTACCTATGTCGCGTTTAAATAGTAAATCACGATTAAATGAAGTTAGCTGCTGTTTTTTATTGCGTTGTAATGTCGCCAACTCAGCAGGATGGGCGGTACTGGCTTGCGTATAAGCCACTAAACCATTGTTGGCAACCGCAAATTGACCACCTGAATAAGGCCGACTATAAGAAGATCCACCTAAATCATCAGCTAATACTTTTACTCGGCCATTTCCAGACAACTCAGCTAATAAACCTTTACCCTCACTATCGTAAGTAATATACAGATCTTTACTGTTCGCTTGCCATTGGAAGCTTTCAATACCTCGATCTAAGTCTTCCGTTAAATTCTTGCTATTGCTGCCATCAATATCCATTACATATAAGCGCATAGCTTGATGAGCTAATTTGCGATCATCGTAACCTAAATAAGCAATCTTCTTACCATCAGGAGAAACTTGCGGTTGCGTATCTGGCCCAAAGCGATTGGTTAACGCCGTTAATTGTTTCGTCTTAATATCTAAACGAAATAGTTCGGAATTAGAGACCGCAGTTTGCCAATCTGCATGCCGATTAGCCGATAAATACAAAGCAGAACCATCAGGATGCCAACTTAAACTGCTGCCATGGTTAAACTCTTCGTCAGTCAATTGAATAGCACTACCGCCGTCCGCGGCAATTAAATACACCTGCGTAAAACCCGCTGGTAAATAACCGGCACCATCAGCACGATATTGTTTATTATCGATATAAATAGGCGCTTTAGCCCACTCGGCATTAGCTGGCTTACCAGGTAAGGTTACTGGAGGTGCTTTAGTCACGGGGGTGAACATGGTAAAGGCTAACCATTGTCCATCTGGTGACCAACTTAGATTAGCAGGAGAATGGTTAAGATGGCTTAGTTGAACATTGCGGCCGCTATCTAACCAGTACAAATGGATTTGCTGATCAGCAAAATAGGCAAGCTTACTGTTATCAGGTGACCAACGTGGTGAAGAAGCACTCTGAGCAGAATGGGTAAGCGCTTGTAATTGGCCCTTTGCATCCGCTAACCACAACACAGAACGCCGGCGGTCTGTTTGACGATCCATCCAATTACGCACAAAAACAATTTTTTCGCCTTTACTATCGGGTTGAGGATCAGACACAAACTCAATTTCAAATACATCATCGTACTCAAGTGGAGTGGTAGCTTGCCCCCCCCAACTTACTGAGCAAACAAGTAAAAAACTACAGAACGGTTTAACAAAACGCATAAGCGATTCTCATATTTAAGGAAGTACACTATCCATACTAGAACTCCCTGACCTTGCTGTATTAGCTTTTGCGGTTAATCAACATGGAATAACGACAGAACAAAGCCAAAACAATCTCACTAAATTATCAGGAAATTTATCGGCAAAAATTATTAAGATTCACTGCTTGGAAGCGTTTTGTCAGTGATACTGCACGCGTGATTAGAGCGAACCCAGAGATTGGGCAGTACTGAACACACGTTAAGATGGAAGGTGTATAAACGGTGAGTTTTGAGTTTTGAGTTTTGAGTTTTGAGTTTTGAGTTTTGAGCATGATGGTGACGTCACATTAAAAATCTGTCTAACGGCATACTTCGTTACTCGGAACAATTAGAGCTAACTGCTTTAATTGCCTTTTATACCATTCCATCTGATTTTCTGTTCTAATTAATGCAATCAAAGTAATCCAGCCTTATCTTTATGAATCATACCG
>NZ_JAPJEA010000009.1:0-17691 GCF_030737935.1 Alishewanella sp. SMS8
GCGTTTGCCTCAGTTAGCTTTCGCTTCACAGACCGGATGTCGTTGCCGTTGTCCCTGTCTGTGGATGCGCATTATAGAGATCTGAAAAACATGTTCAAGATCTTTTTTAATAAAAAAGGATCGTTCGAGTGTTTTTTAAACGATCCGATGGTTTATTGGGCGATCTAAGGTATTAAACACCGAAATGAGGGTATATATAGTCTCGGTAATGGCTATTTATTATTTGTATCATTAGTTGCTTGCTGGGCATCTAACTCTTGTTGATACAATAAATGGCCTAATTCACGCAAAAAGGGCTGGCCTAGTGTTTCGGTTTCATAGATATCATCATTTAGGATCTGATTAGCATTGGTATAGATAATGGCAGAAAGGAAATACGAAACATCATATTTGGTATCATTGATAAAGGCAGCATCAATAACATGGCCATACGCTTGTCCATTTTTATTGTGGTAGTGAATGTACTCGGGTAAGCGTAGCTGATCATCGCTTTTTAATAAGTACTTCACATAGGTATCAGTATACTGCTCTTCTGAATATTTAGGATATTCACTTTGCCGAGGCAGCATTCGCATATAACGTAAAATAAATTGACGCTGCGGTTCAGTGATATTAAAGCGCTGCTCTTCTGGGAACAACTCTGGCATAACAAGACGCTTTACTACACCATCAAGGTCTAATAAGGATTGACGGTTCTTTAATGTAAAATCCATAGGCTGGTTGACCAACTGACCATGCTGAAAATAGCCTAAGCCGAGTTTTGGTTGATCTGTGTTTCGATAGGAAACTGCAACTTGACGCTGAGGTATAGCTAATAACGTTTTACCAATAGGATCTATAAAACGGATTGGATTGAAAAAGCGATTGTCATCGTCAGTAAATGGCACACTTAAACGATGATTAATAACAGTCGATGTTAAACCTTTAGCTTGAAGTTGTTGGTTAATATACTGCTGGCCCAATAATTCGTATAAACGATTACTGCTGTCATTATCACTCACGAGTAAGATTTTTTTAATATAGTGCCCTACACTGGGTAAACCAGACTCACTAGTTACATCTGTGTAAGCTGAAGATTGCGAAGGGTGTAGCGCGTCAGTCAACATTATTGTGTCTAAGGTTATACCGGCTGCAGTTTGTTCATTCAACCATTGCATAGCTAAGGCAACTAAAGGCAGTTTAACAGTACTCGCAGGATAAAAATAACGATCAGGCTGAACCCCATAATGATAATAATGTAACTTGGGTAATTCCCCCTCAATCATCGGTGATTCTATTCGCGTGAAAATGATCTGCAGTTTATAAGATTGACTGTCGGCAAATACCCTATCGAGCAATGTTAATTTCTGTTGGCTTTGCTCGAGCAACGGTAACAAAGACTGACAACTCTCTGCTGCGGTGAAATGCTGGCAAACATCTGAACGAGCAAATGCAATGTGCGGAATCATTGCAGCCGTTAGAAATATATAAAAGAAAATTTTCAATTCGGCAGACCTTAATTCTTCAATGTTTATCATCAGGCACCAGTTAGGATAAATAATAAGCGCTTGTATAAATAGCATACAACAATAAAATTTGGATATAAAAAAACCGGGCATTAAGCCCGGTTTTTAGAAGAACAAGTGATTATTCAGCAGCAGTTTCTTCAACTGGCATTGCTGCGTCCGTTTCTGGACGATCAACTAATTCAATGTAAGCCATAGGTGCGTTGTCACCAGTACGGAAGCCACACTTCATGATGCGAGTGTAACCACCTGGACGCGCGTTGTAACGCGGGCCTAAAACATTGAACAATAAACCTACAACTTCTTTATCACGAGTACGGGCAAAAGCCAGACGACGGTTTGCAACGCTGTCATTCTTTGCCAATGTGATCAATGGCTCGATCACACGACGTAACTCTTTAGCTTTTGGCAAAGTCGTTTTGATGATTTCGTGCTTCACCAACGAGCTTGCCATGTTGCGGAACATTGCAGTACGGTGGCTGCTGTTCCGATTTAATTGACGACCACTCTTGCGATGGCGCATGATCTATTCCTTCTCACTAAACCAGGAACTGGTATCTGGTTAGTCTTTATTTACCAAACTAGCTGGCGGCCAGTTTTCCAGGCGCATGCCTAAGGATAAACCGCGTGATGCCAACACGTCTTTGATTTCGGTAAGAGACTTCTTACCCAGGTTAGGCGTTTTAAGAAGCTCAACCTCGGTACGCTGTACCAGATCACCAATGTACTGAATCTGCTCTGCCTTAAGGCAGTTTGCAGAACGAACTGTTAGCTCTAAATCATCGACTGGACGTAACAGAATCGGATCAAACTCCGGTTTCTCTTCACGTTTTTCAGGCTCACTCTTATCACGCAATTCTACGAAGAATTCTAGCTGTTCAGCTAAAATTGTTGCTGCGCGACGAATGGCTTCCTCTGGCTCAACAGTGCCGTTGGTTTCCATATCGATAACCAGTTTATCCAAATCAGTACGCTGTTCTACCCGTGCTGCTTCAACAGTATAAGCAATACGCTCAACTGGGCTGAAAGATGCGTCAAGTAATAAGCGACCGATCGGACGTTCGTCATCATCTGAGGACAAACGAGCTGATGCAGGCACATAACCGCGACCACGTTCAATTTTCAGACGCATACTGAACTCAGTCTCGCCAGTCAAATTACAAATAACGTGCTCAGGGTTAACAATAACCACACCGTCGCCACGCTGGATATCTCCAGCAGTTACAGGGCCAGCACCTTTCTTCGTTAAAGTCAGGGAGACTTCATCTTTGTCTTCCAGGCGAACGGCAAGGCCTTTCAGGTTTAGGAGAATATCAATGATATCTTCCTGAACACCTTCTTTGGCACTGTACTCATGAAGAACGCCGTCTATTTCTACTTCAGTCACAGCACAACCTGGCATAGACGATAACAGAATACGACGTAACGCGTTGCCCAAGGTATGCCCGAAACCGCGCTCTAATGGTTCCAAAGTAACTTTGGCACGAGTTGGGTTGATCCTTTCGATACCAACTAATCTCGGCTTAAGGAATTCGGTGACAGAACCCTGCATATATCCTCTCTTAACAATTAGCTTTACTTAGAGTAAAGCTCGACGATTAACTGTTCGTTGATGTCAGCTGACAAATCTGAACGCTCAGGAGTGCGTTTGAAAACACCTTCCAGTTTCGTGTTGTCAACTTCGATCCAAGTTGGTTTCTCACGTTGTGCGGCTACTTCAAGCGCAGCACCGATACGGGCTTGCTTTTTAGCTTTTTCACGAACAGAGATAACTTGTTCAGGTAATACTTTGTATGATGGAATGTTTAACACTTGGCCATTAATCATAATAGCTTTGTGGCTAACAAGCTGACGGGCTTCAGCACGTGTGCTGGCCAGACCCATACGGTAAACTACGTTGTCTAAGCGTGACTCTAACAACGCTAACAGGTTCTCACCTGTATTACCTTTCAAACGAGCAGCTTCTTTGTAGTAATTACGGAACTGCTTCTCAAGCACGCCATACATACGACGTACTTTTTGCTTCTCGCGTAACTGTAAACCGTAGTCTGATAAGCGACCGCGACGTGCGCCGTGCTGACCAGGAGCTGTAGTTAAGTTACACTTTGAATCGATTGCTCTTACGCCGCTCTTCAGGAACAGATCTGTACCTTCGCGACGACTTAGTTTGAGCTTTGGACCCAAATATCTTGCCATCTTCTTTCTCCAATAATCCGTGAAGCGCTGTAATTACACGCGACGTTTTTTAGGTGGACGACATCCGTTATGTGGGATAGGCGTCACGTCGGTGATATTTGTGATCTTGTAACCAGCGGCATTCAGAGCACGAATCGCTGATTCGCGGCCTGGGCCTGGACCATTCACAAACACTTCAAGGTTTTTCAGACCATATTCCAGTGCAGCTGTACCTGCACGCTCTGCTGCTACTTGAGCTGCGAACGGAGTAGATTTACGTGAACCACGGAAACCTGAACCGCCTGCTGTTGCCCAACACAATGCATTGCCCTGACGATCAGTAATCGTCACGATGGTGTTGTTGAAAGAAGCATGGATATGAGCCATACCGTCTGAAACTTGTTTTTTTACCCGCTTACGAGTACGAACTGGTGCTTTAGCCATGTTGAATCACCTTATTTCTTAATCGCTTTACGTGGGCCCTTGCGGGTACGCGCATTAGTCTTAGTGCGCTGACCACGGACCGGCAGACTACGACGGTGACGTAAGCCACGGTAGCAACCAAGGTCCATTAAACGCTTAATGTTTAATGTGATTTCACGACGCAAGTCACCTTCAACGGTATACTTTGCAACTTCGTCACGTAGAGTATCTAATTGCGAGTCTGATAAAGACGCGATCTTAGTATTCTCTTCAATACCCACTGCCGCTAAAATTGATTTAGCGCGGGTCTTACCGATACCATAAACATAAGTCAGTGAGATCACTGCATGTTTATTATCGGGGATGTTAATGCCAGCGATACGGGCCACTAACGTTCTCCTATCTGAAATTAAAAGGTGCCAATTTGAAAAGCCCGTAAGGATACTCAAATGGCGCTTATATTGCAAACAATAAAGGGGCTAAACTTAAAGTTCAGCCCGCCTTATCGTTTTTCTGCTATTAGCCTTGGCGCTGTTTATGCTTTGGCTCACTGCAAATTACGCGAACTACGTTATTACGTTTGATCACTTTGCAGTTACGGCAGATCTTCTTAACGGAAGCTCGTACTTTCATAACTTAACTCCGCAAACTATCTTAACGGCCTATGCCTTTAAGATTTGCCTTTTTCAGCACAGAATCATACTGATGTGACATCAGATGTGTCTGTACCTGTGCCATGAAATCCATGATAACAACAACGATAATCAGTAAAGAAGTACCGCCGAAGTAGAACTGTACGTTCCACGCTACCATCATGAACTCAGGAACCAAACAAATAAAGGTAATGTACAACGCGCCGGCTAGGGTCAAACGTGTCATTACTTTATCAATGTATTTTGATGTCTGCTCGCCAGGACGAATACCAGGGATAAAAGCACCAGATTTCTTCAAGTTATCTGCTGTATCACGTGGGTTAAATACCAACGCAGTATAAAAGAAACAGAAGAAAATGATAGCCGCCGAGTATAACATCATATACAGCGGTTGTCCTGGAGATAATGTTAGCGACAATTCCTGTAAGAAATTGGCTACCATACCTTCACCTGTACCGAACCAACTGGCAATTGTACCAGGGAACAGAATAATGCTAGACGCGAATATCGGTGGAATAACACCGGCCATATTAACCTTTAACGGTAAATGGCTGCTCTGCGCGGCAAAAACCTGACGGCCCTGCTGACGCTTTGCGTAGTTAACCACGATACGACGCTGGCCGCGTTCAAAGAACACCACAAACCAGGTAATCGCAACAACAATCACGCCAATAGCTACTAATAGTAAAAAGTGCAAATCGCCCTGACGCGCTTGCTCAATCGTCTGACCAATGGCAGACGGGAAGCCAGCAACAATACCGGTAAAAATTAGCAACGAAATACCATTACCAATGCCGCGCTCTGTAATTTGCTCACCTAACCACATTAAGAACATGGTACCGGTAACCAAGCTGATCACCGCGGTAAAGTAAAATGCAAAGCCTGGGTTAATGACCAACCCTGGCATCATATTTGGCAGGCCTGTGGCTATACCAATGGACTGTAGTATCGCTAAACCTAAAGTACCGTAGCGCGTGTACTGATTAATTTTACGCTTACCTGCTTCACCTTCTTTCTTTAATTCAGCCATTGCCGGATGCATTACCGTTAATAACTGAACAATAATAGAGGCAGAGATATAAGGCATAATGCCTAGCGCAAATACAGACGCACGCTCAAGAGCACCACCGCTGAACATGTTAAACATTTCAACGATGGTACCTTTTTGTTGCTCGAATAACTGAGCTAGCACGGTGGCGTCAATTCCAGGAATTGGCACAAATGAGCCTAACCGAAAAACGATTATGGCTAAGAGCACAAACAACAGACGAGATTTCAGTTCGCTGAATCCGCCTTTTGCTGCTCTTGAGTCCGAACCTGGTTTAGCCATCGCGTACTATCCTTATTATTCTTCGACTTTACCACCGGCGGCTTCGATCGCTGCACGCGCACCTTTAGTTACGCGTAAGCCTTTTACTGTTACTGGACGAGTGATCTCACCAGACAGTACAACTTTTGCGAACTTAACAGTACGAGAGATGATGTTCGCTTCCATTAAAGAAGCTAAATCTACTACGTCGCCATTAACAGCAGCTAGTTCGTGTAAACGGACTTCAGAAGAAACCAAAGATTTCTGAGAAGTAAAACCGAACTTAGGTAAACGTTGTTTCAAAGGCATTTGACCGCCTTCGAAGCCTGGACGAACACTGCCGCCAGAACGTGATTTAAGACCTTTATGGCCACGGCCAGCAGTCTTACCTAAGCCAGAACCGATACCACGGCCTACACGGCGTTTATCTTTCTTAGCACCTGGTGCTGGAGATAGAGTGTTTAATAACATCTGTTACTCCTCCACTTTAACCATGTAGTAAACGGCGTTGATCATACCGCGAACTGAAGGTGTATCTTCAACTTCGACAGTGTGACCAATACGACGTAAACCAAGACCCTTTAAAGAAGCCCGGTGATTCGGTAAACGACCGATACTAGACTTAGTTTGGGTGACTTTAACTGTTTTCTTCGTCATGGCAAATTACCCCAGAATATCGTCAACGCGTAAACCGCGTTTTGCTGCCACTTGTGCCGGTGACTTCACTGAAGACAGGGCATTAATGGTAGCGCGTACTACGTTAATTGGGTTAGTTGAACCATAACACTTAGAAAGAATGTTTTGGATACCCGCTACTTCCAACACGGCGCGCATTGCACCGCCGGCGATTAGACCAGTACCTTCTGCAGCAGGCTGCATGTAAACATTCGAACCTGAGTGCACACCACGTGTTGGGTGATGCAAAGTGTTACCATTTAATTCAACCTGTGTCATGTTACGACGTGCCTTTTCCATTGCTTTTTGAATAGCAGCTGGAACTTCACGTGCTTTACCATAACCGAAACCAACGCGACCGTTGCCGTCACCAACTACTGTCAATGCAGTAAAGCTGAAAATACGACCACCTTTTACCACTTTGGACACGCGGTTAACGGCAACAAGCTTTTCTTGTAAATCAGATTGTTGTTTAGAATCTTCGTTAGCCATTAGCTACTCCTAGAACTGAAGACCGGCTTCACGCGCCGCGTCTGCTAACGCCTGCACGCGACCATGATACTGGAAGCCGCTACGGTCAAAAGCACATGCAGTTACGCCTTTAGCCACTGCACGTTCGGCGATCGCTTTACCTACAGCTTTGGCAGCATCTACGTTACCAGAGTACGAAAGTGATTCTTTAATTGAAGCTTCTAAAGTAGAAGCTGCAGCAATCACTTCAGCATTTGGCGCAATCAGCTGAGCATAGATGTGACGTGGAGTACGGTGTACTACCAGGCGATTCGCACCTTGTTCGATAATGTTTCTGCGAGTGCGTTTGGCACGACGCAGACGAGCAAGTTTCTTATCCATCGTCCTACCTTACTTTTTCTTAGCTTCTTTACGACGCACGTTTTCATTCGCATAACGAACACCTTTGCCTTTGTAAGGCTCTGGTTTACGGTATGCACGAATGTTGGCAGATACCTGTCCAACTAATTGCTTGTCAGCACCTTTGACCCAAACTTCAGTTTGTGTTGGTGTTTCGATAGTGATACCAGCTGGCACCTCGAAAACGACCGGGTGAGAAAAGCCCAGGCTTAAGTTTAAAACCTTACCTTCAGCTTTTGCACGGTAACCAACACCGACTAATTCAAGTTTCTGGCTGAAGCCTTCGCTTACACCAGTAACCATGTTGTTCAATAATGCGCGAGCAGTACCTGCTTGTGCGTCAGCGTTTTCGAAACCTTGACGAGGCTCTGTACGCAGTACATTGCCATCAACAACGATTTCAACCGCAGGGTTAACATTCAGTGTTAACTCGCCGTTTTTGCCCTTAAGCGCCACAACTTGACCTGTTTGCGTTACAGTAACGCCTGCAGGTAGAGTGACGGGGGCTTTAGCAACACGAGACATAAATTAACCCCTCCGTTACGCTACGTAGCCGATGATTTCGCCACCGATACCAACCTTGCGCGCAGCACGGTCAGTCATTAGTCCTTTAGATGTTGACACGATGGCCACACCTAAACCGCCCATTACCTTAGGTAATTCGTTGCTTTTCTTATAGATACGCAAACTTGGACGACTAACACGATCGATAGTCTCAATAACTGATTTGCCCTGGAAATACTTTAAAGTAACTTCCAGTTCTGGTTTTACATCACCAGACACAGCGAAATCGCCGATGTAACCTTCGTCTTTTAAAACTTTCGCAATTGCAATCTTCAATTTAGAAGAAGGCATTTTAACCGCAACTTTATTGGCCGACTGGCCGTTACGGATGCGAGTAAACATATCCGCTACTGGATCTTGCAAACTCATAGCTCGTTACTCCCGTGATTCTTACCAGCTAGCCTTACGAAGGCCAGGAATTTCACCGCGCATCGCCGCTTCGCGAACTTTGATCCGGCTCATACCGAACTTACGCAGATAACCATGTGGACGACCTGTCACACGACAACGATTACGTTGACGTGCAGGGCTTGAATCACGCGGTAACGTTTGTAACTTAAGAACCGCTGCCCAACGATCTTCATCAGAAGTTGAAGTGTTAGCAATCAGATCTTTAAGTTCAAAACGTTTTGCAGCGAATTTGGCTACCAGTTGTGCACGCTTTGCTTCACGTGCTTTCATTGATTGTTTTGCCATGACCCTACACCTTATTTCTTGAACGGGAAGTTAAACGCCGCAAGTAAAGCACGCCCTTCGTCATCAGTACGAGCAGTTGTCGTAATCGTGATATCTAAACCACGGATTGCATCAACTTTATCGTAATCGATTTCAGGGAAAATGATTTGCTCACGAACACCCATGCTGTAATTACCACGACCGTCGAATGATTTCGGGTTTACACCACGAAAATCACGGATACGGGGGATAGCAATAGAAACTAAACGTTCTAAGAAATCCCACATACGCTCGCCGCGCAGGGTTACTTTCGCGCCAATAGGGTAGCCTTCACGGATTTTGAAACCAGCGACTGACTTACGAGCCTTAGTTACCAGAGGTTTCTGGCCAGCAATAGCAGTTAAATCTGCTACAGCGTTATCAAGGATCTTTTTGTCAGCTACGGCTTCACCCACACCCATATTGAGTGTGATTTTAACAATCCGAGGGACTTGCATGACGCTGGAGTAGCCAAACTGTTTGAACAGTTCTGGGACTACGGTGTCTTTATAAATTTCATGCAGTTTCGCCATCGTATTACTCCAATAGCATTAAATTACTTCGTTATTCGATTTGAAGAAACGCACTTTCTTGCCATCTTCAAAACGGAAACCTACACGATCTGCTTTACCCGTTTTAGGGTTAACAATCGCTACGTTTGAAACATGAATCGAGGCTTCTTTCTCGACGATACCGCCAGGCTGATTAACAGCTGGAACCGGCTTCTGGTGTTTCTTAACCAGATTAACGCCTGAAACATAAACACGGTTGTCGCCAACTAATACTTTAGTGACTTTGCCTTGTTTACCCTTGTCCTTACCAGTAAGAACAATAACCTCGTCATCACGACGGATTTTGCTAGCCATGGTGACTCCTTACAGTACTTCTGGTGCCAGAGACACGATCTTCATAAACTTATCGCCACGAAGTTCACGTGTAACAGGCCCGAAAATACGGGTACCGATCGGTTCCAGCTTAGTGTTTAATAACACCGCTGCATTGCGATCAAAACGGATTAATGACCCGTCCTGACGACGTACGCCTTTAGCTGTACGCACCACCACTGCATTCAGAACATCACCTTTTTTAACTTTACCGCGAGGAATTGCTTCCTTAACAGTAACTTTGATGATGTCACCAATTGCAGCATAACGGCGATGCGAACCACCTAAGACCTTAATACACATTACGCTGCGCGCGCCGCTGTTGTCTGCGACTTCCAGCATAGATTGCATCTGGATCATCTTAGTGCTCCGCTATTCTACTATGTAACCTTCTCAGGTTACGCTGCTTACGATAATAAAACCCCTCCCCAGAGGAAGGGCGCGTGATTATAACAGCAGTTATGGCAAAGTGGTAGTTTAAAATAAAAACAATTCGGTGTATGCCTAGACACACACCGCCACTCACCCGATCTGTTGCTACAAACAAAAACGGCTCCAACAGGAGCCGTTTTATTCTTCTTCTTAATTATTAAGAAGCAGATTCAACGATAGCTACCAGGGTCCAAGACTTAGTCTTAGACAAAGGACGGCATTCACGGATAGTGACTACGTCGCCTTCTTTACACTGATTAGTTTCGTCATGCACGTGCAGTTTGGTAGTACGCTTGATGAATTTACCATAAATTGGGTGTTTCACCTGACGTTCAATCGCAACAGTGATAGATTTATCCATCTTGTCGCTGATTACTTTACCTTGCAGTGTACGGGTATTAGTTTCAGTCATTACGCACCTGCCTTCTCGGTTAAGATAGTCTTAACGCGCGCGATATCACGACGCACCTGCTTCAATAAGTGTGTCTGAGCTAACTGACCAGTAGCTGCTTGCATGCGCATGTTGAACTGCTCACGTAACAGACCTAATAATTCAGCATTTAACTCTTCAACACTTTTTGTTTTCAATTCGCTGGCTTTCATCACATTACCGTCCGCGTTACGAAGGTGGTCTTGAATGGAAGCTTAGCAGCAGCCAATGCAAAAGCATGACGCGCAAGTTCTTCAGACACACCGTCCATTTCATACAGAACTTTGCCAGGTTTAATCTGACATACCCAGTACTCAACAGCACCTTTACCACTACCCATACGTACTTCTAACGGCTTAGCTGTGATTGGCTTATCTGGGAACACACGGATCCAGATTTTACCAACACGTTTAACAGCCCGCGTCATAGCACGACGTGCAGATTCGATTTGACGTGAAGTCATTTGACCACGTTCTACAGATTTCAGTGCGTATGTACCGAAACTTACTTTATCACCAACTTGTGATAAACCACGGTTACGGCCTTTGTGCACTTTACGAAATTTTGTACGTTTTGGTTGCAACATCGCTCAATACCCCTACTTAGCCTTACGAGCCGGTTTTTTCGGCGCTTTAGGCTGGTTGTTATTGTTGGCGTTGTTGGCGTTATTTTGCAGAGGCAGAGCACCTAGGATCTCGCCTTTGAAAATCCACACTTTGACACCAATGATACCGTAAGTAGTCAGTGCTTCAGAAGTATTGTAGTCAATGTCTGCACGAAGAGTATGCAGAGGTACACGACCTTCACGATACCACTCGTCACGAGCAATCTCAGCACCGCCTAAACGGCCGCTAACTTGAACCTTGATACCTTTAGCACCAATACGCATAGCATTTTGTACCGCACGCTTCATAGCACGACGGAACATTACACGACGCTCTAACTGGCTACTGATAGAATCAGCAACTAATTTCGCATCTAGCTCTGGCTTACGGATCTCAGAGATATTGATCTGAGCAGGCACGCCAGCAATGGCAGCGACTTGCTTACGGATCTTCTCAACGTCTTCACCTTTTTTACCGATAATCACGCCTGGACGCGCAGTGTGAATAGTCACACGGATGCTTTTCGCAGGGCGTTCAATATCGATCCGGCTTACTGAGGCTGCTTTCAGTTCTTTTGTCAGGTACTGACGAACTTTATAGTCACCGTTCAGGAAATCCGGGAAATCTTTTGTATTCGCGAACCAGGTAGAGCTCCATGGCTTAGTGATACCTAGGCGAATACCATTAGGATGTACTTTCTGTCCCATTTCTATCTCCTAGTTATCAGCTACGACCACAGTGATGTGGCTGGTACGCTTGACGATACGATCAGCACGACCTTTAGCGCGTGGTTTGATACGCTTCATAGATGGACCTTCATCAACGAAGATGGTCTTCACTTTCAGTGTATCGATGTCCGCGCCTTCATTGTGCTCAGCGTTGGCAATGGCTGATAAAAGTACCTTTTTGACTAACTCAGCAGCTTTCTTCGGGCTGTAAGTTAGTACATTCAACGCCTTCTCAACTGACAATCCACGTACTTGGTCAGCGACCAAACGCGTTTTTTGAGCAGAAGAACGGGCAAATTTGTGTTTAGCTAATGCTTGCATCATTTACCCCTTAGCGCTTCTTGGCCTTTTTGTCGGCTGCATGACCACGATAGGTACGAGTAGGTGCAAATTCACCTAACTTGTGACCGATCATCTCTTCTGAGACAAATACTGGTACATGTTGACGACCATTATGGACAGCGATGGTCAAACCGATCATATCAGGTATGATCATTGAACGACGGCTCCAAGTCTTTATAGGCTTCTTGTCTCCGCTTTCCAACGCTTTCTCTACCTTCTTCAGCAAGTGAAGGTCAATAAATGGACCTTTCTTGAGAGAACGTGGCATGGCAATTCCTCACAAATTATTTATCACGACGACGTACGATAAGTTTATCAGTACGCTTGTTTGAACGAGTCTTGTAACCTTTAGTCGGTACGCCCCATGGAGTCACTGGATGACGACCACCTGAGGTTTTACCTTCACCACCACCGTGTGGGTGATCGACTGGGTTCATTACTACACCACGTACGGTTGGGCGGATGCCGCGCCAGCGCATTGCACCAGCTTTACCGTATTGACGTAACATGTGCTCAGCATTACCGATCTCACCGATAGTCGCGCGACAATCTGCTAATACTTTACGTACTTCGCCGCTACGCAGACGCAGGGTAACATACTCACCATCACGAGCCAGGATCTGAACGAATGCGCCTGCTGAACGAGCCAGCTGACCGCCTTTACCTGGTTTCATTTCGATGTTGTGTACTACTTGACCAACTGGGATGTTGCGCAGTGGCAGCGTGTTACCTGCTTTGATTGGTGCATCAACACCAGAGATAACTGCGTCACCCGCTTTCATGCCTTTAGGGGCAAGAATGTAACGACGTTCGCCGTCTGCATACAACACTAATGCGATGTTTGCAGTACGGTTTGGATCGTATTCTAAACGCTCTACTTTGCCCGGAATACCGTCTTTCATGCGTTTAAAATCAACAACACGATAGTGTTGCTTATGACCACCACCGATATGGCGAGTAGTGATACGACCGTTGCTGTTACGACCACCCGTCTTAACTTTCTTCTCTAACAAAGGCGCGTAAGGCTTGCCTTTGTGCAGGTCAGGGTTAACCACTTTTAAAACGTGGCGACGACCTGGTGACGTAGGTTTACACTTTACAAGTGCCATTTCCTAACTCCTCTTCTTACTCAGCGCCGCCAACAAAATCGATTTCGCTGCCTTCTTTAAGAGTAACGTAAGCTTTTTTCCAATCGCTACGTTTGCCCATACGCGCACCAGTGCGCTTGGCCTTACCCTTAACGTTAACAGTACGAACACCTACTACTTCTGTTTCAAACAGTTTTTCTACAGCAGCTTTAATATCAGCTTTTGTAGAAGTAGTGGCTACTTTAAAAACGATAGTGTTGTGTTTTTCTGCCGCAGTAGTACTCTTTTCAGAAACGTGCGGAGCCAGAATCACTTTTAGTAAACGTTCTTCGCGGATCATGCTAAAAGCTCCTCAAGTTGTTTAACTGCAGCAGCAGTCATTAACACTTTGTCGAATGCGATTAAGCTGACCGGGTCGATACCGTGTACGTCACGAACGTCAACTTTGTATAAGTTGCGTGCAGATAAGAACAAGTTCTCGTCTACTTCGTTAGTTACGATCAGAACGTCTTTTAAATCCATCGCTTTCAGCTTTGCAGTCAAGTCTTTTGTCTTTGGTGAATCAACGCCAAAACTCTCAACAACAATTAAGCGCTCCTGACGAACTAATTCAGACAGAATGCTTTGAATTGCACCGCGATACATTTTACGGTTAACTTTTTGGCTGTGATCTTGTGGCTTAGCCGCAAAAGTCACACCACCGCCACGCCAAATTGGACTGCGGATTGTACCAGCACGCGCGCGGCCAGTACCTTTTTGACGCCATGGCTTCTTGCCGCCACCACGTACTTCTGAACGTGTCAATTGAGCACGAGTACCCTGACGGGCACCAGCTGCAAAAGCAACTACTACCTGATGTACCAGAGCTTCGTTAAACTCACGTCCAAAGGTAGCTTCGGAAACTTCAAGAGCGCCTTGAGCGTCTCGTAATGCTAATTCCATCACTTATCTCCTAGACGTTAGCTTTTAACAGCTGGTTTAACGATAACGTCACCGCCGATAGCACCAGGCACTGCGCCTTTTACTAACAGAATGTTACGTTCCGCATCAACACGAACCACTTCAAGAGACTGTACAGTTACCCGTTCAGCGCCCATGTGGCCAGCCATTTTCTTACCTTTGAATACTTTACCTGGTGATTGGTTTTGACCAATTGAACCCGGTGCACGGTGTGATAAAGAGTTACCGTGAGTAGCATCCTGAGTACGGAAATTCCAGCGCTTAACAGCACCTTGGAAACCCTTACCTTTTGATGTGCCAGCGACATCAACTTTCTTTGTATCTGCGAAAATATCAACAGTAATCTCGCTACCAACAGTGATGTCGGCGCCTTCGTTGTCTTGTAGGCGGAATTCCCACAGACCACGACCCGCTTCTACACCCACTTTTGCAAAATGACCTGCTTCTGGCTTGCTCAGGCGGCTTGCCTTAACAGTACCAGTAGTCACTTGCAACGCGCTATAGCCTTCAACGTCTTGCGTTTTAACAGCAGTAACGCGGTTTGGTGTTGCTTCGATTACGGTTACTGGGATAGATACACCATCTTCAGTGAAGATGCGTGTCATGCCCACTTTACGACCGATTAGACCGATAGCCATTTCCTAAACCTCTCTAAAAACCTGTCTGATTAGCCCAGGCTGATTTGAACGTCAACGCCAGCAGGCAGATCTAAACGCATCAGCGCATCAACTGTTTTTTCAGTTGGTTCCACGATGTCGATTAAACGCTTGTGCGTACGGATTTCGTACTGGTCACGCGCATCTTTATTGACGTGAGGAGAAATCAGAACAGTGAAACGTTCCTGACGAGTTGGTAGTGGAATTGGACCACGAACCTGTGCGCCGGTACGTTTTGCTGTGTCAACGATTTCCATAGTTGACTGATCGATCAAACGGTGATCGAACGCTTTCAGACGGATGCGAATCCTTTGATTACTCATGTATCAAAGCCTCAAAGAGCAAAAAGAGCAAAAATAAACATAAACAAATGCCCATAAAGGGTTTGCTTATGCACCAAGTTACCAGTTGCCCCCCAATCGGGGGCTTATAGTACAAACTACGCATACTCACTTTAGAGGTTGCAATGTAGCTTGTATCAGCCAGATATGAATCGACTGGCCGCATATTATATACAGAACAATTGATAATGCAAGTGCTGTTTATTATTCCAACAGCCAACCTCAAAGCAGACGCTAATTGTACTTTGTTGCAACGTCTACCTTGAGGCTTAATAGCAAGCTATGCGTTAAAATTGATCTTCAGTAAGCGCAAACATCGCTGACCCATCGCTTTGCAAACTGCTAAATAAACCATCAACCTTTGGCAACACTTTTTGTGTATACCACATGGCTGTTTGAGTTTTAGCCGCCACGAAATCAGCACTGTGTTTAGCAGGGTTTAACGCCATGAGATTTCTTTGCCACATATAAGCATAGAGTACATAGCCCACTGCATCTAAGTAATCACAAGCATTCATACTGAGCACGTTTTGTTCTTGCGCCAATAATGAATGACTGACGTCAATTAATTGCGTTATGCGCTTTTCGACAACAACACTTATCGACGTAGGATGCGCTTTTAGCTCGAGTTGAATATCTTTTAATAAGGCAAGTAACACGGCAGCTTGATCTGATGCGACTTTTCGCAACATGAAGTCAGCCGCTTGAATACCATTGGTTCCTTCATAGATCTGGGCAATTCGTACATCACGCACTAACTGCTCCATGCCCCACTCTTTTACATAACCATGACCACCGAATACTTGCTGGGCCGTAATACATGCATCTAACCCTCGATCGGTCATAAAGGCTTTGGTGATCGGTGTCAGTAAATTAGCTCGCTGTGCTGATTGGGCACAACCGTCGTATTTTGCACGATCCAGCAAATTTGCCACCCAAGTAGCGAAAGTGCGACCGGCCTCATTCATTGCTTTAATGTTAAGTAGCATTCGCCTAACATCAGCATGACCCAAAATGGCATCCGCTTTATTAGGATCCGTTTTACCGGTTCTTCCTTGTAAGCGATCTTTGGCATAAGCTAACGCATTTTGATATGCCCGCTCGGCAGCTCCTAGCCCTTGGCTGCCCATCGACAAACGCTCGTAATTCATCATGGTAAACATACACGCTAGACCACGATGCGGCTCGCCGATTAAATAACCGCGCGCACCATCAAAGTTAAGCACACAAGTAGCCGAACCATTAATACCCATCTTATGTTCGATAGAGCCAACATTGACGGCATTACGCTCTGCTAAGTCACCGTTTTCTGTCACAATAAATTTTGGTACTAGAAATAAAGAAATGCCTCGACTTCCAGCAGGTGCATCTGGCAACTTAGCTAACACTAAATGAACGATATTTGATGTCAGATCATGCTCACCAGCAGTGATAAAAATTTTGCTACCCGAAATTAAGTAACTGCCATCTGTATCGGGTTTTGCAGTTGTACGCATAATGCCTAGGTCTGAACCCGCATGAGCCTCGGTCAAACACATCGTGCCAGACCATTCACCGCTGTATAATTTTGGTAAGTAACAGGCTTTCATTTGCTCATCGGCATGCTGTAACAGGGTAACGCAGGCGCCGGCGGTTAAACCTGGATATAACGAAAAAGCGATATCCGCACTACAAAGCATTTCATCAACCATCATAGAAAGCGATTTTGGCATGCCCATTCCACCAAATTCAGCATCACCACTGAGGCCAGTCCAGCCACCCTCGGATAAACTTTGATAAGCTGTGTAATAATGCTCGGGCAAACTGACTTTACCATCGGCGAGTTGTGCACCTACCGCATCTGCTATTTGGCTATAGGGAGCAAGTTGTTGCTCACAAATTTTTGCGGCCTCTTCTAAGATGGCTTTTGCTGTATCGGCTTCTATTAATTCTTGTAATTGAGGTTGCTGCTGCCAGTACTGGTCTAATTGCCAAACGTCGAACAGATTAAAACTTATGTCGTCTACAGGGGCTTGATACTGACTCATACTATCACCTTAATTACTAAACAAATGGCCTCTAGCATCGCACAGCCAAGATTTTCAAACAAGTGTTTGAATTGTTGCCTTTGCATATATTTTAAGCATAAAAAAAGGCCCCTTAGGGCCTTCTTTACATCAGTGCTAATTAAGCAATGATTTTTGATACTACGCCAGCACCTACTGTGCGGCCGCCTTCACGGATAGCGAAGCGTAAACCTTCGTCCATCGCGATTGGGCAGATCAGTTCAACAACAAACTTCAGGTTGTCGCCAGGCATAACCATTTCTACGCCTTCTGGTAATTCTACTGCACCCGT